>CAWKFR010000003.1:0-90168 GCA_963848885.1 uncultured Thermoleophilaceae bacterium
GCGGCGGCCCGGTGCCGGCGATCGTGGTGGCCAACAAGGTCGACGCGGCCGCCCAGCAGGGCCTGGCGGCCGAGTTCTACGCGCTCGGGTCTCGGCGACCCGTGCCCGTGTCGGCCACGCAGGGACTGGGCACCGGGGACCTGCTCGACGCGATCGTGGAGCGGCTGCCCACGGACGCGGCGAGCGCGACGAGGCCCGCGGCTCGCGCTGATCGGCCGGCCCGAACGTGGGCAAGTCGTCGCTGCTCAACCGGCTGCTGGGCGAGGAGCGCGTGATCGTGGCGCCGACGGCGGGACCACGCGCGACTCGATCGACACGCGCATCGAGGTCGAGGGGCGCGCCGGTGGTGCTGGTCGACACGGCGGGGCTGCGCCGGCGGACGAAGGTCGCCGGGACGCGTCGACTACTACGCGCAGCTGCGCTCGGAGCAGGCCGCGGACCGCGCCGCAGGTCGCGATCGTCGTCTGCGACGCCGCCGAGGGCGTCACCAGCGAGGACTTCCGGGTGGCCGAGCTGGCCATGAAGCGCAAGTGCGCGACCGTGATCGCGCTGAACAAGTGGGACGTCACGCGAGACCGACCTGGAGGACGCCAAGGCGCGCGTGGCCAAGAAGCTGCGCCAGCGCCCGCAGGTGATGGCGGTGTCGGCGCTCACCGGGCGCGGGCTGAAGCGCCTGGTGGCCGAGGCGCTGCGCTCGCCGACCGCTCGTCGCAGCGGATCCCGACGCCCGAGCTGAACCGCTTCCTGGGCGACCTCCAGGCCTGCGCGAGCCGCCGGCCGTGCGCGGCAAGCGGCTGCGGATGTACTACATGGCCCAGTACGAGACGGGGCCGCCGCGCTTCGCGGTCCAGGTCAACAACCGCGGCGCTGGTCACGCGCGACTACGCCTATTTCCTGGAGAACCGGCTGCGCGACCGCTACGGCCTGCAGGGCGTGCCGCTGGTGATCGACTTCAAGACCAGCCGGGGCCGGTCGGACTGAGTCGGCCGTAGCGCGCAGCTTGTCTGTACCCTTCCCGGCTCATGACGACGCAGCCGCTTTCAGACAGCGAGTTCCTGTTCACCTCCGAGTCGGTCACCGAGGGCCATCCGGACAAGATGGCCGACCAGATCTCCGACGGCGTCCTCGACGCCGTCATGGCTGAGGACCCGTCCGGCCGCGTCGCCTGCGAGACGCTCGTCAACACCGGGCTGGTGGTGGTCTCGGGCGAGATCACGACCGACGTCTACGTCGACATCCCGAAGATCGCGCGCGAGACGATCCGCAAGATCGGCTACTCCGACGGCAGCTACGGCTTCGACTGCGACAGCTGCGCCGTGATCACCGCGATCGACGAGCAGTCGCCCGACATCGCCCAGGGCGTCGACAAGGCCTACGAGGCGCGCACGGACCCGGCCGACGACGACGAGCTCGACGTCGCCGGCGCCGGCGACCAGGGCATGATGTTCGGCTTCGCCACGCGCGAGACGCGCGAGCTGATGCCGATGCCGATCTCGCTCGCGCACAAGCTCGCCCACCGCCTGGCCGAGGTGCGCCGCGCCGACGTGATCCCCTACCTGCGGCCCCGACGGCAAGACCCAGGTCACCATCCGCTACGAGAACGGCCGGCCGATCGAGATCGAGACGCGTGCTGATCTCGACCCAGCACAAGGACGGCGTCGACGGCGAGACGATGATCAAGCCCGACCTCTGGGAGCACGTCGTCCACCCGATCCTGCCCGGCGAGCTCTACGACGAGAAGAAGCTGCTCGACGACGCGGCCGCAACTTCCTCGTCAACCCGACCGGCAAGTTCGTGGTCGGCGGCCCGGTCGGCGACTGCCGGCCTGACCGGCCGCAAGATCATCGTCGACACCTACGGCGGCATGGCGCGCCACGGCGGCGGCGCCTTCTCCGGCAAGGACCCGTCCAAGGTCGACCGCTCGGCCGCCTACGCGGCGCGCTACGTCGCCAAGAACGTCGTGGCCGCCGGGCTGGCCGACAAGCTGCGAGGTGCAGGTGGCCTACGCGATCGGCGTGGCGCATCCGGTCTCGGTGATGGTCGAGACGTTCGGCACCGAGAAGGTCGCCCGCAGCGAGATCGCGCGGCTCGTCGACGAGCACTTCGACCTGCGGCCCGGCGCCTTCCGCCAGACCTGGACCTGCACCGGCCGATCTACCAGAAGACGGCCGCCTACGGCCACTTCGGCCGCGAGGACCACGACTTCACCTGGGAGAAGACCGACAGCGCGGACGCGCTGCGCGAGGCGGCAGGGCTCGGCAGCGCCGAGCCGGCGAACGCCTAGGCGCCGCCGGGCCGGCGGCCGCGCGCGGTACACGGCGACCTCGCCGCCGACGCCCTTGAAGCGCCGGTTGCCCGCGAACGACCACGCGTAGCGGTCGGGCGACGGCGTCGTGTACGTCCTGGGAGGCGACCACGCTGCCGCGCCGGGCGAACGAGGTCAGCCGCGCCGCGAGGTTGACCGGGCGGCCGTAGAGGTCGCCCGCGCGCTGCAGCGCCTGGCCCGAGGCGACGCCGCCGCGCAGCAGCGGGCGGTCCTCGTCGCTCGCGCGAACCTCGACGAGGCCGACCACCGCGTCGAGACCGGCGTCGCGCCGGGCGAGGCGAGCATCGCCGCGTCGCCGATCGTCTTGACCAGCCGCACGGGCGGCTGCACGGCGTCCTCGACCGTGCGCTCGAACTCGCGCACCACCGCGCCGAGCTCGTCGGGCGGGATCTCCTCGCCCAGCTGGGTGAAGCCCACGATGTCCACGAACCCCACGGTGACCGGCTGCGCGCCCGGAAGGTGGCCGCTGCGCAGCTCCGCCTCGCCGACCACGGCGTTGCGGATCACGTCGCGCAGGCGCAGGTTGAGCATGTCCTCGAGCGTCGGCGCCGCCAGCGGCCCGAGGTTGCGCAGGGTCTCCGCGTAGCGCAGCCCGAGGTCGCGCTCGGTGTCGCCGGGGCGCAGCAGCGCCTCGCCGAACGATCGAGCCGAAGCTCGCCGCGACCGTGCTCATCGCCTGGCTCATCAGGCGCGTCAGCTCGAGGAAGCTCTCGCGGTCGAGCCCGGCCTCCAGCAGCGCGGCGGCGTTGCGCGCAGCTCGAGGTCGTCCTCGGTGAGCACCCGCTCGTCCGGCCCGACCGCCGGCGCGCCGATCGCCCGGCGCGCCTCGGCCAGGAAGTCGACGTCGAGGCCGGTCTGCTCGGCGCAGCTCCGCGCGGGTGTAGCGCGGCCCCTCGGCCTCGAGCACCCGCTCGACCGGCAGCAGCGCGAGCCGGCCCTCGCGCGGTGGCCCGGCGCAGCTCCTCGAGCGCGAAGCCCTCCGCCTCGAGCGCGCGCAGCAGGTCGAGCCGCGCCTGCGCGCGCCTCGCTCGTCGGCGAGGCCGTCGAGCAGGCCCTCGGCCTCGAAGTCGATCGCCACGCGCCACATCGTGACGGTCGCGCGGCAGACGTGCTGACGAGGCCGGTCTCGCTGTGGTTGTGTTCGAGCGGGGACATCGGGTAGACCGGTCTGTCCCCTAGAGAAGAGGTACGATGGCATACGACCCGAGGACCCCGACCGGCATCCCCACCGAGCCCGTGGGCTCGCTGCCGCGCCCGTCCAAGCTGCAGGCGGCGTACGCCGACTACGACGAGGGCAAGATCTCCCAGGAGCAGCTCGAGGCCGAGCAGGACGCGGCCGTCAAGGACTCGATCGAGAACGCCGAGGCGACCGGACAGCCGATCGTGTCCGACGGCGAGCAGCGCTGGTCGAGCTTCGCGACCTACCCGATCACCGACACGCTGGCGGGCACCGGCCTCGCCGACAACCTCGCCGACGGGCGGCCAGTACTTCGCGATCTTCGCCGACGGCCACCACCGCCAGCTGCCGCGCCTCACCGGCGGGCCGTTCCGCTACAAGACCTACGCGGCCGACACCCTCAAGAAGTCGATCAAGTTCGCGACCAAGCCGATGAAGCAGGCCGTGATCGCGCCCTCGATGCTCGCCCTGCTCTACCCGCTCGAGGAGGAGGTGCCGGACTACCCGCGCGAGCAGTTCGAGGAGGACCTCACCAACGAGACCGAGAAGGACATCCGCCAGGCCTTCGACGCCGGCGCCGAGCGCGTGTCGGTCGACTTCACCGAGGGCCGGCTCGCCACCCGCGCCGATCCGCGCAACCCCTGGACGGGCGCGGGGATGCTGCCGCACTTCATCGAGCTCAACAACCGCGTGCTCGATCGCTTCTCGCCCGAGGAGCGCGTCAACATCGGCATCCACACCTGCCCCGGCGGCGACCGCGACTCCGTCCACAGCGCCGACGTCCCCTACAACAACCTGCTGCCCGAGATGTTCAAGATCAACGCGGGCTACTTCCTCATCCAGCTGGCCAGCGAGCGCGACAAGGACCCGGTCTACGAGTCGATCGGCAAGCACAGCCGCGAGGACGCGAACGGCGTGGCGCAGATGTGCTACGTCGGCGTGATCAACCCGCAGAACCCGAGCGTGGAGAGCCCGCAGGAGGTCTGCGACGCGCTCGTGCGGGCGGCCGACTTCATCCCCAAGGAGCGCCTCGGCGCGACCGACGACTGCGGCTTCTCGCCGTTCAGCATCGACGAGAAGCCCAACCACGGCTCGCCCGACTTCGCGCGCGAGGTCGCCTTCCAGAAGATGAAGAACCGCGTCGAGGGCACGCGGATGGCGGCGGAGAAGCTCGGGGTGGGCTAGGCGGCGGAGCGCCTCGTGCGCCAGCAGCAGCTCGCCGATCTCGCGAGCGCGTCCGGCCGCGAGGCGGTCGCCCTCGCCGGCCGCCACGATCGAGCCCTTCATGAGGATGTGCCACTTGTGGGCGAGCGCCTCCGGGTCGGGGGCGCCGGCCTCGGCGGCGAGCTCGCGCAGGAAGGCGCGGATGTTGCGCAGGTGCTCGACGGTGGCCTGCCGGATGCGGTGGTCGCGGTCGCCGAACTCGAGCAGGACGTTGATGAACGAGCAGCCCTCGAAGTCCTCGATCGCGAACCACTCGCCGAACACGTCGAAGATGGCCAGCATGCGCTCGCGCCGCGGTCTCGCCGCGGCGCTCGGCCTCGGCGCGCAGCCAGTCGTAGGTCCAGCGCCGCTCGCGCTCCTGGAGGAAGCACAGCACCAGCTCGTCCTTCGAGTCGAAGTGCCGGTAGAGGCTCATCTTCGCCACGCCCGACTCGGCGACGATCCGATCGACGCCGACGGCCCGGATCCCGTGGCGGCTGAAGAGGTCGTAGGCCGTCTCGAGGATGCGCTCGCGCGCGGAGGCGGTTCGAGGATGAACGAGGATCACGCGCCGTACACCCGCCCCGACGGGTCCGGCGTGAGCGGTGACCAGATCGCCGCGCTCGACCCGCTGCGTCCGCCCGGAGCCGTGATGGTGGAGCGCGACGGCGTGGCGGTCGTCGGCGCACTACGGGTCGGTGGCGGCCGAGATCGCCGTGACGCACCAAGGCGGCTGGGCTGGTCGACCGCTCGGCGATGCGCCAGCTGGCGCTCGCCGGAGCGCAGGCGCTGCTCGACCGCGTGCTGGCGGCCGCGGTGCCGGCAGGGCGTCCCGGCGCCGGGCGGGCCACCCGCGTGGCCGGCACGTGGTGCTGCCGCTCGACGGCTCGCCGGGCGGTGGTGGCCGGCGCCCCGAGCGCCATCGCGCGCTGGCGCCAGGTCGAGAGCGGGCGATCTCGACGGCGGGCCTCGACGTCGAGGTGGACTGCTGCCGGACGCCGCCGCGCTGTCGCTGGTCGGCCGCGCGCCGCCGCGATCATGCAGGCGGCCGGCCTCCCCGCGCGGCTGGGGGTCGGCGAGGTGGCCGCGGGTACGGTGGGCGGCACGCCCGTGACGGTCCTGCGCGAGGACGGCGGTCACTTCCTGCTGCTGTTCGAGCGCGGCCATCCGACGGCCGTCTGGCACGCGCTCTGGGAGCCGGCCACGAGCTCGGGCTGGCGCCCGTGGGCAACGAGGCGCTCGAGCGGCTCGAGGCGGCGCATCGCCCGCTGAATAGCCGGCCGCGGGACCGCGAGGTCCGCCGCCCTCGTAGCGTCGGGGCGGTGATCGCCAAGGTCGAGCCGCTGACCCCTGCGCGCGCCCTGCGCGGGCCGTTCGACTACCGGCTCGGCGGCGAGCTCGCCGGCGTCGGGGTGGGCAGCATGCTCGTCGTCCCGTTCGGGCGCCGGCGGCTGCTCGGCGTCGTGGTCGACCTGGCCGAGCTCGAGCGAGCTGCCGCCGGAGCGGCTGGTGGAGCCGCTCTCGGCGCTCGAGGCCGACGTGCCCGAGGCGCTCGTGCGGCTCGGGCTGTGGGTGGCCCGGGAGTACGTGTCGACGCCCGCGCGCGGGCTCGCGCTGGTGCTGCCGCCCGGCACCGGCACCGGCGCCGGCGCGGCCGCTGCGGCCGCGCCGCTCGCTGCGGGCCGACGCTCACGGACGACGGGCGCGCCGCGCTCGACGGCGGCGGTGCGCGCTGGGCGACGCGCCAGCGCGCCGTGCTCGAGGCGCTCGCGCGCGGGCCCGGCGAGCGTCGTCGGCCGTGGCGCGGCTCGCCGGTGCCGACCACTCGACGCTGCGCAGCCTCGAGCGGCGCGGGCTGGTGACGCTCGAGCAGGCCGCCGAGCCGCCGCGGCGGCCGCGGATCGAGGGCGTCGGGGCGCGCGCGGGCGGGGTGGAGCTCACGCGCGGCGCAGCGCGCGGCGCTCGACGCCGTGGTCGGCCGCGCATGGACGAGCCGCGCCGGCCGCGCGCCGCTGCTGCTGCACGGCGTCACCGGCAGCGGCAAGACCGAGGTCTACCTGCGCGCCGTGGCGGCGGCGCTCGAGCGCGGCCGCTCGGCGATCGTGCTCGTGCCCGAGATCGCGCTCACGCCGCAGACCGCCGGCCGCTTCGTCGAGCGCTTCGGCGACGCCGTCGCGATCCTGCACTCGCAGCTCACCGCGCGCGAGCGCTACGACGAGTGGTGGCGGCATGCGCCGCGGCGAGGCGCGCGTCTGCGTCGGCCCGCGCTCGGCGGTGTTCGCGCCGCTCGAGCGACCTCGGGCTGATCGTGGTCGACGAGGAGCACGACGCCTCCTACAAGCAGGAGGGCGACCCGCGCTACGACGCGCGCGTGGTGGCCGAGCGGCGCGCCGAGCTCGAGGGCGCGCTGCTGCTGGCCGGCAGCGCCACGCCGCGGCCGGAGAGCCTGCGTGCGCTACGAGCGCGCTGCGAGCTGCGCGAGCGCGTCGACGGGCGCGGCGCTGCCGCCGGTCGAGCTGGTCGGGATGGCGCGGCGTGTCCGGGCCGCTGCACGAGCGCACGCGCCAGGCGCTCGACGGCGTCCGGCGCGCGCGGCGAGAAGGCGATCGTGCTGCTCAACCGGCGCGGCTGGTCGAACTTCCTCTCCTGCCGGCTCTGCGGGCGCGTCTGGGAGTGCCCCGACTGCGACGTGACGCTCGTGCTGCACCAGCGCGCCGGCCGAGCTGGCCTGCCACCACTGCGGCCACCGCGAGCGCGTGCCGCCGGACGTGCCCGGACTGCGGCTCGGTGTCGGTCGCGCGCCACGGCGCCGGCACCGAGCAGCTCGAGCGCGAGCTCGAGGCAGCTGGTCGGCGCCGCTGCCGGTCTTCCGGCTCGACTCCGACGTCGGCCGCCGAGCGCGGGCGTCGCGGGCGTGCTGCGCGCGCTTCGAGGCGCGCCGAGGCGGGCGTGCTGGTCGGCACGCAGATGGTCGCCAAGGGCCACGACTTCCCCGACGTGACGCTCGGCGTGGTGCTCGACGCCGACGCCACGCTGCGCTTCCCCGACTTCCGCGCCGAGGAGCGCACGTTCGCGCTGGTCGCCCAGCTCGCGGGGCGCAGCGGGCGCGGCGAGCGCGGCGGCCGGGTGATCGTGCAGGCGCTCGACCCGGCGCGCGCGCGCTGCGCCACGCCGCCGGCGCACGACGCCGACGGCTTCCTCGCGGACGAGCTGCCGCGCCGCGAGGCGTTCGCCTACCCGCCCTACGGCCACCTGATCCGGGTCGTCTGCTCCGTCGACCGAGCCGGGGCCGGAGCACGCGGCCGCCGACGGCCGTCCGCGAGCTGATCGACGCCGCCGGGCGTGCCGGTGCTCGGCCCGGCGCCGCTGTTCCGCCGCCAGGCGCGCTAGCGCGCCCAGCTCGTGATCCGCTCGCGCGAGCGCGAGCCCGCGATCGCCGCGGTCCGCGCGGCGGTCGAGGCGTGGCCGCCGACCGCGCGCACGCGGGCGCGGCGTTCGCGGTCGACGTGGACCCGCAGTAGGACGCGCAGCTAGACTCGCGCGGTGCCGATGGCGCGAGGAGGAGACGCGAGACCGGCAGGTCGAGCGTCGAGGCCGTCGAGGTCGAGGAAGCGACGAGGAGGCGCCTCCGCTCGACCCCGAGGTCGAGGCGCGGCGCGTCGCCGCGATGTCGTTCATCCGGCGCCTCGGCGACCCGGTGCTGAAGTCGCGCGCCACGCCGGTCGACCGCTTCGACGACTCGCTGCGCCGCCAGGTCAGCCGGATGGCCGGGATCATGAACGACGCGCTCGGCGTCGGGCTCGCGGCGCCGCAGCTGGGCATCTCGCAGCGGCTGCTGGTCTACCGCGTCGGCCCCGACGCGCCGGTGATCGTGCTCGCCAACCCCGAGCTCGAGTGGTCGAGCGGCGACGCGGAGGTGGGCGAGGAGGGCTGCCTGTCGATCCCCGGGGTGACCGGTCGACGTCGACCGCCCGATCCACGTGCGCGTGCGCGCGCTGGACGAGGAGGGCGAGGAGCGGCTGGTCGAGGCCTCGGGCCTCGAGGCGCGCGTGATCCAGCACGAGATGGACCACCTCGACGGCGTGCTGATCCTCGAGCGCACCACCCGCGAGGAGCGCAAGCGCGCGCTGCGCGAGCTGCGCGAGGCCGAGCAGCGCGCGCGAAGCGGCTTAAGCCCGCGGCTAAGCCGCCTCGGCCGCGCAGGGGAACGCGAACACCGTTGCGTGCCGAGTTCCTCGCGGCAGGAGCCGCGCTAGCGCTCCAGCTTCAGCAGCTCCTCGTACGCCGGCAGCGTCAGGAACTCCACGAACTCGTCCCCGCTGAGCGCCACCCGCTCGAACAGCGCGCGCGACAGGTCGGGCCGGCCCTGCTCCTGGAACCAGTCGTCGTCGCCGATCTCGCCGCGGATCTTCTCCAGCTCCTCGCCCGCCAGCTGGCGCACCAGGTCCGGCGTGACCGGCCGGCCGTCGTCGAGCACCTCGCCGTGGTGGATCCACTGCCAGACCTGCGCGCGCGAGATCTCGGCGGTGGCGGCGTCCTCCATCAGCCCGTAGATGCCGGCCGCGCCGTTGCCGCGCAGCCAGGACGAGATGTACTGGATGCCGACGTTGACGTTGAGGCGCAGCCCCTGCTCGGTGATCTCACCGGGGGTCTGCGCTGCTGACAGCAGGTCGTCGGCGCCGACCTGCACGTCGTCGCGCCGGCGGTCGACCTGGTTGGGGCGGTCGCCGAGCACCTCGTCGAAGGCCTCCAGCGCGACCGGGACCGAGTCGGGATGGGCGACCCAGGTGCCGTCGAACCCGGCGCCGGCCTCGCGCTGCTTGTCGGCGCGCACGGCCTCGAACGCCTCGCGGTTCGCCTCCTCGTCGGTGCGCGACGGGATCACCGCCGACATGCCGCCCATGGCGTGCGCGCCGCGCGCGTGGCAGGTGCGCACGAGCAGCTCCGAGTAGGCGTGCATGAACGGGACGGTCATCGTGACGTCGGAGCGGTCGGGCAGCACGAAGTCGGGACGCGTCCGGAAGCGCTTGATCATCGAGAAGATGTAGTCCCAGCGGCCCGCGTTGAGCCCGGCGGCGTGGTCGCGCAGCTCGTACAGGATCGCGTCCATCTCGAACGCGGCCGGCACCGTCTCGATCAGGACGGTCGCCTTGATCGTCCCGCGGTCGAGGCCGAGCGCGTGCTCGGCGATCAGGAAGGCGTCGCGCCAGAGCGCCGCCTCGCGGGCCGACTCGAGCTTCGGGATGTAGAAGTACGGCCCGCGGCCGCGCTCGAGCAGCGCCTCGGCGTTGCGGTGCACGTAGAGGCCGAAGTCCGCGAAGGCGCCCGCCACCTCGGCGCCGTTGACCTGGAGGTGGCGCTCCGGCAGGTGCAGCCCGCGCGGGCGCACGAGCAGGACGGCGTGGTCCTCGGCGAGGCGATAGTCCTTGCCGCGTTCGGAGTGCTCCATGTCCCCGCGCACGGCGTCGGCGAGGTTGACCTGGCCGCCGACCATGTTCGCCCAGTAGGGCGAGTTGGAGTCCTCGAAGTCGGCCATGAAGCCGCGCGCGCCCGAGTTGAGCGCGTTGATGACCATCTTGCGCGAGGTCGGGCCGGTGATCTCGACGCGCCGGTCCTGCAGCGCCTCGGGCACCGGCGCGACCTGGAAGTCCTCCGGCGCGGCCACGAAGTCGAGCGTTGCGCCCGCGTCGAGCTCTGCCTGGCGCCGCCCGCGCGCGTCGAGCAGCTCGCGGCGGCGGCCGTCGAGCTCCTCGTGCAGCTTCCCGACCAGCTTCAGCGCGCCGTCGCTGAGTACCTCGTCGAAGCGCTCTTCGACGTTCGCCCTTATCTCGATCAAGTCAAGCCCTCGTCAGCTTCTTGTAGGTGATCCGGTGGGGCCGATCGGCCTCAGCGCCCAACCTTCCCCGGCGATGCTCTTCGTAAGCCTCGAAGTTGCCTTCGAACCAGACGACCTGCGAATCACCCTCGAAAGCGAGCACGTGGGTGGCGACCCGGTCGAGGAACCAGCGGTCGTGCGAGATGATCACCGCGCAGCCCGCGAACGAGAGCAGCGCCTCCTCGAGCGCGCGCAGCGTGTCGACGTCGAGGTCGTTGGTGGGCTCGTCGAGCAGCAGCAGGTTGCCGCCGCGGCGCAGCAGCTTGGCCAGGTGCACGCGGTTGCGCTCGCCGCCGGAGAGGACGCCGACCTTGCGCTGCTGGTCCGAGCCGCGGAAGTTGAAGCCGGCCACGTAGGCGCGTGAGTTCAGCTCGCGCCCGCCGACCTTGATGTTGTCGTAGCCGTCCGAGATCTCCTCCCAGACGGTCTTGTCCGGGTCGAGGGCGTCGCGGCTCTGGTCGACGTAGGCCGGCTCGACGGACTCGCCGAGCCGCAGCGTGCCGCCGTCGGCTTCCTCGTCGCCGACGATCATGCGGAACAGGGTCGTCTTGCCCGCGCCGTTGGGTCCGATCACGCCGACGATCCCGGCCGGCGGCAGCGTGAACGAGAGGTCCTCGATCAGCAGGCGATCGCCGTAGCCCTTGCGCAGCGTGTCGGCCTCGACCACCACGGCGCCGAGGCGCGGCCCGGCCGGGATGTGGATCTGGACCTGGTCGAGCTTGACCGACTTCTCCTCCGCCAGCAGCGCCTCGTAGCGGTTGAGCCGGGCGCGCGACTTGGTGCGCCGCGCGCGCGGCGACTCGCGCACCCACTCCAGCTCGCGCGCGATCGTCCGCTGCCGCGCGCTCTCCTGCTTCTCCTCGACGGCGAGCCGCGCCTGCTTCTGCTCGAGCCAGGCCGAGTAGTTGCCCTTGAAGGGGATGCCGCGGCCGCGGTCGAGCTCCAGGATCCAGCCCGCGACGTTGTCGAGGAAGTAGCGGTCGTGGGTCACGGCGACGACCGTGCCCTTGTAGTCCTCGAGGTGCTTCTCGAGCCAGGCGACCGACTCGGCGTCGAGGTGGTTGGTCGGCTCGTCGAGCAGCAGCAGGTCGGGCGCGGTCAGCAGCAGCCGGCAGAGCGCGACGCGCCGCCGCTCGCCGCCCGACAGGGTGCTCACGTCGGCGTCACCCGGCGGCAGGCGCAGCGCGTCCATGGCGATCTCGAGCGTGGTGTCGAGCTGCCAGGCGTCGGCCGCGTCGATGCGGTCCTGGAGCCGGGCGAACTCGTCGGCGGTCTCCTCCGAGTAGTTGGCGGCCAGCTCGTTGAAGCGGTCGAGCATGTCGCGCAGCTCGCGGACGCCGTCCTCGACGTTGCCCCGCACGTCCTTGCTCGGGTCGAGCTGGGGCTCCTGCTCCAGCAGGCCGACCGTCGCGCCGGGCGCGAGCTGGGCGTCGCCGCGGAACTCGGTGTCCTGCCCGGCCATGATGCGCAGCAGGGTGGACTTGCCCGCGCCGTTGGGCCCGAGCACGCCGATCTTCGCCCCGGGCAGGAACGAGAGCGAGATGTCGTCGAGCACCCGCTTGTCGGGCGGGTGGACGCGGGCCAGCTTGTACATCGTGAAGACGTACTGAGTCGACATGAACGGACGAGGATAGAGTCCGGTCGTGGGCCGGGAGATCTCCGGGGCGGTCTTCTCGCGCGAGGACCGGCAGCGTTACCGACAGAAGGTGCGGGCCTGCCTCGACGTGTTCGCCCGCATGCTGCGCGAGTCCCGCTTCGAGGAGGGGCGGCGCTCGGTGGGCATGGAGATCGAGCTCAACCTGACCGACGAGCGCGGCGACCCGGCGATGCTGAACGCCCAGGCGCTCGAGGCGATCGCCGACCCCGACTTCCAGACGGAGCTGGGTCGGTTCAACCTCGAGATCAACGTGCCGCCGCGGCTGCTCGACCCCTCGGCCTTCGGCGAGCTGGAGGAGGCCGTGCGGCGGGACCTCAACCACGCCGAGGAGCAGGCCCGCACGGTGGGCGCGCACATGATGCTGATCGGGATCCTGCCGACCATCGGCGAGGAGCACCTGACGCGCGACAGCTTCAGCGACAACCCGCGCTACGAGCTGCTCAACGAGCAGATCTTCGCGGCGCGCGGGGAGGACCTGGAGATCTCGATCGGCGGCGTCGAGCGGCTGGCCACCTTCGCCGACACGATCGCCCCCGAGGCCGCCTGCACGAGCGTCCAGCTGCACCAGCAGGTCGAGCCGGAGGCGTTCCCGAGCTTCTGGAACGCGGCCCAGGCGATCGCCGGGCCGCAGGTCGCGGTCGCGGCCAACTCGCCGTTCTTCTTCGGCAAGGAGCTGTGGCGCGAGACGCGCATCGCGCTGTTCGAGCAGGCCACCGACACGCGCCCTGACGAGCTCAAGGCCCAGGGCGTGCGGCCGCGGGTCTGGTTCGGCGAGCGCTGGATCACGTCGATCTTCGACCTGTTCGAGGAGAACGTCCGCTACTTCCCCGCGCTGCTGCCGGTCACCGAGGCCGAGGACCCGCAGGAGACGCTCGACCGCGGCGACACGCCCTCGCTCGCGGAGCTGGCGCTGCACAACGGGACTGTCTACCGCTGGAACCGGCCCATCTACGACGTGGTGCGCGAGCGCCCGCACCTGCGGGTCGAGAACCGGCTGCTGCCGTCGGGGCCGACGGTGGTCGACATCTGCGCCAACGCCGCCTTCTACTACGGGCTGGTGCGGGCGCTGGTGACGGAGGAGCAGCCGCTCTGGTCGCGCATGTCGTTCTCGGCCGCGGAGGAGAACTTCCACGCGGCCGCCCGCGACGGGATCGAGGCGCGCGTCTACTGGCCAGGCGTGGGGGAGGTGCCGGTCGGCGAGCTGGTGGTGCGCCGGCTGCTGCCCGCCGCGGACGAGGGGCTCGCGGCCGCCGGCATCGAGGCGGCCGACCGCGACCGGCTGCTGGGGATCATCGAGCGCCGCTGCGTGACGATGCAGAACGGCGCCGCGTGGCAGGCGGCGGCCTTCCACAAGCTCTACGAGGGGCTGGAGCGCCGCGAGGCGCTGCGGCGGATGACGGTGCTCTACCGCGAGCACATGCACGCGAACGAGCCCGTGCACACCTGGGAGCTGCCCTAGGGCGCCGGTACCGAGCCCTCGAAGTGCGCGCGCATGGCCTCCGCCAGCGCGAGCGCGCCGGTCAGCGGCCGCACCATCACGACGAACTCGTCGATCAGGTCGTCGGCGCTCACGTGCAGGAAGTCGCAGCCCTCGATCTCGCGGTCGCCGACGCGGGTGCGGAAGACGAGCGCGTGGTCGGCGGCGTCGGGGGCGCCGATCGAGCGCTCGTAGCGAAAGTCCTCGAAGATCGCGAGCACGCCCTCGAGCAGCGCCCGCACCGCCTCGGGCCCGTGGTAGGGCTGGTGGACGATCGGGCTGCGGAAGACGACGTCGGGTGCGAGCAGCGCGACGGCTGCGTCGAGATCGCCGCTCTCGAGGGCGTCGCGCATGCGGTGGGCGGCCGCGGGCATCGCAGCTCGCAGTCTGGCACGTAACGGTCCCGCGCCCGGATTGTCACTCTCGCGTCTTGTGGCGTTACCTGCCCGCCGGGACACTGGCCGTGTGGATCAGGACAGGTGGCTAGAGCGGCTCGACGGGCACATGGAGCGGGTCGACGGGATCATGGAGCGGGGCAACTGGATCATGCAGCGCTCGAACGAGGTCATGCTGCGCAACGAGGTCGCGTTCCGAGACCTGCGCGAGTTCCTGGCGGATCAGACGCTCGTGATGCAGGGCTTGACGCGTGCGGCGGATCACATCGGACGCAGGACTGACCGGCTCACCGTTCGGATGGACGCCGAGCACAGGGAGTTCGTCGAGGAGATGCGAGCTCAGCGCCGAGCGCTGTTCAAGGTCCTCGACCGGCTCGATCGCAACGGAGGTGAGCCGGCGGGCGCCTGACGAGGCGCCCTACGCGATCGACCGGGCCAGCAACTCCATCGGGTGCAGCACCGGGAGCGTCTTGCCGAGGCGCTCGGCGTGCGCCGTGATCTGCAGGGCGCAGCCGGGGTTGGCGGCCGCGACCGCCTCGGCTCCGGTGTCGAGCAGGTTGCGTGCCTTGCGCTCGCCCAGCTCGGCGGCCGGCTCGGGCTTGACCAGGTTGTAGATCCCAGCGGAGCCGCAGCACAGCTCCCACTCGCGCGGCTCGACCAGCTCGAGCTCCGGGATGCCGCGCAGGAGCTCCCGGGGCTGGTCGCGCACCGCCTGGGCGTGCGCCAGGTGACAGGCGTCGTGGTAGGCGACCTTCATGCGGACGGGCCGCCGCTCCGCTCGCGGGCCGGCCTCGGCGAGGAACTCGTTCGCGTCGCGCACCTTGGCGGCGAAGCGCTCCGCGCGCTCGGCCCAGGCCGGCTCGTCGCGCAGCACGTGGCCGTAGTCCTTCATCGCCGAGCCGCAGCCCGCCGCGTTCACGATCACCGTCTCATGGCCCTCGAGCGCCTCGATGGTCGCCTTGGCGAGCTCGCGCGCCTGCGGGTCCGCGCCGGCGTGCAGCGGCAGCGCGCCGCAGCAGCGCGGCAGCCGGGGGACGTGCACCTCGAAGCCCTCCGCGGCGAGCACGCGCGCGGTGTCGCGGTTGACGTGGCTGAAGAAGACGCGCTGCACGCAGCCCTGGAGCAGCGCCACCTCGCCGCGCCGCTCGCCCTGCGCCTCGAAGCGGGTGGGGAGCCGCTCCAGCGCGTCCCGCACCGACGCCTGCGGAGTCATCGCGGTCATCGCGGCGAGCCGCGGCGCCAGCCGCTTGGCGAGCGGGGTTCGCGCCAGCTTCGGGATGCCGAGCCGGTGGGCGAGCGCGGCGCCGGGCGCGAGCACGCGCAGGCGGCCCGGCCGGGTGAACAGCTCGAAGACGAGCCGCCGGTGCCGGCGGTCCGCGGCCGGTCGCTCGAAGTTGCGCTCGACCTGGGCGCGGGCGTCCTCGATCAGCTTGTCGTACTGCACTCCCGACGGGCAGGCGGTGACGCAGGCCATGCAGCCGAGGCAGTTGTCGAGGTGCCCGACCAGCGGCGCGGAGATCTCGTCGTGGCCCTGCTTCATCAGCACGATCCGCCCGCGCGGCGAGTCCATCTCCTCGCCCCAGAGCACGTAGGTGGGGCAGGTCGGCAGGCAGAAGCCGCAGTGGACGCAGTCGTCGATCAGCTCGAGCTGCGGGGCGCGCGTGTCGTCCCAGGCGGGCCGCGGCGAGTCGCTCATACGAGCGCCCCGTCCGGGTCGAAGCGCTCCTTGACGCGCCGTGCCAGCAGCGCCGCGCCGGGGTCGCGCGGCTCGGCCGGCCGCGAGGGCATGCCGGCCGGGCGGTCGAGCACGACGGTCAGGTAGCCCGACAGGTCGGCCAGCAGCGCCGCCCCGTCGCCCTCGTCGAGCCGCAGCCACGACAGGCCGTGAGCCGGCCCGGCCCACCAGCGCGGCGCCGTGGCGCTCCGCCACGGCCGCGACGTCGGCCAGATCGGTCTGGAGCGCCGACACGCGCGCGACGAGCCCCTGCGGCGAGCGCTGGCCGTCGCGCTGCGCCTGCCAGAGCGCCTCGTCGTCCTCGACGAGCTCCGCCTCGAGTCCGGCCTCGCGCAGCAGCCGCTCGGCCGTCTCGGCCTGCGCCCGCGCCGCCACGCCGCCGAAGCGCGCCAGCACCATGCCCGCACCGGCGGCCCAGCGCACGTCCAGGCCCATCTGCTCGAGCTGCGCGTGCGCCAGCGCCGCGGCGCCGCCGCCGAGCAGGTGCGGGCTGTGCGTGTGGCCGACGGCGGTGGCCGTCGCCGGGGGCAGCGGGTGCAGCCGCACCGACACCTCGAGGATCGCGCCGAGCGTCCCGTGCGAGCCGGTGAACAGCTTGGCCAGGTCGTAGCCGGCGACGTTCTTGATCACCTTCCCGCCGCTCTTGGCGACGGTGCCGTCGGCGAGCGCCACGCGCATGCCGACGACGAGGTCGCGCGCGCCCCCGTAGCGGGTCTTGAGCGGCCCCGAGTCGTTCGTCGCGACGATCCCGCCGATCGTGGCGCCGCCCGCGTCGGGCGGGTCGAGCGCGAGCATCTGGCCCGCCTCGCCGAAGCGCTCCTGGGCCCTGGCGAGCGGCACGCCCGCCTCGAGCACGGCCGTCAGGTCGCCCGCGTTGTGCTCGACGATCCGGTCGAGCCCCGCGCTGGACAGCTCCAGGCCGGGCTCGGCGTCCGGCGCCCAGCGCCGCTTGGTGGCGGCCCCGAGCAGGCGAACGCGGGTGCCGCCGCCGGCGGCGCCCGCCAGCTCCGCCGCGAGCTCGTCGGTGGAGCCGGGCGCGCTGCGCCTGACCTCGGCGGTCGCCATCAGAGGCGCTCCGCCACGCCCGCCTGCTCCAGCGGGTGGCGGCGGTAGGGGCCGGGCACCTCGCCGCACAGCCGCGGCGTGGGCATCACCTTGCCGGGGTTGGCGCGCTGGTCGGGGTCGAACGCGCAGCGCAGCCGCTGGAACGTGCCGAGGTCGGCGTCGCTGAACATCTCGGGCATGTAGCGCTTCTTGTCGACGCCGACGCCGTGCTCGCCGGTGATCGACCCGCCCGCGTCGACGCAGGCCTTGACGATCAGCCCGGCGCACTCCTCGGCGCGCTCGGCCTCGCCGGGGACCGACCCGTCGTAGCAGACGAGCGGGTGCAGGTTGCCGTCGCCGGCGTGGAAGACGTTCGCGACCTCGAGGTCGTACTCGCGCCCCAGCTGCTCGATCCGCCCCAGCACCTCGGCCAGCCGCGTGCGCGGGATGACGCTGTCCTGCACGTAGTAGTTGGGCGCGATCCGGCCCATCGCCGCAAAGGCCGCCTTGCGCGCGCGCCAGATCAGCTCGCGCTCGGCCTCGTCCTTGGCGACGCGGATCGAGTCGGCGCCCGCGCCCTCGCAGATCCCGACGACCTCCTCGAAGCGCGCCTCGCACTCGGCGTCGGAGCCGTCCAGCTCGACGACGAGCGCCGCGCCGGCGTCGATGGGATAGCCCGCGTGGGCATAGCCCTCCGCCGCGCGGATCGAGAGGTTGTCCATCATCTCGATCGCACCCGGGACGATGCCGCTGGAGACGATCGCCGAGACGACCTCGCCGGCGGCCACCGGGGAGCCGAAGAACGCGACCAGCGTCCGTACGGCCTCCGGCTTGGGCACGACCCGCAGCCAGATCTTGGTGGCGATCCCGAGCGTCCCCTCGGAGCCGACGAACGCGCCCAGCAGGTCGGGCCCTGGATGGTCGATCTCCTTGCCGCCGAGCAGCGCCAGCTCGCCGTCGGGCAAGACCAGCTCGAGCCCGGTCACGTAGTTGGTCGTGAAGCCGTACTTGAAGCAGTGCGCCCCGCCCGAGTTCTCGGCGACGTTGCCGCCGATCGTGCAGACGATCTGCGACGAAGGGTCGGGCGGGTAGAAGTGATCCGGCCCCACGGCCTGCGAGACCGCGATGTTGGTCACGCCCGGCTCGACGACGATGCGCTGGTTGGCCAGGTCGACCTCCACGACCTGCCGCATGCGGCTGAGCGAGATCACGATCCCGTCGGCCACCGGCGTGGCGCCGCCGGACAGCCCCGAGCCGGCGCCACGCGCGACCCAGGGGACCCCCGCTCGGTGGCAGGCGCGCACGACCGCCTGCACCTCCTCGGTCGAGCCGGCAGCACCGCGGCGGACGGCGTCACCGCGTACTGGAGCAGGCCGTCCGACTCGTACGTGCGCAGCTGGTGCTCGTGGGTTATGACGTGCGCGCCGCCGACGGCGGCGCGCAGCTCCGCGACCAGCGCGGCCGCTACTTCACGACCATCCAATCCAGCACCGCTGTCGATTGCAGGTAGACGAGTACGCACATGACCAGGACCAGCAGGACGCTCCACTTGAGCACCTTACGGAACAGGTCCCCCTCCTGCCCGGCCATGCCGACGGCTGCGGCGCCGATGGCGAGGTTCTGCGGCGAGATCATCTTGCCGAGCACGCCGCCCGAGCTGTTGGCCGCTGCGAGCAGGGTCGGGTCCATCCCGGCGTCCTTGGCAGCGGTCACCTGGAGCGCGCCGAACAGCGCGTTGGACGAGGTGTCCGAGCCGGTCACCGCGACGCCCAGCCAGCCGATCAGCGGCGACAGGAACGCGAAGAAGTCGCCCGCGCCGGCGGCCCACAGCCCGAGCGTGATCGTCTGCCCGGACTGGTTCATCACGTACGCCAGCGCCAGCACCGAAGAGACCGTCAGGATCGCCCACTTGAGCTGGTCGAGCGACGCGCCGAACACCTTCACCGAGCGGCTCGGAGAGACTCGCAGCGCGAGCATCGTCAGCAGGCCCGAGATCAGCAGCAGCGTGCCCGCCGCCGGGAGCCAGTTGACGTTGTAGGTGAGCGAGCTGAGCGGCTCGCCGTCGGTGGTGAACACGTCGAGGCCGGGCCACTGGAAGGTCGTGGTCCACGGCTTCTCGGCGAGCGCGTCCTTGACCGCCGGGATCTGGGCGATCGAGAACACGGCGATGATGATCAGGTAGGGCAGGTAGGCGCGGAACACGTCCCCGGGCGGGTCCTTGACCGTGTCGTCGCGCCTGCGTACCTCGGCCTCAACCGCGGGGGCGTGAGTCGAGGATCCGGCCACCGCGGGCCGGTTGACGCCGACGTCGGCGACGAGCGGCTCGCCGGGCTGCCAGACGCGCACGAGCAGCACGATCGCGGCCGTGGAGGCCAGCGAGGCGACGATGTCCGTCAGCTCGACGGAGATGTAGTTCGAGCAGGCGAACTGCCCGACTGCGAAGACGAAGCCGCCCACAGCGGCGACCGGCCACGCCTGGCGGATGCCGCGCGAGCCGTCGACCATGCCGATCAGGATCAGCGGGACGATCAGGGCGAGGAACGGGGTCTGGCGGCCGACCATCGCGCCCAGGTCCTCCTTGGGCAGACCGGTGATGTCGGCGAGCGTCACGATCGGGATCGCGATCGCCCCGAACGCGACCGGCGCGGTGTTCGCGACGAGCGCCACCGAGGCCGCCTTGATCGGCTTGAACCCGAGCGCGATCAGCGCCACCGAGGTGATCGCCACCGGCGTGCCGAAGCCGGCGAGCGCCTCGAGCAGGGCGCCGAAGCAGAAGGCGATCAGCACGGCCTGGACGCGCTGGTCGTTCGAGATCGCGCCGAACGAGCGGCGCAGGACCGCGAAGTGCCCCGTCTCGACGGTCATGTTGTAGATCCAGATCGCCGCGACGACGATCCACATGATCGGGAAGAGGCCGAACGCGGCGCCCTCCGTGGCCGACAGCGCGGTCTGGTCGACCGGCATGCCGTAGACGATCATCGCGACCAGCATGGCCACCCCGAGCGCGATCAAAGCCGCCCACTGCGCGGCGAGGCGCAGCCCTCCGAGCAGCACGAACAGCGCCAAGATCGGTAGAACCGCGAAGATCGAGCTGAGCCCGAGCGACTGCGATACCGGGTCGAAATCCTGCGTGTACACGATTCTCTCCCCCTGGTTGACCCTCATCGCCACCCGTTTCCCGAGCCCGGCCTAGGGGAAACCGATAAGCCGGTAGCCAGGACGTGCGCGTTTCACTTTTTGTCACCTGTTTCAACGACACCCTGTTCCCCCAAACGGGGTACGCGGTCGTGCGGCTGCTCGAACGGCTCGGCTGCGAGGTCGACTTCCCGCTCGAGCAGACCTGCTGCGGGCAGATGCACCTGAACTCCGGCTACGCACGCGAGGGCGCGGCGCTCGCGCAGCGCTTCGCCCGCGTGTTCGACGGCGCCGAGGCCGTCGTCTGCCCCTCGGCGTCCTGCGCGGGCATGCTGCGCCAGCAGCTCGACGAGGGGCCGACCGTCTACGAGCTGTCCGAGTTCCTGGTCGACCGCCTGTCCGTCGAGGACGTCGGCGCGTACTTCCCCCACCGGGTGACCTTCCACCCGACCTGCCACTCGCTGCGCGAGCTCGGCGTGGGGGACAGGCCGCTGCGGCTGCTCGGGGCGGTCAGGGGCATCGAGCTGGTCGAGCTGCCCGAGGCGTCCGAGTGCTGCGGCTTCGGCGGGACGTTCGCGGTCAAGAACGCCGAGGTCTCGTCCGCGATGCTGGCCGACAAGGTGCGCGCGGTGCTCGACACGCGGGCGGAGGTCGTCTGCGCCGCCGACAACTCCTGCCTGATGCACATCGGCGGCGCGCTCTCGCGCCAGCGCACCGGCGTGCGCGCGCTGCACCTCGCGGAGGTGCTGGCGTCGTGAGCTTCCCGGATGCCGCGCGCAGGACGCTGCAGGACTCGCAGCTGCGGAGCAACCTCCGCAAGGCGACGACGACGATCCGCGCCAAGCGCGCGGCCGTGGTGGGGGAGCTGCCCGACTGGCAGGAGCTGCGCGAGGCCGGCAGCGCGATCAAGGACCGGACGCTCGCCGACATGGGACCGCTGCTGGAGCGGCTCGAGTCCGCCGTCGGTGCTGCCGGCGGCGTGGTGCACTGGGCCAACGACGGCAACGAGGCATGCTCGATCGTCGCCGGCATCGCCCGGGAAGCCGGGGTTTCCGAGGTGGTCAAGGTCAAGTCGATCGTCACCGACGAGATCGATCTCAATGACCGGCTCGAGGCAGCCGGGGTGCAGGCGGTCGAGACCGACCTGGCCGAGCTGATCATCCAGCTGGGCGACGACTCGCAGTCGCACATCCTCGTGCCCGCGATCCACAAGAACCGATCGGAGATCCGCGACCTGTTCGCCGCCGAGCTCGACCTGCCCGACCTCTCCGACGATCCCGCGGCGCTGACGGAGGCCGCCCGGCTGCACCTGCGGCGCAAGTTCCTGTCGGCGCGCATGGGCATCTCGGGGGCGAACTTCGCGGTCGCCGAGACCGGGACCGTGTGCGTGTTCGAGTCCGAGGGCAACGGCCGCATGTGCACGACGCTGCCGGAGACGCTCGTAACGGTGATGGGGATCGAGAAGCTCGTGCCGAGCTGGGAGGACATGGAGGTCTTCCTCCAGCTGCTGCCGCGCTCGTCGACGGGCGAGCGCATGAACCCCTACACCTCCTTCTGGACCGGCGTCCGGCCCGGCGACGGCCCGCGCGAGTTCCACCTGGTGCTGCTCGACAACGGCCGCACGAACGTGCTCGCCGACCAGGTCGGGCGCCAGGCGCTGCGCTGCATCCGCTGCTCGGCCTGCCTGAACTCCTGCCCCGTCTACTCACGGGTGGGCGGGCACGCGTACGAGTCCGTCTATCCGGGGCCGATCGGGGCGATCCTGACGCCCCAGCTGCACGGCCTGCACGAGGGCCGGTCGCTCCCGTACGCGTCGAGCCTGTGCGGCGCCTGCTACGAGGTCTGTCCCGTGAAGATCGACATCCCGCGCGTGCTCGTGCACCTGCGCGGACGGGTCGTCGACTCAGAGCCCGCCTGGAAGCCCGAGAAGGCGACCATGAGGGCGCTCTACCGCGCCTTCGCCTCACGCCGCGCGTTCGAGGCCGCCCAGCGCGGCGCCCGGCTGGTCCGCCCGCTGGCGCGCGGCGGGCGCGTGACACGGCTGCCCTGGCCGCTGTCGGGCTGGACGGACACGCGCGACCTGCCGGCGCCGCCCGCCGAGACCTTCCGCGACTGGTGGCGGCGCGAGCGCGGGGATGCCGACACCCCGGCCGTGGCGGCGCCCTCGGTGCCCGCGCCCGCGCCCGTGGCCGAGCCGGAGTCGCGGGCAGCCGACCCCCGCACCGCGATCCTCGACCGGGTCGGGGTTGCGCTCGGCGATCGCCCGCCGCCGGTGCAGGTGCCGCGCGAGTACCGGCGCCGGGGCGAGCGCGGCCACGCCGAGGTGGTCGCACTCTTCGCCGAGCGCGCCGGCGAGTACCGGGCCACCGTGCGCCGTGCGGCGCGACACGAGCTCGCGCAGGTGCTCGGGCAGCTCGCCGCCGAGGCCGGCGCGCGGCGCCTGGCGGTTCCGGCCGACCTGACCTCCGACTGGAGCCCGGAGGGCGTCGAGCTGATCGCCGACGAGGACCTGTCGGCGCCCACGGCTCGACGAGGTGGACGGCGCGCTGACCGGCTCCGCGCTCGCGATCGCCGAGACGGGCACGATCGTCCTCGACGGCGGTGCGGGGCAGGGCCGCCGCGCGCTGACGCTCGTGCCCGACTACCACCTCTGCGTCGTCGCCGAGGAGGCGATCGTGGAGCTCGTCCCCGAGGCGGTCGAGCGGCTCGCCCCGGCGATCGGCGAGGGCCGGCCGCTCACGTTCATCGCC
Source organism: uncultured Thermoleophilaceae bacterium (assembly GCA_963848885.1). Taxonomy (GTDB): domain Bacteria; phylum Actinomycetota; class Thermoleophilia; order Solirubrobacterales; family Thermoleophilaceae; genus JACVRW01. The sequence continues at coordinate 22,775 of CAWKFR010000003.1, forward strand.
GGCCCGTCGGCGACGTCCGACATCGAGCTCAACCGCGTCGAGGGCGTGCACGGGCCGCGCACGCTCCACATCGTCGTGGCGAGCCCCTAGCGATGCGGACCGTCTACCTCGGCACGTCCGAGTTCGCAGTCGACGTGCTCGAGCGCCTCGCCGCGACGCCGCACCGGCCGGTGCTGGTCGTGACGCGGCCGGACCGCCCGCGCGGACGCGGCCGCCAGCTGCAGCCGCCGCCGGTTGCGGAGCGCGCGGCGCTGCTGGGGATCGACACGCTCCAGCCCGAGGACCTCAACACAGAGCAGGCGCAGGCGGCGATCGACGGCGGCGCGCCCAGAGTCGGTCGTCGTGTGCGCGTACGGGGCGCTGATCCGGGAGCCGCTGCTGTCCGCGCACGAGCTGCTCAACGTGCACCCGTCGCTGCTGCCGCGCTGGCGCGGCGCGGCGCCGATCGAGCGCGCCATCGAGGCCGGCGACGAGGAGACCGGGGTGACGATCATGCGCCCGATCGCCGAGCTCGACGCCGGGCCGATCTGCCTCCAGCGCGCCGAGCCGATCGCCCCCGGCGACGACTACGGCAGCCTCGCGCCGCGGCTGTCCGCGCTCGGCGGCGAGCTGCTGGTCGAGGCGCTCGACAACCGACCGCCGTTCCACGAGCAGCCCGACCAGGGCGTCACCTACGCGGAGAAGATCGAGCCGGGCGACCGCCTGCTCGACCCCGCCCGGCCCGCGGACGAGCTCGAGCGCCGCGTGCGCGCGCTCACCCCTCACATCGGCGCGTACGTCGAGCTCGACGGCGGCGAGCGGCTCGGCGTGCGCCGCGCGGCGCTCGTCCCGGCGGCCGAGGACGTACCTCCCGGCCGGCTCGAGGTGCACGACTCGCGCGCCCTCTACGGGGCCGCCCAGGGCGCCCTCGAGCTGCTCGAGGTGCAGCCCCCGGGCAAGCGGCCGATGGACGCCCCCGCCTGGCTGCGCGGCCGCCCCAGCTGATCCGCAGGCCCCGAACGGGTACGGTAAGTGCCTGCACGCGCCGAGTGACGAGAAGAGCCAGCTGGGCCCGGAGTGCCCGTCATGCGGTGAGCCGTGGCTGCGCGGAACCAACCTCGCGGGCCGCTACCGCTGCGTCTACTGCCTGCGCCGCTTCGAGCTCCGCTCGGAGTGCCCGAACTGCGGCGCGCACTCCACGATCGCCCGGATGTCTGACACGGCGAACGTGACCTGCCGTTCTTGCGGCGGCTCGATGCTCTCAGCGATCTAGGCGGGGACCGGCTCCGCCACGGCTGCCCGCACCTCGACGGGGATGCCGTTCAGCACGGCGTTGCCCGACAGCGGGTCGACCTGTGACTCGTCCGCCAGCACGTTCGTGTTCACGCCGGCGTGGTCGCTCGCCACGCGCATCTTCACCCCGGGCGCGCCGTGACCCCAGCCGTGCGGGATCGAGACGACGCCGGGCATGATCGCGTCGGTCAGCTCGACCGGCGCCTCGATCTGGCCGGCGGCGGAGCTGATCACCGCGCGCCCGCCGTCCTCGAGCCCGAGCCGCTCGGCGTCGTCGGGGTGGATGTGCAGCGTGCAGCGGTCCTTGCCCTTCACGAGCGCCGGCAGGTTGTGCATCCACGAGTTGTTCGAGCGCAGCTGGCGCCGCCCGATCAGCACCAGCCCGCCGTTGCGCTCGCGCGCCAGCGCGCCGTGGAGCCGCTCGACGTCGGCCACGAGCGCCTCGGGCGCCAGCTCGATCTTCCCCGAGGCCGTGCGCAGCACCTCGGGCACGCGCTCGCGGTGCGGGCCGAGGTCGATCCCGTGCGGGTTTGCCTCCAGCAGGTCGAGCGTGAGGCCGTCCGGCTGCGCCGCCGAAGCCGTCTCCGTAGGGTCCGACGCGCAGCATGAAGTCGAGCACGCGCTCCGGCCCGCGGCGCGGCTCGAGCGCCTCGATCAGCTCGGCCGGCTCCCGGCCGGCCACGCGTGAGCCGGCGTCGCCCGCCTCGCGCTGGACGACCGTCGAGATGACGAGGTCGTCGAGCGCGTCGAGGTCGGCGTCCGGGCCCTGTCCGGCCAGCACGCCGGCCAGCCGCAGGAAGATCTTCCACTCCGGCGGCCCCGAAGGCTCGAACACGCGCGGCGAGTAGTTGGCCACGTTGTGCACGGCGAGCTGGTAGAGCGCCAGGTCGTAGTGGGACTTCTCGAGCGGCTCGGGGCCGGGCAGCACGACGTCGGCGTGGCGGGTCGTCTCGTTCACGTAGATGTCCACCGCCAGCATGAAGTCGAGGCCCTCGATCGCCGTCTCGAGGCGCTCGGAGTTGGGCGTGCGACACCACCGGGTTGCCGGCGACGGTCACCAGCGCGCGCACCTGGCCCTCGCCGGGCGTCTCCATCTCCTCGGCGAGCACGGCGACGGGCAGCTCGCCGTAGGTCTCGGGCAGCCCGCGCACGCGGCTCTGCCAGCGCCCGATGCGCACGCCCTTGCCCGCGCCGGGGGTGCCGGACGCGTTGCGCTGGCCCGCGGCGGCGAGCGGGAACATCGCGCCGCCCTCGCGGTCGAGGTTGCCGGTCAGCACGTTGAGCACGTCCACGAGCCAGCTGGCGAGCGTCCCGAACTCCTGCGTGCAGGTCCCGATGCGGGCGTACACGGCGGCGCGCTCGGCCGCCGCCAGCTCGCGCGCCATGCGCCGGATCTCGGCGGCCTCGATGCCGCACGCCTCGGCGACGAGCTCGGGCGAGAAGTCCCGCAGCGACCTCGGTGACCTGCTCGAGCCCCTCGACGTGCTCGGCGAGCCGGCCCGGATCGACCAGGTCCTCCTCGACCAGCGTGGACGCCATCGCGGCGAGCAGCAGCGCGTCGGCGCCGGGGCGGATGTAGTGGTGCTCGTCGGCCTCCTCGGCGGTGCGCGTGCGGCGGGGGTCGACGACCACGACCTTGCCGCCGCGCTCGCGGATCGCGCGCAGGCGGCCGCGCATGTCGGGCGCGGTCAGCAGGCTGCCGTTCGACACGAGCGGGTTGGCGCCCAGGATCAGCAGGTGGTCGGTGCGGTCGACGTCCGGGACCGGCACGGACAGCAGGTGCCCGAACATCAGCCCGGAGCTCACCTGCTTGGGCATCTGGTCGACGGTCGAGGCCGAGAAGATGTTCTGCGAGCCGAGCGCGCGCAGCCAGACGGGGCCGTACAGCAGCGAGGACAGGTTGTGCGCGTTCGGGTTGCCGATGTAGACGGCGACCGCGTTGCGGCCGTGCTCGGCGAGCAGCGGCGTCAGGCGCCGGTCGATCTCCTCGAACGCCTCGTCCCAGGTCGCCTCGCGCAGCTCGCCGTCGCGCCGGACCAGCGGCGTCCTCAGCCGGTCCGGGTCCTCGTGCAGCTGCTTGAGCCCGTAGGCCTTGGGGCAGATGAACCCTCGGCTGAGCACGTCCTGCTCGTCGCCCCTGACCGAGACCACCTCCGTCCCCTCCGTCTCCACCTCGAGTCCACAGGTGGCTTCGCAGAACGGGCAGGTTCGGTAGTGGACGGCCATGTGCGCAGACTACTGCGGCCGCACCTCGATCCAGAGCGCCTGGGAGGTGGCGAGCAGCCGCCCCGCGGAGTCGAACAGGGCGCAGGCGCCGTGGCGCTTGCGACCGTCCACCGCGACCGGCCACGACATGATCGAGTGACGCTCGCCGACGACCACCGAGCCGCCGAGTCGCGCCGTCAGCCGCGCCAGCACCATCGGCGGGCCGTCTGCGAAGTTGGCGACCGGCGCGCTGGTCGGGCAGTCGAGCGCCGCCCACACGCACTCCGTGCGCACGTGGCCGCTGCCGTCGTCGAGCGACCCGTCCGGCGTCCAGTCGGCCGCGAACATGCCGTCGCGCAGCGCGCCGGGGAACAGCCGCAGCCCGTCCCCGGGCTCACGGCCGGGCCCGCAGGCGAAGCAGGTGGGGAAGGGGTGGTGGTCGCACCAGTGGTCGCGGCCCGCTGCCGACGCTGCCGCCGCCTCGTCGGGCGGGACGGGGTCGGGCACCTCCATCAGCAGCTCGGCCGGCGTGCCCTCCGCCACGAGCGCGTCGCCGTCGCGCAGCTCGACGCGCCCGCCGTCGCGCACCACGCTCAGCGGCCTGTCGACCGGCGGCGGCAGGCGCAGCGAGACGCTCGCCTCCTCGGCGCCGATCAGGGCCGCCACGACCCCGCAGGTGTAGCCGCCGTTGGCCGACCCCGGGGGTCCGGTGAAGCGGGACGGGATGGTCAGCGACTCGCTCACGCCCGCTCAAGCATCCCAGGCCCGCCTGAGCAGGATGTGAAGCAGCGCACACAACACGGCCGCCGCGCCGAGGAAGGCGATCTCGACCTGGAGCACGCGGTCGTCGAACTCCACCAGCAGCAGGAAGAGCGCGAACGTGACCGCGCAGGCGGCCCACGCCATCGCGGCCTGCGGCGCGCGGCCGTGCGCGAGCAGGGCCTGGTTGAGCGTGGCCGCCGACAGGTACAGGCCCATTCCGATCGAGACCAGCACGAGGCCGCCGCGGCCGTAGTCGAAATTGCCCCCGAACAGCAGGTCCATGACCCACGGGCCGATCGCGAGCATCACGAGCGAGACGCAGGCGGCGAACCCGGCGATCGCGATCAGCGTGAGCTTGACGCTGCGCCGGAACGGGTCGGTCTCGCCGGTCGCGCGCAGCCGCGTGAGGTGGGGGAGGATCGACGTCTGCACCGCCTGGAACAGCTGGAGCGGGGCGCGCGCGATCAGCAGCACGTTGAACGTGAACCCGGCCAGCGCCGCGCCGCGGCTGCCCTCGGTCGCCTGCACGAGCAGCGGCCCGGCGTTGAGGAAGGTCTGCTCGCTGAGCATGATCAGCAGCACGGCCGTCGCGAAGCCGCTGCCGTGGGCGAGCGTGAACTGGGCGTCGCCCTTGGCCGAGGGCTCGTCGCGGGCGGCCGCGTCGAGCGCGTCGGTGTCGACCTCGGGCTCGGCCCGCAGCCGGCGGCGCAGCGCCCACGGCACGATCGCCAGCGACACGATCGGCGCGGCCGCGATGCCGCACGCGACCGCCGTCTGGCCCTCGGCGATCCCGACCGCCACCGCGAGCGCGAACATGAACCGCGAGCTCGCCTCGAGCAGCACCAGCCCGCCGTAGAGCCCGAAGCGGTGATGGCCGGCCAGGAAGCCGCGCGCGAAGTAGCTCGCCGCGTAGGCCAGCACGGCGACGATCAGGATCGTGTAGAGCGAGCTCGACCCGCCCAGCAGCTCGTCCTCGATCGGGCCGCGCAGCGCCAGGGCGACCACGACGAACAGCACGCCCAGCGCGAGCTGGATCGTGGCGGCGACGCGCAGGTGCTCGCGGCCGGAGACCCCGCGCGCGTCGCGGTCGGCGATCGTGCGCGAGAGCAGCTGCTCGACCGGCCGGTAGAGCACCGACACGGTGATGAACACCGCCGACCACAGCAGCGTGATGTGTCCGTACTGCGACTCGGAGAGCGAGTGGCTGGCGAGGGCGAAGTAGCCGAAGGTGACTACGCCGGTGACGCCGATGCCGACCGAGAGGATCGCGGCCCCCCGGCCATAAGAACGTTCAGCCGACGCGGACAAGCACCATGGTCCACGGGAACGGGGAGCGCGCCTCCTCGACGGTCCCGTAGCGGGACAGGAGGGCGACGAACGCCCGCTTCGACCAATGGTTCACGTGACCCGGCGTGTTGCCGAGGTCGCGCAGGTAGGCGCCGCGGGCGACGTTGAGGCCGCGCCAGAGCGGCTCGCGCGGCACGCTCACGAGCAGGTGGCGCGACGCCACCCGGGCCATCTCGGCGACCGTCGCCTCGGGCTCGGGCACGTGCTCGAGCACCTCGATCGCGCAGGCCAGGTCGAACTCGCCGTCGCCGAACGACAGCGAGGTCGCCTCCGCTGCGCGGAACTCGAGGTTCGGCCGCGAGCGGCGCTCCCACTCGGCGCGCAGCTTGGGGTCGTCGAGGTCGATGCCGACCACCCGGCCGTCGCCGACCCGCTCGGCCCACTGCTCGGTCAGCACGCCTTCGCCGCAGCCGACGTCAAGGATCGACGCGGGCGCGGCGCTGTCCCAGAGCTCGTCCAGCGTCGAGTGGAAGCCGCCCATCAGCCGCTTGACGACCGGGTTCGACGAGCCGTACTTGTCGAACGTGTTGCCGGTCGGGACTTCGGCCGTGGTGCTCACCCGTGCAGGGCCTCTTCGCGATCCTCGGCCTTGCCGGTGGCCGGCCCGGCCTGGGCGCCCGTGGTGGGCTCCTGCCCGGTGCTGCGCGCGCCGGGCTCGTAGTGGGACGGCTTGACGCCGAGGTGCAGCTCCACCCGCCGCACGCGCTCGAGCACCCGCTGCTGGAGCACGCGCGAGCCGGCCAGGATGTCGCCGACCACGCCGAGCGCGACGAACTGCACGGCGACGATGAACAGGGTGGAGCCGGCGATCAGCGACTGGATGTGCCCGTCGCCCCTGCCTTCGATGAAGAACCACAGGAAGCGGCCCCAGATGACGGCGCCGAACAGCGCGGTGACGGCGGCGGCCATCATGAACAGGCGCAGCGGCTCGTAGAGGGCGTAGATGCGGAAGATCGAGACGCCGTTGCGGCGCACGTACGAGGCCGTCGAGGGGAACAGGCGCGACTCGCGAGTCTTCGAGTTGGTCCTGATCGGGACGTGGTCGACCGCCACGACCATCTTCCCCGCCTGGATGAGCGACTCGAGCGTGTAGGTGAACTTGGAGACGACCTGGAGCTGGAGCGCCGCCTCGCGGTTGTAGGCGCGGAAGCCCGACGTCGTGTCCGGCACGTCGGTGTCGGACGCGCGCCGCACGACCGCGCTGCCCCAGCGCTGGAGCAGCTTCTTGAGCGGCGAGAAGTGCTCGATCTGGTCCGTCTCGCGGTCGCCGATGACCATGTCCGCGCGGCCCTCGAGGATCGGCGCCAGCAGCTTGGGGATGTCCGCGCCGAAGTACTGGTTGTCGGCGTCCGTGTTGACGATCACGTCGGCGCCGAGCTTGAGGCAGGCGTCGAGCCCGGCCTGGAAGCCCGCGGCGAGCCCCTTGTTGTTGGTCAGGCGGACGACGTGGTCGACCCCGCCCGCGCGCGCGACGTCGACCGTGCGGTCGGTCGAGCCGTCGTCGACGATCAGCCACTCGACCTCGTCGATGCCCGGGATCTCGCGCGGCAGGTCCTCGAGCGTCTCCGGGAGCGTGTGCTCCTCGTTGAAGCAGGGGATCTGGATGATGAGCTTCATGCTGCGCGCCACGTAGCGTAGAGCCCGCATCGGTTCACCCGGGCTGCACGTCTGCACACGTCCTGTTCACGGGACCTTTGCAGGGCTTTTACATCCGCTGGATCGGGTAGATGTGTACGGTGCGGTAAGGGTTCACGGGTTGGCAACACCTCTGCTAGCCTGCCCCTTCTCTCGACCCCGGCTGTATGGAGTCCCCACCACGATGACCACCGTTCTCGCTTACCTGGATCCCGGCAGCGGGAGCATGATCCTGCAGATCATCGCGGGTGGCGCCGCGGCCGTCGCCGTGACAGCCAAGCTGTACTGGAACCGGCTGCTGCGCTTCCTGCGCATCCGCAAGGACGAGCCGGAAACCACTCCGGCTCCGCCGGCCAGCAGCGGCGACTAGCCCGCGCCGAGCGGGCAGCCGGGTCGAGTCACGTCGCGGCGCACCCTCTACTATGCCCCGCGCCGTGACCCCGCCCGCTGACGCCAGCACGCCCGCAGGCCTCGAGCCTGGATCCTTCCGGGACCCGGAAAGCCGGGTCTTCTACGCCGGCGGGGACGTCTTCCGGGCGCTCTCGTCGGACGGCCTGAGTGACTTCGAGGCGCTGCAGGCCGCCGGCCTGCTCGGCGACGAGCGCATCGTCAAGACCGAGCTGGTCGAGGACGGCGCGATCGACAGGTCGCTGCTCGTCCACGAGCCGGCCGGCGTGCTGCGCCACGAGCGCATCCCGTTCGTCTCGTATCCCTACGAGTGGACGTTCTCGATGCTCAAGGACGCCGCGCTCGTGCAGCTCGACCTGCTGCTGGCCTCGCTCGATCACGACCTCGTCCTGAAGGACTCCACGCCCTACAACGTGCAGTTCAAGGGCGCGCGGCCGGTCTTCGTGGACGTCGGCTCCTTCGAGCGCCTGCGCGAGGGCGAGGCGTGGGTCGGCTACCGCCAGTTCTGCATGCTCTACCTCTACCCGCTGCTCCTCCAGGCGGTGAAGGACGTCCCCTTCCATCCCTGGCTGCGCGGCTCGATCGACGGCATCACGCCGCTCCAGATGCGCAACCTGATGTCGTTCCGCGACCGCTTCCGCAAGGGCCTGTTCACCAACGTCTTCCTGCACGCGCGGCTCGAGGCGCGCTACGCCGACCGGCCCGACCAGGTCAAGCGGGAGGTCAAGGGCGTCTTCAAGAAGGAGCTGCTCGTGGCCAACGTGCGCAAGATGCGCAAGCTGGTCGAGCGCCTGCGGTGGGACCCGCCGTCGGGCGTCTGGACCGCCTACGGCGAGCGCAACAGCTACACCGACGACGACGCGCGCCGCAAGGACGAGTTCGTCCGCCAGGTCGCCACGTCGCAGCCCTGGAACCTCGTCTGGGACATCGGCGCCAACAACGGCCGCTACTCGCGCATCGCCGCCGAGGGCGCCAAGACGGTGATCGCGGTCGACGCCGACCAGGGCCCCGTCGAGCTGCTCTACCGCGACCTGCGCAGCGAGGGCAACGAGCAGATCCTCACGCTCACGATGAACCTCGCCGACCCGTCGCCGGGCCTCGGCTGGCGCGGGGTCGAGCGCAGGTCGATGCCCGACCGCGGCACGCCGGACCTGGTGCTCGCGCTCGCCCTCGTCCACCACGTCGCGATCAGCGCCAACGTGCCCGTCAAGGAGTTCATCGACTGGCTCGCCTCGCTGGGGACGGCGCTCGTGATCGAGTTCCCCACGCGCGAGGACCCGATGGTCAAGAAGCTGCTGGCGCCCAAGCGCGACGGGCTGCACCCCGACTACGAGCTCGGCTACTTCGAGCGCACCCTGGGTGAGGCGTTCGACGTCGAGCGCTCGGAGCGCCTGGAGTCGGGCACCCGGGTGCTCTACTTCGCCCGCCCGAAGCGGGGATGACCGCCGCCGGTCGGCTGCCGGCGCTCCGCGACGCCCTCTGGGCCTACCTCGGGCTCGCGGTCCTGTGGACCTTCGCGGTCGCCCAGCCGCTCTTCGACCTGCTCAAGGACAACCCCGAGTTCTTCGCCGCGCGCGGCTCGTCGGGGTTCGACGTGATCAGCTGGTCGGTGCTGGTCGTGGTGCTGCCGCCGGCGCTGCTGCTCGCGGTCGAGCTGCTGATCGGGCTCGCGGGCCCGTTCGCGCGCCAGGCCGCCCACCTCGTGCTGATCGCCGGGCTCGTCGCGCTGATCGCGGCCCAGGCGCTCAAGAAGTCGATCGATACGTCGGACCTCGTGCTGATCGTCCTGTCGGTCCTGATCGGTGTCGGCGTGGCCGCCCTCTTCGCGCGCGCCGAGCCGGTGCGCTCGTTCCTGCGGGTGCTGTCGCCGGTGCCGGTGATCTTCCTCTGCCTGTTCCTGTTCACGGACCCGATCTCGAAGGTCGCCTTCCCCGACGAGGCGCAGGCGCGCACGATCGGCGGGGTCAGCCAGGCGCCGATCGTCGTGGTGCTGCTCGACGAGCTGCCGTCGAACACGCTGATCGGCGAGAACGACAAGCTCGACACGAAGCGCTTCCCCGGCTTCGGCGAGCTGGCCCGCAACGCGACCTGGTTCCGCAACGCCTACACGGTCTACGACTCCACCGAGCGCGCGCAGCCGGCGATCATGGACGGCAACTATCCGGAGAAGGACAAGCTGCCCACGTCGGCCGACCACCCGAACAGCATCTTCTCCCTGTTCGGCAAGACCTACCGGCTGAACGTCTCCGAGGAGGCCACCACGGTCTGCTCGCGCGACCTGTGCGAGGACCAGCGGCTCGACGAGTCCTACCCGAAGCGGATGAAGTCGATGAGCGAGGACCTCGGGCTGGTCTGGCTGCACGTGGTCTCGCCGCCGGACATGGAGGCCGACCTGGCGTCGGTGTCCGAGAACTGGGGCAACTTCGGCGGAGCTTCCGAGGAGGGCCCCGACCTCGGCAGCACGGGAGCCGAGCGCCACACGCGCGCGAACCTCAACGGCGGGCGCGAGGCGCGCTTCGAGGAATGGATCCAGAACATCAGGCCGGGCCGCCGGCCGTCGCTGAACTTCAAGCACTCGCTGCTGCCGCACGTGCCCTGGCAGTACCTGCCCGACTCGCGCCGCTATCGCCGCCAGGCCAACGACCCGATCCCGGGCCTGTCGAACCAGTCATACAAGTGGCAGTCGCAGCTCGACGTGCTGCTCCAGCGCCACTTCCTCCAGACCGGCTTCGCCGATCACATGCTCCGCGACCTGTGGAAGCACCTGAAGGCGGAGGGGATGTGGGACAAGTCGCTGATCGTGGTCGCGGCCGACCACGGCGTCGCGTTCCCGCAGGCGCGTGAGCGCCGGCGGCTGAGCCGGCAGAACGCCGGCGAGATCGCCCCGATCCCGCTGCTGATCAAGGCGCCGGGCCAGAAGCAAGGCAAGACCGACGACGCCTGGGTGTCGACGATCGACATCCTGCCGACGATCTTCGACACGCTCGACCTCGACCCGCGCGTGAAGATGGACGGCCGGTCGGCCTACTCGGACGAGGTCCAGCAGCGCGACACGCTGCACATCGAGCTGCGCAACAGCTTCGAGGGGCTCGACATCCCCGCGTCGGACTTCGTGCGCGAGCGGCAGCGCATCATCGACCGCAACCACGCGCTGCTCGGCACGGGCGCCGACGGGCCCGACCGGATCTACCGCATCGGGCCCCACCAGGAGCTGCTGGGCAAGTCGCCCGAGGGCCTCCAGCCGCTCGACGTGGACTTCTCCTACGCGTCGGACTACAAGAACGTCGACCCGAGCTCGCCGTTCATCCCGTCGTTCGTCGTCGGCCAGGTACAGGGCGGGGGCAAGGGCGGGCGCGACGTCGCGGTCGCAGTGAACGGCAAGATCGTCGGCGTGGGGGAGACGTTCAAGCTGGCGGTCGGCGACTCCGGCGAGCTCGTGGCCGTGATGGTGCCGCCGCAGTCGTTCAAGCGCGGCAGCAACGACGTGCGCGTATACCTAGCGGGCTAGCGCCCGCGCGCGCTTCTCCATCCGGCGCAGCTGCGGGTGCTGGCCCAGCAGCCGCTTGGCGCTCGGGCTGGCGGCCATGCGCTCGAGCTGCCGCCCGTAGGCGCGCGCGGCTGCCGTCGGCTGGCCGGTGGCGTGGGCCAGGTCGAGCGTCAGGTAGAAGAAGTAGTCCATCTGCTGGAGGTAGAGCGAGCGGTACTGCGCGTAGGGCACGTGCCCGGCGCCGTCCTGGTGCTGGAGCCAGGCCGCGACGCCCGCGTCGAGCATCGCGGCGGTCGTCAGGTCGGACCACCGGTACGGCACGATCGGGTCGGCCGTGCCGTGGAAGAACACGCCGGGGGCGTCGCCGGCGGTGGCGAAGGCGCCGGTCGGCAGCCCGCCGGAGAGCGACGCGAAGCCGCGCACGGTCGAGGGGAAGCCGGGGTTGCCGCTGCTGCCCGTGTCGCCCGAGTTGAGGCCGACGAGCGTGGCGGTGATGCCGCCGGCGGACTCGCCGCCGATGCCGATCCGCGTCGGGTCGATGCGGAGGAAGTCCGCCCGCGAGCGCAGCCAGCGGATCGCCGCCTGCGCGTCGTGCTGGGCCTCGATCGCCGCGACCGTGCACCCCGTGGGGTTGGCGACGCAGCCGGAGCCCAGCAGGCGGTAGTTGATCGAGACCACCACGTAGCCCTGCTTGGCGAACGTCTGACCCACGTCGACCGGCACCACGTTCGTCTTGTCGCCGCCGCTGAAGCTGCCGCCGTGGACCCACACGAGCGCCGGGCGGTCGGCGTGGGTGTCGCCGGTCGGCGCGTACAGGTCGAGCTTCAGCGCGACCGGGTTGCCCTGGGAGTCGGGGGCGGTGCCGTACTGGAGGTCCCTCGAGACCGTGACGTTGCTGAACACCTGGTCGCGGTAGCGCAGCGGCGAGTCGCCGGGCGGGCGCGGGAGGGTGCAGCCGGTGACGGCGACGAGCGCCAGGAGCGCTACGAGTCCCGCCAGTGCCTTTCCCCTCCCGATCACGGCTGCGCGGATCCTAGAGGTCTGCGAGGCACTTCTCGACCGGCTCCAGCAGATCGTCGCTGCCGTCGCCCACGTAGAGCAGCGTGCCGCCGATCTGCTCGGCGCCCTCGCCGCGGCCCTGGAACTGCTCGGCCTCGGCCTCGCCGGCCGTCAGGAAGAACTTGATGTGGGGCGCGTCGGCGTCGTCGCCGATCACGATCTGCTGCTTGTCCTCGGGGCCTTGCAGGCGCGCGTCGTCGATGCCGGCGTCCTGGAGACACTGCATCACCGCGGTCCGGTCGTCGAGGTCGTCGCGGCCTCCGGCGTCGTTCGAGCCCAGGCTGCAGCCCGCCAGCAGGGCGGGGGCGAGCGCGAGCGAGAGGACCAGGAGCAGGCGTTTCACGCGGCGGGGGAGGGTAGCTGGATGGGAGCTGGGGGCTCTCGCCCCGAGGCGCTTGCGCCCGGTCCTCTCAGTGCAGGGCCTTCGAGCGTCGCCAGCGCTTGCGCAGGTCGAAGTAGACCGGCTTGCGCTCGTTCGACTCCTCGATCAGGCTCTTGTTGTTCCAGGGCGGGCTGGCCCAGGCGCGCGGCGCGCCGCCGGTCCAGGTCGGGTCGACGCGGAAGTCGCGCAGAGCCCACGCGATCGAGCCGGCGACGAAGCGCTTCGAGGCGTGGATGCGCAGGTGCTGGAGCATGTAGCGGCGCTGGAACTGGCGGCTGCCGGGCTGGGTGGCCGGGCCGTCGCGCAGGGCCTCGGCGCCGAACTCGGTGACCATCAGCGGCAGGTTGGGGTTGGCGGCGTGCACCTCGTCGAGGTAGCCGCTCAGCTCGTCGCTCGTGGTCGGCGGGCGCACCAGGTCGGCGCGGACGGAGTCGTACCAGCCGAAGTACTCGTTGACGCCGAGCACGTCGAGGTTGCGGTAGACCGAGCTGGTCGGCGACTCGCCCGCGCGCGACTGGCGGTCGATCGAGACGAAGCGGGTGTCGTCGAGGGCGCGGACGTCGGCCGCGGCGTCCTTGATGAAGCGGGCCAGGCCGGCGCCGAAGATGCCGAGCTCCGAGCGGTTGCCCGCCGGCTCGTTGGCCAGCGACCAGGTCATGATCGAGGGGTGGTTGAGGTTGTTGCGCACCGTCAGCGAGACGGCGCGCCTGGCCGCCGCGCGCACCCCCGACTCGTTGAAGTAGGTGTTCGGGATCTGGTAGACGGGCGCGTCGACCCAGTACAGGATCCCGTACCTGTCGAAGGCCTCGAGGAAGGCCGGGTGCAGCGGGTAGTGCGAGCGCGTGATCGTCGCGCCGAGGTCGCGCAGGCGCGAGACGAGCAGGGCGCGGGTGCGCTGCGAGAGCGCGCCGCCCTCGTTGACGTCGTCCTCGTGGATGCTCGCGCCGTGGACGTTGAGGCGGTGGCCGTTGAGCAGGATCACCCCGCCGCGCGCGGTCTGGAGCTTGCGCACGCCGAAGCGCAGCCGGTACTCGCCGCGCTCGCGCCCGTCTTCCTCGACCGACACCGCCAGCGGGTACAGCTCGGGGTCGCCCGGCTCCCACAGGCGCGGGCGCTTGATCGTGAACGTCTGGGTCAGCAGCCGCGGCGAGTTCGCGGGGATGCGCTTGCCCGCCAGACGGATGCGGCGTCCGTCCGCGGCGATCACCAGGTCGGCCTCGCGCGCCTTGTCGGTCATGTTGCGCAGATAGGCGCGCACCTCGACCTTGGCGGGGCCGCCCACCTTTCGCAGGCGCGGCAGGACCTGCACGTTCTCGATGTCGATCGTGTCGATCCTGCGCACGTAGACCTCGCGCAGCAGGCCGCCGAAGTTCCACCAGCCGCCGGTGCCGTAGCCGTTGAAGGCGGCCGGGCGCCAGTGGGTGAGGTCGCGGTTGCTGCGCACCGACGACACCTTCACCACCAGCGTGTTGCGCCCCTTGCGCAGCCCCTTGAGGTCCGCCTCGAACGGGAAGTAGCCCGTGTAGCCGCCGATCGTCCTGCCGTTCAGCCAGACCTTGGTGCGGTAGTTCGCCCCCTCGAAGCGGACCTTCCAGAACGTCCGCTTGAGCTCGTCCTTGGGGACCTTGGGCAGCTTGAACTCCTTGCGGTACCAGCCCACCGAGGAGCGGTTGAGCGTGGTGTCGCGCGCGTTCCAGTCGTGGGGCACGCGGATCGCCTGCCAGCCGTTCAGGTCGGGCTGCGCGTACCAGCGCTCGGTGTCGCCCTGGGTGAGCGCGTCGTCCTGGCGGAAGTACCAGGTGCCGCCGAGCAGCTGACGTCCGGTCTGCCCCTCGTAGACGAGCGGCTTGCCATGGGGCGCCTGCACCACCAGCGGGGGCGGCGGCTCGGGCGGCGGCGGCGCCGGCTGACCGCTCGGCGGACCGGGCCCGCCGCCTTGTGCGGGGGCCGCGGCCGGCAGCACGGCGAAGACGGCGAGGATGGCCAGGGATGTCAGGGTGAGACGCAGGCGCGCCGCAGCGTAACGACTGCGTCCGCGGGGTAATGGAACTCGGCTGCTACCGTGCACACCGGCCCGGGACCCGGGCCAGTTTCCGCGCGCAGGAACGCCCGTCCCGCCGGCCCTGCAGTCCGCGAGTCGCTTCATGAACCGTCGCTTCGCGCTCATCCAAGCCCTTGTCTCCCTGATCGCGCTGGCCGCGGTCGTCTGGTGGGCAGCGAAGCAGGACGCGCCGGAGTTCCCGAGCGGGCCCGACGCGATCGCATGGCTGCTCGGCGCGCTCGTGCTGTACGCCATCGCGACGCTCCTGCGCGGCGAGCGCTGGCACTGGATCCTGGTGGCCACGGGGGTGCGCACGCACCGCAGCGACTGCTACGCGCTCACGACGGTCGGCTACATGGGCAACAACGTGCTGCCCGCGCGCGCCGGCGAGGCGCTCAAGGTCGTGCTGATGGCGGGCCGCTGCGACGCGAGCAAGCGCACGCTGCTCGGCTCGGTCGTGGCCGAGCGCATCCTCGACCTGATCGCGCTCGCGGTCATCTTCGTCGTCGTGGTCTACGGGGCGCTCAGCTCGAACGTGCTGCCGACCGACCGGCCGGTGGTCGTAGCCGCCGTCGGCGTCGTGGTGCTGGTCGGCGTCTGCGTCGCGCTCTGGGTGCTGCGCCGCCACCACGTCTTCGAGCGGGCGCGCGACTGGCTGCGGCCGCTGGCCGACTCGCCGCGCGCGCTGCTCAGCAAGCAGGGCGCCCTGCTGCTGGTGGGCACGTTCGGCCTGTGGGCGGTCGAGGCGGGCGTCTACCTGGCGGTCGCCCGGTCGCTCAACCTCGACTTCTCCGTCAGCGGCGGCCTCTACCTTGTGGCGCTCACCAACTTCGTCGCGGCGCTGCCGGCCGCGCCCGGCTCGATCGGGACGTTCGACGCCGCCGTGGCCTTCGGGGCCCGCCGGCTCGGGGCCAGCGGGTCGATGGCGGTGACGTACATGCTGCTGCTGCGCTTCGTGCTCTACATCCCGATCACAATCGTCGGACTCGTCATCCTGGTCACTCGCTACGGCGGCTGGTCGCGTCTGCGGTCGGCCGTGCGCCTCAGCGCCGAGGCCGAGGCCGAGGCGACTCGCGCCTGACCCGCGTCGATGCGGGAAGGCGTGGCATGGCTTCGTACCCCGGCCCGGCGGGAGCTGTCGGCTAGTCGCCCGCGGGTGAGCGCCGCCGCCGGGCCCGCGGGCTGGTCGCACGGCAGGCAGATCGCCCTGATCATCGTCGGCTGCCTTTGTGTCGCCGCGGTCACGCTGCTGTACCCCTCGACGCCGACCTACGACCCCTGGGCCTGGATCCTCTGGGGCCGCGAGATCCTCCACCTCGACCTGGTCACGGAGGGCGGGCCGTCCTGGAAGCCGTTCCCGATCCTCTTCACGACGCCGTTCTCGCTGGCCGGCCAGGACGTCGCGCCGTACCTGTGGCTCTGGCTCGCCCGCGCGGGCGGGCTGTTCGCGTGCGTGATGGCGTACCGCATGGCGAGCCGGCTGACCGGCGGCCGCGTGTACGGAGCGATCGCAGGCGTGTGCGCGTTCGCCGCGCTGCTGTCGAGCAACAAGTTCGTGCGCGACGCGGCGCTCGGCAACTCCGACCCGATGCTCGGCGGCATCGTGCTGTGGGCGTTCGAGCGCCACCTCGACGGGCGCCGCGACCACGCCCTCTACCTCGGCGTGATCGCCGCGCTGATGCGCCCCGAGGCCTGGCCCTTCCTCGGGCTGTACGGGCTGTGGCTGTGGTTCACCGACCCGCACCTGCGCAAGCAGCTGGTCGCGTTCGCCGTGCTGATCCCGTCGGTCTGGTTCCTGCCGGAGTGGTGGGGCTCCGGCGACCCGCTGCGCGCCGGCTCGCGCGCGAACGCGCCCAACCCCGGCAGCGCCGCGTTCGACGACATCCCGGCGTTCGCCGTGGCCCACCGCTTCGCGCAGGTCACGATCGCGCCGGTCGAGATCGGCACGCTGGTGGCTGTCGGCTACGCGGGCGTGATGTGGCGGCGCTACCGGACCGAGGTGGAGACGCTCGCGCTCACCATCCTGGGCTTCGCCTGGTTCCTGGTCGTGGCGGCCATGACGCAGGCGGGCTTCGCGGGCAACCAGCGCTACCTGATCGTCACCACGGCGGTGGTCTGCGTGCTCGGCGGGATCGGCACGGTGCGCGTGCTCCAGGGGGTCGAGTGGGTGGCGCGCAGGTGGTTCGGCCCGCGCCGCGCGCCGGCGATCACCGCGGCCGCGCTGCTGCTCGGAGTGGCGGCCGGCTCGCCGACGATCGTGGCCAAGGCCAACAACGAGGCGCGCGTGCGCGGCGGGCTCGAGCACGAGGCCTACCTCTGGCACGACCTCAAGGGGCTCGTCGACGAGGCCGGCGGCAAGAGCCGCCTGCTCGCCTGCGGGGGCGTCTTCAGCGGCCCCTTCCAGACGCAGATGGTCGCCTACGAGCTCGGCATCCACGGGATCCAGGTGGGCTGGAAGGTCACGCCGCCGCCGGGAGTCCTGTTCCGCACGCGCACGGTGCCCGACGGGCCGCTCGTGACCAAGCCGACCGACGACCGCTACCGGCTGGTCGCGACCAACGGCAAGTGGCGCCTGCTGACGGTGCCGCCCAAGGGGCGCAGCGACTGCCCGAAGGCGAGCCCGTACGCGCCCACCTCCGGGACCGCGGGCAACGTCGCGACCAAGGACACGCAGCTCGAGGTGATCGGCGATCCGCAGAAACCGCAGGGGGACGGCAAGTGACCCGCGGGGCTACTCACTAGGATCGCCGGGTTGGCCTCCGCCTCCGCACGCATCCGCCCCCTGCCGAGCGTCCGCTCGCTCCCGTCCAGCTTCGTCCTGCCGGCGCTGGTGCTGCTCGGGCTGCTCGCGGTCTCGTTCTACCTGCGCACGCACTCGCTGGGCGAGTCGCTCTGGATGGACGAGGGGCTGTCGATCGGGATCGCGTCGCAGCCGCTGTTCGACATCCCGCACGTGCTGCGCGTGGACGGCTCGCCGCCGCTCTACTACATGCTGCTCTCGGCCTGGATGGACGTCACCGGCAACGGCCCGGCCGAGACGCAGGGCCTGTCGGTGGCGATCGCCCTGGTCAGCGTGCCGGGCGGGCTGTGGGCCGGCTGGAGCCTGTTCGGCCGCCGCGCCGGGCTGATCTGCGCCGCGCTGTGCGCGGTCAACCCCTTCCTCACGGCGTACGCGCAGGAGACGCGCATGTACGCACTCATGCTGGTGCTGTCGCTGCTCGCGACGGCGGCCTTCCTGCACGTCTTCGCGTTCGGCCGGCGCAAGTACCTGCCGCTGTTCTCGGTGCTGCTCGCGATGATGCTCTACACGCACAACTGGGGGCTCTTCCTGGCGGCGGGGCTGGTCTGCGCGCTCGTGCCGTGCTGGTACGTGTCGGAGGTGCGGTCGAGCTTCTGGAAGGACGCGCTGATCGGCTTCGGGTTCGCGGGGCTGCTCTACCTGCCCTGGCTGCCGACCCTGCTCCACCAGGTCCAGCACACCGGCGCGCCCTGGCTCAACCCGCCCAACTTCGGCGCGCCGATCCAGATCACCCGGTCGCTGCTCGGCGGCGGCACGCCGACTGTCGCGCTCGTGCTGGCGGGCGGTTCCGGCCTGGCCGCGGTGATCGCGCGCCGCGTCGAGGACAAGGAGCGCACCGCCGTGATCGCGGGCGCCGTCACGGTGCTCGCCACGCTCGCGGTCGCCTGGCTCGTCTCCCAGGTCTCGCCCGCCTGGACCACCCGCTACCTCGGCGTCCTGCTCGGCCCGATGCTGCTGATCGCGGCGCTCGGGCTCTCGCGCGCCGGCGCGCTCGGGTTCGTGGCGCTGGTGATCATCCTCGGCATCTGGGCGATCCCGCGCTCGTACGGGCTCGAGAACAAGTCGAACGCGTCAGACCTGCGCAAGGACGTCGCCGCCGACCTCAACAAGGGTGATCTCGTCGTGTCGATGCAGCCCGAGCAGGGGCCGCTGCTGGCCTACCACCTGGAGGACCTGGGCGGGACGCCCAAGCTCCGTTTCGCGAGCCCGATCGGGGCGGTCAAGAACGACCGCGTCATGGACTGGACGGACGGCTACGACAAGCTCAAGGACGCCACTCCCGCCAAGGAGCTGGCACCCCTGCTTGCTAACCTGCCGCGCGGCGGTCAGGTGCTTTTCGTCTACCCGGTCACGTCGCGCGCGGACGATTGGGACGCGCCTTGGACCGAGCTGGTGAGGCGCAGGGCCGCGCAGTGGGGCGCGGCACTCGCGGCCAACAAGAACTTCAAGCTGGTCAGGGCGGTGCCGGCGAACTACCGGCGGGCCACGCGAATCGGCGTGCGCGGCGTCCTCTACGAGAAGACGGGGACATGACGAACGAGAAGACTCAGATATCGCTGGCGCGGCCCGAGCTGCGCGAGAAGCCCACGGTGATCCTCGGCGCGGGCCCCGCGGGCCTGACCGCCGGCTACCTGCTCGCCAAGCACGGCCTCCCGGTCGTCGTGCTCGAGGCCGAGGACCAGGTCGGCGGGATCGCCAAGACCGCGGTCCGCGACGGCTACCGCTTCGACCTCGGCGGCCACCGCTTCTTCACCAAGGTCAAGGAGGTCGACGACCTCTGGCACGAGATCATGCGCGAGGACTTCCTCGAGCGCCCGCGCATGTCGCGCATCTACTGGCGCTCCCCCAGCGGCGAGGGCAAGTTCCTCGACTACCCGCTGCGCGGTCCGGACGTGATGAAGAAGCTCGGACCGGTCGACCTGACCAAGGCGCTGTTCTCCTACCTGTGGGCGGCGGTCAAGCCGAAGGGCAAGGAAGACAACTTCGAGCAGTGGGTCTCGAACCGCTTCGGCAAGTGGCTCTTCAACCAGTTCTTCAAGTCGTACACCGAGAAGGTCTGGGGCGTGCCGACGTCGGAGATCCGCGCCGACTGGGCCGCCCAGCGGATCAAGAACCTGTCGTTCTTCAGCGCCGCCAAGTCCGCCTTCTTCGGCAACAAGGACAACAAGGTCACGTCGCTGATCTCGAAGTTCAACTACCCCCGCTACGGCCCCGGCCAGATGTGGGAGACGATGACCGACGACATCGAGCGGCTGGGCGGCCAGGTGCTGCTGAACAAGCGCGTCACCAAGCTCGAGTTCGACGGCGACCGCTGCGTGCGCGTGCACGCCGGCGAGGAGTCCTGGGAGCCGTCGGCCGTGATCTCGTCGCTGCCGCTGCGCAACACGGTCGGCATGGCCGAGCCGCACCCGCGGCCAGAGGTGGCGGCGGGCGCGCGCGGGCTGCGCTACCGCGACTTCCTGACGGTCGCCGTGGTGCTCAACGGCGACGACCTGTTTCCCGACAACTGGATCTACATCCACGACCCGAACGTGAACGTGGGCCGGATCCAGAACTTCCGCTCGTGGAGCCCGTGGATGGTGCCCGACCCCAACAAGGCGTGCGTCGGCATGGAGTTCTTCTGCTTCCAGGGCGACGACCTGTGGGAGACGGACGACGACAAGCTCGTCAAGCTCGGCATGCGCGAGCTCGAGAAGCTCGGCCTGGCGAAGGCCGACCAGCTCGAGTTCGGGTTCGTCGAGCGGGTGCCCAAGGCGTATCCGATGTACGACGCCGACTACGCCGACCGCGTGCACGCGATCCGCTCGTGGCTGGACGGACTCGACAACTTCATCCAGGTCGGCCGCAACGGGCTGCACCGCTACAACAACTCGGACCACTCCATGCTCACCGCCATGCGCGCGGTGGACAACCTCGTGAAGGGCACGGATCACGACATCTGGGCCGTGAACGCCGAGTCGGCGTACCACGAGGAGGAGCAGCAGGACGAGCAGCAGCCCTACATCGAGGCGCCCGAGACCGAGGGCATGAAGGAGCCGCTGCACGGGTAGGGCTCACGGCGCTCGCTTGGAGGCGCCGCCGCGCCGCATAGCCTGCCCCGACGTGCCGCTCTCCGCCTTCTGCCTCGCCCTGGGCGCCGCGTTCATGCACGCCACCTGGAACGTGCTGGTCGCCGGCTCGCGCGACAGCGAGGCCTCGACCGCCGTCGCGACCCTCTGCGGCGTCGTGCTGCTGGCGCCGGTGGCGTTGGTCACCGGCGGCGTCACGGACGCCGCGCTGCCGTTCGCGGCCGCCTCGGCCGCGCTGCACGTCGCCTACCTCGCGCTGCTCGCACGCGCCTACCAGGACGGTCAGGTCAGCGTCGTCTATCCCGTCTCGCGCGGCACCGCCCCGGTGCTCGTGCTCGCCTTCGGCGCCGTCGTGCTCGGCGAGGGCGCGACCGGCGTCCAGGTCGCGGGCGTGATCGCGATATCCGCCGGCGTCTTCCTCGTCGGGGCGCGCCGTTCCGACCCGGACGGCCCGCATGACGTCCGCCGTGACCTGCTCTTCGGCGGCGCGATCGCCCTCACCATCGCCGCGTACACGCTCGTCGACGCCGAGGGCGTCGACCGCGCCCAGGCGCCGGCCTACCTGTTCCTGCTGCTCGCGCCGTCGGCCGTGATCTACGCCGCCGTGCTCGCGGCGGGCGGCCGCGGACCGCAGATGCGCGCCGAGCTCGGCCCGCGCGCGTTCCTGATCGGGGCCTTCATCGTCGGCGCCTACGGCTCGGTGCTGGCGGCCCTGCGGCTCGCCGACGCCGCGCCGGTGGCCGCGGTGCGCGAGTCGAGCGTCGTGATCGCCGCGCTGCTGAGCGCCGTCTTCCTGCACGAGCGGGTCGACACCCGCCGCTTCGCCGGCGCCGCGCTGGTCGTGGCCGGCGTGGCGGCGATCGCCTACTCGTAGTAGGGCAGCGGCCCGCCCGCCGCCTCGAGGATCCGGTCGTACAGCCGGGCGCTCACGTCGGGGTGCTCGTGGACGATGTCGAAGAACTCGTGCGGGTCCGTGCGCAGGTCGTAGAGGGTGCGCTCGTTGCCGCGGTTGTCGCCGATCAGCACCCAGTCGTCGGTGCGGATGAAGAAGCGGTTGTACATGCCGCCGTAGTGGAAGTCGCGCGTCTGCCTGGGCGCCTCGCCGTCGAGCACGGGCGAGAGGTCGGCGCCCTCCATCCAGCTCGGCGGCTTGATCCCCACCAGCGACAGCAGCGTCGGCCCGACGTCGTGCGTCGAGGTGAAGTAGGTGTTGGTCTCGCCGGCCCCCCGGCCGTCGGGATGCACGATCACGAACGGCACCTGGGCCAGCTCGGGGTGCAGCTGGGACGGCACCTTGCCCGTGTAGCCGCGCTCGCCCAGCAGGTAGCCGTGATCGGAGAGCAGCAGGATGATCGTGTTGTCCGCCATCCCGGAGGCGTAGAAGCGGTCCATGAACCGCCCCAGCCAGTGGTCGGTCTGCGTGACCTCGGCCGCGTAGATCGCGTGCAGCTCGCGCAGCTGCGGCTCTGAGAAGTTGCGCGCGAAGCCGTAGCGCGTCACGCCGATCTTCTCGCCCTTGTAGTCCGGGTCGGAGTACATGCTCACGTACTTCTCGACCGGGCTCCACGGCTCGTGCGGGTCGAAGCAGTCGACGACCATGCAGAACGGCTGGCGCAGGCGCGCGGAGTCGAGCGTGGCGATCGCCTCCTCGTAGACGCGCGCCGCGCAGGTCTCGTCCTCGCGCACGCCGGCGCCCGAGTTGGCGAGGTACTCCCGCATCCCCGGCACGTAGCGGTCGTCGCGCAGGAAGGGCGGCAGCCACTCGTAGACCGTCTCGAGCGACACGGTGCTGGCCGGCTTGAACGTGCCCGCCTGGCCTGGGACCGACTTCCAGTGGTCGAAGCTGCGCCGGAACGGGGCGTACGCGTGCGTGAAGCCGAGGTGGGGGTTGTCCGACACCTGGGCGGTCCAGTAGCCGCGGCGGCGGAACTCGCTCGTGAACGTGTGCTCGACGTCGTCGATCGGCAGCCAGCCGGGGCTGGTGCCGAGCTCCAGGTTCGGCTTCCAGTTGCGGAACGGGAAGATCCGCTTGCTCGTGAAGATCGAGCGGCGCGCCGGGATCGTCACCATCGCCTCCGGGAAGGCGCGGTTGAAGCGCACGCCGCGGGCCGCCAGCGCGTCGATGTTGGGCGTCTTGATCTGCGGCGAGCCGTACGCGCCCACGTGGTCGGGGCGCAGGCTGTCGACGATCAGCAGCAGCACGTTCATGTGCTCGGACGAGCCCGTCTCGTCCATCGAGCACCCGGCTGCCGGGAGCAGCGCAGCACCCGCCGCCCCGGCGGCGCCTGCCTGGATGAACCGCCGGCGGCTAAGTCTCATGCGGCGGCGCAGCGTAGCGGTTGGGTGTGGCGGATTTACTCAGGGTTGGATTTGGTCGACTGACCATGCGCGGACGCCTTTCCGCTCTCGTTTCGACCACCGCCGCCGCCCTCGCGACGGTTCCGCCTTGACAGCGCCCGGGCCTGCCCGGTTAGGCTCGGCTGAGCATGGGCCGCTGGCTGACTGCCCTGGCAGGGGTGCTCTCCCTCGCACTCGCGTGCGCGCCTTCGGCGCTGGCCGCGCCCGGCGATCTCGACTCGAGCTTCGGCGACGGCGGGCGCGTGACCCTCACGCCGGCTGGCCGCGAGGCCGTCTACAGCGACGTCGCCATCCAGCCCGACGGCAAGATCGTGCTCGCCGGCTACACCAACTCGAGCACGGGCGACACCGACATCGCGGTGACCCGGCTCAACTCGAACGGGACGCCCGACCAGGGATTCGGGTCCGGAG
This sequence comes from uncultured Thermoleophilaceae bacterium, assembly GCA_963848885.1. Taxonomy (GTDB): domain Bacteria; phylum Actinomycetota; class Thermoleophilia; order Solirubrobacterales; family Thermoleophilaceae; genus JACVRW01. The sequence continues at coordinate 46,010 of CAWKFR010000003.1, forward strand.
GGACGCTTGCGATCAACACCGACTTCGCGGGGCGGCGCAACGACCTCGGCAACGCGGTCACGCTCCAGCCCGACGGCAAGATCGTGGTCGCCGGTGAGACCGACATCCCGACCGGCCAGCGGCTTCCCCTGGTTCGGGCGCTCGACACGGCCTCGCGACAGGCGGGGACGAAGGGGCGCGGCTACCTGATCGCGTGCGGCGCGACCAGTCGCGGCGCGGTCCGGAAGATCGTCGCCAGCGGCTACCGACGGATGCAGTGGGCCTCAACCGCCGGACTTTCCTGGCGGCGGCTCACGCCAAGGCTCGCCCGACACGAGTGCGGCGTGGTACGACCAGTGTGCTGTACGTGGCCGGCGGCGAAGCCTCGCGCGGTCGTCGTGCTTCGGCCCGACTCGCTGGCGGAATGCGGTGGCCGGACGGGCGACGTCGCGCCACGTCGCCCGGCTCGCGCACCGCTGCAGCCACGGCGGGCGAGCGTTCTTCGTTACGGCCAGCCGCCCAACGGCCGACGATCGACCTCGAGGCCGGGGCGTCGACTGGGGCACGGCGGGACGCGAACGATCACCACGCGGCTCACGGCGAACGGCGATCTCGAACGTGCTCGGCTGCAAGCGCACGTGACCCACTTCGGCGGAACGACGACGCGTCCGAGCTCGCGCTGCAGGCGAACGGGAAGACGTGCTCGCGGCACGACCGGGGGCGAGCATCTCCTCTTCAACGCGGGCCCCGATGGCCGTCGGCCCGGTGCCACGACCGCAACTTCCCGGATCCCGACCGGCTACGCGATGGCCGCATCTGGCGGAAGATCAACGTCTGGTGCCACCCGCCGTCCGGTGCGGTGCGGCTGCAGGGCGACTCGGCCGCCGCAGGCGGCGGCCCGGGCGGCCCGGCGGTGGTAGACGCCGATCTTTCGTGCGATGAAGCGGGCAATCGTCGGCGAACAAGGCCGCTTCGCTGCAACGGCGGGCGACGTGATCGTCGGACCTGGCGGCAACGACCGCGGGCTGAACGAATGACATCGTCTGCGCGGCAAGCACGACAAGGTGTCCGGCGGCTCGGGCAAGGACAAGCTCTACGGCGACTCGGGCAAGGACCGCCTGTCGGGCGACTCGGGCAACGATCGCGAGTCGGGCGGCTCGGGCAACGACAAGCTGCTCGGTGGCTCGGGCAAGGACATTCTGGCCGGCGGGTCGGCAAGGACGGCCTGAAGGGCGGTCCAGGCAAGGACAAGCTCAACGGCGGCGGCGAAACAAGTGCGCCGGCCGCGACCGCAAGCAGAGCTGCTAGGAGAACGGCTCCGGCTCGACCGCCCTGGGGATCCGGATCAGCGGCGGGCCGTAGGCCTGGCGGCAGTCGCGCAGGCGGTAGACGCGCACGGTCGGCCCCGGCCGCTCGTAGGCCCCCGGGTAGTAGTTGTAGGAGAGGTCGAAGCTGAACGGGACGGGGTCGGCGCCGTCCTTGTAGGGGCTGAACTCGCGCACCAGCTTCGCCTCGCGCTCGAGCCTTGCGTAGTAGGCGCGCGCCTGGGGATCGCCGGTCTCGAGCGCCCGGTCGCGGACCGTGTTGACGGTCACCACCATGCAGTAGCCGTAGAGGCGGTAGTCGTCGATCACGCCCGGGCCGAGCACGACGTGGTACGCCGAGGCGCGCACGCCACCGTCCGGGCGGACGAACAGGCCGGGCTTGTACTGGTCGCACACGCGCCGCCCGCCGGCGGCGAGGTAGGACCAGCCCTGCTCGGTCCAGCCCGGCCGGCGCGGGCAGCGCGACAGCCACGCGGGGATGCTGCCCTCGGGGTTCGAGCGGAAGTAGCGGCCCGGGACAGCCGGCTCGATCGAGACGCGCAGGCCGGGCGGGTAGGTCTCGTCGAGGAAGGCGCGGGCCTCGCTGAGCGTGTCCTCGCGGCCCAGGACGCGAGCGGTGTGCACGTCCGCGACGAGCGGCTGTGCCACGACCGCCAGCGCGAGCGCCGCCGTCGCGGCCGCCTGCCAGCGCCGCGGCACCGCCTCCGCCGCCCGCACCACGGCCACCGCGGCGAGCATCGCCAGCGCCGGGTAGGCGGGCAGCAGCCAGCGCCCGAAGTAGCGCGACTGGAACGCCAGGTAGGCGAACAGGGCGAGCGGCAGCGCCACCAGGATCAGGCCGCGCACCGGCCGGCGGCGCAGCACCAGCACGGCGCCGGCCAGCGCTGCGACGATCCCCGCCCAGCCGAGCCCCCAGGTGAGGCTGTCCAGGTAGTAGGAGAAGCCGCCCGACTCCTGTCCCGGCTTGGGGTCGCTTCGGGCCACGTCGGCCTGGTCGCGCAGGTCGCGCCACCAGTCGCCGAACGAGCCGAACAGATACGGGTTGAGCAGCGCGAACACGACCAGCGCCGCCACGCCGCCGGCGGCGAGGCCGGCGACCGGCCGCAGGCCGTCCGCGCGCAGCCGCGCGACCGCGGCGATCGCGAGCGGCAGCAGCACGAGCCCGGCCGTGTACTTGAAGGCGATGGCGAGTCCCGCGGCGGCCCCCGCGAGCACGAACCAGCGCGTGCGGCCCTCCTCCGCCGCGCGCACCGACCACAGCAGCGCGAGCGCGACGCCCACCAGCGAGCCGACGTCGGTGACCGCCACGCGCGAGTAGGCGACCGTCAGGAAGGCGAACGCCAGCACGGCGGCCGCCACGAGCCCCTCGCGCACGCCCCACAGGCGCCGCGCGGCCGCGTAGGTGGCCGCCACGCCCGCCATGCAGAGCACGGCGGCGAGCGTCCGGGCGATCACCCACATCTGCTCCGGGTCCTTGTCGAACTGCTCGGTCACGTTCCCGTAGGGGAGGCCGAACAGGAAGCCGAGCGGCCCGTACAGCACCCGCAGCGTCCCGTAGACCAGGTACGTGTACGCGGCGGGGTTCTGGTAGTAGCCGGGGTCGAGGTCCTGCCAGAACATCTCCACCGCGCGGCTCGTGAAGTGGGAGGCCTCGTCGATCGAGTAGACGAACGGCAGGCCGTAGTCGTTGTGCCACACGCGCAGGGCGAAGCCGGCGACCAGGATCAGCCCGAGGATCACGCGATGCACGCGCGGGAACGCTAGACACCCAACCCTGCGCAGGCGGCCAAGCCGCCTGCTTCGGGCCTAGCCAGAACGGCGCAACCCCTCAGGTATCGTTGATTCGCGAGTCAACAATGTCTTCGATGGCCGTCACAGAGCACGACACGCCGCATCTCCGTAGGACGATCGAACTCGCCGAGCGCGCCCGCGGGCAGACCAGCCCGAACCCGATGGTGGGGGCCGTCGTGGTCAAGGCGGGGCGCGTGATCGGCGAGGGCATCACCCAGCCGCCGGGCGAGGCGCACGCCGAGCGCGCGGCGCTCGACGACTGCAGCGAGGACCCGGCCGGCGCCACGATGTACGTCTCGCTGGAGCCCTGCGGGCACCAGGGCCGCACGCCGCCGTGCACCGAGGCCATCCTCGACGCCGCGATCGCCCGCGTCGTGATCGCCTCCGACGATCCGACCAAGAAGGCATCCGGCCTCGGCCCCGGCATCCTGCGCGACGGCGGGGTGGACGTGGTGTGGGTGGACGGCGAGGTCGCGGCGGCGGCGCGGCTGCTCAACCAGCCGTTCCGCAAGCACGCCCGCACCGGGCGCCCGCTCGTCGTCTTCAAGTCCGCGATGACGCTCGACGGCAAGGTCGCCACCGCCACCGGCGACTCCCAGTGGATCTCCGGCGAGCTGAGCCGTGCCCGCGCCCACCGCTGGCGCGCCGAGTCCGACGCCGTGGCCGTCGGCATCGGCACCGCGCTCGCCGACGACCCGCAGCTGACCGCCCGCATCGCGGGCGTGGCGCGCCAGCCGCGCCGGGTCGTGTTCGACTCCGAGGCGCGCCTGCCGATCGCCTCGCAGCTCGTCCAGGGAGTCGCCGAGGTCCCCGTCACCGTCGTCTGCTCGCGCGCCGCCAGCCGCACCGCCGTCCAGTCGCTCGAGTCCGCCGGCGTCGACGTGATCGTCGCGACCGGCCAGAACGAGCGCGCGCGCGTCGAGGACGCGCTCGACGAGCTGGGCGCACGCGAGGTCCAGTCGCTGCTGCTCGAGGGGGGCCCGCACCTCGCCGGCGCGTTCCTGGAGGCCGGCGAGATCGACGAGGCCCGCGTGTTCGTCGCGCCGCTGATGACCGGCGGCCTCGATGCCAAGACCGCCGTCGAGGGGATGGGCCTGGAGCGGATCGACTCGGCGCCGCGGGCGCTGCACGTCGAGTTCGACCGCCTGGAGGACGACCTGCTGGTGATCGCGCGACTGAAGGAATGGTGAGGTGTTCACGGGGCTCGTCGCAGGCACGGGGACCGTTCGCTCGCTCGACGACGGGCGGCTCGAGGTCGAGACGCCGCTGGCCGCAGAGCTCGCGCCGGGCGACTCGATCGCCGTCAACGGCGTCTGCCTGACCGCCCGCGAGCCGACCGCCGCCGGCTTCTCCGCCGACGTCATGCCGGAGACGCTGCGCCGCTCCTCGCTCGGCCCGCTGGGAGCGGGCGACGCGGTCAACCTGGAGCTGCCGCTGCGCGCCGGAGACCGCCTCGGCGGGCACGTCGTGCAGGGGCACGTCGACGGCACGGGCGAGCTGGCGGAGGTCCGCGAGGAGGGGTTCTCGCGGGTCGTGCGGATCGCCGCGGCCCCGGAGCTGCTGCGCTACGTCGTCGAGAAGGGGTCGATCGCGGTGGACGGGGTCTCGCTCACCGTCAGCGCCGTGGACGACGAGGGCTTCGAGGTCTCGCTCATCCCCGAGACCCTGGAGCGCACCACGCTGGGCTCGGCCGCGCCGGGCCGGGCCGTCAACCTGGAGGTGGATCTGTTGGCCAAGTACGTCGAAAAGCTGCACACTGCGCCCGCATGAGCCCCTTCGCCCCGATCGAGGAAGCGCTGGAGGACGTCCGCGCCGGCCGCATGGTCGTGGTGTGCGACGCGGAGGACCGCGAGAACGAGGGCGACCTGACCCTGGCGGCCCAGTTCGCCACGCCCGAGGCGATCAACTTCATGGCCACCCACGGCCGCGGCCTGATCTGCCTGGCGCTGACGCCCGACCGCTGCGACGAGCTCGGCCTGAACCTGATGGCGGCGAAGAACGAGTCGCCCTTCCAGACGGCGTTCACCGTCACCGTCGAGGCGCGTGAGGGCATCACGACCGGGATCTCGGCGCACGACCGCGCGCACACGATCCAGGTCGCGATCGACCCGAGCAGCGGCCCGCGGGACCTGGTCCAGCCGGGCCACATCTTCCCGCTGAAGGCGAAGGCGGGCGGGGTGCTCGAGCGCACCGGCCAGACGGAGGCGGCCGTCGACCTCGCCCGGCTCGCCGGCCTCAACCCGAGCGGCGTGATCTGCGAGGTGATGAACGACGACGGCACGATGGCGCGCGTGCCGGACCTCGAGGCCTACTGCGCCAAGCACAAGCTCAAGATGATCACGGTCGCCGACCTGATCGCCTACCGGCGCCGCCACGACAAGCTGATCGAGCGCGTCGCCGAGGCCCAGCTGCCGACCCAGTTCGGCGACTTCACCTGCGTCGGCTTCCGCTCGCTCGTCGACGACAAGCACCACGTGGCGATGGTCAAGGGCGAGATCGACGGCGAGCGCGACGTGCTCGTGCGCGTCCACTCCGAGTGCCTGACCGGCGACGTCTTCCACTCGCTGCGCTGCGACTGCGGCCAGCAGCTCGAGGACGCGCTGGCCCGCATCGGCGAGGAGGGCCGCGGCGTGCTGCTCTACCTCGCCCAGGAGGGCCGGGGCATCGGCCTGCTCAACAAGCTGCGCGCCTACAGGCTCCAGGAGCAGGGCCGCGACACCGTCGACGCCAACATCGAGCTGGGCCTGCCGGCCGACCTGCGCGACTACGGGATCGGCGCGCAGATCCTGGTCGACCTCGGCCTGACCTCGATCCGGCTGCTGACCAACAACCCCAAGAAGATCGTCGGGCTCGAGGGCTACGGGCTGTCGGTGACCGACCAGATCCCGATCGAGCACGCGCCCGGCGACCACAACCGCGACTACCTGCGGGCGAAGAAGGAGCGCATGGGCCATCTGCTCCACCACCAGGGGCTGGCGCTCGACGAGGAGATGATCCACGAGGAGCAGGTCGGCGACCGCGAGCGCGCCGCCGCCGAGGCGGACCTGTACGGCCAGGGCCCGGCGCCGAGGCGCCAGCCGTGATGGATCCGTCCCCTGCGCAGCCGGCCAAGCCGGCTGCTTCGGGCCTCCTCTACGCGGCCTGCGTGGGCCGCTTCTACGAGGACCTGGCGCGGCGCCTGGTCGAGGGGGCGACGCGCGTCTTCCTCGACGCCGGCGGCTCCGTGGACGTGCACGAGGTGCCCGGCGCCTTCGAGCTGCCGCTCGGGGCCAAGTACTGCGCCGAGTCGGGGCGCTACGCGGGCGTCGTCTGCCTCGGCGCGGTGATCCGCGGCGAGACCGACCACTACGAGTACGTGAGCGGCGAGGCCGCGCGCGGGATCCAGCAGGTGCAGCTCGCCACCGGCGTCCCGTGCGCCTTCGGCGTGCTCACCGTCGACGACATGGACCAGGCGCTGGCGCGCGCCGGCGGCGGCAAGCGCCACCAGGGCGAGGACGCCGCCCGGGCCGTGCTGGCGATGGCCGAGCTGCGCCGGACGCTCAGCGCCTAGCCGCGGCGCGCGCCTCCTCGACGCGGTTCGGGAACGGCTCGAAGCGCGTCAGCACGCCGTCGACGTGGTCGAGCAGCCAGGCGCAGGGCTGGTCGACGTTGACGCCGCTGCCGCGCCCGCGCAGGTGGATCGAGCCGATGCACAGCAGCCGGCCGGGCGTGACCTCGTCGAGCTCGTCCAGCTTGAGCTGCCACTCGTCGAAGGCCTCCTCCATGTCCGCGACCCAGCGCGCGAGCCCCTCCTGCCCGCGGTAGACGATTCCGCTCAAGCCGACCGCCGCCGAGTGGATCTCGACCTCCGGGTGGGTCCACTCCGGGTCGAGGCTGTGCTCGCCGCGGTTCCACGCGGCGAAGGAGGCGCGGACGCGTTGCTCGAGGTCGGGGTCGATCATCGCTCGCGTTAGCCTCCATCGCCGTGGCCGGCGCCGTCAACCTCTACAGCGACACGCAGACGCGCCCCAGCGACGGCATGCGCCGTGCGATCGCCAGCGCCGACGTCGGCGACGAGCAGCGCCGCGAGGACCCCACCACACGCCGGCTCGAGGAGCGCGTGGCCGAGCTGCTCGGGCACGAGGCGGCCGTCTTCCTGCCCAGCGGGACGATGTGCAACCAGATCGCGCTGCGCCTGCACGCCCGCCCCGGCGGCGACGAGCTGATCCTCGACCGCACGGCGCACCCGATCATCGCCGAGGCGGGCGGCCCGGCCTGGAACGCGGGCCTGATGATCCACGCGCTCGACGGCGACGGCGGGATCTTCAGCGGCGACCAGGTCCGCGCGGCGGTCCGCGACGACGAGCCGCTACCTGCCGCGCTCGCGGCTGGTGTCGGTCGAGCAGACGACCAACATGGGGGGCGGGCGCGTCTGGCCGCTCGAGAGCGTGCACGCGGTGCTCGAGGCCGCGGGCGAGCACGGCCTGCGCACCCACATGGACGGCGCGCGGCTGATGAACGCGGTGGTCGCGTCCGGCGTGTCCGCGGCCGAGTACGCGGGCGGCTTCGACACGGCCTGGCTCGACTTCACGAAGGGCCTCGGCGCGCCCGTCGGCGCCGTGCTGTGCGGCTCGGCGGAGCTGATCGCGGAGGCCTGGCGCTGGAAGCAGCAGATGGGAGGGTCGATGCGACAGGCGGGCATCATCGCGGCCGGGTGCCTGTACGCGCTCGACCACAACGTCGAGCGGCTCGCCGAGGACCACGAGAACGCCCGCCTGCTCGCCGACGGCCTGGCCGAGCTCGGCTGCGACGTGATCGCGCCCGAGACCAACATCGTGATCTTCTCCGCGCCGGACGGCTTCGCCGACGCGATGGGCCGCCACGCGGTCGAGCTGAGCGGCACGCCCGGCGGCGCGCGTGCGGGCCGTTACGCACCTCGACGTGAGCCGCTCGGACGTCGAGGAGGCCCTGAAGGTGCGCGGCCACGCTGCTACCCTGACGCGCCGTGGCGAAGGTCTGTTACTCGTGCAAGAAGGGCCCCGCGTTCGGCAATAGCCGCAGCCACTCGATGGTTGCGACCAGGCGGCGCTTCAACCCGAACCTGCAGAAGGTCCGCATCGACGTCGGGGGAACTCCCCGCCGCGAGTACGTCTGCACTCGCTGCCTCAAGGCCGGCAAGGTCACCAAACACGTGTAGCCGCCGCCATAGGCTGTACAACGTGCCCGTGCCCGACGAGAGCTTGGTCCGCTTCCGGCGGGTCGTCACGTCCGCGCTGGCGGAGCTCGAGAACCGCAGGCAGGAGGTAAACGACCTGAACGTCTTCCCGGTCGCCGACGGCGACACGGGGGACAACATGGCGCTCACGCTGCGCGCGGTCGCCGACGAGCTGAACGGCCTCAACGGCAAGCCGCTCGACGGCAGCGGCCGCGACGAGATCGTCAGCGCCGTCGCGCGCGCGGCCCTGCTGGGGGCGCGCGGCAACTCGGGCGTGATCCTGTCGCAGATCGTCCGCGGGGCGGCCGAGGAGCTCGCCTCGCGCCCCGGCGAGCTGGTCGACCCGATCCTCGTCTCCGCCGCGCTCGCGCACGCGGCCGACGCCGCCTACGCCTCGGTCCGCGATCCGGCCGAGGGGACGATGCTGTCGGCCGTGCGGGCGATGTCGGCGCGGGTGGCGCACGACCTCGCCCACATGGACAGGCGCCGGCTCGGTCCCGACGCCACGGCGGAGGAGCAGGACGCGCTGCTGGCGGAGGTGCTCGAGAGCGCGCTCGAGGCCGGCAAGGAGGCGGTCGAGCGCGGCCCCGAGCAGCTCGCCGTGCTGCGCGAGTCGGGCGTGGTCGACGCGGGCGCGTACGGCCTGACGGTCATCCTGGCGGGTTGCCTGGCCGGCCTGCGCGGCGCCGCCGCGCCGCAGCTCGAGCACCAGTACGCGCCGGCGGCGCTGCACCGGCCCGAGCACGAGTCGTCGAGCTTCCGCTACTGCACCAACTTCGCCGTCACCGGCGAGAGCCTCGACGCGGGCCCGTTCACGGCGCTGCTCGAGGACCTCGGCGACTCCGTCCTGGTCGTCGGCGACGACCGCACGCTGCGCGTGCACGTCCACACCGACGAGCCCGACCGCGCCGTCGCGCTGTTCGAGGGCGCGGGCGAGGTGTCGCGCTTCGACGTCGCCGACATGCACGAGCAGGTCGCCGACCGCAGCGCGCGCCTGGCGGGCGACGGCGCGGCGACCGGGCGCGCCACCTGCGCGGTCGTGGCCGTGGCCAGCGGCCCGGGGGTGAAACGCCTCTACGAGGAGCTTGGAGTGCTGGTGGTGGACGGCGGCGCGACCATGAACCCCTCGACCTACGAGCTGCTGGCCGGCATCCACGCGGCGCCCGGCGCCGAGGTGCTGGTGCTGCCCAACAGCCCCAACGTGATCCTCGCGGCCGAGCGCGCCGCGGAGCTGTCCGAGAAGCCGGCCCGCGTCGTCCCGACGACCGCGCCGCAGGAGGGCCTCGCGGCCCTGCTCGCGTTCGACCCGGACCAGGGCAGCAACGCCAACGAGGCGGTCGTCCACAAGGCGGCCGAGGCGCTGCGGCTGGGCGGCGTCGCGCCCGCCGCTCGCGACGACGCCCAGGGCCGCTTCACCGCCGGCGACGCGCTGGGCTACGCGGGCGGCGAGCTGGTCGCCTGGGGCGACCCCGCCGAGACCCTCGCCGCCACGCTCACCCAGATCGCGTCGGGGGCCGAGCTGCTCACCTGCATCGCCGGCGAGCAGCCGCCGCTCGACCAGGCCGGGGTCGAGGCCCGTGCGCCGGACGGGGTCGAGGTGGAGTACCACGAGGGCGGACAGCCCGCGTGGTGGTGGCTGCTCTGCGCGGAGTAGGCCGCGAGACCGCTGCCGGCTGCGCGCGCCAGTACCGCGCTTCGCCTTCGCCGACCGAGCCGCTGCCCGACGACGCGCCGGTCCGCTCCTATCCGAAGCCGAGCCTCGCGCAGGAGCCGATCGACGGCCCCAAGGCGCTGCAGCGGCTCGGGATCGAGACCTGGGGGGACCTGATCGAGCACCTCCCGCACGCCCACCGCGACCGCCGCGACGTGCGGCTGATCGGCGAGCTGGCGGTCGGCGAGGAGGCGACCGTCGCGGTGGCGGTGCGCGGCGTGACCGTCAAGCCGATGCGCGACCGGCGCCGCAAGCGCGTCGAGGCGCGCGTGTTCGACGAGAGCGGGCCGCTCGTGGCGGTCTGGTTCAACCAGCCGTGGATCGCGCGCCAGCTGGGCGAGGGCTCGCAGGTGCTGCTGCACGGCAAGCTGCGCCGCCGCGGCGAGCTCTGGGTCACGGAGTTCGAGCAGCTCGGCGCGCGAGGCGCCGGTGCACACCGTCGGCCTGGTCCCGGTGCACCCGGCGACCGAGGGCATCAGCGCGGGCAAGCTGCGCGAGCTGATGTGGCAGGCCTACCCGCGCATGCTCGCCGCCGTCGAGCCGCTGCCGACCGCGCTGCGCGTCGCCGAGCGGCTGCCGGACCGGCCCGCCGCGCTCGCCGCCGTCCACTTCCCGGACCGCGAGGAGGACGAGCTGGGCGCGCGCCGCCGGCTCGCCTTCGAGGAGCTGTTCCTGCTCCAGCTGGCCGTCGCGGGGCGCAGGCGCGCGCGCCGCGAGGGTCGCCGGGCGCGGCCGCTCGCGCCGCGCGGCGTCGTGGTCGACCGCTGGCGCTGGTCGCTGCCGTTCGAGCTGACCGGCGACCAGGTCGCGGCGATGGGGGAGATCGACGCGGACCTGGCCGGCGAGCAGCCGATGCAGCGGCTGCTGATGGGGGAGGTGGGGAGTGGCAAGACCGTGCGTCGCGCTGGAGGCGATGCTGCGCGCGGTCGAGAACGGCGCCCAGGCGGCGCTGATGGCGCCCACCGAGACGCTCGCCGAGCAGCACCACCGCACGCTCGACTCGCTGCTCGGCGGCGCGCTCCCGGTCGAGCTGCTGACCGGCTCGACGACCGCCGCGCGCCGGCGCGACCTGCTGGCCCGGCTCGCCAGCGGGCAGCTCGCGCTCGTGGTCGGCACCCACGCCCTGATCGAGCCGCCCGTCGAGTTCCGCGACCTCGCCGTCGTCGTCGTCGACGAGCAGCACCGCTTCGGCGTGCGCCAGCGCGCCGCCCTCGACGCCAAGGCGCCCGCGGGCCTCGTGCCGCACTCCCTGCACATGACCGCCACGCCGATCCCGCGCACGCTCTCGCTGACCGCGTACGGCGACCTCGACGCCACCGTCCTGCGCGAGCTGCCGCAGGGTCGCCGGGCGGTCGAGACGTTCGTGGTCGACGGCGTCCGCGCCCGCGCCCGTGCCTACGAGCGCATCCGCGAGGAGATCCGAGCGGGGCGCCAGTGCTTCGTGGTCTGCCCGCTCGTCGAGGAGTCCGAGACGCTCCAGGCGAAGGCCGCGACGGCCGAGTTCGAGCGCCTGCGCACGACCGAGTTCGCCGACCTGCGCGTGGAGCTGATCCACGGCCAGCTGCCCTCGAAGCGCAAGGCCGCGGCGATGCAGGCGTTCGCGCGCGGCGAGGCGGACGTGCTCGTGGCGACCAGCGTGATCGAGGTCGGGATCGACGTCCCGAACGCGACCGTGATGCTGATCGAGGCGGCGGAGCGCTACGGGCTCTCGCAGCTGCACCAGCTGCGCGGGCGCGTCGGCCGCGGCGAGCACGAGTCGCTCTGCGTCCTGTTCGGCGACCCCAAGCTGCCCCGCCTCGAGGCGATCGCCGGCGAGCGCGACGGCTTCCGGCTGGCCGAGGTCGACCTCGAGCTGCGCGGCGCCGGCGACCTGCTCGGCACGCGCCAGCACGGGCTGCCCGAGTTCCGGGTCGCGCGCCTGCCCGAGGACGCCGAGCTGCTCGTGCGCGCGCGCGACCGCGCGGACGCGATCCTGCTGGACGACCCGCGCCTCGAGGCGCCCGAGCACGCGCTCCTGCGCGACGCCGTGGTGGGACGCTTCGGCTCGGAGCTGGATCCGATCCCCGCATGAGCGAGAGGTCTTGAGGGTCGTCGCAGGGGCGTTCAAGGGGCGGCGGCTGGCGGCGCCGCGCGGCGCGCGCACGCGCCCGACCGCCGACCGCGTGCGCGAGGCGCTCTTCTCGATGCTCGGCGACGTCGAGGGCGCGCGCGTGCTCGACCTCTACGCCGGGTCGGGGGCGCTCGGGATCGAGGCGCTCTCGCGCGGCGCGGCGAGCGCGGTGTTCGTCGACGACGACGCCCGCGCCGTCGCCGCGATCGAGCGCAACCTCGAGCCGCTCGGCGCCGACGCGACCGTCGTGCGCAGCGATGCCGAGCGCTTCCTGGCCGGCGCTGAGGGCGCGTTCGATCTCGTGTTCTGCGACCCTCCCTATGCTTCTGCGGCCCGCCTGGCCGGTCCGCTCGCCGAGCGCCTGCCGGCGCTCACCCCAGAGAACGCCCGAATCGTGACCGAATCCGACAAGCGCAACCCGCTCGTGCTCCCGTTCCCGCTCCGGGTCGAGCGCACCTACGGCGACACCCGGATCGCGATCCATGAGCGCTGAGCGCAACGGCGGCACGGCCGTCTGCCCGGGCTCGTACGACCCGATCACGATGGGCCACCTCGACATCATCGGCCGCGCGGCGAACGTGTTCGACAACGTCGTGGTGGGGGTGGTGAACCAGCCGGTCCGCAAGCAGAAGACGATCTTCGGCGCGGAGGAGCGCGTCTCGTTCATCGAGGATCAGGTCGCGGAATACCCGCATGTGCAGGTAAAAGCCTTTGATACGCTGCTCGTCGATTTCGCCCGCGAGCATGGGGCCAAGGCGATAGTGAAGGGGCTGCGGGCGATCTCGGACTTCGAATACGAGTTCGAGATGAACCAGCTCAACAGGAAGATGGCGCCCGATATCGAGAGCATCTACTTCATGGCGGCGCCGCAATTCAGCTTCCTGAGCTCCAGCGGGGTGAAGGAGCTGGCTATGTTCGGCGGCGATATCAGCGGACTCGTGCCAGACCGCGTGGCGGCCCGCTTGAAGGAAGAATTGCAGCGGTAGAGAACTGGAGCGCCTATGGACGTCCTCGTCCTGATTGACAAGCTCGACGACACGATTCACAACGCCAAGCCGGTCCCGCTCACGGATCAGGTGCGCGTCGACAAGGAAGAGGTGTACGACATCCTCGACCAGATGCGCGCCACGATCCCCGAGGAGATCAAGCAGGCGCGCTGGATCGTGAAGGAGCGCCAGGAGATGCTCGCTGAGGCCAAGCGTGAGGCCGAGCGCATCATCAAGGAGGCGCGCGACGAGCAGGGCCGCCTGATCTCCGAGGAGGAGATCGTCAAGCAGGCAGAGCGCCAGGCGGACGAGATCATCGAGGACGCCCGCGCCCGCGAGCGCGAGATCCGACTCGGCGCGGAGGACTACGCCGACGACATCCTCAACACGCTCGAGGTCAACCTGACGAAGTTCACCGCGGCGGTGCAGCGCGGCCGCGACCGCCTCCAGGGCCGCGAAGAGGCCGAAGTCGGCTAACGCCGCCGCCCTCCTCGCGCTGGCCGTCTCGATTCCTTCGGTCCCCCCAGCCCGATTCTGCGCGGCGCCGACGGCGAGCTGACCGCGGCACGCGGGAGCTACTGCTGGGTCGCCGGTCACAACGGGCAGTGCGTGGACACGCTCGCCGCCGGTGACGAAGGGCTCGCTGCTCGTCACGCCCGGGGGCCGCATCCGCGTCGACATGCGCAGGCGGGCCGACTCGCTGGGCGCGTGGCTGCGCGGCGGCCGCGACCCGCGCAGGCTGCGGGTGCGCCGCCTCGACTCCGCCCACTTCACGATTCGCGTGCCGGCCGCGCATGGCGCGACCGCGCGTCCTGGATCTGTTGGCGCGCTACCCGCGGGGCGACGGCGCGTTCGGCGCGCGCCTGCGGATCCCGTGACCGGCCGCTGCCTCTGCGGAGCGGTCCGCTACGAGGTGGACGCTCCGCTGCGCGACGTCGAGGTCTGCCACTGCGTCGAGTGCCGCCGCTGGCATGGCGGGCCGACTGGCTACACCGCGGCGCCGCGTGAGGCGCTGCGGCTCGACGGGCGAGGATCGGCTGCGCTGGATCGACAGCCCCGAGAGCAACGCGCACGCGCGGCGGGGCTTCTGCGGCGAGTGCGGCTCGAGCCTGTTCTGGGACGCGCCCGACCGCGCGACGATCAGCATCACCGCGGGCACGCTCGACGCGCCGACCGGCCTGAGGACGGTCAAGCACATCTACACGGCCGACGCGGGCGACTGGTACGAGTTGGACTAGCCTCCGGCGCCATGCCCAGCTACCTCCACACCTGCTACCGCATCGGCGACATCGACCGCTCCGTGGCCTTCTACGAGAAGCTCGGCTTCCAGGAGACCGGGCGCATGCCGATCGGCGACGAGGCGATCAACGTGTTCATGAACATGCCGGGCGAGGATCCCGTGCTCGAGCTGACCTACAACCACGGGGTCGACTCCTACGAGCTGGGCACCGGCTACAACCACATCGCGCTCGCCGTGGAGGACCTGGACGGCACGCTGGGCGGCCTCTCCGCCGAGGGAATCGAGCCCGAGAAGCCGCCCTACCGGCCCGGCGGGCGCACCGAGGGGCCGCTGATCTGCTTCGTGCGCGACCCCGACGGCTACCGCGTCGAGCTGATCGAGCGCTCCGCCTGAGACGTGGCGCCTCTGCTGGAGGCGGCACTCAACGGCGACCGGGATCACCCGGCCACGCCGCGCACGCCGGCGCAGCTGGCCGCCGAGGCGCGCTCCGCGGTCGACGCCGGCGCCGCGGGCGCTGCACCTGCATCCCTACGACGGCGACGCGGAGACGCTCGCCGCCGAGCACTGCGCGGCGGCGCTGCGGGCCGTGCGCGAGGCGTGCCCGGGGGTGCCGGTGTCGCTGAGCACGTCGGCGGCGATCGAGCGTGACCCGGAGCGCCGCCACGCGCTGGTGGCGGGCTGGACCGAGCTGCCCGACCTGGTCTCCGCCAACCAGGGCGAGGAGGGCATCGGAGCGCTCTGCGAGCTGCTGCTCGGGCGCGGGGTCGGCATCGAGGCGGGCCTGCTCTCGCCGGCCGACGCGGAGGCGTTCGTCGAGAGCGGGCTGGCGCCGCGCTGCGCCTGGGCGCTGATCGAGCCGCTCGCGCCCGACCCGGACGACGCGCTCGCCGACGCGGCGGCGATGGAGGCCACCTTGGCCGCGGCCGGGATCGCGCTGGAGCAGATCCACCACGGCGACGGGATCGCGACGTGGGCCGTCAACCGGCGGGCGGTCGAGCGCGGGCACGGGATCCGCACCGGGCTGGAGGACACGCCGGTGCTCCCGGACGGCCGCCTGGCCGCGGGCAACGGCGAGCTCGTGGCCGCCGCGGCGGCACTGCTGGCCGCTCGCTAGGCGGCGCTAATCTCGGGCCATGAGCCAGCGCACGGACACCCTCGACGTCGGCGCGCTACGGCTGTCCTCCGGCGAGGGGCGGCAGCTGGCGCTGGACGTGTCGGTCGAACCCTTCGACTTCGGCGGGCAGCGCTACGCGGTGCCCGGCGACCAGGTCGCGGCGACGCTCGACGTCTCGCACACCACCATCGGCCACGCGCTGCGGCTGCGCTTCGACACCAGGCTCGAGGGACCGTGCATGCGCTGCCTCGAGCCGGCCGGTCACGCCATCGCGGTGGACGCCCGGGAGGTCGACCAGCCCGGCGGCGGGGAGGAGCTCAGCTCGCCCTACCTCGAGGAGGACCAGCTCGACCTGCACGCGTGGGCGCGCGACGCGCTCGCGCTCGCCCTGCCGGTGCAGATCGTGTGCCGCGAGGACTGCCTCGGCCTGTGCGCGATCTGCGGCGAGAACCTCAACGAAGCGGGCCCGGACCACGCGCACGAGCGTGAGCCGGACCCGCGCTGGGCAGCTCTGCGAGAGCTGAAGCTCGACTGAGGCGCGTCAGCCCTCTATCACCTGCGATCAGTCCGGAGGCTGTTGCCAGAGGGGTCGCGGAACGCAGAGTCGATGCCGTACGGCCGCTCCGCCGGCTCCTCGGTGAACTCGACGCCGCGCGCCTTCATCTCCTTGGCAGAGGCGTGCACGTCGTCGGTGGTCAGGAAGACCGTGCCGGCGAATCCCTTCGCCATCAGGTTGCGGACGTCGTCGGCGGTGTTGCTGTCCATCACGGGCTCGCTTGGAATCGCCATCAGCACGATGCCGATCTCCGGCTGCCCGGCCGGCCGACGACGAGCCAGCGGAAGTCGCCCAGCTCCGGCATGGTGACGTCCGTGCGGACCTCGATGCCGACCTTCTTCGTGTAGAAGTCGAGCGCCTCGTCCTGGTCGTGCACCCACAGCTGGGCCACGCTGATCTTGAGCATCGGGGTCTCCTTCGGGTCGACGATTGGGGGTGGACCCGAAGCTACGACCCCGGTGGCGTGCGCTGTCTTCTCGAAACGTGCTGTTCTGGGGCCGCCCGAAGAAACGGACCACGCAGGCGGGCACGATCGCGTGGCCGGCGGCGGGCGGGAACTCGGCGCGGTAGGCCGTCGGCGATGGCGCCGAACATGCGCCCGAAGCTGCTCGTGAACGAGCCGACGCTCGGAGGCCGACGACAGGCAGATCTCCGCCACCGAGCGGTCGGTCGTTGCGCAGCAGCGCCGCCGCGCGCTCCAGGCGCCGCGTCAGCAGGTACGAATGCGGCGGCTCGCCGAAGGCGCGCCGGAACTCGCGGCTGAAGTGCGCGCGCGACAGGCCCGCCGCCCGAGCGAGGTCGTCGACGCCGAGCGGTTCGAAATAGCGGGCGTCGGCCAGGTCCTTCGCGCGCAGCAGGTGCCGGGCGGGAGGGACGAAGGCCATGGGCCGAGTATGGCTACACTCATGCGCCGATGGCCGTCCCCAAGCAGAGACAGTCGCACTCGCGGACGCACAAGCGCCGCTCCCAGCACAAGATCACCGCTCCCAGCCTGAGCTACTGCCCGCGCTGCCATGCGCCGCGCCGACCGCACCGGGTCTGCCCCAACTGCGGCACCTACGCGGGCCGCGAGGTGATCGTGCAGCAGCCGGGCACGGCCGACGACGAGTAAGCCGTGATCGCGGTCGACGCTAACGGCGCCGACCAGGGACCCGGCGCGGTCGCCGAAGGCGTCCGCCGCTCGGGTCTGCCCGTCCTGCTGTTCGGCCCGCAGGCGGAGCTGGCCGGGGCCGGCGAGCGCGCCGAGGTCGTCGACGCGCCCGAGAGCATCAAGGCCGGCGACGAGCCCGTGGCCGCCGTGCGCTCGCGCAAGGACGCCTCGATCGTGCGGGCTGCCGCCGCCGTCGCCGACGGGCGCGCCGAGGGGCTCGTCTCGGCCGGCTCGACCGGGCCCACGCTCGCCGCAGGCACCGTCTCGATCAGGCGCATCCGGGGGGTCTTCCGGCCCGCGCTCGCCGTCCTGCTGCCGGTCCCCGACGGGCCCGTGCTGCTGCTGGACGCCGGCGCGAGCGTGCAGGCGCGCCCCGAGCACCTCGTGCAGTTCGCCTACATGGGTGCCTGCTTCATGGAGGCCTGCGTGGGCATCGAGCGGCCGCGCGTCGGCCTGCTGTCGGTCGGGGAGGAGGCGGGCAAGGGCACCCCGGAGGTGCTCGCCGCCCACGACCGGCTCGCCGAGGGCACGCTCAACTTCACCGGCAACGTGGAGGGCTTCGACCTCCCGCGCGCGACCGTCGACGTGGTCGTTGCCGACGGGTTCGCCGGCAACGTGGCGCTCAAGGTGCTCGAGTCGACCGTGAAGGAGCTCACCGGTGCGATCGGCGCGCGAGTGCGCTCGGGCGCCGTGTCGAGCGTCGGCGGCCTGCTGATCCGCGGCAAGCTCGGGGGCCTGCGCACCGAGCTCGACCCGGAGGGGGTGGGCGGCGCGATCCTGCTCGGCCTGCGCAAGCCCGTCGTCGTCGCGCACGGGAGCTTCGGCCCGCGCGGCATCGAGAACGCGGTGCGGCTGGCGCAGCGGGCGGTCGACGAGGACATGGTCGGGCGCACCTCCGCCGCGCTCGAGGCCGCCGGGGCCTTGCGGTCCGCGCCCGCTGGTAGCGTCGTTGGCGCGACGTCCGAGACGCTTTAGCGGGGGGACATGACGTAAACGACGCCTAGCCTGAAACCGAGAGCGCATCGATGGAACGAGACGAGGTCCTCGCACGCATTCGCGATCACCTGGCCACCGAGCTGGAGGTCGATGCCGCCCGCATCGGCGAGGACACGCGCTTTCGCGAGGACCTGGAGGCCGACTCGCTTGACCTGGTGGAGCTGGTCGTCGAGCTGGAGGACAGCTACGGGGTGCGCATCCCCGACGAGGAGGCGGTAAAGATCCTGACGGTCGGTCAGGCCGCGGATTTCGTCGCCGCCCATGCCGCGGAGATCGAAAGCTGAGCCGGAGTCACTCGCCGAGCTGCTCGCCGAGCTGCCGGATGACCTGCGCCGGCAGGCGTTCACCCACGCTTCCTGGGTGGAGCACCGCGCCGACTCCTACGAGCGGCTCGCGTTCCTGGGGGACGTCGTCCTGAGCCTGGCGGTCTCCACCCACCTGTACCCGCGCTTCGAGAGCTACGGCGCCGGGCGCCTGACCAAGGTGCGCGCCCAGGCGGTCAGCGGCGCTTCCTGCGCGCGGGTGGCGCAGGGCATCGGCGTACCCGCAGCGCTGCGCGGGGCAGCGCCCGACGGCACGACCGGGCGCAGCGCCGAGATGCTGGTCGCCTCGGAGCGCGTGCTGGCGTCGATCTGCGAGGCCATCATCGGCGCCGCCTACCTGGCCTTCGGGTTCGAGCGGACGTCGCCGGCGGTCGTCGAGTCGTTCCGCGGCGAGATCGAGGACGCGCTCGAGCACCCGGTGGACTACAAGTCCGTGCTCCAGGAGCGCCTGGCGCGGCGGGCGGAGGTCGTCGTCTACCAGACGGTCGCCGAGGAGGGCCCGGCGCACGATCGCAAGTTCATCGCCGTCGCCGAGGTGGAGGGGGAGGAGCTCGGCCGCGGGGAGGGAAAGACGAAGAAGGGAGCGGAGCAGGAAGCCGCCCTGCACGCTCTCGATCGCCTGGGCGAGGCGGCCCCGTAGAGATGCACCTGCGCTCGATATCGATGAAGGGCTTCAAGTCCTTCCCCGACCGGACCAAGCTCGAGTTCGGCACCGGCGTGTCCGTGGTCGTGGGCCCCAACGGGTCGGGCAAGTCGAACATCACCGACGCCGTGCTGTGGGCGCTCGGCGAGCAGTCGCCGCTGGCGGTCCGGGGCCAGGTGATGAAGGACGTGATCTTCGCCGGCGGCCACGGCGTGCAGGGCTCGAAGGCCGCCGAGGTCGAGGTGGTGATCGACAACTCCGACGGCCGCCTGACGACGGACTTCTCCGAGATCTCGATCGTGCGGCGGCTCAACCGCGACGGCGAGGGCGAGTACCGCCTCAACGGCGCGCGCTGCCGGCTGGTCGACGTGATCGAGGTGCTGTCCGACTCCGGGCTCGGCAAGGAGATGCACTCGGTCGTCTCGCAGGGCAAGGTCGAGCAGATCGTGCTGTCGCGCCCGCGCGAGCGGCGCCTCCTGATCGAGGAGGCGGCCGGGCTTGGCAAGCACCGCAAGCGCCGCCGGCGCGCGCAGCTCAAGCTGGAGCGCACCGAGGACAACCTCGGTCGCGCGCTCGACGTGGAGCGCGAGGCGCGCTCGCGGCTGCGCCCGCTCAAGCGCCAGGCGGAGGCGGCCGAGCTGCACGAGCGGCTCGAGCGCCAGACGCTCGAGGCCCGCTTCACGCTCGCCCGCGACGCCGCGCGCGAGGCCCGCGCCGCGCTGGCCGGCGCCGAGCAGCGGGCGAAGGTCGCGCGCACCGAGCGCGACGAGGCGCAGCGGCTGCTGGGTGAGGTGGCCGAGCGGCGCGAGCAGGCGGAGGAGGCGTTCGCCGAGCAGACCCGCGAGCGCGAGCGCATCCAGGCGGGCCTGTTCTCGGCGCGCTCGGCCGCCGACCGGATCTCAATGCGCCTGGAGCGCGTCCGCGACCAGGGCCAGTCCGCCCACGAGCGCGGCGCGCGACGGGCGCGCGAGCTGGAGCTGCTCGAGGCCGAGGCCGCCCGCGACGCCGCGGGCGAGTCCGACGCGCTGCCGGACGCGCGGCTGCCGCGCCCGCCCGAGGAGGACGGCGGCTCGACGCGCGCCGCCTGGGACGCGCTGACGCCGAGCGACCGGATCCGCTCGCTCGAGCGCGAGATCGACCGGCTCGAGAACGACCGCCAGGCACGCCTGCGCGAGGAGGTCGCGAGCCTCGAGGCGGACCTCGAGCGCGCCCGCGGCGAGCACGCCCGCCTCGATCAGGAGGGCGCGCAGCGCAAGGCCGCCCTCGACGCCGCCGAGACCGAGATCGAGTCGGCCCGCGCCGCCCGCCGGGACGCCGAGCGCGCCGTCGAGGCCGCCCGCGCCCGCGCCGCGCAGGCGGGCGCGGAGCTGGCGGCCGTCAACCAGTTCCTGCGCACCGCCGCGAGCGCGCCCGACGGGTCGGTCACGCTCGCTCAGGCGCTCGACGTGGCGCCCGGCTACGAGCTGGCGCTCGCCGCCACCCTCGGCCCGCGCCTGTCCGCCGCACTGGTCGACGACCTCGCCGCCGGCGAGCGCGTGCTCGACAAGGGCGGCAGCGCGCTGATGACATCCGGGGCTCGCGCCCCCGGCCCCCGCTGAAGATTGGCCCGCCGCTGCGGGCCCCGGCACCCCGCTGCTCGACCACGTCACCCCGCAGCCGTCCGTCGCGGCGCTCGCCGAGCGCCTGCTCGGCGGCGTCCGCGTGGTGGACGCGCTCGCCGAGGTCCCCGAGGGCTTCACCGGCGTCGCGGTCACGCTCGCCGGCCGGCGGCTGGACGGCGCGACCGGCGAGCTGTCCCAGTCGGAGCCGGGCGGGGCGGAGCGCGTGCTGGAGGAGCGCCGCCGGCGCGACGAGCTGGTCGCCGAGTCCGAGCGCGCCGCCGCCGAGGAGCTCGAGGCCGGCCGCGCCGCCGAGAGCGCGGCCGAGGCGATCGCGAACGCCGACGCGACCCGCGACGCCGCTGACGCCGCCCACCGGCGCAGCGCGCGCGAGGCCGCCGAGGCGGCCGAGGCCGTCAGCCGCACCGAGTGGGTGATCGCCCGTCGCCGCGAGGCGCCCGACGAGGGCCCGGGCGCGGTGCGCCGCGCCGAGCTGATCGCGGGCCTGCGGGCGGAGCGCCGGCTGGCGGAGCGGATCGAGGCCGAGCGGGCCGAGCGCACCCGCTCGCTCGAGCGCGTGCGCGCCGGCATCGAGAGCGACGCCGGGATCGCGCGCGACGCCGAGCGCGCCGCGGTGGCGCTGGAGCGGGCGCACGCCGCGGTGGCGGCGCGCCGCGAGCAGCTCGCCGAGCAGCTCGACCGCCACGCCGCGGGCGGCGAGGAGACCGCCACCGCGCTGCGAGGCTGCGCGCACGAGGAGGCCGAGCTGCAGGGCCGGCTGCGCGACGCGAGCGAGGCCGTGACCGGCGCAGAGGTCGCAGCGCAGCAGGTGCGCGACACGGCCGCCGACGTCGAGCGCGACCTGAACGACCTCGCCGGGCGGCTGGGCCTCGAGGCGCAGCCCGCCACCGAGCCGCTGCCCGACGACGAGCGCGAGGCGCTCGACGCGCGCGTGGAGCGCCTCAACCGGCGGCGCGAGCAGCTCGGTCCGGTCAACCCGCTCGCCAAGCAGGAGTACGACGAGGCCGTCGCCCACGTCGACGAGCTCGAGGAGCAGCGCGGCGACCTGGAGTCGGCCCTCGCCGAGCTGGAGGGCCTGATCGCCGAGACCGACCGGCGCATCCGCGAGAGCTTCGAGGAGACCTTCGAGGCGGCGGCGAAGAACTTCGAGGAGGTCGTCGAGCACCTCTTCCCGGGCGGCCGCGGCCGCCTGCGGCTGGTCCAGAGCGAGGGCCCGCGCGCGGTCATCGCGGGCGAGGAGGCACCCGACGCCGAGGACGCCGCACCCGCGGGCGAGGAGGACGAGCAGCCCGAGGCGGGCGTGGAGATCGAGGTGACGCCCCCCGGCAAGTCGTCCAAGCGCCTGTCGCTGCTGTCGGGCGGCGAGAAGTCGCTGGTCGCGCTCGCGTTCATGTTCGCCGTGTTCCTCGCCCGGCCGTGCCCCTTCTACATCCTCGACGAGGTCGAGGCCGCGCTCGACGACATCAACATCGACCGCTTCCTCCAGCTCGTGCGCCGCTACTCCGACCGCGCCCAGTTCATCGTGGTCACCCACCAGAAGCGCACGATGGACGCCGCCGACACGCTCTACGGCGTGAGCATGGGCGGCGACGGCATCTCGCGCGTGATCTCCCGCAGGCTGGGCGACGCGGGCGTCGACGAAGCCGCCGCGTAACCTCACGCGCGTGACGCGCACCTGGCAGGAGCTGTTCGAGACGGGCGACGCGCCCGCGCCGGAGGCCGAGCCGGAGCCCGAGCGCCGCGGCTTGTTCAGGCGCCTGCGCGACAACATGTCGAAGACGCGCCAGGCGCTCGGCGCCGAGCTCCAGGCGACGGTCTTCCAGACGCTCGACGACGAGACCTTCGAGCGGCTCGAGGAGGCGCTCATCTACGCCGACGTGGGCGCCCCGACCACCGCGGCGATCGTCGAGCGGCTCGAGCGCGAGGCGGAGGAGGGCTCGCTGGCCGACGGCGAGGCGCTCACCGGCCGGCTCCAGGAGCTGCTCGCCGAGACCGCGCGCGTGGACGGCGACACGATCTCGCTGGCCGAGCAGCCCACCGTGATCCTGGTGGTCGGCGTCAACGGCACGGGCAAGACGACCACGATCGGCAAGATCGCCTGGCACCTCCAGCAGGAGCTCGGCCGCTCGGTGCTGCTCGCCGCCGGCGACACCTTCCGCGCCGCCGCAGCCGAGCAGCTCACGCTGTGGGCCGAGCGGGCCGGCTGCGAGGTCGTGCGCGGGGAGGAGGGGTCCGACCCCGGCGCGGTGGCGTTCGACGCGATCGAGGCGGCCAAGGCGCGCGGGCGCGACGTCGTGCTGATCGACACGGCGGGCCGGCTCCACACCCAGCAGCACCTGATGGACGAGCTGCGCAAGATCCGCAAGGTGATCGAGCGCCAGGCGCCCGGCGCCCCCCACGAGACGCTGCTGACGATCGACGCGACCACCGGCCAGAACGGCCTGCGCCAGGCGCTGCTGTTCCGCGATGCCGTCGACGTCGACGGCATCGCGCTGACCAAGCTCGACGGCACCGCCAAGGGCGGGATCGCGCTCGCGATCGCCCAGGAGCTCGGCGTGCCCGTCAAGCTGATCGGGATCGGCGAGGCGCTGGAGGACCTGCGACCGTTCGACCCCGACGACTTCGCCCGCGCGATAATCGAGCCGTGAGCGGGCTGGGCGACGGTACTCGGGTTGTGCGCGCCGGCCTGCCCAAGGCCGAGCAGGGCGCCCCGTTCCTGCCCGGACCCGTGCTCGCCGCTCCGTTTCACCTGAGCGGGGAGATCGACAGCTCCGACTATCTCTACACCCGCTACGGGAACCCGACCTGGGGGCGCTACGAGGCCGCGCTCGCCGAGCTCGAGCGCGCCGAGGTCGTGATCTTCTCCTCCGGCATGGCCGCGGCGACGGCGCTGCTGCTGACCAGCCTCGAGCCCGGCACGGCGGTGGCCATGGACCACGCCTGCTACCAGGGAGTGCGCAAGCTCGCCAAGGGCCACCTGGCACCGCGCGGGGTGGAGGTCCGGCTCGCGCCGCCCGCCGAGCTCGAGAGCGCGGTCCAGGGCGCGCAGCTGCTCTGGCTCGAGTCGCCCTCGAACCCGCACCTCGAGGTCTACGACCTGGCCACGCTGGCCGAGACGGCCCACACGGCGGGGGCGCTCTGCGTCGTCGACAACACCACCGCCGGGCCGCTCTACCAGAGCCCGCTCGACCTCGGCGCGGACTACGCGCTGACCAGCGCGACCAAGCACCTGTCCGGCCACGCCGACCTGATGCTCGGCTACGTCGCCACGCGCGACGGCGAGCGCGCGCAGGCGCTGCGCGACTGGCGCACCGAGGCCGGCGCGGTGCCGGGTCCGTTCGAGGTCTGGCTCGCGCACCGCTCGCTCGCGACCCTGGCGCTGCGGCTGGAGCGCGGCAGCGCCAACGCGCTCGCGCTCGCCGAGTTCCTGTCCGGCCGCGACGACGTCTCGGGCGTGCGCTACCCGGGCCTGCCCGGCGACCCGGGGCACGAGGTGGCCCGGCGCCAGATGAGCGGGTTCGGGACGATCGTCTCCTTCGACGTCGGCAGCCGCGAGCGCGCCGAGCGCCTGCTCGCCGCGTGCGAGCTCGTCACGGAGGCGTCGAGCTTCGGCGGCGTGCAGACGAGCGCCGAGCGCCGTCGCCGCTGGGGCGGGGACGACGTGGGCGAAGGCTTCATCCGGCTGTCGGCGGGATGCGAGGAGGCCGCCGACCTGGTGGCCGACCTGGAGCGCGCGCTCGACGCGGCGTGACGCGGCTCGTCCTGGGCGGCACCGGCTATCTCGGGCGCGAGCTCGTCGAGCGCTGGGACGCGGTCGGGCTGTCGTCGCGCGACGTCGACATCCGCGACGCGGCGGCCGTGGACGCGCTGTTCGAGTCGCGCCGTCCGCGCGCGGTCGTCAACGCCGCCTATCGCCAGGACGACCGGGCGGTCACCTGCGACGGGGCGGTGCACGTCGCGGCCGCGGCGGCGGCCACCGGCGCCCGGCTCGTGCAGCTCTCGACGGACGTCGTCTTCGACGGCGAGAAGGGCCAGCCGTACACGGAGGCGGACGAGCCCGCGCCGCTGACCGACTACGGCAGGGCGAAGGCCGACGCCGAGCGCGGCGTGCTCGCGGCCTGCCCGGCCGCGCTGGTGGTGCGCACCTCGCTGATCTACGGCGGCGAGCGGCCGGGGCCGCAGGAGCGCCTGGCCGCCGACCCCGACGCGACGTTCTTCTCAGACGAGGTGCGCTGCCCGATCCAGGTCGGCGACCTGGCCGACGCGCTGATCGAGCTGGCCGGGACGAAGCGGTCCGGGCTGCTCCACGTGGCCGGCGCGGATCGCGTCACCCGGGCCGAGTTCGCGCAGCTGCTGGCGGGGCGGCCGGTGCGCACGGCGACCGTCGCGGGATCGGGCCTGGTCCGGCCGCGCGACTGCTCGCTCGCGATCGAGCCGGCACGCGGGCTGCTGCGCTCTCGGCTGCGGGGGGCGCGTGAAGTGCTCAAAGGCCGCCACGCCCCCTAGGATCGGTGGGAATGGACGACTGGGTGCTGTGGATGATCGCCGCCGGCGTGCTCGCCGTCGGAGAGATGTTCACGCTCGGGTTCTTCCTCGGCCCGGTCGCGGTCGCGGCCGTCCTGGCCGCGATCGTCGCGCTCGCCGGCGGCGGCGACGCCCTCCAATGGATCGTCTTCACCGTCGCCGCGGCGACGTCGCTGCTCGCGCTGCGGCCGATCGCGCGGCGACACATGCGCATGCCGGCGCAGCTGCGGACGGGCACGGCTGCCCTGGTCGGAGCCGAGGCTGTCGTGATCGACCGCGTCGACCGGGACGGCGGCACGGTGCGCCTGAAGGGCGAGGTGTGGAGCGCCCGTTCATACGAGGAGGATCATTCGTTCGAGCCCGGCGCCCGCGTCGAGGTGCTCAAGATCGAGGGCGCGACGGCGCTCGTACACGAATAAGGCGAAAGGACCCAGTTGGCCACTCTGATCGTGCCCATCGTCGTAGCGATTGTGGTGCTGTTCACGCTCGCGCGCGGCATCCGCATCGTGCCCCAGGCACGGGCCGGCATCGTGGAGCGGCTCGGGCGCTACCACCGCACGCTCGCGCCCGGCCTGGCGCTGGTCGTGCCCTACGTGGACCGCGTCAAGCCGCTGCTCGACCTGCGCGAGCAGGTCGTCTCGTTCCCGCCGCAGCCGGTGATCACCGAAGACAACCTCGTGATCAACATCGACACGGTCGTCTACTTCCAGGTGACCGACCCGAAGGGCGCCACCTACGAGATCGCCGACTACATCTCGGCGATCGAGCAGCTGATCGTCACCACGCTGCGCAACGTGGTCGGCGGCATGACGCTCGAGGACACGCTCACCTCGCGCGACAAGGTCAGCGCCGAGCTGCGCCACGTGCTCGACGAGGCGACCGGCAGGTGGGGAATCCGCGTCAACCGCGTCGAGCTGAAGGCGGTCGACCCGCCGGCCTCGATCCAGGAGGCGATGGAGAAGCAGATGCGCGCCGAGCGCGACCGGCGCGCGGCGATCCTGACCGCCGAGGGCGTCAAGCAGTCGCAGATCCTCACCGCCGAGGGAGAGAAGCAGAGCGCGATCCTGCGCGCCGAGGGCGCGCGCGAGTCTCAGATCCTGAATGCGGAGGGCCAGTCGAAGGCGATCGAGACGGTGTTCGACGCGATCCACCGCGGCGACGCCGATCCGAAGCTGCTCGCCTACCAGTACCTCCAGGTGCTGCCGCAGATCGCGCAGGGCGAGTCGAACAAGGTCTGGATCATCCCGAGCGAGATCACCCAGGCACTCGGCAACCTCGGCTCCGTGATCCCGAAGCCGGATCGCGAGCCGCCTCCGCCTCCGGGCCCGTAGTGGCCACACCCCATGCGCTGACGCGGCCGTTCACCGAGCGCACCGCGTGGGCCCGCAACGTCGCGGCGCCCGTCCGCGATTTCCTCAGCACGGAGTCCGGCGGGGCGATGGTCCTGCTGGCCGGGACGGTGGCAGCGCTCGCCTGGGCCAACTCGCCGTGGCCGGACTCGTACGACTCGTTCTGGGAGACGAAGCTGTCGATCGAGATCGGCAGCAGCGGCATCTCGCTCGACCTGCGCCACTGGGTCAACGAGGGCCTGATGACGCTCTTCTTCCTGGTCGTCGGGCTGGAGGCCAGGCGCGAGTTCGACCTGGGCGCGCTGCGCGAGCGCGCGCGGCTGTCGGTGATCGTGTTCGCCTCGCTCGGCGGGATGGCGCTGGCCGTGCTGGTCTACATGCTCTTCAACGCGGGCGGCGACGGCGCGGGCGGCTGGGGTGCCGCGATGTCGACGGACACGGCTTTCGCGCTCGGGGTGCTCGCGCTGGTGGCGCCGCGCGCGACGCGCCTGCGCGTCCGCCTGCTGACGATCGTGGTGATCGACGACCTGGTCGCGCTGCTCGTGATCGCGACCGTCTACACGGAGGAGATCGACGTCCTCCCGCTCGCGATCGCGGCCGCGCTGTTCGGGGTCAAGCTGGCGCTGCACCGGGTGCCGGTGACCTGGCGGCCGCCGGCCGCGCTCGCGGTCGGGGTGGGCATGTGGGTCGCGCTGTATGAGTCGGGCGTCGACCCGCTGATCGCCGGCCTCGCCGTCGGGCTCGTCACGAGCGCGTACCCGCCCGCTCGCAGCGAGCTGGAGCGGGCGACCGAGCTGACCCGCTCGTTTCGCGAGCAGCCGACCCCGGAGCTGGCCCGCAGCGCCCAGCTCGGCGTCAGCTCGGCGATCTCGGCGAACGAGCGCCTCCAGTACCGGCTGCACCCGTGGACGAGCTTCGTGATCGTGCCGCTGTTCGCGCTGGCCAACGCCGGCATCCACGTGGACGCGGACCTGCTCGGGGACGCGGTCACCTCGCCCATCTCGCTGGGGATCCTGTTCGGCTACGTGATCGGCAAGCCGTTCGGGATCCTGGCCGGGACCTGGATCGCGACTCGCTCGTGGGCGGTCGGGATCCGGCCGTCGCTGAGCTGGCCGGTGATCTTCGGGGGCGGGGCGGTGGGGGCGATCGGGTTCACGGTGTCGCTGCTGATCGCGACGATCGCGTTCGAGGGCCGCGAGCTCGAGGAGGCGAAGGTCGGCATCCTGGCGACCGCGATCGTGGCGGCCCTGCTGAGCTGGGTCGTGTTCCGCGTGATCGCGCGGCTGCCCGCGCAGATGCGGGCGCGCCAGATGCTCGGCACGGCCGACGACCTGCTCGACCTCTCCGAGGACGTGGACCCCGAGCGCGACCACATCCGCGGCCCCGAGGGCGCGCCGGTGACGCTGATCGAGTACGGCGACTACGAGTGCCCCTACTGCGGCCAGGCGGAGGTGGTCATCCGCGGGCTGCTCGACGAGTTCGGGGACGAGCTGCGCTACGTCTGGCGCCACCTGCCGCTCAACGACGTGCACCCGAACGCCCAGATGGCGGCGGACGCGGCCGAGGCGGCGGCGGCTCAGGGCGCGTTCTGGCGGATGCACGACCGGCTGCTGGCGGCGCAGGACGAGCTGAGCGCGCGCGACCTGCGACGCCACGCGGAGGAGCTGGGCCTCGACGTCGAGCGGTTCTGGGACGACCTGCGCCGGGGAGCGCACGACGACCGGATCGCGGAGGACGTGGCGAGCGCTGACACGAGCGGGGTCGCCGGCACGCCCAGCTTCTTCATCAACGGACGCCGCCACCAGGGCTCGTACGACCTCGAGACGCTGTCGGCGGCCGTGCGCTCGGCGCGCAACCGGGCGCGGCTGCCGGAGCAAGCGCAGCCCGCCTCGGCCCACTAGCCTCTGAGGCGTGTTCGACGCCCTCTCCGATCGCCTCCAGGCTGCGCTCGGCGACGTCCGCTCCCGCGGCAAGCTGACCGAGGACGACGTCAACGCGGCGATGCGCCAGGTGCGCCTGGCGCTGCTCGAGGCGGACGTCAACTTCAAGGTGGTCAAGCAGTTCACGGCGGCGGTCAAGGAGCGGGCGCTCGGGGCGGACGTGCTCGACTCGCTCAACCCCGGCCAGCAGGTGGTCAAGATCGTCTCGGACGAGCTGACCGAGCTGATGGGCGGGTCGGGACGAGACCTCGCGTTCGCCAAGCCGGGCCCGACGGTGATCCTGATGGCGGGCCTCCAGGGCTCGGGCAAGACGACCGCCTGCGGCAAGCTCGCGCGCCACCTGCGCGAGGAGCACGGGATGGACGTGGCGGTGGCGGCCTGCGACGTCTACCGGCCGGCCGCGGTCGACCAGCTGGTCAAGGTCGGCGGACAGGCGGGCGCGCACGTCTACGAGCAGGGCAC
Source organism: uncultured Thermoleophilaceae bacterium (assembly GCA_963848885.1). Taxonomy (GTDB): domain Bacteria; phylum Actinomycetota; class Thermoleophilia; order Solirubrobacterales; family Thermoleophilaceae; genus JACVRW01. Next base: position 75,022 of record CAWKFR010000003.1, read on the forward strand.
CGGGCGCGACCCGGTCGACATCGCCGAGTGGGCGCTCGACCAGGCCAAGCGCGACCGGCGCGACGTCGCTGATCGTCGACACGAGCGGCCGGCTGCACGTCGACGAGGAGCTCATGAAGGAGCTCGCGGAGATCAAGAAGCGGACCAAGCCGCACGACGTGCTGCTCGTGGTCGACGCGATGACCGGTCAGGACGCGGTCAACGTGGCGGAGCAGTTCGCCGAGGTGGCCGGGTTCGACGGGGTCGTGCTGTCGAAGCTCGACGGCGACGCCCGCGGCGGCGCGGCGCTCTCGGTCAAGGCGGTGACCGGCAAGCCGATCCTGTACGCGTCGACCGGCGAGAAGCTGGGCGACTTCGAGCGCTTCCACCCGGACCGGATGGCGCAGCGGATCCTCGGGATGGGCGACGTGATGACGCTCGTCGAGAAGGCCGAGCGCCAGATGGACGAGCGCCAGGCGGCCGACCTGGAGCGCAAGATCCGCAAGGAGCAGTTCACGCTCGACGACTTCCTCGAGCAGATGAAGCAGGTGCGCCGGATGGGCCCGATCGGGAACCTCTTGCGGATGATGCCGGGGGTCGGGCAGCAGCTCGGCAACCTGAACGTGGACGAGAAGGAGCTCGACCGCCTGGAGGCGATCATCCTCTCGATGACCCCCGCCGAGCGGGCCGATCCCAAGATCATCGACGGGTCGCGCCGCCGGCGGATCGCGCGCGGATCGGGCACGAACGTGCAGGCCGTGTCGCAGCTGGTCAAGCAGTTCGCGCAGATGAAGAAGCTGATGAAGCAGGTGGCGGGCGGCAAGATGCCGTCGCTGCAGCAGCTGGCCGGCGGGCGCTGAGCCCGGCGGAGCCGGCTCGGCCCGGCCTGCGCGCGGACCGCTCGCGGCCCTGCGGTCGCTAACCTCTCCGCGCTCTATGTCCGTCCGAGTCCGGCTCACGCGAGTGGGCAGCAAGAAGAATCCGATCTGGCGCGTGGTCGTGGCCGACCAGCGCTCGCCCCGCGACGGGCGCTTCATCGAGACGATCGGCCACTACAACCCGCAGACGGACCCCTCGACGATCCGTATCGACGAGGAGCGCCTGCAGCACTGGCTGGCCCGCGGCGCGCAGCCGACCGGCACGGTCAAGCAGCTGGTGAAGGCGTACGCGAAGGGCGTGCCCGGCGGGACTGCCACGGCGCCGGCCGTGCCGGAGGTGCCCGCCCAGCCGGAGGCTCCCGCCCCGGAGGCAGAAGCCGCTCCCGCGGAGGCCGAGGCCGCCGTCGAGGAGGCTGCGTCGAGGAGGCTGCTGTCGAGGAGGCTCGCCGCCGAGGAGGCTGCTGTCGAGGAGGCCGCCGTCGAGGAGGTCGCCGCCGAGGAGGCTGCCGCCGAGGAGCCCGCTCCCGATGAGTCTGCTCCGGACGCCGCCGCGCAGGCCGAGGCCGACGGCAGCTAGCAGCCGGAGGCGCGCGTGGAGGAGCTGCTCGAGTACCTCGCCCGGTCGCTCGTCGACAAGCCGGACGAGGTCACGGTCGAGGGCTTCGACGAGGACGACGGCACGATCGTGCTGGAGCTCCACGTCGCCGACGACGAGGCAGGGAAGGTGATCGGCCGCGGTGGGCGCACGGTCGCAGCGCTGCGCACGGTCATGAAGGCCGCCGCCGTGCGCGACGGCCATCGCGTGCTCGTCGACGTCGTCGATTGACCCTCGTGACCGCCGGCCGGGTGGGCAAGCCGCACGGCCTGGACGGGAGCTTCTACGTGGACGGGGCCAGCCACCCCCTTCCGGTCGGGACAGCAGGTGACGGTGGGGGATCGCACGCTCGAGATCGGTAGGCGCGCGGGCACGGACGAGCGCCCCCTGGTTCGCCTCCCGGGCGTGGAGGATCCGCGCGAGCTGCGCGGCGAGCTGCTCCTCGTCGATGTCGAGCTGGAGGAGGGCGAGTGGCTCGCGGACGACCTGCTGCGCTGCTCGGTCCCCGGGCACGGTCGCGTGGTGCGCGTGCTCGACGGCCCGTCCTGCTCGGTGCTCGAGCTCGAGGACGGCGGGCTGGTGCCGTTCGTCTCGGACGCGATCCGCTCGGTCGAGGGCGGCGAGATCCTCATCGACGAGGCGTTTCTCGGATGAAGATCGACATCTTCACGCTGTTCCCGGGCTGGTTCGGTGGTTCCTCGAGCAGCGCCACGTGCGCAACGCGCTCGAGCTCGGCCACTCGATCGAGCCCGTCGACCTGCGCGCGACGACGCCGCTGAAGGCGGGGCAGGTCGACGACACCCCCTACGGCGGCGGGGCCGGCATGGTGATCCGGGTGGACGTGGTCGAGGCGGCGCTCGACGCGCGCTACGGGCCCGGATCGCGCGCGGGCGCCGCGTGGTCGCGCTCGCGCCCGGGGGCCGCCAGTTCGACGACGCCCTGGCCGCCGAGCTCGCGGCCGAGCAGGAGCTGACCCTGCTGAGCGGGCGCTACGAGGGGTTCGACGAGCGCGTCAACGAGCACCTCGCGACCGACGTGGTCTCGATCGGCCCCTACGTGCTGGCCGGCGGCGAGCTCGCGGCGATGGTGGTGTGCGACGCGGTCACGCGCAAGCTGCCGGGAGCGCTCGGGCACGAGGAGAGCGCGCGTGGAGGAGTCGTTCAGCGAGGCGCTCGAGGGCGCGCCCGAGTACCCGCACTACACCCGCCCCTACGACTGGCACGGGCACACGGTGCCGGAGATCCTGCTGTCCGGAGACCACGCGAAGGTGCGCGAGTGGCGGCTCGAGCAGAGCCGCCGGCGTGGTCGACGCCCGGGCTAGGCCCCGACCGCCTTCGCTACCATTCCGAATCCGCGCGACAGGCCCCCGGCAGGTCGCGCCTCTTCTATGTCCGGCGTCATCGAAAGCATCGAACGTGCCCAGCTGAAGCGGGTCCCGGTCTTCCAGGCGGGCGACCGTGTGCGCGTGCATTTCCAGGTCGTCGAGGGCACGCGCCGCCGCACCCAGGTGTTCGAGGGCATCGTGATCAAGCGCCAGGGCACGGGCGCGCGCGAGACCTTCACGGTGCGCAAGCAGTCGTTCGGTGTCGGGGTGGAGCGGACGTTCCCGCTGCATTCGCCGAAGATCGAGAAGATCGACGTGGCGTCGCGCGGCGACGTGCGCCGGGCCAAGCTGTACTACCTCCGCGAGCGCGTGGGCCGTGGCGCCCGCGTGCGCGAGCGCCGCTGGACCGGCGCCGCCGAGGAGCAGGCCTACGTCGAGGGCGCGATGCCGGTCGACGACGCGCCGCGCCCGGGCGAGGAGGAGCTCGCCGAGGTGACGGCTGCCGAGGAGGCCGCCGCGGCCGCGGAGGCTGCCGCAGCCGAGGGCGCCGCCGCCGAGGACGCGCCGCGCTGCCGAGGCGGCCCCGGCCGACGAGGCCGCCGCCGATGCCCCGGCCGAGGAGCCGGCGGACGAGCAGCCGGTCGCGGACGAGTCGCCTGCGGAGGAGGCCGCCGCCGAGGAGGCCGCCGCCGACACCGCCGAGGACCGCCGGCCGAAGAGGCTGCCGTCGAGGAAGCCGCCGCCGACGAGGCCGCTGACGAGCAGGCCGCCGACGAGCCGGACGAACAGCCGAAGAGCTAAGTGTCCGTGCGGCTCCTCCGCGCGAAGCACCCGGCAGACCAAGCAGAAGGGCGCCGGCGGGTCGCTCATCGAGCTGGTCACGATCGTCGCCGTCGCGCTCGGTCTCGCGCTCGGCATCCAGGCCTTCCTCGTCAAGCCGTTCCGGATCCCGAGCGAATCGATGGTCCCGACGCTCGCAGATCGGCCAGCGCGTGCTCGTCGACCGCATCAGCAAGCACTTCGGACCGACTACAACCGCGGCGACGTGCTCGTGTTCAAGCCGCCCGCGGGCGCGGACACGACCACGCTGCGGGGTCCAGCACTCCGAGACCACCGCCTGTCCGACGCCGACCAAGGAGCGCTCGGACACCAACTTCATCAAGCGGGTGGTCGGCGTCGGCGGCGACAGGATCAAGGTGCTGCGGCGGCCACGTCTACATCAACGGGCAAGCGGCAGAAGGAGCCGTTCGCCCGCTTCAGCGCCTCCTGCGACATCTGCAACCTGCCCGACGAGATCACGGTCCCCAAGGGCTACTACTTCATGATGGGCGACAACCGCGGGGCCAGCGCGGACAGCCGGGTGTGGGGCCCGATCCCCAAGGACTGGATGATCGGGCAGGCCTTCGTCACCTACTGGCCGCCCGGAAAGATCGGGACGCTCTAAGCGACTGGCCGCGACTTCCGCCGCTCGGCGACCTATCATCGCCGCCAAGTGGGGACGTCGCCGAGCGCCGACAACGAGCAGTCGCCAGCACCCGGGCGCAAGCCCGCGCGCGCCAGGCGCACGCCCGCTCAGGCCACGAGCGCCGCTCGCCGCGTAGCCCGCGCGCGCCGGCGCAAGGGCAGCGGACGGCGCCTGTTCGCCTTCGACCGCGAGATCGGCTGCCGCTTCGTGGCCGGCGCCGACGAGGCCGGCCGCGGGTCCCTCGCCGGGCCGCTCGTGGCGGCGGCGGTGCTGTTCGACCTGGAGCGGCTGACGCTCTCCGACCGCCGCGCGCTCAGCCGCCTGAACGACTCGAAGCAGCACACGGCCGAGACGCGCGAGGAGCTCTACCCGCTCGTGCTGCGCGCCGCGGCCCGGTCGGTGATCGTGTCTCGCTGCGTGCGCGGCATCGACGGCCGCGGCCTCCACGACACGAACCTCGAGGCGCTGCGCACGCGCGCTGCTCGGCGTGGCCCGCGACGGCACCGTCTGCCTCGTCGACGGGTTCAACGTGCCCGACTTCGGCTTCGAGCAGCGCGCGGTCGATCGACGGCGACTGCCGCAGCGCGGCGATCGCCGCGGCCTCGGTGCTGGCGAAGGTCAGCCGCGACCGCTACATGCACAAGGTCGCCGAGCGGCACCCGGAGTGGGAGTTCGAGACGAACGTGGGCTACTCGACGCCCGAGCACCGCGCGGCGATCGCCGAGCACGGCGTGTCGCCGCTGCACCGCCTGTCGTTCCAGTCGATCGCCTACAACCAGCTGGCGCTGGAGAGCGGCGTCGTGCTGGAGGGCGGCGCGGCCGCCGCGAGGCTGAGCGCCAGCGCTCGCATCAGAACGCCCCCTCGAGGTGGTCCAGCCGCAGGAGCCGGCCGCCCGGGTCCAGCTCCACGCCGATCGCGTCGAAGCGCAGCTCGGGTCGCCACGGGCGGCTCGTCTCCGCGGTCGGCGAGCCACTCGCGCGCGAGCAGCCGCAGCCGGCGCTGCTTGCGCGGGCCGATCGCCGCGAACGGCCCGCAGCTCCGAGCCCGAGCGCCCCGGCACGATCCGCGTCTTGACCTCGCAGAAGACGAGGCAGCGCGCGTCCGCCGCGACGATGTCGAGCTCCCCGTGGCGGGTGCGGTAGTTGCGCGTCGAGCACGCTCGAGCCCGCGCGCCTCCAGATGCGCGCGCGGCGAGCCGCTCGCCGGCGGCTCCGAGGGCTCGGCGGGGGTCGGTGTCGGGCATGCACGGCGACGCTACGGCGCGCCGCGTGACACGTGTGCGACTGCGTTACGACTCAGCGAAGACGACTCGTCGGCGGAGCTCGACCGAACGCGTGACGAGTTGCCAAGAGTCACATTCGCGCGCCCACGGGTTACGCGCAGCCGCCTAGCGTGGCCGCCGCATGCTCGCCAGCGTCACCACGTTCGCCCTCGAGGGCGTCTCCAGCCACGAGGTCACGGTCGAGGTCGACGTCCGCCGCGGCCTGCTCGACGTTCACGCTCGTCGGGCTGCCGGACCGCGCCGTCCGCGAGTCGCGCGAGCGCGTGCGCGCGGCGCTGCTGAACTCGGGGCTCGACTTCCCGCAGCAGCGCCTCACCGTGAACCTCGCGCCCGCGCACGTGCGCAAGGCAGGGCCCGAGCTTCGACCTGGCGATCGCCGTCGGCGTGCTGGCGGCGAGCCGGCAGGTGCCGCAGGAGCCGCTCGAGCGCGTGCGCGCTCTGCGGCGAGCTGTCGCTCACCGGCGAGCTGCGGCCGGTGCGCGGCGCGCTCGCGACGGCGCTCGGGCGCGCGGCGCTGCGGCTACGCGCGCCTGCTCGTGCCGGAGCAGAACGCGCCGGAGGCGGCGCTGGTCGAGGAGATGGAGGTGCACGGGATCCCGACGCTGCGGGCGCATCGCCGACCTGCTGCACGGGCGCTGGACGCCCGGAGCCGGTCGCAGCCGGCGCCGGCGCGAGCCGCGCGAGTCGGCCGAGCGGCCCGACCTGGCCGACGTCCGCGGCCAGGACGACGCCAAGCGCGCGCTCGAGATCGCCGCGGCCGGCGGCCACAACCTGCTGATGGTCGGCCCGCCGGGCGCGGGCAAGACGATGCTCGCGCGCCGGCTGCCCGGGCATGCTGCCGCCGCCGACGCTTCGAGGAGGCGCTCGAGATCACGCAGGTCCACAGCGCGGCCGGGCTCGGCGACGGCCGGCTCGCGCGCGAGCGGCCGTTCCGCGCGCCGCACCACACGATCTCCCCGCAGGGGCTCGTCGGCGGCGGCGCCGCGCCCGATGCCGGGCGAGATCACGCTCGCCCACCGCGGCGTGCTGTTCCTCGACGAGCTGCCCGAGTTCAGCAGGCCGGCGGTCGACGCCCTGCGCCAGCCGCTCGAGGACGGGCGGGTCGAGATCATGCGCGGGCAGCGCGCGCTCGACGTTCCCGGCGAACGCGATGGTCGTCGCCGCGTGCAACCGCTGCCCCTGCGCGCGGCCGCCGGACCGCTGCTCGTGCACCGCCGTCGAGCTGGCGCGCTACCTGCGCCGGCTGAGCGGCCCGCTGCTCGACCGCATCGACCTCGTCTGCCAGGTCGAGCAGGCGGCCGCCGCTCGAGCTGGTGGCGCCCGCGCGGCGGCGGCGAGCGTCGGCGCCGGTCCGCGAGCGCGTGGTGGCGGCGCGCGCGCGCCAGCAGGCCCGGCTCGCCGGGACCGGCGCGCTCTGCAACGGCGACATGGACGGCCGCCTGACCCGCCGCGAGGTGCCGCTCGACGACCGCGCTCACCGACCGGATGCTCGCGGCGCGCCGCCGGCTCGACCTGAGCGGCCGCGGGCACGACCGCGTGCTGCGCGTCGCGCGCACGATCGCCGACCTCGACGGGCGCGACCGGCTCGACCGAGGGCGACCTCGACGAGGCGCTCTCGCTACCGGCTGGACGGCCTCGAGCCTGCTGGCGCGCGTGACGCGCCTGCGACGCGTGCCTGCGCCGCGGCCCTGCTGATCGCGCATGCTGGCGGCGCGCATCGCGGGACTGCTCGACCGGCCGCGCAGCCGCGTGGCCGGGCCTGCTCGCGCTGCCCGAGCGACGAGCTGCTCGGCGGTGGCCGGCGGGCCGCGCGCCGAGCGCGTCGCCGAGGCGCTCGACCGCGCGCGACCTCGACGCCGACCGCGACGCGCTTCGAGGCGGCGGGCGTCGTCGCGCGTCTGCCGCCACGCGCGCCGACTACCCGCCGCTGCTCGGGACCTCGACGACGCGCCGGCCGTGCTGTTCGTGCGCGGGGCGGCCGCGCGGCGCTCGAGCTCGACGCCTGCGGCGCGAGCCGGCCGTCGCGGTCGTCGGGACGCGGAACCCGAGCCCCTACGGCCTGGAGGTCGCGCACGCGCTCGGGCGCGGGCTCGGCGCGGCGGGCGTCCCGGTGGTCAGCGGCCTCGCGCTCGGGATCGACGCGGCGGCGCACCGCGGCTGCCTCGACGGCGGCGGGCATGCCGGTCGCGGTGCTGGCGTGCGGGCCGGACGTCGCCTACCCGCGCCGCCACCGCGGCTCTGCACCGGGAGGTCCGCGAGCGCGGGCTGGTGCTGTCCGAGCTGCCGCCCGGGCACGCGCGCCGTTCCGCTGGAGCTTCCCGGCGCGCAACCGGATCATGGCCGGGCTGGCGCGGATGACGGTCGTCGTCGAGGCGGCGGACCCGAGCGGGCAGCCTGATCACGAGCGACTTCGCGCGCGACCTGGGCCGGGCGGTCGGCGCCGTGCCCGGGCGCGTGACCGCGCGGGTCGCGCGCGGCACGCAACGGGCTGCTGCGCGACGGCGCGCGTGCCGATCACGGGGCCGCGGACGTGCTCGACGAGCTGTTCGGCGCCGGGCGCGCGGCCGCGTGCCGCCGCCGGCCCGAGCCGTCGCGCGCCCGAGCCCGGGCGAGCCGCTGCTGCGCGCCGTGCTGCGCGCCGCGGAGCGGCACGACGCTCGTCGCCGCGATCGCGCGCGGACGCCGGCCCCGGTCGGCCGGGCGCGGGCGGCGCTCGGCCGGCTCGAGTCGGACGGGTACCTGGTGCGGCGCGAGCTCGGCGGCTGGGAGCGCGCGCTGAGCGCGAGCGGCGACGGCGGCCGCCTATCCTGGCGGGCCGTGACTCGCGCCGCCGCCACCGCGGCTGCTCTCGATCGCCGGCTCCGACTCCGGCGGCGGCGCGGGCATCCAGGCCGACCTGAAGGCGTTCGCGCGCTGCGGCGCGCACGGGATGACGCGCGATCACGGCGATCACCGCGCAGAACACCGTCGCGGTCACCGCCGTCTACCCGCTGCCGCCGGAGGCGATCGTCGCGCAGGTGCGCGCGGTCGCGGACGACATCGGCGTCGACGCGGTCAAGATCGGCATGCTCGGCACGCGCGAGACGATCGAGGCGGTCGAGCGGGCGCTGGACCTGCGTCGGCGACGCGCCGGTGGTGCTCGACCCGGTGATGGTCGCCGAGAGCGGCGCGCGGCTGCTCGACGAGGACGCCGAGGAGGCGCTGCGCGAGCGGCTCGTGCCGCGCGTGACGGTGGTCACGCCGAACCTGCCCGAGGCGCGCGTGCTGGCCGGCGCGGGCGGAGCGGACGCCGACGCCGGCCCGAGCTCGCGCGCGCGATCCACGCGCTCGGCCCGCGCGACGTCGTCGTCACCGGCGGCCACCGCGAGCAGGCGACCGACGTCTTCTTCGACGGCGAGCGCGCTCGTCGAGATCCCGGGCGAGCGCTATCCCGGACGGGCGCGGCGCACGGCTCGGGCTGCACCCACTCGTCGGCGCTCGCCGCGCACCTGGCGCTCGGGCTCGACCCGCTCGAGGCGGCCCGCGAGGCGAAGCGGATCGCCTCGGAGGCGGTGCGCGACGGGCTGCGCGGACTCGGCGCGGGCGCCGGGCCGGTCGACGTGCTCGGCATCGCGCGCCGCGCGGGCGCAGGCACGGCGAGCCGACGCCGAGCTCGCGCGGCCGTCGACGCGCCGTCACGACCCGCCGAGCGGACCCGCGGCGGTGGCATAATGGATCGGTCGCTGCCCGAGGTCACATCCGATTCCTGCGCATGAAGCCCGGTCACGGTGAGGTCCTCCTCGCGGAGGGCGACCCGGACGTGCGCGAGGAGGAGGAGCGCCTGATCGAGGAGTTCCGCCGCCAGCTCGACGAGGGCATGTGGGCTGCGGTGCCCGACGACCGACCCCGGCAGCGGCCGGCGCGAGGCCGAGATGGTGCGGGACTACGGCGACATCCCGGCCGGCGCCGAGCGGGTGATCTTCTTCCCGCGCGCCTCCGGCGGCTGAGCGGCGCGGCGATGCTCCTCGCGCTGCTCGCCCTCGCCCTGATCGCCGCTCGTGCTCGCCACGCCGATGCTCGTGCGCGAGCCGGTCGCCGGCGCGCGCGGCGCCGGGCCGCCAAGCGCGGCCCGCGCGGCGGCTTCGACCTGCCGCTCTACGACCCCGGTCGCGAGCGCCGCGCCGAGCAGCGCGCCCGCGAGCTGCTGCGCTCCTGCGTCAACGCCGAGGAGTGGGCGATGTACCGCGACCTCGGCTTCATCCGCGTCGTCGGCAGGCACCGCGCCGCGACGCCGACCGCGCCGGCGCCGGCCCCGCCTACGCCTACCTGATCTACCCGCACAAGCCGATCGTCGCCTACGTCCCCGGCAGCGGCCGGCTGCTGAGCGAGTACTGCGTCGAGTTCCCCGACCTGACCGGCGAGCGGCGGTCGCCACCGCCTGCCCGCCTCCGACGACGTGCTCGCCAAGTGGATGGCGCTCACCTCCGACGAGGAGCGCGTGATCCGGCGCGCCAACATGCACCTCGTCGGCCGCCAGCTCGATCCCGCCCGCGTGCGGCGCGACCTCTGGCGGCTCGCCGAGTGGGAGCGCCGCCGCGCGGCGCCGCAGCTCGGCCAGCGTCGGCCGGCCGACGCGCGCGGTCCGCCACCGCGGTGAGCGGCGACCTCCGCAGCCGCAGCCGGGTCATCCTCGACGGCCCGGACCGGGCGCCGGCGCGCGCGTACCTGAAGGGCATCGGCTTCGACGACGACGCGCTGCAGCGGCCGATCATCGGCGTCGCCAACACCTGGACCGAGACGATGCCGTGCAACTTCCACCTGCGCCGCCTCGCCGAGCAGGTCAAGGACGGGCGTCCGCGCCGCCGGCGGCACGCCGATGGAGTTCAACACCGTCGCGATCTCCGACGGCATCACGATGGGCACCGAGGGGATGAAGACCTCGCTGGTCAGCCGCGAGGTGATCGCCGACTCGATCGAGCTGGTCGCGCGCGGCCACATGTTCGACGCCGTGGTCGCCCTGTCGGGCTGCGACAAGACGATCCCCGGCTGCGTGATGGCGCTCGCGCGGCTCGACGTCCCGAGCCTGATGCTCTACGGCGGCTCGATCGCGCCCGGCCGCTGGCGCGGCAAGGACGTGACCATCCAGGACGTCTTCGAGGGCGTCGGCGCCCACGCCGCCGGCGATCTGACCGACGAGGAGCTGACCGACCTCGAGGACCACGCCTCGCCCGGGCGCCGGCGCCTGCGGCGGGCAGTTCACCGCCAACACGATGGCGATGGCGTTCGAGGTGCTCGGCATCTCGCCGATGGGCAGCGCGATGGTCCCGGCCGAGGACGGCAAGAAGGGCAAGGTCGCCGAGGAGCTGCGGCCGGCTCGTCATGGACGTGCTCGCGCGCGACCTGCGCCCGAGCGAGATCATCACGCGCGAGTCGCTCGAGAACGCGATCGCCGCGCGGCGCGATGTCGGGCGGCTCGACCAACGCTCGTCCTGCACCTGCTCGCGGTCGCCCACGAGGCCGGCGTCGCCGCTCGACGATCGACGACTTCGACCGCGATCGCCTGGGGCACGCCCGCTGCTCGTGCGACCTCAAGCCGGGCGGGCGCTACGTCGCGACCGACCTCTACCGCGCCGGCGGCGTCCCGCTCGTGGTCCAGCGGCTGCGCGAGGCCGGCCTGCTGCACGGCGACGCGATCACCGTCACCGGCCAGACGATCGGCGAGGTCGCCGACGCCGCCGAGGAGGCCGAGGGCCAGGACGTCGTCCGGCCGCGTCGACGACCCGATCAAGCCGAACGGCGGCTTCGCGATCCTGCGCGGCAACCTCGCCCCCGAGGGCTGCGTGGTCAAGCTCTCCGGCCACGACCGCACGCGAGCACCGCGGCCCGGCGCGCGTGTTCGAGTCCGAGGAGGACGCCTTCGCCGCCGTCATGGCGAAGGCGATCCAGCCCGGCGAGGTCGTCGTGATCCGCAACGAGGGGCCCGCCGGCGGCCCCGGCATGCGCGAGATGCTGGACGTGACCGCCGCGCTCGTGGGCGAGGGGCTCGGCGACTCGGTCGCGCTGCTCACCGACGGCCGCTTCTCCGGCGCCACGCACGGCTTCATGGCCGGCCACGTCGCGCCCGAGGCGCCGCGCGGCGGCCCGATCGCCGCCGTCCGCGACGGCGACACGGTCGTCTTCGACGTGCCGAGCCGCGAGCTCAACGTCGAGCTCAGCGACGAGCGAGATCGCCGCAGCGGCTGCGCGACTACGAGCCGCCGCGCGCCGAAGTACACGCAGCGGCGTGCTCGCCAAGTACGCGCGCCTGGTCGGCTCGGCGTCCGAGGGCGCGGTCACCGGCTAGCCGGGCCGCAGGCGCTCGAACAGCAGCCGCACGTCGGCGGCTTCGAGGTGGTCGACCCGCCCGGTGCGGCCGGACCCGACGGCGGCGTGGAAGTCGGCCAGGTCCGCTCGGCGCTGTAGCAGCGACGCGGTCACGCCATGCTCCTGGAGGCGGTCGACCCGTGCGACGAGCGTGCGCCGGGCGAGCAGGCGGCGGCGGACCATCAATGGCGGCCGTCGTCGCTCCAGCCGGCGGCGCGGTAGCGCAGCAGGCCGTCCGCGGCGCCGGCCAGGGCGAGGGCCGGGATCGCGGGCCACGCGCCTGGCAGCGCGACGGTCAGGGCGATCCCGAGCCCCGCGCCGACGAGCGCGCGGCGGCAGCGCGTAACGCCGCCGGGCGCGGGCGGGCGGCCGGCGCAGCGGGACGTTCGGGGCAGCGGCGAGCGCCGGCGTCAGCTCGGCGAGCAGGCGCGGCACGTCGCGGACCCGCACCAGCGGCAGCAGCGTCTGGGCGGCTGCGCCCTCCGTGCGATAGCCGGCGGTCTCGATGCGCACGCTGGCCAGCCCGAACGGCCGTCGGAGCACGCCCTCCACCACGTCAACGGCGTGCACGCGGGCGAGCGGAAGGCTCGCCGTGCGCCGCTGGAGCAGCCCGCGCCTGATCCTCAGCCGCTGCTCGTCCTGCGTCACCGTGAACCCGGCAAACGCCACGACCCCGCCGACGACCGACAGCAGCAGCGCGGCGCAGGCCAACGCCGCCGCGAGCAGCACCAGCCCTCCGGCGGTGTCCGGCAGCTGGTCGAGCAGGCGCTCGCCCTCGTCCGGGGAGAGCAGGTCCTGGGCCGCCGCCGCGGCCGCCCCGACGACCGGCAGGATGACGCCGAGCTGCGGCGCTGTCAGCGCCGCGACCAAGAGCGCCCCGGCGCCCAACCGCCACGCGGGAGCGGCGTGCGCGCCCGGATCGGGCAACCCGACGATCGACCTGAGCCGGCTCGCCTCGCCGGCGGCGACCGCCCGCAGGACGATCTCGCCTTGGCTTCCGCCGCCCGCGGTCTGGACGTGCAGCGCCTGTACCCCGAACAGCCGCTGGATCGGCCCCTGGGCGACGTCGATCGCCTGGACGCGCCCGAGCGGGATCGAGGTGTCGTCCGGCGTGAAGACACCCCGTCGGAGATGGATCGCGCGCCCGGCGACCCAATAGGTGGTGTGACGCCAGCGCAGGTAGCCGACGGTCACGGCGACCGCCACCCCGGCCAGCCCGAGCATCAGGCCGAGCAGCGGCGAACGCCCGCCCCCGGCGACCAGGCCGAGCACCAGGCCCACGAGAATCTCGCGCAGGTTGTCGAGCGCCGCCAGCACGACCTCCGCGAAGTGCAGGTGGCGCGGGGGCAGGTTGGGCTCCGCCGCCGCGGGCTTCGGCTCAGACGACATCCGGCTCCCGCGCGAGCAGCCCGATCCGGTCGCCAGCTCGCCCGCCTCCGTCTCGGTCAGGGCGGGGATGGTGTGTTGCCGGCGGCGGTGTGAACGGTGACCGAGCGCAGGTCGAACAGATCCAACAGGACGGTGCGCTCGCTTTCGACGTGCTGGACGCGCGTCATCGGGATCAGCGTGCGGCGCACGCGCAGGGCGCCGTGGAGCAGGTCGATCTCGTGCTCGCGGACCTCGTAGTGCCACGTGCGCCAGCGCAGGATCGGCACGGCGACGCCGCCCACCGCGATGCAGCCGAGCGCCCCGACCCGCACCAGCAGCGCCAGTCCCGGCAGGTCGGCGCCCGCCAGGGCCCCGGCCCCCACCAGGCAGCCGATCGCAACCGGCACGGACCACGCCAGCCCCGCGAGCACGAAGTACGACTGGGCTGCCCTCGGCAGGCGCTGGGCAGGCTCCAGCTCAGGCCACCTGCGACTGCCCGTCGGCCGGCCTGCTTCGCCGCCGCCGGCCCGCGCTCGCCAGGAACTCCATCATCAGGTCGTTGAACGTCCCCGGGCGCTCCGCCATCGGGACGTGGCCGGTGTCCGTCATCACGACCTTGCGGCTGTCGGGGATCAGGCGCTCGAACTCGTCGGCGTCCTGACCGGGATGATCAAGTCCTTCTCGCCCCAGACGATCAGCGTCGGCAGCCGATCTCGGGCAGCCGGTCGCGGAAGTCGTAGTCGAGGCAGGCGCGCAGCGCGTCCTGGAAGCCGGGCTTGCCGGCGCCCTGATGAAGCCCTCGTAGGCGAGGTCCGGGCTTGATCAGGGACGGGTGGCGGGCCACCAGCGCGAGCGCGAGTGGCGCGAGCCCGGCCGCGCCGCGACGTGCCGGTGCGGCGCCGCGCCCGCAGGCGGCGATCGCCGTCAGCGATCCGGCCGAGCGTCAGCGACCGGGCGCGGCGCGAGGTCGGCGCTCGTGATCCCGGCCGCCGACACGAGCACGAGCCGCTCGACGCGCTCCGGGAACTGGATCGCCATCTCGGCCGCGATGAAGCCGCCCATCGAGTTGCCGACGACGTCGACGCGGCCGAGGCCGAGCTGCTCGGCGAGCGCGTCGACGACGCGCCCGTAGCGCGAGATCGTGATCTGCTCGCGCGGCATCGGCGACTGGCCGAACCCGGGCAGGTCGAGCGCGACCACGCGCCGCTCCTGCGCGGCGCGCGGGATGTTCTCGAGCCAGTTCTGCCACTGGCCGCCGAGGCCGTGGACGAACACGACCGGCTCGCGCTCGCCGGCGCCGATGTCGACGTAGTTGACCTGCGGCCGTCGATCTCGAGCCTGTGCAGGTGCGCCGGCCAGTCGATCCCGCGCCAGTGGGCTCGGCGGTGCCGCCGTAGTCGTCGCCGGCGCGGCGGGCCGCCGCGGACGCCCGGGGTCGTGCCGTGGGGACGAATACTTGGCCATCTCGCTTCTAGGGTACGTGCCATGGCCAGGATCGCACTCGACATCGACTCGACGCTGCATCCCTACTGGGATCTGCTGGAGCGCGTGGCGCGGGAGCGCTACGGCGTCGAGCTGCCCTACGAGGAGCAGCGCGAGTGGGGCATCACCGCGCTCGAGCGCGACGCGGTGATCCACTGCGTCGAGGAGACCCACAGCGACGAGAACATCCTCGCCGGCGTGCCGTACGACAACGCCGTCGAGGTCGTGCGCGCCTGGCACGAGCGCGGGCACTGGATCCACGTGACGAGCCACCGCCGCCCGCAGACCGCGCGTGCGACCGCGCGCTGGCTCGAGCCAGATCGGCATGCCCTACGACGACCTCCACTGCTCGTTCGACAAGGTCAGCCGCTGCGTCGAGGTCGGCGTGCACGTGCTGGTCGACGACAGCCCCGTCAACATCGTGCGCGCCC
>CAWKFR010000004.1:0-318786 GCA_963848885.1 uncultured Thermoleophilaceae bacterium
TCTTCCCGCCGAAGGACGAGGCCGAGGCGTACGCGACCGTCGTCGAACGCGCGCGAGTCGCCGCGCCTGGAATCGGTTCCTGCTCCAGCACCCGCTGGTCCTCAGCCCGATCTGGTCCCAGCTGCCCTTCCGGCACGGCTGGGACGTCGAGAGCGAGGCCCAGGCACACGCCGCCATCCGGCTGATGCGCCCGGTCGTGCCCGCGAACTTGCTCGGGTTGCCCGCCGCCGCCGTCCCCGCCGGGAAGGCCGGCGGCCTGCCCGCGGGCGTGCAGGTGATCGGCGCGCGCTTCCAGGAGCTCGCCTGCCTGGAGGCTGCCGAGGCGATCGAAGACGGCCTCTCGGCGGCGCCCAGGTCATCGACCCGGTGCGGGCGGTCGCGCGTACCTAGGGGCCATGTCCATGGCGGAGCGGCGAGGCAGGTCCAGTCACTCGTCGTCGTCGAACGGCTGCTCCAAGGACGGGCGGCTCGAAGATGCTTTCATCGACGGCCGTGGAGGACTTCGTCGAGAGCATCACGCGCGGCAACCCGACCGAGGTCAAGGTCGTGCTCGCGTCCGTCGTCCTGGCGCTGGCGTGCTACCAACTCGTCCTGATCGCGGTGGGCTACGGGAAGGCGCGTGTCTCCTTCCTCGAGGCGCGCCCGGCGGCACGCGCGCACCGCGCGTCCGGAGACGCGATCGTCGTGATGGTCGTCGTCGTGGCGCTGATGTGCGTCTCGTACTTCGGGTTCGAGGACGATGCGCTCCTCCACATGGTCGCGGGCACGGCGCTCCTGGGCGTGCTGGCACTGAAGATCGCCGTGCTCCGCCGCTGGCACTCGCTGGGTCGCTTCCTTCCGCTGCTCGGCATCAGCGTGTTCCTGCTGCTCGGGATCACCTGGCTGAGCTCGGCCGGCGCCTTCCTCGCCGATCGATGAGCGCCCAGACCCGTCAGATGATCGGTTCGCTGCTCGTCGCGTTGGCGATCGTGGCCGTCGCGGTGATCGCGGTGACCGCGAAGCTCGGGCCGACCAGCGCCGCCGAGCTCGAGGCGCGCGAGGAGCGCCTGAAGCAGCGCCAGGAGCTCCGCGAGGAGCGCCTCGAGCAACGCGAGGACCAGCGCGACGAGCGCTGATCGGCGCGGGCGGGCGGGGCCTGCTCCCGCCACCTCGCGACGACGACGATGTGCGCGGCCCCAGGCTCGGATACGGTTGCGGGCGGGGAAAGGAGAGGAGTCCTATGAGGACAAGGGCAGGTGTGCTGCGTGAGCTCGGCGCCGACTGGGAGGTGATCGAGCTCGACCTCGATCCGCCGGGACCGACCGACGTGCTCATTCGCTTCGTCGCGGCCGGGTTCTGCCACTCGGACGAGCATCTCCGGCACGGCGATCTCGTGCCGCGCTTCCCGATCGTGGGCGGCCACGAGGGCGCGGGCATCGTCGAGGAGGTCGGCGTCGGCGTCACGCGGGTCAAGCCGGGCGATCACGTGGTGTGCTCGTTCATCCCGTCGTGCGGGCACTGCCGCTTCTGCTCGACGGGCCAGCAGAACCTGTGCGACCTCGGCGCGACGATCCTCGAGGGCTGCATGCCGGACGGCTCGTTCCGCTTCCACGCCGACGGCCAGGACTTCGGGGCGATGTGCATGCTCGGCACCTTCGCCCAGCGGCGGTGATGTCCGAGCTGTCGTGCGTCAAGGTCGACGACGACCTCCCGCTGGACAAGGCCGTGCTCGTGGGCTGCGGCGTTCCGACCGGCTGGGGCTCGGCCGTCTACCCGCCGGGCGTCGGCCCCGGCGACACCGCCGTGATCTACGGGATCGGCGGCATCGGCATCAACTCCGTCCAGGGCGCCGCGCACGCCGGCGCGTCGAACGTCGTCGCCGTCGATCCGCTGCCGATGAAGCGCGAGCGGGCGGAGGAGCTCGGCGCCACGCACAGCTTCGAGCAGCGCGGAGCAGGCGCAGGAGGCGGTCCAGCAGCTGACGCGGGGCGTCGGCGCCGACCAGGCGATCATCACGGTCGACGTGGTCGAGCGAGGAGGTCGTGACGGCGGCGTTCGGCGTGATCCGGAAGGGCGGCACCGTCGTCGTGACCGGCCTGGCGGACCCGGCGAAGCACACGCTGCATCTCTCGGGCGCGGAGATGACGCTCTACCAGAAGACGGTCAAGGGCACGCTGTTCGGGTCGGCCAACCCGATGTACGACATCCCGAAGCTGCTCGGGATGTACCAGGCGGGCCAGTTCAAGCTCGACGAGCTGGTGACGAAGACGTACACCCTCGACCAGCTGAACGAGGGCTACGACGATCTCCTCGCCGGCAAGAACATCCGGGGCGTCCTCCTGCATGACGCCGCCTGAGCCCGTCGACGCCACGGGCGTCCTCGACGACCTCGCACGCGAGGTCGTCGGTCTCCGGCGCGAGGCGGAGGTGCTCGCCGTCGCGCTGGAGACGGGGCGTCACGTGGTGCTCGAGGGCCCGCCGGGATCGGGCAAGTCGACGCTGCTGCGCGCGCTGTCGCGGCGGTCCGCGCGGCGGGTGCATGTTCGTCGAGGGCAACGCGGAGCTGACCCCGGCCCGTCTGGTCGGCGGCTTCGACCCGGCGCTCGTGCTCGAGGCGGGCTACACCGGGGCGACGTTCCTCGAGGGGCCGCTGATCGAGGCGCTGCGCGGCGGCGGCTGGCTCTACGTCGAGGAGCTCAACCGCGTGCCGGAGGAGACGCTCAACGTGCTCGTCACGGTCCTCGCCGAGGGCGAGCTGCACGTCCCCCGACTCGGCCGCATCCGGGCCGGGCCGGGGTTCCGCCTCGTCGCCGCCATGAACCCGTTCGACGCGATCGGCACGGCGCGCGTGAGCCAGGCGATCGCCGACCGGCTCTGCCGGATCGCGATCCGCTATCAGGACGAGGACGCCGAGCGCCGGATCGTCGAGCAGGTCACCGGTCGGTCGGGGGAGGTCGCCGAGCTCATGGTCGCGCTCGTCCGCGCCTCGCGCGAGCACGTCGACCTGCGGATCGGCGCGTCGGTGCGCGCCGCGATCGACGCCACGCTGCTCGCGGACGGACTGCAGCGCCTCCGCCGCGAGCGCGTGCCCGCGCGCGACCACGCTGCTCGACGCGGCCGTCGCCGCGCTGTCGGGCCGCATCACGCTCGAGGACGGATCCGCACGCGAGCGCGGAGGAGATCGTCGCGGAGCTGCTGGACAGGCTGCTGACCCCGCCCGAGCCGGAGCGACAGAGCGACCGACCTCCCGACGCGGGCGACGCCCCGCCGGGCGGCGCCGCCGCGGACGCCTGGCGGCGGCCGCCGCGCGGCGCCGATCCGAGGCGCACGCACGCTCGGCCGCACGCTCCTGGCCGCGCTGCACGAGGACTTCGACACCGTCTCGCCCGCCGTCGGCCTGCTCGACCGCGACGCGTTCGAGGCACTGCTGCGCCGCGACGGCGACGCCGCCCTGGCGCTCCTGCACGACCTCGCGCGCGCGACGGACGCGGCACTGCGCGCCGACGCGCGCCGCCTCGCGGCGCAGCTCTCGATCGGGCTCGCGCGCGCGGGGACACCGCGCCGGGCGGGGATCCGGCGGCTCGTCGCGCTCCCGGGCGGCCGGCAGGACGGCGACCTGGACCTCGAGCGCACGCTCGAGCGCCTCAACGGCGGTCGCCCGATGGCGGACTCGGACCTCGTCGTGCGCTCCTGGCGCGGCGCGCAGCAGAGCCTGGCGCTGCTCGTCGATCACAGCGGCTCGATGCGCGGGCGCGCGCTCGCGCTCGCCGGCGTCTCGACGGCCGCGATGATGGTGGCCGCCGAGGGCCGGGCGCGCTGCAGCGTGATCGCCTTCGCCGGCGGGGCGCGCGTGATCCAGGACGCGCGCCGTCCCCGCGGGCAGGCCGCCGTGCTCGACGGCCTCCTGGCTCTGCAGGGCGGCGGGCTGACCAACCTCGCCGAGGCGCTGCGGGCGGCCGCGGCGCAGCTCCGTGCCGCGCCGCCGGGGCGCCGGGTCGCGATCGCGCTGAGCGACTGCCTCGCCACGGCAGGCGGCGACCCGGCCGCCGCGCTCGACGGCATCGACTGCCTGCACGTCCTCGGGACGAGCGCCGACGCCGAGGCGGTGAGCGCCGGGCGTGCGCTGGCGCGCCGCGCGGGCGGCGAGTTCGTGCTGCTCGAGTCGATCGCGGCCGTGCCCCGTCAGATCGCGCCGCTGCTGGCGTCATGACCTGCCGACACACCACGAGGAGGACGAGATGAGCCACGCAGTCGCCGGTTCCCACCGGCCCGAGGTCGCGCCCGACCGCACGGCGGCCGCGGCGTCGCCTCGCGATGTCGACGCCCGCCCGGCGGACCCGCCGACCGACGACGCCGCCGCGACGGCGACGCTCGTCGAGGCGGACCTGCTCGTCGAGGACGTCTCGATCGACGGCATGTGCGGCGTCTACTGAGCGTGTCGATGCCCGTTCGACCTCGACCGGCCGTGGCGCTGGACGCGCAGGTCGCACTGCGCCCCGAGCCGTTCGGCGCGCTCGCCTACCACTTCGGCACGCGCCGCCTGTCGTTCCTCAAGACGCGCAAGCTGCTGGCGGTCGTCGAGGGGCTCGGCGAGCACCCGAGCGGCCGCGCGGCGTGCGTCGCGGCCGGGGTGACGGACGGCCGAGCTGCCCGCCTACGCGCAGGCGCTGGCGACGCTCGCGGCTCGGGCATGATCGCGCGAGCGAGCGCGCGCATGACCGCCGCCGCGCCGGCATCGGCCGTCTGGTCGACCACTTCGAGTGCGGGCTCGACGCGCCGATCTGCCTCACCTGGGAGCTGACCTACGCGTGCAACCTCGCGTGCGTCCACTGCCTCTCGAGCTCCGGCCGCCGCGACCCGCGCGAGCTGACCACCGAGGAGTGCATGGCGGTCATCGACGAGCTGCAGCGCATGCAGGTCTTCTACGTCAACATCGGCGGCGGCGAGCCGACCGTGCGCGCGCGACTTCTGGGAGCTCGTCGACTACGCGACCGCCCACGACGTCGGCGTGAAGTTCTCGACGAACGGCGTCGCGGATCACGCCGAGCGTCGCCGCGCGGCTGGCGGCGAGCGACTACGTCGACGTCCAGGTCTCGCTCGACGGCGCGACCGCCGAGGTCAACGACGCGCGTCCGCGGGCCCGGCTCCTACGCGACCGCCGTGCGGGCGATGGACCGCCTCGCCGAGGCCGGCTTCGCGCGGCTTCAAGCTGTCCGTCGTCGTCACGCGCGAGAACGTCGGGCAGCTCGACGCGTTCAAGGCGATCGCCGACGGCTACGGCGCGCAGCTGCGGCTGACCCGACTGCGGCCGTCGGGGCGCGGCGCGGACGTCTGGGACGAGCTGCACCCGACGGCCGCGCAGCAGCGCGAGCTCTACGACTGGCTGCTCGCCCACGGCGAGGACGTGCTGACCGGCGACTCGTTCTTCCACCTGTCGGCCTACGGCGAGGCACTGCCCGGGCCTGAACCTGTGCGGCGCCGGCCGCGTGGTGTGCCTGATCGACCCGGTCGGCGACGTCTACGCGTGCCCGTTCGCGATCCACGACGCGTTCCTCGCCGGCAACGTCCGCGACGCCGGGCGGCTTCGCGCGCGTGTGGCGCGAGTCCGAGCTGTTCCTCGAGCTCCGCCGGCCGCAGACGGCCGGCGCCTGCGCGAAGCTGCGGCTTCTACGACTCGTGCCGCGGCGGCTGCATGGCGGCCAAGTTCTTCACCGGCCTGCCGCTCGACGGCCCCGACCCGGAGTGCGTGCTCGGCCACGGGGAGCGCGCTGCTCGCGGCACGGGGCGACGCGCCGGCGCCGCGGCCGTCGGTGGACCACTCGCGGCTCGTGCCGCGCACGCGACGGGGGTGCGACGAGGACCCGCTCGCCGGCTTCCGGCTCGAGTGCGGCACTAGCGCACGACCGGCAGGAGACCCTGATGGCAGCACCGAGACTGGTTCGAGTCGGTCGCCGAGGCAGAGCGGCGGCGCGCAGAGCGCGTTCCGCAAGTCCGTCTACCGCGCGATGATCGCCGGCGCCGAGCGCGGGATCACGCTGGCCGACAACGTGGACGCGTTCGCCGAGCTCGGGTTCGTGCCGCGCGTCGCCGCCGGCTGCCGTCCGCGCGCGGGCTGGAGACGACCGTGCTCGGCCGGCCGATCTCGCTGCCGGTGATCGTCTCGCCGATCGGCGTCCAGGCGGTGAATCCCGAGGGCGAGGTGGCGGTGGCACGCGCGGCGGCGGCCGCGGGCACCGCGATGGGCCTCAGCTCGTTCGCGAGCAAGCCGCTCGAGGAGGTCGTCGCGGCCAACCCGGCAGACGTTCTTCCAGGTGTACTGGCTGGGGAGCCGCGAGCGCATCGCGCAGATCCTCGACCGCGCCAGGGCGGCGGGGGCCAAGGGGTTGATCGTGACGCTGGACTGGACCTTCGTCGCACCGGCGCGACTGGGGCAGCCCGGCGATTCCCGAGCGGCTCGACCTGCGCGCGATGGCTCGCGTTCGCGCCGCAGGCGATCGTGCGGCCGCGGTGGCTGCTCGACTTCGCTGCGCGCCGGCGGGCCGCCCGACCTGACCGTGCCGAACATGGCGCCGCCGGGCGGGCCGGCGCCGACGTTCTTCGGCGCCTACGGCGAGTGGATGCGGAACGCCGCTGCCGACGTGGGTCGGACATCGCGCTGGATGCGCGAGGAGTGGGGCGGCCCGTTCCTGATCAAGGGCGTCATGCATCCCGACGACGCCCGGCGGGCCGTCGACGTCGGCGCCGACGCGATCTCCGTGTCGAACCACGGCGGCAACAACCTCGACGGCACGCCGGCCTCGATCCGGGCGCTGCCCGCCGTCGTCGACGCGGTGGGCGGCGAGATCGAGGTGCTGCTCGACGGCGGCATCCGGCGCGGCAGCGACGTGGTCAAGGCGCTCGCGCTCGGCGCCCGCGCCGTCCTGATCGGGCGCGCGTACCTCTGGGGGATGGCCGCCAACGGCGAAGCGGGCGTGCGAGAACGTGCTCGACATCCTGCGCGGCGGCATCGACGAGACGCTCGTCGGCGCTCGGCCGCGCGTCGATCCACGACCTCGTTCCGGACGACGTGATCGTGCCCCCGCACTTCACCCGCGGGCCGTCGCTCGGCGCGCGGGCCCCCGCGCTCGTCACCCGGTTCACGACGGACGCGCCGGCCGACGCCTCGCCGCCGCAGGTCAGCCGCGGCCGCTAGCGCGGCACGGCGTCACAGCGACAGACCGCCGTCGACGGGGATCGCCGCGCCGGTCACCGCGTCGGTCGCGGCGCCGGCGATCCAGGCGATCGTGGCCGCGACCTCGTCGGGGCGGATGAGTCGCGCGAGCGGTTGCTGCGCCGAGAACGCCTCGGCCGACTCCAGGTCGTACAGCCGCGCGCTCTCGTCGAGGATGGGCGTCGCGGTCGACCCGGGCGTGATCGCATTGGCCGTGATGCCGGTCCCGCGCAGCTCTGCGGCGAGCGCGCGGACGAGCCCGCGTGACGCCCGCCTTCGCGGCGCAGTAGGCGGCGAGCATGGGGAGGCCGCGCGTCGCGGCGGCGGAGGCGACGGCGACGAAGCGGCCGGTGCGCGGCTCCGGCCGCCGGAGGAGCGCTGGGATGCCCGTCCTCGCCGCGACGAGCACGGAGAGGAGGTTCGCGTCGAGGACCGCGTCCTGCTGCTCGACCGGCATCTCCCAGAGCGGCACGCCGCCGGCGATGACCCCGGCCACGGCGACCATGGCGTCGAGGCCGCCGAACCGCCGCTCCGCGAGCTCGACCGCCTCGGTCATGGCCTCGGCGGACGTGGCGTCGGCGACCAGCGGCACGACGGCGTCGTCGGTGCCCGCGTAGCGCTCGGCCCTCCTCGGCGACGGCGGCCAGCTCCGCCTCGCGTCCCGAGGCGGTAGGGCAGCCGCGGGTCGTCGGAGCACCGGTCGACCGCGACCACGGCCCAGCCGTCAGCGGCGAGCGCCCGCACGGTCGCGGCCCCGATGCCGCGCGCCGCGCCCGTCACCACCGCGATCCGCGGCGGGCGGCTCAGGCGGTCAGGATCGACGGTCGGCTCCTCTCACCGGGGCGTGCGCAACGACGGCAGGAGCGGATGCGCGGTGCGGTAGCGGAGGCATCCCTCCCACGTTCCCGCCACGGCGACGAGCTCGTCGAGGAGCCTGATCGCCGC
Organism: uncultured Thermoleophilaceae bacterium; assembly: GCA_963848885.1. Lineage (GTDB taxonomy): Bacteria > Actinomycetota > Thermoleophilia > Solirubrobacterales > Thermoleophilaceae > JACVRW01. Next base: position 8,135 of record CAWKFR010000004.1, read on the forward strand.
GTCGCCCGGCAGCGCGCGGGGCGTCCGCGCCACGCCTGGAGTTGGAGTTCTACGTGTCGTCGAAGCAGACCAGATCCACACGGCGTCGTGTCGTCAGCACCGTCATCGGCGTGATCACGGTTTCCGTCCTGGCCACGGCAACCCCCGCCCAAGCGATCATCTAGATCAAGATCGACTGGGACGGGTTCATCGCGGGCTGGAAGCGGTATTCCTGCTGATGTTCCCCGCGTCGACGCAACACGCGTCGCTCTGACGTGCGGTGGCCCGTCCTACGGGGGGCGGGCCAACGTGCTGTCGGTCATTCCTGGAGACGGACATGGCCCGAAGGCCCGGCAACCGGCTCACAGCCGTGCTGACCGCTCTGTTCCTGCTGGCCGTGGTGACCTGGACCGGTGTCACCACAGGCTGGCTCGGTGCCCGGCGCCGAGGGGATCGCGATGATCACCTCGTCGGGCTTGACGGCGTCGAGCACGCGCGGCAGGTCGGCGGTCGTGCCGAGCACCTTGTGGCCGGCGACGCGCATGCCCTGCTTGCGCGGGTCGTCGTCGACGTAGCCGACCGGGGCGCTGCGCAGGCCCGGGTTGCGGCGCAGCTCGGAGGCGACCTGCTGGCCGCCGTTGCCCGCGCCGACGATCAGCACCTCGTGGCCCGCGCGTTCGAGCATGGCGCCGCGGGCCGGCCGCTCGAACGCCCAGCGCACCGCGAAACGGGCGCCGCAGGTGAGCACGAGCGCCAGCAGGAAGTCCATCGCGATGACGGTTCGCGGCGGGTCGTGGCGGCCGATCGAGAACAGGAACAGGACGACGATCAGGCCGGCGGTCGAGGCGACGGTCGCCTTCAGGATCGTCTCGAAGTCCTTCTGGTCGACGAAGCGCCACAGCTTCGAGTAGAGGCCGAACGCGGCGAAGATCGCGACCTGCATCGGGACCGTGATCCAGATCGTGTCCAGGAGCAGCTCCTGGTAGCGGTGCGGGATCCCCTCGTCGAAGCGGAGCAGGTACGCGAGCCAGTAGGCGAGCGCGAGCAGGGCCGCGTCCACACAGACCTGGCCGACGCGACGAACGTTCACTGAGGAAGGCAGGGATCTCATTGTTCGCGGGCGGCGAGCAGCATTCTGACGAGTTCGCGCGGATCGCGCCGGACGCGCAAGCCGCCGTTCGCGGAGCGGCGTTCGAGCTCGATCTGGCCCGGATCCTCGAGCTTGCGCAGCCGCCCCTCGCGGAGCAGCGCCTCGTCAACGGCCCCGAGCTTGCCCTCAAAGGTAGTGAACACCGGGGTCCCCAACGCGACGGCCTCGCGATTCATCGTCCCGCCGGCCGAGATGACGAGGTCCGCGAACGCCACGAGGCTCTGGGCGTCGACGGCGTGCTCGGGGACGATGAAGCCGTCGAGCTCGGCTCTCTGCGCGGGCGTGCGCGGCAGCACGACCGTCTGCGATCCGCGCAGGCGGTCGAGCACGCGCGCGAACAGCGGGTTCTCGAAGCGGTGGTAGAGCGAGACCTCGGGCGGCGTGCGGACCACCACGAGCGGCTGCGCCTGGTCGAGGCCAAGCTCGTCCAGCACGCGCCGGTCGGGCTCGAAGTCGGCGAGGTAGTACTCCTCCTTGAGGCCCGGGTAGGCGTGGATCTTGCCGGCCGCGCCGTAGCGCTCCAGGCGCTGCGGCGGGATCGCGTCGGGCACGACGACGGACCGCGCGAGCCGGCAGTTGACCTGGTGCTGCGCGGTGGCCCACTCGTAGTCGAAGGCGGTCGCGCTCGGGATGCGCAGCAGCCAGGCGGCGACGGTGACGTCGTTCGAGCCGTGGCCCATCGCCACGTCGAAGCCGCGGCCGCGCGCCCAGCGCGTCAAGGCGGCGCTGCGCGAGGCCAGGCCGAGCCCCTTGCTGGCCAGCCGGCCGCCCCGATGGCGCCCGACAGCGGTGTGCTCGATGCCGAAGCGCTCGCACAGCTCGAGCGTCTGGGCGAAGTCGCGGGCGGTCACCTCGACCTCGTGGCCATCCGCGCGCATGACCTCGATCAGGGGCCGCATCACGAGCACGTGCGGGCTGTTGGTCAAGTCGACCCATACGCGCATGCGGCCAGCTACCCTACTTCGCTCGCTTGACCGTGCTCGCCTCGATCACGGACCCGATCGTGAACGCGGCCGTGGACGTCGTGGACGCGATGGGTCTCCCTGGAGTGTTCGTGCTCATGCTGCTCGAGAGCGCGTGCATCCCGGTGCCTAGCGAGGCCACGATGCTGTTCGCCGGCTTCAACGTCTCGAACGGCGAGTACAGCCTGTTCGCTGCCACCGCGGTCGGGTCGGTCGCCAACCTGGTCGGGTCCTGGGTCGCCTACGCGGTGGGCTACTACGGGCGCATCGACATCCTCGAGAAGCACGGCAGCAAGCTGCACATCAAGAAGAGCCACCTCGAGTGGGCCGACCGCTGGTTCGAGCGCCACGGCGACGCGACCGTCTTCTTCACGCGCATGCTGCCGATCATCCGCACGTTCATCTCGCTGCCGGCGGGGGTCGCGCGGATGCCGTTCTGGCGCTTCACGGCCTTCACCCTTGCCGGGTGCATCCCGTGGGTGCTGATGCTCACCTTCATCGGCAAGCAGGCCGGCGACAACTGGGAGCAGTGGAAGGACAACCTCCACTACGTCGACTACGCCGTGGCGGCCTGCATCGTGATCGGGGTGGCCTACCTGTTCGTGCGCGCGCGCCGGCGCAGGAAGGCCGGGGGCAGCGACCCGGCCCCTGAATCGGTCTGACCGCGCTGTCGCTGCGCCGCGCGCTGCTGCTGGGGCTGATCCAGGGCCCGGCCGAGCTGCTGCCCGTGTCGAGCTCCGGCCACCTGGCGCTCGTGCCGCGCTTGGCGGGCTGGGACTACTCGTCGCTCCCGGGCGACGCCCGCAAGACCTTCGAGGTCGCGCTGCACGCGGGGTCGGCCCCGGCGCTCGCTCTCGCCCTGCGCGGCGGCGTCCTGCGCGAGCCGCACCTCCAGGCGCTGACCTTCGCGCCGCCCGCGCTCGTCGGGCTCGCGCTCGAGCGGCCGATCGAGCGGCGGCTGGGCGGGCTGCGCTCGGTGGCGATCGCGCAGATCGTCGGCGGGGCGGCCCTGATCGCGGCCGACCTGCGCCCCGAGCGGCGCTCGGAGCCGACCGCGACGGACCACCTGCTGGTCGGGCTGGCCCAGGCGACCGCGCTCATCCCGGGCGTGTCGCGCTCCGGCGCGGCGCTGACCGCGGCGCGGCTGGCCGGCCTGTCGCGGCCCGCGGCCGTGCGCCTGTCGCTGCGCGCGGCGCTGCCGGTGACGGTCGGCGCCGGCGTGCTCAAGGGCTTGCGCGCCGTACGCGAGGGCGTGCCGGCCGAGCTGCGCGGGCCGGCCGCGGTGGGCGCGGCTGCGGCGTGCGCCTCCGCTCTGGCGGCGTTGCCGCTGGCGCGCGGGACGCGCTGGCGCGGCGTCGCCGCCTACCGGATCGCGCTCGGGCTGGGCGCGCTCTGGGCTGGCGAGCGCTAGTTCCCCTGGCGCGCAAATCGAACCGCGCTTACCTTGGTATTGCAGGGGGATAACGGATGTCCCCCTGCTCCTCCACTATGCCCCGCCCCGTACTGCTCGACTCCGTCGCGTCGCCCGACCCACCCGGGGACTCGACGCTGGCGCGGCTCACCGAGCACGTGCGGGCGCTGCTCCCGGTGGGCGCGGTCGCGCTCGTGACGGGCGAGCGCTTCGCGGGCTGGTTCGCCGACCGCAAGCTCGGCGAGGCGCTCGGCGGCGACGCGCTCGCGGAGGCCCGCAGCGACCTGGTGCGAGCCGCGCTCGGACGCGAGCGACCGTTCTTCCTGTCGCGGCTCGACATGTGGGAGACGTCGCCGGTCGTGCTGGCCGGGCTGGTCGACGCGCTCGGGCCGGAGCACGCCCGCAGCGTCTGGCGCGCCTGCCGGCAGGCGTCGGTGATCGCCTGCCCGCTGCGCGCGGAGAGCGGGCGCGGGCTTGGACTGCTTGTGGTGGCGTCGATCGACCCGCGCGAGCGGCTGCGCGCGGCGGACGTGCGGACCGCGGAGGTCGTCGCCGACCTGGCGGCGATGGCGCTCGAGCGGGCCGACCTGCTCGCGATCCAGACGCGCAGGGCCCGCGACGAGGTGCTGCTGAAGCGGGCCGGCGAGGCGATGTCGAGCTCGCTCGAGCTGGCCGACGTCTACCGGAGCGTGGTGGAGCACGCGGCCGCGGCGACCGCTGCGACGCAGGCGGTGCTCACTCGGCTCGACGCGCGGGCCGGGGAGCTGCGCGAGGTGGCGGTGCTGCACCCGCCGGCGGCCGACGCGCTGAGCGGGCCGGGGCTGACGCAGGTCGTGCAGACGCGCTCGCCCCTGCTGGAGCCCGAGGCCGGCCTGATGCACGCCCCGATCGAGCTGGGGCCGCGGCTGTACGGGGTGCTGAGCGTGGCGGGCCCGCCGGGATTCGACGAGGCCGGGCTGGAGCTGCTGACGCGCATCGCGGGCAGCTCGGCCGCGGCGATCGCGAACGCGATCGACTTCCAGCGCGAGCGGCACATCGCGCGCTCGCTGACGCTCGGGTTCGTGCCGGCGTCGCTGCCGCCGCTGCCGGACTACGAGACGGGCCTGCTGTACGCGCCGGCGCTGGGCGAGGCGACCGGCGGGGATCTGTACGGCCTCTGGCAGCTGCCGTGCGGGCAGGTGGCGGTGCTGGTGGGCGACGTGGCGGGCAAGGGCGTCGAGACCGCCGCGATGAGCTCGATGGTGCGGTTCTTCATCGAGGCGCGCAGCTGGGACGCGGAGTCGCCCGCGCGCGTGCTCGAGCAGACGAACGCGATGCTGACCGGCCGCCTGCCGAGCGACACGTTCGCGACGGCGTTCCTGGCGGTGATGGGACCGCGCTCCCTGAGCTGGGCGAGCGCCGGGCACCTGCCGCCGTTCCACCTGGCCGGCGGGGAGCTGAGCGAGCTGGAGGCGACGGGGGTGCCGCTGGGGGTCGAGGAGGGCGCCCGCTACGAGGAGCGCGAGCTGGAGCTTCGGCGACGGGGATCTGGTGTTCGGGTACACGGACGGCCTCGTCGAGGCCCGCCGCGGCGACGAGGTCTTCGGGGCTGCGCGCCTCGCGCGGCTCGTGGCGCGGCTGGCTAGCCGCCACGCCCCCGAACAGCTGGCAAAGAGGGTGCACGAGGAAGTGGTCGCCTGGAGCGGTGGCGTGGGTGACGACGTCGTGGCGCTCGCGGTGCGGCGGCGGTAGCCGCCCGCTGCGCTCCCCCGCTCCGCCTCGCGCCGCTGGCTCCGCTTGAATGCGGGGCGTGACGGATTCCGCTTACGCGCGGGCGGGCGTCGACCAGTCCCGCTCCGGCAGCGCCGTGCGGGCGCTCGTCGAGGTGCTCGGCACGATCGACACGGGCCGGCCCGGCCGGGCCGCGCTCGGCTCGGGCCACTACGCGAACGTGCTCCGGCTCGACGACAGGCGCGGGCTCGCGCTGTCCACCGACAGCGTCGGCTCGAAGGTGATCGTCTGCGAGCAGCTGGGCCGCTTCGACACGATCGGCCTCGACCTGATCGGGATGAACGCCAACGACGTCATCTGCGTGGGGGCCGATCCGATCGCCCTGCTCGACTACATCGCGGTCGAGCACGCGGACCCGGAGATGCTCGAGCAGATCGGGATCGGGCTGAAGGAGGGTGCGGAGCAGGCGCAGCTCGAGATCCCGGGCGGAGAGCTGGCCGTCCTGCCCGACCTGATCAAGGGCCACCCGTCGCCGCACGGGTTCGACCTGGTCGGCTTCTGCGTGGGCCTGGTCGACCTGGACGCGATCGTGACGGGCGCGGCGATCGAACCGGGCGACGCGATCGTGGGCATCCCGTCGAGCGGCATCCACTCGAACGGGCTCAGCCTGGCGCGGCGCGTCCTGCCCGACCTCGACGAGCGGGTGGGCGACACCACCGTCGGCGAGCTCCTGCTCGAGCCGACCGTCATCTACGTGCGCGCGATCCGCGCGCTGCTCGAATCGGAGGTCGAGGTGCGCGGGCTGGCGCACATCACCGGCGAGGGCTTCCTCAACCTGCTGCGCCTGGAGGCCGAGGTGGGCTACCGCATCGACTCCCCCCTGCCCGTCCCGCGCATCTTCGAGCTGATCGCGGAGCGAGGCCCGGTCGAGCCCGCGGAGCTGTACGAGGTCTTCAACATGGGCTGCGGGTTCTGCTGCGTGGTCCCGGAGCCCGCGGCCGAAGCGGCGGTCGCGCTGCTCTCGAAGCGCCACCCGGGCACCGCCGTGATCGGCCACGCCACATCCACCGCCGGCGCAGTGGAGCTCCCCCAGCAACGCCTGAGCGGCAGCCGCGCGGGCTTCACGAGCCGCCTAGCCGGGGCGAAATCCGGTTCATTTGCAGTCTTTGGGTGTCTATGGACTCCCAAACGCAACAAGTCTCGCTCGCGAGGGTGCTCGCGCTGGCGGCGCGGCAGCACGGGGTCGGTGACCCGGGCGCAGCTGCTCGAGCTGGGGTTGAGCGCCCAGGCGATCAAGTACCGCCTGCGCAGGGGGCGGCTGCATCCGGTACACCGGGGCGTGTATGCGGTCGGAAGGCCGCAGCTCGACGCGACTCGGGTGCCCTCAATGCTGCCGTTCTCGCGTGCCGGGCCAGGCGCGGCGCTGAGTCACGAGCACGCGGCCGAGGTGCTACGGGCTGCGGAGGAGCGGCGCGGGCGACATCGAGGTGACGGTGCCCGACGGCGCGATGCGCGCCCGCCCGGGCATCCGCCTCCACCGCCGCGCGCTGCCCGAGACCGACGTCGACGACCCGCCACGGCATCCGCGTCACGAGTCCGGTCCGCACGCTGCTGGATCTGGCCGAGCCGCCTGCCCGAGCGCGAGCTCGAGGCCGTGGTCAACGAAGCCGACAGGCTCGACCTCGTCGATCCGGAGCGCCTGCGGGCGGCGCTTGCCGGCCGCGTGGCGCGCCCGCCCTTCGCGACCTCCTCGACCGCGACGCCTTCGCCCTCACCGACTCGGAGCTCGAGCGCCGCTTCCTCCCCATCGCCCGGCGGGCGGGTCTGCCCCCGCCGCTGACCAGCAGGGGCTCAACGGCTTCCGGGTCGACTTCTTCTGGCCGGACCTCGGCCTCGTCGTCGAGACCGACGGCCTGCGCTACCACCGCACGCCCGCCCAGCAGGCGCGTGACCGGCGCCGCGATCAGGCCCACGCGGCGGCGGGCCTGACCCCGCTGCGGTTCACCCACCACCAGGTCGCCCACGAGGCGCGCAGCGTCGAGACCACCCTGCGGGCGGTCGTCAGGCGACCTCCCAGAGCACCCCCGTCAGCACCCGCACCGGCCTCAAGCGCGTCTGCTCCGCGAGCGCCCACAGCGCCGCCTCGGCGCGTGTGATCGACAGATCGCAGAGAGTCGCGATCTCAATCGACGCCGCCCGCCCGAACCGCGAGACCGCGGCCAGCGGATCCAGCACAACCGGAGCCGCGACCCCGCCGGCAGCCACCGCGGCAGCTCTCCACCCCTCATAGCCGTCGTCAGCGACCCGGACCCATTCGACGCCCACAGGTCCTTCAAGGCGTAGGGATGGGAGGGTGAGACCGGCGGTGGAGCGCGTCTCCTCCAGATCCGCACCGAACGCCTCCACGATCGCGTGCGAGTCGAGCGACGAGCGGAAGTGCGCCACGTCCAGCCCGCTTCGCCGGGCCTCCTCCACGAGCGCCTCGCGCCCGTCGAGCTTGCGCCGGAAGCACATCAGCCCCTCGCGCAGTGCCCGCAGGTAGCGCCCCGCCGCCTCGGGTCCCTGCTCCGCCGCCGCCTTTACCGCCATGCAGGCCGGGTAGGAGGATGCGATCGGCGCCTCGCGCCAGAGGCGGGGGTCGACGGGCATCCCCGACCGGTCGGAGGCATCCAGCCAGGGCACGATCATCCCTTCGGGGTCGTCGAACTCCCGGGCGAGGCCGCCCATGACATAGGTAATCGAGGCGTCGGTGCCGAACTCCAACATGAGCCTGCGCAGCGCAGGCTCAGCGGCCCAGGAGCCCGAACAGGCAGGATCCGTGTAGTACCGGACAGCGAGAGGCACGCGAGACCGGAAAATAGAGATGACCGTGATCGGCACCCTGATCGGCGACCGTTTCAAGCTCGAGGAGAAGGTGGGCTCGGGCGGGATGTCGAGCGTCTACCGCGCGTTCGACCCCACGCTCGAGCGCCACGTCGCGATCAAGCTGATGCACCGCGACATCTCGAGCGACCCCGACCAGCTCGAGCGCTTCCGCCGCGAGGCCCGCGCGGTCGCGCAGCTCAACCACCCGCACGTGGTCACGGTGATCGACGCCGGCGAGGACGACGGCGCCCCGTACATCGTGTTCGAGTACATCGAGGGCGAGACGCTCAAGGAGCGCATCCGCCGCCTCGGGCGGCTGCCGGTGGCCGAGGCGGTCGCCTACGCCGTCGAGATCGCGCGCGCCCTCGAGTGCGCCCACGCGCACATGCTGGTGCACCGCGACGTCAAGCCCCAGAACGTCCTGATCGACCCCGACGGCCGCGCCAAGGTCACCGACTTCGGCATCGCGCGCTCGCTCGAGGCCCAGGGCCTCACCGCCACCGGGCGCGTGCTCGGCACCACCGACTACGTCTCGCCCGAGCAGGCGCTCGGCCACGAGGTAACCGCGCAGTCCGACATCTACTCGCTCGGCGTCGTGCTCTACGAGATGCTCACCGGCGAGGCCCCCTTCAAGGCCGACACGCAGGTGGCCGTCGCGATGAAGCACGTGCGCGAGCCGCTGCCCGACGTCCAGCGCCGCCGCCCCGAGATCTCGGCCGCGCTCGCCGCGGTGGTCGAGCGCTCCACCGCCAAGGAGACCAAGAACCGCTACGCCACGGTCGACGAGATGGTCCACGACCTCGAGGAGGTGCTCGCCATCGAGGCCGCCCGCAGCGGCCAGGCCACCGGCGAGGCGACCACGGTCCTCCGCTCCCTGTCCGACGACACGGCCGACTTCGCCCCCCAGCGCCTGCGCCACCCGCGCCGCACGCTGTTCATCAGCATCGCGGTGCTCGCGATCGTCGCCGGCGCGATCGCGTTCCTCGCCACGCGCACCGAGAAGGGGCCCGGCCAGGCCGCCACCCCGCGCACTCCGGGCCTGTCGGACGTGGCGCTCTCGAAGGACGCCGCCCACGACTACGACCCCGAGGGCGACGGCGAGGAGTCGCGCAGCCAGGTGCAGTTCGCCATCGACGGGCAGCAGACCACGGTCTGGAACACCGAGACCTACGAGGGCGGCTTCGAGGGCAGCGACAAGTCGGGTGTCGGCCTCTACGTGAACGCGGGCTCACGCGTCGCGGCCAGGCAGATGGACGTCGTCACCTCGACGCCCGGCTTCAAGGCCGCCGTCTACGCCTCGGACAGCGTGCCCAGCCGGATCCGCGACTGGCACAAGGTCAGCCGCACGATCACGGCCAAGCGCGAGAACGCGATCCAGCTCGACACGGCCGGGCAGGGCATGCGCAACTACCTGCTCTGGATCTCCGCGCTGCCGGAGGACGGAAAGGTGTCGATCAAGGAGCTGGCGCTGAAGCGATAGACGAGCTGGCCGACGCTCCGCGGGGGCCCGGGGGCGCGAGCCCCCGGATGGCATCAGTGCCGGTAGCGGCGCTCCTCGCCGTGGCGCTCGAGCGCCAGCTCGAGCAGCCGATCCAGGAGCGCTGGATATTCGAGGCCGCTCGCCTCCCAGAGCTTCGCGTACACGCTCGTCGCGGTGAACCCGGGGATCGTGTTGAGCTCGTTGACGAGCACGCCCTCGTCGGTCACGAAGAAGTCCACCCGCGCCATCCCGGCGCAGCCGACGATCTTGAACACCTCGACGGCGAGCCGCTGCACCTCCTCCAGCAGCGGCGTCCGGGCCGGCACCACCAGCTCCATTCGGCCGTCCGTGTACTTCGCCTCGTAGTCGTACCAGTCGCTGCCCGCGATCACGATCTCGCCCGGCGTCGAGGCCTGGGGGTCGCCGTTGCCGAGCACCGAGCACTCGACCTCCATGCCCTCGACGAGCCGCTCCACCACCACGACCGGGTCGTGCTCGAACGCGAGCTCGATCGCGCGGTCGAGCTCCACCTCGCTGACCGCCTTCGAGATCCCCACCGACGACCCCAGCCGCGCCGGCTTCACGAACGCGGGCGGCCCGAACGTGGTCGGCGCTCCTCCCGCCCGCACGACGGCGTAGTCGCCCTGCGGCACCCCGTGGCCCGCCATCAGCTCCTTGAACACGGCCTTGTCCATCGAGACCGACGAGGCCAGCACGCCCGCCCCCACGTACGGCACGTCGAGCAGGTCGAGCAGCCCCTGCACCGTCCCGTCCTCCCCGAACGGACCGTGCAGCACCGGGAAGACCGCGTCGGCGCCGAGCAGGCCGCCGGACGGCTCCAGCGCAAGCGGCCGCCCGTCGTGCGTCCAGCGCCCGTCGCGCTCGATCAGCACCTCGACGGGCTCGTGCCCTCCCTCCACAAGCCCGGCCCGCACCGACTCCGCCGACGCCAGCGACACGTCGTGCTCGCTCGAGCGGCCGCCGCCCAGCACCGCGACCCTCACGGCGTGCTCCCGGGCTGGTCCGGGGTCAGCACGTCGTCCTGCACGAGCACCCCGATGATGATCACGACCGACTTGCCCTTCTCGATCTCGATGCCCGCGGCGGGCCGCTGGTCGGTGACGACGCCGTCCTGCGCGGGGTCGGTCACGTCGGTCTCCCGCGGCTGAGCCGTGAGACCGACGGACTTGAGCTGCTGCACCGCGTCGGCGCGGCTCAGGCCCACCACGTTCGGCACGCTCACCTTCTGGATCCCGGTCGACACGGTGATCGTCACGGTCGAGCCGCGATCGACCTTCGTCCCGGCGGCCGGATCCTGCGAGATCACGTCGTCCTCGGGCTCCTCCGACTCGCGCTCCTGGATCGCCACCTCAAGCCCGGCGCCGGTGAGCAGATTCTCCGCGGAGTCGCGCGACAGCCCGGTCACGTCGGACACCTCGACCTGCTCGGGCCCTGAGCTGACGAACAGCTGGACGCGCTCCCCGCGGTCGACGACCTCGCCGGCCGCCGGCACGGTGCGGATCGCGATCCCCTTGTCGATCGACTCCGACGGCCGGCTGTCCACCGTCGCCTTGAGGTCGCGCTTGCCGAGCATCTGGATCGCCACCGCCTGGGGCAGCCCGCGCACCGTCGGGACGCGCACGGTTCCGGGGCCGCCGGACACCTCGAGGGTCACGGTCGACCCCTCGTCCGCCTCCACGCGCGGGTTGGGGTCCTGGTCGATCACCTGGTCGAAGGGCGCCTGGCTGCGCACGCGCGACTCCTCCACCTCGAATCCGTCGCGCTCGAGGATCTGGCGCGCCTGGAGCAGCTGCTTGCCGACCACCCGCGGCACCTCCTTGGTCTCCGTGGAGGTGAGGCCGGCGATCGCCAGGTAGGCGAGGAAGGCGGCCAGCAGCAGGGTGAGGACGCCGATCGTGAACAGCGGCCAGCGCCGTCGCCGCTCGTCGCCGGGCGGCGGGGCGGGCGGCGGCACCACGGTCGCAGGGACCGGCGCGAAGGCGGCCGTGTCCTGGGGCGCGGGCTGCGCGAGACCGAGCTGGGCCCCCGCCGCCTGGAGCGCCTCCGCGAAGTCGTCGGCCGACTGCCAGCGGTGGGCGGGGTCCTTGGCGAGCGCCGCCATCACGACGGACTCGACCGCCGGGTTCACGTCCGGGCGCAGCTGCGAGATCGGCACCGGCGGCTCGGACAGGTGCTTGAGCGCGATCGAGACGGCGCTGTCGCCCTCGAACGGCAGGCGCCCGGCGAGCATCTCGTAGAGCATCACGCCGATCGAGTAGAGGTCCGACGCGGCGGTGACCGCGTGCCCCTGGGCCTGCTCGGGCGACAGGTACTGGGCGGTGCCCATGATCGAACCGGTCTCCGTCATCTCCGACGCGCCCGCCCGCGCGATGCCGAAGTCCGTCACCTTGGCCCCGCCGTGGTCGTCGACGATCACGTTGTGGGGCTTGAAGTCACGGTGGATCACGCCGTGGCGGTGGGCGAACCCGGCCGCCTGCAGGATCTGCGTGCCGAGGTCGACGACCTGCTCCTGCGGCAGCGGCGCCTCGGCCGTCACGATCTCCTTGAGCGTGCGCCCCGGCAGGTGCTCCATCGCGATGTAGTAGGTGCCGTCGTGCTTGCCGCGGTCGAAGACGCCGACGACGTTCGGGTGCTGGAGCCCCGCCGCCGCGCTCGCCTCGCGCCGGAAGCGCTCGACGAACTCCTGGTCCTGGGCGAAGCGCCGGTGCAGCACCTTGAGCGCGACCTGGCGCCCCAGGTGCGTGTCCTCGGCGCAGTAGACGTCGGCCATCCCACCCGAGCCGATCCGGCGCACGATCAGGTAGCGGCTGTCGACGAGGGTGTTGTCGGCGACCTCGGTCACGGTCCGCCCCCGAGCATCGACTCGAGCACGCTCTTGGCGATCGGCGCCGCCACGGTGCCGCCCTGGGACCCGGCCGGCTGGCGCTCGAGCGTGACCGCCACGGCGAGCTGCGGGTCGTCGACGGGCGCGAAGCAGATGAACCACGGCTGGGTGAACTCGCGGTTGACGCCCACCTCCGCGGTACCGGTCTTGCCCGCCACGCGGACGCCCGCCAGCGCGGCCGCGGTCCCGGTGCCCTCCTCGACGACCCGGCTCATCATCTCCGTCAGCTGCTTCGCCGTCTCCGGCTTCATGACCTCCGACTGCAGGTCGGGCTGGATCCGCTCCTTCACGCGCCCGTCCTGGCGCACGATCCGGTCGGTCAGGCGCGGCTTCATCAGCCGGCCCCCGTTGGCGATCGCGGCGGCGACCTCCGCCATCTGCATCGGGCTCGACCTGATCTCACCCTCGAGCCCGCCCTGCCCGATCGCCACGCGGCCGACGTCGAAGCCGTCCGTCACGTAGTCGCCCTTGCCGTTGATGACCCCGCTGGCGATCATCTGGTTGTCCGGGTAGTCGAGCTGCGGGTCCGAGTAGAAGCCGTAGCGGCGCATGTACTCGACGAGCGTCTCGCGCCCGACCTCCTCGCCGACCTGCGCGAACACCGTGTTGACCGAGTTGGTCAGCGCGTCGGTGAGCGAGATCGACCCGAAGTTCTCGCCGCCGGAGTTGGCCAGCGGGACGCCGCTGATGTCCCTGGGCGAGGACCCGTCGATGACCGACTCTGGGGTGAACTTGCCGGTGTCGAGGCCGGCGGTCGCGGTCACCACCTTGAAGGTGGATCCCGGCGGATAGAGCTCCTGCGTGGTCCGGTTGAGGTCGGGCTGGTTCGGGTCGTCGTTGATCGCCTGGAAGTCGGTGGGGATCCGGTTCGGGTCGTACTCCGGAATCGACACCATCACGCGCACCTTGCCGGTCTTGGGCTCGATCGCCACGACCGCGCCCTTGCGCCCGGCCAGCCCCTGCACGGCGGCGTTGGTGCCGTCCACGTCGAGGTTGGTGACGACGTCGTTGCCCTCGCGGTCGCGGCCCTCGAGGCCCGCGAAGATCGACGAGAACTCGCTCTCCTTGCCGGCCAGGTCGTCGTTGCGCGCCTGCTCCAGGCCGCGCCGCCCGTTCTGGATGAACGAGTAGCCGACGGGGTGGGCGAACAGGCCGCGGGTGGGGTACTCGCGCACGAAGACGGTCGTGCCGCTGCGCCGCTCGCGCCGGTTGACAGCGATCCGGGTCCGGCCGTCCCTGGCGAAGATCAGGCCGCGCGGGATCGTCTGCTCCTCGATCAGCGCGCGCCGGTTGTTCGGGTTGTCCTCGAGCCCCTGCGCGTCGAGCACGGCCCAGTAGGACGTGAACCCGATCAGCAGGGCGAACAGCACCACGAACAGGCCGTAGACCTGCCGGATCGGCACGTTCATACGAGCCCGCCTCTCCGGATGCGCTCGGCGCGCGCGTGGTCGGAGACGATCAGCAGCAGCGCCAGCAGGACCATGTTGGCGACGATCGAGCTGCCGCCGTAGGAGACGAACGGCAGCGTGACGCCGGTCAGCGGGATCACGCGCGTGACGCCGCCGACGATCACGAACACCTGGAGCGCGAAGACCGCGGTGAGCCCGACCGCGAGCAGCTTCGAGAAGCCGTCGTTGGCGACCATCGCCGTCTTGAAGCCGCGGAACGCGAACAGCATGTAGGCCCCGATCACGCCGGCCGCTCCGAACAGGCCCGCCTCGTTGACGAGCACCGCGTAGATCAGGTCGGTGTGGGCGGCCGGCAGCAGCGGCGCGCCGTTGAACTCGATCAGCGCGTTGCCGAAGCCCTGCCCGAATAAGCCGCCGTCGGCCTGGGCGAACAGCCCCTGGGCGATCTGGTAGCCCTGGCAGTTGACGAACTCGGTGACCTCGCCGGTGCTCGGGCAGTGCACGCGCTGCTGGGAGAAGGTGTCGAGCCAGATCTGCACGCGGTCGTGGACGTGCGAGATGTTCTCCTCGAGGAAGAAGGCGCCGCCGAAGAACATCGTCGCCCCGACGCCGATCAGCGACAGGCGGCTGGTCGCGACGTAGAGCAGCACCAGGAAGCCGCCGAAGAACATCAGCGAGCTGCCCAGGTCGCGGATGAAGATCAGCATCAGCATCGCCAGGCCCCAGACCAGCAGCAGCGGGCCGAAGTGCTTGGGCGAGGGCCGTTCGCGCAGCACCGCGATCAGCGAGGCGACGAACACGATCAGGAGCGCCGACCCGGCCGGGCCGAGCCCCAGCACGAGGATCGCCAGCAGCGTGGCCACCGCGGGCAGCCCGAAGAGCAGGATCTGCCGGCCCGGCTCGAGCGGCCTCAGCCGCGCTCGCACGAGGATGTCACCGGTCTCGCGCAGGTAGCTCGCGAGGAAGATGATGATCGCGAGCTTCGCGAACTCGGCCGGCTGGAACTGGATCGGGCCGACCTTGATCGCGAGGAACGCCCCGTTGACCTGGTCCCCGATCCCCGGCAGCCGCGGCAGCACCAGCAGCGCGATCCCGACCGCTGCGATCGTGTAGCGGTAGCGCTCCAGCACGTGGTGGTCGCGGATCGCCATGATCGTCCCGCAGAAGAAGACGAGGCCGACCACGAACCACTGGGCCTGCTCGCGCGCGAACTCCGTGTCGATGCGGTAGATCAGGACGATCCCGACCGCCGCGAGCAGCGCGGCGAGCGGGAACATGTAGGGGTCGGCGTCGGGCAGCCGCGCGCGTATGAACAGGTGCGCCACCAGGCAGAGCCCGAGGAAGAAGGCCCCGTAGGTGAGCGTCGCGTCGCTGATCTCCTCGGAGCGGGTCGCCAGCACGGCAGCGAAACCGGCCGCGACCAGCAACGACACAGGAATCAACCCGAACAGCTCTCGGGTGCGCGCCGACATCAGCCCGACAGCTGCCCCCGCTCGAGCGTGCGCAGCAGGTCCTCGGCGTCGTTGCGACTGCGCCATTCGTGGTCGAGCACCCGCTTGCGGCGGGTGTCGGGAATCGCGCCCGCCGGCACGCCGCTCGCGTACTGCTGCTCGTACAGGTCGACCCCGAACGGCAGCTCGTAGGGGATGCCGCGGTAGAGCGTCACCAGCCCGGCGTCGTTGGTCCCGAGGAAGTAGACCTGCCGTGACAGCGCGTACAGCCCGGTGCCGATCCCGGCGAGCACCGCCAGCACGACGAGCGTCGTCACCGTGGTGCGCAGGCGCCTGCGCCGCTTCGGCGCCGGCGCGGGCTTGGGGCGCGCGCGCGGAGGCGCGACGATCGTCGCGTCCGACGGCATGTCGTCGAGGCTCTCGACGGGCGCCTGCAGCGGGGCCGGCTGCGGCTCGGTGTCCTGGTCGAGCGCCGCCGCGTTGATCTCGGTCGCCTGGAGCTGGCCGGCCATCGTCTCGTCCTCGCCCGGCAGCTCGTCGCCGTCGTCGCCGTTGCCGAGGCGGAACAGGACGACCGTGATGTTGTCCTTGCCACCGCTCTGGTTGGCCGCGCGCACGAGCGAGTCGGCGGCCTCGTCGAGCGTCTCCGCCGAGCGCAGGATCGAGCCGAGCTCGTCGTCGGAGATCATGCTGGTGAGGCCGTCGGAGCAGATCAGGAAGAGGTCGCCGTCGCGGCCGGAGAGCGTGTAGGTGTCGACCTGGACGTCGGGCTCCGGCCCGAGCGCTCGCGTGATGATCGACCGCTGGGGGTGGTGCTCGGCCGCCTCTGGCGTGATCTGACCGCTGCGCTCCAGCTCGGCGACCAGCGAGTGGTCCCGGGTGACCTGCTCGAGCTCGCCGTCGCGCAGGCGGTAGGCGCGGCTGTCGCCGACGTGGCCGAGGCTGATCTCGCCCCCGGTGACCTTGGCGGCGGTCACCGTCGTGCCCATGCCGCGGTGCGAGTCGTCCGAGACGGCCAGGTCGTAGATGCGCCGGTTGGCCTCGCGCAGGATGCGCGACAGCTGCGCCTCGGGCACCTCGCCCGAGTCGGTCTCGCCCTCGAACGCGCCGGCGGCCATCGCCGAGGCGACCTCGCCCGCCTTGGCGCCGCCCATCCCGTCCGCGACCGCGAAGAACGGTGGCGACAGCACCAGCGAGTCCTCGTTGACGCTGCGCTGGCGGCCGACGTCGGTCCGGCCCACTTGCTCGATGACCCGCAGGCTCACTCTTGGTACCGGTATTCGGTGTCGCCGATACGGATGACGTCGGACGCCTTGAGGCGCTCCGCGGTGCGGATCTGACGGCCGTTGAGGTAGGTGCCGTTGGTCGAGCCCATGTCCTCCACGTAGATGAAGTCGCTGCGCTGGAATATTCGCGCGTGCGCGGACGACGCGAAGTTGTCGTCCACGCGGATCTCCGAGTTGTCGGCACGGCCCATCATCGCGCCATTCGAGACGTCGAACGCCGTGCCGGGCTCGTAGCCCTTCGCCGCGACCACCACGAGACGCGGGGCGACCCCGCCGCGCGCCTGGGGCGCCGAACCCCTGCGGCGGCGCGGGCTGGGCGGCTCGACGGGCTCGGCGGCGGCGGTGCCGTCACCCCCGCGCGACAGATCCTTCAGCGCGCTGCGCGCGACCCACAGCAGGAACAGGTAGAGCACGAGCAGGAAGCCGAACTTGAGAGCTACGGCGAGCGGGTCGTCCATTTACCTACTCGAGCTCGAAGGTCAGGTCGGTGATGCCGATGGTAATCCGATCGCCGGGCTCCAGCTCGGCGTGGCTCAAACGGCGGCCGTTGACCTTCATGCCGTTGGTCGACCCGAGGTCGACCGCGGCCCACCCGCGTTCACCGCGGCGGAGCTCGATGTGGCGGCGCGAGACGTTGGCGTCCGAGACCACCACGTCGCACTCGCGGCTGCGCCCGACCATGACGCGGTCCCCGCTGAGCACGTTGCGGCGCCCCTCGGCCACGAGCAGCGCCTGGCGGCGGTCCAGGATCGGCTCGAGCTGGCGCGCCTCGCGATCGGGCGAGTAGACCATCGTGTGCCCGAAGTCGCCGGCCGAGGGTCCGGCCTCGGCCAGCTCGTCCTCCTCCTCGGGCCCGCCCAGCAGCTGCGCCTGGATGCCGAACTCGCCGAGCTGGAGGCGATCGTCGGTGTGGAACTCGATCTGCGGGCGGCTGGTGAGCGCCAGCCGCTCCTGGCGGGCGTGCTCGAGCAGGTAATCGGACAGCTCCTTGCGCAACGCCGGCTCGTAGCTCGAGAACTGCTCGCGGTCGCTGGGCGACAGGAACACGCGGTAGTGGTTCGGCACGTAGACGCGGGAGACGGAGACCATCTGGTTCTCCTCCATCTCCTTGGCCAGCTTGTGCGCGAGCTCGACGGGCTGGACGCTCGTCTTGAACGCGCGGCCGAAGGCCCCTTCGACGATGCCGCCGAGCTTGGCTTCGAGGTTGCGTAGGACGCTCATCTTCAGCGGGTCAGGGTAGCCCTATGCAGTCGTCACGGACCCCGCCCTGGCCGGGCGCAGTCCCTCCGCCGGGGGTGCCATCTGGGACACGGCCACGACGATCAGGCCGGCGCCGATCGCGCCCGCCGCGGCGCCCCGGGCCTGGTCGAGCGCCGTGGTGGCCGCGAGCACGTCGCCGAGGGCCGCGTGCGCCGACGATCAGCCCGGCCGCCCACAGCCCCGCGCCGAGCAGGTCGACCATCAGCCAGCGGCCGCGCACGACCAGGGGCAGCAGCCACCGCGAAGGCGGCCCACACGGCCGCCGGGGCGAGCGCCGGGCCGGACAGCAGCGGCCCGAGCGCATCCGAGGCGGCGGCGCTGATCGAGCCCTGCCACTCCGCGCGCGGGAGCGTGCCGTCCGAGACGCCGAAGAGCAGGTTCCGGCCCGTGAGGACCTCGCCCGAGGGCGAGCCACAGGAAGCCGGCGGCGCCGAGGCCGGCGCGGCGCCAGGGCGTCGGGGCGAGCGCCGCGATCCCGATGAAGGCCGGCCCGAGCGCGACCGCCCCGAGCAGCGGCGCGAAGATCGGCACCGACCAGAGCAGCCCCGCGCGGGGCAGCAGCAGCGGTATCGGCGCCGCGGCGGCGGCGAGGATCAGGGCTGTGCCCTGGCGGTCGGCCTCCGGGGAGACCAGCCACCCGCACAGCGCCGCTGCGACCATCAGCCAGGCGATCCGGGGCAGCAGCGCCACCGCGAGGGCGGCGATGCCCGCCGCCGCGGGCGCGGAGAACGAGGGCTCGGGGCCGAGCGTCTCGAGCACGCCCAGGACGATGCCGCCGGCAAGCGCTCCGGCGCCCAGGCGCCTCAGCAGCACACCGGGGCGCGAGGGCGCCGGCGCCTCCTCGGGCGCCGTCGAGGCCTGGCCGAACAGCAGCCGGGTCAGCGCGGTGCGGCGGCCCTGGGTCGAGGGCAGCCCGACCCGGCGCAGCGTCTCGGGCTCGACCAGGCCGCCCTCGTCGTCGAGCTGGTCCTGCGCCCCGGCCAGGGCGGAGCGCAGCTGCTTGGGCGTCGGGCGCAGCGCCGGGTCGACCTCGAGCGCGTCGTCGATCGCGTCGCACAGGTCGAGCGGCAGGTCGCGGCGCATGCCCGACAGCGACGGCAGCGGGCGGCCGACGCGCCGCGCGGTCGCCGCCGGCCCGGAGCCGCGGACGGGGTTGCTGCCGGTCCAGGCCTCGTAGAGGGTGAGGGCGAGCGAGTAGACGTCGCTGGCCGGGCTGACCTGCGCGCCCTCGGCCTGCTCGGGCGCCATGTACGCGAGCGTCCCGACGACGTCGCCGGGCATCGTCAGCGGGGCGTCGCTGACCACGTGGGCCACGCCGAAGTCGGCGAGCTTGGCGAAGCCGGCCCCCGCGGCCGGGTCCGCGACGACCATGACGTTCTGCGGCTTCACGTCGCGGTGGATCACGCCGCGCTCGTGCGCGTGCCCGAGCGCGTCGCAGAGGGCGGCGCCGATCCGCGCCACGTCGCGATCCGCGATCGCGTTCGCGCGCACCAGCTCGGCAAGGGTTCGGCCCCGAACGAGCTCCGAGACCAGGATACACCTCGTGCTCGTCGTAGGCGAGCTCGTACATGGCCACGATGCCCGGGTGGTTGAGCCGGGCCGCCGCCCGCGCCTCGCGCTCGACCCGCTCGCCGCCGTCGTCCTCGCGCGGGATCGCCTTGACGGCCACCTCGCGCTCGAGCTTCTCGTCCCAGGCCAGCCAGACGACGCCGAAGCCGCCCGCGCCGAGACGCCGCTCCAGGCGGTAGCGACCCAGCACCAGCCGCGGGCCCGGCGCGCCGGGCAGCGCCTGTGTAGGGTCAGAGCCGCCGAGCGGCAGAGTGCCGGGCTCCTCGGCGAGGCTGTTCTCGGGGCGTTTCACGTCAGGTTCCGTTTTCGGTCCGCGATGGGCTCGTCCTGCCCCGCGGTCATACTCCCATGAACCTTGGCAGGCGCCCGAGCGCGCCAGGAGGGGAACCCTGCTGCTGTCCTTCCTTGACGAACCGGACGAGCCGACGCAAGGACGTCGGCGACCGCCCCGCGGACCGTCAACCGATCGCCAGACCCTGATGGTGCGGCGCTCGATCGCGCTGGTCGCGGGCGTGATCGTGCTGATCCTGCTCGTGCTCGGCGTGCGCAGCTGCCTCAACACGCGCAGCGAGAACGCGGTCAAGGACTACTCGAACGACTCGGCGGAGCTGCTGCGCGCGTCCAAGCTCGAGGGCGACCAGCTGTTCAAGCTGCTCCAGGGCGAGGGCGGGACCGACCAGGCGACGGCGATCATCAACCAGCTCAACGCCTACCGCGTCGACTCGAGCGAGCTGGTCGACCGCGCCGAACCGGCTCGACGTCCCCGGCGACCTCAACGGAGCCCAGTCCGACCTGCTCGAGGTGCTCGAGCTCCGCCGCGACGGCTTCGCCGACATCACCGACGCGCTCCAGGTCGCGCTCGGCGACCAGCAGCGCCGGGAGGGCTCCGACGAGGTGGCCAAGCAGATGCAGGTCTTCCTGGCCAGCGACATCGTCGACACCCAGCGCTTCCGCCCCGCGCTGTTCGACGTGCTGCGCGACAAGGACCTGTCGGCGCCGGAAGGCCTGCCGCAGAGCGGCTTCGTGCCCGACATCCAATGGCTCCAGCCCGACTTCGTCGCCGACCAGGTCAACGCCCTGCGCACCGGCACGGGCGGGGGCGGCGAGGCCGCCCCGGGCCTGCACGGCAACGGCGTCGCCGGGGTGACGCTCGGCGGGATCGCGCTCACGCCCGGCGGCAACGCGTCGGTCCAGCTGTCCGGCGACCTGTCCTTCGAGATCCAGGTCCAGAACCAGGGCGAGAACACCGAGACCGACGTCGTGGTCAGCGTGACGGTCGGCGACGGAGGCGACGCCGACACCCAGGAGGAGACGATCGACACGATCGCGGCGGGCGAGCTGAAGACGGTCACGATCCCGCTCACCAAGCAGCCGCCCACCGGCCAGAACGTGCCGATCAAGGTCGAGGTCAAGCCCGTCCCGGGCGAGCAGAAGACCGACAACAACACGTTCGACGCCACCGTCATCTTCACGCGGTGAGCGACGCCAGTTAACCTGGCCGCGTGGACGATCTGACCACCACCCAGGGGATCGTCGCGCTCGCCGGCGCCTGTGTCGGCGCCGTCGCGCTGCTGTGGGTGATCGTGCTGGCCGTCAAGCTGCGCCGGCTGCGCGCAGCCCAGCGCACCGTCATGGGCGAGGGCCAGGCCGACCTGGTCGCCCACGCCGCCCAGATCCAGGAGGCGTTCGTCCAGCTGCGCGACTGGGTCGAGGAGACCGCGACCCGCCTCGAGGAGCGCATGGCCACGGACGAGAGCCGGCTCGAAGGCTGCGTCGCCTACACCTCGCTGGTCCGCTACGACGCCATGGGCGAGCTGTCCGGGCAGCAGTCGAGCACGATGGCGCTGCTCGACTCGCACCGCACGGGAGTGGTCGTGTCCTCGATCCTCCATCGCGAACAGGCGCGCGTGTACGTGAAGCAGGTGCGCGACGGGGAGTCCGAGCTCGAGCTGTCGCCCGAGGAGCAGCAGGCGATCGAGGACGCGATGGCCGGCGCGCCCGCGTCTAGATGCGCGTCGGATTCCTCGGGCCGGCCGGCACCTACAGCGAAGAGGCCCTGCGGGCATCCGCCCCCGACGGCGTCGAGGAGGTGCCGTACCCCTCGATCTACGACACGGTCATGGCGGTCCACGACCGCGAGGTCGACCGCGGCGTCGTCCCGATCGAGAACGCGCTCGAGGGGGGCGTGTCGATCACGCTCGACACGCTCGCGCTCGACGCCCCCGACGTGCAGATCGTCGCCGAGGTCGTGCACCCGATCCACCACTGCGTGGTCGCCTCGCGCGAGCTCGACCTGGCCGACGTCGAGCGGGTCGTCTCGCATCCCCAGGCGACGGCCCAGTGCGGCCGCTTCCTGCGCGAGCGGCTCGCCCGCGCGGAGCGGGTGGTGGCGCCCTCCACCGCGGACGCGGTCCTGTCGGTGCGCGACTCGGCCGAGCCGGTCGTGGCGCTCGGGTCGCGGCTGGCGGCCGAGCTGTACGGCTGCCGGATCCTCGTCGCGGACGTCGAGGACCACCCCGACAACGAGACGCGCTTCGTCTGGCTGGCGCCGGCCGGCGAGGCCCAGCCCGCGCCCGGCGCCGCCGGCAAGACGTCGCTGGTCTTCTGGGGCGGCGGCGACCAGTCGCCGGGCTGGCTCGTGCACGCGCCTGCGCGAGTTCGCCGACCGGGGCGTGAACCTGACCCGGATCGAGTCGCGGCCACGGCGCACCTCGCTCGGCCACTACATGTTCTTCGTCGACCTCGAGGGCGGGACCGGCGAGCCCCGCGTCGCAGACGCGCTGGCCACGCTGCGCGGCCAGGTCGAGGAGCTGCGCGTTCTCGGCTCATACACGAATGCGAGCGGGGCGCCTGGCTAAACTGGGCGGCGCTGTGGCGGTGAGCACGGATCGTTCGCTCGTAGCCGAGGCGGGGGACTCGGAACCAGGCCCTGCGCTCGCGCTGCACGGGAACGGTCGGCCCGCGCAGCGCTCAGGCTCTTCGGGCCGGGTGCTGGTGCTCAACGCCAGCTACGAGCCGATCAACGTCTGCACGGTCAGGCGCGCGGCGGTCCTGATCCTCAAGAACCGCGCCGAGATCCTCGAGCAGGGCGACTGGGCCCTGCACGCCGAGAGCTTCACGCTCGCGCGGCCGGTAGTGATCAGGCTGCTCGCCTACGTCCGGATCCCGCGCGACGCGCACCGGCGCAAGATCACGCGCCGGGCCGTGTTCGCACGCGACCGCTGGACCTGCCAGTACTGCGGGCACGAGCGCGGCAACCTGACCGTCGACCACGTCGTCCCGCGCTCCAAGGGCGGGCAGTCGACCTGGGACAACATCGTCACCTGCTGCGCCCCGTGCAATCGCCGCAAGGGCGACCGGCTCCCGCGCCAGGCGAACATGGTGCCCGCGCGCAAGCCCAGGGCGCCGAGCGCCACGATCTTCATCCACGTGGCCACGCCCACGATCCCCGCGGCCTGGGAGCGGTACCTGGTGACGGCTTGACGGACCCGCCCGCCGTCCCACCCGCCTCCTCGCCCGCGCCACCGCCCCGGCCAGAGCCCGCCACCGCCGACGACATCCGCAGCCTGCGCCGCTGGCTGCTCGTGGCGGGGGTCTGGGCGGTCGCCGCGACGGCCATCGCCGTGATCGCGCTGGTCAAGGCGAACGACGCGAACAACGACCAGGAGAACGCGCGCACGGCGAGCCAGCTGACGCAGGTGCAGCGCCAGCTGTCGAGTCAGCTGGACGACCTCGAGCAGCGCATCGGCGAGCTGGCGCCGGCCGAGGACGTGAGCAAGCTCGACAACCGCCTTCAGAAGGTGGAGAACGCGGCGAGCAAGACGGGCGACCAGGTCGACGCGCTCGGCAAGGACCTGGACGACCTCCAGAAGCGGGTGGACGACCTCGAGCAGCAGGCCCAGTCGGGCACGGACACGACCGGCACCGACACGACGGACACGACGCCCTAGCCGGCGACCTCCCGCAAAGCACGAGGGGCGCCCCGTTCGGGACGCCCCTCGCAAACGCTGCTGGACAAGGTCGGCTTCGAGTACTGCGGCCAGAGGGACCAATCCTCGCCCTCTCCGCCGACGGTGCCTCGGGTTGGACTCCGCTAGATACGTGTCGGTCCGCCGCCGGCCGAGCCGGCGACCTCCCGCACTACGGGCCCAGCTCCGATCTAACGGCCGGGCACCTCCAGGGTCCCGATAAGACTGTCACTCAAGTTCGGACCACCTCCTTTCCCTGGTGATCCCAATTGAAGCAGACGCGGAAGACCTCCACGTTCGCCGCCGACAGCGCCTACTCCTCGGCCTCGGGTGCGTCCGCCTCGGGCGCCTCGGGCGCTTCCGGCGATTCGGGCGCCTCCGGTGCCTCGACGGCCTCGGTCGGCCCGGCCTCGGGCAGGTCCTCCTGGACGGCCGCCGCCGGTGTCCTGCGGCGGTCTCCATCACGAGCGCGACCGCGCTGACCACGTCGTCGTCGCGCAGGTTCATGACCCGCACGCCCTGGGCCGGCCGGCCCTGCTTGGAGATGCCCCTGCACGCCGGTGCGCTGGACCATCCCGTTCTGCGAGATGAAGACGAGGTCGTGGTGCTCGCGCACGATCAGCGCGCCCGCCAGGCCGCCCTTCTTCTCGGTCAGGCCGATCGTCTTGACGCCCATCGACCCGCGCCCCTTGACCGGGTACTCCTCGATCGCGGTGCGCTTGCCGTAGCCGTTCTCGGTGACCACCAGCAGCTCCATGTCGGGCCGGATGACGTCCATCGCGAGCACGCGGTTGTCGCCGCGGCTGACGTTCATGCCCCGCACGCCGCCGGTGTCGCGCCCCATCGGGCGCACCTGGTCCTCGTTGAAGCGCGCGGCCTGGCCCGAGCGGGAGACCATGATGATGTCGTCGTCGCCGCTCGTGCGGCGCACCTGGACGAGCTCGTCGTCGTCGCGGATCTTGATCGCGATGATGCCGTCGGCCTTGATCGGCGTGTTGTAGGCCAGGAACTCGGTCTTCTTGATCTGGCCCTTCCTGGTCGCGAAGACGAGGTACTTGCCCTCGGTGAAGTCACGCGTGGCCTGGACGGCCTGGACCCGCTCGCCCTCGCGCAGCGGCAGCAGGTTGACGAGCGCGCGGCCCTTCGCCGTGCGCGACGCCTCGGGCAGCTCGTAGACCTTCTGCCGGTAGACCTTCCCGCGGTTGGTGAAGAACAGGAGGTAGTCGTGCGTCGAGCTGACGAAGAGGTGCTCGATGTAGTCCTCGTCCTTCATGTCCATCCCGGTCACGCCGATGCCGCCGCGCTTCTGCTGGCGGTAGGTGGCGAGCGGCAGCGTCTTGATGTAGCCCGAGTGCGTGATCGCGATGACCATCTGCTGGTCGGCGATCAGGTCCTCGATGTCGATCTCGTCCTCGGAGTGGGTGATCTCCGTGCGCCGGTCGTCGCCGTAGCGATCCTTGATCTCGAGCAGCTCCTCCTTGATCAGCGCCCATGACCCTGGACTCGTCGCCGAGGATCGAGCGCAGCTCCTTGATGCGCTCGAGCACGTCGGCGTGCTCTGTCTTGATCTCGTCCGTCTGGAGGGCGGTCAGCCGCTGCAGGCGGAGGTCGAGGATCGCCTGCGCCTGGAGTCGCGAGAGCTCGAAGCGCTCGATCAGGCCCGTCGCGCGCCGTGTCCGGGTCGCGCGAGCCGCGAATCAACTCGATGACCTCGTCGATGTTGTTGATCGCGACGAGCAGGCCCTCGAGGATGTGGAGGCGCGCCTCCTTCTCCCGCAGCTCGTACTTCGTGCGTCGCACGATCACGTCGCGCTGGTGGTCCACGTAGTTGCGGATCACCGGGAGCAGGCCGAGCGTCCGCGGCACCCCGTCGACCAGGGCGACCATGTTCACGCCGAACGTGGTCTGCAGCTGGGTGTGCTTGTAGAGCTTGTTGAGGACGACCTTGGGGATCGCGTCGCGCTTCAGCTCGATGACCAGCCGGATGCCGGTCTTGTCGGACTCGTCGCGCAGGTCCGAGATCTCCTTGAGCCGCCCGTTCTGCACCTGCTCGACGATCTTCTGCATCAGGCCGCTGCCGTCGCCGCGGCCGTCGCCCTTGTAGACCTGGTAGGGCATCTCGGTGACGATGATCGCCTCCTTGCCCTGGCGCAGCGGCTCGATGTGGGCGCGCCCGCGCACGACCACGCGGCCGCGGCCGGTCTCGTAGGCGTCGCGGATGCCGCCGTGCCCGACGATCATGCCGCCGGTCGGGAAGTCGGGGCCCTTGAGGTGGCTTCATCAGGCCCTTGACGTCGATCGCCGGGTCGTCGATGTAGGCGACCATGGCGTCGATCGCCTCGCGCAGGTTGTGCGGCGGGATGTTGGTGGCCATCCCGACCGCGATGCCGGACGAGCCGTTGACGAGCAGGTTCGGGAAGCGCGCCGGCAGGACCATCGGCTCCTGGCGCGACTCGTCGTAGTTGGGCCGGAACTCGACGGTGTCGGCGTCGATGTCGCGCAGCATCTCGGTGGCCAGCCGCGACAGGCGGGCCTCCGTGTAGCGCATGGCCGCCGGCGAGTCGTTGTCGATCGAGCCGAAGTTGCCCTGCGGGTCGATCAGCGGGTAGCGCATGGCGAAGTTCTGGCCCATGCGGACGAGCGTGTCGTAGATCGCCGAGTCGCCGTGGGGGTGGTAGTTGCCCATCACGCCGCCCACGACGTTCGCGCACTTGCGGTGCGGCCGCGCCGGGCTGCAGGCCCGACTCGTACATCGAGTAGAGCACCCGCCGGTGCACGGGCTTGAGGCCGTCGCGCACGTCCGGGAGCGCGCGGCCCACGATCACGCTCATCGCGTAATCGAGGTACGACGAGCGCATCTCCTGCTCGAGCCCGCGCGGCTCGATGTTGCCTCCGGTGAGCTGATCAATCGACATGGCTACACATCCAGGTTGGTGACTTCACGGGCGTGGTCTCGATGAACTCCCGGCGCGGCTCGACGGCGTCGCCCATCAGCATCGAGAAGACCTGGTCGGCCGCGCTGGCGTCGTCGACCGTGACGAGCTGCAGCGTGCGGCTCTCCGGGTCCATGGTGGTGTCGAAGAGCTGGTCGGCGTTCATCTCGCCGAGGCCCTTGAAGCGCTGCAGCGGCACGCCGTCGCGGCAGATCTCGATCACCTTCGTGCGCAGCTCCTCGAAGGACAGCGCGTCGCCGTCCTTCTTGCCGAGCACGACGCGGAAGGGCGGGAAGCCCGGCGAGCGCGTCGAGCTCCTTGTGGATCTTCACGAAGCCCGTGTACTCGGGCGTCGAGAACAGCCCCCGCGCGAGCCTGTAGGTCTTGGCGGTCCCGGTCTTGCGCTCGATCACCATCGCGGTGACCTCGTGCTCGTCCTCGGAGATCAGCGACGTCTCGAAGGGCTCCCCCTCGGGGTCGTCGCCCTTCAGCAGGGCGATCAC
Source organism: uncultured Thermoleophilaceae bacterium (assembly GCA_963848885.1). Classification (GTDB taxonomy): domain Bacteria; phylum Actinomycetota; class Thermoleophilia; order Solirubrobacterales; family Thermoleophilaceae; genus JACVRW01. The sequence continues at coordinate 34,976 of CAWKFR010000004.1, forward strand.
GGCCTCGGGATCGGTCGCCCCCTCGTCGAGCAGCGCCGACTCCTCGAGGAACTGGATCGGGTCGTGGCCCCACGTGGCGCGCAGCGCCGCGGCCCAGCCCTCGTACTGCTTGAGCAGTCGGCCGTACTTCTGCCAGCGCGCGTGCGTCAGGCTGAACGCGCTTGCCCTCGCGGTCGGTGACCTCCAGCTTCTCGAGCTTGTCGCGCAGCAGGACCTCCTCGAGCTCCGACTCCTTCTCGATGTAGACGTCCTGCTTGCCCGACTTGACCTTGTAGAGCGGCGGCTTGGCGATGTACACGTAGCCGGCGTCGATCAGGTCGGGCATCTCGCGGTACAGGAAGGTCAGCACGAGCGTGCGGATGTGCGCCCCGTCCACGTCGGCGTCGGTCATGACGATGACCTTGTGGTAGCGCGCCTTCTCGATGTCGAACTCCTCGCGGATGCCCGGTGCCGATCGCGGTGATCAGCGCCTGGATCTCCTTGTTGGAGAGCACCTTGTCGATGCGGTTCTTCTCGACGTTGATGATCTTGCCGCGCAGCGGCAGGATCGCCTGCGTGTTGCGGTCGCGGCCCTGCTTGGCCGAGCCGCCCGCGGAGTCGCCCTCGACGATGAAGATCTCCGCCAGCGCCGGGTCGCGGACCGAGCAGTCGGCGAGCTTGCCGGGCAGCGTCGAGTTCTCGAGCGCCGACTTGCGCCGGGTCAGGTCGCGCGCCTTGCGCGCCGCGTCGCGCGCGCGGGCGGCGTCGACGGACTTGCGGATCACCACGCGCGCCTCGGTCGGGTTCTCCTCGAGGAACTCCGCGAGGCCCTTGTTGACGGCCGCCTGCACGAAGCCCTCGACCGGCGGGTTGCCCAGCTTCGTCTTGGTCTGCCCCTCGAACTGCGGCTCGCGGATCTTCACGGAGATGATCGCCGTGAGCCCCTCGCGCACGTCCTCGCCCTGGAGGTTCGCGTCCTTCTCCTTGAGCTCGCCGGTCTGCCGCGCGTACGCGTTGATCGTGCGCGTCAGCGCGGAGCGGAAGCCCGACAGGTGCGTGCCGCCCTCGTGCGTGTTGATGTTGTTGGCGAACGAGAGCAGCGCCTCCTGGTAGGAGTTGTTCCACTGCAGCGCCACCTCGACCTCGCCGATCTCGCTGGAGTCCTCGAGGTAGACGACCTTGGGGTGCAGCGGCTCGCGCGTGCCCTGGCTGTGCAGGTAGCTGACGAAGTCGACGATGCCGCCCTCGTACTGGAAGCTCGTCTTGAAGCGCTCGCCGCGCTCGTCGGTGAAGTCGATCTTCAGGCCCTTGGTGAGGAAGGCCATCTCGCGGAAGCGCTGCTCGAGGACCGTGCGGTCGTACTCGATCGTCTCGAAGATCTCGAGGTCGGGCAGGAAGCTGATGCGCGTGCCCCGCTGGTCGGTCTCGGCGCCCTTCGTCAGCTCCGTGGTCGGCGTACCGCGCTCGTAGGACTGGGTGTGCTCGTGGCCGTCGCGCCAGACGGTCAGGTGGAGCCACTCCGACAGCGCGTTGACGACCGACACGCCGACGCCGTGCAGGCCGCCGGACACCTTGTAGCCGCCGCCGTCGCCGAACTTGCCGCCGGCGTGCAGGACCGTCAGGACGACCTCGGCGGCCGGCTTCTTCTCCTTCTCCATCGTGTCGACGGGGATGCCGCGGCCGTTGTCGGTGACGGTCACCGAGTTGTCCGGGTGGATGACGATCTCGACCTCGTCGGCCTCGCCGGCCAGTGCCTCGTCGACGGCGTTGTCGACGACCTCGTAGATCAGGTGGTGCAGGCCGCGGGCGCCGGTCGAGCCGATGTACATGCCCGGGCGCTTGCGCACGGCCTCGAGGCCCTCGAGGACGGTGATGTCCTGCGCGCCGTAGGTGCCGTTCCCCTGATCCTTCGCCTTGCCCCGCCGCTTGGGGGCGTTTCCGTCCTTATCAGCCTTGTCTGCCAAGCCGTCCCTTCCGTCGTCGCACGGGCGCGCGCGGTGTTGCCGCATCCGTGAAAAACCCCGGCTCCGCGGCTACTCGCGCACGGACCGGGGCGCTACATAAGACCGCCTTGAATATTAGCAGGCTACCCCCTCCACCGGACGCCGCCGAACGTTACAAAATACCCGCAAATCGCAACAAAACGGCCCGTTTACGAACCGGTTCACAACCTCGGCTCAGGCACGGTTCACCCCCGAACCCACGACGAAGCGCAAACGCTCGGCTCGACCGGCCTCGCCGACGCGCTCGAGGTGCTCGTTGAGGCGCCCCAGGAGGTCGGCTCCGAGCAGCTCGAGCTCGTGCGCCCAGACCGCCGACTCGCACGCGACGGTGACGATCCCCTCGCGCTCCGAGACGGGCGTGGCGGCCGCCGCCAGGGCGGCGCCGGCGACCTGCGGCCAGGCCGACTGGACGGTCGCGAGCAGGCCGTGCGGGCGTGTCGCGCCGACGACCTCGGCGAGCGCGGTCGACAGCGGACGCGGCGCCAGGCGTCTCACGCCGCGACCGCCCCCAGCAGCGCGCCGGCGCTCACGCCGACCAGCTCCTCGGTCTCGACACCCGGCAGGTGGGCGGCCTCCGTGGCGGTGACGATCGCCTGGCCGCCCGCGCGCAGCAGATCGGAGAGCAGCTGGCGGCGCTCGGCGTCGAGCTCGGACATGACGTCGTCGAGCAGCATCAGCGGCGGGCGGCCGCGGCGCTCCGCCAGGAGCTCGCGCTCGGCGAACAGGAGCGCGAGCAGCGCGGTCCGCTGCTGTCCCTGGGAGCCGTAGGCGCGCAGCTGGACGCGGTCGAGCTTGAGTGCGAGCTCGTCTCGGTGGGGACCGTGGGCGGTGAAGCCGCGCTCGATGTCGGCCTGGCGCCGCTCCGCGAGCTCGGCCGCGAGGCCGGCCGCGTCGGAGGCGTCCGACCGCGGCCGGTAGCTCAGCTCGACCGGCCCCGGCAGGCCGAGCTGCCCGGCGAGGCGGGCGAAGGGCTCCTGCAGGCCCTCGACGGCCTCGGTGCGGTTCTCCATCAGCGCGATGCCCTCGCGGGCCAGCTCGGCGTCCCAGGCGTCGAGGGCGCCGGGTCCGGCCAGCCCGGCGCGGATCCGGCCGAGCAGGGCGTTGCGCTGGGCGAGCGCGCGCGAGTAGGCGGCGCGCCCGCCGGCGCGGGCGGGCCAGAGGGCGGCTACGAACTGGTCGAGGTGCGCCCGGCGGGCCGACGGAGCACCCTTCACCAGCTCGAGCCGCTCCGGCATGAAGACGCTCACGAGCGGCCTTGTGTCGAGTGTGGACAGGCTGTTCACAGCGCTGCCGTCGACCCGCAGCCGCTTCGCCTCGCCGGGCTGGAAGCCTGCCTCGATGCGGTGGGTGGCGTCGTCGTCGCGGGTCTCGACCACGACCCTGGCGACCGTGGAGCCGCGGCGAACCAGCTCGCGCTCGTTCGAGGTGCGCGGCGACGCTCCGGTGCAGCCGAAGTAGACGCCCTCGAGCAGGTTCGTCTTGCCGGCGCCATTGGGGCCGACCACGACGGCGAGGCCCGCCGGGAGGTCTAGGTCGGCCGCCTCGTAGTTGCGGAAGTCGCGCAGTTCGAGGCGGGTGACGAGCACCGCGGCCTACACGTTCAGCCGAATCGGCATCACGAGGTAGACGAAGCCCGAGCCCTCGTCACCCGACTGGAGCAGGCCTGGCCGCAGCGGGCTGATCAGCTTCAGGATCAGCTCCTCGGACTCGGCGCTCTCCAATCCCTCCCGGAAGAACTCCGGGTTGAATCCGATCTCCAGCGGTTCGCCCGCGAACGGCACCGGCAGGGATTCGCTCGCCTCGCCGACGTCCGGCGTCTGGGCCGACACGTCGACAGCGCCCTCCGCGAAGCGCAGCCGCAGCGGGGCGTTCTTCTGCGCCAGCAGGCCGACCCGGCGCACGACCTCGAGCAGCTCCTCGCGGTTCACCCGCAGCTCGTGCTCGAACGACTCGGGCAGCAGCTGTTGATAGTTCGGAAAGCGGCCCTCGACCAGGCGCGAGGACAGGACCACGTCGTTGACCGTGAAGACGACCTGGTTCTCGAGCGCGGCGATGACGATCGTCTCGCTCTCGCCGGCACCGGCGATGCGGCCGAGCTCCTGCAGCGTTCGGGCCGGGACGTTCGCCTCGAGCGAGCCGTCCAGCGCCTCCTCGAGCTGCGTCTCCTTGACGGACAGGCGGTACGAGTCGGTGGCCACCATGCGCAGCTCGCGCCCGCTCGCGGTCACGAGCACGCCGGTGAGGTGCGGGCGCGTCTCGTCCCGCGACGCCGCGCGAGCGACCCTGGCGATCGTGTCCACGAAGGCGGCTGCCGGGACGGTCATGCTGCCCTCGCCGGGTGCCTCGGGCAGCTTCGGGAAGTCCTCGGGCGGCAGCGTCCGCAGGTGGAACTTGGACGGGCCGGCGACCACCTCGACGTCCTGCTGTGCGCTGCGGTACTCGAGCGAGAGCTGGTCCGTCGGGAGCGAACGGACGACGTCCAGCAACAGTCGGCCAGGGATGACCGCCAGGCCCGGGGAGGACTCGGTGGCCTCGAGCGTCACGCGTACGCCGAGCTCCATGTCGGTCGCTTCGAGCTCGGCGCGGCCCTCCTCGACCCGCAGCAGGACCCCAGCCAAGGTCTGGATCGGACTGCGGGTGGAGGCCCCGCGCACGGCGATGCCGAGCTTGGCGAGGAACGTTTCACGGGAAACGGTGAGCTTCAAAGTTCTACTACCTGACCTTGAATTTGTAGGGGCTGTCGTTATGTCGACAGGGCGGCGGATTCCGCTTGGGATAAGGAAAGTCGACTGTGGATTGTGTCACCGACATCGGCCGTCAAGCGGGCCGGCCGAGGCGCCGGTGGAGGTTGTCGACCGCGCTGCGCACAGCCGGGTCGGTGCGCAGGGCGGCGCTGATCCGGTTGACGGCGTGGAGGACGGTCGTGTGGTTGCGCCCTCCGATCCCGCGGCCGATCTCCGGAAGGCTGTGCTCGGTGAGCTCGCGCGCCAGGTACATGGCGACCTGGCGCGCCATCGCCACCGTCGGACGGCGGTCGCGGGCGATCAGGGCGTCGCGCTCGACTTCGAACTCCTGTGCCGCCGCGTCGACGATCTCTGAGATCCCGTAGGCATCCGGCGCGGTGTCCTCGCCGAGCCGGCGCAGCACGTGGCGCACGAGGGCCGGGGAGGCTTGCTCACCCTTGAGCGATGCATAGGCCACGACGCGGATCAGCGCGCCCTCGAGCGCCCGCACGCTGCTGTCGACCCGCTGCGCGATCTCCACCAGCACGTCGGTGGAGACCTCGACCCCGTCGAGGCGCGCCCGCTTCGCCAGGATGGCCCGGCGCAGCGCGGCCGGCGGCGGCTCGAGCTCCACGACCAGCCCGGCCCGGAAGCGCTCCGACAGGCGGTCCTCGAGATCCGGCAGGTCCTCTGGCCTGCGGTCGGACGTGAGGACCAGCTGGCGGCCGGAGTCGAGCAGGGCGTTGAAGGTGTGGAAGAACTCCTCGCGCGTCTTGGTGCGGCCGGCGAGGAACTGGACGTCGTCGATCAGGACCACGTCGGCGCCGCGGAAGTCGTCCTTGAAGTCGCCGGTGCGGCGCCGGCGGACCGCGTCGACGAAGTCCGTCGTGAACTCCTCGATCGTCGCGTAGCGCACGCGCAGGCCGGAGCCGTAGCAGTGGACGTAGTTGCCGATCGCGTGGAGCAGGTGCGTCTTGCCGATCCCCGGCTGCCCGTGCAGGAAGAGCGGGTTGTAGGCCTGCGCCGGCTGCTCCGCCACCGCCAGGGAGGCGGCGTGGGCGAAGCGGTTGCCCTCGCCGATGACGAACTGGTCGAAGCTGTACTTGGGGTTCAGGCGCTCGCGCGCGCCGCCGGGCGCCGGGGCCCGCGGCGCGTTTGGCTGTGCCGGCTGCGACCAGTCGGCACCGACGACCTCGACGACCGCATGGGGGTCGAAGCGGCGCGCGGCGGCGCGGCGCAGCAGGGGCAGGTAGCGCTCCGCCACGGAGGTCCGGATGTGCTCGGGGGCCCGCACGTAGAGGGTCTTGCCGTCGACCCCGGCGAGCTCGAGCGGATCGATCCAGATGTGGAACTTGAAGTCGGGCGTGTCGCGCCGGAGCTCGTCGCGGATGTCGTCCCAGAGCTGATCGGTTTGGGCGGGCACAGAGTGTCGAGACCCTCCTGTGGGCCTTGTCCGGATGACTGCTTGAAAGGGAGAGGGACTGCGCCTTCGAGACCGCCGCTGCCCTCGGCGAGCCGAGGATACAACGGTGCCCGAGCGCCTCGACGCACCCCCGGCAGGGATCCCCGCATTTCGCGAGAAAAGGGTGGAAGGCGCCTCCGGGCGGCGCTTCGAGCGCCGTCGTGTACCCTCCGCTCGCGGCCCGCAGCCGGCCCCGGCGCGTGCCGATCTCGATCCCTATGAAGCGCACCTATCAGCCCAAGAAGCGCAAGCGCGCCCGCACGCACGGGTTCCGTGCGCGGATGCAGACGCGCGCCGGCAGGCACGTGCTGAGGCGCCGCCGCACCAAGGGCCGCAAGCGGCTCACGCCGTAGGCGCATGGCCGATCGCGCGCGCCGTAAGCGCCGCCGGTTGTCGCGCAGCGGCGAGTTCGAACGCGTCTATCGCGAGGGCCGCTCGCACGCGAGCCGGCACCTGGTCGTGTACGCGTTCCCGCGCTCCGACGAAGAGCGCGAGCCGCGGCTCGGCATCTCCGTCGGCCGGAAGCTCGGCGGAGCCGTCGAGCGCAACCGGATGAAGCGGCTGCTGCGCGAGGCCTTCTGGGCGGACGCCGGCCGGCTCGCGCCGGGACACGACTTCGTGATCGTGGCCCGGCCTGCTGCGGGCGAGCTGGCCCGCGACGGCGGCGAGCCGGCGATCCAGCAGGCGCTGCGCGCGGTGCTCGCCGAGGCAGGGCTCGCGCGTGGAGCGGAGGGCCCGGCGTGAGCGCCTTCCGCGGCATCCTGGTCGCGCCGATCCGCCTCTACCAGCGCACGATCTCGCCGGCGCTCCCGTCGCGGTGCAAGTACCACCCGTCGTGCTCTGAGTACGCGGTGCAGGCCGTTCGCCGCTACGGTGTGTTGCGCGGAGTGGTCCTCGCCGGCTGGCGGCTGCTGCGCTGCAATCCGTGGAGCCACGGCGGAGTGGACTTCGTCGAGGACCAGACCCTCTTTCGCAGGCGACCGAGCGCTTAGCCGATGCAAGACATCCTCAGCCCCCTGATCGATGCGTGCCAGTGGATTCTGGAGTTCTGGCACGACCTGGTCGGCGGCTCCTGGGGCTGGTCGATCATCCTGCTGACGTTCACGGTCCGGATCGCGATCCTGCCGCTGACCTTCAAGGGCGTGAAGTCGATGCAGCGCCTGCAGACGCTGCAGCCGGAGATCAAGGCGATCCAGGCGCGCTACAAGGACGACCGCCAGCGCATGAACCAGGAGGTCATGGCCTTCTACCAGCGCGAGAAGGTCAACCCGCTCGGGTCCTGCCTGCCGCTCGTCCTCCAGATCCCGTTCTTCATCTCGCTCTTCTACCTGCTGCGCTCGGACGAGTTCAAGGCGGACATCGCGGGCAATGCGGCGTTCGGTCCGATCGACAACCTGGCCCACACGGTCAGCTTCAGCGATCAGCCGGTGCTGCTGGTCACCCTGATCGTCCTCTACGTCGGGACGCAGCTCGCGGCGACGATGGTCACGGCGTTCAGCGCCGACCCCACGCAGCGCCGGATCATGCTCGCGCTGCCGTTCGTCTTCGTGATCTTCATCGTCAACTTCCAGGCCGGGCTGATCGTGTACTGGATCACCACGAACGTCTGGACGATCGGGCAGCAGCTGCTGGTCAAGAAGCTCTACCCGAAGCCCGAGCGCCCGGCTGAGGCCGGCACGCCGATAGCCAAGGCGGCGCGGGGCAAGCCGCCGGCCGAAGCGGCCACGGCGGCGGCCGTCGCCGACGGGAGCGGCGACGGCAAGGGCGCGAAGGCGCAGAAGGCCGACGGCGCTGGCAACGGCGGGCCGGTCAAGGCCCCGCCGCGGTCCCCGCGCAAGAAGAAGAAGCGCTCGGGTCGAAGGCGATGACCGACGAGCCGCTGCCCGAGGACCTGTCGGCGGAGGGCGAGGGCGACAGCCTCGGCGAGGCGAAGTGGGCCGCCATGAAGGAGCTCGAGCCGCGCTTCCCGGGGATCACGGCGGAGTCCGTGCGCTTCGAGGTGATCGAGGAGCCGGAGGGCGACGGCCTCGCGCGCGTGCGCGCGGAGGTCGACGAGGACGCGTGGCGCGAGGCGGCCGAGGTGATCCCGGAGGAGCCGGGCGAGCGCGTCCGGGCGATCGTGGGGCGCGTCGTGCACGCGCTCGGCCTGCGCGCGACGGTCGACATCCAGGAGACCGACGAGGAGCTCCGCGCCACCGTCAACGGCGAGGAGCTGGGGCTGTTGATCGGCAAGCACGGGACGACGATCGACGCGGTGCAGCATCTGGCCTTTCGCGCCGCCTACCGGGGCCACGAGGACCGCAAGCAGGTGACGGTGGACGCCGCGGGGTACCGGGAGCGCCGCGAGACGGCGCTGCACCGGATGGCCGACCGGGCCGCCGCCGAGGCGCTGCGCTACGACCGTCCGGTCGAGCTCGAGCCGATGCGGGCTCCCGAGCGCAAGATCGTGCACACGTACCTGAGCGAGCGGGGTGACGTGGAGACGCACTCCGAGGGCGACGAGCCGGACCGCCGGCTCGTCATCAGCCCGGCGCCGGCGTTCCGCGAGCCCTGAGCGTTTCGCGTGAAACGCTCGAGGCGGTCTGCTCCCGCTTCGGGTTGTCGGCAGGGTCGGACGAGCAGATCCGGCTGCTGCTGGAGGCGCTCGCGGCGGAGGCGGACCCGCACACCACGGTCAGCGAGCCCGCGGCCGCGCTGGACGCGCACGTTGCCGACGCCCTGAGCGGCCTCGAGGTGGAGGGCCTGGCGCGGGCTCGCCGGATCGCCGACGTGGGCGCGGGAGCAGGGTTCCCGGGCCTGGCGCTCGCGATCGCGCTGCCGCAGGCGCAGGTCGACCTGATCGAGTCGACGGGCCGCAAGGCCGCGGTCATCGCCCGGCTGGCGCAGGCGGCCAAGCTCGAGAACGCGCGGGCGGTGACGGCGCGGGCGGAGGAGTGGGGGGCGACCCCGGCGGCGCTCGGCGGAGGCGCCGGCGGCTACGACGCCGTGACGGCGCGTGCCGTGGCTGCGCTACCGGTCGTGGTCGAGTACGCCGCGCCGCTGCTGCGGCCGGACGGGCTGCTGGTGGCGTGGAAGGGCGCTCGCGCGCGCGAGGAGGAGCAGGCCGGTGCCCGGGCGGCCGCGCTGGTCGGCCTGGAGCCGGTCGAGGTGCGGCGCGTGGTGCCGTTCGAGGGGGCGCGCGACCGGCATCTGCACGTCTTCTGCAAGATCTCGCCCACGCCCGAGCGGTTCCCGCGGCGTCCGGGGATGGCGGCGAAGCGCCCGCTCGGAACCGTTCGGGACTGAACGCCTTTCCGACCGGCCCGGACCGTAGCTTCAAGCCCGTCATGGGCAGCGTTCTCGCCATCGCGAACCAGAAGGGCGGTGTCGGCAAGACGACCACCGCCGTCAACCTCGGCGCTTCGATCGCGGGCGCCGGCTACCCGACACTGCTGGTCGACCTCGACCCGCAGTGCAACGCAACGGTTGCACTTGGGCTCGGAAAGGACCTGTCCCCGAACGTCTACGAGTGCCTGTCGGGTGACCTGACCCTGGCCGAGGCCGCAATCCCGAGCGGGATCGAGCACCTCCACGTCGTGCCCTCCACGGTCGACCTCGCCGGCGCGACCGTCGAGCTGCCCCGCATCGCCGGCTCCGAGTGCGTGCTGCGCACCCGCCTCGGCGACGTCAACGAGCGCTACCTGTTCACCCTGCTCGACTGCCCGCCCTCGCTCGGGCCGCTCACGGTCAACGCGCTGGTCGCCGCCGACAAGGTGATCGTCCCGGTGCAGACCGAGTACTTCGCGCTCGAGGGGCTCGCCCAGCTGCTCGACACGCTCAAGCTGATCCAGCGCGAGCTCAACCCGCGGCTCACCATCGCGGGGATGATCCTGACGATGCACGACGGCCGCACGCGGCTCGCGCGCGACGTCGAGCGCGAGGTCCGCGAGCACTTCCCCGAGCTCGTCTTCGACACGGTCGTGCCGCGCAGCGTGCGGCTCGGCGAGGCGCCCAGCTTCGGGGTCCCGGTCCTCCAGCACGCCCCCCGCAGCGCTGGGTCGGCGGCCTACCTCAAGTTGGCAAAGGAAGTTGCTTCCCGTGGTTGAAGCAATAAGCCGATCGCATGCGGATGGACGAGGTCATAGGAGCTGGACAGATGTCCGATGACCGCCGGGGGATGGGACGAGGCCTCGCCGCCATCCTGCCCCGCCCGGGAGACGAGGACGGGCTGCGCGAGATCCCGGTCGACCTGATCGACCCGAACCCGCGCCAGCCGCGCCGCAGCTTCGACGAGACCAAGCTGGCCGAGCTGGCCGAGTCGATCCGCACACGCGGGGTGCTCCAGCCGATCGTCGTGCAGGCCGCTCGCGGGCGGGCGCTACGAGCTGGTCGCCGGCGAGCGCCGGCTGCGCGCCGCGCGCATCGCCGAGATCGACCTGATGCCCGCGATGCTGCGCCAGGCCGACGACTGGGAGCGACTCGACCTGGCCCTCGCCGAGAACATGGCGCGGCAGAACCTCAACGCCGTCGAGGAGGCCCGCGCCTGCGCGATGCTCGTCGACGACCTCGGCCTGACGAAGGAGGAGGTCGGCCGCCGAGTGGGGCGCAGCCGCGTCGCGATCTCCAACCTGATCCGCCTGCTCGACCTGCCCGAGGAGGCGCTCGAGCTGATCGAGACCGGCCACCTGACCGAGGGCCACGGCCGGGCGATCCTGCTCTGCAAGGACCACGACCTGAGGCGGCGGCTGGCGCGCAGCGCCCGCGACGGCGCATGGTCGGTGCGCGAGACCGAGCGCCGCGCCCGCGAGGCCGGACAGCCGCCCGAGCCCAAGCCCCAGCCGAAGGTGATCCACCCGGATCTGGCCGAGGGTCTGGCCGCTGCGGAGGACACCCTCGCCGCGGCGCTCGGGCGCGAGGTCCACGCCCGCGCACGGGGCGAGCGCTGCGTCGTCGAGATCGAATTCGACCACCCGGCGGAGGCCGTCGAGCTCGCCCGCTCGATGCTCGCGGCGGGCGTGAGACGCGTCGTCCGGGAGCGCCGGGCCGCCGCTACAATCGGCGTTCGCACGGCCGACGAGGCCGGCGATTTGGGCGATTAGCTCAGCCGGTTAGAGCGCGTCTCTGATAAGGACGAGGTCCCTGGTTCGAGTCCAGGATCGCCCATCGGCGGAGGCTCCGTCGACGAGAACAGGCGAGTGCCGGAGGGTCCCTCACGGGGGACCCTCCGTCCTTCCGAAAGGCCTGTAGTGACAGCTTCCCCCCGGCTCTAGACTGTCGAGAGTTCATGCAGGAGATGGTCATCTACGGCGTCAGCTTCGACATGGTCGGCAAGCAACCGATCGTGCTCCTGAAGACCCGCGACGGCAACAAATTCCTCCCGATCTGGATCGGGCACCCCGAGGCCGCCGCGATCCTGATGAAGCTGCAGGGCGCCAACACGCCGCGCCCGATGACGCACGACCTGATCAGCGAGATGCTGTCCGAGCTGGACGTCTCCTGCAGCAGGGTCGCCGTGACCGAGCTGCGCGAGAACACCTTCTACGCGGAGGTGACCCTGCAGCTCAACGGCCGCGAGATCCCGATCGACTCGCGCCCCTCCGACGCGCTGGCGCTCGCGGTGCGCACCGGCGCCCCGATCTTCGCCGCCGAGGACGTGATCTCCGAGTCCGCGATCGAGTTCGAGCACGAGGTCGAGGACACGGAGGAGGTCGTCGAGAAGTTCAAGGACTTCCTCGACAACGTCACGCCCGAGGACTTCGCCGAGGGCGCGGACGACCAGTAGGTGGTTCGACCGGGGTGGCGCGCCTCACAACTGGCGGCTCGCCCCGAGGGGTCGACTGCAGCAATAAGGGGAGCGAGGCCACCCCGACGCGGGGGGTGGTAACCGAAGTGCGTCATATGCGCGACGTTTGACGTCCACCCCCCGACCGGCGCCGCGCCCTGGTTGCTGCCGTTAGGCGCTGGCGCCCTACGCCGGCGTCCGCGCCAGCGCCAGCTCCACGATCCTGTCGACCAGCGCGTCGAAGCTGATCCCCGCGGCCTCGGCCGCCTGGGGCAGCAGCGAGGTCTCCGTCAGGCCGGGGATCGGGTTGGCCTCCAGCACGGTCAGGTCGCCGGCGGCGTCGAGCATCAGGTCGACGCGGGCGAACGCGTGGCAGCCCAGCAGGCGGTAGGTGCGCAGCGCCAGCTCCTGGGCCTGCTCGGTCGCGCCCGCGGGCAGCTCGGCGGGGCACACGAACGCGGTGCGGCCGATCTCGTAGCGGGCGTGGAAGTCGTAGAACTCGTCGCCCTGCGGCACGGCCTCGACGACCGGTAGCGGCTCGCCGTCGAGGATCGAGACCGCCAGGTCGCGCCCGTCCACGTGCCGCTCGAGCAGCACCTTCGAGTCGTACGAGAACGCCGCGACGAGCGCGGCGGGCACGTCCGCGGCGGAGCGGGCGAACTTGATCCCGAGCGCCGAGCCCTGGGACGACGGCTTGACGACGATCGGGAAGTCGAGCCGGTCCTCGATCGCCTCCAGCGCCTCCGCCGCGCCGAGCTCGCGGAACGCCGTCTGGTTGAACGCGAAGAAGTCCGGCGTCGGGATGCCAGCCTCGAGCATCAGGTGCTTGGCGAGCACCTTGTCCATCGAGCGCGCGCAGGCGAGCACGCCCGACCCGGTGTACGGGATGTCGAGGATCTCGAGCAGCTCCTGCACCGTGCCGTCCTCGCCGTCGCGCCCGTGCATGGCGATGAACGCGACGTCGGGCCCCGACTCGCGCAGGCGCCTGATCAGGTCCAGGCCCGCGTCGATCGCGATGACCTCGTGGCCGAGCCGCGCGAGCGCGTCCTCCACGCGCGCGCCCGAGCGCAGCGAGACCTGCCGCTCCAGCGAGCGCCCGCCCTTCAGGACGGCTATGCGCCGTGCGCCAGCGCTGCGTCGCGCTGTGCGCGAGCGCCCGGCTTGGCCGGGCGCGCTGCGTCGCCATTCACGGGTTGGCCCGCCGCGCCCGCTCGGCGGGTGTCGGCATCCGCACCACCTCGCCGCTCGGCTCTGCCGGCGCGGTCCGCTCGCCGGTGAGCGTGCCGTACAGCTCGACCTGCTCGGTCACGACCTCGCCGATGCGCCGGATCCCCTCGCGGATCGACTCCTCGTCCGACCCCGAGAAGTTGAGCCGCATCGAGCTGCGCCCGCGCCCGTCCAGGAACGCCGCCTCGCCGGGCACGAACGCCACGTTGTCCTGGAGCGCCCGCGCGAGCAGGTCGGTCGTGTCGATGAAGTCGGGCAGCGTCGCCCAGATGAACAGCCCGCCTCCCGGCCGCGTCCACTCGGCCTGGCGGGGGAAGTGCTCGGCGAGCGCGTCCAGCATCGTGTCCCGGCGCGCGCGGTAGACGTTGGTCAGCGAGTCGACGTAGTCGCGCCAGTTGCCGCGCTCGAAGTAGGCCTGGACCATCAGCTGCGAGAGCGTCGACGTGCACAGGTCGGCGCCCTGCTTGCCGAGGTTGATCTTCTCCAGCACCGGCGGCGGCGCCGCGACCCAGCCGAGCCGGATCCCCGGCGACAGGATCTTCGAGAAGGTGCCCAGGTACATGACGTACACGCCCTTGTCGAGCGCGTACAGCGGCGGCAGCTCGTCGCCCTCGTAGCGCAGCAGCCCGTACGGGTTGTCCTCGAGCACGAGCAGCTCGCGCTCGTGGGCGACCTCCACCAGCCGCCGCCGGCGGCTCAGCGACATGGTCACGCCGGCCGGGTTCTGGAAGGTCGGCACGGTGTAGATGAACTTCGGCCGCCGCCCCTCGCGCTCGAGCCGGTCGAGCGTCTCCTCCAGCAGGTCCACCCGCATCCCGGCCGAGTCGGTCTCGATCTGGACGACCTCGGCCTGGTAGGAGAGGAACACCGGCACCGCGCCCGGGTAGGTCGGGCCCTCGGCGATCACGACGTCGCCGGGGTCGATCAGGGTCTTGGTGACGAGGTCGATCACCTGCTGCCCGCCGGTCGTGACGATCGTGTCCTCGGGGTCGAGCGGCATGCCCTCCGCCGCCATCACCTCGGCGATGCACTGCTTGGTCTCGTCGAGGCCCTCGGTCGGCCCGTACTGGAGCGCCTTCGCGCACGACTCCGCCGCGATGCGCTGCGCGACCGCCGCGAACGTCTCGGGCGGGAACGTGCTCGTGTCCGGCAGGCCGCCGGCCAGCGAGATGATCTCCGGTCGGGCGGTCACGGCCATCAGGTCGCGCATGGCCGACGACTTCATGACCTTTGTGCGCGAGGCGAAGAGGCCCGCGTAGCGTTCGAGGTCGCGTGAGATGCTCACGGCGCCTGCCGTAGGCTACCGGCCACGCATGAGCGTCTTCATGGACACGACCACCGGCATGGGCCTGTCGGGCGCGACCGGGGTCCGGCCGTACCTGCCGCCGCTGCTGGCGGGCGCGCTGGCGCGGGGCGACACCGGCATCGACTTCGACGGCACCGACTGGCACTTCCTCGAGTCGACGGGGTTCCTGGCGGCGGTGCTCGCGATCGGCGTGGTCGCCTACCTGGCCGAACGTTCGGAGGCGAACCGTCGCTCTGTAGAGCTGTTCAGCGGGGCGGTGGGGGTGATCCTGGGCGCGATGCTGTTCGCCGGAGCGCTCGCCGACGGGGGCAGCGCGAGCTGGCCCGGCCTGGTCGGCGGCGTGATCTGCGCGGCCCTCGGCTGGCGCGCCGTGGGCGGGCTGATCGAGCGCACGCGCGGGCGCCTCGAGGGCGGGGCGGCGGCCCTGCTGACCGCCTACGCCGACGGCGTGGCCCTGCTGCTCGCGGCGATCGCGATCTTCGTCCCGCCCGCGTCGATCCTCGCGATCGCGGCCTTCGTCGTGCTGCTGTTCGCCGGGCGCAGGCGAGAGGGCGAGAAGTACGCCGGGCTCCGGGTACTGCGCTAGACCAGGTGCCCGATCGCCAAGCGAAGAAGCTCGTCCTCGCGGTCATCGACTCGCTCAAGCCGGACATGCTCGATCTGGCCATCGAGGAGGGGCGCGCCCCGACCCTCGCGGCGCTGCGCGACCGCGGCGACTACATCCGCGACTGCCTGTCGACGTTCCCCTCGGTGACGCCGGTCGCGAGCGCCGCGATCGCCACCGGGCAGGGGCCGGGCGAGCACCACATCCCGTCGATGAACTGGTACCACCGCGGCGAGGAGCGCTACGTCGAGTACGGCTCCTCGTTCCAGGCGACGCGCGCGTTCGGGGTCGTCCGCTCGCTCTACGACACGGTCTACAACATGAACATGGCGCACCTCACGCGTGCGCACAGGACGGTCTTCGAGCACCTCGACGACGCCGGCCTGCGGACCGCCTGCACGACCTGGCTGATCTACCGCGGCCGGACGCGGCACGACCCCTCTGGCGCCAGCGTCTACCGCCGCATCGCCGAGGCGGCCCAGTTCCGCCACCCGGTGTACGGCGCCCGCGAGCTGTTCTACGCCGACCTGTTCGACTCGCGCAACACCGGCTGCACGTCGGCGCTCGGCATGCCCGGCCAGCGCGACCGGCACACCGGCTGCGTCGGGGCGTACCTGGTCGAGCACGACCTGTTCGACTTCCTGCTCTTCTCCCTGCCCGACAACGACACGCACTCGCACAAGGCCGGGCCCGACGGGCAGGTGACCTCGATCGCCGAGGCCGACCGTGCGCTGGAGCGGATCGTGCACGTCGCGGGCGGCGTGGAGGCGTTCCTCGAGCAGCACTCGGTGATCGTCATGTCGGACCACTCGCAGACGACGGTCGAGGCGGACATCAACCTCGCCACCGCGTTCGCCGACGCCCGCGTCCTGCAGCCCTCCGACCCGGCGCCGACCGAGGCCGAGCTCGCAGTCTCCCCGGCGGCCCGCTCGGCGATGGTCTACGCGCTCGGCGAGGACCGGCGCGCCGAGCTCGTCGCCGGCGCCGTCGCGACGCTGCGCGGCCTCGAGGGAGTGGACCTGGTGGTGACGCGCGCGAACGGCGAGGCCGTGGTGCACAGCCGCCGCGGCGACCTGCGCTTCGCGCCGGGCGGCGAGCTCGAGGACCGGCGCGGCCGCGGCTGGCGGGTCGAGGGCGACCACGCGGCGCTCGACCTCGGCGGCGACACCTACCCCGACGGCCTCAACCGCCTCTGGTCGGCGCTCGAGTGCCCGCACTCCGGCGACGTGCTCGCCTCGGCGGAGCCGGGCTACGAGTTCGTCGACTGGGGAGGGGCCGACCACGTCGGCGGCGGCAGCCACGGCGCGCTCCACCGCGACGACTCGGAGGGCGTCCTGCTGCTCTGCGGCGTGGACGCGCCCGAGCAGGCGCAGTGGGCCCTGACCGACGTCACCGGACTTGTGCTCAGGCACTTCGGTGTACCGTTGCACCGATGAGCGAGGAGCTCGACCTCGTCGTCACTCGCGGCCCTCACCCGGTGCACGTGCGTGTGCGCGCCGGCCTGCGCAAATCGAAGAATTGGCGGCAGCTCGCAAAGTTCTGCATCGTGGGCGGGTCGGGGTACGTCGTCAACCTGTGCGTATTCGCCCTGTGTGTCGGCCCGTTCAGCATGCATCACATCGCCGCGGCGACGGTCGCCTTCGTCGCCGGCGTGACCAACAACTTCTGGTGGAACCGACACTGGACATTCCGCGCGGGGGCCGGCCGCCCCGAGGCGCAGGCGACGCGCTTCCTCGCGGTGAGCGTCGGGGCGTTCCTGGTCGCGCTGGGAATCCTCGAGCTGCTGGTGAGCGTCGCCGGCGTTCCGGAGCTCCCGGCGCAGGCGATCGCGATCGTCGCGGCGACCCCGCTCAACTTCATCGGGAACAAGATGTGGAGCTTCGCCATCGAGGTCTCGCGCGACTAGAAGCGGCCGCTGCGCGCCCGGCCAGGCCGGGCGCTTGCGCACTGCGAGCCCGCTGCGCGCCCGGCCAGGCGCTTGCGCACTGCGACGAGTCCTCTGCGCGACGCTGCTCGCGCTGCTCCTGATCCCGGCGACGGCCGCGGCTCAGGACGCGAAGCTCCCCGCCTCGCAGACCGAGCCGCCGCGCTTCTTCACGCGCAGCGGCCAGCAGGCCGAGCGGATCGCAGAGCGCGCCTCGAAGGTCCGCGAGGCGCGCCGGGACGGGCCGCTCGACCCGACCGCCTACACGCGCGGCGTCGGGCGCTGGCAGGTCAGCTTCTTCCGCCACGGCAAGGAGATCGTCCAGGTCCAGGTCGACGATCGCTCAGGCGCGATCCTCGAGCAGTGGAGCGGCTATCAGGTCGCGTGGCGCATGGCCCGCGGCTACTCCGGCGCGTTCGGACGCAAGCTCAACGCCCCGTACGTGTGGATCCCGCTGTGCCTGCTCTTCCTCGCGCCGTTCGTGGACCTCCGCCGGCCGTTGCGGCTCCTCCACCTCGACCTGCTCGTCCTGCTCGCGTTCGGTGCGTCGCACGTCTTCTTCAACCGCGGCGAGATCGGCGTGTCGGTGCCGCTCGTCTATCCGGTGCTGCTCTACCTGATGGTGCGCATGCTGCTCGCCGGCCTGCGCCCGCGCGGGCGTCCGGGACGCCTGGTCCCGTACGTGCCGATCGCCTGGCTCGCCGTCGCGCTGGTCGCGCTGGTCGGTTTCCGCGTGGCGCTCAACGTGGTCGACTCCAACGTGATCGACGTCGGCTACGCGGGAGTGATCGGCGCCGACCGGATCGTCGACGGCGACGGTCTCTACGGCGAGGGCTTCTCGGACGACGTCGGCAAGGGCGACACCTACGGACCGGTCAACTACCTGCTCTACGTGCCGTTCGAGCAGGCGCTGCCCTGGAGCGGCCGCTGGGACGACCTGCCCGCCGCGCACGGCGCCGCGATCGCGTTCGACCTGCTGACGATCGGGGCTCTGCTGCTGCTCGGGCGCGCGCTGCGGCCCGGGCGCGAGGGCACGGCGCTCGGCGTCGCACTCGCGTACGCCTGGGCCGCGTTCCCCTACACGGCCTTCGCGCTCGAGACGAACTCGAACGACACCCTGGTAGCGCTCGCCTGCGCGTGCGCGCTGCTGGCCTTCGCGCGCCGTTCGGCGGTGGGGAGCGGCCTCGCCGTCGGGCTGGGAGCCGCGGCCAAGTTCGCGCCGCTCGGCCTGGCGCCGCTGTTCGCCCGCCGCCGCCCGCTCGTGTTCGCGCTCGTGCTGGCGGCGACGCTGGCCGTCACGGTGCTCCCGTTCATCCCGGACGGCGGCCTGCGCGAGCTCTACGACCGCACGCTCGGCTACCAGGCGTCACGCGGCTCGCCGTTCAGCGTCTGGGGCCAGGCGGACCTCGGCCTCCTGCACACGCTCACGAAGGTCGCTGCCGTCGGGCTGGCGCTGCTGGTCGCGTTCGTGCCGCGGCGCGCCGGCAACCGGCAGGTGGCCGCGCTGGGCGCCGCGGTGCTGATCGCCCTCCAGCTCCCGGTCAACCACTGGTTCTACCTCTACGTCGTGTGGTTCCTGCCGTTCGTGCTGGTGGCGAGCTTCGGCGCTATCCGTCCGCCGGCACCAGCAGCTGGCGAATCGACGTTGCGCGCCCATCCGAGTCGGCTTCCACCAGCACCGCGTTCAGCCACGGATCTTCGGTCGCCGTCTCGAAGCGCACCTGCGTGAGCGTCAGGAAGCGCTCGATCGCCTGTTCCTTCTTGACGCCGATCACGCCGCCGCGCGGGCCGGTCATCCCGACGTCGCTGATGTAGGCGGTCCCGCCGGGCAGCACCCGCGCGTCGGCCGTCGGGACGTGGGTGTGGGTCCCGACGCACGCGGTCACCCGCCCGTCGAGGTACCAGCCGAGCGCGACCTTCTCGCTCGTGACCTCGGCGTGCATGTCCACGAGCACCGCGTCAGCGGAGCCGCGCAGCTCGGACAACAGCGCGTCGGCCTCGGAGAACGGGGAGCGGACCGCGTCGAGGAAGACCTGGCCCGACAGGTTGATCACGCCGAGGCGGATCCCGTTCGACTCGACGACGGTGTGCCCGCGGCCGGGGCTGCCCTTGGGGAAGTTGGCGGGGCGGATGATGCGCGGCTCGGTGTCGAGGTACTCGTAGACCTCGCGGTGGCGGTAGGCGTGGTTGCCGAGCGTGATGGCGTCGACGCCCACGTCGAGGATCTCCTGGGCCGTCTTGCGCGTGATCCCGAGGCCGCCCGCCGCGTTCTCGCCGTTGACGACGACGAAGTCGGGTTGGTGCTCGTCCCTCAGTGCGGGCAGCACCGAGCCCAGGGCCCGGCGGCCGATCCCTCCGACGATGTCGCCTACGAACAGGAGCTTCACGGCGAGCGATTCTGCCAACCTGCCCCCGGTGGAGACCCTGACCACCACCCTCGAGGCGCGCGACCTGGTCAAGCGCTACGGCGACCGCGAGGCTCTGCGCGCCGTATCGCTGTCCGCCGGCCGCGGCGAGCTGGTGGCCGTGATCGGGCCCAACGGCGCGGGCAAGACCACCCTGCTGTCGATCCTGGCGGGCATCCAGAGGGCCGACGAGGGGGCGATCTCGGTGGCGCCGGAGCGGGTTGGCTGGGTCCCGCAGCAGCCGGCGCTCTACGGCAAGCTCACGGTCGCGGAGAACCTCAAGCTGTTCGCGCGGCTCGAGCGAGTGGGGGACCCGGCGGCGACGGTGGACCGCATGCTCGCCCTGACCGACCTGCACGAGCGCGCCGGCGACCAGGTCGGCACCCTGTCCGGCGGCAACAAGCAGCGCGTGAACATCGCGATCGGGCTGCTCGCCGAGCCCGAGGTGCTGCTGCTCGACGAGCCCAGCACGGGCCTCGACCCGCGCCAGCGCGAGCGCCTCTGGGAGTTCATCCTGCGGCTGGCGGCGGAGGGCACGACCGTCGTATACGCGACCCACCACATCCCCGAGGCCGACCGCTACGCCGACCAGCTGATCGTGCTGGCCGACGGCGAGCGCGTCTTCGACGGCTCCCCGCGCGAGCTCGAGCAGGCCACCGGCACCACCGGCCTGGACTTCGAGCAGGCCTTCGTCGAGTTCCTCCAGCAGCGGGGCCACTAGGCCATGCGCTGGCTGCTGCTCAAGGACCTGCGCATCCTGCAGCGCTCGCCGCTGATGGTCTCGCTGCTCGTGATCTACCCGATCGTGATCGCGGTCCTGATCGGCTTCGCGCTGTCGCGCGGCCCCGACAAGCCCAAGGTGGCCTTCTACAACGGCCTGTCGGCGTCGGCGAGCACGCTCGAGCTGGGCGGGCGCAAGCTCAACCTCGCCGACGAGGAGGGCGAGCTGTTCAAGGACGTCGACGTCGTCAAGGCCGACAGCCCGCAGGACGTCGAGCAGAAGGTCCGCGACGGCGACGTGCTGGCGGGCATCGTCATCCCCAAGGACCTCGCCGCGAACCTCCAGTCGACGCTCGAGTCCGGGAAGCTGAAGGTCTTCTACAACAGCGAGGACCCGGCCAAGCAGGCCTTCGTCGAGAACACGATCGAGGCCCAGGTGAAGGCGGCCAACGCCGTCGCTCACCAAGCGCATCGCCGAGGAGGCGCTGCGGCTGCTCAACCTGATCGGCGACGGCGGCACGTACCACTTCCTCGGCCAGGACTTCGACGTGCTCGGCCTCAAGCGGACCCAGGAGATCCTCGGCGAGGCGCGCCAGAGCCTGCCGCCGGCGCAGCGCAAGCAGCTCGACGAGGTGATCGACTTCACCGCCCTCGCGCGCGACAACCTGTCCTTCTCCGACGACGTGCTGAACGTGGTCGGAGAGCCGATCAAGGTGTCCGCCACGTCGCTGAAGGGCGGCAGCACGTCGCTCGACGAGTTCGCCGTCGCGCTGGCGGCGGCCGTGTCGCTGATGTTCATCACGCTGCTGCTGGCGGCCGGGATGCTCGCCGTCGAGCGCGAGGAGAACGCGTTCCCGCGCCTGGTGCGCGGCCTCGTGTCGCGGTCGGGACTGCTCGCCGAGAAGGCCGGGCTGGCGGCCGTCTGCTCGACGGCCGTATGCCTGCTGATGCTGATCGGGCTTGGCCTGTTCGTGAACCTCGACTGGGGCCGCTTCGGCCTCTGGGTCGTGGCGATGGCCGCGGGCGCGCTGGCGTTCGCGACCGTCGGCCTCGCGATCGGGACGCTCACCCGCGAGGTGCGGGCGGCGTCGCTGCTGGCCTTCATGCTGGCGCTGCCGCTGGCGTTCCTGGCGCTGGTGCCCTCCGGGGCGGTCGCGCCGGCCCTCTACGACCTGATCCGCGCAGTGTCCGCGCTGTTCCCGTTCAAGCCGACGCTCGACGCCCTCGACGCGGCGCTCAACGACGCGGGCGGGATGGGAACCGCGCTGCTCCACCTGGCCGCGCTCGTGCTGGCGTTCGGGGCGCTCTCGCGACTGGCCCTGCGGCGCTTCGCCCTAGACTGAGCAGGCGATGCCCTTCCCCGCCACACGCCTGCGCCGCCTGCGCAAGACCGGCGTGCTGCGCGACATGGTGCGCGAGACGGAGCTCAGCGCCAAGCGCTTCGTGCACCCGATGTTCGTCCAGCTCGGCGAGGGCCGCACGCCGATCGAG
This sequence comes from uncultured Thermoleophilaceae bacterium, assembly GCA_963848885.1. Classification (GTDB taxonomy): domain Bacteria; phylum Actinomycetota; class Thermoleophilia; order Solirubrobacterales; family Thermoleophilaceae; genus JACVRW01. Next base: position 56,581 of record CAWKFR010000004.1, read on the forward strand.
TCGATGCCGGGCATCGCCCGGATGTCGATCTCCCAGGCGGTCGAGGACGCGGGCGAGGCCCACGAGCTGGGCGTCCCGGCGGTGCTGCTGTTCGGCCTGCCCGCCGAGAAGGACGAGCACGGCTCGGGGGCCTACGACGACGAGGGCGTCGTCCAGCTCGCGGCGCGGGCGCTGAAGGAGGCGCACCCCGACCTCGTGGTGATCACCGACGTCTGCCTGTGCGCCTACACGAGCCACGGCCACTGCGGCGTCGTGCTCGACGACGGCAGCGTCGACAACGACGCATCGCTCGAGCTGCTGGCGCGCACCGCCGCCTCGCACGCACGCGCGGGCGCGGACGCGGTGGCGCCGAGCGACATGATGGACGGCAGGGTCGGCGCGCTGCGCGCGCAGCTCGACGCCGAGGACTTCAAGGACCTGCCGATCATCGCCTACTCGGCCAAGTTCGCCTCCGCGTACTTCGGCCCGTTCCGCGAGGCCGCCGACTCGTCGCCCGCGTTCGGCGACCGGCGCGGCTACCAGATGGACCCCGGCAACGCCGAGGAGGCCGTGCGCGAGGCGCTGCTCGACGTCGACGAGGGCGCCGACGTCGTCATGGTCAAGCCGGCGCTGCCCTACCTCGACGTCGTCCGGCGCGTGAAGGACGCCACGCGCGTGCCGGTGGCCGCCTACAACGTGGGCGGCGAGTACGCGATGGTCAAGGCGGCCGCCGAGCGGGGCTGGATCGACGAGCGCGCGACCGTGCTCGAGACCCTGACCGGCATCCACCGCGCGGGCGCCGACGTGATCATCACCTACCACGCCAAGGAGGCCGCCGAGTGGCTGCGATAGCCAAGACGCGCAGCCGCAAGGACGGCGCCGCCGTCCCGCTCGACGAGACCGACAAGCGGCTGCTGAACCTGCTCCAGGGCAGCTTCCCGCTCGCCGAGCGCCCCTACGCGGAGGTGGCCAGGCTCGCCGGGGTGTCCGAGGAAGAGACCCTGCGCCGCACGCGCCGGCTGCTCGACGAGCGCATCATCCGCGAGGTCACGCCGATCTTCGACACGCGCGTGCTCGGCTACAGCTCGATGCTGGTCGCGGCCAAGGTGGACCCGGAGCACCCCTGGCGCGCGGCCAAGGTCATCAACTCGCACCCGGGCGTCTCGCACAACTACCTGCGCGACCACGACTTCAACCTGTGGTTCACGATCGCCACCGAGCCCGGCTCGAAGCTCGGCCTCGAAGGCACGCTCGACGTGCTCGCGAACCTGACCGGAGCGGAGTCGGTGCGCCAGCTGCCGACGCTGCGCCTGTTCAAGATCCGCATGGACCTCGAGATGGAGAAGGGCACCGACACGCTCGCCGCGGTCGCCGAGTCGGTCGACTACAGCGAGCCAGAGGCGATCGAGCTGTCCGAGCTCGACGTCGCCGTGATCAGGGCGACCCAGGGCCCGATGGAGCCGATCTCCGAGCCCTACGGACCCGCGGCGGCGCGGCTCGACATGCCCGTCGGCGAGCTGCTCGAGCAGCTCGAGTCGATGCGCGAGCGCCGCGCGCTGCGCCGGGTAGCGGGGATCCTGTTCCACCGCCGGGCCGGCTTCTCCGCCAACGGCATGGGCGTCTGGAGCGTGCCCGAGGAGCGGATCCTCGAGCTCGGCCCGCGCATGGCGTCGTTCCGCGGCATCTCGCACTGCTACCAGCGCCCGACCTACGCCGACTGGCCCTATTCCGTCTTCACGATGGCCCACGGGCGGTCGAAGGAGGAGTGCGACGCGATCCTCGACTCGATCGCCGCCGACACCGGGATCGAAGAGCGCCGGACGCTCTACTCCTCGACCGAGTTCAAGAAGATCCGGATGCTCTACTTCACCGGCGCTCACGCGGAGTGGGAAGCGCAGTACACGTAACCGAGCGCTCGGCGGCCGCCTACGCCCGCGCGGCCGACCTGCTCCCGGGCGGGGTCAACTCACCCGTCCGGGCGATGCGCTCGATCGGCCGCGACCCGATCTTCGTGGCGCGCGGCGAGGGCCCCGAGCTGATCGACGTGGACGGCAACCGCTACGTCGACTGGATGATGTCCTGGGGGCCGCTGATCGCCGGGCACGCGCATCCCGAGGTCGTCGCCGCGGTGACCGCCGCTGCCGCCTCGGGCACCAGCTTCGGCGCGCCGACGGAGGCCGAGTCGGACCTGGCCGCCGAGGTCGTCGAGCGCGTCCCGAGCGCGGAGATGGTGCGGCTCGTGTCGTCCGGCACCGAGGCCTCGATGAGCGCGCTGCGGCTGGCGCGGGCGGCGACCGGGCGCGACCGGATCGCGAAGTTCGCCGGCGCCTACCACGGCCACGTCGACGGCCTGCTCGCCGACGCGGGCTCGGGCATGGCGACGCAGGGGATCCCCGCGTCGCCGGGCGTGACCGCCGCGCAGGCCGCGGACACCGTGGTGTTCGGTTGGGGGACGGTGCCGGACGGGGAGTTCGCGGCGATCGTCTGCGAGCCCTACCCGGCCAACATGGGCCTGGTCCCGCCGGACGAGGGCTACCTGGCCGCGCTGCGCGAGCGGGCCGACGAGAGCGGCGCGCTGCTCGTCTTCGACGAGGTGATCTCGGGCTTCCGCGTCGGCCGCGGGGGCGTCCAGGCTCGCGACGGGGTGATCCCCGACCTCACCATCCTCGGCAAGATCATCGGCGGGGGCCTGCCGGCCGCCGCCTACGCCGGGCCGCGGGCGCTGATGGAGCGGGTCGCGCCGGCGGGCGACGTCTACCAGGCGGGCACGCTGTCGGGCAACCCGCTCGCGACCGCGGCGGGCCTCGCCACGCTGCACCTGCTCGACGACGACGCCTACACCCGCCTCGACCGGCTCACGACGGCGCTCGCCGAGGGGCTGCGGGAGGCGGCGGGCGACGCGCCCGTGCAGGTCTGTCACACGACCGGCCTGCTCACCGTCTTCTTCAGTGAGGACCCGGTGCGTGACTACGAGGACGCCAAGCGCTGCGACACCGAGGCCTACGCGGCCTTCTGCCGGGCGATGCTCGACCGCGGCATCTACCTGCCGCCCTCCCAGTTCGAGGCCTGGTTCCCCTCGCTTGCCCACACCGACGCCCACGTCGAGCGCACGCTCGAGGCCGCCCGCGAGGCGCTTGGATGAGCGTCCTCGCGGAGATCGCTGCCGCCGCCGGCCCGTCGCTGCGGCCCTACGCCGTGCCGGAGCCCGGCCCCGAGCGCTTCGACGGGGGGCTGGGGGAGCGCCGCGTCGTCCTGGAGGCGGTCTACGAGGGCTACCTGCTCCACTACGGACGCTCGCGGCTGTTCGAGGGAATGGAGCCGGACCTGCGGCTGCTGGCCGGCGACGCCCTCTACGCGCTCGGCCTGGCGCGCCTCGCGGACAGCGGCGACGTCCCGGCGGTGGCCGAGCTGTCCAATCTGATCTCGCTCTCGGCACAGGCTCACGCCGAGGGTCGCGGCGAGACCGCGGAGGCGCTCTGGGACGCCTCGTCAAGCGCCCTGGGACCCGGCGCACGGTAGGCTCCAGAGGAGGAGGCGGCGGGGCCCCAATCGTGCCGCTCGCCACCAAGTTGGCACTAGCCCTCCCCGCGCCTCAGAATCTGTCTTAACCCGTGGCTGATCCCCCCAAGTTCGACAAGAAGTCCCGCTATACCGAGGGTCGCGGCATCGCCGGGGCGTACGAGGGTGAGACCGTCACCCGCCGCCGCCTGATGGAGGGCGGCGCCCAGCTCGCCGGCGGCGTGGCGGTGGCGATGATCGCGCTGCCCGGCCTCGGCTTCGCGCTCGGGCCGCTGTTCGAGGACACCACGCCCACGCGCTGGCAGGACGTGGGTCCGGAGGACGACTTCAACGACCAGACCTACGTCCCCAAGGTGATCAACATCGTGCCGCAGGTGGGCGACGCCGGGAAGACCACGATCTACGTCCGCACGTTCAACGCGGAGCGCGACAAGGTGGTCGAGGGCGAGGATTCGCAGCCCTACGTCGCGATCTCCACCCGCTGCGCCCACCTCGGGTGCCCGGTGCGCTACATCCAGGCGTCGAAGAAGTTCGTCTGTCCCTGCCACGGCGGGGTCTACGGCTTCCAGGGCCAGGTCGAGGGCGGACCGCCCGTGCGCCCGCTGGACCGCTTCTACACCCGGGTCGAGGCCGGCCGCGTCCAGGTCGGCGACCGCTTCTCGCTCAACTCCCAGCTGCACCGCTTCGCGCCGCGCGACCCGTCGAACCACCTCGACGGGCTCTGGCAGTACCTCTACCCATCGAGGCCGACCACATGAAAGCCCCAGTCCCGAAGGCCCTGCGTCCGTCCCCCAAGCGTCCCGGCCAGGACCGCAACGGCAAGAACGGCCGTAACGGCGCGCCGCCGGCGGAGCCCACCACCAAGGACCACCTGGTCGAGGGCACCGCCTCGGCGGTCGGCTGGCTCGACGAGCGCACCGGCGCCACGCCGTTCCTGCGCGGGTTCCTCTACCGCAAGGTCCCGAAGGGCACCAACTGGTTCTACACGCTCGGCTCGGCCACGATGTTCGCCTTCCTCTCGCAGGCGATCACGGGCGTGTTCCTGGCGATGTACTACGAGCCGGACTCGACGCGGGCCTACGAGTCGGCGGCGCACATCACCAACGACGTCTTCCTCGGCGAGTTCGTGCGCGGCATGCACAAGTGGGGCTCGTCGGTGATGATCATCCTGATCTTCCTGCACATGGGCAGGACGTTCTTCTTCGGCGCGTACAAGTACCCGCGCGAGCTGAACTGGGTCATCGGCGTGCTGCTGCTGGTGCTGACGCTGATGATGGGCCTGACCGGCTACCTGCTGCCGTTCGACCAGCGGTCCTTCTGGGCCACGGTCGTGGCGGTCAACATCAACGCCTCCGGCCCGATCATCGGCCCCTACCTGGCCGACTTCCTGCGCGCCGGGTCCGAGTTCGGGCCGACGACGATCAGCCGCTTCTACGCGTTGCACATGCTCGCCGTCCCCGGCCTGATCGCGGCCCTGATCGGCGCTCACCTCTACCTGGTCGCCAAGCTCGGGACCACGGCACCGCCGTGGCTGAAGGCCGAGAAGAAGGACCTCTTGACCGAGGAGGTCTGACGCCTTGAACGTCCGCGAGCGCGAGCAGTACCTGCGCGAGTACTCGATCCTGAAGGGTCAGGGGAAGCCGTTCTTCCCCTACGCGATCATGAAGGACAGCATGATGGCGGCGATCACGATCGCGGTCATCGTGATGCTGTCGATCCTGTTCGGCGCGGAGCTCGGGCCCAAGGCCGACCCGACCACGACGACCTACACGCCGCGGCCCGAGTGGTACTTCTTCTTCCTGTTCGAGCTGCTGCGCGTCGTCAAGCCGCCGGACCTCGTCTTCATCGCGACGATCGGCATCCCGACGCTCTGCCTGGTGCTGCTCCTGATGCTGCCGTTCTTCGACCGCAATCCGGAGCGCCACCCGCTGCGCCGCCCGATCGCGACGGTGGCCGGCATCGCGACGATCGCGGCGATGGCCTACCTCACGGTGCTCGGGGCGACGGCGGGAGCGCCGACCGAGATCGACCTGGCCACAGCCCCTCAATACGAGGAGGGCAAGGAGATCACGGCCTCGGCCGGCTGTCTCGGCTGCCACAAGATCGGTGAGAACGGCGGCACGCTCGGCCCCAACCTGACCGAGATCGGGGACAAGCTCGGCAAGGACGCGATCGCCCGCACGCTGATCAACCCGACGTCGCCCATGCCCTCCTTCCGGACGCTCCAGGAGGAGCATCCGGAGCAGTTCAACAAGCTCGTGCAGTACGTAGCGTCGCTCAAGAGCGAGGACTAGATGGCCGCCGGTCCTGCCTCGGGCACGCTGCCCGAGACGCAGGTGCGCGCGATGTTCGACCGCATCGCGCGCGTCTACGACCGCATGAACTCGGTGATGACCGTGGGCATGCACCACCGCTGGCGCCGGCGCGCGGTGGACATGGCCGCGGTGGGGCCCGGCTCGCGGGCGCTGGACGTGGCCACCGGCACCGGCGACCTGGCGATCGAGCTGGCCGCGCGCGGCGCCGCGGTGGTGGGGCTCGACTTCTCCGAGCGCATGCTCGAGCTGGCCCGCGGCAAGGCCCCGGGCCTCGAGTTCGTGCAGGGCAACGCGCTCGACCTGCACTACCCGGACGGGTCGTTCGACGCGGTGACGGTCGGCTTCGGCGCGCGCAACTTCGACGATCTCGACCGCGGGCTGCGCGAGCTGGCGCGCGTGACGAGGCCGGGCGGGCGCGTGGTCATCCTCGAGATCACGACGCCGCAGAAGCCGCCGCTGTCGTGGTTCTTCCGGCTCTGGTTCGACCGCGTGGTGCCCCGGCTGGGCCGGCTCGCGGGCGACCCCGACGCCTACTCGTACCTGCCGTCGAGCGTCCGCCGCTTCCCGGGACCGCGTGAGCTGGCCGAGCGCATGGTCGCCGCCGGCCTGGGCGACGTGCGCTGGGTGCTGACGGCGGGCGGGATCATCGCGATCCACGGGGGTACGCGGCCCGAAGCGCCCGGCTCGGCCGGGCGCGCAGGGGACGGCATCCGATGAACACGGCCCAGGCGCAGCTCGGCGCGGTGCTGGCGGCCGGCGGCCCGGAGCTCGCGCGCCTGCTGGAGGCGACCGAGGCACGCCTGGAAGAGGCGGTTGACGGTCACGGCGCCGAGCTGCGGCGGCACTCGACCGCGACGCTCTCGGCGGGCGGCAAGCGGTTGCGCCCGATGCTCGTCTTCCTGTGCGCCAACGGGGACGGCGACGAGCGGCTGGTCGCGGCGGCGGCCGCCGTGGAGCTGCTCCACATGGCGACGCTCGTGCACGACGACGTGCTCGACAGCGCGCCGCTGCGGCGCGGGCGGCCGACGGTCTTCGCCGAGGGCGGCCGGCTCGCGGCGACCGCCACCGGCGACCTGCTCTTCTCGCGCTCGTTCGCGGAGCTGGCGTCGACCGGCAGTCCCGACGCCGTGCGCGCGCTGTCGGAGGCGTCGACGCGCGCTCGCCCGCGGCGAGCTGATGCAGCGCGCCGACGCCTGGAGCCCCGCCGTCACGCCCGAGCGCTACCTCGAGCGCTGCCGGCTGAAGACGGCCAGCCTGTTCGCGGCGTCGTGCCGGCTCGGCGCCCTGTTCGGCGGCCGCCCGGCGATGGCCGAGGCGCTCGGGGCGTTCGGCGAGGACGTGGGCCTCGCCTTCCAGATCCTCGACGACGTGCTCGACGTGTCCGGCCCGGCCGAGCGCACGGGCAAGCCCCGCGGGGCGGACCTGCTGGACGGCACGGTCACGCTGCCGCTGATCCTGGCCCGCGCGCGCGACCCGCGGCTGGCCGAGCTCGACCCGCAGCTCACGCCGGAGCAGGCCGAGCGGATCTGCGAGCGGGTCGCCGCCACCGGCGCACTCGAGTCGGCGCGCGAGCAGGCGCTGGCGCACGTATCGGAGGCGAAGGCCGCGCTGGCCCGGATCGACCTGCCGCGGCAGCGCCGCGAGGCGCTGGAGCTGGTGGCGGACGGAGTGGTGGAGCGCTACGCCTAGGCGGCGGAGGCGAAGTCTTCCGGGAGGATCGCGCCGGCCGTGAGCGCTCCCACGAAGCGGTCGATCTCCTCGCTCATGTTCGCGCGCATCAGCCGCTTGTAGTCGCGGGCGAGCGCGTCGGCGCCGCGGTCGAGCTCCTCGTCGAACACCTCGACGGTGTCCTGGCTGAAGATGCCCTCGCGGTAGACGTCGCAGTTCGGGCAGTGGAGCAGCACGCTCCAGTTCTCCGAGCCCGACTCGTCCCACTGGACCGGGTAGACCAGGTCCGACGAGCACTCCAGGCAGAGGTGCAGATCCTGGTGCGCCTCGGCCGGCGGCTCGTCGGTCGCCGGGGCCACGTGCTGACCCGCGTCGAGCGGCGTGCCCTCGCGGAAGTAGACGACCTCGATGGTCTTCCCGCTGGGCAGCTGCACGCGCTTCACGTAGTGGGTCTGTTCGTCGTGGCCTTCCATGTTCCTCATCCTCTGGAGGCGGTATCGGCACCCCTGCTTCGAACTTGAATCTCTCAATAGACTCGTGGCCCAGTGGTGCTGAGCGACAGGACGATCCGGTCGGAGATCGACGCCGGCCGTATCGTCATAGACCCCTTTGACGAGGACCTGGTGCAGCCCTCGAGCGTCGACGTTCGAGTGGACGCGCGCTTCCGCGTCTTCCACAACGGCCGCTACCCGTACATCGACGTGCGCCAGCCGATGCCGGACCTGACGGAGCTGGTCGAGGTCACCGACGGGGACCCGTTCATCCTCCACCCGGGCGAGTTCGTGCTCGGGCAGACGCTCGAGCGGGTGACGCTGCCCGACGACCTCGTCGCGCGGCTCGAGGGCAAGTCGAGCCTCGGCCGGCTGGGGCTGCTGATCCACTCGACCGCGGGCTTCGTCGACTCCGGCTTCTCGGGCAACCTGACGCTCGAGCTGTCGAACGTCGCGAACCTCCCGATCACCATCTACGAGGGGATGCCGATCGGGCAGATCTCGTTCATGCGGATGGACGGGCCGGTGGACCGACCGTACGGCTCGCGAGAGGCCGGCTCGAAGTACCAGGGCCAGGCCGAGCCCACGCCGAGCCGGTTTTATCTCAACTTCGACAAGTAGGCACTACCATGTGGGGTCCATGTGGACTCCAGGCCCACTCGAGATCGTGATCATCCTCGTGATCGTGCTCGTCATCTTCGGCCCGAAGCGGCTGCCCGATCTGGGCCGTTCCCTCGGGAAGGGCATGCGCGAGTTCAAGGACTCGGTCACCGGCAAGGACAACGACGAGCTGCCCCCGGGCGGCGTGGAGAAGTCCGAGTCGACGTCGACCACCGCCGCCACGCCCAGCGAGCAGAAGTCCTAGCCAGCGGGGGCCGCTAGGGGCGTGCGGCGGATCCGCCCGATATCCCACGAGGACCGGCTGTCGGTCGTCGACCACCTCGACGAGCTCCGCAGCCGCCTGATCGTCTGCGTCGTGGCGTTCTGTGTCGCGTGGTCGCTGACCGCGTGGCAGAACCACCTCGTGCTCGAGATCGTCAACGCCCCGCTCCCCAACGACATCGAACCGATCACGCTGGGTCCCGCCGAGGCCTTCTACACGACGCTGACCAACTCGGCGTACGCCGCGCTGCTGATCTCCCTGCCGGTGATCCTCTACCAGCTCTACGCGTTCCTGCTGCCGGCCTTCAGCCCGGGCGAGCGGCGCGTTGCGACGCCGATGATGATGCTCGTGCCCGTGCTGTTCATCACGGGCGTCGTCTTCTGCTACTTCGTCGTGCTCGGCCCGGCGATGCAGTTCCTGCTCAACTTCAACGCCGACGAGTTCAACACGCAGGTGCGCGCTCGCGACTACTACTCGTTCGTGACGCTGCTGATGCTCGCGATGGGCATCGCCTTCCAGATCCCGGTGGGGATCCTGGTCGCGTGCAAGCTGCGCATCACGACCCCCCAGCAGCTGCGCCGGGGCCGGCGCTACGCGGCGCTCGTGATCGTCGTGCTCGCCGCGCTGCTGCCGACGATCGACCCGCTCTCGCTGATCCTCGAGTCGATCCCGATGTACCTCCTCTACGAGCTGAGCATCCTGCTCGCCTCCGCCTGGGGCCAGCCGCTCGGCGACGCAACTCCGGATGACCTCGGAGCCGAGCCCACCCACTAGCCTTCGCGGCCGATGCTGTTCGACCTGAGAGGCCGACGTCGCCGCGCCGTGCAGGCGACCTACCTGACGCTCGCCGTCCTGATGGGCGGCGGTCTGGTCCTGTTCGGGATCGGCGGAGGGACGAGCGGCGGCATCGTCGACGCGATCACCGGCAACGGCAGCGGCGGCTCGACCGACAGCGCGCTCGACAACCGCATCGAGAACCAGGAGAAGAAGCTCAAGGCGTCGCCCAACGACCCGGCCACGCTGGCCGAGCTGGTGCGGCTCCAGTATCAGGCGGCCGCGGCCAACGTCCCCTCCGGCACGACCACGATCCCGGAGGACGGGCGGGACAACCTGCGCAGGGCCGGCGCCTATTGGGACCGCTACGTGACGGTCGTGAAGGGAGAGCCCGATCCGAGCCTGGCGCGCATCGCGCTGATCGTGTTCGACAAGCCTGGGCTCGACCAGCCGGCCAAGGCGAAGGACGCGGTGAGGATCATCGCCGCGGACGCCAACGACGCGCAGAGCTACCTGTTGCTCGTGCAGTACGCGACGGCCGCCGGCGACAAGCGCACGGCGCAGCTGGCGGCGCAGAAGGCGGTCGATTTGGCGCCGAAGAGCCAGCGCAAGCAGGTCGAGAAGGCGGCCAAGCAGTTGCAAACTGCCGCCCCTCAGCAGCAGTGAGGGTCCGACTGGCTTACCCTTCCGTGCTGCGGCCCCTGCAGCGGTGCAACGGACGACACCAGGGAGAAGAGTGAACTTCCACATCGAAGACGAGGCGATCGACGACTCCACCCACGTGATCGAGCTGGGCGGGGAGGTCGATCTCTACACGGCGCCGGAGTTCAAGGAGCGCATGGTCGAGCTGATCGAGTCGGGCAAGAAGCAGATCGTCGTCGATCTGTCGAAGGCCACGTTCATCGACTCGACGACGCTCGGAGTCCTTGTCGGCGGAGTCAAGCGCCTGCGCCCGACCGGCGGGTCGCTGGCGCTGGTCTGCACGGACGAGAACATCACCAAGATCTTCGAGATCACCGGCCTGGACCGGGTCTTCCCGATCCACTCGTCGCGCGACGACGCCCTCTCGGCGCTGTCGGCAGCTGACTGATCTCTTCTAGACTCGCGTCTGCGGGCCGTTAGCTCAATTGGCAGAGCAGGAGACTCTTAATCTCAAGGTTGTAGGTTCGATTCCTACACGGCCCATTCCGCAGTGGGGCACGTCGACCACCTCGACCTAGTCGTAAGCTCGCTCTCCCGCAGCCTTCCCTTCTATCGCGGGCTGCTGGGCCCGCTCGGGTGGCGTTGGGTTCACGAGGTCGACGGCGAGCGGGGCGAGACGATCCACTACCTGTTCCGCCGCGACGGGCGCGGCTCGATCGGCTTGCGCGAGCGCCAGTCCGAGGGCGCCGGCCCGCACGACCGCTACGCCGTAGGCGTCCACCACGTCGCGATCGGCGTGCGCTCGCGGAGAGCGGTGGAGCGCGCGGCGCGGTGGGCGCGCGAACAGCGACGCCGTGATCGAGAGCGGGCCTCAGGAGTACGCCTATCAGCCGGGCTACTACGCCGTGTTCCTGCACGACCCGGACGGGATCAAGCTGGAGATCGTGACGCGGCCGAAGGTGCGCGCGGCGCTATGGGCGCTGCGGCCGTCGACGACGCCGTTCCGGCGCGAGAACCGCGGCCGGCCGCGCTGAGCGGTCAGCGCCCTAGACGGCGGCCGCTTCGCTCGGCGATCCCTTCTGCGCGCCGCAGCACTTCGGCGAGCAGTTGGGTCAGCTCCGCCATGAGCGGTCGCGCCGTACGCGCGCCACCGCTTGACCAGCCACAGCGTCCCGATCGTCGCGATGATCACCAGCAGGGCGAACGAGATCGCGTTGAAGACCTCGAGCTCCTGGCCGGTCGGGAAGCCGACCCAGTCCTTGGTCCTGGGCCAGTCGAGCGTCCAGCCGTCGCCGAGGATGCCCTGGGTGAGCGTGATCGCCCAGCCGTTGGACGCGTCCCACGCCGCGTGCAGCACGACGATGCCGATGAACGTCCCGCCCACGTGGCGCGTCAGGTGGGGGCGCCCGCCGGCCCACGAGGCGAACAGCGCTCCGCCGAGGATCGCCGTCCACATGATGTGCCCGAACGGCGCCGACACCGCCCGCACCGCCTCGGTCCCGACGATGTTCAGCACGCCGTGGTCGTCGGCGTTCTCGAGGAAGGCCTTGAGCGCGTAGCCCGAGCTCTCGAAGGCCGCGAACCCCGCGCCCACCGTCGCCCCGAGGATCATCCCCTCGCGCGGCTCGTGCACGGGCAGGCTACGCGCGACGGCGATCAGCACGATCGCCTTGGCGCTCTCCTCGATCAGCCCGACCCCGAAGAAGGTCCCGTAGGCCGTCGGCAGCAGATAGACCTCGGTCAGCGCCGCGAAGCAGAGCCCGAGCGTGCCGCCGCCGAGGAACCCGAGCAGCACGGCCTCGACGGTGAGGTGGTTCTCGCGCGGCCGCGAGAGCGCGAAGGTCACCATCGTGACCGGTACGAGGAAGCTCCCGAGCAGCACGACGCAGGGCAGCAGGATCGTGTCCTCGGTGATCCCGGTGATGACGGATGCCACCAACCAGATCGCCGCACCCACGGTGAGCAGCAGGCGCCACATGGTCCGGGGGAGGGCCACGGGGGCGATCCTATGCCCGCGCTCAGCGCCGCGGGCGGGCGAGACCCGACTCGTACGCGAAGATCACCGCCTGGAGGCGGTCGCGCACGTCGAGCTTGGACAGCACGTTCTTCACGTGCGTCTTCACCGTCGAGGCCTCGATCGTGAGCTCGTCCGCGATCTCGGCGTTGGACAGGCCGCGGGCGATCAGCTCCAGCACCTCGAGCTCGCGCGACGTGAGCTGCGTCAGCCGCTCGTCGCGCTCCGCGTCGGGCGCCGGCTCGTGCGCCATCCGCTCGATCACCCGGCTCGTGACCGACGGCGACAGCAGCGCCTCGCCGGCGGCGACCGTGTGGATCGCGGTGATCAGGTCCTCGGGCTTGGTGCGCTTGAGCAGGAACCCCGACGCGCCCGCGCTGAGCGCCCCGAAGATGTAGTCGTCCTGCTCGAACGTCGTCAGCACGACCACCCTGACGTCGGGCGACACGGCCAGCAGCTCGCGCGTCGCCGAGATGCCGTCGAGGTCGGGCATGCGCACGTCCATCAGCACCACCTCGGGCTCGAGCAGGCGGGCGCGGTAGAGGGCGTCGCGGCCGTCCCCCGCCTCGCCGACGACCTCGATGCCCGCGTCGCTCGACAGCACGCCGCGCAGGCCGGCGCGCATCAGGTCGTCGTCGTCGACGATCAGGACTCGGACGCGATCGCTCATACGGCTGGGAGGGGGAGCCGGGCCGTGACGCGATAGCGGCCGTCTTGTGCGCCGGCCTCGAGGTCGCCGCCGAGCAGGTCGGCGCGCTCGCGCATCCCGATCACGCCGTGGCCGTTGCCGCGCCCGGTCGGCGCGGCGGCGAGCGGGTTCGCGACGTTCAGCTCGAGGGTGTCCGGCTCGAAGCGCACGCGCACCTCGGCCGCTCCCGCGCCGTGGCGGGCGGCGTTGGTGAGCGCCTCCTGCAGGATGCGGTAGGCCCCGCGGTCGACGTTCTGGGGCAACGCGCGGCGCTCCCCGTCGAACTCCAGGCTCACGTCGAGCCCGGCGTCGCGGTGGCGGGCGACGAGCTCCGCGACGGCGGCCACCCCGGGCGGCGGCTCGACCTCCCCGGTGGCCGGGCCTTCGCGCAGCACGCCGACCATCTGGTCGATCTCGCCGGCGGTCTCGCGCGCGACCTCCTCGATCGTCTCGAGCGCCTCGCGCGCGCCGGCGGCGTCGGTCTCCGTGCGCAGCCGGCCCAGGCCGGCGTGGACGAGGATCACGTTGATCGCGTGGCCGGCGGAGTCGTGCAGGTCGCGCGCGATGCGCATGCGCTCCTCGGCACTCGCGAGCTGGCGCTCGCGCTCCGCCTCGCGCTCCGCGCGCAGCGCGCGCTCCTCCAGCTCCCGCAGCCGCTCGGCGCGGATGCGCGAGCGCTCGCCAGCCAGCCAGATGCCGCCCCAGACGGCGATCGCGAAGGCCAGCGAGGCGGTCGGGAACGAGTCGTCCCGGATGCCGACGGCCGTCACGTGGACGATCAGCATCACCACGACGACCGCGAGCGCCGTGCGCTGGCTCACGCGCGACTCGCCGATCCCCGCGGCCACGCTGTAGAGCGCGATCGTCGGTCCGACGGGCGGGCCGGCCGGGGCCGCGACGGCGTAGAGCGCGGCGCTCGCGCAGGTCATGAAGACGAACACCGCCAACGGCGCGCGGCGGCGCGCGACCAGCGGCAGCGACGCGAGCGCGGCCAGCACGACGGCGGGAGCGTCGAAGTCGCTCGTGGCCGAGTCCGACACGGCGATCAGCAGCAGCGTGAAGCCGAACGCGACGACCGCCAGGGCCGCGTCGAGTAGGAGGTTGTGGCGGTTTGCGGGCACTTTCGAAGCGAGCGTAGCGGCGTCCCGCCGCGCAGCCCTCCACCCTGAGGGGGATCCTGAATCGCCCTCAGTGGGGTGTTCCCACAAGCGCGCCCGGCCTAGCTTCGGCGCATGCTCAAGCCCCGCACACGCAGGATCGTGCTGACGGCTCACATCGTCGCGTCGGTCGGGCTGCTCGGCGACGTCGCGGTCTACCTCGCGGTCGCGACCCGCGCCGCGACCACCTCCGACCCGGCCCTGGAGTCCGCCTGCTACGAGCTGCTGACGATGTTCGGGTTCGTGTTCGGGATCCCGCTCAGCCTCGCGTCGCTGGCGACCGGGCGTCACGCTCGGGCTGGGGTCGAAGTGGGGCGTGCTCCGCTACCCGTGGGTCACGACGAAGCTGGCCCTGAACGTGTCGGTGATCCTGGTCGGCGCCCTGGTGCTCGGGCCGTCTGCCGACGCGATGCGCACGGGCGACGGCGACGCCGGCGGTCTGCTGGTCGCGGGCGCCGCCTACGACGTGGCGGCGCTGACGCTGGCGACGACCCTGTCGGTGTTCAAGCCTGGCCGGGCACGCCGCGGCGAGCCCCGCTTGCGCTAGCCAGCAGCGTCTCGGGGCCGTCGCCGCCGGACGAGACCGCGATCCCGGCCGCCACCGTGACGTGCACCTCCTCGCCGCCGATCGCGTAGGGCTGGCTGAGCGCCAGCTGGGCGCGGTCGGCGATCGCCACCGCCTCGAAGTCGTTGCGCAGGCGCTCGGCGCAGATGACGAAGTGGTTGCCCGCCAGGCGGGCGACCGTGTCCGTTGAGCGCGACACGCGCGCGAGCCGGTCGGCGACCTCGACGATCAGCTCGTCGACCGGGTGCTCGCCCAGGTCCGGCTCGATGTAGATCAGGCCCACCGAGTCGCCGTAGCGCGCGGCGGATTGCAGCGCGTGGTCCACCCGCTCGAGCAGCAGCGTGCGGTTCACCAGGCCGGTCAGCCGGTCGCGCGGCTCGTCGAACTGGCGCGACACCGCGACCAGCCCGGTGTCGCAGCGGTCGGCCAGGACGACCCGCACCTGCTCGCGAAGCCCCGGGTCGGCCCCGCAGGTCTCGAGCATCTCGACTGCCGCGCCGCGCCACATCAGGTGCGCGTTGACGAGCACCGAGGGCGACAGGCGGTCGGCCAGCGCGCCCAGGTCGGCGATCGTCTCCGGTCCGCCCTCGGCGAGGTGCTCCACGTCGACCAGCCAGCGGCTCACCTCCCGCGTGGCCTCGCGATCGATCCTGCCCACCAGCTCCAGAACGTCGGCTGCGCTGCTCATAGAGCAGTAATCGACCGTTCCGGCGCGGATGCTTAGCGCTAGGCGCCTCCGGGCAAGGCGTCCTCCAGCACGATCCGCATCAGGTCGCGGATCGACAGCATCCCGACGACCTCGTCGTTCTCCGTGACCGGCAGGTGCCGGAAGCCCCCGTGGATCATCAGCACGGCGGCGTGCTGGGTCGACTCGTCGGGGTCGAGCGTGTCAGGGTCGCGCGTCATCCAGTCGACGACGGCGCTGCTCTCGGCCATCCCGCGCGCGACGGCGCGCAGCACGTCGCGCTCGGTGAGGATGCCGACCAGGCGGCCGTCCTCCATCACCAGCACGGCGCCGACGTCCTTGTCGACCATCCGCTTGGCGACCTCGGTGAGCGACACACCCGGCTCCACCGAGAGCAGGTCCTGCGACATGTGCCGACGCGCCGCGGGCATCGCGGCACTCTAACGCGCTGGAGCTAGGCGATGCCGATCGTGGCCAGAGCCGCGGCTGCGATGCGGTCCTCGTTCGGCATGGCCGCGCGCTCGAGTCCCTTGGCGTAGGGAAGCGGCACCTCGGCCATGCCGACGCGCTCGACCGGCGCGTCCAGCGAGTCGAAGCAGGCCTTCTGGATGCGGGCGGTCAGCTCGGCGGTGACGCCGTAGCTCGCCCAGCCCTCCTCGACGCAGAGCGCGCGGTTGGTGCGCGCCACGGACTCGGCCACCGTGTCCACGTCCAGCGGCCGAAGCGAGCGCAGGTCCACGACCTCGATCGAGGCGCCGTGCGACTCGGCCAGCTGCTCGGCCACCGCGAGCGCGCGCACCACCGCGTAGGAGTGCGCGACGATCGTCAGGTCCGTCCCCGGGCGCGCGATCCGCGCGCGGCCGATCGGCGTCACGAAGTCGGGGTCGAGCGGGACCTCGCCCTTCTGCTTGTAGATGGGCAGGTTCTCGATCACGAGCACGGGATCGTCGTCGCGGATCGCCGCCTTCAGCAGGCCCTTCGCATCCGCCGGCGAGGCGGGCGCGACGACCTTCAGGCCGGGCGTGCCCGCGAAGGCGCCGTCGAACGACTGCGAGTGCTGCGCGGTGAGCTGGTTGCCGGCGCCGTTCGGCGTCCGGATCACCAGCGGGCAGCGCACCTCGCCGCCGAACATCGCGCCGACCTTGGCGGCGTGGTTGATCACCTGGTCCATCGCGACCAGCAGGAAGTTGATCGTCATGATCTCGACCACCGGGCGCTCGCCCAGCATCGCCGCGCCGACGCCGGCGCCGACGAAGCCCTCCTCGGAGATCGGCGTGTCGCGGATCCGGTCGGGGCCGAAGGCGTCGAGCAGGCCGGCGGTGACCTTGTAGGAGCCGTCGAACAGCCCGACCTCCTCGCCCATGACGAAGACGCGCTCGTCGCGCTCGAGCTCCTCGCTCAGCGCAAGGCGGAGCGCCTCGCGGTACGTCATCAGCTCGGTGCGCTCGGCTACCGCGCTCACGAGCCGAGCCCCGCGTCGAAGCTGAGCCGCTCCTCGCCGAACGGGCTGCCGGCGCGCATGCGCGCGAACTGCTCGGCGCTGCCGCCGGCGTGCATTCCTGCGGCGAGCTCGTCTGTCGCGGGCTCGGGGCTCGCGAGCGCGAACTCGACGGCCGCGCGGACGCGCTCGTCCGCCGCGTCGTCGATCGCGTCGAGCTCGTCCTCGCCCATCCCGGCCTGCTCGAGCTGGGTGCGCACGCGCACGATCGGGTCGAGCGCCTTGCGCGCGGCGATCTCCTCCTTGGTGCGGTAGGCGAGCCCGGCGTCGGCGACCGAGTGGCCGCGATAGCGGTAGGTGACCGCCTCGAGGACGGCGGGCCGGCGCTCGTCCCGGGCCAGCGTCAGCAGGCGCTCGGACGCCTCCAGGACCGCGTCGAGGTCGTCGCCGTCGATCCGCTCGCCGTGCATGCGGTGGGCCGAGGCGCGGCGCCACAGCTCGGGCTCGGCGGAGGCGCGCGGCACGGACGTGCCCATCCCGTACTCGTTGTTCACGATCAGGAACACGATCGGCAGCTGCCAGAGCGCCGCGAGGTTGAGCGACTCGTGCCAGGCGCCCATGTTCACCGCGCCGTCGCCGAGCTCGCACAGGACCGCCTGCGAGCGTCCCTGGCGCACGAGCGCCAGCGCCAGCCCGGTGGCGACCGGCAGCTGGCCGGCGACGATGCCCCAGCCGCCGTAGAAGCCGCGCTCGACGTCGAGCAGGTGCATCGAGCCGCCGCGGCCGTGCGCGCAGCCGTCGGCGCGCCCGAACAGCTCCGCCATCGCGGCCTCGGGCGGGACGCCGCGCGCCAGCGCGAAGCCGTGGCAGCGGTAGCCGGTCACGAGCAGGTCGTCCGGCTGGAGCGCGTGCACGGAGCCGACGGTGGTCGCCTCCTGACCGGACGAGAGGTGGCAGTAGCCGCCGATGCGGGCCGCCTTGTACTGGCGCTCGGCCTCGGTCTCGAAGACGCGGCTGAGCACCATCAGCTCGTAGAGCTCGCGCCGCAGCTGCTCGGATACTCGGGCCGGGGGAGCCTCGACGACCGCCACCGTCAGGCCTCCTCGAAGTAGTCGGGGTGTGCGCCGCGGATGCTCGGCAGGCCCGAGAGGACCATGCGCAGGTGGTGGCGCAGCGCCGTCTCGGCGCCGTCCTGGTCGCCCTCCGCCACGGCGGCCACGACGGCGCGGTGCTCGGCGACCATCTCGCCGAGGTAGCCCGGCTCCGGCAGGCTGAGCCGGCGGACGCGGTCGAGGTGGCCGTTGGCGCGGCGGCTCAGCGACCAGGCGATCTCGCGACCGCTCAGCTCGCAGAGGGTCCGGTGCAGGGCCTCGTCGAGCCGGTCGAAGGCCTCGGTGTCGCCGCTCTGCTCGGCGCGCTCCTGCGCGGCCAGGTTCGCCTGCAGCTCCTCGAGCTCGCGCTCTGTTGCGCGCTCGGTGGCGAGCCGGATCGCGCTGCACTCGAGCGCCTCGCGGACGAAGGCGGCGTCGGCGATCGCGTCGGTGCTGATCAGCGTCACGAAGGTGCCGAGCTGCGGGACGATCGCGACGAGGCGCTCGTCGCGCAGGCGCACCAGCGCCTCGCGCACGGGCGTGCGGCTGACGCCGAGCGCCTCGGCGAGCTCGTTCTCGGACAGGCGGCGGCCGGGCTCCAGCTCGGCGGAGACGATTGCCTCTCGCAGCGCGACGTAGACCTGGTCCCTCGCGGACCCGCCGCTGGCTCGATCACTCAGCTCGATACGCATGTCTACTAGCATACAAGCCGTCCGACGGTGCGTCACGCGGCGTCTGGCAAGATCCCCGCATGGCAGACGAGACCGCCACGAAGACGGCAGAGCTGGGCTCGCTCGACGGCCGGATCGCGCCCTCGGGAGACCTCGTGATCCCCGCCACCGACGAGGGTCTGCTGCGCGGGGACGGGGTGTTCGAGGTCATCCGGGTCTACGACGGGACCGCGTTCGCGCTGACCGACCACCTCGACCGGCTGGAGCGGTCCGGGGCCAACCTGCGCCTCCCGGACGTCTTCCGCGCCGAGCTCGAGGCCGAGATCCCGGAGCTGCTCGAGGCGCGCGGCGGCGCCGCGTTCGACGGCGTGCTGCGGATCGTGATCACCCGCGGCGGCCGCCGGCTGCTGCTGACCGAGCCCGCGGCGGCCAAGCCGCACGGCGTCCGCCTCGGCGTCGTCACCTACGCGCCCACGCGGGTGCTCGACGGGATCAAGTCGCTCTCCTACGGAGCGAACATGCTCTGCACGCGGCTGGCCCAGGAGCGCGGCTTCGACGAGGCGCTGCTGGTCACGCCGCACGGCCGCGCGCTCGAGGCGCCCACGTCGACGCTGTTCTGGGTCGATTCGGACGACGCGCTCTGCACGCCGCCGCTCGACGACCACATCCTCGCGTCGATCACGCGCGACCGGGTCATGCGCCTGGTCGACGTGGAGGAGCGCCCCTGCCCGGCCGAGACGCTGATGGGCGCGAGCGAGGCGTTCCTCGCGTCGACCATCCGCGAGGTGCAGTCGATAGGCGCCATCGAGGACGTGGAGTTCGAGGAGGGACCGCGCACGCGCGAGGCCGCCGCGGCCTTCCGGGCGCATATCGAGGCCGAGCTGCAGAGGGCCGGCTAGTCCTCGCGCTCGCGCGGGCTCGGCTGAACCTGGTGCGCGACGAACCACGCGACGTGACGGGCGAAATCGGCCGCGAGGCCGAGCGCGTCTTCGAGCACCTTCGTCATACGAATGTCCATCCTACGCGCGATCCATGAATTCCGTGCGAATTGTCACGATCATCGGGAACCGGCCCCAGTTCGTGAAAGCCGCCGCGGTCTCGCGACTGCTGCGTGAGCGCCACGAGGAGCTGATCGTCCACACCGGTCAGCACCACGACGACGAGCTCTCACGGGTCTTCTTCGAGGAGCTGGACATCCCTGCGCCCGACCGTCAGCTGGGGGCGGCCAGCGGCACCAACACCGAGCAGACGGCCCGCATCCTCGGGGCCCTGGAGCCGGAGCTGCGCGACCTTCGGCCGGGCCTCGTGCTCGTCTACGGAGACACGAACTCCACGCTCGCCGGCGCGCTCGCCGCCGCGCAGGCCGGGATCCCGGTTGGACACGTCGAGTCGGGCATGCGCTCCTTCGACCGCTCGATGCCAGAGGAGCTCAACCGGGTCCTGACCGACCACGCCAGCGACCTGCTGCTGTGCTCCACCCAGACCGCGATGGACAACCTGGCGCGCGAGGGGGTGCGCGGCGAGACCCACCTCGTCGGCGACGTGATGGCGGACGTGTCGGTCGCGTTCCGCGAGATCGCCGGGGAGCGATCGACGATCGCGGCCGACCTGGGCCTCGAGCCGGGCGGATACCTGGTCGTCACCGCTCACCGCGCCGGCAACGTGGACGACCCCGCCCGGCTCGAACGCCTGGTCGGGCTGATCGAGGCGCTGCCGCAGCCGGTCGTGTTCCCGCTGCACCCGCGCACGCGCGCGCGGCTCGAGGCGGCCGGCCTGCTCGAGCGGCTCGCGGGCGTGACGCTCGTGGCGCCGCTCGGCTACCTCGACTTCCTCGAGCTGGCGCGCCACGCGCGGGCGATCCTGACCGACTCGGGCGGCGTGCAGAAGGAGGCATATCTGCTGGGCGTGCCGTGCGTGACGCTAAGGGATACGACCGAATGGGTCGAGACAGTCGAGGTGGGCTGGAACGTGCTTGTCGACCTCGACCGTGAAGCTGCGCTGGCTGCGCTTGGGCGGACGCCCCCTGCGGAGCGGCCCGAGCTGTACGGCGGCGGGCGGGCCGCTGAGCGCGTCCGCGACGCCGTGTCGGCTTACACTGGGCGCCTATGAAGATCGGGGTAGTGGGGCTCGGATACGTGGGCCTGCCGCTCGTCGTCGCCTACGCGGAGGCGGGGCACGAGGTGGTGGGCGTCGACGTGAACGCGCGCGTCGTCGCGTCGCTGAGCGAGGGCCGCTCGCACATCGAGGACGTCTCGGACGAGACGCTCCAGGCGATTTCGGCGCGCTTCCACGCCACGCCGCGCTACGCCGACCTGGCCAAGGTGGACGCGGTCGTCGTCGCGGTCCCGACGCCACTGACAGCCAACCGCGAGCCCGACCTGCAGCCGCTGATCGACACCGGCACGGCGCTCGCGAACGTGCTCCAGGAGGGCCAGCTGGTCGTGCTCGAGTCGACCACGTACCCGGGCACGACGCGCGAGCGCTTCGGGCCGCTGCTGGAGGAGTCCGGCCTGGCCGCGGGGCGCGACTTCAACCTGGCTTTCTCACCGGAGCGAATCGATCCGGGCCGCACCGACTTCACGCTGAAGACGACCCCGAAGGTCGTCGGGGGCCTGACCGACGAGTGCCGGCGGCGCGCGGTCGAGCTCTACCGCGAGGTCTGCGACGAGGTCGTGGAGGTCTCCACCCCGGAGGCGGCGGAGCTGACCAAGCTGCTCGAGAACATCTTCCGCTCGGTGAACATCGCGCTCGTCAACGAGCTGGCGATCGTCTGCGACCGCATGGGCATCGACATATGGGAGGTGGTCGAGGCCGCTGCGACCAAGCCGTACGGCTTCATGTCGTTCAAGCCCGGCCCCGGCATGGGCGGGCACTGCCTGCCGGTCGACCCGTTCTACCTGGCCTGGCGGGCGCGCGAGTTCGACACGCAGACGGAGTTCGTGGAGCTGGCCGGCGAGGTCAACCAGGCGATGCCCTACTTCTGCGTGGAGCGGATCTCGCGCGCGCTCAACGAACATGCGAAGCCGGTCAAGGGGTCGCGCGTGACGATCTTCGGCGTCTCCTACAAGCCCGGCGTGGGCGACCTGCGCGAGTCGCCGGCCCTGAAGATCGTGCGCCTGCTGCGCGAGCGGGGCGCGGACGTGACGTACCACGACGAGTTCGTGCCGGAGCTGCCCGACTTCGGGCTGCGCAGCGAGTGGCCGGAGGAGACCGACTGCGCGGCGATCGTCACGGCCCACCCGGGGCTCGACGTGGAGCGCCTGGTGCGCGACTCGCCGCTCGTCGTGGACTTCCGCGGCGTGACCCGGGGGATCGAGGCTCCGAACCTCGTCAGGCTGTGATCTCCGAGACCGCCGTCGTCTACCCCGGCACCCAGCTCGGGGACGACGTGCGCCTCGGCGACCACTGCGTGATCGGCAAGCCGCCCGTGCTGGCGGCCGGCTCGAGCGCGGCCGCTGAGGCGCCGCCGCCGGCGCGCCTGGGCGCCGGAGTGGCCGTGGGCGCCGGGGCGGTGGTGCTCGCGGGGGCGCAGATCGGCGCCGGCTGCGTGATCGGCGACCAGGCGCACGTGCGCGAGCGCAGCTCGATCGGCGCGGGCAGCGTGGTCGGGCGGGCCGTGTCGGTCGAGAACGACGTCGCGATCGGCGCGCGCGTACGTCTCCAGACGAACGCTTACATCACGGCCTGGTCGGTCGTCGAGGACGACGTGTTCGTGGCTCCCGCCGTCGTGCTCACCAACGACCCGACCGCCGGGCGGCGGCGGGCCGGACAGGAGCTGCGCGGGGCGACGCTGCGCAGGGCGTGCCGGATCGGCGCCGGGGCGGTGCTGCTGCCGGGCGTCGAGATCGGGGAGGAGGCCTTCGTGGCGGCCGGGGCGGTCGTGACCGCCGACGTGCCGCCGCGGGCGGTGGTGATGGGCGTGCCGGCGCGCGCCGTCCGCGAGGTGCCGGAGGAGGAGCTGCTCTGAGGCGCCGCTGGCGCCGCCGGCCGCCGGCCGCCGGACGCGGGACGATCGCGCTGGGAGCGGTCGCCGGGACCGCGGTTGCGGCGGTCGTCGCCGGCGAGGTGAGCCGGGTCTGGCGGCGCGGCTCCGCTCCGCTGCCGAGCGAGGCGCCCAGCCTGCTGCTCGCCGCCGAGGAGGCCGTCGCGGAGACGGCCCAGGTCGCGCGCGCCGGGTACCGCGAGGTGTCGGCTCGCGAGAACGCGATGTTCAACCTGCTCACGTCGTTCGTCGGCACGTTCATCGCGGCGCGGGGCGTGACGCACGTGCTGCGCGACCGTGCCCGCGTGGGGCCGTTTCGCAACGTGCGCGTCGGGCGCCGGCACATCCACCACTTCGTGCCGGGGATCGTGATCGCCTTCGGCGCGGGCGCCGGCGCGATCGTGAGCCGCGACGAGCGGCTCGACTCGAAGCTCGCGGTCCCGTTCGGCGTCGGGATGGGCCTGACGCTCGACGAGTCGGCGCTGCTGCTGGAGCTCGAGGACGTCTACTGGACGCGCGAGGGCCTGCTGAGCGTGCAGATCACGCTCGCGGTGACGGCGCTGCTGGCCTCGGTGGCCCTGGGGCTGCGCTTCCTGCGCCGCGGCGAGCAGGAGGTGCTCGAGCCGGGCTCGTCCTAGCCGGCGGCGCCGGGTACGATCGGCGCATCCGCACAACCGGGGAGTCCCTGCTGGAGGGGCTGAGAGGGCGCTGCCTAGCGTCGACCCGCCGAACCTGATCTGGCTCATACCAGCGTAGGGAGGAAGCAGATGCCTGAGCGCAGCACGTTCCCGTCCGGCAGCGCGTGCCGGACCCAGATGCACGTCGCCCGCCGAGGAGAGGTCTCGCCCGAGATGAGGCGGGTCGCCGAGCGCGAGGAGCTGGCGGCCGAGGTCGTCCGCGACGAGGTCGCCCGCGGTCGCATGATCATTCCCGCCAACGTCCACCATCGCGCGCTCGACCCGATGGCGATCGGGCGCGCGGCACGCGTCAAGATCAACGCGAACATCGGCAGCTCGCCGACCAGCTCGTCGCTCGAGGAGGAGGTGGACAAGCTGCGCCTCGCCGAGCGCTGGGGCGCGGACACCGTGATGGACCTCTCGACCGGCAGGCGGATCGACGAGACGCGCGAGGCGATCCTCGCCGCCGCGACCGTGCCGATCGGGACCGTGCCGATCTATCAGGCCGCCGCGCGCGTGCAGCGCCCCGAGGAGCTCGACGGAGACCTGCTGCTCGAGGTGATCGAGCACCAGGCCGAGCAGGGGGTCGACTACATGACGATCCACGCGGGAGTGCGGCTCGGGCACCTGCCGCTGTGCCGGCACCGCGTGACCGGCATCGTGTCGCGCGGCGGGGGCCTGCTGGCGCGCTGGATGGTCCACCACAAGCGGGAGAACCCGCTGTTCGAGAGGTTCGACGAGGTCCTCGAGATCTGCCGCGTCCACGACGTCTCGATCTCGCTCGGCGACGGCCTGCGGCCGGGATCGATCGCGGACGCCTCCGACGCGGCCCAGTTCGCCGAGCTCGACGACGCTCGGCGAGCTCACGCAACGCGCCTGGGCGCGCGACGTGCAGGTGATGGTCGAGGGACCCGGTCACGTCCCGCTCGACCAGCTGGAGGACAACGTGCGGCGCCAGCAGGAGCTCTGCCGCGAGGCGCCCTTCTACACGCTCGGCCCGCTGGTCACGGACGTCGCGCCCGGCTATGACCACATCACCTCGGCCATCGGCGCGGCGATCGTCGGCTGGCACGGCACCTCGATGCTCTGCTACGTCACGCCCAAGGAGCACCTGGGCCTGCCGAATGCCGACGACGTCAGGCAGGGGCTGATCGCCTACCGGATCGCCGCCCACGCGGCGGACCTCGCCCGTGGCTCCAAGCGCGCGGCGGCGTGGGACCGCGACCTGTCGCGGGCGCGCTTCGCGTTCGACTGGCGGCGCCAGTTCGAGCTCGCGATCGATCCGGAGACGGCCCGGCGCATGCACGACGAGACGCTCGGCGACGACTACTTCAAGACCGCCGAGTTCTGCTCCATGTGCGGCCCCAAGTTCTGCCCGATGCACAACTTCCGGGACGTGGACTGGGACGAGCTGACCGCGCTGGCGGCCAACCGCCTGTCGCGCTGATTTGATTAGCGCCATGGAGAGCCCGGAGAAGCCGGAGGGGCCGCAGGCACCCGCGCCGCAGGCGCCCGCATACGACCCGATGCTCGACAGCCCGGAGGCGCCGCCGGGCGGGTGGCAACAGCCCGTCGGCGGGCAGCCGGCCTGGCACGGACGCCAGCTGTCCAGCTGGGGCCGCCGCGTCGCGGCGGCGCTGCTCGACTGGCTGATCCTGCTGATACCGGTGGTGGCGGTGATCGCCCTGGTCGTGGTCGTGGCGTTCAGCAGCGACGCCGGGGCGGCGGCCACCGGGATAGCCTCCGGCCTCGCCTACCTGCTCGTGCTGATCTTCTACGCGCCCGTGCTGATGGCCCGCCAGGGCGAGCACAACGGACAGACCTGGGGCAAGCAGATCGTCGGCATCCGCGTCGTGCGCGACAACGGGGAGCAGGTCGACTTCGGCTTCGCGTTCCTGCGCGACGTCGTCGTCAAGGGCCTGCTGTTCGGGTTCGTCGGCGGCTGGTTCTTCTCGATCCCGACGCTCGTGGACTACCTATGGCCGCTCTGGGACGGCGAGAACCGCTGCCTGCACGACATGGTCGTCTCGACCCACGTGGTGCACTGAGTCAGGCGGCTGCGGGCTTCAGCGGCTCCGCCGCGCCGGTCCAGATCATCTCGTCGCGCGCGGGGCCCACGCCGATCATCACGACCGGGATGCCCAGGAAGTCCGAGATGAAGTCCAGGTAGGACTGAGCGTTGGCGGGCAGGTCCTCGATCGAGCGCACTCCCGAGATGTCCTCGTGCCAGCCGGGCATCTCCACGAGGTCGCCGGTGACCTTGTGGACGATCGACTGGTGGTAGGGGAACTCGTCGAAGGTCGCGCCCTCGGGCCCGAGGTAGCGGACGCCGACGTAGAGCGGGTCGATGCCGGTCAGCACGTCGAGCTTGGTCAGCACGAGGCCGGTCAGCCCGTTGATGCGAGTTGCGTAGCGCAGCGCGACCAGGTCGAGCCACCCGGTGCGGCGAGGCCGCCCGGTGGTGGTGCCGAACTCGCCGCCAGCCTCGCGGATGCGCTCGCCCAGGCTGTCGTCCAGCTCGGTCGGGAACGGGCCGGCGCCCACGCGGGTGGTGTAGGCCTTGGCGATCCCCCAGACCTCGTCGATCGAGCGCGGCCCGACGCCGGCGCCCGCGCAGGCGGCGCCCGCGACGGTGTTCGACGACGTCACGAACGGATATGTGCCGTGGTCGATGTCGAGCAGCGCGCCCTGAGCTCCCTCGAAGACGACCAGGCCGTCGTTCTCGAGCACGCGCCAGGCGATCGGCGGGGTGTCGGCGATGTAGGGCTCGAGCCGGTGGCCGAGGATGCGGTACTCCTCGCTCATCGTGTGGAGGTCGAGCTCGGGATCCTTGGCGAACGGACGCAGCATCAGGCGCTTGGGCTCCAGCGCCGTGTAGATCTTCTTGCGCAGGATCTTCTCGTCGAGCAGGTCCTGCATGCGGATGCCGAGCCGGGCGGCCTTGTCGGCGTAGCAGGGGCCGATGCCGCGCCGCGTCGTCCCGATCTGGAGCTTGCCGAGCTGGGCCTCTCCGGCGTGGTCGAGCAGCTTGTGGTACGGCATGATCAGATGCGCGTTGGCCGAGATGCGCAGGCCGCTGAGGTCGATGCGGCGGCGCGACAGCTCGGCGATCTCCTCGGTCAGGACCTTGGGGTCGACGACCACGCCGTTGCCGATCGCGCACAGCTTGCCGGGGTAGAGGATCCCCGACGGGATCAGGTGGAACTTGAACGTCTCGCCGTCCCTGACGATCGTGTGGCCGGCGTTGTTGCCGCCCTGGAAGCGGACCACGAGATCCGCCTGCTCGGCGAGCAGGTCGACGACCTTGCCCTTCCCCTCGTCACCCCACTGGGCGCCCACGATCACCAGGCCTGCCATTGCCCTCGCGAGTGTAGGCGCTAGGGAAGCCACTCCGCGCGCGGCCGGCCGAGCCGGCCGCTTGCGGCTAGGCGCCCTGCGCAGCCATGCGCAGGTCCGGGCCCATGATCGGGATCGGGTCGTCGCAGATCTCGACGAGGCGCGAAACGGTGCGCGAGCCGAGCTGGCCCCGCAGCCGCAGGATCGGGTCGTAGCTGTTGGCGACGTCGAGCTCGGCCATGCGGCTCGCCGCCCGCTCGACGCGGTCCACCAGCGTGCGCAGCTCCTCGACGTCGCGGCCGTCGGCGCGGGTGGCCGCCTCGCGCAGGTCGCGCGCGCTGGCCTGGAGCAGGCGGGCGGGGACGTCGGGGTCCGGGTCGGGGATGTTCGTGGTCACCACGATCGAGCGGCGGTCCTGCCAGCGCTCGTTGACGATCGAGTAGAGCTGCTCGAGCACCCACTCGGTCTGCTTCTCCGCGCCGAGGTCGTCGAGCACGAGCACGTCGACGGTGCAGAGGCGGCGGAAGACGCCGAGGTAGTTGTCGGGCGCGTCGCGGTCGAAGGTGCGCTTGATCTCCGCGAGCAGGCGCGGGACGGGGTAGACGGCGTACGAGCGGCCGGCGTCCTTGGCGGCCTTGGCGACCAGGATCGCCAGCGACGTCTTGCCGGTGCCGACGGGGCCGTCGAACCAGAGCCCGCGGCCGGCCGCGAGGTTGTCCTCGATCGAGCGCAGGAAGCTGCGCACCTGGCGCAGCACGACCGGGTCGAGCGACACGATCGGCTCCCGGTCGAACGAGACCTCGAGGAAGCGGCGCCCGATGCCGGTCCCGATGCCGCCGCTGACCGCCTGGCGCACGCGCTGCTCGCGGCAGCGGCAGGGCCGAGCGTCGCCGGTCTGCTCGTCGAGCACCCAGGTCGACCCGTCGCACTCCCCGAACGGGCAGGCGACCTCTTCCTTGGGCTCCACCCGGCGCAGCACGTCAGCCGATCCCGTTCCCCTCGGACGGCATGGCGGGCCCCGCGCCGTGGTCGCGATAGAGGCTCGCGAAGCGCGGGTACTTCGGCATGAAGCTCAGCGTCACCTGGCCGATGGGGCCGTTGCGGTGCTTGGCGAAGATGATGTCGGCCTCGCCGAGGCGCTCGGACTCCTTGTCGTAGTACTCCTCGCGGTAGACGAACATGACCACGTCGGCGTCCTGCTCGACCTGACCGCTCTCGCGCAGGTCGGACAGCATCGGGATCGGCGGGTGGCGCGACTCGACCGCGCGCGAGAGCTGCGACACGGCGACCACCGGGATGTCGAGCTCGCGCGCCAGGATCTTGAGCCCTCGGCTGATCTGGCCGACCTGCTCGACGCGGCTGTCGGAGCGGCCGTCGGGCCGGACGAGCTGGAGGTAGTCGACGACGATCAACCCCAGGCCGCCGTGGCGGGCGTGCAGGCGGCGCGCCTTGGCGCGCATCTCGAGCACGCCGATGTCGCTCGAGTCGTCGATGAAGATCGGCGCCGCCGCGAGCTTCTCGACGGCGCGCAGCACCTTCGGCCAGCGGTCGGCCTTGACCAGGCCCTTGCGCAGGTTGTCGCTCGACACCTTGGCCTGGGAGGCGATGAAGCGGTGCGCGAGCTCGGTCTCGGACATCTCGAGCGAGAACAGGGCGACCGGCTTGTCGTGCTCGATCGCGGCGTTCTCCGCGATGTTGGTGGCGAGCGTGCTCTTGCCCATCGAGGGCCGCGCGGCGAGCACGATCAGGTTGCCGGGCTGGAAGCCGCCGGTCAGGTCGTCGATGTCCGTGAAGCCGGACGGGGTGCCGGTGAGGCCGATGTCGTTGCGCGAGAGCTCCTCGAGCTTGTCGATCTCCTCGTGGAGGACCGACTCGATCGTGCGCATCTCGGCCATGCCGCCCTCGTGGCCGATCCTGAACAGCTGCGCCTCGGCGCGCTCGATCAGCTCGCGCGGGTCGCCGCGGTGCGCGAGCACCTCGGCCTGGATCTGGCGAGTCGTCTCGAGGATGCCGCGCATGAGCGCGTCGTCGCGGACGATGCGGGCGTAGTCGAGCACGGCGCCGACGGCCGGCACGACGGTCGGCAGCGAGTGGACGTAGGCCTCGCCGCCCGCCTCCTCGAGCACGCCCTTGCTGCGCAGGTGGTCGGAGACGGTGAGCGCGTCGACGGCCTCCGGGTCCGACTTCTCCTTGAGGCGGATCATCGCCTCGAAGATGTGCTGGTGGCGCGGGCCGGTAGAAGTGCTCGGACCTCAGCCCGATCTCGAGCAGGACGCCGTCGAGCGCCTGCTCGGTGAGCAGGATCGCGCCCAGGACGGAAGCCTCCGCCTCCTCGTTGTGGGGAGGGACGCTGCCCGCGGAGTCGGGCGGGGCGGCGACTGCCACCGCTGTCGGCTAGGCCTGCGGTGTGACGATCGTCTTGATCTCCGTCGTCACGCCGTCCGCGACTTCGACGGTGACCATGTGTGTGCCCGTTGTCTTGATGGAGTCTTCGAGCTGCACTCGCCGCTTGTCGAGCCGCACGCCGCGGGCCTGACGGATCGCATCGGCGATCTCCTGCGAGGTGACCGAGCCGAACAGCCGGCCGTCGTCACCCGCCTGGTGGGAGATCGTGAGGACCGTCTTGCGCAGCAGGGCCGCCGTCTCCGCGGCCTTGGCGGCCGCCTCTTCGACGGCCCGCTCGGCCGCCTCGCGGCGGCGCTGCGACTCCGCGATCGCCGCCGGCGTGGCCGGCTGGGCGAGCTTGCGCGGAACGAGGTAATTGCGCAGATACCCCGGCGAGACGTCGATCACGTCTCCACGCTCGCCGAGGTTGTCGACTTCCTTCAAGAGAATTGCCTGAGCCACAGGTCGCCCGTCCTTACCTGGTGGCCGCGCGCCGGCGCCTGGCGACGTCCACGGGGTTCGACGTGCTCAGCACGCCTTCACCCCTGCGTCCTCGCCAGGCTTGGTTCGCAGCCATCACCGATCCGCGACGTACGGCAGGAGTCCGAGCTCCCGAGCGCGCTTCACCGCTCGCGCGAGCTGGGACTGGTGGCGCCGGCAGGCGCCGGTGACGCGCGACGAGCGGATCTTGCCCTTGTCGCTGATCGCGCGCCGCAGCGATGCGAGGTCCTTGTAGTCGACGATCTCGACCTTGTCCCGGCAGAACGAGCACGGCTTGCGCCGACCGCCACCGGGCACGCCCCGACCACGACCGCGCTTGCGGTCACGAGTTGGGGTTCCTCCACGCTGCTTCGCCACGTGTTCCTTCCTGCGTAGTCGCTACTTCGGGGTCAGAACGGGATGTCGTCGTCCGCTGATCCCCCGGCACCCGCTGGCGCCGACTCGAAGTCTCCGGTGTCGGCCGGGACATCGCTCTGGGGCGTGAACCGGCCGCCGTTCTCGCCGCCTTCGCGAGAGCCGAGGAACTGGACGGAATCGGCAATGATATCTACCGACTGCCGCTTCTTGCCGGTTTCCCGGTCCTCCCACTCGCGCCACTCGAGCCGGCCGTCGATCGCGACGGGCCGTCCCTTGGCGAGGTACTGGGCGCAGTTCTCTCCCTGGGCGCCCCAGACGGTGACGTCGAAGTAGTTGGGCTTGTCGACCCACTCGCCGGTGGAGTTGTCCTTCCGGCGGGTGTTGCTGGCGATCCGCAGGCTGCAGACAGACATGCCGCTCGGCAGCGAGCGCAGCTCTGGATCGCGGGTCAGGTTCCCGGTGAGGACGACCCTGTTGATGTTGGTGCTTGCCATGAGGCGGTCCAGCTCCCTTCTGGCGTCTCTCTAGACGGCTCGATGAATGTCGAGCGAGTGTACGAAGGGCCCCGGGCGGTCTGAACGGGAACCGTCGGGAAGTTGCTGAAAAGTGCGGGTTCTTTCGCCGAGGCGTTACAGACGACGCGCTACTCGTCTGCCTGCGGCTCGGTGGCCGGGGTGTCCGCTTGGTCCGCGGCGGCCGGCGCGTCCGGGGTGTCCGGGGCGTCCGCGGGCGCAGCCGAGGTGTCCGGGACGTCTGGCGCGGCCGGGGCGTCCGCCGCGGCCGGGGTGTCGGCGGCGACTGGCGCAGCGGGGTCGCGTCCGGGGCGTCCGGCAGGTCCGCCGCCTCTCCGGCGGCCGGGGCATCGGCGGCGGCCCGGGCGGCTACCCGCGTGTCCTGCGGCTCGCGGTCGTCACGCCGGCGCGACGACTGCTGGTCGGGCGGCGGCGGCAGCGGCAGACCGGGCTTGGCCTTGATGATGCGGAAGCGCAGCACGGCGTCGTTGATGCGCAGGCGCTGGTTGAGCCGCGCGAGCACGTCGTTGTCGCCGTTGAACTGGTAGAGCCGGTACTCGGCCTCGGGGCGATGGTCGATCTCGTACGCCATGCGACGCTGGCCCCAGTCGTTGGAGGCGACGATCTCGCCGCCGGAGCCCATGAGCGTCTCGGCCTCGGAAACCGCGGCTGTGCGGCGCTCCTCAGGGGCGTTCGGGTCGATCAGCAGCATGAGGTCGTAGAAGCCGGCCATCGAGCGGGGCAGGTTAGCAGCGGGGCGAATGCGCGCCCGCGCAGGCCTTTTCCGCATATGGCGCTGTTTCGCCGGGTGCGATGGGAGAACGTCGGGAAGCTGGCCGTCGTGGCGGCGGCGGTGCTGGCGGCGGTGAGCTGGGTTGGCGGAGGCGCTCGCCGGCCGCCGATGGCAGCGCGCGAGGCACCGACCGCTCCGCGGGAGGCACCGGCGCACGTGGGCGCGCCGCCGCCGACTGAGGCGAAGAGGGGGGTGAAGCGGCGCGGGCGAGCGGAGCGGCCGAGGCGAGGGTCGGGCGCGGCGTGAGGGGCGAAGCGCGCGCGGAGGGCCAGGGCCGGGGGGAGGGTCGGATGGGCGGCGAGCGCCGCCGGCCCGCGGTGTCCCGGGCGCGAGGGAGCCGCCGCGCCTGGCGAGGAGCGCCGCCCTCGGGGGGAGCCCCGCCGGCGCCCGAAGCCCCGGGCCGGCGAGCGCCGCCCTCGGGGAGCGCCGCCGCCCGAGCCGCCGCAAGCGCCGCCCCAGCCGGGCGAGTTCGCACCCGATCCGGGGAGCTAGGCGACGCTCCGCACATTGAGCACCGTATGGATGTCGAATGTGCGGAGGGTGGGGCCCCGGAGCGCCCGGCGGCCCTACGACCGCACCGGCGCTTCGCCGCGCCGCTTCGCCTCGATGTCGGCCAGCTGGTCGTCCACCCAGTCGCCCGGGTCGCGGGCGGTCACGATCCGCTTCAGCCCCTGGGCCCGCCATGAGCGTTCCTCGGCGGACATCGACAGCGCGCGGTAGATCGCGTCGGCCTGCTCCTGCACGTCGAACGGGTTCACCGACAGCGCGAAGTCGGCCAGCTCCTCGTGGGCGCCGGTGTTCTCCGAGAGCAGGGACACGCCGTTGCGCTCGTTCACGAGCGGGCCCTCCTTCGCGATCAGGTTCATCCCGTCGAACATCGCGTTGACCATCAGCAGGTCGTAGTGCTTGTACGCCGCGATCGCCTCGTCCAGGTTCTCGCGCAGGCGCAGGTCGATCGGCATCCAGTCGGTCATGCCGTGGCGGTGGTTGACGACGGCCGCCAGCGCATCGATCCGCTCCAGGTACTCGGCGTACTCCGGCACGTCCTGGCGCGACGGGATCAGGTGGGCGATGAACGTCACCTGCTCCTTGAACTCCGGGTGCTGCTCGAGGAACAGGTCGAACGCCGTGAACCCGCGCAGCACGTTCTTCGACAGGTCGGCCCGGTCGACGCGCAGGATCAGGTGCTCGCGCCGGCGGCGCAGGATCTCCCGCTCGTACTCGTGCACCGCCTGGCGCTGGGCCGTGTGCCGGAAGGTCGCCGCCGAGATCGGCAGCGGGTACGAGCGCACCCACACGTCGCGGCCCTCGAAGCGCACCACGCCCGCCTCCTCGTCCACGTCGAGGTCGAACAGCTCGCGGCAGCAGAGCAGGAAGTTGCGCTGGTACGAGCGCGTGTGGAAGGCGATGATGTCGTTCGACAGGATCCCCTCGTAGAGGTCCTCGCGCATGTCGGCCGGCAGCACCCGCCAGGCGTCCGGCTGCGTCCACGGGATGTGCACGAAGTGGTGGAGGAACACGTCCGGGCGCTCGCGCCGGATCAGCTTCGGCGCGATGTAGAGGTGGTAGTCGTGCAGCATCACGACCGCGTCCTGCTCGCCCTCGACCTCCTCGAGCACCGCGCTCGCCAGGTCCTGGTTGACCACGCAGTAGCCCTGCTCGTAGGCCTCGATCTCGTGGCGGCGGATGTCGGGCGCGTTCGAGAGGTCCCAGAGGTAGTGCTGGATGAACCACAGCATCGGATTGGCGACCACGTTGTAGAAGCGGTCGTAGGCCTCCGGGTCGGACTCGACCAGCCGGATCTGGTACTCGGCCCCGTCGAGCTCGAGCGAGAACGACGCCCCGCCGTGCTCGCGCGTGACCTCGACGTCTCCCTCGGTCAGCGTCGAGGCGACCCAGACCGCCTGGCGGTGGTGCACGAGCCCGGTCAGCGCCGTCACCAGCCCGCCGCCGCCCCTGCGCGGTGTCCCGTTCTCGAAGGTCGCCGGCCCGCGGTTCGATACGAGAACGAGGGCGGCTTCCTTGGTCATCTGCGTGCCTGGAAGATCCTGAGCCAGTCGAGCAGGAGGCGGGGCGTGAGGAAGTGCTTGCGCACGTGCTCCTTGCCGGCCCGCCCGAGGGCCTTGCCGAGATCGGGCTCGCGGAGCACGCGCAGGGCGCGCTCGGCGCACTCGTCGGGGGAGGAGACGAGGAACCCGGTGACGCCGTCCTGGACCTGGAGCGGGATCCCGCCCACGTCGCCGCCGATGAACGGGCGTCCCTTCCAGAGCGCCTCGGAGACGGTCAGGCCGAACCCCTCGCGCGTCGACTTCTGGATCACCACGTCGGCCTGCGACTGGAAGGCGTTGACCTCGATCGCGCCGACGCTGTTCAGGTTGTTGAGGATGTGGATGTCCGGGTCGCCGTCGGCGTAGGCCATCGTCGAGTTGAAGAACTCCCAACCCTCGGGGTCGTCCGTCGCCATCGAGCCGACCAGCGCGAGCTGCACCTCGGGCATCTCCTCCTTGACGATCCGGTACGCGTCGATTACGCCCATGGGATCCTTCCACGGGTCGAAGCGCGACACCTGGCAGAGCAGCGGGCGGTCGACGTCGATGCCGAACTGGTCGCACACGAAGGCGGCGTCCTCGGGCGACAGCGCCATGTTCTTCGGCGAGAGCGGGTCGATCGCCGGCGGGCAGATGTTGACGCCGGCCGACGCGCCGTCGAGCCCCGGCGGCACGTACGACTGCACGTGCCAGACCGACGCGTCGTAATCGCGCACGTACGGGACGATTCGCTCGATCGCCGACGGGTTGGGGGTGGACAGGTCGATGTGGCAGCGCCAGATCCAGCTCTTCGCCCTGTCCGGCACGTGCTGCCGCATCGCGACGGGCTGCGGGTCGTGGACGATCACCACGTCCCAGTCGCCCGACAGGTCCTTCGCGTTGCGCGCGTTGTAGCGGTCGAAGATCTCCCACTCCTCCTCGGAGAGCGAGTCGGGATTGCCCTGGAGCGCGTTGTGGAGGCGCTTGGTGACGTTGTAGAACTCCTCGCGCCCCAGCATCACCTCCCACTGGGCGTCGACGCCGACGTCGGTCATCAGCGGGATCAGCGTGTAGAGGATCTCGGCGACGCCGCCGCCGAACGCGGTCGCGGACAGGTGGAGGACGCGCAGGCCCTCGAGCGGCTCGGCGAGCTCGCGGATCTCCTGTATGAGCGGCCTACCGGCCAGATGGGTGTAGTCGGCGAGGCTCTTGGTCCCGACCGAGACGGGTTGAAGCACGGCGGAGCAGCCTACCTAGCCCGCAGTGGCGGAGAGGTACTTGACGAGCCGCGTGCGGCCGCTGCCGAAGTTGGCCTCGTCGACGGTCGCCTCGATGATGGCCCTGCTCAGCTCCTGCTCCATCGCGGAGATGTCGCTGCCGGGACCCTCCAGCTCCATCGACAGGCGGTCGTCGAGCAGGTGGAAGCCGAAGCTCAGGCGCGTCTCGTCGTCGAGCGGGCGGGCGTCGTCGACGTAGTCGTTGGCGGCCTCGGTGATCGCCAGCTTGAGGTCGGCGATCTCCTCGGGCGAGAGCGGCGTCAGCCGGCAGACCGCCGACAGCGCCAGACGCGCCAGAACCAGATAGTCGGGCCTTGCCGGAATCGTCAACGAGACGTCACGGCTGTCGGCTGCCTGAGCTGCCTCGCTCACGGTCTGGACCCTACCCGGTCGGCCCTCAACCGGAACCGCGCGGGCGCTCTCCCAGCTGAACTCGGATCGTTTGGTGCTTTCCATCGCGCACGACCTCCAGCTCCACATCGTCGCCGGCGTGCATTGCGCTGATCTCATCGGCAAGATCCTCGCGCCGCGTTAGCGGCCGGCCGTTGACCGCCACGATCACGTCGCCGCCCGTCCGAACCCGCTGCGCCTGGAACTCGAGGGTGTCGTCGCCGGCGCGCAGCTTGGCGTCCACGGCCGGGCTGTCGTCCTCGATCTCCTGGATCAGCGCCCCGTTTCGCACGTCGAGCCCGAGCTTCTCCGCCAGCTGCGGCCAGAGCACGAGCGTCTGCACGCCCAGGTAGCCGTAGTCGACCTTGCCCTCGGCGCGCAGCTCGCGCAGCGAGCGCCGCACGGCGTCGACCGGGATCGCGAAGCCGACCCCCTCGCCGCCGCCCGACTGCGACTTGATCTGCGCGTTGATGCCGAGCACCCGCCCGTGAGCGTCGAGCAGCGGCCCGCCCGAGTTGCCGGGGTTGATCGCGGCGTCGGTCTGGATGGCGTTGCCGATCTGGAACTGGGTCAGCGACTTGATGTTGCGGTCGATCGCCGAGATCACCCCGATCGAGAGCGACTGGCGCTCGCCGAACGGGCTGCCGATCGCCGCGACCGGCTCGCCGACCGCGATCCGGTGCGACACGCCCAGCTTCAGCGGGGTCAGCGACAGCGCCTCGGGGTCGACCTTCAGGAGCGCCACGTCGGCGTTCGGGTCGACGCCGACGATCTTCGCCTCGACCCGGTTGCCGTCGGAGAACTCGATGTAGACCTGCTTGGCCCGCGCGCCCGAGTCGCTCGTGACGACGTGAGCGTTGGTGGCGATGTAGCCGTCGCCGTCGAGCACGAAGCCCGATCCCTGCCCGCCCTCGCTGCCGGAGTCGAGCAGGCTGGAGGCGCCGTCGAAGACGGACAGGATGGTCACGACCCCCGGCGCCAGCCGGTCATAGATCTGGGCCGGGTCGAAGCCGCCCTTGCTGCCCACGCCCTCTACGACCTTCACGCGCGTGGTGGTGACCTCGCGGGGTGCGCTCGACTGGGCGTCGCCGTTGTCGTCGCCGGAGTCGCCGGAGTCGCAGCCGGCCGCGGCCAGCCCGAGGACGGCCAGGAGCAGCAGCGCGATGCGCCTCACGAGGCGCCGTTCCCGTCGGTCGGCAGCTCGAGCGTGAAGGCCGTGCCGCGCGAGGCCGAGCTCACGCGCAGCCGTCCGTCCATGCGCTCGGCCAGCTCGCGAGCGATCGCGAGGCCGAGCCCGGCGCCGCGGGCGGCGTCGCCGGTGTAGAAGCGCTCGAAGACCTTGGTGTCGCTCAGGTTCGGCAGGCCGGGGCCGCTGTCGGTCACCGTGAGGCCCGCGGTGCCGTTGCTGCCGGCCGCGCCGACGGTCACCTGGGTCCCGACCGGCGTGTGCCGCAGGGCGTTGTCGAGCAGGATGCGCATGATCTGAGCCACCCGGACAGGGTCGCAAAGAGCCTCCGGTCCGTGATCCGGCAGGAGCATCTCGAGGTCTGTGTCGTGGTCGGCGATCGCAGGCGTGAACTCGTTGACGATGCTGCGCGCCAGCTCGGACAGGTCGACCGGCTCCGGGTTCAGCTCCACCGAGCCGGCGTCGAGGCGCGACAGGTCGAGCAGGTCCACCGACAGCTTCTGCAGGCGCGCCACCTGCTCGCTCATCGTCTCGAGGAACTCGCGCCGCGTGTCCTCGTCGAGCTCCTCGTCCTGGAGCAGCTCCACGAAGCCGGCGAGCGAGAAGATCGGCGTGCGCAGCTCGTGCGAGGCCGTCGCGATGAACTCCTTGCGAGCCACGTCCACCTGGCGCAGCTGCGACTGCATCTCGTTGAACGTGCGGGTGAGCTGGCCGAGCTCGTCCTTGGAGTCGACCGGCAGCGGCTCGATGAAGCGGCCCTTGGCCATCTCGTCGGCGGCCCGTTCGAGGCGCCCCATCCGGCGTGCGAGCGCCTGCGCGACCAGGAACGCGCCGACCAGCGCAAGGCCGAGCGCGACCCCCATCGCGAGCAGCACGCGGTTGCGCACGAGGTCCACGGCATCGGCCACGTCGTTGAGGTCACGGGCGTAGAACGCGACGGCCGCGGGCTGCTTGCCCTTGCGACCGGCGAACAGCGGCTGCGCGACCTGGGCCAGCTCCTCGCCCGCCAGCGGCCCGATCTCGGTGCGCGGGTGCCTGGATCGGATCGCCGCGCGCGCCAGCCTGCTGTTGAAGGGTGCGTTCTTGTCGGTGCGCGAATCGGACTGCGTGTAGAAGATCCGGTTCTTGTCGAGGCCGAGCAGCGTCAGGCGAGCGTCGGTGCGCTCCCCGTAGTAGCGCACGCGCTCGTTGAGGACCTTCTCGTCGAGGTCCGTGCTGACCAGCGCCTTCATCGCCGGCCGCACCTCCTGCGCCGAGGAGCGGATGTCGTCCAGCTGGCGCTGCTCCAGCTTCGTCTCCAGCTGCGGCGTCGCGATGAAGTAGAGGAGCCCGAAGGCGGCGGCGATGATCGCGAAGAAGACGAACGCCAGCTTCGTGCGCACCGAGCGCAGGCGCGGACGCCTGGTCATGTGTCCTGGAAGCGGTAGCCCACCCCGCGCACCGTGAGGATCAGCTCGGGGTGCTTGGGCTCGGCCTCGAGCTTCTCGCGCAGGTGGCGGATATGCACGTCGATCGTGCGGGGATCGCGGTAGGAGGAGTCGCCCCAGACGCGCTCGAGCAGCATCGTGCGGCTGAACACGCGGCCTGGGGTGCGGGCCAGCGCGGCCAGCACCTCGAACTCGACGTAGGTGAGCCGCACCGGCTCGTCGCGCACGTGGACCTGGCGGCGCTCGAAGTCGATCGTCAGATCGCCCTCGTTGATCGGCTCCTCGAACTGGTCGTCGGGCTGGGCGAGCGCGGCCCGGCGCAGCACGGCCTTCACGCGGCTGCGGAACTCGCGCACCGAGAACGGCTTGGTGATGTAGTCGTCGGCGCCCAGCTCGAGGCCGAGCACCTTGTCGATCTCCTCGGTCTTCGCCGTGAGCATGATGATCGGCACCGTGCTGCGGGCGCGGATCTGGCGGCAGACGTCGAAGCCGTCCTGCTTGGGCATCATCACGTCGAGCACGACGAGGTCGAAGCTGTCCTCGCGCAGCCGGTCGAGCGCCTCGCGCCCGTCGAGCGCCGGCACGACGTCGTAGCCCTCCTTGCGCAGCGGGTAGGTCAGCAGCTTCTGGACCGAGAGCTCGTCATCCACGAGAAGGATCCTGGGTGCTGAAGCCGTCACCTTCGGAATTGTAGGTTGAGGTCGATGTTCGAGCCGCGCGTCTACAGAGCGGCGTTCGTCCCGGCCCTGCTGGCCGTGGTGCTGACGATGTTCTCGCTGCAGAGCCGGCCCCGGCCGCTGGCCCAGGGTCTGGCGGCCGACGTCCTGTTCGACGGCCGGGTCGCGGCCGCCGAGGCGAGCCGGATCGCCACCGCCGCACCGGACCGCCGGCCAGGCGGAACCGGCGACGCGCAGATCGCCGAGCGGGTCGCCCGCGCGCTCGACGGCAGCGGCTTTCCGGTCGAGCTGCAGCGCTTCAGCCACGCCGGCGACCGGCTCGTCAACGTGATCGGCCGCCGCGCCGGGCGCTCGCGGCGGCAGATCGTGGTCGTCGCCGATCGCGACGCTGCGGTGGTCCCGGACGCCACCGGCAGCGCCGCCGACACCGCCGCGCTGATCGAGCTGGCGCACGTGCTCGAGGGGCGGCCGACGCGCAAGACGATCGTGCTCGCCTCGGTCGACGGCGGGACGCTCGGGGAGGTGGGCGCGACGCGGCTGCTGTCGGAGCTGCCCGACCCGGACCTGGTCGACGGCGTGCTGGCCGTCTCCGATCTGGCCTCGCCGGTACGGCGCGGGCCGATCGTGCAGGCGTGGTCCACCGGCCACCAGCGCGCCGGCATCGGGCTGCAGCGGACCGTCGCGGACTCGATCCGCCTCGAGCTCGACGCGGACCCGGGCTCCGTAGGGGCGCTGGGCCAGGTCGCCCGGCTCTCGTTCCCGATCGGGATCGGCCCGCAGGGGGTGCTGGTCGACGGCGGCTACGACGCCGTCCGGATCGCGGGCTCCGGTGAGCTGCCGCCGCCCGGGAACGGGCCGGCCGAGGCGATCGACGAGGACATCCTGGGCGCGCTCGGTCGCGCGACGCTGAGGACCCTCACGGCGCTCGACCGCGGTTCGCGCCCCGAGCACGGCCCGGACAGCTACGTGATCGCGGTCAACCAGGTGATGGCCGGCTGGGTGCTGGCGCTGCTGGCCCTCACGCTGCTGCTGCCCGCCGTCGTCGCGGCGGTCGACGCGTTCGCCCGCGCCCGCCGCCAGCAGGTGGACG
This sequence comes from uncultured Thermoleophilaceae bacterium, assembly GCA_963848885.1. GTDB lineage: Bacteria > Actinomycetota > Thermoleophilia > Solirubrobacterales > Thermoleophilaceae > JACVRW01. The sequence goes on from CAWKFR010000004.1 coordinate 95,778, forward strand.
TGATGCCCTGGCTGCGCTGGGTCGCGGCCTGGGTGGCGCCCTTCCTCGCGGGCCTCGCGGTCGCCGAGCTGCTCGCGCTCGCCGGCGCCACGCCGGCCCCCCCGCCCGCTCCGGTCCCGCCCGAGGTGCTCCCGCTCGACGGCCCCGCGCTGGGCGTGCTGGCGGGCGTGGGCGCGGCGATGGCGCTCGGCCTGCTGCTGGGGCGCTTCCTGGCCGCGCGCCCAGACCCGCGGCTGCGCCGTCCCGAGGCGCCCGGAGCGGCGGTGGCGCTCGCGCTCGTGTCGAGCGTCGCGACCCTCTTGCTCTGGCTCGCCAATCCCTACGCCGCGCTGCTCGCCGTCCCGGCCGCCCACCTCTGGCTGCTGGTGCTGGTCGCGGGCGTCCAGCCGCGCCGCCGCGTCCGCGCGCTGCTGGTCGCGCTCGGCGCGCTGGCGCCGCTGATCGTCGCGCTCTACTACCTGATCGCCCTGCGGATCGACCCGCTCAGCGGCGCCTGGTACCTGCTGCTGCTCGTGACCGGGCATTCGGTCGGCCCGATCACGGCGCTGGTCGCCTGCGTGATGCTGGGCGCTCTGTGCGCGTCGCTGGAGCTCGTGTACCGCTCGCCCGCGGAGGCGCCCGAGCAGCCGCAGGAGTCCGGCCCCTCGACGCTGGGTCCCGGTTTCGCGCTCCGCAGGTAGTCCAGCCGGGTGGCGCTGCGCTCGACGGGTTACACGTGCGGGCCGATATTCACAGCAGGACGAATGGGCAGAGCAGGTACGTTTCCAGATGATGAGCACGACGGACAAGGACGCGCTCGCGCGCCGCATCGCGGAGGGCGAGTACGTGGTCGACACGCACGCCGTCGCCGCGGCCATGCTCCGGCGCGGCGGCCTCTCGTCACTCGTGCTCGTATCCCCCAAGGCCGCTGACGGGGCGCCCGTCGGCGCCGAGCAGGACGACGCCGCGGCCGACGTGGACGTCGCCTAGCCAGCTGACCGGCGCCGCCGCCTCGGCGGCCTCGCGCCGCTCCGGCGCGATCGTGAAGAGCAGCTCGTAGTCGTCGCCGCCGGTGGCCGCGGCGACCGGGTCGACGCCCGCCGCGCACGGCACCGCGTCGAGCGCGAGCCGCAGCTCGACGCCGCCGGCCTCGGCCAGGTGGCCGGCGTCGGTGGCGAGCCCGTCGCTGACGTCGATCATCGCGCTCGGGCCCGTCGCGGCCAGCGCGCGGCCCTCGGCCAGGCGCGGCCGCGGGCGCAGGTGGCGCCGCACGAGCTCGGCCGGCTCGCGCTCGCCGGCCTCGAGCAGCGCGCGCCCGGCCTCGGAGCCGCCCAGCTCGCCCGTCACCCCGACGAGGTCCCCGGAGCGGGCGCCGTCGCGGCCGATCAGCTCGCCCTCCTCGTCGGCCCAGCCGGTCACCGAGACCGTCACCGCGAGCACTGGCCCGGCGACCACGTCGCCGCCGGCGATCGTCGTGTCGCAGCTCGCCGCCAGCTCCTCCATCGCCTCCACCAGCTCGAGCGCGCCCTCGAAGCCCGCCGGCAGCACGAGCGCCACGTACGCCTCGCCAGGGTCGGCGCCCATCGCCGCGAGGTCGGACAGCGCGGTCGCGAGAGCCTTCCAGCCGACGTCGGCCGGCGAGTGCGTCGCGAGGCTGAAGTGCACGCCGTCGACGACCGTGTCGATCGAGGTCACCGCGAGCGGCCGTGCGCGCACCACAGCCGCGTCGTCCCCGGTGAAGCGCACCGTGCGGCCGCCGCGGTCGGTGAGCGCGGCCTTGATCGCCCGGATCAGGTCGAGCTCGGCCACGCGAGCGGCCCTACTGGCCGGGGGCCGTGCCGCCCTGCTGATCCTGCCCGGTGGGCGGCTGCTCCTGAGGCGCCTGGACGTCGGGCGGGTTCTGCGGCGCCTCCTCGTAGTAGCGCGGGTCGAATCCCTGCCCGCCGGTGCCGGTCCCGTCGGTGCCGTCGGGCGTGGTCGGGTCCGAGCCGTCGTAGGGGCTCGAGTAGCCGCTGTTGCCGGTGCTCGAGTACTTGCCGAAGAACGGGTGGAACTCGGCGGGGTGCTCGGGCTCAGGGAAGTCGTCGCAGTCCTCGCCGTGAGCGGGGAGCATGAACGCGTGCCAGACCGGCGCCGCGAAGGTGCCGCCCTGCGCGCCCGGCATCGCGATGCCGGCGTCGGGGTAGCCGACCCAGACCGCCGTCGAGAGGTGGGGGGTGTAGCCGACGAACCACGCGTCCTTGGCCTCGTCCGTCGTCCCGGTCTTGCCGGCCGCGGGGCAGCCATAGTTGGCGGCTGTGCCGGTGCCCGACTGGACGTTCATCTCGAGCACCCTGGTGACCTCGGCGGCCTGGCCGTCGGTGAGCACGCGCTTGCCCTCGCCGCTGGCGAGGTCCTCGCTCTTGCCGTCGGGGAAGACGACCTTCTCGATGCCCGTCGGGCGGTGCCGCACGCCGCCGCTGGCGAGCGTCGCGTACGCGCCCGCCATCTCGAGCGGGGTGACGCCGCGCGTGAGGCCGCCCAGGCCCTCGGCGGGGTAGCAGTCGAGCTTGGTCCTGATCCCGAGCAGCTTGGCCGTTTCGCAGACCGCCTTCGGCCCGACGTCGAGGATCAGCTGCGCGTAGACGGTGTTGTCGGAGGCGAGGGTCGCGCGCGTCAGGCTTTCCGTGCCGCTGTAGCTGTTGCCGAACGTCTTGACCTCCCACTTGCCGTAGGTCGGGTCGTCGATGTTCAGCGGCTTCGAGGTGTAGTAGGTCGAGTCGGGATCGACCCCCTTGCGGATGGCGGCGGTCAGCACGAAGGTCTTGAACGCCGAGCCCGGCTGTCGGTGCGCCTGGGCGGCCAGGTTGAAGCGGCGCTCGCCGTAGGTGCCGCTGGACGCCATCGCCCGGATCTTGCCGTTGGCCGGGTCGATCGCCACGAGCGCGGAGCTGGGGCCGGACGTGTCGCCGTAGTACGAGTTGATCGCGTCCCTGGCGACGTCCTGCATCTTCGGGTTGATCGTCGTGTGGATGCGCAGCCCGCCGCGGCGCACGACGCCGACGCCGTAGCGCTCGATCAGCTGCTCCTGCACGTAGTCGAAGAAGTAGGGCTCGCGGCGCTGGACGTAGCGGCGCCCCTGCTTGAGGTGGAGGTCCTGCTTGACGGCTTCCTCGTACTCGCCGCGATCGATGTAGCCGTTCTCGAACATCTTCTCGAGCACCTCGTTGCGGCGCTCGATCGCGGCCTGCGGGTTGCGGAACGGGTTGTACTGCGACGGCGCCTGGGTCAGCCCGGCGAGCAGCGCGGACTCGTCCAGGTCGAGCTTCTTGGCGTGCTTGTCGAAGAACGTGACGGCCGCGGCCTCGGCGCCGATCGCGGTGCGGCCCTCGACGGTCCCGTACGGCACCGAGTTGAGGTAGTTGTCGAGGATCCACGTCTTGGAGTGCTTCTCCTCGAGCTCGGAGGCGAGCTTGGCCTCGCGGATCTTGCGGGCGAAGTTGCGCTTGGGGTCCTTGATGTAGAGCGCGCGGACGAGCTGCTGGGTGAGGGTCGAGCCGCCCTGCACGGTCTCGCCGGACTCGAGGTTCTTGATGCCGGCGCGCACGATCGCGCTGACGTCCACGCCCTTGTGCTTGTAGAAGCGCTCGTCCTCGATCGCGACGGTCGCGCGGCGCAGGTCGACCGGCATCTCGCGCCACGGGATGACGCGGCGCAGGATGTCCGACTGGACGAAGCCGAGCCGCGAGCCGTCGGCGGCGTAGACGACGGAGATCTGGCCCTTGTCGACCGGCTTCAGCTCGCTCAGGTCGGGCGCCGTCGAGGCGATCGCGAGCACGTATCCCGCCAGCGAGAGGATCCCGATGACGGAGATGGTGGCGATCACGCCGAGGCCGAGCAGCACCGTGCTGCGAGCGCCGTGGCGGTTACGCCTCCTGGACTTTCGGTGCCGGTAGCTCAAGGTTTGGGGCCGACGCGGATTAGGAGGCCTCGATTGAGGATAGACCGTGCTCGCGGAGCAGCCGCAGCCAGCGGCGGCGCAGGTCGGCGGCGGCGGCGCCGCGGTCGCGGGGGCTGTCGGCCCAGGCTGTGGCGCTCACGCGGACGCCCTCCTTGTCGGTCTCCGCGACCGTCGCGCTGACCCCGGCCGCCTCGTCCTCGATCAGCTCGATCGCGCGGTCGAGGTCGGCGTCGGGCGGCAGCCACACGGAGACCTCGATCTGCACGCGCGGGTCGACGATCGAGTGGTTGGCGATCGAGCTCTGGGCGAGGCGCTCGTTCGGCACGATCAGCCGGCGTCCGTCGTCCAGGCGGATGTAGGTGTAGGTGAGCTGGATGTCCTCGACCTCGCCGGTCTGGTCCTCGAACGTGACGAGGTCGCCGATCCGGATCGGCTGCGTGATGGCGAGCAGGATCCCGGCGATCCCGTTGGCGAGCGTCTGGCGGGCCGCGAAGCCGACCACGAGGCCGAGCACCGCGGAGGAGGCGAGGATGCCGGTGGCGAGCTTGCTGATCGTCGGGATCTGGGCGGCGGCCAGGCCGACGCCGATCAGGATGATCACGGCGAAGATGAGCCGGCGCACGAGGCGCAGCCGGGTGGTCGCGACCGGGGACAGGTCGCCCACGCCGACCGCCTGGGTGATCCTGCGGCCGCGCCGGGAGAGCGCGTGGTCGACGACCTCGGCGATCACGAATGCGATCACGATGTAGGCGCCCGCCGCGATCCAATCGCTCGTCTCGACGGCTGCTGTGTAGAACTGGACTCCCGGCATGGCCTATGAAGCTACCTCCGCTCAGGCGCGCGCACTCTCCGCCGTGCGCGGCTCCGCGGCGCTCCAGGCCGCCTGGCGCGTGTTCTGGCCGACCCGGATGGCGGTGCTCCTGGTTGCCGTGTTCGCCGCCCTCTCCTTCGGTCCTGCGGCCGGCGGGCTGGCGGCCGAGAACGCGGCCAAGTTCGACACGCCGCAGCTCACGCACGCCCTCGCCGACCCGCTGCTGTCGCCGCTCGCGCGCTGGGACGCGGTCTGGTACCTGCGCGTCGCGGAGGGCGGCTACGGGGGCGACCAGGCGCGCGCCGCCTTCTTCCCGCTCTACCCGCTCGCTGTGCGGGCGCTGGCGACGCCGTTCGGCGGCTCGCCGGCCGCCCTGCTGGCGGCGGCGTACGCGATCGCGCTGGGCGCGTTCCTCGGCGCCCTGGTGCTGCTCCACCGGCTGGTATCGCTCGAGCTGGGCCGTCCGCTGGCGCGACCCGCCCTGCTGCTGCTGGCCGTCTTCCCCGCGGCCGTCTACTTCGGCGCGCCGTACGCCGAGAGCCTGTTCCTGTTGCTGACGGTCGGGGCGTTCTACGCCGCGCGGACCGACCGCTGGGGCTGGGCGGGTCTGTGCGCGGCGCTCGCCGCCGCCACGCGGCCGACCGGCGTGCTGCTGATGCTGCCGCTGGCGATCCTGTGGTGGACGTCGCGCGAGCGCCGCGTCGGCGACGTCGCCTGCCTTGCGTTCGCGCCGCTCGGGCTGGTGGCGTTCGCCCTGTACCTGGGCCTGGCGGAGGGCGATGCGCTGGCGTTCGTGCACGCGAACGAGGCGTGGTACCGCGAGCTGTCGGTCCCGCTGCGGGGCGCCTGGGACGGCCTCGGCGCGGCGTTCGACGGCGCGCGCCAGCTCGCGTCGGGGCAGCGCGAGGTCGTCTACTTCCAGGCGGCCGCGGGCGACCCGTACCGGATCGCCGCGACCAACCTGATCCTGTTCGGGTCGCTCGCCTTCGCCGTGACCGCGTGCGTCGGCGTGTTCCGCCGGCTCCCGGCGGCCTACGGGGCGTGGGTGGCCGTGTCGCTGGCGCTGCCGCTGAGCGCGCCGGTGCGGCCGCAGCCGCTGATGTCCCTGCCACGCTTCGTCGCCGTGCTGTTCCCGATCTTCATGTGGCTCGCGGTCTGGTGCGAGGAGCGGCGGGCGACCGAGCGGGTCGTGGCGGTCTCGGCGATCGGGCTGGGCCTGTTCACGGCGCAGTTCGCGAGCTGGCACTGGATCGCGTGACGGTGGTCTTCCTCGACGCGCTCGGCACGCTCGTCGAGCTGCAGCCGCCGGCGCCGCGGCTGCGCCGCCTGCTCGCCGAGCGCGGGTTCGAGGTCTCCGAGCAGCGGGCCGCCGCGGGCTTCGGCGCGGAGATCGCCTACTACCTGGGCCACCACCTGGAGGGCTCGACGCCAGAGCGGGTCTCCGACCTGCGCGACCGCTGCGCCGTGGCCATGATGGAGGCGCTCGACCTGCCCGGCCTGGACCACGCGACGGCGCGCGAGGTCATGCTTGGGTCGCTCGAGTTCGTGCCGTTCGCCGACGTGGAGCCGGCCCTGTCCGCGCTGCGCGACCGCAAGCTGATCGTGGTGAGCAACTGGGACTGCTCGCTCGCAGAGTGGCTGGGGCCGCTCGGCCTGCTCGAGCACGTGGACGGCGTGGTCACCTCGGCGCAGGTGGGGGCGGCGAAGCCCGACGTCGCGATGTTCGAGCGCGCGCTCGCGCTCGCCGAGGTCGAGCCGGCCGAGGCGGTGCACGTGGGCGATTCGGTGGAGAACGACGTGGAGGGTGCCCGCGCCGCTGGGATCCGGCCCGTCCTGGTGGCCCGCGACGGTGGTCCCCCGCCGGGCGTGGAGTCGATTCGCTCGCTGGCGGAGCTCCCCGCCCTACTCTGAGGGCTGATGCAGAGCACGATCGCGCCGCCGCCTTCGCCCCCCGAGCTGCCCGAGCAGGCGCGTCCGCGCTGGCCGTGGTGGTACGGGCCGCTGGCGTTCCTGGCGGGCGCCGTGACCGGCCTGATCACGTCCGGAATCCTCTGGGCGGTGACGGGCGTGGACGACCCCTCGGACTCGCCCTGGGCGATCGTGGCGGGCACCGCCCTGCTGGACGGGGCGCTGGTCGGGTCGGCGCTCCTGTTCGCCTCGTTCGTGCGCAGGCCGCGGCCGTGGCATTTCGGGCTGAGGCGGACGCGCTTCTGGAACGCCGTGGGCTGGGCGGCGGTCGGGATGGTCACGTTCTACGTGCTGGTCGCGATCTACTCGGCGGTCCTCAATCCACACGTCGAGCAGAGCGTGGCCAAGGACCTGGGCGCCGAGGACAGCTCGATTGGCCTGATCGCCGCAGGGTTCATGATCATCTGCGTGGCGCCGTTCGCGGAGGAGTTCTTCTTCCGCGGCTTCTTCTACGGAGCGCTGCGGACCAAGTTCGGTGTGATCCTGGCGGCGCTGATCGACGGCGCCCTGTTCGGGCTGATCCACTTCGAGGGCGGCGAGGACGCCTGGCTGATCGTGCCGCCGCTGGCGTTCCTCGGGTTCATGTTCTGCCTGGTCTACGAGCGCACCCGCTCGCTCTACCCCGTGATCGCGCTGCACTCGATCAACAACTCGATCGCGTACGCGGCGCAGGCGGACGGCGGGGCCGTGGCGGCGGTCTTCGGGCCGCTCGTCCTGCTCGCCTGCATCGTGGGTCCGCGGCTGCAGCGACCGGCTCCGGCGGCGGTCGGCGCGAGCTCACGGTGAGCGGTTCACCTGTCGATATGGGCCGTATGCATGGCATAGTGCTCGCCGTGAACGCACGTCGCCTGGCCCTTCTCGCTATCGCCCCGAGCCTGTTCGCCGCCGCGCCGGCGTTCGCCCAGACGCCGCCGGTGGCACCCCCACCTGCGCCTCCGGTCGCCGGAAAGGCGAGCATCAAGGTCAAGTCGGGGCTGGCGACCTCGAAGGTGCGCTACGTCGCGCCCCAGCAGGAGGTGCTCGTGCGCGGTCGCGTGACCCCGGCCGTTCCGGGCGAGGTGCTGACGCTGTACGCGATCCGCGGCAAGAAGGCGAGCAAGACCGTGCGCCGCAAGGTCAAGGCGGGCGGCCGCTACGAGTTCCGCTTCAAGGTCGGCAACGCGGGCGGGCTGCGACTCGTCGTCAAGCACGCGGCGAGCGCCACGCAGGTGGCGTTCCGGACGCGTTCGAAGGCGGTCTCGGTGGTGAACTGGCAGGCCGGAGCCGGCGAGCGCGGGCCCAAGGTGCTGCTGCTCCAGCGCGCCCTGGCCGAGCAGCACTTCGCGACGCCGGTGACCGGCTACTACGACGACGGCACCGCCCGGGCCGTGCTGGCGTTCCGCAAGACGAACGACATGAGCCGCGACGGGTACGCGACCCACGAGGTCTACGCGAAGCTGATGCGCCACCAGGGCGCGTTCAAGCTGCGCTACCCGAAGGCGGGCAAGCACGTGGAGTTCGACTGGTCGCGCCAGGTGCTGACCCTGGCGCAGAAGGGCAGGCCGTACCGGACCTACCACACGTCGTCGGGCAAGCCGTCGACGCCGACCGTGTTCGGCCAGTACCGCTTCTACCTGAAGACGCCGGGGACCAACTCGCACGGCATGGTCGACTCGAACTACTTCATCGGCGGCTACGCGATCCACGGCTACGCCGACGTGCCGGCCTACGCGGCCAGCCACGGCTGCCTCCGCGTGCCGATCCCCAACGCGGCCCAGATCTACAACTGGGTCGACCTCGGGGACCAGATCTTCCTGTACGAGTAGCGGGCCGGGCCCCGGCGGCTCACGCTCCGCCTGGTCGCCTAGGGGTCCCCGAAGAAAGTCCACCTATGGGCGACTAACTTCCGGCACCCCGCCAGCAGCCGGGAGGGGTCCCGGAAGAAACGTCCTCTATAGGCGCGTTTCTTCAGGGACCCCCCGAACCGCGCGCTCAGCCGGACGCGGCCGGCGCGGCCGGAGCGGATGGTGCCGCCACGGCAGGCTCCGTCGCGGAACTCGCCGGATCGGACGTCGGCGCGCCTGCGGTGGCGGCCGGGGCGGAGCGGGTGTGACCGGCGTGGCGGGCGCAACCGCAGGCTCCTCCCCCGTGGTCGCTGTCGTTTGCGCCGGAGCGGGCGGAGCCGGGGTGGCAGGAGCGACCGGCGGCAACCGCAGGCTCCTCCCCCGTGGCTGCTGTCGTTTGCGCCGGAGCGGGGGCCGCGGTGGGCGTCGCCGGAGCGACCGGAGCGGGGGTGGCCGCGGCCGGAGCGACCGCAGCCGCGGGCGGAGCCGGAGCGGCCGGAGCCGGGGTCGACGAGGCCGCCGGAGCGACCGGAGCCGCCGGAGCGACCGGAGCCGCCGGAGCGGACGCCGGGGCAGCCGCCGCCGCACGCTCCGCCGCCCCGCTCACCGACGCCGCGGGAGCGACGGCTCCCGCTCCGCCGCTCCCGCTGCTCGTTGCGCCTCCCACGCTTGCGGTCTTCGCCGTCGGGCCGCTGGCCTTTGCGGTGGCGACCGCGCTCGCGCTGCTCGTCTTGCCCGGGATCCGGCCTCCGCTCAGGTACGTGCTCGGGTTCTGCGGCTGGCCGCCGACGCGCGTCTCGAAGTGCAGGTGCGGCCCGGTGCAGTTGCCCGTGCAGCCCACGTAGCCGATCACCTGGCCCTGGCGCACCTGTGCTCCCTGGCTCGTCGCGAACCTCGACAGGTGCGCGTAGCACGTGGAGAACCGGCTCGTGTGCGTGATGCAGATGATGTTTCCGTAGCCGCTCTGCTGTCCCGCCATGCTGACCGTCCCGCACGCCGCCGCCCTCACGGGCGTGCCGGTCGGCGCCGCCAGGTCCACGCCGTCGTGGTTGCGCCCGCCGCGCGGGCCGAAGGGCGAGCTCTGCGTCCCATGCACGGGCGACGAGATCGTGGTCGAGCCGCAGCTCGTGTTGACCGGCGCCGGGCTGGACTGCGGCGCCGGCGCGGCCTGCGGAGCGGTCGGAGCGGTCGGATCGGGCGACGAGTCCGCCTCGGGCGCCGGGACCTCCGGCGCCACAGCGGCGGCCTCGACCAGCCGCTGCTCGATCCGGTCGCGCACCCCCTGCGGCACGTCCGAACCGCCCACCGCGGACTTCGCGAACAGCGTCCCCCAGGTCACCGGCCCGACGATCCCGTCGACCGACAGCCCGGCGCGGCCCTGGTAGGCGCGCACCGCCGCGTCGGTCTGCGGCCCGAACACGCCGTCGGGGCTAACTCCCAGCGCCCGCTGGACCTCTGCCACGAGCGGCCCCTGCGATCCGACCATCAGCGGCAGCCCGCCCTCGCGCAGCTCGATCGCGCGGTGGGAAGGCGTCTCGGCCGCAACCGCCGTCTGGAGCTCGGCAGAGGCCAGCGCGGCCGTCGACCCGGTGCCCGGCCCCGCCACGGTCGCGGCGACCACCGCCAGCGAGACGCGCTTGCGCCGCTTCTGCTCGCGCCGCAACCGCGGCGCCACCGCGCGCCGGCGGCGCGATCGTTCGAGCGACTGCTCCCAGAGGTCAGTCGAAGCCAGGTCTCGCTGGGCGAGCGTCATCCGTCGCGTCCCCTTCCGTTAGGGCCTACGGGGTTAGCTGACGGGCTCGCGCTGGAAGATGCGCTACGCGGAACGGCGTCCGCGACTCGCCCCGAACGGCAGATGGGTCCCCCGTTCCTCGCGTCAGGGCGACACGAGGACTCGGCGCTTGACTTGCACTACCGCAACAACCCCGGCGGGGGGAAGTTGCGGAGCTACGAACCGGTGGTGCGCCAGTCGCTGGCGTGATGCCGCTGCTTGGGCAGCATGTTGGCCAGGAAGCCGAGCCCGACGCCGTAGATCAGCAGCGCCAGCAGGGCCGGGATGCCGTGGTTGACCCAGGAGCTGTCCGAGTCGACCAGGTCGACGAACGGGCGCAGGAGCACGTCGTTCGCGTCGTCGATCGCCTCTCGCACGGGGCCGTGGTCCTGCTCGCGGGCGGCCTCCTCCCGCGCGTCCGGGACGACCGGCACCACAGGATCGCTCGAGTCGCGCAGCTCCTGGGACAGCTTGGCCTGCTGGGTCTTCGAGCCCTTGTCGGTCTCGTCGATCGCGAACATGGCGAATCCGAGCACCACGATCACCGAGATGCCGATGGCGATGAAACGGATCACGGAACCCATCGGCTCTACTATCGGCACGCGCGTGCCAAACCCTGACCCGAGAGAGACACTGGTAGCCGAACTGCGCACGCACGCGCTGGTGATCGGCGAGGTGAAGCTCACGAGCGGCCGCACGGCGCAGTACTACGTGGACGCCAAGCGGGCGATCCTGCTGCCGGAGGGCTTCCTCGCCCTGGGCGAGCTCGTGCGCCTGGAGGCCGAGCGCGCCGGCGCCACCGCGGTCGGCGGGATGACGATGGGCGCGGACCCGGTCGCCTGCGCCGCGCTCGCCGCCGGCGCGGACGTGAAGGCCTTCTTCGTGCGCAAGGAGCGCAAGCAGCACGGGCTCCAGCGCTGGGTGGAGGGTCCTGCGCTCGACCCGGGCGAGCGCTGCCTGATCGTGGAGGACGTCGTGACCACCGGGGGCTCGACCGTCCAGGCGATCGAGCGCGTGCGCGAGGAGGGCTTCGAGATCGCCGCGGTCACGAGCGTGCTCGACCGCCTCGCGGGCGGCGGCGAGGCGATCGAGGCCGCCGCCGGAGGAGCTCCCTACCGGCCGCTGACGACGATCGACGACGTCTACCCGGACCGCCCCTAGCCGAGCCAGCCGTCGATCAGGCGGCGGGAGATCGAGTAGGGCGGCGAGAGGAAGACGTCGCTGCGCCCGGCCGCGGCCGCCTCGACCTCGTCGCGCGTGAACCAGCGCACGGCCTCGAGCTCGCCGTCGCCCGGCCGCGGCTCGCCGCCGTCGGCGTCCGCGTGGAAGCCGATCATCAGCGAGCTCGGGAACGGCCAGGGCTGGGAGGCGACGTACGACGTGTCGCCCACGGCCACCCCGGACTCCTCCAGCACCTCGCGCCTGACCGCCTCCTCGAGCGTCTCGCCCGGCTCGACGAAGCCCGCCAACACCGAGAAGCGCCCGGGCGGCCAGCTCGCCTGGCGCCCGAGCAGGAGGCGGTCGGCCGGGTCGATCACGCGGACGATCACGACCGGGTCCGTGCGCGGGAAGTGGTGGGCGCCGCAGGCGGGGCAGCGGCGCTCGTGACCGGCGTCGGCGACCTCGGTCGGCGCGCCGCAGTTGGCGCAGAAGCGGTGGCGCCGGTGCCACGACAACAGCGACGCCGCGTAGGCCGCCAGGGCGGCCTCGCCGGCGGGCAGCTCGCTCGCCACCTCGCGCAGGCCGGCCGGGTGCCCGCGACCCGGGTCGCCGCCCGTGGCGAAGATCGGGCGATCTCCCGCGAGCCCGAGGAAGATGTCCTCCGGGCCCGGCGGAATCAGCACCAGGCGCCCGTCCTCGACCCACAGCCCCTGCTCGGAGAGGGCGAGCGCGGCGGCCTCGGAACTGGCCCGCTGCGCCTCGAGCCAGGCGGGATCGCGGCGCTCGTCCGGCGCGCGCTCGAGCGACGCGCCCGCGAACGCCATCCCGTCGGTCACGCCCAGCCGCTCAGGAGGGGGTCGGAATCGGCAGCCGAGCGCAGGGAAGCCAGCGTCTCGGAGCGCAGCTCGGCCTTCGTGCGCGCGTAGACGTCAGCGGGCAGCTCCGCGAGCTCGCGCGCCACCTCCACGGCCCGCTCGACGACGGCGTCCGGCGCCACCGCCTCGTCGAACGCGCCCAGCCGCACGCACTCGTGCGCGTCGACCAGGCGGTTGCCGAGCACCAGCACGCGGGCGCCCGCGGCGCTCAGCTCTGCGCGCACGACGCCGATCGCCCCCTGCGGGTACGGCACCCCGACCTTGATCTCCGTCAGGCCGTAGCGGCCCTCCGCCGAGGCGACCCGGTGGTCTCCGCACACCGCCAGCACGAAGCCGCCGGCGATCGCGTGCCCGGTGATGGCGCAGACGACCGGGCACGGCAGGCCGTATACGCCCAGCGCCATCCGGTTGATGCCGTCGACCATGCGGCGGCGCTGCTCGGGGTCGTAGCCGGGGACCGCCTTCAGGTCGAGGCCCGCGGAGAACGAGCCCGGCCGCCCGGCGAGCACGACGGCCGGCGGCACGTCCGCCGCCAGCCCCTCGATCGCGCCGACCAGCTCGTCCAGCAGCTGGACGTCCATCGCGTTGACGGGAGGGCGGTCGGCCGTGAGCACGACCACCCCGTCCCGCTCGGTACGAGTCACGAGCCGGCTCATGGCCGGCAGTCTGCTACTTCGTGACCTTCACCGTCATCCGCATCTTGGGCGCGTGGATCGTGCAGACGATCTTGTAGGTCCCGGCCTTCCTGAGCGTCTTCACGTACTTGCCCGAGGTCTTGGTCTTCGAGTGGAACTTCACCGGACCCTTGGTGACGGTGACGTTGTGGGGGTTCGAGCCCTCCCACTCCCACTCGACCTTGGTGCCGGCCTTGACGGTCACCGTCGAGGGCTTGCCCTTGTGGACGAAGTAGTTGTCGTCCACCTCCACCGATTTCTCCTTCGAGAGGGCGGGCGCAGCGGCCATCAGGGCGGCGACCAACGCGGTCATCAGGCTAACGACGAGCAGTTTGCGCATAAGTAGCCATACGCACTCCGCGCGGGGAGGGTTCAGCGCGAGTCGCGGTAACGCCTGATCAGGGCGTTCGTCGAGGAGTCGTGGTCCAGGTCCGGCTCCTCGGCGCTCTCGAGCTCCCCGGCGATGCGCTTGGCGAGCACCTTGCCGAGCTCGACTCCCCACTGGTCGAAGGAGTCGATGTCCCAGACGGTGCCCTGCGTGAAGACGCTGTGCTCGTAGAGGGCGACCAGCTTGCCGAGCGACTCCGGGGTCAGGCGGTCGACCAGGATCGTGTTCGTGGGGCGGTTGCCCTCGAAGTTGCGATGCGGCTCGTCCGACTCGTGGCCGAACGCGAGCGCCTCGGTCTGCGCGAACACGTTGGCCATCAGCAGGTCGTGGTGGTCGCCCAGCGGGTTGAGCGACTGGGCGAAGCCGATGAAGTCGGCCGGGATCAGCTTCGTGCCCTGGTGGATCAGCTGGTAGAAGGAGTGCTGGCCGTTGGTGCCGGGCTCGCCCCAGTAGATCGCGCCGGTCTCGTAGTCGACCTGCGTGCCGTCGAGCGTGACCGACTTGCCGTTCGACTCCATGGTGAGCTGCTGGAGGTAGGCAGGGAAGCGCTTGAGGTACTGCTCGTAGGGCAGCACGGCCGCCGTCTGCGCGCCGAAGAAGTCTCCGTACCAGACGGCCAGCAGGCCCATCAGGGCGGGCAGGTTCTCTGCGAGCGGGGCGGTGCGGAAGTGCTCGTCCATGGCGTGGAAGCCGGCGAGCATGTCGCGGAAGCCCTCGGGGCCGATCGCGAGCATCGTGGACAGGCCGATCGCCGAGTCCATCGAGTAGCGGCCGCCGACCCAGTCCCAGAAGCCGAACATGTTGGCCGTGTCGATGCCGAAGGCGGACACCTCCTCGGCGTTGGTCGAGACGGCGACGAAGTGCTTTGCGACCGCGGTCTCGTCGCCGAGCGCGGCGAGCGCCCACTCGCGCGCCGAGCGGGCGTTGGTCATCGTCTCGAGCGTCGTGAACGTCTTGGAGGAGATGACGAACAGGGTCTCCTCGGCGTCGAGGTCGCGCGTCGCCTCGACGAAGTCGGTCGCGTCGACGTTCGAGACGAAGCGGAACGTCATGTCCCGGCGCGAGTAGTGGCGCAGCGCCTCGTAGGCCATCACCGGGCCGAGGTCGGACCCGCCGATGCCGATGTTCACCACGTTGCGGATCGGCCTGCCGGTGTGGCCGGTCCAGTCGCCCCCGCGCACGCGGTCGGAGAAGGCCGCCATCCGGTCGAGCACCGCGTGCACCTCGGGCACCACGTCCTTGCCGTCGACCTCGACGCGGGCGCCCTCGGGTGCGCGCAGCGCGGTGTGCAGGACCGCGCGGTCCTCTGTCACGTTGATCTTCTGGCCCGAGAACATCGCCTCCGTGCGCTCGCGCAGGCCCGACTCGTCGGCGAGCGCGAGCAGCAGCTCGATCGTCTCGCCGGTGACCCGGTTCTTCGAGTAGTCGAGGAAGACGCCGGCGCCCTCGGCCGTCAGCCGCTCCCCGCGGTCGGGGTCCTGCGCGAACAGGTCGCGCAGGTGGCGGTCCTTGATCGCGGCGTGGTGGGCCTCGAGCGCCTTCCAGGAGGCGCGTTCACGCAGGGGAGTCGTCAAGCCGGGCTGATGCTACCCCGCGACGCGCTCGTCCTCGCCGTAGACGAGGATCCCGTGGACGACGTAGATGCAGAGCACGAAGACGCCCAGCGACCACCACGGGTAGGAGCCGCCGATCGACAGCAGCGCGCCGATCGCGCCCAGGCTGCCGCCGATGATCCCGATCACACGTCCGTAGGCGTTGCCTGCCATCAGCGAGAAGCCGCCGGTGAGCTGGATCAGCCCGAGCACGATCAGCACCCAGCCGAGCGTGTTGAGGTTCGTGAAGATGAACCGCTGGTCGTTGACGAAGATGTTCGCGTCGTCGAGCGACCCGATCCCGTAGATGATGTTGAGCACGCCCGCAATCAGCAGCAGCACCGCTGCGAACACCGCTCGCCCTGCGCCTCGCATTGCCGACCTCCTTTGTCGATGGCGACCGATTAGAAAGGAGCGGCGGGCACCCGCGCATCACCCGGGCGGGGTGAATCGGCTGCGTAGGCCGACGTGATCCCGGGCAATTGCACGATGTGCTGAGGCTCGACCTGAGCGCCATCGACTACGCGATCCTCGCGATCTACTTCGCGGTCGTGCTCGGGATCGGGTTCGTCGCCCGGCTGACGATCAAGACCGACATCGACTTCTTCCTGTCGGGCCGTTCGCTGCCGGCCTGGATCACGGGCCTCGCCTTCATTGCCGCGAACCTGGGCGCGCTGGAGATCCTCGGCCAGGCGGCGAACGGCGCCCAGTACGGCGCCGCCGCCGTCCACTACTACTGGCTCGGCGCGGTCCCGGCCATGGTGTTCCTGGGCCTCGTGATGATGCCCTTCTACTACGGGGCGAAGGTCCGCTCCGTGCCCGAGTACCTGCGTCTGCGCTTCGGCGAGCCGGCGCACGCCTTCAACGCGGCCACGTTCGCGGTGGCGACGGTCCTGATCTCCGGCGTCAACCTGTTCGCGCTCGCGCTGATCATCCACCTGATGCTGGGCTGGTCGGTGGCGGTCGCCATCCTGGTGGCGGCCGCGATCGTGCTGGTCTACATCACCCTCGGCGGCCTGACGTCGGCGATCTACAACGAGGTGCTGCAGTTCTTCGTGATCGTCGCGAGCCTGCTGCCGCTGACGATCGTGGCGCTGCACTCGGTGGGTGGCGTGGATGGGCTGAAGGACCGCGTCCGCGACTCCAAGCCGCTCGGCGATCCCGCCCTGCACGCATGGCAGGGCCTCGGGATCGGGAACGTGACGAACCCGCTCGGCTCGGACTGGGTCGGGCTGGTCTTCGGCCTGGGCTTCGTGCTCAGCTTCGGCTACTGGACGACGAACTTCGCCGAGGTGCAGCGGGCGCTGTCGGCGAAGAACATGTCGGCGTCGCGGCGCACGCCCCTGATCGGCGCGTACCCGAAGATCTTCCTCCCCGCGATCATCATCCTCCCGGGGCTGATCGCCGCCGTCACGGTCAAGGGGCTCGGCGGCGAGGGACTGAACGAGCAGTACAACACGGCGATCCCGCACCTGATGGGCGACTTCCTGCCCGAGGGCATGCTCGGGGTGGCGGTCACGGGTCTGATCGCCGCGTTCATGGCGGGGGTGGCGGCGAACGTGACGTCGTTCAACACGGTCGTCACCTACGACCTGATCCAGTCGTACTTCGCGCGCGATCGAGACGACCAGTACTACCTGCGCATGGGGCGGCTGGTGACCGTCGGCGGCATCTTGATCTCGGTGGGCACGGCGTTCATCGCCAAGGGCTACTCGAACATCATGAATTACATCCAGACGCTGTTCTCGATCTTCAACGCGCCGCTGTTCGCCACCTTCATCATCGCCATGTTCTGGCGCCGCGCGACGGCCTGGGGCGGCTTCTGGAGCCTGGTCGCCGGCACCGCCGCGGCGTACGCCGTGAACCGGATGGACGCCTACGACTTCATCTTCAGCTTCGACTCCGCGCTGAGCGCGAGCTTCTGGCAGGCGATCATCGCCTTCCTGGCCTGCGCGGTGGTGCTGGTTGTCGTCTCGCTGTTCACGCAGCCCAAGTCGACGGAGGACCTGCGCGGGCTGGTCTGGGGGCTCGACCGCGAGCCCGACCCGGACGTGCAGGAGGACCCGAAAGACAAGCTCTGGTGGCGCTCGCCTGAGCTGCTCGGCGCCGGCGCGATCATCCTGCTGGTCATCCTGAACATCATCTTCATCTAGGAGGAGCGAATGGCCGATTCCGACGAGCAGGAGATCCGCGAAGCGGAGCTCGCCAACCGCTTCGACATCCGCCGCCTGATCGGCGCCGTGTTCGTCGTCTACGGGCTGATCCTGACCGCGCTGGGCGTGTTCGGCTCCTCGCACGTGAAGAACAAAGCGGCCGGGCTGAACATCGACCTGTGGGCCGGGATCGGGATGCTCGTCTTCGCGGCCCTGATGATCGCCTGGGCGCTGCTGCGCCCCGTCGAGCCGGACCCGCCGGAGCAGCGCGGCCGCGGCTCGGGCCGCATCCGCCGCTCGCCGGCCACCTAGGCGAGCGCCCCGAGCTGGATTCGAACCAGCGGCCTACTCCTTAGGAGGGAGTCGCTCTATCCGGCTGAGCTATCGGGGCGTTACGCCCAGACTGTATCTCCGCCCTAGTCGTCGCGCTCGCCGTAGGTGGTCGCGCCCGCGTCCAGGCGTTCGACGAGATTCACCAGCCCGGCCACGATCGCCTCGAGGAATGCCTCTCCCGATTCGGCGGACGCGCTGCGCGGGTCGCCGAAGACGGCCACGTCGCCGCCGGCGGCGGACGGCCATGCCTCGTAGGTGCGCGAGGGCTCGACCGGGGCGACCAGGTCCCACCCGACCAGCGGGGTGTGCACGCCCTCGAGGCGCTCCATGTGGACGAGCTGCGGTCGGTGGGCCAGCTGGAAGGAGGTCTCCAGCTCGCAGGCGTGCCCCATGCCGCCGACCTTGGACCGGCGCAGGGCGTGCAGCTCCGCGGCCGACGGCTCCCAGTACGAGAGCGCCGTGATCTGGACCGGGTGCCGGTCGCCGTGCTCGTCGACCACGCGGCGCGCCGCGACGTCCACGGCCGTCCCGTTGGGACGGTGCCCGTTGAGGATCATCACCCGCCGGAAGCCCCCTCTCACGAGACTGCCGCAGACCTCTGCGAGCACCGTCTGGAACGTCTCGATCGAGAGCGTGACGGTGCCGGGGAAGCCCATCCACATCTCCGCGTAGCCGTACGGCAGCGCCGGGGCCACGACGGCGCCGACGCGGTCGGCCAGCAGCCGGGCCACGGTGTCGGCCTGGTGCGTGTCGGTGTCGAGCGGCATGTGCGGCCCGTGCGCCTCGGTCGAGCCGACCGGGACGATCACGAGCCGGTCCTCCTCGGCGAGCGCCTGCGCCTCCTGCCACGTACGCTGGGCGAGCAGTACGTCCGCTGTGATAGATTCGCTCACCGAATACCGAGTTCGCTTGGGTGGAGCTTATATGCCGCGAACGAAAAAGTCGAGCGCTCAGGGCGCCGCCACCGAGACCGAGGCGGAGCCGACCGGCTACGCCAACCTGCAGGGCGTCGGACGCGCGATGGCGGTGCTCGAGCAGCTGGCCGAGGGCGGCATGCGGCCGAAGGACCTCAGCCAGGCGCTCGGGCTCAAGTGGACGACGCTCTACCGCACGCTGGCCTACCTCCACGATCACGGGTATCTCGAGCGCGACGAGTCGACCGGCATGTATTACATCGGCGGGCGGCTGTACTACATCGGCAGCTCATACGTGAACCATCTGCCGGCGGTCCAGGGGGCGACGCCCTACCTCAAGGCGGCCGCGGACGAGCTCGGCGCGACGGTTCAGCTGTGCCAGCGCTCCGGGCGCCGCTCGCTCGTGCTGCTGGTCGCCGAGCCCGCGGCCGGCGAGTACATCCCGAAGACCACGATCGGCTTTCACTTCCCGCTCCACTGCGGCGCCAAGGGCCAGGTGCTGCTCGCCTACTCCAGCCCCGGGCAGATCGAGCAGTACCTCGCCGAGCCGCTCGTGGCGCTGACCCCGCACACGATCACCGACCCCGACCGGCTGCGCGAGCGGCTCGCCGAGATCCGCGCGACGGGCTACGCCATCACCAAGCGCGACGTGCAGCTGTCCACCGCGGCCGCCGCGTGCCCGGTCATGGACGGCTCCGGGCACGTCACGGCGTCGGTCTCGCTGATCGTCTCGCACGCCGAGTTCGCGCGTAAGGAGGGGCGCCTCGTCGACGCCTCGTCGCGCACGGCCCAGGCGATCTCGCTGCTGAACGGATGGCGGCCCGAGGCCGGGACGCTCCAGGCGCAGGAGGACGGCGGCGCCGCCGGCAACGCGCGCGGGCGCTCGCGCCGGCGCGTGGAGTCGAGCTAGGCGGCACGGGTGGGGGCGGGCGCCGAGGACGCCGGCGCGCTCGCGACCGTCGGTGCGGCGCTCGAGCGGGCGGCGGCCTCCGAGCTGGGCTCGTTCTGGGCACTCGATCACGAGGGCGCTCTGCGCTCGGCCGAGCGCGCCGGCGCGGGCGCGCTGGGTGGCGTCACCGTCGCGGTCAAGGACTGCTTCGACGTCGCGGGCCTGCCCACGACCGCCGGCGTCGCGCGCGACCGGCCCGACGCGACCGCGGACGCCGAGGCGGTCGCGCGACTGCGCGCCGCCGGAGCCGTCGTGCTCGGCAAGGCCGCCCTCGACCAGCTCGCGTGGACGACGTTCGCCTACGCGCCGGGCTTCCCCGACTGCCGCAACCCGGTCGACCCCGAGCTGACGCCAGGCGGCTCGTCCAGCGGGCCCGCGGTCGCGGTGGCGGCCGGGCTCGCGGAGCTCGGGCTCGGGTCGGACATCGCCGGGTCGATCCGCATCCCCGCGGCCTGCTGCGGCCTGGTCGGGCTGAGGCCGCCGCCCGGCTGGATCCCGCTCTCCGGCTGCGCGGCGTTCGCTCCGACGTTCGACTGCGGCGGGGTCGTCGCGAGGTCGCTGCCCGAGTGCGTGGCGGCCGTCGAGGCGCTGGCGGGCCGGCCGCTGCCGGCGCGGACGACCGGCCCCGTGCGCGTCGGGCTGCTCGCCGACGAGCTCGAGCTCGCCCACCCCGACGTGGCCGACGGCGTGCGCGCGGCTGCGGCGACGCTCACCGCCTCCGGCGCGGAGCTGCTCGAGCTGCGCCTGCGCGACGCAGACGGCAGGCCCGGGACGCAGGGCATGGGCAAGGTGCTCGCCGCCGAGCTCGAGACCACCTGGGGCGCCGAGGTCCGCGAGGCGCCGGAGCTGTTCGGCGACGAGGTGCGCGGGAGCATCGCCTTCGCGGCCGAGCTGTCGCCGGCGGAGGTCGAGGCTGCCCGAGCCGAGCTGGAGCGAGCCCGGGGGGAGGCCGCCGCGAGGCTGGCCGCTTGTGAGGTCGTGCTCGGACCGACGCTGCACACGGCGGCGCCGCGCGCCGCCGACCCCGGGACGGTGGCCGAGCTGACCGCGGCGACGCGGCCCTTCAGCGCCTTCGGCTGGGCCGCCGTCTCGCTGCCGGCCGGCAGCGATCGATCGGGGCGGCCGGTCGCCGTGCAGCTCGCCGCGGCGCCGGAGCGCGTCGGCACCCTGCTCGGCGTCGCGGCCCTGCTCTCCCGCTGAGCCCGTCAGGCGCCATCCGCTGCCCCGGTGTCGTCCGGATCGGCCGGCCAGCCGCTCGGCTTCGGCGCGAGCGAGTCCGACGCGGCCAGCTCGTCGTAGTGCGCTCCGCGCTCGAACATCCGCAGCGGCGGGCGCGCCGCGCGCAGGTCGGCGCGGCGCCGCTGCGTGGCGTCCACGTCGACCTCGAGCTCGTCCCCCTCTGCGAACAGCACGCCGTACTCGTTCGCCGCGGCCTCGGCCGACACGACGTCGCGGATCACGTCCCAGCGCACCGCCTCGACGTCGCGCTCGAGCGGATCGCCCCAGCCGCCGCCGCCGGTCGTCACGATGCGGACCACCGAGCCGGCCGGGACGGCCACGTCGTCGGACAGCCCAGGCAGCTCGCGCTCGTCCCCGTCCGGCGAGATGACGGTGATCGAGTAGCGCCCGCCGGGGCGCCCGCCGTTGAGCCCGTAGGTGTTCATCTGCGAGCGGTCGGCGTTCGAGAGCAGCTCCAGGTCCTGGAGGGCGCGGATGTGCTTGTCGTAGCCGAGCCCGCCCCGCATCCGGCCGGGGCCGCCGGAGTCGCGGCGCAGCCCGAGTCGCTCGACCCGGATCGGGTAGCGCGTCTCCGAGAACTCCGCCGGCAGGTTGCGCGAGTTCGGCACGATGTGGATGACGTCTGAGCCGTCCGCGTACCAGCGGCCGCCAGACCCGCCGCCGAGCACCTCGCGGAAGAGGAAGAAGCGGCCGTCGCGGTCCTCGCCGTGCATGCCCCAGATCCGGATCGTCTCCTGGTCCGCCGGGATGCGCCCGCCGGTGGCCTTGGCGAGGCAGCCGGCGAAGATCCCGAGCACCCGCAGGAAGGTGAAGAAGCGCATGCCGGTCGGCGCCGGGAAGCGCGGGCTGATCAGCGTGCCGGGCGGGGGGAAGACCACGTCGATGACGTCGCAGATGCCCTCGTTGATGTCGATCTCCGCCGCCCGCTCCGGCGTGTCGGCGAGGTTGCGCAGGATCGGGCCGACCCACTTGCGCAGGTAGCGCCCCTCGTTGAAGTTGGTGGCCCAGTTGATCGGCCCGCGCGCCTGCGGGTCGGTCCCGTTGAAGTCGAGCACGATCTTCTCCGGGGTCTTGGTCATGGTCAGGCGCAGGGCGTGCAGGCGCGGCTCGTCGACGCCGTCGTTCTCGATGTAGTCCTCCCAGCGGTAGACCCCGTCGGCGATCTTCGGAAGCAGCTCCTCGCGGATCACCTGCGCGCTGCGCTCGATCAGGGCGTCGAAGGCCTCCTCCACCAGCGTCGCCCCGTAGCGCTCGGCGAGCGCGACGATCCGGCGCGAGCCGACCAGGCAGGCGCCGATCTCGGCGTCGACGTCTCCCCTCAGATGGTCCGGCAGGCGCGAGTTGCGCACGATGATCTCCATCGCGGCCTCGTTGACCCTGCCGGCCTCGTAGAGCCTGATCGGGGGCACGAGCAGGCCCTCCTGGAACGAGCTCGTCGCGTGCACCGGCAGGCTGCCCGGGACCATGCCGCCGACGTCGTCGTGGTGGCCGAACACCTGCGCGAAGGCGATCACGCGGCCCTCGGCGAAGATCGGGACCGTCGTGCACAGGTCGGGCACGTGCCCGATCGAGCCCGCCGACCGGTAGGGGTCGTTGAAGAAGAAGACGTCCCCTGGCTCCATCTCGTCGACCGGGAAGTGCTCGAGCACGGGCTCGACCAGCGCCGAGTAGGAGCGTCCGGTCAGCTTGCGGCCGCGCCGGTCGAACAGCGCGACGCGGTAGTCGTGCTGGTCGCGGATCATCGGCGAGCGGGCCGTGCGCTCGACGGCCGCCTCGATCTCCAGCTCGGCCGAGCGGATCGATCCCACGATGACCTCGAGCGTGACCGGTGTCAGCTCGGCGCGTGCTGCAACCGCCATCGTCAGCTCCTCTCCATGATCAGGTTGCGCTGCGGGTCGACGCGGACCCCCCAGCCGGGACGGACGACGATCGTGGAGCCGAACTCCTCGATGATCGCGGGGCCGCTCAGGCGGGCCCCCGGCGCGAGGTCGTCCCTGCCGTGGATCGGGCAGTCGGCGAAGCCACCCTCGAACCAGACGGCCCGGCTCCCCTGCGGCTCCGGCGAGCCCGTCCCCGCGCCCGCCTCGTCCTCCGCGCGCGCGACCGGCCGGTTGACCTCCCCGACCGCCTCGACGCGCAGGTTCACCAGCTCGACCTCCTGCAGGCCCCGGTAGGCGTAGCCGAAGGTGCGGTCGTGGACGTCGTGGAAGCGCTCGTACAGTGCCGCCAGCCCTGCGTCGTCGAGTGAGCCGGACTCGAGCAGCACCTGGACCTCGTGGCCCTCGCCGACGTATCTCGCGTCGACGCTGCGCTGGAGCGAGATGTCGGCCTCCGCCACGCCCTCGGCCACGAGGTCGTCGCGACCGCGCGCCTCGAGCTCGGCCCAGGCCGCCTCGATCTCGCCGCGGTCGGCCTGCGACTCGCTGCGCACGAGCGTGCGCACGTAGTCGCGCTTGCACGTCGGAGACCTGCAGCCCGAACGCCGACGCGTTGCCGGGCTGCCGGGGGACCAGCACGGTCGTGATGCCGAGCAGCTCGGCCACCTCGGCGGCGACCATCCCGCCCGACCCGCCGAACGCGAGCAGGCAGTAGTCGCTCGGATCGCGTCCGCGCTCTACGGAGACCTGGCGGATTCCGTGCGTCTGGTTCCAGACGGCGATCTCGATGATGCCTTCCGCGACCTCCTCGGTGGACAGTCCGAGCGGGCGGGCCAGCTGCGCCACGCCGGCGCGCGCCGCCTCGGCGTCGAGCTCGACCTCGCCGCCGAGCAGGTGGGCCGGGATGCGCCCCAGGACGAGGTTGGCGTCGGTGACCGTGGGCTCCGTGCCGCCGCGGCCGTAACAGATCGGACCCGGCTCGGCGCCCGCGCTGCGCGGGCCGACCTTGAGCGTGTTCTGGGGTCCGAGCCAGGCGATCGAGCCGCCGCCCGCCCCGACGGTGACGATGTCGACCATGGGCGTCTTCACCGGGAAGCGGTCGATCCGGCTCTCGGTCGTGAACTGCGGCCGCAGGTCCTCGATCAGGCTGACGTCGGTCGAGGTCCCGCCGGCGTCGAGCGTCAGGATGTTGCGGTACCCGGCGCGCTCGCCGATGAAGATCGCGGCCAGCACGCCCGCGGCCGGCCCGGACAGCAGCGTCGTCACCGGCCGCTCGGCCGCCCGCCGCGCCGTCACCACGCCGCCGTTCGACTGCATGATCAGGAAAGTGGTGCGACCGGAGCCGGCCTCGAGCTGGCGCTCCGCCTCGACCAGGTAGTCGCGCGTGTACGGCTTGACGAGCGCGTCGATGATCGTCGTCATCGCGCGCTCGTACTCGCGGTACTCCGGCAACACGTCGCACGACAGCGAGACGAACGCCTCTGGCATGAGCGCGCTCAGCTGCTCGCCCACGCGTCGCTCGTGCTCGGGGTTGGCATACGAGTGCAGCAGGCAGACGCCGATGCAGTCCACCCCCCAGCGCCGGAACGTGCCGACCGCCGCCGCCACGTCCTCCTCCGTCGAGCGGCGCGACCTCGCCGCCCTGGTGATCGACGCGGCCGCCCACCTCGACCACACGCTCGAGCGAGACGATCCGCTCGGGCTTGACCCAGAAGTACGAGTTGCCGTAGCCGTCGGGAACCGACTGGCGCGCGATCTCCAGCATGTCCCGGAAGCCGCGGGTGACGACCAGCCCCAGGCGTCCGAAGCGACCCTGGAGCACGGCGTTGGTCGCCGTCGTCGTGCCGTGCACGACGGCCGAGATCTCGTCCAGGGCGAACCCGCCCTGCGCCGCGACCTTGCGCACCCCGTCCATGAACCCGGTCGAGGGGTCGTCGGGGGTGGACGGCGTCTTGGTCACGACCGTCGCGCCCGACCCCTCGTCGATGGCGACGATGTCGGTGAACGTGCCGCCCGTGTCGATCGCGACGCGGTACAAGCTACGCCTGCTCGATCAGCCGGTGGATGGCGTTCGGGCTCAGCGGCACCTGCGTGACGCGCACGCCGAGCGGGCCGAGCGCGTCCTGCACGGCGGCTGCGAACAGGGCGGGCACGGGGATCGCCCCGGCCTCCCCGACGCCCTTGACGCCGAGCTCGTTGAGCGGCGTCGGGGTCTCCCGGTGCATGATCTCCACGCGCGGGACCTCCGTCGCGTACGGCATCAGGAACTCCATGAACGAGGCGTTGGTCAGCTGGCCGTCCTCGTCGTAGGCCAGGCGCTCGTAGAACGCCCCGCCCACGCCCTGCGCGACACCGCCGAGGACCTGGCCCTCGACCACGGTCGGGTTGATCATCTTGCCGCAGTCGTGCGAGCAGACGTAGCGCAGGAAGCGCACCTCGCAGGTCTCCGGGTCGACCTCGACGATGGCCGCGTGCACGCCGCTGGCCCAGGTCGAGAGCTCCGGGCTGTACCAGGCGGTCGCCTCGAGCCCCGGGTGCTGACCCTCGGGCAGCGGCTTGTTCTCGTCGGGCGGGTGCGCCGGCGCGAACTGCGTCGCGGCCTGGGCGTCCTCGTCGAAGGCGTAGCGCAGCGGGTTGGAGGCCACCGCGATCTGCTTGAGCGTGACGGCGTGCGAGGGGGATCCCTTCACGCGCACGCTGCCGTCCTCGAGCTCGAGGTCGTCGGGAGCGACCTCGAGCATGTTGGAGGCGAGCTCGAGCGCGCGCTCGCGGACGCCCTGCGCGGCGCGGTGGATGGCCGTGCCGCTCACGACGGCCGCGCGGCTCGCGAAGGTCGCCACGCCGTAGGGGAAGGCGCCCGTGTCGCCCGTGGTCACCTCGACGTCGGCCGGGCTCACCCCGAGCCGGTCGGCCACGAGCTGGGCGAACGTCGTCTGGTGGGCCTGGCCCTGGGTGGTCAGGCCGGTGGTCACGAACACCTTGCCGTCGGTCGGCCGCACCTGCACGCGCGCGCCCTCGTACGGCCCGAGCCCCGTCCCCTCGATGTAGCAGGCGAGCCCGAGCCCCAGCAGGCGGCCGTCGCGCCGCGCCGCGGCCTGGTCCTCCAGGAAGCTCTCGTAGTCGATCGCCTCGAGCACGTCGTCGAGGCCGCCCGGGTAGTCGCCGGAGTCCATCACGACGGGCTTGCCGTCGGCGAAGATCAGCCCCTCGCGGCCGTACGGGAAGTCCTCGGGCTGGATGAAGTTGCGCCGCCGCAGCTCCATCCGGTCGATGCCGAGCTCGGCGGCGAGCTTGTCCATGGCCAGCTCGATGGTCAGGCACGCCTGCGGGCGGCCACAGCCCCGGTAGGGGCTGACCGGGACCGTGTTCGTGTAGATGGCCTGGAGCTCGACGGCGATGTTGTCGATGCTGTAGGGGCCGGCGATCTGGGCGGCGGCCACCTGGGCGACGGCGATGCCGTAGGGGATGAACGCGCCGGTGTCGTGCAGGAAGCTGTCGCGCAGCGCGGTCACGGTGCCGTCGCGCCGCGCCGCCAGCTCGATCCGGTGGATCTGCGTGCGCTCGTGGTTGGAGCCGACGAAGTGCTCGCTGCGGTCCTCGACCCACTTGACGCGCCGCCGCAGGTCGAAGGCCGCGTAGGGGACGAGCACCTCCTCGGGGTAGAACATCATCACCTTCGTCCCGAAGCCGCCGCCGGTGTCGGGCGCGATCACGCGCACCTTGTCCTCCGGCAGCTCGAACAGCGATGCCAGCCCGCCGCGGATCGAGAGCGGCGCCTGGGTCGAGTCGTAGACGGTCAGCTCGCCGGAGCGCGCGTCGTAGGAGGCGAACACGCCGCGCGGCTCGAGCGGCATGCCCGCGCTGCGCTCGATCGTGAACGTCTCGGAGACCGTGACCTCGGCCTCCGCGAAGGCGGCGTCGGGGTCGCCGTGCGTCTGCAGCAGGCGGCAGGCCAGGTTGCCGGGCACGTCGTCGTGGACGAGCGGCGCGCCCTCGGCGGCGGCCCGCTCGAGGTCGACGATCACGGGCAGCGCCTCGTACTCGACCTCGATCGCCTCGCAGGCGTCCTCGGCTACGTAGCGGTCGACGGCGACTACCGCGGCGACGATCTGGCCCGCGTAGCAGACCTCGTCCTGCGCCAGCGGCCGCTGGGTGCGCGGATGGGTCATCGGCGGGGTGCGGGATCAGCAGCGGCAGCGGGCGGTCGAGGCGGCCGATGTCGGCGGCGGTGTAGACGCGCTCGACGCCCGGGTGGGCGAGCGCGGCGGAGGTGTCGAGGTGGGTGATCCGGCCGTGCGCGAGGTACGACCTCAGGAACGCGACGTGGAGCGCGCCGTGGTCCTCGACGTCGTCGAGGTACTGGGCCTCGCCGCGCAGGAAGCGGGGGTCCTCGTTGCGCGTGATCCGCTCGCCGAACGTCTGGGTTGGCATCGTCAGCCGCGCTCCGCGATCAGCTCGGCCGCGCGGTGCACGGCGGCAACGATGTTCTGGTAGCCGGTGCAGCGGCAGAGGTTGCCGCTCAGCGCCTCGCGGATCTCCTCGTCGCCGAAGTCGGTGCGGCCGGCGTTCTCCTCGAGGAACTCGGTCACCGTGACCACGAAGCCGGGAGTGCAGAACCCGCACTGGAGCGCGTGGCACTCGCGGAAGGCCTGCTGGACGGCCGTCAGCCCGCCGTCGTCGGGGGAGAGGCCCTCGACCGTCGTCACTGCGGCTCCCTCGCACTGCGCGGCGAGCAGCAGGCACGAACGCGCGGAGTGCCCGTCCAGCAGGACCGTGCAGCAGCCGCACACGCCGTGCTCGCAGCCGACGTGCGTGCCGCGCAGGCCGAGGTCGTGGCGCAGGAAGTCGCTCAGCAGCCTGCGCGCGCTCGTCTCGCGCGTCACCGTGCGCCCGTTCACCTGCAGGCTCACCGTCACCGTGGGCTCCTGGTCGGCTGGGTGCACGCGCGCCTCCACTCGAGCCTCAGAGCGCGCGCGACCGCGCGTTCTCGAGCGCGCGGCGGGTCAGGACCTCGACGAGCCGCTTGCGGAAGGCCACGCTCGCCTGCTCCTCGTCGACGGCGTCGACGACCTCGCGGGCGGCGTGAGCTGCCGCGCCGAACGCCTCGGCCCCCGGCTCCGCGCCGGCCAGCAACGCCTCGGCCTGCGGCGCCCGCACGGCGGTGGGGGCGACGCCGAACAGCGCGAGCCGCGTGCGCTCCACGCGCCCGGCCTCGTCGAGCGTGAGCGCGGCGCAGACGCCGGCGAGCGCGTAGTCGCCGTGGCGTCGCGCGACCTCCTCGCAGGCCGCCCCGGTGCGCGCCGGGAGCGCCGGGAACTCGACCTCGACGAGCACCTCGTCCGGCGCCAGCGTCGTGGACAGGTGAAACTCCAGCAGCTCCTCGGCTTCGATCGTCCGCTCGCCGGCGACGCCCTGCACGCGCACGCGCCCGTCCACGGCGAGCAGCGCCGCGGGCAGCTCGGCGGCGGCGTCGGCGTGCGCGATGCTGCCACCGACGGTGCCGCGGTTGCGGATCACCTGGTGGGCGACGTGGCCGAGCGCGTACGGCAGGACGGGGCAGGCCGCCATCGCCTCGTCGTGGCGCTCGAGCTCGCGCTGGCGGGTCATCGCCTGCACGCGGACCGCCCCGTCCCCGACGGCGATGCCGGACAGCCCGTCGACGCCGTTGAGGTCGACGAGCGCCTGCGGCCGCGCGAGGCGGAAGTTGAGCATCGGGACGAGGCTTTGCCCGCCGGCGAGCACGGACGCCTCGCCGTCGAAGCGGGCCTTGAGGGCGACCGCATCCGCGACCGAGCCGGGGCGATGCAGCTCGAACCGGCCCGGCTTCATCGCCTCGTCCTGCGCCGGCGGGCGACCACTGCGACGAGGGCCAGGCCGAGCGCCGCGAGCGACGCCGCCACGACGCGTGAGTGGTCGGCCGCCACGCCGCGCACCAGCGGCGCGGCCTCGAGCGGGGCCGGCGCCGGGGGCTCCGCTGTGCGAGCTCCACCCGCGAGCTCCCGCTGCAGGGCGCTCGCGAAGTCGCCGACCATCCGGTCCGCGACCGATTGGAGGATCGAGCGGCGACCGCCGATCTGCGCTGCCCGGCCGGTGAGCGTGACCTCGGTGTCCATCTGCACCGCCGTGCGCCCGTTCTCCCCGGCCAGGTGGTTGCGGATCACCATCGTCGCGTTGCCGCCGCCAGAGGTGTCGCGGGCGTCGCCGCGCAGCACGACGTCGCCGCTCTCCCGGTCAGCCGACTCGATCGCGATCGTGCCGCGGTAGCTGGCCGACACGGGGCCCAGCCGAACGCGGAACAGGCCGCGCGCGTGGGAGTCGTCGATGCGCTCCTCGATCTCGGCTCCGGGGACGCACGGCGCCACCCGCTCGAGGTCCAGCAGCGCGGCCCACACCTCCTCGAACGGGGCATCGATCTCGAATCCCGTTGAGATCTGCATGCGCCGCGACCCTATCGAAAGCTGTTCCGCTTGTCGAACGTCGTATTCGCTAAGGGAACAGAACTGATTGGGCGACGCGATCGATCACCTGGGCCGCGCGCTCGAGCTCGGCGATCGACACGCGCTCGTCGGCGCAGTGGCACTCCGCGACGTCGCCAGGGCCGAAGGTGACGGCCTCGATGCCGGCGTCGTTGACGAGCGTCCGCACGTCGCTCGCGTACGGGGTGCCGAAGATCTCGGGCCGCTCGCCCGTGACGCGCTCGGCGGCCTCCACGACGCGTGCCGCGAAAGGCGAGTCGGCGGGGATCTCGGCCGGGGCGAAGGCGTACTCGAAGGGCGCGATCTCGAAGTCGAAGTCCGGGTCGTCGCCCTTGAGCTGCTCGAGCCGGTCGCTCATCGCCACGAGCTCCCCGTCGACCGTCTCACCGGGGAGCAGGCGGCGATCGAGCAGCAGCTCGCAGTAGTCGGCGACCGCGTTCTCCTTGACGCCGCCGCGCACGACCGTGGGCGTGCACGACGCCCCGGGCAGCAGCGGATGGCTGCGCTGCTTGATCTCGGCGTCGTAGGCGGCGAGGGTGTCGAGCACGGGCCCCAGGCGCCGCACGGGGTTGAGCCCGAGATGCGCCTTGCTCGCGTGAATCGACCGGCCCTTGATGCGCACGCTGTAGTAGGCCAGCCCCCGCTCGGCGACGGCCACCTTGAGCTGCGTCGGCTCGGTGACGATCCCGTAGTCGCCGGTGAAGCCGGCCTCGACGAGCGACAGCGAGCCGGGCTCGGCGCACTCCTCGCCCGCGGCGAAGTGGAGGACGAGCGCGCCGTCGAGCTCGTCCGCCCGCGCCGCGAGGTGATGCGCGACCGCGATCTGGGTGGCGAGCCCCGCCTTCATGTCACAGGCGCCGCGGCCGTAGACGTACCCGTCCTTCACCTCCCCTCCGAATGGCTCGACGGTCCACCCCGAGGCGTCGTCGATCGGCACCGTGTCCATGTGCCCGTTGAGCACGAGCCGCGTGCCGCCCTCGCGCTTCCCGAGCACGGCCGCCACCGACGGGCGGCCGGGGGCCATCTCGACGACCGTGACCTCCGCGCCGGTGGGCGCGAGCCAGGCCTGGACGCGCTCGGCCATCTCCTCCTCGAACACGCCGGGGTTCACGCTCTGCGTCCGGACCAGGTCGCTCAGGACCTCGACCAGGAAGTCGGCCGACAGCGCGCGCTCGTTCGCCGCGGCGCTGGCCGTCATGTCGACGCCTCGAACACGGGCACCCGCGGCTCGACCCGCGAGTCCCCGTTGCCCGCCGGCTGGTCCGGGGCGGCGCGCAGCTCGTCGCGGCGCGTCGAGGTGGCGGCCTCGTCCGGCCGCAGGTCGTCGCCCAGCACCACGCCGTAGACGCGGTCGGCGTCGGCGCTGCTGATGTAGCCGTCCGCCACGTCCTCGGCGATGGCCTCCGCCGAGCGCTCGAGCGGGTCGCCGAAGCCGCCGCCGATGGCGGTCTCGATGCGCACCACGTCGCCGGTCTCGAGCGGCATGTTGGACTGCCGCGAGTTGAGCGGCGCCCAGTCCTCGTCGCCGGCGCGCTTGAGCCACATCACGTTCGGCGCGCCGTCGCTCCCGCCGAACAGGCCGAACGGCGCGATCAGGCTCCTGTCGAGACAGGTGGACACCACGCAGGGCGACGTCACCTCGATGTCCCGCACGATCCCGAACCCGCCGCGGTGCCGGCCCGCTCCCTCGGGCCCGGTGCGCAGCGCGAACTGCCGGACGCGTACCGGGAACGCGTTCTCGAGCGCCTCGGCGGGCTGGCAGCGGCAGTTCGAGAGCGGGTCCTGGATGCACGTCCAGCCGTCCTTGGCGTCCATCCCGCCCCAGCCGCCCTTCGGGTTGAGGATCGCGACCCACTGCTCGGCGTCGCCGTCTACGCCCCGCGCCGT
The DNA here is from genome assembly GCA_963848885.1 of uncultured Thermoleophilaceae bacterium. Taxonomy (GTDB): domain Bacteria; phylum Actinomycetota; class Thermoleophilia; order Solirubrobacterales; family Thermoleophilaceae; genus JACVRW01. The sequence goes on from CAWKFR010000004.1 coordinate 126,588, forward strand.
CTGGCCGCCCAGCGTGTAGACGTTGCAGCTGCCGAGCTCGCCCGCGACCGCGCGCTCGGGGATGCCCGGCGACAGCGCGCCGATCACGATGTCGATGATGCGGTTGCACGTCTCGGTCAGGCCGCTGACCGTGGAGGCCGGCTTGCGCGGGTTGACGACCGTGCCCAGGGGCGCGGTCACGCTGACCGGCGCGAACGCGCCCTCGCTCGGGTGGATCGCCGGGTCGGTGACCATCAGCATCGCGATCCAGACCGAGGCCAGCGTCACGCTGAACACGCAGTTGACCGCGCCGCCCACCTGCGGGTCGGAGCCGGTGAAGTCGAACTCGATGTCGCTCCCCGACTTGGTCGCGGTCACCTGGATGCGCACCGGACGCCCCGTGATCCCGTCCGTGTCCATGTAGTCCGCGAAGCGGTAGGTCCCGTCGGGCATCTTCGCGATCTCCGAGCGCATGTGGCGCTCGGAGTAGGCGATGATCTCGTCGATCCCGGCCCGCACGGTGTCGACGCCGTAGCGCTCCAGCATCGAGTGGAAGCGGCGCATCCCGGTCTGCACGCCGGCCATCTGGGCGGCGATGTCGCCCTCGGTGTTGCCCGGCAGGCGGACGTTCGCCAGCAGGATGCTCCAGACGTCGCGGTTGCGCTCGCCGCCGGTGTAGATGCGCACCACCGGCAGGATCAGGCCCTCCTGGAACATCTCGGTCGCGTCGCCCGGCATCGAGCCTGCCGCCATGCCTCCCACGTCCGTGTGGTGGCCGCGGTTGCCGACGAACCCGACCAGCTCGCCCTCCCAGAAGACGGGGGCGAAGATCGTCACGTCGGGCAGGTGGGTGCCGCCGCTGTACGAGTCGTTGACGAGGAAGACGTCCCCCTGGTGCATGTTCTCGATGCCGTACTGCTCGATGCCCGACTTGACCGACTGGGGCATCGCGGCGATGTGCACGGGGCAGCCCTGCTGGTCCTGCGCGATCAGCCGCCCGTCACGGTCGAAGACGCCCGTCGAGAGGTCCTTCCCCTCGTTGAAGATCACCGAATGCGCCGTCTTGAGCATGGTGATCGTGACCTCTTCGCAGACCTGGATGAAGCCGTTGCGCATCACCTCGAGCGTGACGGCGTCGATGCCCTTGTCCTGTTGCTGCTCGATGGTTGCCATGTCAGGCCACCTCCTCGGCGAGCCGGTCGGCCTCGGCCGGCTCACGCTTAGTGCTGGTCGCGATCAGCAGGTTGCCCTGCGTATCGACGTCGACGCTCATTCCGGACGCGACCCACACGGTCGAGCCCTCCTCCTCGAGGATCACCGGCCCGGCCAGCGACGTCCCCGCCGCCAGGTCGTACCGGCGGTACACCTCGACCTCGCGCCACTCGTCCCCCTCGAGCACCTCGCGCGAGGTGCTCGGGGCTGCGCCCTCTTCCCCGCCGCTGTGAGCCATCGGCTCGTACTGCGGCAGTGCGCCCGAGGCCACCACGCGCAGGCTGACCATCTCGGGCACGCCGCCGAGCAGGCGGATCGTGTAGATCTCCTCGTAGGTGTCCTCGAAGGCGGTGATCGTGCGCTCGAGCGCCTCCGCGCTGACGGGGTACTCCTCGAACGGCACGCGCAGCTCGTGGATCTGCCCGTGGTAGCGGATGTCGGCGATGTGCGAGACCTCGATGTCCGACTCCGCCACGCCCTGGCGGCGCAGCGTGTCGACCGTCTTCTCCTGCAGGGTCCCGAGCCGCTCGTTGAGGTCGTCCAGAACCACGTCGCTCGCGCGCCCCAGGAACGCGACCGACTCGTCCTCCTGGAAGTCGGTCATCAGCAGTCCCATCGCGCAGGCGTTGCCCGGCACCGGCGGGATCACCACCCGCGGGATGCCGAGCATGCGCGCGACCTCGCCGGCGACCATGCCGCCGGCGCCGCCGAACGCCACGAGCGTCAGCTCGCGCGGGTCGAGGCCCTTCCAGATCGAGACGGACCGGACCGCGTTGGCCATGTTGCCCTGGGCGATCTCGACCATCCCGGTCACGACGCGCTCGAGCGACAGGCCGAGCGGCTCCGCGAGGCGCTTCTCCACGCCCACGCGCGCCGCCTCGCGGTCGAGCACGACGCGCCCGGCGGCCAGCTGATCGCCTAGCACGCCGCGCAGCAGCAGGGCGTCCGACAGCGCGGGCTCGGTTCCGCCGGCGCCGTAACAGATCGGCCCGGGGTCCGACCCGGCCGACTGCGGGCCCATCTTCAGCGCGCCGCCCTGGTCGATCCAGCCGATGCTCCCGCCGCCCGCGCCGACCGACTCGACGTCCAGCATCGGGACGCGGGCGGGCAGGCCCCACTCCACCTGCTTCTGGGTGCTCAGGTAGGGCTGTCCGCCGTGGATCAGGGCGACGTCGGTGGAAGTGCCGCCGACGTCGAACGTCACGATGTCGGCGAACCCCGCGGTGCTGGCGGTCTTGGCGGCGGCGATCGCGCCGGCCGCCGGACCCGAGGAGAGCGTTCCGATCGGGCGCTCCGTCGCGCGGTCGGCGGTCACCATGCCGCCACTGCCCTGCATCAGGAAGGGCCGCGGAACAAGGCCGCCGGACTCGAGCTCCGACACGAGCCGCTCGATGTAGCGGACCATGACCGGCTTGATGTAGGCGTCGACCACCGTCGTGTTCGTGCGCTCGTACTCGCGGTACTCGGCGTTGACCTCGCTGGAGATCGAGACGGCCACGGACGGGTCGGCCTCTGCGACCAGCTCGCGCAGCCGGTGCTCGTGAGCGGAGTTGGCGTACGAGTGCAGCAGGGCGATCGCGATCGCCTCGACGCCGGCCTCGAGCAGGGCGGCGATCGCACCGCGCGCGGCCTGCTCGTCGAGCGGCTGCTCGACGGTGCCGTCCTTGAGCACGCGCTCGGGCACCTCCGCGCGCAGGCGGCGCGGGACCAGCGGGCGCGGCTTCTCCCAGGCCAGGTCGTAGCCGAACTCGCGGTCGGTGCGCATGATCTCGAGCACGTCGCGGAAGCCCTGCGTCGTGAGCAGGCCGCAGACCGCGCCCTTGCGCTCGATCAGGGAGTTGGTGCCGGTCGTGGTCCCGTGTGCCAGGAAGCTGACGGCCGACAGGTCGACCTCTCCCGCGGCCACGCTCTGGAGCACTCCCAGCGCTTGATTGTCGAGGGTTGTCAGGACCTTGGACGAGTGTGTCTCGCCGCTTGTCTCGTCATAGGCGAACAGGTCCGTGAAGGTGCCGCCCACGTCGATGCCGACGCGCATCAGCTCGACTCCTTTCCGTTGGTCGGAGGCATCGGGGCCCGTCCGCTCGTGAGTCGCCTGAACACGTCGGCGACCGACTCGGCCGAACCTCGTCGCTTCTCGGCGATGGCGGTCGTCGTGACCGCGAAGATCAGCAGGCCGCCGAGGACCAGCCGCTGATAGAAGGAGGACACGTCCAGCAGGGTGAGGCTGTTGGCGATCACGCCGAGCAGCATCACCCCCAGGAACGCTCCGAACATCGATCCGCGCCCGCCCAGCAGGGAGGCGCCGCCGAGCACCGCCGCTGCGATGGCGTCCAGCTCCAGGCCCTGGCCGGAGGCCGCGTCGCCGGCCCCGAGGCGCGACAGCAGCAGCAGCCCGGCGAGCCCGACGAGCAGACCGCTGAGCGAGAACAGGATCACCTTGACCGGCCCGACCGGGACGCCCGACAGGAACGCGGCCTCCTCGTTGGAGCCGACCGCGTAGGCGTTGCGGCCAAGCCGCGTGAAATGCAGGATCAGGCTCCCGACGATCAGAGCCACCACGAACATCCAGAACGCGACCGGGATGCCCAGGAAGCTCGTCGTGTCGAGCTCGGACAGCTTGAACCCGATCGGGATCGGGCGCTGGCCGGTCTGGATCAGCGAGATCGACTGGAGCACGCTCAGCAGCCCGAGCGTGAGGATGAACGGCTGCACCCCGGTGGTGACGACGACCGTGCCGACGAGACCGCTGATCAGCATCGGCACCAGGAGCATCACGAGGATGGCGACGGCGGTGCTGCTGCCGTTCGAGATCAGCTTCGCGCCGATGACGCTGGCGAGCGTCGCGAGCGCCCCGACCGAGAGGTCGAGCTGGCCGGCGACCATGATCAGCGTCATCCCGACGGTGATCAGGCCGAGCACGGCCACGCTGTTGAGCAGAACCTCGATGTTGTCGGAGGTGAGGTAGAGGTCCGAGTTGGCGGACGCGTAGACGCTCAGCCCGACGATCGCGGCGAGCAGCGGCACGTAGGTCCAGAGGTTCTCGGAGTAGCGCACGCGCTCGCGCAGGCCGCGAGGGGAGAGGATCCCGTTCGAGCGCGGGCCCGCCGGCGCGCGAGAGGTGGAGACGCTCATGCCGCCTGCGCTCCCGGGCTCGGGGAGCCGTACTGGAGCGCGTACAGGCGCTCCTCGGTGATCTCGCCGCCCTCCAGCTGGCCCGCCACCTTGCCGCGCCTGAGCACGACCGCACGGTCCGCCACCAATCGCACCTCCTCGAAGTCGGCGGAGAAGATCACCACCGCGATGTCCCTCTCCGCCAGGTCTCTCAGCAGCTCGTAGATCTCGAGCCGGCTCCCGATGTCGATTCCCTCCGTCGGCCCGTCCAGCACGAGCGCCCGCACGCCCACGCTCAGCCAGCGGCCCAGCAGCGTCTTCTGCTGGTTGCCGCCGGACAGCAGCCGCACGGTCTGGTGCAGGCTCGGCGTCTTGATGCGCAGGCGCCCGACCATCTCCTGGGCGTCGCGCCGGCGCCGCGCCGGCATGTCGAGCGGCGAGCGGCCCGTGGCGAGCCGCCCGATCCCGACGTTGTCGGCCACGTCAAGGTCGGCGAGCACGCCCTCCTCCTTGCGGTCCTCGGGCAGGAAGGCGATCCCGTTGCGGATCGCCTGCCGCGGCGAGCGCATGCGCCCCCCGTCCTTCAGCCGCACCTCGCCGAGCTCGGGCTGGTCGATCCCGGCGATGCAGCGGGCCAGCTCGCGGCGGCCCGACCCGATGCCACCGGTGACGGCCAGGATCTCTCCCCCTCGGACCGTCAGCCGCACGCCGTGGAGCGCGGGCTTCTTGTGCACGTCCACCACGTCGATGACCGTCTCCATCGCGCGGGACTCCTGGGAGCTGCGCTCGCGCTCGAGCGTCTCTGGCTTGTGTCCCAGCAGCAGCTCGACCAGCTCGTCCATCGTCAGCCCCTCGGCGGGCCTGGTGACCACGTGGCGGCCGTCGCGCAGCACCGAGATCGAGTCCGCGATGTCGAAGATCTCCTCGAGGTGGTGCGAGACGTACAGGAAGCTGACGCCGGTCTGGCGCAGCCGCTTGATCACGTCGAAGAGGGTCGCGACGTCCTCGCCGCTCATGGCGGCGGTGGGCTCGTCCATGATCACCAGCCGGGCGTTGCCCGACAGCGCGCGGGCGATCTCGACCAGCTGGACCTGAGCGACGGACAGGTCGCGCATCCGCCGGCGCGGGTCCACGTCGAGACCGATCTGCTCCAGGCGCTCGCTCGCCTCGCGGTGGGCCCGCCGGTAGCTCACGGGCCCCAGGGCGCCGCCGGCCTTGGGCAGGCGGCCGAGCAGGACGTTCTCGGTCACGGTCAGCTCGCCGCAGGCCTGGCGCTCCTGCGCCACGAGCCTGATCCCAAGCGCCCGGGCCGCGCGCGGCGTCAGGTTCGCGTGCGCCTGGCCGCCGACCTGGATCTCGCCCGCAGAGGGCCGCATGGCCCCCGCGATGAGCTTGATCAGGGTCGACTTGCCCGCCCCGTTCTCACCGACGAGCCCGTGGACGGACCCGGGCGCGATGTCGAACGAGACGTCCACGAGCGCACGCACGCCCGGGTACTCCTTGCAGAGCCCTCGAAGGCTGACGAAGGGACCTGCGGCGCGCCGCTCCATCTACCCGCCGAAGGGGATCTTGCTAGCGAACTGGTCGTAGCCGAACGGGGGCAGGCTGTCGATGTTCTTCGCCGTGGCCAGCTCCTGCCGCGTGGTGACGACGACCGGGTCCTTGGTGTTGGGCACGACGGTGAATCCCTCCAGCGCGATGTTGGCGTCCGTCGGGTCCTCGTCCTTCTCGAGCTTGGCCCTGAGGATGTTCACCGAGGCGATGCCCTGCTCGGCGGGGGAGAACCAGCGGTCGCCCTTCAGATAGGCGCCGTCGTCCTTCTTCAGCCAGGGGATCATCGCGTCGTTGCCGTCGGACGTGACGTGCAGGATGTCCTTGCGCCCGCGGCGCTGGAGCTCCTGCGCGATGGCGTTCCCCATCTCGGCCGCGTAGTCGATGATGATCTTCGCGTCGGGGTTGGCGGACAGCATCGGCCGCAGCGCCTTGATCGCCCCGTCGGCCGTGTAGAAGCCCTGCTGCGACGCCGCCACCTCGAGCCCGGGGTACTGCTTGAGCGCCGTGCGCAGGCCCTGCTTGTAGCCCTCGCTGAAGGGCTGGGCGTCGAGTCCGGTGATCTCGAGGATCTTGCCCTCCGTGATGCCCTGGTCCTTGGCGATGAAGTCGATCGTGATGCGCCCACCCTCCTTGGTGTTGAGCTGCAGCGCTGCGTCGTAGGCGGCGCTGTCGACCTCGTCGCTGACCGGGAACCAGATCTGGGCCACGACGGGGATTCCCTTGCGCTTCGCGTCGGCCGAGCCGCGGGCGGCTCCCTCGGCGCTCGCCGCGAGCACCATCAGCCCGTCGGGCTGGCGCGCGACGAGCTGGCGAATGTTGTCGACCTCCTTGGTCGCGTCGAAGGCGGCCTCGGCGCCGATGAGGCGATAGCCGGTGCCCTGCATCGCCTTCAGGACGCCCTCGGCCGTGTCCTGGTCGTAGGTGTTGAATCCGTTCAGCGACAGCGCGAGGGTCTTGCCAGACCCGGGCTTCCCGCCGCCGCCACCGCCGCTGTCGTCGCTGTCGTCACCGCAGGCCGAGAGGGCGCCGATCAGGCCCGCACCCGCCACGGCGCCGCCGATGCCCATGAGGAAGTGCTTCCTGGATCGGGGCCGCTCGATCCACTCCATCGAGTCGCAGTCGATCTCCCAGACGTGGTGACGTTCGCCCACTTGCTCAACTCCTTTTCTCGGCCCTCAGGAACACAGCGGGGATGAAGCGATCTGCGCCGACGACGATACCCCCCGAAACCCCGCGAGTCGAATAGTGTGTTCTATGAGAGAACATGCATTCGGACGTGCTCGGGAGCCACCCGAGGATTTCTCACGCCGCAGCAGGTCGTCAACCCGAATATCCGCCTGGCGGATATATTCGTGAGACACGAGGGGATGGTGGAAGGGATGACTGTGAGCGGGCCCGGCGCGCCGGCTCGACCCGGTGCGCCGCTACAGGGAGTCGGACGGGCGTTCTCGGTGCTCGAACTGGTGGCCGACCGGCCTCTGCGGGCCTCCGAGGTCTCGCGCGCGCTCGGGCTCAGCTGGGCGACGGTCCACCGGCTGCTGACCTACCTGACGGAGATGGGATACCTCGATCGCGACCCCGGCACACGCCGGTACGCGGTGGGGGTGCGCTCCTACTCGCTCGGCTCCTCGTATCTGGCCCGGCTGCCGCTGCATCGCGTCTGTCACCCCTACCTCGAGGCCGCCGCGACGATCGCCTCCGCCACCGCGCAGCTGGTCGAGCGAGATCACCGGCGCTCGGTCGTGCTGAGCGTCGCCGAGTCCCCCCGCCACCGAGTGCCGGAGACCACGATCGGGTGCAACTTCCCGCTCCACTGCGGCTCGAAGGGGCACGTGCTGCTCGCACACGCCGACCCGTCGTTCGTGGACGACTACCTGAGCCGTCCGCTCGAGTCGCTCACGGCGCGCACGATCGTCGACCCGCAGGTCCTGCGGGCTCGCTTCGAGCTGGTCCGCGCGCGCGGCTACGCGGTGACCGACCGCGACGTGCGCATGTTCTCGTCGTCCGTCGCCGCCCCGGTCGTGGACGCGAGCGGCGACGTCGTGGCGTCCGTGACGCTGGTGGTGGGCCCTGCAGAGCTGGAGCAGCGCCGCCGGCAGCTCGTCGACGCCGTCCTGCGGACCGCCGAGGGCGTCTCGGGCCTGCTCAGCGCGCCGCGGGGGCGCCCGCGGGTAGCGGAGCCGGGCTGAGCGCCGGGTGGAACAGCTCCGCCGACTCGGCGAGCTGCTCGACCAGCTCCTCGACGTCGGCGGTGCGCTCGATCCGGCGCAGGTCGTCCGGGTGGCCGCGGGTCGAGGCCACCTTGGACGAGAACAGCTGGCAGCAGTCCTCGTCGGGCAGGATCGAGATGTCGAAGGTCCCGAGCGACCGGGCGGCGTCGACGATCTCGGCCTTGTCGCGGTCGATCAGCGGCCGCAGCAGCGGCACCTGCGCCGCCTGCTCCACGACCGCCAGGTTCGGCAGCGTCTGCGAGGCGACCTGCCCGAGCGAGTCGCCCGTGACGAGCGCCTCGGCGCCGATGCGCTCCGCCAGCGCCGACGCCACGCGCACCATCAGCCGCCGCTGCGTGAGCACCTGGAGCCGGCCGGCCCCCGCGGTGGCCAGGCGCCGCTGCGCCGGGCCGAACGTCACCACGTAGAGCCGCGAGTCCCCCTGGAAGCGATCGAGCTTGCCGACCAGGGCGTACGCCTTGTAGATCGACTCGGGGCTCGTGAACGGGCGCCCCGAGAAGTGGATGAAGTCGCAGCGCAGGCCGCGCTTCATCATCCGGTGGGCGGCGACCGGGGAGTCGAGCCCGCCCGACAGCAGCACCAGCGCGCGGCCGCTGGTCCCGACCGGCAGGCCGCCGGCGCCGCGCATGCGCTCCACCGAGACGAGCAGCTCCTTGTGGTCGACCTCGACGAACAGCTCCACGTCCGGCTCGCTCAGGTCGACCTCGAGCCCGAGCCGCACGCGCACGACGTCGCCCAGCAGCCGGGCCAGCTCGATCGAGCGCAGGGCGAAGCTCTTGTCGCGCCGCGTCGCTCGCACCGCGAAGGTGCGCCCGGGGCGCTCGCGCAGCAGCTCGACGGCGGCGTCGGCCGCGGCCGTCGCGTCACGCGGGCAGCTCAGCGCCGGCTGGACGACGCTGACGCCCGGCAGCTCGAGGCAGCGCTCGAGCAGCTGGTCCTGCGGGACGTTCCCGCTGACGATGAAGACGCCGCCCCGGCGACGCACCTCGAGCGGCCCGAGATCGGCCGTCGCCCGGCGCAGGTTGCGGTCCAGGACGGTGACGAAACGAGGGCGGTTGCGGCCCTTCAGCGCCAGCTCCCCGAACTTGAGCAGCACGCATTCGCGCGGTCCGTCGTCCATCGGAGGGGACGTTAACGGGGCTATTCGTCCTCGTACAGCGACTCGCGAGCCAGCTCGGCGCCGCGCGCCCCGTAGAGGCGCACCTCGACGTAGTCGCCCGTGTAGGCGTCCACCGAGACGAGCGTGAAGCGGTCGTCCACGAGCTCGCACTGGTCGGTGGTCGTCGGTCCCAGCTCGGCGGTGGCGACCACCCCGTTCGGCACCAGCGACACGCCCCAGACGAGCGTGACCACCCCGCGGCGGCCCTCTGTGCCGCGCCACTGGCCGATCTCCTCGTCGGACAGGTCGAGCGTCCAGTCGGGGTTCTGCTCCGCCGTCTCCTCGGTGAAGTCGGCGGTCGCGACGAAATCGGCGGCCTGGGCGCCCTCGTGCTCGCGCGTGTACGACACGTAGCCGAACACCTCGCCCGAGCCGGCGAGCACCGTGGCGGGCACGTAGATGCGCCCGTTCCAGGTCCGCTCGGGGAACCAGGCGATGTCGGCCACCTCGACCGTCGTGCCCTCCGGCGCCGCGGCGGCGAACTGCTCGCCCAGCGCCTCGGCCCAGCGGCCGTAGGGGAGTGGTTCCTGCGAGGGCTGGGCGGCGAACATCGGGACCTGGCGCGGGGATGGCGGCATGGGCGCGGGGAACCTACTAGACGCGCGGGGGGCGTCTGCGGGTGGCTCGCGACGCCGAGGCGCCCGAACGCTCGGCTGCCGCGGCCACCCGCAGCCGCTCTCGGCGGCTACGACCCGGCACCAACGGCGGCCGCGGCCGGTGCGCCGCGCGCGCGCAACAACAGCGCGGCGGCGCACCAGACCGCGAGCACACCGACCCCTGCCGATACAAACATCGCGCGCGTGCCGATCAGCGGCAGCAGCACGCCGGCGCAGACGAAGCGGCTCCGGGCGGCGCGAGGAGAAGCTGCGCGAGCGGCTCGCTCAGATCGCCTCCCGCCGCAGGGTCGTGGGGTGTGTCAGTGCCGGAAGGCCTCGGGGCCCTTGCGGAATCCCATGGAAATCTCCTTGAAGGTGGGGTCGGTTCGCTGCGAGTGCCGCAGTGCCTCTCGCGGGTCGATCAGTGCCTGAAGCTCATCTGCTGCTCCCCTCGGCTCGACTGCGTTCTCCATGCACCGCAGCCTGCCGCCCCCTCGAGACCCCCGCAACGGGGGGCACCCCCTGAGAAACCCCTGGTGTTAGGCGGCGGCCGCTTCGGGCTGGCGGATCAGGGCCCGCGGCAGCTCGGAGCGCGAGCTGATGTCGAGCTTGCGGTAGGCGTGCCCGAGATGGCCCTCCACCGTCTTCTCGGTCACGAACAGCGCCTGGGCTATCTCGCGGTTGGTGAGGCCCTCTGACGCCATCTCCGCCACGCGGCGCTCGCTGGCCGTGAGCGAGTCCACTCCGCGCAGCGTCAGGCGGCGTGGGCGGGCGCCGCTGGCCACCAGCTCGCTGTGCGCGCGATCGGCCAGCGCGGTCGCGCCACAACGCTGAGCCAGGTCGACCCCGCTGCGGAGCGGCTCGCGCGCGGCCGAGCGCTGCCCGTCGCGCCGCAGGGTGGCGCCCAGGTCGGTCAGCGCGCGGGCGTGCTCCAGCTCGGCCGGCGAGCCGGCGAGCACACCTACCGCCTCGCGGAGCAGCTCGCTTCCGCGCTCGCCGCCCTCGATCAGGCCCGCCACCCGCAGCCCCATGCCCAGCTCGCGCGCGACCTCGAACTCCCGCGCGAGCGCGATCTCCTCGTCCACCAGCGTGCGCGCCTCCTGCGTACGCCCGGTCGTGTGCAGCGCGAGCGCCAGCTGCGCGCGCCAGGGGATGAAGCCGGGGTTGCGGAGCCGCCAGCTGTCCAGCCGGCTGCCGAGCTCAGTCAGCAGCTCGATGCCCTCGTCGAGCCGGTTCTGCGCCAGCCGCAGTCGGCCGATCGAGTCCAGCAGCTGGTTCATCTGAAACTGGTTCGCCAGCGGCCCGCCCAGGCCGTAGCGCTCGACCAGGGCCGATCCCTCGTCGAGCTCGCCGCGCTCGATCGTGAGGTCGATCAGTGTCGGCAGCAGGAAGGTGAGGGGGACGAGCGCGCCCTCCCCGTTGAGATGGTTGAAGGCGCCGCGTGCGTCCGCCTCCGCCGCCGCGAGCGCCCCCTGGCGGAGGGACACGCTCGCACGCAGCGTCCACGCGAACCCGTGCGGGAAGGTCGCGCCGCGCCGACGCGACTCGTGGATGGCGTCGTCCCAGATCTGCTTCGCCTCCGCGAGTCGGCCGGCCGAGAGCAGCGGGACTGCCGCGAGCGCCACGAAGGCGGGGTTGTCGACGATCGACAGCTGCCCGGTCGCCAGCGCCTGTGCGCACAGCTCCGCCCCCTTCCACGCAGGCGGGTACAGCTGCGCGGACGCGGCGCCCAGCGCCGCGAGCATGACCGGATCGGACACCCCGCTCGGGTCGGCGAGCAGGGGCTCGATCCGCTCCATCACCTGTGGGGCGAGCGTGGGGTTGGCGAGCGCGGCGGCGACGAAATGGGCGTCGAGCTCGTCCCGCAGCGCCGAGTCCCGGTCGCCGACGTTGTCGAGCCCTTCCTTGAAGACGTCGGCAGCCCCCTCGAGGTCGCCCCATGAGAAGTGCGACCTCCCGAGGACCAGCGCGCGGCGGCCGCGCACGGCAGGGTCGGTGGCGAGCGTCATCGCCTCGCGCATGTGCGCGAAGCCGATCGGCCGGGTCGCGTCGAGCTCCGCCAGGCCGAGGTCGAGGAGCAGCTCCGCACGCCCGTCGTCCGTCGACGCGCCGGCGAGCGCGCGCTCGAGGAAGGTGGCCGCAACGTCGGGAGCGGCCCGCCCGAGCGCCCGCCGTGCCGCGCCGGTGAGAACGTCGATCGCCCACGGGTCGTCGGCGCTGTCGGACGCGAGCAGATGCAGTGCGGCGGCGTCCGTGTCGCCGGCTCTCGCTGCTTCGAGCTCTGCCGCCGCGCGGTGCCGGCGCGCCCGCTCCGCGGCCGGGAGCTCCGAGTAGACCGCGGCGCGCACGAGCGGATGGGCGAACTCGAGCACGTCGGGGCGGAAGATGTCCGCTCGCCCAAGATCCGCCGCGGCCGCGCCCACCGCGGCCGACTCGAGCCCGCAGAGGCGCGCAACCGAGCTGCGGTCGGGACCGTCCCCGAGCACGGCGACCGCGGCGGCCACCTCCGCGGCGTCGGGCGTCAGGCGCCGCAGCCGTCGCGTCACCGACCGCACGACCGAGCGGGGGGCCAGCTCGGCGAGGCGCTCCTGGTTGCCTGACACGGGTGCGATGTGCTCGTCGCGCAGCGTCACGGTCAGCTCGTGCAGGAGGAGCGGATTGCCGCCGGTCAGGTCGAAGCAGGCTTGCGCGAACTGCTCCTCGGGCTCCGTGTCGAGCGCCAGGCGGATCAGCGCAGCTACGGCCCCCGGGCCCAACGGCTGGGGCCGCACCACTCGGCTGGACGGGCTCGCGGCGAGCTCGTCGAGCAGTTCGAGCTCGGCGCCCGGCTCGGCCGGCCGCGCCGCGACCGCCAGCAGGATCGGCAGCTCCTCGACTCGGTTGACCAGATACGCCAGAAAGCGCAGCGACGGCGCGTCGGCCCAGTGGACGTCGTCCACCGCGAGCGCCACCGGAGCGTCGCCGGCGAGGTTGACGGTCAGCCAGTAGAGGCCGTGCATGGCGGCCTGCGAGGACTCCTCGCCCGGCAGGCTGCCGGCACCGGGCAGCTCGAACAGCGGGGCGGCCAGTCGCGCCGCGCCCGCGAACAGACGCTCGCGCTCGGCGGCGTCGCTGCGCACCAGCCGCGGCTCGAAAAGCTGGCGCACAAGGCCAAACGCGAAATCGCGCTCTAGCTCGCTGGCGCGGGCGCGCGCGACCTCGAAGCCCGCCGCGCCGGCCTCCGCCACCGTCGCCGCGAGCACCCGGCTCTTGCCGATTCCGGGCGGTCCCTCGACCATCGCCGTCCCTCCGTTGCCCGCCGCAACCTCAGCGATCAGGGCGCGTATGGCCCCGAGTTCGCTTTCGCGTTCCAGCAGTTCGTCTTCGTGGGCGCGCGACACGCGGGAGGGTCCGGTCTGGGGAAAGGCCCCCGAGTAATACAGGGGATTCTCTCAGGGCCGGTCCCCGTCACGGGGCACGTTCAAACCAGGCGAACGGCGCGCAGCCGCTCGGCCGCGTCCTCCGGCGCCAGCACGTTCAGGTGCACGCCTGTGCCGATCTCCAGGCCGGCCAGCTGGGCCAGCCGCGGCATCACCTCGATGCGCCAGCAGAACCGCTCCGCGTCTCGCGGCGCGGTGCGGACCCACATGTTGAGCGGCGGCAGCTCGCCGAGCGTCCCGCCCAGGCGGCGCAGCGCCTCGTGCAGCAGGCGGGCGCCGAGCGGGCCGTCGTCCGAGAAGCGCGCCGCCGGCCGGCGCGGCACGATCTGGAAGTGGAACGGCACGCGTGCCCCGAACGGGCAGAGCGCCACGGCCTCCTCGTCGATCGCGAAGACGCGCTCGCTCCTGCGCACCTCCTCCTGGACCAGGTCCTCGAGCAGGTTGCGCCCCTGCGTGCGGTCGGAGTAGGCGGTGAAGCGCTCGCGCTCGCGAGCGACCACCGCCGGCACGAACGGGAGCGCGTACAGCTGGGCGTGCGTGTGCGGCAGCGACGCGCCCGCCTCCTTGCCCTCGTTCACGATCACGTGAACGTAGGCCGAGTCCGAGTGCGCTCGCATGCGCTCGCGCCATACCGACATCGCGGCCTCGACCTGGTCGGGCGTCACCTCGGCGAGCGAGTGGACCGGGTCCGGCGCGTTGACGATCACCTCGTGGTCGCCGGACGCGGCCTCGGAGGCGAACAGGTCCGGCTCGCCGCGCCCGCCCGCGAGCGGGTCCTCGCCCGGTGCCGCGTCGCCCGGCGACAGCGCCGGGTAGAGGTTCGGGACCACGCGCACCCTCCAGCTGCCGTTGTCGCCGCCGAGCCGGTAGACCTCGGGCGGGGTGCGGTCCTCGTGGCCGGCCGCGAAGGGGTCGGCGTCGGGGTCGATCGGCGGCCGCGACGGGACGTCGAGGAAGGCGCCCGGGCGCGAGCTCCGCTCGCCGGCGACGATCACCCGCAGCCCGCTGAGCGGGTCGATGCGCAGCTCCGGGCTCACAGCCGCTTGCCCATCGCCACGTGCTCGATCCCCTCCTCGACGAACTCCGGCCCGCGCTCCACGTAGCCCGCGTCGAGGTAGAGCTCGCGGGCGTAGGTCTGCGCGTGCAGGGAGATCGAGTTGGCGCCCTCGGTTAGCGCTACGCGGTCGGCGAGCGCCAGCAGCGCCCCCGCGATCCCCTTGCCGCGGCGTTCGGGCTCGACCGCGAGGCGTCCCAGCCGCGCGACGTTGCCGCGAAACAGCAGCCGGCAGGTCCCGATCACGCGCCCCTCCTCGACCGCGACGAGGTGCGTGGACTCGTCGTCGCGGCCGTCCCGGTCGGCGGCGATCGAGACGCCTTGCTCGCCGCTGAACACGCGCTCGCGAAGCTCGAGCGCGGCGACGATCTCCGATTCGCTCTGTGCGGGCCTTACGTCCAGACGTCAGCGAGCGTAGCGGTCGATGTCCTCGACCAGCTGGTCCTCGGACTGATAGCCGCCCTGGTGCACGAACGCGACCTCGCCCTTCGAGTCGTAGAAGGCGGTCGTCGGGAACGCCTGCACGCCGTTGAACGCGGCGGCGATCTCGAGCTTGGGATCCTTGAAGTGCTTGTACGGGACGGGGTTGTCGGCGACGAAGTCGCGCGCGTCGCCGTCGTTGTCGTTCGAGTCGACGCCGATGAACACCACGTCCTTGCGCTTGTGCGCCTGGTCGCGGAAGTAGGGGAACTCCGAGCGGCAGGGGCCGCACCACGAGGCCCACTTGTTCACGACCACCGGGGTGCCGCGCTGCTCCTTCAGGAACGCGTCGAAGGCCGGCCGGCCGCCGTCGAGGAACTGGTCGGGCCCTGGCGGCGGGTTGGAGCTGTCGTCGGACCCACAGCCCGCGACCAGCAGGCAGACGGCGAGGAGGGCGACGCGACGCACCGTGGGAAGCTTGGCAGACCGAAATCGGCGATCGTGTGCTGTAATAGGTCTACGCCGACGGTCCTCCTTGGACCGGCGCGCCCGGCGCTCGCGGGACTCTGTTGAGCGACGGGCCTACGGGTGCGACCCCGCTGACTCCCAGACGGCCAGCCCGGTCCAGCCCCTTTTCCCATCACGAGTACGCCGAACGTGGCTGAGACAAGCTCTGCCCTCGCTGACGCGCCCTTCCCGGGCGAGGTCATCTCGCGCGCCGAGGAATTCGCGCGCGAGAGCTTCGTGCTGCCCGGAGAGGACGCCGCCCAGGCCCTGGCGCCGGGAACGGCCCGCCGGGCGGCGCTGGAGGACGCCGTCAAGGAGATCGAGTCGGGCCGCGAGCAGCCCTCGATCGCCTGGCGGCGCAGCTACTCGCTGATGCTCGGCCTCGAGCGGCTGCTGTCCGAGGAGGAGCCGCACCTCGCGGACGGGACCACGCTCAACGCGCACCAGGTGGACGCGCTGTCCGGCACGCTGATCGCGCTCACCTCCGAGCTGCAGATGGCGCGCAGCACGAACGGCCGCGCGCCCGTCGCCGAGCTTCCGAGCAGCGAGGTCGAGATCGAGGGGGACGAGCTCGTCGAGGAGGAGCCGCTCGACTGGGACCCGGCCGAGGAGGCCGAGGAGGAGGCCGCCAGCGACGCCGCGGTCGACGACGCCGGCGCGGCTCGGCGCTTCTGGTTCGAGCACGCCACCGGCGCCGGCAAGACCGTCGCGGCGATGGGCTTCGTCGACGCGTCGCGCACCGGCGGCATCCTGATCCTCACCCACCGGCGCAACCTGGTCGACCAGTTCATGGGCGAGCTGCGCGCGCGCGGCTATCGGGACCGGGTCGCGGCGCCGCTGCTGCGCAACGGCGACGGCGAGCCGCCGGCGGGCGGCCCCGTGACGGTCGAGACCTACCAGTGGTTCGTGCGCAACGCGGGCAAGGTCTCGGACGCGTACACGATCGTCATCTGCGACGAGGCGCACACCGCGCTGGGCGAGAAGACCAGCGCCGCGATCCGCCAGTGGCTCGGCCCGGTGTTCATCGGCATGACCGCGACGGGCGCCCTGATCGCGCGCCACGTCACCGACCTGTTCCCGACCCAGACCTCGCGCTTCGACCTCGCCCAGGCGGCCCGCCGGGGCGTGATCGCGCCGCTGCGCTGCGTGCGCATCCCGCCCGGCGTGGGCGTGCGCTCGATCGCCAACGTCCCGCTGCGGCGCGGCGAAGTGGATCAGGACTTCGACCAGGAAGAGCTGGCCGCCCTGCTCGACCAGACGCCGTTCAACCTGGCCGTCGCCGACCTCTACAAGACGCGCTTCAAGGACGTGCCGGGCGTCGTCTACTCGGCGGGCGTCAAGCACGCCCACAACGTGGCGAAGGCCTTCCAGGAGGCCGGCATCAAGGCCAAGGCGGTCTCGGGCGAGACGCCCAAGCGCGAGCTGACGCGCACGCTGGCCGCCTACGAGCGCGGCGAGATCGACGTGCTCGTCAACGCGCAGCTGCTGGCCGAGGGCTGGAACTCGCCGCGGGCGACGGTCTGCATGCACCTGGCGCCGACGGCCTCGAAGCGCATCTACCAGCAGCGCGTCGGGCGCGTGACGCGGCGGACGCCCGGCAAGGAGGCCGGCATCGTCGTCGACTTCGTGCACCCGGCGACGCCGAACGACGACCCGGTCGTGACGCTGCACTCGCTGCTCGACCGCGACGTCTACCGCGGCGGCGCGATCGTCGTCGGGCCGGTGCGCCGCGGCCGCGGCCGGCGGCTGCGCGTGGAGCGGCGCGTCGTGCCGGTGACCGCCGACCCGCAGCGCCGCGCCCAGGTCTTCGAGCGCGAGCTGTGGCGGATAGCGGTCGAGCACCTGAGCTGGGGCGAGCAGCAGGCGTGGGCGATGCTGGCCGGCGCGCGCGTGGCGTCGAACAACTGGCGCCGAGCGAAGGCGATGCTGCACTTCGACTCGACCGGCGAGCTGCGGCGGCTGTTCCTGGTCACCTGCCTGCGCCGCAACCGCAACACGCAGCTGCGTGTCCGCGCGCTGAGCGAGATCGGCGGCCTGCGCGACCCCGAGGCGTTCGACGACGCCGTCGAGATCGTGGGCGGCTGGTCGCGCGACGAGCGCCGCGAGGGCGTCAAGGTGCTGCTCCAGGCGCTGACCGAGAAGCAGATCGGGCGGCGCGACCAGGCGGCGCGCTGGCTCTGGCACCTGGCCGAGTACTCGCGCGAGGTGCACGAGGAGTACGCGGTGCAGCGCTGGCCGGAGACCAAGCGGCTGCTCGGCCTGCTGGTCAACTCGGCCGGAGCGGCGCACGCGCGCAACGCGCGGCGGCTGGTGCAGGCGGCCCGCAAGCAGGACCGCCGGCTGTCGGCGGCGCTGCTGGCGGCGGCGCTGGCGCACACGCCCGAGGCGCAGCAGGTGCTCGACGGCGCCCGGATGCGGATGGCGCGCAAGCCGAGCGCGCTCGCCCGCGAGCTGCTCAAGAACTTCCCCAAGGGCAAGCGCCGCCGCGGCGGCCGGCGCCGCCGCAAGAAGGGCGGCGGCGACGCGGAGGTCGCGGACGGTGCCGAGGTGACGGCGACGGCGCAGGAGACGCAAGAGCCCGAGACGCCGGACCGAGCCGACGACACGCCGACGGCGACGACGACCAGGACGCCCCGGGCGAGGAGCAGGACGCGCCCGGCGAGCCGCACGACGAGCGACGACGCGACGAGCGCGACCCGCCGCCTAGCGCTCCAGGTGCACCTCTCCCGCGTCGAGTGTGACGCGACCGTCACGGGTTTCGACGATCAGGGCGCCAGAGTCGTCCACGCCGGCCGCCGTCCCCTCGTTGCTGCCGTTCGACCAGCGCACCGTGCGCCCGAGCAGCGCGTCGCGCGAGCGCCAGGCGGCCAGGACCTCGGGAAGCGGCCGCGCGAGCCAGGCGTTCAACGCGGCGAGCAGCGCGGCCAGCGCGTCGTCGGGCGACAGCGACGCCCCGGCCAGCCGCAGCGACGTCGCGTGCAGCTCCGGCGGGAACTCCTCCGTCGTCACGTTCAACCCGATCCCCAGCACCGCCCAGCCCTCCTGCGGCCGCGCCTCGACCAGGATCCCGGCGACCTTGCGGCCGTCGACCCAGACGTCGTTGGGCCATTTGATCCTGGTCTCCAGCGGCACCGCCTCGCTGACCGCCACCGCCGCAGCCAGCGGCAGGGTCTCGCTCAGCTCGCGCAGCACCACCGACATCAGCACCGCCGACCCCGGCGGCGCCGTCCAGACCCGGCCCTGCCGCCCCCGGCCGGCCTGCTGCTCGTCAGCCGTCACCAGCGTCCCGTGCGGCGCCCCGGCCGCGGCGAGCGCGCGGGCGCGCTCGTTGGTCGAGTCGGTCAGCCGGAGGTGGACGCGCGGCGTCCCGATCATCGCGGCCGCAGACGCACCTCTGCGTCGGGCCGCAGCGCCAGCGTGCCGGCGGCGTCGCCGCGGTTGATCGCCACCGCGAGCGTGCGGTAGGCGTCCTCGTAGACGATCAGCTCGCCCGGCCGCACGTCCGCGAACGTCTGCGCGTAGGTGGCCAGGTAGCGCTCGCCGCCCGTCTCGAGCTCGACCACGTTGCCGAGCGTGATGCCCGTGCCCGCCATGTCGTCGTGGTCGACGTTGAGCGAGGCGTTGCCGAAGCGGTCGACCACCAGCGCGTGGCCGACGAGCGTCCCGTCCTCCACGCGCGGCTGCGGCAGCTCGACGGTCTGGAGCTCGGCCGGGTCGAGCTGGTCGCCCGCGTCCGCGAGCTCGGCCCCGCGCGCCAGGTGGGCGGCGACCGGGGCGAAGATGTCGCGCCCGTGGAAGGTCGCCGAGACCGGCTCCAGCCGGTGCGGCGAGCGGGTCACGTCGACGGCGAGGTCGATCCCGCCGCAGCGCTCCCAGGCCAGGCTGAGCAGCCCGTTGTCCGGGCCGACCAGCACGCGCCCGTCGGCCGTCCGCACCGCGAGGGCGCGCCGCTCGGTGCCGACCTGCGGGTCCACCACCGCCACGTGCACGCCCACCGGCATGTAGGGCAGCGTGTTGCGCAGCACGAGCGCTCCCTGGCGCACCGCGTAGCGCTCGACGCCGTGGGTGATGTCCACGACCCGCGCGTCGGGGTCGATGCCGTGGATCACCCCGTGGCAGACGCCGACGAAGTCGTCGTCGCGGCCGTAGTCGGTGAGCAGGGTGACGATCACGGCGTGCCCACTCTGCGCGCCTCGGCGTCCGCGGTCAAGGCCGCGATCAAGCCGTCGACGTCGTGCCGCTCGGCCTCCACGTCCGGCTCGAGCCCGTGCTCGCGCAGCGTCTCGCTCGTCACCGGGCCGATCGAGACGATGCGGGCGCCGTCGGGCACGATGCCGCCGCCCGACAGGAAGAAGCGGACCGTCGAGGACGAGGTGAAGGTCACGTACGACGCCTCCCTGAGTGCCGCCTTCTGCGCCTCGTCGAGCGCCTCGGCCACGGTCTCATACAGGGCGACGACCTCCACCCGGGCGCCGCGCTCGCGCAGGCCGTCCGGGAGCACGTCGCGCGCCTCCGCGGCGCGGGCGACGACGACGCGCCGCCCGTCGAGCGGCTCGGCCTCGAGCGCCTCCAGCAGCCCCTCGGCCACGAAGCGCTCCGGCACGACGTCCGCCTCGACCCCGTGCTCGCGCAGCGCCGCCGCCGTGCCCGGCCCGATCGCGGCGACGCGCGTATGCGCCAGCGCGCGGGCGTCGCCGGGCAGGGCCTCGAAGAACAGCCGCACGCCGTTCGGGCTGGTGAGGACGAGCAGGTCGGGCGGCTCGGGCAGCTCGACGGGCAGCGGCTCGATCCGGATCGCGGGCGTCTCCACCACCTCGGCCCCGAGCTCGCGCAGGCGTGCCGCCAGCCCGCTCGCCTGGGCCCGGGCGCGCGTGACCGCGACGGTCTCGCCGTGCAACGGCCGCCGCTCGAGCCACGCGAGCGTCTCGCGCAGCTCCGCCACCGGCCCGACCAGCGTCACCGCCGGCGGGCCGGATCCCCGCCGCGGCGACGAGCGAGGCGATCTCGCCGAGCGCGCCCGTCACCGTCCGCTGCCCGCCGAGCGTGCCGCGCGCGACCACCGCCGCCGGCCTCGGAGGCCGGCCGGCCGGCGGCCGTCAGGCGCTCGGCGATCAGCGGCAGGTTCTTGATGCCCATGTAGAAGACGAGCGTCCCGGGGAAGCGCGCCAGCGCGTCCCAGTCGAGCGCCGACCCGTCCTTCGAGGGGTCCTCGTGCCCGGTCACGAAGGCGACCGCCGAGGCCGCGTCGCGGTGGGTCACCGGGATGCCGGCGTACGCGGGGGCCGCCACGCCGGCCGTCACGCCCGGCACGACCTCGAAGGCCACACCCGCCGCCGCGAGCGCCTCCGCCTCCTCGCCGCCCCGGCCGAACACGAAGGGGTCGCCGCCCTTGAGCCGCACCACCCGGCGCCCGGCGCGCCCCAGCTCGACCAGCTGCTCGTTGATCTGCTCCTGCTCGACGGCGGGCCGGCCGGGCTCCTTGCCGACGTAGCGCAGCTCGGCGTCGGGGCGCGCCCCGTCGAGCGCGCCGGGCGGGATCAGCCGGTCGTAGAGCACCACATCGGCCGCGGCGATCAGCTCCAGCGACCGGCGCGTCATCAGCCCGGGATCGCCGGGGCCGGCCCCGACCAGGTACACGATCCCGTTCGCCACGCCCGGAAACGCTACCCGCGGTCGATAATGGAGCCCCGTGCGGGCTCCTTGGGGCAGTTTGTGAGCGGTGGGGCCTCCAGCGCGGGGGCGGCCGCCAGCCGTGCCACCGCCGGCCGCGACATAGCCGGCCAGGTCGTCCTGCGCGCGCTCAACCTCGCGCTCGGCGTCGGCGTCACGCTGCTGCTGGTCCGCACGCTGGGCACCGACGGCTTCGGCCGCTGGTCGGTCCTGCTCGCGGTGATCGGCTTCGTCTCCTACTTCGGCAGCCTCGGGCTCGCCCAGGTCGCCGTCGAGCGGGCGGCGGCCGATCCGGCGCGCGCCGCCCACTGGTTCGGGGCGCTCGTCACGCTCAGGCTGGCGCTGATCGGGCCGGTGACGCTGCTCTCGCTCGCCGTCTGCCTGCTGATCGCCGACGACGCGGAGATGCGGGTCGCCGCCGCCTTCGTGTGCGCGACCCTGCCGCTCGCCGTCCTCAGCTCGCTGAGCGTGGTCTTCCAGCTCCAGGTCCGCAACGTCGTGGTCACCGCGATCGAGGTCGGCAACGGGATCCTGTGGGCGGCCGCGGTAGGGGTGATCGCCCTGCTCGACGGCGGCCTGGTGGCGATGTCGGCTGCCTTCCTCGGCGTCGCCACGATCACCAACACCGCCTACGTCGTGCTCGCCCTGCGCGCGTCGCGGGTCCACTTCAGGCGGTCGCGCCCGCTCTGGCCCGACCTGCTGCGCCAGGGACTGCCAGTCGGCATCGGCGGCCTGCTCACGCTCGGCTACGGCTACGTCGACCAGGTGATCGTCTTCGAGCTGGCGGGTCCGCGCGACGCCGGCCTCTACGGCGCCGTCTACCGCATCTACGAGCGGATCCAGTTCCTGCCCGCGGCGATCATGACGACCCTGTTCCCGCTGTTCGTGGCCGCGCGCGACACCGACCCGGACCGCGTTCGCCGCCTCTTCCACACGGCGACCGACTACCTCGTGCTGACCTCCCTGCCCGCCCTGGCGATCACGCTGGCGGGCCCGGAGCCGATCACGAAGCTGCTGTTCGGCGCCGACTTCGACGACGCCGCCCCGGCCCTGCCGCTGCTGATGGCCACGTTCGTCGTGGTCTCGCTCGGCTACCTGACGGGGTACCTGATCGTCGCCTACGGCCTGCAGCGCAAGTTCGTCCTGATCGCGGTCGGCGCGCTCGTCTTCAACGTCGCCACCAACCTCGCGCTGGTCCCGAGCTACGGGTTCATGGCCGCCGCCTGGCTGACGCTCGCGACCGAGATCCTGGTGATGTCGCTGTCGATGTGGATCGTCAGCTCGGCGATGGGCCTGGCGCCGACTGGCGCGCACCTGGGCCGCATCGTCGCTGGCCGCCGCCGCGACCGGGCTCGCCGCCTGGGGGCTGAAGCAGGCGGGGCTGCCGACGATCGTCTGGACGGCCGCGGCGAGCGTGCTCTACGCCGTGCTCGTCGTCGCCCTCGGGGTGGTCAAGCCCGCGGAGCTGCGCGGCCTGGTGCGCAGGGGGGCGGCGTGAGCGACCGCCTGCACGTGGCGGTCGACGCCAACGTGCTCGAGGCGGACTGGGGCGGGATCCCGAAGCACCTGCAGCGGATCGCCTCGGAGCTCGTGGCGCGCGGCGACCGGGTCGACCTGCTCGTCAACCTGCGCCGGTGGGAGTCGCCCGTGGAGGGCGCCAACGCGGTCCCGCTGCGGCTGCGCGGGCGCGAGCTGTGGCGCGACCTCGCCGTGCCGCTGTGGGCGCTGCGGCGCCGCCCCGACGTCCTCTGGGCGCCCGAGACGCTGCTGCCGCGCCGGATCGGAGTCCCGACGGTCGCCACCGTCCACGACCTGGCGCCGCTGCTCTTCCCCGGCAGCAAGCCGCCGCAGGTCGAGCAGCAGTTCCGGACCTCGATCCCGCGCTCGGTGCGCTCCGCCACCCGCGTGATCTGCGTCTCCGAGGCGACCGCGGCGGACGTGCGCGAGCGCTTCGGCGTCGACCACCTCGAGGTGATCGGCAACGGCGTCGACGACCGCTTCGCGCCGGGCGACCCCGAGGCCGAGCGGCGCTGGGCGCGCGAGACGCACGGCCTGGTCGCCCCGTTCGTCCTGCACGTGGGCTCGCTGGAGCCGCGCAAGGGGCTAGACGTGCTGATCGAGGCCGCCGCGCGCGAGCCGGACTGGCAGCTGGTGCTGGCCGGCCGGCCGGGCCACGACGGCGAGCGCATCCTGGCCGCCGCCCGCGCCGCCGGCGCGGCCTGGATCGCGGACGCCGACGACGACGCCCTGGCGCGCCTCTACCGGGCCGCCGAGGCGGTGGCGCTGCCCTCGCTGTACGAGGGCTTCGGCATCGTCGCGCTGGAGGCGATGGCCAGCGGCACGCCGGTCGTCGTCGCCGCGGACGCTGGCGCGCTCGGAGACCTCGCCGGGCCCGCAGCGGTGCAGGTGCGCGAGCGCAGCGGGGCCGCGTGGGCGGCCGCGATCGCGCAGGCGCGCTCGGGGCGCGGCCGGCTGGCCGAGCTGGGCCTGCAGCGGGCGGCCGGGCACCGCTGGCCTGCGGTCGCCGCGGCCGTGCGGGACGTGCTGGCCGACGCGGCGCGCCGCTAGCGCAGCCAGGACAGCCGCGTGCGCTGGCGGGTCGCGCTGCGGCGGCGCGTGCTGCGGCGCGGGGGCCGGTCGCGGCTCGGTGCGCGCGGGCGCCGAGCGCTCATCGGACTGGGCCTCGGCCTGCGAGGTCTCCGGCTGCCAGATCTCGCCGTAGCCGTAGCCGTACGCGTCCCTGGCGGTGTGGCCCGTGACGACCAGCCCGATCGGAGCGGCGCCGTGGCCTTCCAGCACCAGGCGCGCGCGGCGGGCGTGGTCGCGCGTCGTCACGCCCTGGCGGGCGACGACCACGCTGGCGTCGACCGCGGGCTTGTTGAGCAGGATCTGGGCGTCGGCCACCGGCAGCAGCGGGGCCGCGTCGATCACGAGCGTCTTCTTGCCGTCCTGGAGCAGGCTGCGCAGCATCACGTCGAGCGCCGGCGCCTCGAGCAGCTCGGCGGGGTTGGGCGGCAGGACGCCCGCGGCCAGCACCTCGAGGTCGGGCAGCTCGCGCAGCGGCCGCTGGAGCAGGTCGTTGGGGTCGCTGCCGAGCAGCGCGTTCGTCACCCCGCCCTGGTCGGCCAGGCCGAACGTCCGGGCCAGGCTCGGGTGGCGCAGGTCGAGCTCGACGAGGATCACCTCGCGCCCGCTGAGGGCGATCGCCTGGGCGAGCCCGATCGCGACGCTCGACTTGCCCTCGCCGCGGATCGCGCTCGTGACCATCACGGTGCGCACCGGGCGCGTCACCCGCGCGAAGTCGACGGCGGTGCGCAGGATGCGGAACGGCTCGAGGTCGCCCGAGCCGGCGCGCAGGCCCTGGCGGCGGAACGCCTTCTGCGGCACGACGGCGAGCGCGCGCAGCCGGTACTCGCGCTCGAAGCTGGCGACGTCGGCGATCCGCTTGTCCATCGACTCGACCACGAGCGCGGCGACGAGGCCGAGCGCCAGCCCGATGATGCCCGCCAGCGCGAGCACCTGCGGGAGCCCCAGGCTGGAGGGGTCGGTCGGGACGCCGGCCTTCGCGATCACGCGCGCGTCGCCGTTGGCGAGCGCGTGCGAGGAGGCGAGCCGCTGGAGCGCCTCGCGCACGTCCTGGCGCTCCGGGGCGTCGACGGGGAGCGCCTCGAGCTGCTGCTGCAGGTCGCGCTGGGCGGCCTCGATGCTCTCCCGGTCGGCGCGCGCCCTGAAGGCCACGAACTCGTTGGCGAAGGCGTTGGCGATCGCGGCGGCCTGCTGCGGCTCCTTGTCGCTGGCCGTGATCTGAAGCACGTTGGCGTTCTGCTCGGCCTCGACGTCGATCTTGTCCTGGAGGTCTCCCACCGAGGTGGACAGCCCGAGCGTGCGGCGCACGCTCGACGCGACCGCCTCGGAGCCGGCCAGCAGGACGTTGGTCGCCGCCTCGCGCTCGGGGTCGTTGTCGGCGCGCTGGAGCTGGAGGGCGGCGTCGGACAGCGTCGACGTGCCGAACAGGACGCGAGCGCTGCTGTCGTAGCGGTCGCCGGAGCCGACGCCGGCGATCACCACGCCGACGGCGAGGCAGGCGATCACGGCCAGCACGACGACGAGCCAGCGCCGTCGCAGCACGCCGAGCGCGTAGCCCACGGAGTCGCGGTCGCGCTCGGGCTCGAAGCGCAGATCGGGGGTGGCGCTCACCTGGCGGCCCCCTCGGGCGCGTGCTCGAGCAGGACGTCGGTCATCTCCGCGCGGAAGCGCGCGCGACCGAAGCGCCGGGCGTTGGCCCGCAAGCGGTAGTCGTCGAACTGCATGCTCTCAGCCTGAAGGATGGCGGACGCGACCGAGGTCACGGTCTGCTCTGCATGAAACACACCGGTTTCGTTCTCGATAACTGTGTCTTTCACACCACCCGCGCCGTATGCGATCACCGGGACGCCCGCGGCCTGGGCCTCGACCGGCACGATCCCGAAGTCCTCCTCGCCCGGGAACAGCAGGCCGCGCGCGCCCGACAGCAGCGCGTCGACCTCGGCGTCGGGCAGGAAGCCGAGGAACTCCGCGCCCGGCCCGGCCGCGGCGCGGGCGGCGTCGAGGGCGCGCCCCTCGCCGACGACCTTGACCGGCCGGCCCAGCGTCGCGCAGGCGCCGACGGCCAGCTCGACCTTCTTGTACGGCACCACCCGGCCGAGCACGAGGTAGTAGTCGCCGGCCCGACGCGGGCGCTGCAGGTGGCGCTCCACGTCGACGGGCGGGGGGACTACCAGCGCGTCGCGCCGGTAGTGCTTGCGGATGCGCGCCGCCACGTGGCTCGAGTTCGCCACGTAGACGTCGGGGCGGCTCGCGCCGGCCAGGTCGTCGCGCCGCAGCCGGCCCAGCAGCATGCGCGCGGCGAACGCCGAGGCGCCGCCCAGCTCGCCGTCGAGGTAACGCGGCTCCCAGGCGTGGCGCATCGGCGTGTGGCAGTAGCAGACGTGCAGCGTGCCGGCGTCCGTGAGCACGTTCTTCGCGCAGGAGTGGCTGGACGACACGACCAGGTCGTACTCGGACAGGTCGAAGGACTCGAACGCCGCGTTCATCAGCGGCAGCAGCTTGGGGTAGTGGCGCTGCGCGCCGGGCAGGCGGTCGAGGAACGACACGCGCACGTCGCGGTCGCGCAGCAGCGCCGGCCAGCGATCCGGGTCGTAGACCGACGTGAAGACGTCGGCGTCCGGCAGCAGCTCCAGCAGCTCGAGCAGCACCTTCTCGGAACCGCCAGGGATCGTCAGCCAGTCGTGCACGATGGCCGACCGGCGGAAGGTGCCCCTGAGCGCGAGGTCAGGCGTCATCGCCGGTCCGCAGCACAGCCGGGACCGTCAGGAATGCGATCTTCAGATCCAACGAGAGCGACCAGTTCCGGATGTAGTAGTTGTCCATGTCCACGCGCTCGGAGAGCGACGTCTGGCCGCGCAGGCCGGAGACCTGGGCCCAGCCGGTGATCCCCGACTTGACCCGGTGGCGGTCCTGGTAGCGGGCCAGCTGCGCGCCGAACGCCAACGCGAACTCCGGGCGCTCGGGCCGCGGCCCGACCAGGCTCATCTGCCCGTGCAGGACGTTGATCAGCTGCGGGAGCTCGTCGAGGCCGGAGCGGCGCAGGAAGCGGCCGAGCGGCGTGCGCCGGTCGGGGCCCTCCACGCCGCCCGGGGCGAAGCCCGGGGGCGGGACGAACTCCACGTCTGAGTCCGGGACGTGCATCGAGCGGAACTTGAGCATCTCGAAGATCTGGCCGTCCTGGCCGATGCGGCGCTGCCGGAACAGGATCGGTCCCGGCGAGCTGAGCTTCACGGCCAGAGCGACCGCGAGCATCACCGGCGAGAGGAGCAGCAGCCCCAGCAGCGCCAGCGGCCTGTCCATCGCGTACTTGAAGCGGAACTGCCAGCCCTTGGGGTCGAGCGGCCGGATGCCCAGCACGGGCATGCTGCCGACCCAGTCGAGCGCCACGCGGTCGTTCATCGACTCGAACAGCCGCGGGACCAGCGAGACCTCCAGACCGAGCTGCTCGCAGCGCCGCGCGAGGGCCAGCAGGTTCTGGTCGGGGTCTGAGGTGAAGGCGAAGATGACGTGCTCGGCGCGGTGCGCGGCCACGACGTCGGCGAGCTCGGACGGCGCGCCCAGCACGGGCAGCGCCCGGTGGGGGACCGGGCCGTGCCCGTTCGAGTCGGACGGCGGGTGCTCGTCGAGGAAGCCGACCGGGTGCAGGCCGTACTCGGGCTGAGCGGTCAGGCGCTGGGCGATCGTCGCGCCCACCATGCCGGCGCCGACGATCAGCGTCGGCTTGCCGGCCAGGCCCTTGATGCGGGCCTGGCGGCGCGCCAGCGCCAGCACGCAGCGCCCGCCGGCGAGCAGCGCGACCGTCAGCAGCCAGATCCAGCCGATCAGCGGCGCCAGGCCGGTGGCGCCCGAGATCAGGACATCCCAGGTCAGCACTGCCATCGACGCCACCGAGATCGCCCCGAGCATCGGCGACAGCGCGCGCAGCGCGATCCGCACGCGGCGCCGGTAGACCCCGCGCACGTGCAGCATCGCCGGGACGGCGAGCGGCAGCACGAACAGCGACAGGTACTCGGCCCCGCTCACGCGCGGGGTGTCGGTGATCGCGATCGCGATCAGGACCGCGGCCAGCGTGGACAGCGCGTCCGTGAGTACGAGCAGGGTCGTCCAGCCCTCGTGTTCGAGGGCGTATTTCCACGCCGAGTCGCGAGTCGGCGCCGGGTGGGTTAGCGGCGGCGGGGCGGAGGCGTGCGGATCGATTTGGCTGACCGCACTCATTGCGAGTTCAGACCCACCCTCTCACGACTACCGCGACTTTCGCCAGCTTTTTTTCGGGCCAATCCGGAGTCCCGACTTACACTCGACTGGAGATGTCCGCTATCAGCACTCGCGGGCCCGCGCTCCCGCGGGCGGTGGTCGCGCTCGCGGTCGCCTGTTCTGGCCCTCCTGCTGGCGCTCGCGGCGCGCTATGGAGCGCCCGCGCTCGCCCTCCCGCTGGCCGCCGCCGCGACGATCGCGCTGATCCAGCGACCGCGCCTCGCGGTCGGCCTCGCGGTGGGCGTCATGGTGCTCGTGGAGGGCGGCGGAGACGACTTCCTGGGCGTCCCTGCGGTCTACGACCCGCTCCCGTTCGGGCCTACCCCGGCGGAGTGCGTGCTCGCTGTGGCTCTGCTGGCCGTGCTGATCGACCGCTTCAGCGCGCAGAGGCCGCTGCGCCTGCCCGGGCCGCTGTCGGTCGCGCTCGCCCTGGTCGTCCTGGCCGCAGCCGCGGGCGCGGTGACCGGGCACTACGCCGGGGTCAGCGACGCCGACCTGATCTTCGCCGCGCGCCAGCTGTGCTGGCTGGTGATCGTCCCGTTCCTGGTCGTCAACGTGATCGAGACCAGGTCCCAGGTGCGCGGCGCGCTCGCCTTCGGGGCCGCGCTCGCCCTGACCAAGGCCGTCATCGGGCTCGCCGGCGTGATCTCCGGGGTCGGAGTGGTCGTCGAGGGCTCGACGATCACCTACTACGAGCCCACGGCGAACTGGCTGGTGCTGCTGGGAATCCTCACGGTCGTCGCCGCCTTCATGCTGCGGGCGCGGCCGCCGGGCTGGGTGCTGGTCAGCCTGCCGCTGCTGGTGCTCGCGCTGACGCTGTCGTTCAGGCGCTCGTTCTGGATCGGCGGCGCGCTCGGGATCCTGCTGGTCGTGCTGCTGGGCGCGCGCACGCCCGGCCGCCGGATCGCGGTGATCGCGGGTCTGCTGCTGGCCGCGGCGGTCTGGACGCTGTCGCTGCAGCCGCTCCAGGCCGATTCGCCGGTCGCGAAGCGCGCCGCCTCGCTCGAGCCGACCAAGGTCGAGGAGAGCGCCCAGGACCGCTACCGGTTCGACGAGCTGCGCAACGTGACGGCCGAGATCCGGCGCCAGCCGATCACCGGCCTGGGGCTGGGCGGCCAGTGGAGGGCGACTCACCCGCTCGGAGTCGAGCACGAGAACGGGCGCAGCTACACCCACGTCGTCGTCTTCTGGTGGTGGATGAAGCTCGGCATCCTGGGCCTGCTCGCCTATCTGGCGGTGGTCGCGAGCGTGCTGGCGATGAGCTGGCAGGTCTGGCGGCGCAGCAGCGACCCGCTGTTCTCGGCCGTCGGCCTGGCCGTCCTGTGCGGTCGTGCTCGCCCTCGCGGTCGTCGAGACGGTCGGCTCGTTCACGGGCGTGGACCCGCGCTTCACGGCGCTGTTCGGGGCGGTCGGCGGCCTGATCGCCGTGATGCGCCGGCTGGCGCTGCGCCCGGTCTAGGGCCGAAGCAGCGCCTCGGCGCGCTCGCCGACCACGGCCGGGTCGTGGCGGGCCGCCGCCAGCTCGCGCGCCGCGCGGCCCTCGGCCCTGGCGCGCTCGGGGTCGTCCCGGTAGCCGGCCAGCAGCATCGCGACCGCGCCCGGGTCGTGGTCGGGCATGGCGATGGCGCCCGTCCCCGGGCCGATCAGGCCGGTCGCGCCCTCGGCCGCGGTGGCGACCACCGGCCGCTCGACCAGCATCCCCATCGAGATCGCGAGCGGCTCGCCCTCGGTCGGGGAGGGGCAGAACACGACGACGTCGGAGCCCGACAGCAGCTCGGCCGGCTCCACCCCGGTGCTCGGCACGAAGTGCGCGGCGCCGGCGAGCGCCGCGGCCCGCGTGCGCAGCTCGGACTCCGTCTCGCCCTCGCCGATCATCAGCAGGTGCACGGGCGGGCCGGGCCGGCGCGCCAGCGCGACGGCGGCGTCGATCGCCACCTCGTTGCGCTTCTTGCGGTTGAAGCGCGTCAGGCAGCCGATCACGAAGGCGTCGGGCGGGATGCCGAGCTCGGCGCCGGCAGGCGGCCCCCAGCTCGGGCTGCGGCCGGTAGCGGGCGGGGTCGATCGCGTTCGGGACCACGGCCACGCGGTCGGCCGGGACGCCCGACTCGATCAGGGACTCGCGGGTGCCCTCGGAGATCGCCAGGACCACCGCCACGTCGCGCGCGGCGCGGCTGTAGAGGCGGCTCGGCAGGCCGCTGCGCAGCGGCCCCGGCACCGGCCCCCACTCCGCCCAGGCGACCCGCTCGCGCAGCGGCGCCGGCAGCCGCGGCGCCAGCAGCTGCTCCTTCTTGAAGTGGAGCAGCAGCACGTCGAAGGGGGCCTCGCGGGCCAGCTCGCGGCGCAGGCGGCGCAGCACGAGCGGCGAGGTCGAGGCCAGCCGCGGCCACGTGCGGGAGGCGAGCTTGGGTCCCAGCTCGACGCCGCGGGCCGTGACGCGCGTGCCGTCGGCGATGTCCGGGTGGCTCGTGAGCAGGACGGCCTCGTTGCCGCGCGCGGCCAGCGCGTCGAGCAGCCGCACCGCGGCGTACTCGGCCCCGCCGCGGGCGCCCGACGTCATCACCGAGACGATCCTCATGCGCTCACCGAGGCGAGCCGCCGCGCCAGCGCCTCGATCGAGTATGTGCTCTCGGCCAGCTCGCGGCCCGCCGCCGCGACCCGGGCGCCGCGCTCGGGGTCGAGCGCCTCCAGCAGCGCGCCGGCGAACCCGTCCGCGCCCGCGCCCTCGAAGTAGTGGCGCGAGCTGTCGGCGTCCAGCCCGGCCGCCCCGCGCGGCGTGGCCACCACCGGCAGCCCGTGCGCGAGCGCCTCGATGAACTTGAGCGGCGAGCCGCCGCCGCTGAGCAGCGGCACGAGCGCGCAGCCGGCGCGCGCGTAGACCGGGCCGAGGGCCGCGACGAAGCCGAGCACGTCGACGCGCTCGTCGGCGCCGGCGGGCGGCTCGTAGCCGCGCCCGGCGACCGCGAGCCGCAGCTCGGGTCGCCGCGCCCAGGCGCGCGGCATCACCTCGTCGAGCAGAAAGCCGAGCGCCTCGCGGTTGGGGGCGTAGCGTGAAGTCGGCGACGAACAGTGCCTCGGGCGGGTCGGCGGGCGCGCGCCGGGGCTCGATCTCCGCCACGTCGACGACGTTGGGGACGTAGCGCAGCCCGGCGTTCGGGGCCAGCCGGCGCGCGCCCTCCAGGTCGGCGCGGCTGGGCATCCAGGTCTCCGCGGCGGTCTCGAGCAGGCGCCGCTCGAAGGCCTCGAGGCTGTCGCGCGACCCCCAGTCCGGGTCTCGCCCGGGCCGGAACGCCGACTCGAGGTTGTGGGCGCTGTAGATGACCGGCCGCCGCCTGGCCAGGCGGCGCAGGCTCACGGCCGCCATCGGGTCGTCGGCGATCACGCGCACGCTGCCCTCGGCCAGGCTCTCCGCCGCCGCGGCCAGCTCGGGCGAGACCCCGCGCGCGACCGCAGGCGGCACGCCGCCCGACCTCGCGCGCGCCCATGCGACGGCCCGCCGCGCGCGCCGCGAGGTCGTCACGGGGTGCAGCCGGACGCCGTCCAGCCGCTGGTAGGCCGGGTCCGGCGCCTCGGCTCCGAAGCGGGTGTGGAGCAGGTCGACAGGGCCGTCGGCGGCCAGGGCGCGCACGATCCCGTAGGTGCGTGCGGCCCGCCCGGTTCCGCGGGCGGGCATGTAGGAGGAGACGACCAGCGTGCTCACGTCGCGCGTGAGCCTAGGGGCAAGCCGGCTCCGGCTGGCACCGGCGCTGCAGCGGGTTTACGGTTGCCTGATCCTCAACGCTCTGCGGTTCACCCTCACTCAGGCGACTCGCCTCGCGGTCGCCGCGGGCGTCGCGGTCGGCGCGCTGTCGTCGGACACCGAGCGCAGCGCGCGCCTGATCTTCGCCAGCGAGATGCGGGCCGGGCTGGTCGACCGGCACGACCTGACGCGGCCCGAGGTCGAGCGGGCCGTGGCCGGCCGCCCGGTGCCGCCGGCGCCGGTGCGGCGCCTCCAGCGGGCCGCCATGAAGAGCGGCGCCTTCGACTTCGAGCGGCGCGGGCTGGCGCCGCTGGCCGCCGCCCGCCGGGCGGTGCTGGGCCCCGCGGCCGCCGCCCCGCCGCGCTTCCTCGTGCGCGTGGACGAGTACCCGCAGGCGGGGGCCTACGACGCGACCGAGCGCAGCCACTCGAACTTCGCCCGCTTCCACTCGATCCTCGCCGAGGCGGGGGTGCCCTACCTGATGGCGGTGACCCCGCGGGTGGCGCGCGACTACCTCGACCCGCTGGGGACGACGAGCCGGGCGCTGTCCGACCGCGAGCTCGCCACGCTGGCGCAGCTGAGCCGCGACGGCGTCGCCTTCGCGCTGCACGGCCTCGATCACCGCACGCGCGACCCGCGCCCGCGCCGCCGCTCCGAGCTGGTCGGCCTCGACGGCGCGGCGCTGGACGACCTGCTCGACCGCGCGGGCGCGCAGCTCGCGGCGGCCGGCATCCGCACGCGCGCCTTCGCGCCCCCCTTCAACCGCTTCGAGGCGCGCCAGTACGAGCGGCTGGCCGAGCGCTACGACGTGGTCTGCGGCGGCCCCGAGACCGTCCCGCTGCTCGGCTTCCACCGCACCCCGCTGTGGCGCGGCCAGGCGATCTACGCGCCCGCCTACGCGCCCTTCTACGGCCGCTCGAACGCCGTCGCGGCCGCCGTGGAGCGCGCCGTCGCGGCCCGGCCCGGCGTCTTCGTCCCGGTCGTGCTGCACTGGTCCTGGGAGGCCGACCAGGGCTTCGGCGACCTCCAGCGCCTGGCGCGCGCGCTCGCCGGCCACGCCCGGCCCTGGGACGAGCTGCTCGCCGCCTAGGCGCGCGCGAACAGGCCGTCGAGCTCCATCAGCAGGCCGTCGTCGTCGAGCAGGATCGGCTCGAGGCAGACGGGGCGGAAGCCGCGCTCGGCGAGCAGCGGCAGCATCTCGCCGACCGCCGGCTGGCCGTCGTAGAGCGGCGTGACGCTCAGCTCCAGCTCGAGCGCCTCGAAGCGACCCAGTGCGTCGCCGGCGCCGGCGAGCACCGTGCGCTCGTAGCCCTGGACGTCGAGCTTCAGGTAGGCGCGCTCGCCCGGTCGCAGCAGCTCGCCGACGAGGCCGTCGAGGCGCCGCGCGGGGACCGGGCGGCTCTCCTTGGGCGCCCAGCCCGGCTTGTCGGGGAAGCGCTCGTTGCGGGGCAGGATCGAGCTGCTGCGCGAGTCGCCCGTGACGTTGAGCGTGACCTCGCCGTCGGCGTCGGAGACCGCCACGCAGACCGCCTCCCAGGCGCCGTCGGCGGCCGCCCGCGCCCGCAGCTCGGCGTACGCCTCGGCCACCGGCTCGAGCGAGACGAGCCGGCCGGAATAGCCGCTCTCGCGCAGCAGCTCGCCGTACTGGCCGGTGTTCGCGCCGACGTCGACCACCACGTCGACGCCCTCCAGCAGCCGCTCGCGGGCGGCTGCGAAGGAGCGCAGCGGCGTGTACTGGCGCACCTCGTAGCCCAGCCTCCGGGCCACGCGGTTGATGCGGTCACGCAGGGGCAAGCCGCGAAAGATAGGCGCCGATCTCCTCGAGGCGGGCGTCCCATGAGTTGTCCCGGACCGCCCGCGAGCGCTCCCGGCGGGCCTCCGGGCCGTCCTCGGCGAGCGCGCGCTCGATCGCCGCGAGCGTGGCCGGGGCGTCGGCGGCGACGATCACCCCCGCGTTGGAGTTGAGGGCGGGGAGGGGGGTCGTGACGACCGGCAGCCCGGCGGCGAGGTACTCGTAGACCTTCATCGGGAACACCGACCTGGTCAGGTCGTTGATCGCGTACGGCACCAGCGCGACGTCCGCGCCGCGCAGCACCTCTGGCAGCGCCGCGTAGGGCCGGGCGCCGAGCAGGTGCACGTTCGGCAGCTCGCGCAGGGCCGAGATGTCCGTGCGCGGGTCGCCCGCGCCGACCGGCCCGACCAGCGCGATCGACCAGTCCGGCCGCGCCCGCGCCACGCCGCCGAGCAGGTCGAGGTCGAGCTTGGTCGCGACCACGGCCCCGGTGAAGACGATCCGCGGGCGCGGGAGCGCCGCCACGGCGGGATCGGTCGGCCCCTCCTCGAGCGCGGTGGCGAAGCGGTCGGTGTCGGCCACGTTGGGCGCGTAGTGCACGTTCGGGTTGAGCGTGCGCATGCGCTCCGCGAGCGCGGGAGCCGAGGCGAGCACGAGGTCGGCGCGCGCCGCGAAGTGCGCCTCCGCCTCCCTGAACGCGCCCGCCGCGACGCCCTTCTGAGCGGCGATGTCGTCCACGCAGTGGTAGACGATCGCGGACGGTTCGAGCGTGTCGACGAGCCAGTCGGCCTGCGGCACGTAGCTCCACAGGATCGGCCGCTCGAAGCGCAGCGAGCGCGCGGCCCGGCCGACCTGGGCACGGAGCAGGCGCGCGTTCAGGCTCCGCAGGCGCCGGCGCCCGTGCAGCGGGATGACGAGCGGCGACAGCACGTGCAGGCCGTCGACGGCGCGCGCACCCGCCGCGGCACGCGACACCCGGCTCGCCATCCGGCGCAGGTCGCGACCGGCCAGACGCGGCTGGCGCAGGCCGAGCGACTCGAGGAAGAGCACCTCGTTGGACCGCGCGAGGCGCGACATCAGGTGCTGCTGGTTGGTCCACAGCTCGGCGTCCCACTCGCCGAAGCCGAGGCAGACGATCTGGCGGCCGCTCAGCGTCATCGGGTCGCCGCCCGCACCAGGCGCTCCGCCTCGACGGGGTCGGTCGCCGGGTCGAGCGTGCCGAACGGCGCGCGCAGCTCGTGCGGCAGCAGCCTGGCCAGCCGGCGCTCGCGCGGCCCGCAGGGCACCAGCGCGTCCACTCCGCGCAGCTGCGTCTCGGCGTCGAGCGCGCGGATCAGCCGCAGCGGCGACAGGCGCTCGAGCGGCCGCACGTGCAGGTCGCCGTTGGCGGCGGCCGGGCTGTCGGTCACGAGAGCCACGTCCGCCCCGGCGGCGCGCGCGGCGCGCAGCCACCCGGCGGCCCGGACCGCCTCCCGCTCGCCCGAGGCGATCGCCAGCAGCCGCACCGGGCCGCGCCGCTCGCGCGGCTTGGCGTAGTGGCGCGGCGCCGTCTCGGCCGTCGCCGTCGCCGCGGGCGAAAATCCAGACGAGCGCGTCGGCCGCGCAGTCGAGCGCGATCTTGAACAGGCCCCGCCAGCCGTCCCGCCAGCCCCCGTCGACGACCAGCCGGTAGGCGAGCTTGGCGGGCGGGCGCAGC
The DNA here is from genome assembly GCA_963848885.1 of uncultured Thermoleophilaceae bacterium. Lineage (GTDB taxonomy): Bacteria > Actinomycetota > Thermoleophilia > Solirubrobacterales > Thermoleophilaceae > JACVRW01. Next base: position 161,564 of record CAWKFR010000004.1, read on the forward strand.
ACGATGCCGCGCGCGCGGTCGCTCGCCGAGACGGGCCCGCTCAGCTGCTCGGCCTCCAGGCGGGCGTAGCTCCAGACGTCGCGCAGCGCCTCGCGCGGCGTCTCGGCGAGCACGTGCTCGAGGTCGCCCTCGAACGCCCAGGTGCGCCCGAACGCCCAGAGACCCTCGTGGACCCTGACCTGCTCGTCGTGGCGGTAGCGGCCGCGCCGGAACAGGCGCAGGCGGTACTTGGGGTACTTGGCCGAGGGCCCGAGGCTGCCGCCCAGCAGCAGGTCGCGCAGCGGCACGGCGCAGATGTCGACGTCCGCGGGCGCCGCCGCCAGAAAGGCCTCGATCTCGGCGCGCAGCCGAGGCGTGACCCGCTCGTCGGCGTCGATCTCGAGGATCCAGTCCGCGCCGGTGCTGTCGATGGCGATGTTGCGCTGGGCGCCGAAGCCGCGCCAGGGCCGTTCGACCACGCGGGCGCCCGCGGCCCGGGCCAGCTCGACGGTGCGGTCGCGCGAGCCCGAGTCGACCACGACGATCTCGTCGCAGAACGCGACGCTGGCGAGGGCAGCGGGCAGCCGCCGCTCCTCGTCGCGCACGATGATGCAGGCGCACACGCTGGCGGCCCGGGTCTCCATGAGCCTCAGCGTACGTCGAGTGCGGCCCGTTCCGCCTGCTCGAGCAGCTCGCGGGCGCCGGCTGCCTCCAGCCGCTCGGCCACTGCCCGGCCGAGCTCGGCCGGCTCGCCGAGCTGCCCGTCGAGCTGGTCGCGGATCCAGTGCGAGCCGTCCGGCAGCCCCACGAACGCGGTCAACTCGAGCAACCCGTCGCGCTCCCGGGCGTGTGCGCCGACCGGCGTGTGGCAGGTCGCCTCCAGGGCCGTCACGAGCGCGCGCTCCGCGGTCAGCGCGGTCAGCGCCGCGTGGTCGGTCAGGCGGGCGGCCGCCGCGGCGGCCGCGTTCGTCCCCGGCGCGCGCCTCGAGCGCGAGACAGCCCTGTCCCGGGGCGGGCACCAGCTCGCGCAGCGGCTCGCCCTCGGCGTCGCGTCCGAGCCGCTGGAGGCCGGCGCGGGCGAGCACGATCGCGTCGAAGTCGCCGTCGGCGAGCCGGCGCAGGCGGGTGTCGACGTTGCCGCGCAGCTCGCGCACGTCGAGGTCGGCGCGCAGGGCGAGCAGCTCGGCGCGGCGGCGCAGGCTGGCCGTCCCGACGACCGCGCCAGGGGCCAGCGCGCCGAGCGAGGGCGCGCCGCAGAGGGCGTCGAGCGGGTCGGCGCGCTCGGGGACGCCCACGATCGAGAGTCCCTCGGGCAGCTCGCCGGGCACGTCCTTGGCCGAGTGGACGCCGAGGTCGATCTCGCGCTCGAGCAGCGCCTGCTCGATCTCCTTGACGAAGCGCGACTTGTCGTCGCGCGCGCCGCGGTCGCCGGAGGTCGTGATCCGGACGAGCTCGGTCTCGCCGTCGAGGCGCTCCGCGACCCAGCTCGCCTGCGCCAGCGCGAGCGCGCTGCCGCGCGTGCCGAGGCGTACATCACGCCCCGCGGCGGCGCTCGTCCAGGCGGGTGACCTCGGCGGCGGGGGCCTCCGCCGGCGTGGCGGGGTCGAGCCCGAACAGCTCGCGCAGCGTGTGCAGATGGTGGTAGGAGCTGCGGTCCTTGAGCCTGACCGTCGGCTCGTGGAGCAGCCGCGAAACCACCGCCCGGGCCATCACCTCGACCCGCTCGCGGTCGGCCTCGGAGAGCGACTCCCAGCGCGGCTCGTTCTCGTCGAGCACCTGGCGCACGACCTCGTCGGCGCGCCGGCGCAGCGCCGAGATCGTCGGCACCACGTCGAGGCTCGCGACCCACTGCTCGAACCGCTCGACCTCCTCGCGCACGAGCACGCCGGCCTCCTCGGCCTCGGCCTCGCGCGCGTCGAGGTTGCGCGCGACGGCGCGCTGGAGGTCGTCCATGTCGAACAGCGCGATGCCGGGGCAGTCGCGCACGCTCGGCTCGATGTCGCGCGGCACGGCCAGGTCGATCATCGCGAGCGGTCGTCCCATCCGCGACGCGGCCACGAACTCGAGCTCCTCGCGCCCGACGATCTGGTGCGGGGCGCCGGTCGAGGTGACGACGATGTCGGCGGCCTCGAGCTCGCGCGGCATCTCCTCGAAGGTGACCGCCCGGCCGCCGAACTTCTGGGCCAGCCCGAGCGCGCGGTCGTAGCGGCGGTTGGCCACGAACAGCGTCTGCACGCCGCGGTCGCGCAGCGCCCGCGCCGTCAGCTCGGCGTTCTCGCCCGCGCCGATCACGAGCACGCGCCGGTCGCGCAGCTCGCCGAGGAAGTCGGAGGCGAGCTGCACCGCGACGGTCGAGATCGACACGTTCGAGCGGGAGATGCCGGTCTCGGTGCGGACGCGCTTGCCCGCCGCGAGCGCGTCGCGGAAGAGCCGGTTCGAGATCGGGCCGCTGACGCCCTCGACGAGCGCCATCTCGTAGGCGCGCTTGACCTGGCCCTGGATCTCGGCCTCGCCGACGATCATCGAGTCGAGCCCGGCCGTGACGGAGAACAGGTGCTCGACCGCCTCGCGCCCGCGCAGCGAGTAGAGCGAGCCGATCAGCTCGGTCGGGCGCAGCTCGGCCTGGCGCGACAGGATCGCCAGCGTGGCGTTCTCGGCCTCGAGCGCGTCGTCGGTGACGAGGTAGAGCTCGGTGCGGTTGCAGGTGAACAGCGCCACGGCCTCGTGCACGCGCTCGTGATCGGTCAGCTCGCCGAGCACGCGCGCGGCGCGCCCGGTCGGGCAGCGCCAGCTTCTCGCGCAGCGGCAGCGGGGCGGTCTTGTGGGAGGCGCCCAGCGCCAGCAGCTCGCCCGTCACCGGTCGTCCTCGGCGAGCTCGGTCAGCTCGCGGTCGATGCGCACCAGCTTCGCGGCCATGATCCCGACGTAGACGAGGATCAACGCCACGAAGACGATGTAGGCCCCCGCGACGTACTTGCCGGCCTCGTCGAGCGGCAGCGCGGGCGCGGCCAGCCAGGTCAAGCCGCCACCGCCTCGCGCTCGGCCCGGCGCCGCCTCAGCTTCTTGAGCTGCATCGAGGCGTGCTTGGCGGTCAGCTCGAACTTCCAGAGCGTCACGAACAGCAGCGTCATCCCGACCAGCATGACCAGGAAGGTCAGCCGCATCTCGCCCGGCAGGTCGCCGCCGGTCTGCGAGAGCACGCGCGGGTGGGTGAAGCTCTCCGCCATCCGCACGGCCGTGAAGTTGAGCGGCACGAAGACGCCGGCGGCGATCGCGAACACCGAGGAGTAGCGCGCCTGGCGCTCCGGGTCCTCGATGGCGAAGCGGAGCGGGTAGTAGACGCAATAGAGCAGGAAGGTGACGAGGAACGAGACCAGCACCGGCTCGTCCCAGACCCACCAGTGGCCCCAGGAGGCCTTCGCCCAGATCGCGCCGGTGACGAGCACGCCGAGGCCGAGGATGATCGACAGGTGGATCGCGACGTAGGAGCGCAGGTCCCAGGAGGGGTCGCCAGAGCGCAGGTGGCGGATCGCGAACACGCCGCCGGCGACGAAGCCGCACAGCGACACGATCGCCATCGGCACGTGCACGTAGAAGATCTTCTGGATGAAGCCCTGGTCGGCGTCCAGCGGCGCGTAGAAGAAGACGAGCGCCAGCGCCGCCGTGAGCGTCACGACGGTGGCGACTGCGAGCGGGACGAGGCCCTTGGAATACATCAGTCCTCGAGCAGGAAATCGAAGACGGCAACCGAGACAAGCACGAACACCACATCGTAAAGCGTGAGCAGCCCCAGCCAGCGCCCCAGGTCCTCGGGACCCTGGTCGGTGCGCAGCAGCGGCTCGGTCGCCTGGGCGCAGGAGATCAGCAGCGGCACCAGCAGCGGGAGCAGCAGGAGCGGCACGATCAGCTCGCGCGTGCGCGTCTCGGCGGCCAGCGCGGCGACCAGTGCGCCCACCGCCGCGATGCCGAGATCGGCGAGCAGCAGGATCAGCGGCAGCTCGGGCAGCGTGCCGCCGAGGCCGGGGCCGAGCAGCAACAGGTCGTAGGCCGGGATCGCGATCAGCTCGACCGCGACCAGGAACAGGAACAGCGCGCTCGCCTTGGCGATGAACAGCGCCGTGCGGTCCACGGGGGCGAGCAGCAGCGCGTCGATGCCGCCCTGCTCGCGCTCGGCCGCGAACAGGCGGGTCACGCCGATCACGGCGGCGAGCAGCAGGGTCACCCAGAGCACCCCGGAGGCGAGCTCGCCGTCGAGCGCGTTGCGGTCGAGGCCGAAGTGGAACAGCACGTAGACCGTGATCGTGAACAGCAGCATCGCCGGCACCGACTCCTTGGTGCGCCATTCGAGCAGCAGGTCCTTGCGCAGGATCGCGCGGGCCGCGCGGATCACCGGTAGAGCTCCTCGTCGTCCGCCACGGGGCGGCCGCGCTTGAGCCGCAGCACGACGTCGGCCTCGCCCAGCGCTCCCTGGACGTCGTGGCTGACGAGCACGCGCGTGCGGCCCGACGCGCGGCCGATCAGGGGCTCGAGCAGCTCGGCGGCGGCCGGGTCGAGGTTGGCGCGCGGCTCGTCGAGCAGCAGCAGCGGCGGCTCGTGCAGGACCGCGCGGGCAGCCGCCACGCGCTGGACCATGCCGCGCGAGAGCTCGCGGACAGGGTCGTCGGCGCGCCGCTCCATGCCCACCTCGCCGAGCACGGCTGCCACGCGCGGCTCCGCCACGCCGTGCAGCCGGGCGTGGTAGCGCAGGTTCTCGCGCGCGGTCAGGTCGCGGTAGAGCAGCGGCTCGTGGCCCAGGTAGCCGACCTGCCCGGGCAGCTGCCAGCGCTCGCCGGGGAGCTCGGCGCCGAGCACGCGGGCGTGGCCGCCGTGCGGGCGCAGCAGCCCGGCCAGCACGCGCAGCAGGGTCGTCTTGCCGGCCCCGTTGCCGCCCAGCACCGCGAGCGTCTGCCCGGCCTCGACGCGCACGCTGACGCCGGCGAGCGCGACGCGCTCGCCGTACCGCCGTTCGAGGCCGTCGAGCTCGATCGCCGCCATGGCCGGGGAAGCCTATGGCGCTTCGTGACCGCTCCCTCGCACCGCCGGCACCCGAGCCCGGCTCGGGGTTGGTCACTTTCCGGGTTCAGCTGAACCCATAAAGCGACCAACCCCCCGGGGAGCGGGGCTCTAAGCGGCGGGCGGGATGTTCTGGTTCAGGCGGAACACGTTGTCCGGGTCGTACTGCGCCTTGACGGCCGCGAGGCGGTCGTAGGTCGCACCCGGGTACGTCGCCCGGACGCGCGCCTCGCCCTCGTCGCCGAGGAAGCCGACGTAGCCGGCCTCGTCGCCGCGGCTGAGCCGCTGCGACAGGTCGGCCACCCAGGCGGCCGGGGCGTCGAGCGCGTCGACGCTCGTGGCCACCGACGTGACGTTGGCCATGATCGGCCGGTCGCGGTGCGCGAACGCGGTCGCGTCGGCCGGCACCCGCGCCATCGCTCCGCCGAGCACGCGCAGCTGCGCAGCGGCCATGGGCGCCGTGGAGGCCTCGATCGCCTCGATGATCGCCTCGGCGTCGCGGCTGTCGAAGCTGTCCATGAACATCGTCCGCAGCGCGGCGATCGGGCGGAACTCCTCCTCCTCGGGCGGATAGATGTCCGCGTACGGCATCGGCCGCAGCATGTCCGCGATCGGCTCGGCGAGCGACCGGAAGGGCGCGAGCGCCCGCTCGGCCTGGTCGACCGGTCCGGCGTAGGCCATCTGCGCCAGCACGATCAGCCGCCCGTGCGCCTCCGCCGGCAGGAACGGCATCGGTGGCGCCTTCATCACCACCACGATCGCCGACAGCTCCTCCGGCGCGGCCGCCGCCTCCGCCATGAACCCGTCGACGACCTCGGCGCTCGCCGGCAGGATCAGCATGCCGCCGACGACGCTCTCGACCGGGTCGAGGCGGAACTGGAGCCGGGTCGCGACGCCGAAGTTGCCGCCACCGCCGCGAATCGCCCAGAACAGGTCGGGGTGGGACTCGGCGTCCGCGCGCACGAGCTCGCCGTCCGCGGTGACCACGTCGGCGGCCAGCAGCGCGTCGATCGTCATGCCGTGCTTGCGCACGAGAAAGCCGATGCCGCCGCCGAGCGTGAGCCCGCCGACCCCGACCGACGCCGTGTCGCCGAACCCGGTGGCGAGCCCGTGGGCGCCGGCCGCGACCGTGTAGGCGCCGGCCGTGATGCCCGGTCTCGGCCCAGGCGGTGCGCGCCTGCGGGTCGATCTCCAGCGCGTTCAGGTCGCGCAGGTCGAGCACGATCCCACCCTCGGATACGCCGTGCCCGGCGCCGCTGTGGCCGCCGCTGCGGACGGCCAGCTCCTGACCGCTCTCGCGCGCGGCCCGGATCACGGTCGCCACGTCGTCGGCGTCGGTGACCCTCGCGATCACCGCCGGCCGCCGGTCGATCGCGCCGGAGAAGACCCTCCGGGCGTCGTCGTAGTCCGGGTCGTCAGGGGTGATCAGCCTGCCCTTGAGCGTGTCTTGGAGCTGCGCGGTCGAGATCATCCATGCAGGGAACCAAGCGAGGCCCGCCCGGCCGATACGGCTCGCCCGCATCGCGCGGTACGGCTACCCGTAGCCTTCATGGGCGTGAGCGACAAGGCGCGGATGGTCGGCATCAACCACGTCGTCCTCGAGGTCGACGACGTCGAGGCGGCGCTCGCCTTCTACGGTCGCCTGTTCGAGTTCGAGCTGCGCGGCCGCGCCGGCACGATGGCCTTCCTCGACATGGGCGACCAGTTCCTCGTGCTCGACGAGGGCCGCACGCAGCCGCCCGACGCGGCGCGCCACTTCGGGCTCGTCGTCGACGACCGGGAGCGGGTCCGCGAGCTGGCCGAGCAGGCCGGCGTCGAGCTGCTCGGCGGGCGCGGGCTCGACTTCCGCGACCCGTGGGGCAATCGCGTCCAGGTGGTGCAGTACTCCGACGTCCAGTTCTCGAAGACGGCTCCCGTGCTGGACGGGATGGGTCTCGACCTGGACAAGTCGCCGGCGGCGCTGCGAGAGCTGAGCGAGAAGGGCCTCGCCTAGCGCAGCATCAGCTGCTTGGAGACCGACGGCACCGGGCCCTTGTCGGTCTTGCGGTTCACGAACAGCATGTACGGGCCGGGCGGGGCCACGTTGCCGTTCGGAGGCGTCGCCACCGTCAGCCGGTTGCCGAGCCGGGCGACCACGCGCAGCACCACGTTGCGCTGGTCGGCGTCGGTCACGTGCGTGGGCGTCGGGTTGCGGACCAGCACCACGCTGTCGATCTCGCTCGCCGGCCGGTCGACCGTGATCTGCGTCGTGCCGCCGTAGCCGAGCGTCGAGGGGGCCGAGGTGATCTGCGGCCGCGCGCCGCGGAACAGGTAGGGCGGGCTGTAGAGCTCGAAGCTCGGGTCGCGCTCGTTGGGCGAGAAGCCCGGCACGCTGATGTGGGACAGGTAGAGCGTCGTGATCGGCGCGTGCCCGCCGATCAGGATGCGCCCGTCCGGCAGCAGGGCGGCGGTGTTGTGGTAGGTCCGCGGGCGGTGGCCCTCGGCGACCGGGCGCCAGTCGCCGGTGTCCGGGTTCCACAGCTCGGCCTGCTTGACCGGCAGCTCCAGTCCGGGCGTCGCGACCTCGTCGCGGTCCGCGCCCGAGAAGGCCATCACCTCGCCGGTCGGGAGCAGCACGCCGGACGGGTACCAGCGCGGGCGGCTGAGGTCGCCGGTCGGCTTCGTCTGGATCGCGTCGCCGCGGTCGGTGTCGACGGTCGTGATGCGCGCGTCGCTGGTCGACAGGTAGCTGCCCGGGCTGGGCGGGTTGACCACGCCGCCCGCCGTCAGGAACGAGGCCTTCGAGTAGCGCCCCAGCAGGTCGGGCTCGAGCGGCAGCATCACCGAGAACGTCGAGCCGCGGAAGCCCGGGATGGTCACGCTCTTGCCCCCGCCCGGGATGCCGAGCTTGGCCAGGTCGGCCAGCGGCTGGCCGAAGTCGAGGTCGGCCAGGTTGGCGAGCGTGCCGCCCTCGAGGCCGGGGATGCCGAGGTCCTTCCAGCGCCGGGTCGCGGGGTCGTAGGAGGCCGCGACGTTCCAGAGCGCCTCGTCGTAGGACTGGCCGAGCGGGTTGAACGACTGGCCCGCGGCGTTGTAGTAGACGTGCCCGTTGGGCAGCAGGTGCAGGCGCGCGAACAGCGGCAGCGAGCGCTCGCCGGCCGCGCCGTTGTCGGTCCACTTGCCGGTGCCCGGGTCGTAGGTCTCGGTCTTGCGGACGTTCGTGAACGAGTCCTCGGGGTGGTCGGGGTAGATCGGCTTGACGAGCTTCTCGACGCCGCTGGCCACGAACTCCCTGCCGTTGCCGAGCGACACCAGGCTCGGGTACCAGCGCCCGACGTTCATCGAGCCGGTCTGCGACCAGCGGTTGGTGGCCGGGTCGTAGATGCGCGTGGCGCGCAGGCCCTCCAGCTCGACGACGCCGATGCCGGTGTCGGCGATCTCCGGGTCCTGGTAGTAGGCGGTGCCTCCGGTCGCGATGACCCGCCCGTCCGGCAGGTAGGTGTGGTCGGAGCAGAACAGCGCGCCGTCGTTGTTGGGCTCGCCGTTGCCGCCAGGGAAGAGCGGGTTGCCGTAGCCGCCCGGGTTGGCGCCGGCGTCGGAGGGCGACGGCACCGTCCACGTGGGCGGGTTGGTCGACAGGTTCAGCAGCCGGCTCTGGTCGTTCAGCGCGACGCTGCCGTAGTCCGTGATCAGCGAGCGCTCGATCCGCTCGGTGCCCTCGAGCGCGTTCCAGTAGACGATGCGGCCGTTGGGCAGGACGCTCATGCTGCCGGCCGCGGGCTTGCAGCGCGTGACGCCGTCGGAGTCCACCACGCAGCGGTCCTGGGTGGTCACGTTGCCGACGCGCGGCTCCTCGAAGGGCGCGCCGAAGACGCCGTCGTCCGCGGGCGCGCCGGACGTGGGAACGGCCGGGATCGCCGGGCCGAGGGCGGTGTCCTCGTGGTGCGCGTAGGCAGGCGCCGCCAGCACCAAAGCGAGCACGACCCCGAGAGCTACCCGACCCACCGGGCGGAGCTATACCCCCGACGGCGGTTAACTATTCGCCCCGCAGACGGGGCGTGTGCTGCGCCCGCTCCTCCTCGCGCCGCTCGGCCTCGTCGACCAGCCGGAACGCGACCCGCACGAACAGCAGCAGGGCCGCGACGACCACCACCGCCGCGCCGGCGCCGATGCCCCCGCGGGCGATCGCGGCGAGCGTGGCGGCCGTGCAGGCGGCCGCCGCCACGAGGATTCGTCTGCGATGCACCGGGTCAGCATCGACGTCGCCCATGAGCCTCCGATGAGCGCCTGTACCGTGAGCCGCGAGATGAGCACGCGCCGCACGAGCTTCCGGCGCCTTCCGATCCGCCTGCGGCTGACGGTCGCGTTCGCGGGCGTGCTGGCGGCCGTGCTGGTGGTCGGCGGGATCGCGCTCTACGCGCTGTTCCGCCAGGACTTCGACCAGCAGATCGACCGCGACCTCGACACCCGGCTGACCGACGTGGCCCGGCTGGTGGCCGTGCGCGCGAGCAGCGACGAGCCGGCCGAGGCGAGGCGGGTGCCGGAGGCCTCCGGCGAGGGGATCGTGCAGGTCTACGGCGCCGACGGCCGCGTGATCGCCTCCGCGCCGCGGGTCCGGCGCGGCCGGCTGCTGACGCGAGCGCAGGTGGAGCAGGCGAGGCAAGTGCGCATCCACGTGCGGCGCAGCGACACGGCGGCCGGGGAGGCGCGCCTGGCCGCCGGCAGAGCGCGCGGGACCACGCTGGTGGTGGCCGTCGGCGAGGCGCTCGCGCGCCGCGACCGTGCGCTCGACCGGCTGCGCGAGCTGCTCTTCATCGCCGCGCCGCTGGCGCTGCTGCTGGCGACCTACGCGGGCTACCAGGTGGCCGGGGCGGCGCTGCGCCCGGTGGAGCGCATGCGCATCAGGGCGGAGCGCGTGACCGCGCGCGACACCTCCGAGCGGCTGCCCGTGCCGCACACCGGCGACGAGATCGAGGCGCTCGGCCGCACGCTCAACGAGCTGCTGGCCCGGCTCGACGCCGCGCTCGCCCGCGAGCGCCGGCTGCTGGCGGACGCGAGCCACGAGCTGCGGACGCCCCTGGCCGTGCTGCGCACGGAGGTCCAGCTGGCCCTGCGCGGGGAGCGCTCCGCGGCCGAGCTGCGCGCGGCGCTCGAGTCGGCGAGCGACGAGGCCGAGCGGCTCTCGCGCCTGGCCGACGACCTGCTGGTGCTCGCGCGCGCGGATCAGGGCAGGCTGCCGCTGCGCGGGCAGCCGCTCGAGGCCGGCGAGCTGATCGAAGCGGCGGCGGGCCGGGCGGCCGCGGCGGCCGCCGGGCGGCGCCTGGTGGCGGAGACCGACGCGGCGGCCGGGCTGGTCGTGTCGGCCGACCCCGACCGCGCGGCGCAGGCGCTCGACAACCTCGTGGCGAACGCGCTCGCGCACGGCGCGGGCGAGGTCCGGCTGAGCGCCCGCCGCGCCGACGGGCGGGTGGAGCTGCACGTCGCCGACGACGGCTCGGGCTTCAGCGACGAGCTGCTCGAGCACGCCTTCGAGCGCTTCAGCCAGGGCGACCACTCGCGCTCGGGCGAGGGGACGGGCCTGGGCCTGGCGATCGTGGCGGCGATCGCCGCGGCGCACGGCGGCGAGGCGGGCGCGCGCAACCTAGCCGGCGGCGGGGCTGACGTCTGGATCGCCCTGCCGGCGGCGTGAGCCGCTCGGCGCCGGGTCCCAGCGGAAGCGGCGCGCCGCCACACGGGCGCCGATGAACGTCCAGACGACCAGCACGGCCAGGTCGCCGGGCCGGAAGCCCGCGCCGGTCGTGTGCGGGTTGAAGGTCGCGTAGAAGGCGTCGACCAGGTGGCTCAGCGGGAACACGTGGGCGACCGTGGTCACCCAGCCCGGCGCCCCCTGCAACGGCGAGAACACGCCCGAGATGAAGGTCAGCGGCAGCAGCGTCAGGTTCGCGACCACCGGGGCGGTGTCGGCGCGCGCCACGAGCGACGAGACGGCGATCCCGAGCGAGGCGAGGCAGAGCCCGCCGAGCACGAGCGTGACCAGCGCCGCCGGGATCAGGTGCGGGTAGAGCGTGACGCCGAACGCCGCGACGCCGACGCTGACCATCAGCACCACCGAGGCGATCCCGGTGATCAGCGCGACCGCGATCAGCGCCGCGAGGTAGGTGGACGGCTCGAGCGGCGTGCCGCGCACGCGCTTGAGGATGCCCGCCTCGCGCGCCCGCGGAATCGAGAAGACCAGGCTCGTGTAGCAGGCGAAGGAGAGCCCGAAGATCGCCAGGGAGGGCGTGAAGTACTGGGCGAAGTCGACCTTGCCGCCCGGCGCGTCCACCGTGCCGGTGCCGGTCGCCTCGATCAGGACGAGCAGCACGACCGGGAAGATCAGCGTGAAGAACGCGCTGCGCGGCGTGCGCACCACGGTCCGCAGGCCGGCCTGGACCCAGAGCCAGAACAGCCTCACGCCGCCTCCCGCGTCAGCTGCAGGTAGACGTCCTCCAGCGAGGGCTGGGTGACCGACAGGCCCTCGAGCTCGACGCCCTGGCGGTCCGCCCACGTGAGCAGGGGGGCCAGCGTGCGCGTGGGCGTCTCGGTCTCGAGCGTGACGGGGCCATCGGGCGTGCGGAACGTGATCACCGTCGGCCGGTCCGCGGACAGAGCCTTCGGCGTCCCCTCGGCGACGATCCGCCCGGCGGCGATGACCACCACGCGGTCGGCCAGCCGCTGGGCCTCCTCCATGTAATGGGTGGTCAGCAGGATCGTCTTGCCGAGGGAACGGAGGCGGCGGATCAAGTCCCACGACCGCCGCCGTGCCGATGGGTCGAAGCCGGTGGTGGGCTCGTCGAGGAACAGCAGCTGGGGGTCCCCGGCGATCCCAATCGCCAGGTCCAGGCGTCGCTGCTGGCCACCGGACAGGGAGCTGACGCGCGCGTTGCGCTGCTCCTCGAGGCCCACCAATCCGATCACTTCGTCTTCGGGAAGCGGATGTGGATACGCGGCGGAGTAGAGGCCGATCGTCTCGGACACCGTGAGCACCGGCTCGACGGCGGTCTCCTGGGGCACGATGCCGATGCGCTCGCGAAAGGCGCGCGGGGCGCGACCGGGGTCGTACCCGAGCACGTCGACCGTGCCCGAGTCGCGCCGGCGGTGTCCGGCCAGGATCTCGAGCGTCGTCGTCTTGCCGGCCCCGTTGGGGCCCAGGAAGGCGACGATCTCGCCCGCGCCGACCTCGAGGTCGATGTCGCGCACCGCCTCGACGTGCCCGTAGCTCTTGCGCAACCCGCTGGCCGTGATCACATGCCCGATGCTGGGCGGCGAGCATGAGAGACCGATGAGCAGGCTCAGGCGCGCTTCAGCCGGTAGCCCGCGCCGCGGACGGTCTCGAGCGTCTGGACGCCGAAGGGGCGGTCGAGCTTCTCGCGCAGGTAGCGGACGTAGACGTCGATCACGTTCGAGCGGTGCTCGTACTCGGCGTCCCAGGCCCCCTCGAGCAGCTGGTAGCGCGAGAGGACCTCGCCCGGGTGGCGCATGAACACCTCGAGCAGCTGGAACTCCTTGGTCGACAGCGAGATCTCCGTTCCGGCGCGTCGCACCGCCCGCGTCGCCGGGTCCAGCTCGAGGTCGCCGACGCGCAGCAGCAGCCCCTGCTCGACGGGACCTCGCCGCGCCAGCGCGCGCAGGCGCGCCAGCAGCTCGCCGAAGTCGAACGGCTTGGCGAGGTAGTCGTCGGCGCCGGTGTCGAGCCCCGTGATCCGGTCCTCGACGGCGTCGCGGGCCGTCAGCATCAGGATCGGGCTGCGCACGTCCTCCTCGCGCAGCCGGCGGCAGGTGGCGAAGCCGTCGATGCCGGGCAGCATCACGTCCAGCACGATCACGTCGTAGGGGGTCGCCTGGGCCATCCAGAGCGCGTCCTCGCCCTTGACGGCGACGTCGGCGAGCAGTCCATCCTCGCGCAGGCCCCTGCGGATCAGACCCGCCAGCTTCACCTCGTCCTCGACCACGAGCACTCGCACGCCTTCCGCAGCTTGGCAGGCTCTCATCGGTGCCTCACCTCGCGCGCCTACGTTCGGCGCGTGGTGGGGCCTCGCATCGCCGTGCTGGTCGCAGACGACCACCCGGTCTACCGGGAAGGGATCGTGCGCGCGGTCAAGGAGCGCCCCGACCTCCAGCTCGTCGCCGAGGTCGCGACCGGCCGCGAGGCGCTCGACGCGATCGCGGAGCTGCGCCCGCAGGTGGCCGTGCTCGACATGAAGATGCCCGACCTCGACGGCCGCCACGTGCTCGGCGCGATCGGCAGGGACGGCCTGCCGACGCGGGTCCTGTTCGTGTCCGCCTACGTCGACAGCGAGATCGTCTACGCGGCGATCGGCGGCGGCGCCCGCGGCTACCTGTCGAAGGACGCGACCCGCCAGCAGATCTGCGACGCCGTGGCCGCCGTCGCGCGCGGCGACACGGTCTTCGCCGCCCAGGTCCAGACCGGGCTCGCCCGCGAGATCCAGCTGCGCTCGGCCGACGCCGGCGTCGTGCTCACGCCGCGCGAGCGCGAGATCCTCGAGCTGACCGCGCAGGGCTTCCTGGCGCCGGACATCGGGCGCCGGCTCTACCTCAGCCCGGCGACGGTGAAGACCCACCTGCAGCGGCTCTACGGCAAGCTCGGCGTGTCGGACCGCGCCGCGGCCGTGGCCGAGGCGATGCGGCGCGGCCTGCTCGAGTGAGCCGAGCGCCGGCGGCCGAGCGCGCCGTCGCGCTCGTGCGCGTGGCGGCGCTGCCCGTGATCCTGGTCGGCGAGCAGCTCGTCTCCCACCCGGAGCTGGGCGGCGAGGTGTTCGACTGGCTGCTGGCCGCGGGCAGCTGCTACGCGGTGCTGACGCTCGTGGCCGCGCAGCGGGGCTTCGGGCGCCGCGTGCCGAGCTGGGTCTATCCGGCCCTCGACGTCGCCCTGCTGACCTCGCTCACCTACACCTCCGGCGGGGCGTTCTCCCAGCTGCGCCTGGCCTTCTTCGTGCTGCCTGTCGCCGCGGCGTTCCTGATGTCGGCGCGCGGCACCGCGCTCTGGTCGGCGCTGGCGGTGCTCAGCTACCTCGCTGTGTCGCTCACCCACCCGGCGACCGACCGCGGCGAGGACTTCGAGTTCGTGCTCAGCGGGTCGCTCTACCTCGCCTGGATGGGCGTGGCGGCGGTGCTGCTGGCGACGATCCTGACCCACCGCGCGCGCGCGCGTAAGGCGCCTGCTGGCCGAGGTGCTCGGGGCGGAGGAGCGCGAGCGCAAGCTGCTCGCTGAGGCGCTCCACGACGAGACGATCCAGGACCTGCTGGCGGCGGGGCAGGACCTCGACGAGGCGAGCGGGGGCGACCCCGTCGCGCTGCGCCGCGCCCGCGAGGAGGTGCGCCGCAGCGTCGCCCAGCTGCGCACCACGATCGCCGACCTGCACCCGTTCGTGCTCGAGCACGCGGGCCTGGAGGCCGCCCTGCGGTCGCTCGTCGACCGGCGCCGCCAGCGCGGCGACCTGCGCTGGAACCTCCACGTGGAGCAAGCTGCCGTCGGGCCGCACGACCGCCTGGTCGTCTCGGTCGCGCGCGAGCTGATCGCCAACGCCGCCAAGCACGCCGGCGCCGGCGAGGTCAACGTGCGCCTGCGCAGCAGCGGGCGCGAGATCCTCGTAGAGGTCGCCGACGACGGGCCGGGCCTCGACCGCGAGCGCGCCGGCGGCGCCGTGGCCGAGGGTCACGTGGGCCTGGCGTCGTGCGCGGAGCGCGTCCAGGCGGCGGGCGGGCGCCTCGAGCTGATCGACCGGCCCGGCGGCGGGACCTTGGTACGGGTCCGGCTGCCGTCGGCGGTGCCGTCGGCGTCGTGAGGCCTGCGCCGGATGAAGATGCGGTGCCCGTCGACCAGGAAGTCCGTGCGTGTCATCGCCCTCAACGGTCGCGCAGCGGCGCCCCGGAGTCATCGGCCAGGCGACCCGATTGGCGGCGCGTCCGGGCAGTCGCCCGGTGGACCGCCTGCTGTGAGCAGCTCTCACGCGCCTCTCATGCGGGCGGTGAAGGGTTGTGAGCGACCCGCCGACTCGGGCCGGGGATGGTTCACCTCCCTCCTCCCATCCCCGGCCTGGTCCGGTGGCCTAGAGGCGTTCGAGGGTCTCTGCCGCGTGCTTCAGCGTCGGCTCGACGATCGGCCACGACTGGTCGATCGCCTTGGGGTTGCCAGGGAAGTTCACGATCAGCGTGCGGCCGCGCACCCCGGACACGCCGCGCGACAGCAGCCCGAGCGGCGTGTGGTCGCGTGAGTCGGCCCGGATCGCCTCGGCGTAGCCGGGCGCCTCGCGGTCGATCACGTCGCGGGTGGCCTCGGGAGTGACGTCGTCGATCGTGAGCCCGGTCCCGCCCGTCGTGAACACGAAGCGCACCTCCTCGAGGTCGGCCAGGCGCTTCAGCACGCCCGCGATCGCCTCGCGGTCGTCCGAGACGGTCTCCATCGACACGTCGAGGCCGGCCGCGTCGCACAGCTCGGCCAGGCGCGGGCCCGAGACGTCTTCGCCCTCGCCGCGGGCGAGCGAGCTCGACACGGTGACGACGGCCGCCCTCATCGCCGCCAGTCGTGGCGCCCGCCGGACTTCTCCAGCAGCACGACCTCGGCGATCTCGACGCCGCGCTCGAGCCCCTTGACCATGTCGTACACGGTCAGCGCCGCCGTCGCCGCCGCGGTCATCGCCTCCATCTCGACGCCGGTCTGACCGGTGGTGCGGGCCTCCGACGTCAGCACGACCTCGGTCTCCCCGACCTCGGCCTCGACGTCCACGAACGAGAGCGGCAGCGGGTGGCAGAGCGGGATCAGCTCGGCGGTGCGCTTGGCGGCCTGGATGCCGGCGATGCGCGCCGTCCCGAGCACGTCGCCCTTGGGGGCGTCGCCGCGCTTCACGGCGGCGGCGGTCTCGGCCGCCATGCGCACCGTGGCGCGCGCCCGCGCGCGGCGCTCGGTCACGGGCTTGCCGCCGACGTCGACCATCCGGGCGCGCCCGGCCTCGTCGAGGTGTGTGAGCTCGTCAGACAGGCTGGTGGGACTGCCGCGCCGCTTCGATCAGGTCCTGCACCGCCGCGTCGTCCCCGTGGCGCAGCAGCTCGACCGGATCCGGATCGCCGTTCACGATCGACTCGAAGAAGACCTTGCGGTCCTGGTAGGTGGGCAGGGTCGCCTTCGCCCAGCCGCGCACCTCGTTCAGCAGGATCGCCAGCCGCGCGTAGGGCTCGCCGTACTCGTCGGCGATCTCGTCGCGGATGCGCTTGGCGAGCGCCGGCGACGCGCCCGCGGTCGAGATCGCGATCGCCAGCGGCCCGGTGCGGATGATCGCCGGGAGGATGAAGTTGCAGAGCGGCGGCACGTCGACGACGTTGACGAGCATGGCGCGGCGCTCGGCGTCCTCGAAGATCGCGACGTTGACGTCGGTGTCGCTCGTCGCGGCGATCACGATGAACACGCCCTCGAGGTCCTGGCGGCCGGCGTACTCGCGCCGCTCCCAGCGGATCGAGCCCTCGCGCGCGAGCTCCTGCAGCGGCTCGATCGCGTCGGGGGCGATCAGCGTGACGTCGCCGTCGCAGGCGAGCAGGCCCTCGACCTTCTCGAGCCCGACGTCGCCGCCGCCGATGACCAGGCAGCGGCGGCCGCTGAGGCGCAGGCAGGCGATGTAGAAGGGGGTGTCGAGCATCCCCTGCACGCAGGACTGGTCGCAGATTCCCCTGCGGAGCTGGCAGACGCATTCCTTGCCGGCGTAGGCCTGGGCGGGCATTGCTCAGAGTCTAGGCACGGCTGCGATAGAGGCGGGAGGTCAGCGGCGCGAACACAGCCGTCAGGACCACCGCCGTCCCCAGCACGATCGCGATGTCGCCGGCCTCGGCGTTGCCCTCCATCAAGCCGCGCGAGCTGGTGGCCAGGATCGAGACCGGATTGGCGTTGACGAACGCCTCGAGCCCGTCCGGGAGCGTGTCGGGGTCGACGAACACGTTCGACAGGAACGTGATCGGGAAGATCCCCATGAAGCCCGCGTTCATGACCGCCTGCGGGGAGCGCAGCAGCAGCCCGAGCGTCGTGAACACCCAGGACAGGCCGAACGCGAACGCGATCACCAGGGCCAGCGCCAGCACGACGCCGCCGACCCCCGCCCCGGGCCGGTAGCCGAGGATCACGCCCAGCACGACGATCACGGTCCCGGCGACCAGGTAGCGCACGCTGTCGCCGAGCAGCGCTCCCACCAGCGGCGCGGGCCGCCAGATCGGCAGCGAGCGGAAGCGGTCGACGACGCCCTTGGTCAGGTCGGTGTTGAGCGCCACGCCGGAGTAGACGGTCGTGAACAGCACCGACATCACCAGGATGCCGGGCAGGATGTAGTCGAGGTACTCGCTCGTCGATCCCGAGATCGCGCCGCCGAACAGGTAGGTGAACAGGAGCACGAACATGACCGGCGTGATCGTCACGTCGAGCAGCTGCTCCGGCACGTGCTTGACCTTCAGCATGCCGCGCCACCCGAAGGCCAGCGTCGCCGTGAGCGCGCCCGCCCGCGGGGGGCGCTCGGTCGTGGCCAGCGCCTTGCGCAGCGTCAGGTCGTCCACGCCGTCTCCTCCTCCTGCGCCGCGTCGTCCTCGGCCGTGTGGCCGGTCAGGGCGAGGAACACCTCGTCGAGGCTGGGCTGGCCGAGCGAGAACTCGGCGACGCCGACGCGAGCCCTGGTCAGCTCCGCGACCGCCTCGGCGGCCCTGGCGGTGTCCGCGCACGCGGCCGACAGCGCGGCCGGGTCGGCCTCCATGTGCACGGCGCCGAGCACCCGCTCCAGCACCCCGGCGGCCTCGGGCCGCTGCTCGGGGTCGAGCAGCCTCACCTGGAGGCCGCCGCCGCCGACCGACGCCTTGAGCTGCGCGGGGGTCCCCTCGGCGATCACCTTGCCGTGGTCGATCACCGCGATCCCGTCGGCGAGCTGGTCGGCCTCCTCCAGGTACTGCGTGCAGAGCAGGACGGTGGTGCCGAAGGAGCGCAGCGCCCTCACGATGTCCCAGACCTGATTGCGCGAGCGCGGGTCGAGCCCCGTCGTGGGCTCGTCGAGGAACATCAGCGCCGGCGTGACGACGATGCTGGCCGCGATGTCGAGCCTGCGCCGCATCCCGCCCGAGTAGCTCTTGACGAGCCGGCCGGCCGCCTCGCCGAGCCCGAACGCGTCGAGCAGCTCGGCGGCGCGGGTCTTGGCGTGGGCGCGCCTGAGGCCGAGCAGCCGCCCGAGCAGCATGAGGTTCTCGCGGCCCGTCAGGTCCTCGTCGACCGAGGCGAGCTGTCCGGTCAGGCTGACCAGGCCGCGCACCGCGTCCGCCTCCTCGACGATGTCGTGGCCGAGCACGCGCGCGGAGCCCGCGTCTGGGCGGAGCAGGGTCGCGAGCATCCGGATCGTGGTCGTCTTGCCCGCCCCGTTGGGGCCGAGCACCCCGTAAACGGAGCCGGTGCGGACCGCGAGATCGACGCCGTCCACGGCGCGCGTGTCGCCGAAGCTCTTGGCCAGGCCGCTCGCCTCGATCGCCAGGGTCATCGGCCCTGCACGTTAGCCGCAAGCATCCGGCTCGGCCGGGTGCGCGCGGAGCGGCTTAGCCGGGGGTGCCCCCGCCGCCTGGCGCTGGAGGGAGCAGCGTCTCAGGCGGCGAGGGCACGGCGCGGGCGGTGCAGCAGGCCGAACGCCGGCCGGCGGCGCTTCGCCTGCTGCTCACGCGACAGGTGGTCGCGGTTCCCGGCGGCCGCGCGCAGATCGTGAAGGTGCTCGGTGGCGGCCACTTGTGTGAGAAGTCCTGTCATGGCCGTTGAAGTTACGGCTAAGGCAGACCCCTTACATCGGCAATTCGCCTCTGATTACCCCTTAGGCGAGGCCGAGCTTGTGGGCGACCGCGCCGGCCTCCCCGCGCGTGCTCACCTCGAGCTTGGCGAGGATGCGCGACACGTGCACGCTGGCGGTCTTCTCGCTCATGTACAGCTCCTCGCCGATCTGGCGGTTGGTGCGGCCGGCGGCGACCAGCACCAGCACCTCGCGCTCGCGCGCGGTCAGGCCGAAGGGGTCGGCGTCGGGCCGTGATGCGGCCTGTGGCTCGTCTGTGAGCTTGATGCGCGCCCGCCGCGCCACGCGCTCGCAGCTCTCGCGCAGCGGGTCGGCGCCGCACTCGGCGGCGTCCGCGTGGGCGGCGCGCAGCACGTCGCCGGCGTCCGCTCCCGACTCGAGCAGCGCCTCGGCCTGGCGCAGGCGGCAGTAGGCGGCGTCCACGCGGTTGCCGACGGCGTCGTGCAGCTCGACCGCCCGCAGCCACAGCTCGGCGCCCGGGCGCCCGTCCGCGCGAGCCTGCTCGGCGTCGACGCTGGCGACGTCCGCGACGACCTGCGGCTGCGTGCCCTCGGCGGCGAGCGCGCGCATGTGATCGGCCAGCTCGCGGACATGCTCCGACGCCTCGCGCTCGGCGTCCGCGTCCCGGCCCGCGCGGGCGCGCTCGGCGACGTTCGCCTCGGCGCGCAGGGCCGGCAGGTAGAGCTCGCGCGCGTAGAACGCGTACTCGTCCTCGCCGGCCATCCGCTCGCGGGCATCGGCCACCGCCCGGCGCACGCCGTCGATGTCGCCGGCCCGGGCTGCCAGGTCCACCGCGCTGCCGTAGATCGGCGCCAGCCACATCGAGCCGGCGGCGCGGCGCAGCAGTCGCCGCGAGTCCTCGTAGTGCGACTCCGCCTCCTCGAAGCTGCCGCTCACGAAGGCGATGCGAGACGCCACCTCGTGCACGAAGCCGCCCTGCAGCCCCGTCGCGCCGGCGTCGAGCGCCTCGGCGATCAGGCGCTCGGCGTCCTCGACCCGGCCCAGTCGCCTGGCGCGGTTCGCCGCCTCGGCCAGCAGGAATGCCGCCCAGCCGCGCGTCATCCCCTGCTCGCGGGCGAGCCGTACTCCCTCCAGCGCGAAGTCCAGGGCCTCCTGCACCGAGCCGTCCTGGTCGAGGAGGTCGGACAGGTTGGTGTACGTGCGCTGCAGGTTGTCGGTGGTCCCGAGACCCTCCTCGATCTCGAGCGCCTCGCGCACGTGGGCGATGCCCGTGGCGCGGTCGCCGAGCGACGCGATGTCCACGCCCTTCGTGTTGAGCGCGTGCGCCTCGGTGATCCGGTCCCCGGCCGCCCGGGCGATCTCGATGGCCTGCTCGGCGAGCTCCAGCGACTCGGCCAGGTCGCCCCTCAGCATCAGCACCTGCGCGAGCGAGGCGAGCACGTTCGCGCGCTCGGGGCTGGGCGGCTCGGCCGGCATCAGCTCGACGGCGCGCGCGTACTCGTCGGCGGCCTCCACGTGACGCCCGGACGTCCACAGATAGCGGCCCTGGCGCGCGCGGGCCATCCCGGCCGCGACGGGATCGGAGTCGCCGACCAGCTCGACCACGCGCTCTCCCAGCGCCGCGGCGCGGTCGACGTCGCCGGCCAGGTAGGTGAGCCTGGCCGCCCGGCGCAGCAGCTCGACCAGCGTCGTGCCGCTCGTCTGCTCGGCGACATCCACCTGACTCCAGAGGTCGACGGCGTTCTCGAGATGGCGCGCCGCGTCGGCCGGCGCGCGCATGCGCTCGGCCTGGCCGGCCGCCTGGATCGACGCGGCCAGCGCGCGGGGCAGGTCGTGCGCCTGGAACCAGTGCCAGGCCAGCTCCGCGGCGGGACCGGCGCCGTCCGCGGACAGCGAGGGGTTGGCCGACAGCGCCTCGGCCAGGCGCACGTGCAGATCGCCGCGCTCGCCCGGCAGCAGGTCCTCGTAGACGGCTTCGCGCATCAGCGCGTGCCGGAACGAGTAGCCCTCGGACCCGTGCCGCTGCACGAGCACGTGGTGCGTGACCGCCTCGCGCAGCGCCTCGATCAGCGCAGGCCCGTCGCTGGAGGCGACGCGCGCGAGCAGCCCGTGCGTGACGCTGCGCCCCGAGGCCGCGATCACGCGCAGCAGCTCCTGGGTGCCGCCGGGCAGCGCCTCGACGCGCACCATCAGGGCGTCGCGCAGCGTCTCCGGCAGGCCACTCCCGTTGCCGTCGCCGGTGGCGGCCAGCAGCTCCTCCGCGAAGAACGGGTTGCCTCCGGAGCGCTCGAACAGGGCGTCGGCCACGCGGGCGTCGGGGTGCGACCCGAGGATGCCCGTCAGCTGAGCGACCAGCTCCAGCCGGGAGAACGGGCGCAGCTCGACCCGCTCGACCCCGTCCAGCCGCTCGGCCTCGGCGAGGAAGGGCCGCAGCGGGTGGCGCCGGTGGAGCTCGTCGGCCCGGTAGGTCGCGACCAGCACGAGCCGCTCGCGGCGCGCGGAGCGCAGCAGGAAGGAGAGGAAGTCGCGCGTCGCGCGGTCGGCCCAGTGCAGGTCCTCGATGACGAGCATGAGCGGCGCCTGTTCGGCCAGGCGGCCGAACAGGGCGAGCAGCGTCTCGAACAGGCGGGCCTGGGCGAACTCCTCGTCGGGGGCGGCGGCCGCCGCGTCGCCGGCCTCGGGCAGCAGCCGGCCCAGCTCGGCCTGGCCTGCGCCGGCCAGCTCGCCGAAGGCGTCGGAGCCGAGCTCGCGCCGCAGGTCGCGCAGCGCCGCGACGATCGGGGCGTAGGGCAGCTCGCCCTCGCCCAGCTCGACGCAGTCGCCGGTCAGCACGCGCGCGCCGGCGGCCCGGGCGCGCTCGGCGCACTCGTCCACCAGGCGGCTCTTGCCGACGCCCGAGTCGCCGGCCACCAGCAGCGCGCCCGGCTCGCCCGAGGCGGCGCGCTCCACGGCCTGGTCGAATCTGGCCAGCTGCTCGGCGCGGCCGACGAAGGTCGGACTGGATACCCGCCGCACCGCGCCATTATCCATGGCGCGGAGCGCCAGCTCAGGCGTATGCACGGCGCGGCCGGCGCCGCCACGGCAGCGACGGGAGGCGACGCTCGCGCCGCTTTGACCGCGGGACGCGCCGGCTGCGCTCGGCTGCCGCGTGCAGCTCGGCTTGGTGCATCGCCACGGCGATGTATGTCAGGGCTCCGTTCATGGAGCCGAAGCTACGGCTAAGGACCCCGGCCCCACATCGGCAATTCGCCCTCAGTCGGGCCTTAGCGCCTGAACACGTCGCGCAGCGTCTTCCTGCCGACCTTGAGCAGGGGGAAGAGGCCGCGCCGCAGCGCGGCGGGCTTGTCGGCGTCGCGGCCGTAGAGCAGGCGCGCCGAGGCGCCCATCGCCTTGCCGAGCGACTCGTCGTAGGGGTGCCACCAGAAGTCGCGCGTGCGCGACGGCTCCCAGGTGACGAGCTTGATGTTCACGCACTCCCAGAGCCCGAACTTCGAGTGCGAGCGGCCCAGGCCGGACTCCTTGACCCCGCCCCACGAGCAGGAGCAGGCGCCGTGGCTGAACATGTGGTCGTTGATCCAGACCATCCCGGACTGGATCCGCTCGGCGATCCGCTCGCCCTTGGCGCGGTTGAGCGTCCAGACCGAGGCTCCGAGGCCGAACTCGGAGTCGTTGGCGAGCGCGATCGCCTCGTCCTCGGACTCGACGGTCACGATCGGCACGACCGGGCCGAAGATCTCCTCGCGCATGATGCGCATGTCGTGCGTGACGCCGGTCAGCACGGTCGGCGCGTAGAAGTTCGCACCCGGGTGCTCTGACAGATCGAGCGGGCCACCCACGCGCAGGGTCGCGCCGGCCGCGACCGCGTCGTCGACGAGCTCGCGCACCAGCTCGAACTGCTCGCGCGAGACCATCGGGCCGATCTCGGTCGAGTAGTCGAGCGGGTCGCCCACCTTCAGCTCGCGCGCGGCCTCGACGACGCCCTCGATGAAGCGCTCGGCGACCTCCTCGACGACGTACACGCGCTCGATCCCCGAGCAGGTCTGCCCGGCGTTGGCGAAGCCGCCCCAGAGGCAGCCGGAGATCGCGTTGGGGAGGTTCGCGTCGGCGCAGACGACCATCGGGTCCTTGCCGCCCAGCTCGAGCACCGAGCCCTTCATGCGGCGCGCGCACTCCTCGCCGACCCGCCGGCCCACCTCGACGGAGCCCGTGAAGAAGATCTTGGCGGTGCTCGCCTCGACGAGCGCCTGTCCGACCGCGCCGCCGCCGTGGACGGTGCGCACCAGCCCCTCCGGCACGCCGGCGCGCTCGAAGGTCTCCTGGATGCGCTGGCCGATCAGCGGCGTCAGCGAGGCCGGCTTGAGCACCACGCCGTTGCCCGCCATCAGCGCGATCGCCACCTCGCCGAAGGGGATCGCCCAGGGGTAGTTCCAGGGCGCGATCACGCCGACGACGCCGAGCGGCTCGAACGTGAAGCGGGCGCGCTTCTGCTTGATGAAGACGGGCAGCGGGATGCGCTCGTCCTCGAGCATCCCCGGGCCGGCCTCGGCGAGCCAGCGCAGCGCGTCGATCGAGGGCAGCAGCTCCATCACGAGCGCCTCGTTGATCGGCTTGCCCTGCTCGCGGCTGAGCAGCCGGGCCAGGTCGTCGAGCTGGTCGATGACCGCCTGGGCGGCGCGGCGCATGTAGCGCGCCCGGTCGCCCAGCGGGAGCTGGGCCCAGAACGGCTGGACGCTCGCCACGTCGTCGACGACCGCCTGGACGGCGTCCGGGCGGATCGTCTCGACGGCCCCGACGCGGGCTCCGTCGAGCGGGCTGAACGACTCGAGCTCGGGGGTGATCGGCGTGACCGCGGCTTCCATGGACGGGATTCTGCAGCACGCCGGGGCACGGTGGTGCGCAAGGCGGATTTTTCGCTGCCGCGGGGCGGCGTGGGCGGACCGGGCTAGTCGCGCCCTGAGTGGCGGGTTGGTCACTTTATGCGCCCATCTGGACCCATAAAGTGACCAACCCCTCGGGGCCGCTCCCTTATTGCTGTCGTTCGTTCGGGCTCGCTCAGCGCCCGCGTGACCTGCGGATCCGCTCGAGCCGCTCGCGCAGCTCGCGCTCCTCGCCGTGCTCGCTGAGCTCGAGGAAGCTCTCGCCGATCGCCTCGTCCGGCATCAGCTCCTGCTCCGCGACGCCCTCGGGGCGGTCGTGCGGGTAGTCGTAGTCGAGCCCGCGGCCGAGCTTCTTGGCGCCCGGGTAGGCGGCGCTGCGCAGCGCCGCCGGCGGCTCTGGCGTGCCGTGCTCGCGCACCCACTCGCGGGCGCGGCCGAGCGCCTTGTACGACGCGTTCGACTTCGGCGCCAGCGCCAGGTAGACCGCCGCCTGGGCGAGGTTGAGCGCGCACTCGGGCAGGCCGACGTGCTCCACCGCGTGCGCGGTGCTGACCGCCACCTCGAGCGCGCGCGGGTCCGCGTTGCCGATGTCCTCGCTGGCGAGGATCACCATGCGGCGCGCGATGAAGCGCGGGTCCTCGCCGCCCTCGAGCATCGCCGCGAGGTAGAGCAGCGACGCGTCGGGATCCGAGCCGCGCGTGGACTTGATCCACGCGGAGATCAGGTCGTAGTGGAGGTCGCCGCCCTTGTCGTAGAGGATCGCGCTGCGCTGGAGCGCGTCCTCGGCCACGCGCAGCGACACGGTTGCGCCCTCGCCCACGGTCTCGCAGGCGAGCTCCAGCGCGGACAGCGCGGTGCGGGCGTCGCCGGCCGAGCGCGCGGCCAGGAACTCGAGCGCGTCGTCGTCCACCGCGGGGCGCCGCCGGCGAAGCCGCGGTCGTCGCCGAGCGAGCGCCGCAGCAGCGCCAGCACGTGCTCGTCGTCGAGCGCGCGCAGCTCGTACACGCGGCAGCGCGACAGGAGCGCCGAGTTGACCTCGAAGTAGGGGTTCTCGGTGGTCGCGCCGACCAGCACGACCAGGCCCTCCTCGACCGCGGGCAGCAGCGTGTCCTGCTGGGCCTTGTTGAAGCGGTGGATCTCGTCGAGGAAGAAGATCGTGCGCTCGCCGCTGGTGTCGCGGCGGTGCTTGGCGCGCTCGAGCACCTCGCGCACCTCGGCGCGGCCGGCGTTGACCGCCGAGGCCTCCTCGAAGGCGGCCCGCGAGTTCACCGCGAGCAGGCGCGCCAGCGTGGTCTTGCCGGTGCCGGGCGGCCCGTACAGGATCATCGAGTGGGGGCGGCCCTCCTCGAGCGCCGTGCGCAGGGTCGAGCCCCGGGCGAGCAGGTGCTCCTGGCCGACGAACTCGCCCAGCGAGGCCGGCCGCATGCGAGCCGCGAGGGGCTGGTCGCCCGACGCGACCGGCGTCCCGCCGCCGGGTGAGTCCTCGGGGTCGAAGAGCCGCTCCATGGGAGGATTCTGGCAATGACACACGCGGTGGTACTGATCAAGGCCGAGCGCCGCGCCCTGCCCACCCTCGGCGACCGGCTCGCCGACGTCGAGGGGGTCAGCGAGGCGTACTCCGTCACCGGCGAGTGGGACTACGTGGCGATCGTCCGGGTTTCCGAGCACGACGGCCTCGCCGAGCTCGTCACGGGCCGGCTGGCCCGGCTCGACGGGATCGCCGACACCTACACGATGGTCGCCTTCCAGGTCTTCTCGAAACACGACCTGGAGGCGATGTTCTCGATCGGCGCCTAGGTGTCCTAGACCAGCGAGCGCGCCGCCGCGACGGCCTCGGCGACCAGGGTCGCGAGGTGCTCCGGGCCGGTGTCCGGGTGCACGATGCAGGCGCGCAGGGTCTCGCGGCCCTCGAGCACGGTGCCCGTCACGAACGCCCGCCCGCGCGCCTGGACGGCCTCGGCGAGCGCGCCGTTGACCTGCTCGAGCCGCTCGGGCGGGCACCCCGCAGGGCGCGCGCGGAAGGCGACGATCGAGGTCTGCGGCGCGACGGCCAGCTCGAGCTCGGGCTCCGCCTCGACGCGCGCCGCGAGCTCGCGCGCCAGCTCGTTGGAGCGCGCGACGTGCTCGGCGATCCCGTCCCGTCCGCGCGCGGCGATCGTGGCCCAGGTCTTCAGCGCCCTGAACGGCCGCGTCTGCTCGAACCCGTACTCGGCGAAGGTCCCGACCGGCCGCGTCGGTGTCCTGGCGCAGGTAGGGCGGGATCAGGCTGAACGCGTCGCGCAGGTCGTCGCCGCGGCGCACCAGCGCGCAGCCCGCGTCGACCGGGACGCCCAGCCACTTGTGCGGGTCGAGCGTGAGCGAGTCGGCGCGCTCCATGCCGCTGTAGCTCGGCGCGAGCGCCGGGTCGAGCACCCCGAAGGCGCCGTAGGCGCCGTCCACGTGGAACCAGAGCCCCTCCGCGGCCGCCACGCCGGCGAGCGCCTCGAGCGGGTCGATCAGCCCCGCGTTGACGGTGCCGGCCGAGCCGACCAGCAGCGCCGGGAGCGCCCCCGCGGCCCGGTCGGCGGCGATCGAGGCGCGCAGCGCGGCCGCGTCGAGCTCGCCGCCGGCGAGCGGCACGGGCCGCATCGCGGCGCTGCCGAAGCCGAGCAGCTCGAGCGCGCGCTGGACGCAGCTGTGCGCCTCGTCCGGGACGTACGCGAGCAGGCGCGGGGCGCCCGCCAGGCCGTCGCGGCGCACGTCGTGGCCCGCCTCGCCGAGCGCCCGGCCGCGCGCACCCGCGAGGCACACGACCGTGGCCGCCGACGCGCCGCTCGTGAGCAGGCCGCCGCCGGGCTCGTGCGGGAAGCCCACCAGCTCCGCGAGCCAGCGCACGACCGCGCGCTCGAGGTGGACGTCGGCGTGGTCGCCGGAGACGACGCTCGGGTTCATCGCCGCCGCCGCCAGCGAGGCGAGCACGCCCGCAGGGGCCGGCGGCGGGTTGATCCACCCGAAGAAGGCCGGGTGGCCGTTGCCCATCGGGTGGGGGAGGACGTCGCGCAGGGCGGTCGCCACCAGCTGCTCGAGGGTCTCGCCCCGCTCGGGCAGCGGCAGGGCCAGCAGCCGCTCGCGCAGCTCGTCCGGCAGCGGCTGCCAGACGGGCCTCGCGGGCAGCTCGGTGAGGTAGTCGGAGACCCCGTCCACGAGCGCGTGCGCGGCGCTGCGGAAGGCCTCCGGGTCGGTCACGGCGAGAGCCGCTCCAGGAAGGCCCGCAGCGCGCCGCCGCAGCGCTCGGGATGCTCGTCCCAGACGAAGTGACCGGCGCCCTCGATCAGCACCAGCTCGGTGTCGGGCAGCTCGCGCTCGAAGCGGTGCGCGCCGGCGAGCGGGGCGAACTCGTCGTGCTCGCCCCAGACGAGCAGCGCCGGCACGCCCAGGTCGGCGAGCCGGTAGCTCGGCCAGCTTCTCGAAGTCGCCGGAGCGATAGAGCTCGAGCGCGTTGCGCCGGTGCGCGTCGTCGGCGAGCGACTTCCAGTACTCGTCGATCGCGTCGTCGTCGAAGCCTCGCTGGAGGTCGCGCAGGACCGCTCCGAAGCCGGCCCGGTCGAGTCCGCCCAGCGACCTGCTCGCCGACCTCCGGCGTGCGCAGCGCCTTGGCCATGCCGTGCCACTTTCCGTCGGGAAAGAAGCCGCCCGAGCTGATCACGAGGCCCGCGACCGCGTCCGGGTGCTCGCACGCCCAGCGCAGCCCGATCAGCGCGCCCCAGTCGTGCAGTCACGAGCGACGCAGCGCTCCACGCCGTGCTCGGCGCGGAAGCCCTCGAGCGCCTCGACCTGGCGCTCCCACGTCCCGGGCGGATCGACCGGCGAATCGCCGAACCCGGCCAGGTCGGGGGCGAGCCCGCGCCAGCCCGCCGCGACCACCGCGGGCAGGACGTCGCGCCACATGTACGAGGACTGCGGGAAGCCGTGCACGAGGAGCGCGACCGGGCCGTCGGCCGGGCCGTCCTCGCGGAAGGCGAGGCTCACGCCGGAACCGTACCCGGCTCCGTCAGCTTCGTGAACAGCCGCTCGAGCGCGGGCCGGAAGATGCGCTCCTCGAAGTCGTCGGCGGGCGTGACGAGCTGGCCGAGCATGAAGCCGGTGATCGTGGCGACCAGCAGGGGTGCGTCCGCGCGCGGGTCCGGGGCGCCGGCCGCGCGCAGGCCCAGCTCGGCCAGGCGCAGGTGCGCTGCGTGCCAGCGGGCGACCTCCTCGCGAAGCCAGGGCCGGCGCGTGCCCTCGAGCACCAGCTCGATGAACGCCACGTGGCGGATCGGGTCGGACTCGAGGTCGGCCGCGAGCACCTCGGAGACGGCGCGCGCCCACTCGCGCACCTCGAGCTCCCGGGGCGCCAGGTCGAGCACGAGCCGCTCGAGCCGCTCGACCTCCTCGCGCGCGGCGAGCAGCAGGGTCTCCTGGAGCAGCGCCTCCTTCGAGTCGAACCAGTAGGTGGTGGCCGACAGCGGCAGGCCCGCGCGCTCGGCGACGGCGCGGTGGGTGACCGCGTCGGGGCCGTGCTCTCCGATCAGCTCGAGCGTCGCGCGCACGATGTGCTCGCGCCGCGCCGCGCCTTTCGGTACATTTGTTCCGGCCATGAGTACAAATGTACCGGTCCGCACAGCGGCAGACAGGATCACCTACGACGACCTCTACGCGCGCTGGGAGAAGGGCAACTGGAGCGCGACGGCGATCGACTTCACCGAGGACGCGCGCCAGTGGCGGGAGGAGTTCACCGACTTCGAGCGCGAGGCGGCGCTCTGGAACTACGCCCTCTTCTTCTGGGGCGAGGACGCGGTGGCCGACGGGCTGTCGCCGTACATCGACGCCGCGCCGCGCGAGGAGCAGAAGTACTTCCTCGCCACCCAGCAGGTCGACGAGGCTCGCCACGCCGTCTTCTTCAGCCGCTTCATGTGGGAGGTCGCGGGCGTCGGCGGCGACGACATCGGCGACCGGCTGGCCGCCATCGAGCCGCAGCTGACCTGGGGCTTCCGCAAGACCTTCGACGTGCCTCGAGGACATGAGCGCGCTGCTGCGCCGCAAGCCGACCAAGAGCAACCTGGCCGCGGCGATCGCCCTCTACCACCTGGTCATCGAGGCCACGCTCGCCCAGCCCGGCCAGCACTTCATCACCAGCTACCTCGAGCGGCGCAACCTGCTGCCCGGGTTCCGCGAGGGGATGGAGAACGTCGCGCTCGACGAGCAGCGCCACATCGGCTTCGGGGTCAAGCTGCTCGCCGACCTGTGCCGCGACGACGACGAGTGCAAGCGGGCCGTCGCCGACGATGCTGCGCGAGGTGATCCCGTACACGGCGGCCGTGCTGGTGCCGCCCGGCTGGGACCGCCGCTACACCGAGGTGTTCGGCTTCACGCTCGAGGAGATCGGCGCCGAGGGCGCGGCCTCGCTCGAGACGAAGCTGCGCAGCGCCGGCCTGCCGATGGACGAGCTGCCCGGACCGCCGATCTTCTCGCCCGGCATGGAGCCGCTGGAGCGCGCCAAGCTCGGCCAGCGGCTCGTCTACGGCGGCATCCTGGGCGAGAAGACCGGCCCGCCCAGGCGCGACCCGGAGACGATGAAGGCGATCTTCCAGATGCTGCTCGGCGGCCTCGACCACCGCGGCGTCCCGAGCGAGCCCGGCACGATCCAGTGGGACTTCGCCGACGCCGACCCCTGGCACCTGGTCGTCGCCAACGGCGACACGCGCGTGCAGCCCGGGCGCGTCGAGGCGCCCACGGTGACGATCGAATGCCGCTACGAGGACTGGGCCGACCTGCTCGGCGGCCGCGAGCACCCGCTCAAGCTGGCCGCGCTGCGCCGCCTGCGCCCGAAGGGCGACCTGCGCTGGCTGTGGCGGGCGCGCGGCATGTTCCCGCGCTAGCGCCCTTGCGATACTGCGGCGCGTGCCCGATCGAGCGGACCTCGAGCGCCGCACCGTCGAGCTGCTCCAGCGGCTGATCCGCTTCGACACGGTCAACCCGCCCGGCAACGAGGCCGAGGCGCAGGAGTGGCTGCGCGGCCTGCTCGAGGCGGCCGGGTTCGAGTGCGAGCTGCTCGCGGCGGTGCCGGGTCGGCCGAACCTGGTCGCGCGCCTGCGCTCGGGTCGCGACGGCCCGGCGCTCTGCCTGCTCGGCCACGTCGACACCGTGCTCGCGGAGCCGTCGGAGTGGCGCGTCGACCCGTGGTCGGCCGAGCTGCGGGACGGCTTCGTCTGGGGTCGCGGGGCGGTCGACATGAAGAGCCAGGTCGCCGCCGAGCTGGCCGCCGCGCTCGCGCTCTGCGAGGAGGGCTGGCGGCCGGAGGCCGGCGAGCTGATGCTCGTCTTCACCGCCGACGAGGAGACGGGCGCGCGTCCACGGCGCCCAGTGGCTGTGCCGCGAGCATCCCGACCGCGTGCGCGCCGACCTCGTCGTCAACGAGGGCGCCGGGGCGGTCGTCGACTTCGACGGCCGGCGCGTCTACACGGTCTGCGTCGCGGAGAAGGGCGTCTTCCGCTTCACGGTCACCGCCGAGGGGCGCGCCGGCCACGCCTCGCTGCCGCGCCTCGGCCGACAACGCGCTCGCCAAGCTCGCGCCCGTGCTGACGCGCCCTGCGCGAGCGGCGCCCGTCGTTCACCCGCACGCCCAGAGGCCGGAGGCCCTGCTCGGCGCGCTCGGCCTCGACCCCTCCGACCTCGAGGGGGCCTTCGCGCGCATCGAGGCGGCCGACCGCGCGCCTCGCCGACCTGCGTCGAGCCGATGCTCGGCGTCACGCATGAGCCCGACGATCCTCCACGCGGGCGAGAAGATCAACGTGATCCCCGCGCGCGCGCGAGCTCCAGGTCGACTGCCGTGTCCCGCCGGAGCTGGGCGAGCGGCGAGGTGCGCGCCGCGTTCGCGCGAGGTCGCCGGCGAGGACGGCTACGAGGTGGCCTTCGGCGACGACGTCGTCTCCGGCAACCGCTCGCCGATCGACACCCCGCTGATGGACTCGATCCGCCGCTTCGTCGAGCGCGAGGACCCTGGCGCGGCGGTGGCGCCCGTGGTGTTCCCGGGCTTCTCCGACTCGCACTGGTGGCGCGCCGCCTTCCCCGAGTGCGTCGCCTACGGGTTCTTCCCCCAGCGCGCGATGGACGCGGTCGAGCAGTGCTCGCTCATGCACGCGGCCGACGAGCACGTCCCCGTCGGCCGACCTCGGCCTGGCCGCCGCCTTCTACTCTGAGCTCGTGATGGAGACGCTGCGATGAGCGACGCCGAAGCTCCGTCTCGGCGGGATGGCGCTGCGCAACGGCCTGCTCGTGCACGGGCCGACGCACTGGGCCGCGGCCGTGCGCACCCGCGACGGCGAGATCGCGGTGGCCTCCGGGCCCAAGCCCGACCTCGGCTCGAAGGCCGCGGAGCGCCTGCCGGGCGTGCGCGGGGTGGTCAAGCTCGCCGAGGCGATGGCCGTCATCCCGCTCGTCAAGCGGGCGCTGCCCGAGGCGCGCCTGCCGATGCAGGACGCCCGCACGCTCGGCGCGATGGGCGCCGCAGCGCTCGCCGGGCAGGCGGTGCGCACCGCCGCGCGCTCGGTCGCGGCGCGCGAGGCCGCGGTCGCGATGATCAGCCTGGCGCCGGCGCTGATGGCGCTGCGCAGCGGCGACCTGGCCGCCTACCACGGCGTGGAGCACAAGGCGATCGCCGCCTACGAGGAGGACGGCGACGCCGCCGACGCGGTCAAGGAGCACGACCGCTGCGGATCGCACCTGGTCGCCCCGATGCTCACCGCCGCGGCGCTCGGCAACGTCGCGGTGCGCCGCGCCGGCCTGCGCGGCCCGGCCGCCGAGGCGGCCGTCGGCCTCGGCAGCGCGGCGGTGGCGGTCGAGGTGTTCGCCTGGACCGAGCGCCACCCCGACAGCAGCGCTTACGCGCGCGCTGCGCCGCCCCGGCCACGAGATCCAGCGCGTGGTCGGCACACGCGAGCCGACCGCCGAGCAGCTCGAGGTCGGCCGGGCCGCGCTCGCGGAGATCCTGCGGGTCGAGGGCGCGGAAGCCTGACGCGCACCCGTCTCGACCCGAGCGTCTTCCGTCTGCCCGGTCGACCGAATCCGGACGGGGTACTACTCGGACGCCTACTTCAACCTGACGCGCCAGCTGCTGCAGCGAGCGCGACGAGCACCCGCGCGTGACCATGCAGGTGTTCCAGAAGCAACGCTCGATCCTCGGCGGGATCGACGAGGCGATCGCGGTCCTCAAGCTGTGCGCGGAGTGGGAGGAGCTCGAGGTGCAGGCGCTCTACGAGGGCGACGCGATCGCCCCGATGGAGACGGTCATGACGATCGAGGGCGACTACTCGCTGTTCGCCCACCTCGAGACCGTCTACCTCGGCTGCCTGGCCCGCCGCAGCCTGATCATGCGCAACGTGCGCGCGGTGGTCGAGGCGGCGCACGGCAAGCCGATCCTGTTCTTCCCGGCCCGCCACGACCACTGGCTCGTCCAGACGGGCGACGGCTGGGCGGCCCACGTGGCCGGCGCGATCGGGGTCTCGACCGACGCCCAGGCCTCCTGGTGGGGCGGGCGCGGGGTGGGCACCGTGCCGCACGGCCTGATCGCTGCCTTCGGCGGCGACACGGTCGCGGCGGCGCAGGCCTTCGCCGACCGCTTCGCCGGCGAGATGAACGTCACCGTGCTGGTCGACTTCGAGAACGACTCGGTGCGCACCGCTCTGGAGGTGGCCGAGGCGCTCGGCGACAAGCTCTGGGGCGTGCGCCTCGACACCTCGGAGCGGATGGTCGACAGGGCGCTCTGGGAGCGGATGGGCGCCTTCAAGCCGACCGGCGTCAACCCCGAGCTGGTCAGGCTGGTGCGCGAGGCGCTCGACGAGGCGGGCCACCGGCGGCGTCCAGATCGTCGTCTCGGGCGGATTCGACGCGGCCAAGATCGGCGAGTTCGAGCAGCTCGGCGCGCCGGTGGACGCCTACGGAGTCGGCTCGTCGCTGGTGCGCGGCGAGAACGATTTCACCGCGGACGTGGTACGTCTGGAGGGTCGCCCCGTCGCCAAGGCGGGACGCCGGTTCAACCCGAACCCGCGGCTGGAACTCGTGGTCTAGGACTCAACCTTTGGCCCAGCTGTCCGATTGGGTTACAAGATGAGGCGAACGGCGCTCGTATGTGCGTTCGCGGCGCTGCTGTGCGCCGCCCCGAACGCGTTCGCCCAGGGCGGCGCGGCCCAGTGCCGCCAGCCGGTCAAGCTGTCCGGCGAGCAGCGCGTCTCCAGCCTCGTCCTCGCCAAGGGCAACTACCGCATCACGGTCCAGGAGACGGGCGACCTGACCTGCGACCAGGCGCGCGGCGGCGTTGAAGGAGCTGCTCGCGGCGCCGGGCGGGTCGCTGCCCGCCGACTGGCGCCTCGACGTGGCGAGCCAGACGTTCTCGCGCGAGGACGGCAGCGACACCTTCACCGTCAGCCAGATCTTCCCGCCGAGCACCGACACCGGCCTGACCTGGGGCAAGGTCCAGGACTGGGCGGTCATCTGGCTGCCGATCATCTTCCTCGGCGTCGTCGCCTTCGGCCTCGTCTGGATGCTGCGCCTCATGCCGCGCACCAAGCCGCAGGAGATCAAGCCCTCCTCGTCCGGCGCGGTGCAGTGGGACGACGTGGCCGGGGTCGAGGAGTCGAAGGACGAGCTGCGCGAGGTGATCGAGTTCCTGCGTGATCCGAAGCGCTTCCGGGCGCTGGGTGCGCGCGTGCCGCGGGGGATCCTGCTGCACGGCCCGCCTGGCACCGGCAAGACGCTGCTCGCCAAGGCGGTGGCGCACGAGTCGAAGGCGACCTTCTTCGCCCAGTCGGCCTCCTCGTTCGTCGAGATGTTCGTCGGCCTGGGCGCGGCCCGCATCAGGCGCCTGTTCCGCCAGGCGCGCAAGCAGACGCCGGCCGTGATCTTCATCGACGAGCTCGACGCGGTCGGCGCGACCCGCGGCAAGGACATCTCCGGCGAGAAGGACCAGACGCTCAACCAGCTGCTGGTCGAGCTGGACGGCTTCGAGGCGCGCGACGAGATCGTGGTGATCGCCGCCTCGAACCTGCTCGAGAAGCTCGACCCGGCGCTGCTGCGGCCCGGCCGCTTCGACCGCCAGATCTTCGTGTCGCCACCCGACCTCAGGGGCCGCAGGGCGATCCTCGACGTGCACACGCGCGACAAGCCGCTGGCCGACCGGGTGGACCTCGACATCATCGCCCGGCAGACGAGCGGGCTGACCGGCGCCGACCTCGCCAACCTCTGCAACGAGGCGGCGATCTTCGCCGGGCGCGACCACCGCTCCGAGCTGCTCACGCGCGACTTCCAGGGGGCGCTTGAGCGGGTCATCGCGGGCGTGCAGTCGCGCCGTGTGATCACCGAGCACGAGAAGCGGGTGGTCGCCTACCACGAGGCAGGGCACGCGCTCTGCTCCGAGCTGCTGCCGTCGGTGGAGAAGGTCCACCGGATCTCGATCATCCCGCGCGGCAAGGCGCTCGGGTACACGCTCAACCTCCCCGAGGAGGACCGCTACCTGAAGACCAAGGACGAGCTGCTCGACTACCTGGTCGTGCTGCTCGGCGGGCGGGTCACCGAGGCGCTCGTGTTCGGCTCGGTCACCACCGGGGCGTCGGACGACCTGCGCAAGGTCCACGAGATCAGCCGCTCGATGATCACGCTGTACGGGATGGGGACGGAGCTGGACTCGAAGCAGCTGCCCGCGGACGACTACTCGATGTCCGACCACACGCGCCGCATGATCGACGAGGAGCAGCAGTACCTGACCGACCTCGCCCACCGGCGCGCGACCCGGCTGGTCGCCGAGAACCGGCCGCTGCTCGAGGCGCTCGCGTCGACCCTGCTCGAGAACGAGGTGCTGGAGCGCGACGACATCGAGCGCCTGGTGGCGGCCCACGGGAACGGTCGGCCGCCGCTCGACGGCGAGCCGCGAGCCACCGAGCCCGGACCGGTCGACGTGGCCGCGGCCGAGCGCGACGAGCCGGCGTAGCTAACCTCCTGGCCCGTGTTCGGGCGGATCGACCACATCGGCGTGGCGGTGGAGCACCTCGAGGAGGCCGTCCTGCTCTACTCCGATCGCTTCGGGATGCCGGTGCAGCACCGCGAGACCGTGGAGCAGCAGGGCGTGGAGGCGGTGCTGCTGGGCGTCGGCGAGAGCCACGTCGAGCTGCTGCGCCCGCTCGGCGCCGGACACGGCCATCGGCAGGTTCCTGGAGCGGAGCGGCCCGGGCCTGCACCACGTGGCGTACGGGACCGACGACATCGAGTCCGCCCTGGAGCAGCTGCGCGCGGCCGGCCTGGCGCTGATCGACGAGCAGCCCCGCACCGGCATCCGGGGCAGCCGCGTGGCGTTCCTGCACCCGAAGGCGACCGGCGGGGTGCTCACCGAGATCGTGCAAGCAGCGGAAGGGCATTGAATGGCTGACGAGACCAGGAATATCGACATCGGCTTCCAGGGCGGCCCCGTGCTGCCCGCGCGCGTGAAGCAGAGCGCCTACGAGAGCCTCCACAAGGCGCTCGACAAGGACCGAGGCGACCGCTGGTTCGAGCTGGAGACGATCGACTCGAAGGTCTCGATCGACCTGTCGCAGGTCGTCTACGTCCGGATCGACAGCGAAGAGCAGCGCGTCGGCTTCTAGGCCTCCGTGGATCGGGCGCTGCTGCGACTGCTGCGCACGCGCGGCCACACACCGGGTGTCGAGACAGCGGCGCGGGCGTACGCGCGGGCCGGTGAGAACGGCGCGCTCTGGCTCGCGATCGCCGCCCTGGCGCGCAACCGGCGCGCCCTCGTGGTCGTGCTCGCCGCCCTGCTCGCGAACACGGCGATCAAGCAGGTAGTGCGCCGGCCGCGGCCCGACCTCGGGCCGGAGCTTGCGCCCCTCAGCCCCACGATCTCCTCGCTGTCCTATCCCTCGGCACACGCGGCCACGTCGTTCGCCGCCGCCGGCGCGCTCGGCGGGTCGGCCCCGCTCTACGGCGCCGCAGGCGCGATGGCGCTGACCCGGCCCTACCTGGGCGTCCACTACCCGAGCGACGTGGTCGCGGGCGCGCTGCTCGGCTGGGCGATCGAGAGGGCGCTGTGAAAATCGGGATCGTCGGCCTGCCGAACGCGGGCAAGTCCTCGCTGTTCAACGCGCTCACCCGCGCCGGCGCGGCGGCGGCCAACTACCCGTTCACGACGGTCGAGCCGAACGTCGCCGTCGTCGGCGTCCCCGACGAGCGGCTCGATCGCGTGGCCGACACCGTCGGCGCCACGCCGGTCGTCCACGAGACGATCCAGTTCCACGACATCGCCGGGCTCGTCCGCGGCGCGCACGAGGGCGAGGGGCTCGGCAACCAGTTCCTCGGCAACATCCGCGAGACCGACGCGATCCTGCACGTGGTGCGCGTCCACGACGACGCGCAGGTGGTCCACCCCGAGGGCCGCGTCGACCCGCTCGCGGACGTCGAGACGATCGAGACGGAGCTGCTCTACGCCGACCTCGAGCAGGCCGAGCGCCGCCTCGACCGCGTCGCCAAGCAGGCCAAGTCCGGCGACAAGGAGGCGGTCGCCGAGGAGCGCTGGCTGACCCAGGTGCTCGAGGCGCTGCGGGCCGGCCGCGGCGTGCGCACGGTCCCGCCGCCGGACGCCGCGCGCGGCGCCGGCGTGCGGCTGTCGGCGCTCACGTCCAAGCCGGTGCTGTACGTGGCGAACGTCGCCGAGGGCGATCCGCTCGAACCGTCGCCGGAGCTGGTGGCGCACGCGCGGGAGCGCGAGGCCCGCGCGACGGCGGTCAGCGCCAGGCTCGACGCGGAGCTGTCCGAGCTGGACGACGACGAGGCGAGCGCGATGCGCGCGGAGCTCGGCGTGGAGGAGTCGGGGCTCGCGACGGTGATCCGGGAGTCCTTCGCGCTGCTCGACCTGATCTCGTTCTTCACCGCCGGCCAGGGCAAGGAGGCGCGCGCCCGGGCGATCGCACGCGGCACGCGCGCGCGCCAGGCCGCCGGCTCGGTGCACACGGACATGGCGCGCGGCTTCGTCGCAGCCGAGGTGACCCCGTGGGATGACCTCGTGCGGGTGGGCGGCTACAACGCGGCCCGCGAGCAGGCCCTGTCGCGCGTCGAGGGGCGCGACTACGAGATGCGCGACGGCGACGTGGTCACGTTCCGCTTCACGCCGTGATGGCAGAAATCGTCCGGTACGTGTCCTTGCGGCCAGACGTCGCAGGGGTCAACATCGGGGCATGCGCCGCGTCGTCATCGTTGCCTTCCCCCGCGTGCAGACCCTCGACGTGCACGGCCCGGCCGAGGTGTTCACGACCGCGTCGCAGCTGTCGCCGCGCGACGGCTACGCGGTGGAGGTCGTCTCGGTGCGGTCCGGGCCGCTGCCGACGTCGAGCGTGGCCCTCTACCCCGACCGCACGATCGATCGCTGCAAGGGACCGATCGACACGCTCCTGGTCGCCGGCGGCCGGGGCGTGCACGCCGCCGCCGAGGACGAGCGCCTCGTCGCCTGGTTGAGGGCCGCGGCGGCGCGCTCGCAGCGGGTGACGTCGGTCTGCACCGGCGCCTTCCTGCTCGCGGCGGCAGGCCTGCTCGACGGCCGCCGCGCCACCACGCACTGGGCCTCGTGCGGCGAGCTCGCCCGCCGCCACCCGGAGGTCGAGGTGGAGTCCGACCCGATCTTCGTGCGCGACGGCGACGTGATCACCTCGGCGGGCGTGACCGCGGGCATGGACCTCGCGCTGGCGCTGGTGGAGGAGGACCTCGGCCGCGACGTGGCGCTCGAGACCGCCCGCTGGCTCGTGCTGTTCCTCAAGCGCCCCGGCGGCCAGGCCCAGTTCAGCGCCCAGCTCGCCGCCCAGATGGCCGACCGCGAGCCGCTGCGCGAGCTCCAGCAGTGGCTGCCGGACAACCTCGACTCCGACCTGTCCGTGC
The DNA here is from genome assembly GCA_963848885.1 of uncultured Thermoleophilaceae bacterium. GTDB lineage: Bacteria > Actinomycetota > Thermoleophilia > Solirubrobacterales > Thermoleophilaceae > JACVRW01. The sequence continues at coordinate 199,188 of CAWKFR010000004.1, forward strand.
CCGCGCTGGCGCGCCGCGCCTGCATGAGCGAGCGCAACTTCGCGCGCGCCTTCCGGCAGGAGACGGGCATGACCCCGGCCGCCTACGTCGAGCTCGCGCGCGTCGAGAACGCGCGCATCGCGCTCGACTCGGGTGACCTGCCGGTCGAGGCGATCGCGCGCCGCGCCGGCTTCGGCACCGTCGAGACGATGCGGCGCGCGTTCCGGCGCCGCGTCGGAGTCAGCCCCGCCGACTACCGCGGCCGCTTCCGCTCCGAAGCGGCCTGACCAACGAGGAGGACCACCCGTGAAGATCGCCATACCCCTCTACGACCGCTTCACCGCGCTCGACGCCGTCGGGCCCTACGAGGTCCTCCAGCGCCTGCCCGGCGCCGAGATCGCCTGGCTCGCGCACGAGCCGGGACCGGTCGGCACCGACACCGGCAAGCTCCGGCTGCACGCGGACGCCGCCTTCGAGGACGTGCCCGATCCCGAGATCGTCGTCGTCCCTGGCGGCACCGGCACCGACGCGGTGCTCGACGACGAGCGGCTCGTCGGCTGGATCCGGCGCGCCCACGAGACCTCCGACTGGACCACCTCCGTCTGCACCGGGTCGCTGCTGCTCGGCGCGGCCGGCGTGCTGGACGGCCTGGAGGCGACCTCGCATTGGCTCGACCTGCACGAGCTCGAGGGCTTCGGGGCGCGGCCGACCAGCCGCCGCGTGGTCGAGCAGGGCAAGGTGATCACGGCGGCCGGCGTGTCGTCGGGCATCGACATGGGCCTGGTGCTGGCAGCCAAGATCGCCGGGCCCGAGGTCGCCCAGGCGATCCAGCTCGGGATCGAGTACGACCCGCAGCCGCCCTTCGACGCCGGCTCGACCGAGAAGGCCCCGCCGGAGATCGTGGAGCTGGTGCGCAACGTGGCGGCCGCGCGGACGTAGCCGACGGCGCCTCGGGGGCTAGGATCCGGGCCCATGCGCCTGACCTTCGCCCTCGCCCTGCTCACCGCCGTCCTGCTCGCCCCGAGCGCGAGCGCAACCGCACCGGTCGCGACGGCCTCGAAGAGCTGCTCGATCGGCAACTCGCGCGGGCTACGGCACCACCTACGTCATCAAGATCAGCGCGAGCGGGACATCCTGCCGGGCCGCCAGGAGCCTCATCAAGGCCTACCACGCCTGCCGCCCCGGCCAGTCGGGCAAGTGCGGTCACGTGAAGGGCTACACCTGCTCCGAGAAGCGCTTCGACAAGATCAAGACGCAGTACAGCTCGAACGTCACCTGCCGCAAGGGCGGCAAGACCGTCAAGCACACCTATACGCAGTTCACCTAGTCGCACGGTGAGGCTCGTCCGGCCCTTGCTGCTGGCGGCGCTCGCGCTGGCGATGGTGCCTGCGGCGGCGCCGGCGGCGCAGACCGTCCACGCGGGGCCCCTCACCGGCAGGGTCGACGACGGCGTCGGCGTGCGCGTCGCGCGGGCCGGGGCCGGCGTGACCGCGGTGCACCTGACCGGCCCGGCCGGCGCCCGGACGGTCTCGATCAGCTTCCCGGCGCGCGGGGGCGAGCGCCTGACCGGCTTCGGCGAGCGCTCCAACGCGGTCGACCAGCGCGGCCGCGAGGTCCTCAACTACACCGCCGACGGCCCGTTCCTCGAGGCCGACCAGGCGATCGCCGGCGTGGCGACGCCGGACTGGGCCGAGGTCGACAGCCGCGACGCCACCTACTACCCGATCCCCTGGCTGCTCTCGAGCCGCGGCTACGGCGTGCTGGTCGACAACGACGAGACCAGCCGCTTCCTCATGCGCGGAGGGAGCTGGCGCGTCGAGGTAGACGCGGGCCGGCTCGACCTGCGCGTCTTCGCGGGCCCGCGCCCGGCCGACGCGCTGCGGCGCTTCACCAGGGCGACCGGCCGCCAGCCCGCCCCGCCAGCGCCCTGGGCGTACGGCCCCTGGGTGCAGACCGGCCAGCCGAACGTGATCCCGCTCGCGGAGGAGTCGCGCATCTTCCGCACGCTGCGCGACGCGGACGCGCCGGTGTCGGCCGCCGAGACCCAGATGCGCTTCCTGCCGTGCGGCCAGCACCGCCTCCACCGCGAGTACGAGCTCGAGCGCACGCGCCGCCTGCACGCCGCGGGGCTGGCGCAGCTCACCTACTTCAGCCCGCACCTGTGCGAGGCCTACCAGCCCGTGTTCGGCGAGGCCGCGGCGGCCGGAGCGCTCCAGCGCGGCGCCGACGGCCGGCCGTTCACCTTCTCCGGGTTCGTCGGCGGCGAGGGGCCCAGCGGGTTCAGCATCCAGCCGCTCGCCCAGTTCGACTTCACCGCGCCCGCCGCGCGGGAGCTCTACGCGCGCCTGCTGGGCGAGGCGGTCGCCCAGGGCAAGGACGGCTGGATGGAGGACTTCGGCGAGTGGACCTCGCCCGACGTGGTGCCCGCCGACGGGACCGCGTCGGCGCGCATCCACAACCGCTTCCCGCGCGACTACCACTGCGCGGTGCGCGACATCGTGCGCCGCTTCGGGCGTCCGCTGGTGCGCTTCCAGCGCTCCGGCTGGACGGGGACGGCGCGCTGCTCGGTCGACGTGTGGGGCGGAGACCCGACGACCGTCTGGGGCTTCGACGGCCTGCGCTCGACCGTCACCCAGGCGCTCAACATCGGCATGAGCGGCGTGGCGCGCTGGGGCTCCGACATCGGCGGCTACAACTCCTTCGGCCCGAAGGAGCGTCTGTCGACCGAGCTGCTCCAGCGCTGGGTCGAGCTGGGCGCCGTCTCGGGCGTGATGCGCACCAAGCGCTCTGGGATCGCCATCCCGGCCTACGAGCGCCCCCAGGTCTTCGACCGCGCCACGCTGCCGGTCTGGCGCCGCTACGCCAAGCTGCACACGCAGCTGCTGCCGTACATCGAGGCCGCCGACGCGCGCTACCGCGCCACCGGCATGCCGCTCATGCGCCACGGCCTGCTCACCGACCCGGGCGACCCGCGGGCGGCTCGCGCCGACGACCAGTTCCGCTTCGGCCCCGACCTGCTCGCGGCGCCCGTGCTCGAGCCGGGCGCGCGCCGGCGGCGCCTGTACGCGCCGCGCGGGCGCTGGATCGACCTCTGGGCCTCCGCGCGCTACGTGCGCCGCGACGGCTCGCTGAGCCTGCGCAGGGCGCGCGTGCTGCGCGGCGGCGCGCTTCCACACCCTGCCCGCGCCGCTCGACCGGCTGCCGCTGCTCGCGCGCGCCGGCGCGGTCATCCCGCTGCTGCCGGCGGACGTGGACACGCTCGCGCCCTATCGCGGCAAGGGCGTGGTCCGGCTCGCCGACCGGCGCGGCGCGATGCAGCTGCTGGCGTTCCCGCGCGGCCGCTCGAGCGCGGGCATGGGCGAGCGCCCGGAGCGACTGCTCTCCGTCGAGGACGCGCGCGGCTGGCGGCTGACGATTCGCGGCAAGCGGGCGCGCCGCTACAGCCTCCAGGCGTCGCTTCACACCCTGCGCCGGCCCTTCGCGCCGCGCTCGCTCAGCGTCGCGGGCCGGCCGCTGCGCTCGTGGCGCTACGACCCCCGCACCGGGGTGCTGCGCGCGAGCTTCCGGCTGCGCAGCGGCACGCTCGAGGTCCGCTAGCCGCCGAAGTCGCGGTGCACGGCGTCGATCACCCGGTCGGCGGCCAGGCCGGCGCCGGTCCCGTTGAGGTGGATGCCGTCGGAGTCGCGCACGATCCGCTTGCGGCCGTCGACGGTCATGGCGTCGCGGTACTTGCCGCCGGGCGTGAACAGCTCGGTCATGTCGAGCACGCGCACCTGCGCCCTGAACGGCTGCGCGGCCACCTCGATGGCGGCGTTGACGGCGCGGGCGACCTCGGCGAAGTCGCCGTCGCGCGGGATCGGCAGGGTGAGCCAGTAGACGCGCGCGCCGCCGCCCTGGCGGTAGGTGTCCATCATGCGCCGCACGCGGTTCGCGTAGGCGGCGGCCCAGTCGGGCCCGCAGCAGTCGACGTTCTTGCCGCCCGGCCCGGGCAGCGGGAAGCCCTCGTTGGCGCCGATGAAGACCACCACGGCGTCCGGCTTGCGCTCCTCGACGTGCTGCGTCGACAGCTTGCCCCAGTCGACCAGGCCGCTCTTGGAGATGCCGGTGCCGACGTGCGGGTCGCGCTGCACGTCGACGTCCGGGTCGCTGTCGGCCATGCGGCGCGCGGTCTCGACGTCGAGCGGCATCGCCATCGAGTCGCCCGTCACGAGCAGGGTGCGCAACGGTCGCGGCGGCTTCGGCTTGGCGCCGAGCTGGGCGGGGTCGAACGAGTCGGGTGAGACGGCCGGGACGCGCCCGCCCGTCGCGAGCGGGGTCGAGTCGAAGCCGCCCTCGTCGCCCACGCCCCCGTCCTCGAGGAACGCGAGCGCGTCGTCGCTCCACTCGTCGAACGGCAGCCGGTCGGCGACCCAGCCGGTCGGCTTGCCGACCGACACGACCACGTCGCGCTCGAAGCCGGGCTGCATCTCCTCGCCGGCAGTGCGCACCGACGAGCCCTCGAACAGCGTCAGCAGCACCACGGACGATGAACACGACGACGAGCGCGTCGCGCGAGCGGCGGCGGGGTCCGCGCGGGGGCTGCGGGAGCTGTTGGTCCTCGGTCGCCATGCTCAGAACTGGAAGTAGATGAAGGGCGGAACCCCCTGGCTCGGCACCGTAGCGCCGACGATGGCCACGACCGCCGCGAGCCCGAACCCGAGCGCGTAGTCGGGCAGGTCCGCGACCCGCAGGCGGAGGCGCTCGAGCGGGTCGGGCGGCAGCAGCTGGAACGCGATCACCCCGATCACCACCCCGAGGGTGACGGGCGTCCAGAGGGTGGCCGGGCCCGGGTCGCCGAGCCGCGAGATGAACGCCCAGGCCACGTCGAGGTTCTCCGCTCGGAACAGGATCCAGCCGAACACGACCAGGTTGAAGACGATCGCCCAGCGCACCCAGGCGGGCGCGCTGACCCGTCCGCGCAGCTCGCGCTCGACCACGAGGCCCACCCCGTGGAGCGTGCCCCAGAGGATGAAGCCCCAGGCCGCCCCGTGCCAGAGGCCGCCGAGCACCATCGTGATCATCAGGTTGCGCGCCGTCTTGAGCTTGCCGCCGCGGTTGCCCCCGAGCGGGATGTAGAGGAAGTCGCGCAGGAAGCGCGAGAGCGTCATGTGCCAGCGCCGCCAGAAGTCGCGGAAGCTGGTGGCGCGGTAGGGGCTGTTGAAGTTCTGCGGGAAGACGAAGCCCATCAGCAGCGCCACCCCGATCGCGATGTCCGTGTAGCCCGAGAAGTCGCAGTAGATCTGAGCCGCGTAGGCGTAGGCGGCGAGCGCGACGTCGGGCGCGTCGAAGGCCTCCGGCACGCCGAAGACGGGGTCCACGATCTCGCGCGCCAGGTAGTCGGCCAGGGCGACCTTCTTGATCAGGCCGAGCGCGATCAGGACGACGGCGGCGCCGACGGCGACGTCGCGCGGGTCGCGCGGCTTCGACAGCTGCGGGATGAACTCGCGCGCCCGCACGATCGGCCCGGCGACGACGTGCGGGAAGAAGCTCAGGTAGAGGGCGAAGTCGAGCAGCGCCGCGGGCGGGAGCAGGCGGCGCTTGACGTCGACCACGTAGGAGATCGCCTGGAACGTGATGAACGACAGGCCGATCGGCAGGGCGAGCGTGAGCAGGGGCAGCGGCATCCCCAGACCGAGCGAGTCGAGGAAGGCGCCGATCTCGTCAGCGAAGAAGCCGTAGTACTTGAACAGGCCGAGCACGCCGAGGTCGATCGCGACCGTGACGCCGACGATCCACTTGCGCCTGCGCTCGTCCTCGGTGCGGTGAACGAGCAGTGCGCCCGCCTGGTTTGCCAAGGTGAGTCCAGCCAGAAGCAGGCAGTAGCGGGGGCTGGCGGCCGCGTAGAAGAGGTAGCTGGCCGCGAGGACGAACGGCTTCCACAGCCGCGGATGCGGCATCAGCGCCCACGACAGGGCGAGCACCACCGGGAAGAAGAATGCGAACTCGAACGAGGGGAAGACCACTTCGCGCGGCGATAGTAGGCGCGCTGGCGGCCGCCGTGGCGGCCTCGGCGCCGGCCGCGCACGCGGCCTGCGGGGGAGTGCAGCACTTCCAGCCCACGAAGCTGCGTCGCCTCCGGCGTGCCGCCGCTCGCGGTGGGGGACTCGGTGATGCTCGGCGCCGCCCCGCAGCTGCGCCGGCGCGGCTTCGAGGTCGACGTGCGCGGCTGCCGCCAGATGAGCGAGGGCCTGGGCGTGCTGTCGGCGCGCCGCCGCGCGGGCTCGCTGCCGTCGAGGGTCGTGATCGGGCTCGGCACCAACTGGACGGTCACGACCGGCCAGATCCGCTCGGCGCTGCGCACCTCGGGAGGCGGCGCGTGCTGGGCCTGGTCACGCCGCCGGAGGTGGGCGGGGTCGCGAGCTCGGATCAGCGCGTCATCCGGGCGGCCGGCCGGCGCTGGCCGGAGCGGGTCAAGGTGCTCGACTGGGTGGCGCGCAGCGCCGGCAAGGGGTGGACCTGGGACGGCATGCACCTGAAGCCCGCCGGTGCGGTGGCCTACGCGAAGCTGCTGAGCCGGGCCTTCGAGTGGCGGCGGCCCGCGGAGGGAGGCGAGCCCGAGGACCAGCCCAACGGCGACCCCAACGGGGGGACGCCTAGTCCTGCTCGAGCCAGTCGGTGACGAGCTCGCGCACGCGCAGAACGGCAGCAATAAAGGGGGACCACCCCGAAGCGGTTCCAGCGTGTGCTGCGATTGGCACGCCTATTGGTGCATTGTGCGGCCCACCCCAGCGGGCGGCCGAGGGCGCGCCGGTTTCCGTTGCGCACACGCTGCCAATCCGACACACGGCGCTCGCTCGCCGGGCGTGGGTCGACTTGTCGATGCTCGGAGTCGGCCCCCTCATCGCTGCCGTTGGCCGCGACCCGGTGAGGCGCTCCGCGCTTCGAGCAGCCGCGCCCGCACGGCCTCCAGATCCGCCTCGCTGACCCCGGCCCCGCGCAGGTAGGCCTCCGCGTCGAGCTCGGCCAGGATCGCCAGGACCACCTCTGTCGACGACGTGCCTCGGGAGGCCAGGAAGTCGTCGCCTTCGCCGGGGCTCAGGCAGTAGTCCGCCGCGATCTGCTCCGGCTCGACCCCGGCGAGGGACAGCAGCAGCAGCGTGATCTGGCCGGTCCGGTCGCGACCGCCGACGCAGTGGAACAGCACGCCGCCCGGCTCGGCGCGCGCGATCGCCTCGATCACGCGGGCGTTGCGGTCCGGGAAGCGGTCGAGGTGGGGTAGGTAGTAGAGCGGCGTGCCGAACTGGGGCCCGCCGGCCCACTCGGCCCAGAACTCGGCGTCCTCCTGGCCGTCCAGCGGCAGATGCAGGGTCTCGATCCCCGTCCGCGGCGCCGCCTCGCGCTCGTCGTCGTTGCGGAGGTCGACGATCGTGCGGATCCCGTACGCGCGCAGCGCAGCCCAGCCGCGCTCGCTCAGCCCGTCCGGCGAGCCGCTGCGCACCACGGCGCCGCGGGCGGTCTCGCCGCCGTCGCGCGTGCCCAGCCCGCCCAGGTCGCGGACGTTGATCGCCGCCCTCCCAGTCGAGCTGCCTCACGGCAGCATCCGGTCGCGCCTGATCGCGGCCACGACGAGCCGCGCCGCCAGGGCCGCCCCGGCCGTGTTCAGGTGCACTCCGTCGCGCTGGCGCACGCGCACGACGCGTCCGCCGATCCGCATCGAGGCGCGATAGCGCCCGCCCGGCGTGAAGAACTCGTTCAGGTCGATCAGCTGCACGTCGTCGCCGAGCCCGCGCGCCGCCTGGCGCAGGGCCGCGTTCACCGCCGGGAAGGTCTCGCGGAAGAAGCCGTCGCGCGGCGCCGGCAGCAGCATCCAGTAGACGCGGCCGCGACCGCCGCGGGCGTAGGCGCGCATCATCGTGCGGGCCCGGCGGGCGTACTCGGCGACCCAGGCCAGGCCGCAGCAGTCCGCCCCCGCCATCCGGAAGCCGTCGTTGGCGCCGAGGAACATGACCGTGACGTCGGGGCGCACGCCGGCCGCCTGCTCGCGCGCGTGTTCGCGCCAGTCGAGCAGCGACGGCTTCGAGATGCCGGTCGACACGCGCGCGTCGCTGCGCAGCGAGGCGCGTCTGCCCGCCCGCTCGCGGATGAACGAGTCGACGATCTGGATCATCGAGTCGCCGGTGGCGAGGATGCGCAGGCGGCCGCTCGACGGCCGCGCGACCAGCCCGCGGCGCAGCCGCTGTTGCGGCGTGCGCGCGGTGACGCGATACGCGCCCGGGCGGCGCGCCCGGAACGCGACGGTCGTCTCGGGGCGTCCGGGACGCACGCGCACCGAGCGGCAGCGCTCGCGCGCTCCCGGGGGGTCGACGCAGAGCCGGACGCGGCTGCCGAGGCGCCAGCGATCGAAGAGGTGAACGGCGCCGTCGTGCGGCGCCCTCACCACGCGCGGGCCGGTCATGCGCAGGCGGTGGCGACAACCGGGCGTGCGCAGCTCGGCCGCCGCGCTGTCCGACTCCTGAACCACGGTGAACCGCCGCTGCGAGGCGTCGCAGCTCCAGACCGCGAACCGGCGCAGCACCACGGTGGCGCGGCTCGGCGTGACCGTCCGCTCGGCGCCGGTCAGCTCGTCGCGCACCGTCAGGGGGACGCCCGCGCGCCCCTCGATGCTCAGCGCGATCCGGCCGGGCGCGGGCGAGCTCGCGCGCAGCGTCAGCGCCTCGGCGGCGGGCGCGATCAGGAGGATGAGGCCGAGCGCCAGCGGGAGCGCGGCGGCGCGCCTCACCGCACCCGGACGGGTGGCCCGGCGACCGAGCCGGCGCGCACCCTGAAGGTGCCCGCGCGCTCGACCTTGACCCGGTAGCGGCCGGACGCGGTGGTGTGGACGCGCCTCAGCTCCCGCCAGTGGCTGCCGACGCGGCGCTCCAGCACCAGCACGCGGCGCTTGGGCGCGGGTGTGTAGCTGCCGGCGAGCGCGTCGTCGACGAAGCGCACCCCCCAGCTCGCCGGCCGCGCCGAGCGCGGGTGGCGGGCCGCCGTCGAGACCCGCACGAAGGTGAACCAGGTGTCGCGCAGGCCCAGCGCGGAGCGGATGCTCGGTCCGCTCAGCGTCCTCGAGCCCCTGGTGCCGATCACCCGGGCGCGCACCACGCGCGGCGAGACCCCGCGCTTGAGGATCTTCACGCTCTTGAACTTGCCCGGCGCCCCCAGCGCGCCGTCGAGATGGGCCGCGCTCGTGCGCACCGTCCAGCGGTGGTAGGGCGACTGGGTGTCGTAGGGGTCGGGCACGCTGACCAGCCACGGCTTCGACAGGGCGCCGATGAACGAGAACTCGATGTCCTCGGTCTGGCCGCCGGAGGTCGAGAAGTAGTAGGTCACCGCCGGCTGGCCCGCGTAGGTGACGATGCGGCCCGCGGTGTCGCGCACGGCCGCGTCGCTGCGCACGCTCTCGCCGGTCACGCCGCGGTAGACCTGGGAGCGCGTGTCGGGGTACTGGTCGTACAGCCCGGTCGTCTTGCGCGTGGCGAGCGCGTAGGTGCGGGCGGCCACCGCCTGCACCTTGAGCGCCTCGAGCGGCCAGGAGCTCGGCATCTCGCCGGCCACCACGCCGCGCACGTAGGTGTCGAGGTCGAGCACGTTGATCGCCGTGATGCCCGCGCCGTCGGTGCGCAGCTCGATCGCCCCGCGGTAGAGGCCGCTGGTGACGCCGTTGAGCGCGGGGCCGAGCAGCCGCAGGGCGCCGGGACCGGTGAAGCGGGCGCCGCTGCCCACGCGCGCGACGCGCTTGCCGGAGGACGTCCTGATCAGGATCGACCCTCCCGAGTCGCGCGCGACGTAGGTGCGGCTCGCCCTCAGCGAGCGGCCGCCGACCCGCGTCGCGCCGCTGACGCGGATGTAGGGGTCGCTCGGCTGCAGCAGCACGCGCACCGGCCTGCTGGGCGCCGTCGAGAGCCGGGTGCCCTTGTAGTAGTGCGCCAGGATGCCCGGGTACTTGCTGCCCTCCAGCGCGTAGCCGTAGGAGCCGTACTGGCTCATGCCGATCCCGTGGCCGAAGCCGGCGCCCTTGATGACATGGCGCACGGCAGCGTCCGCAGCGGCTGGCGCTGCGGCGAGGACCATCAGGGAGGCTGTGACTGCGAGCGATCGACGCATGAATCCCTACAACGCCTATATCGGCGCAAGGTAGCGGGACTCAACTGACGGAAAACAAGCTCCACTCGCCCGGAACGCCCCTGAGCTCGTGGGAGCCGCGCTCCGCAAACTCGATTCCGGATCCCACCACGAGGTCCTTCACGGTGCTCGATACGAGCACCTCGCTCGGGTCGGCGTAGTCCAGCACGCGCGCCGCGATGTTCACCGCCAGCCCGCCCAGGTCGCCGTCCCTGACCTCGAGCTCGCCCGTGTGCAGCCCGGCCCTCACCTGCAGGCCGAGCGTCGCGACCGAGGCGGCGTGGTCGGCGGCGCAGCGGATCGCCCGGGCGGGCCCGTCGAACGTGGCCAGGAAGCCGTCCCCGGTGTGCTTGACCTCCCGGCCGCGGTGCCGGTCGAGGGCGCGCCGGAAGAGCGCGTCGTGGCGCTCGAGCATGAACCGCCAGGAGCGGTCGCCCATACGCGCGGCGCGCTCGGTCGAGCCGCAGATGTCCGTGAACAGGACCGTGGCGAGCATGCGGTCGGGCTCGCGCTCGTGGCGCTCGCCGGTGAGGAACTCCTCGATCTCGCCGAGCAGCGCCTCGCTGTCGCCGATCGAGTACATGTTGTCGCCCCCCTCGAGCTCGACGTAGCGCGCGCCGGGGATGTTCTCGGCCAGGTAGCGGGAGTGCTCGATCTTGATGAAGGTGTCGTCGCGCCGGTGCATCACGAGCGTGGGGACGCGGATCGAGGGGAGCACGTCGCGCACGTCGAACCCGCCGATCAGGTCGAAGATGCGCTTGATCGCCGACGGGCTGGCCGACAGCCGCTCCAGGCGCCCGGCCCACTCCATGAACTCCGGGTCGCCCATCCGGCTCGGCGCCACGCCGGCCGGCACCCAGCCCTCGCCCCAGCGTTCGACCAGCTCGTCCATGCGCGCTTCGCGCTCCTCGGCGGTCCAGGTCCACTCGTAGCCGGGCGCCCAGGTGGCGCGGGCGAAGGCCGCATAGAGGACCAGCGCGCTGACGCGATCGGGGTAGGTCGCCGCGAACATCGCTGCCATCGGGCCGCCCTCGAGCGTGCCCATGATGGCGGCGCGCTCGCAACCGGCGGTGTCCATCACGGCGATCACGTCGTCCATCTGCTCCTCGAGCGTGGGAGCGCCGGCGAGCGGGTCGGACAGCCCCGACCCGCGCCTGTCGAACGTGATCAGGCGCGCGAACTGCTTGACGCGGTCCATGACGCGCTCGAGCGACGGCTCCGACCACAGGTACTCCACCTGCGAGATCCAGGGCGGAATCCAGACCAGGTCGAGGGGGCGGTCGCCCTCCGCGACGTAAGCGATGTTCAGGTCGCCGCTCTTGGCGTACCGCGCGACCAGGGCCACGCCATTGAAGTTACCGGTCGTGGGTATCGTGCTTCGCGATGGCCAAGCGGAAAGCGTCCGACGTCTTCGTCGAATGCCTCGAGGCCGAGGGCGTCAAGCACGTGTTCGGGATCCCGGGCGAGGAGACACTCGACCTCAACGAGTCGCTCTCGAAGTCGTCGATTCAGTTCATCCCCGTGCGCCACGAGCAGGGCGGCGCCTACATGGCCGACGTCTACGGGCGGCTGACCGGCCACGCCGGCGTCTGCCTCGGCACGCTCGGCCCCGGCGCGCTGAACCTCGTCACGGCGGTGGCCGACGCGTTCCTCGACCGCGCCCCGCTCGTCGCGCTGACCGGCCAGGGCGACCTCGAGCGCATGCACAAGGAGTCGCACCAGTACATCGACCTGCTGCGTGTGATGCGCCCGATCACGAAGTGGAACGCGCGCCTGTCGGACGCGGCGATCATCCCCGAGGTCGTGCGCAAGGCCTTCAAGCTCGCCGAGGGCGAGAAGCCCGGAGCCACGCACATCGAGCTGCCGGAGGACGTGATGGTCCAGCAGATCGAGGCCAGCCCGCTGCCGCGCAGCCGCCCGGTGCGCTCGGAGCCCGCCGCGCGCGAGCTGCTCCGCGCAGCCGACCTGATCCGCGGTGCGATCACCCCCGTGGCGCTCGCCGGCAACGGCGTCGTGCGCGGCAACGCCGCGCCCGCCCTGCGCGAGTTCGTGCGCGCCACCGGCATCCCGGTCGCCGAGACGTTCATGGGCAAGGGGCTGATCCCGCCGGACAGCGACAAGGCGCTCGGGTCGGTCGGGCTCCAGTCGGGCGACTACAACATGGCCGGCTTCGACGAGGCCGACCTCGTGCTCGCGATCGGCTACGACCTCGTCGAGCACTCGCCGGAGCACTGGAACCCGCGGCGCGACAAGCAGATCATCTGCATCGACTCGGTCCCGGCCGAGATCGACGAGTACTTCATCCCCGAGGTCGAGCTGATCGGCGACATCTACCACGTGCTCACGCGGCTCGGCGAGGAGTGCCGGCACGTGCCGCACCAGGGCGGGTCGACGCGCCTGCGCGACGTGGTGCTGGGCCGCTTCGAGCAGGCCAAGGACGACGACGCCTTCCCCGTCCAGCCGCCGCGCGCGCTCTACGAGATCCGCAAGGCGCTCGGGCGCGAGGACATCCTGATCTCGGACGTCGGGCTGCACAAGCTGTGGATCGGGCGCATGTTCCCGGCCTACGAGCCCAACACGGTGCTGATCGCCAACGGGCTCGCCGGGATGGGCTTCGCCGTGCCCGCGGCCGTCGGCGCCAAGCTCGTGCACCCCGACCGCAACGTCGTGACCGTCAACGGCGACGGCGGCTTCCTGATGAACGCGCAGGAGCTGGAGACCGCCGTGCGGATGAAGACGCCGTTCGTGAACGTGATCTGGGAGAACGAGCAGTACGGGTCGATCGTCTGGAAGCAGGACAAGAAGTTCGGCACGCACTTCGGCACCGACTTCACCAACCCGGACTTCGTCAAGCTCGCCGAGGGCTTCGGGCTGCCGGCCTGGCGCTGCGGCTCCGCGGACGAGTTCGGCGAGCGGCTGCGCCAGGCGCTCGCGCTCGACCTGCCGTCGCTGATCGTGCTGCCGATCGACTACTCGCTCGACGTAGCCATCTCTGAGGAACTGGGAACGGAGACCGTTGCAACATGAGCATTGCCACCGAGGAACAGACCATCGTCGAGAAGGTCCCCAAGCAGCTCTACATCGGGGGTGAGTGGCGCGACGCGTCGGGCGGCGGGACGCTCGAGGTGATCGACCCGGCCACCGAGGAGCCGATCTGCCCGGTGGCCGACGGGACACCCGAGGACGCCAAGGCGGCGCTCGACGCGGCCGTGGCCAAGCAGGCCGAATGGGCGGCCACGCCCGCGAACGACCGCGCCGGGATCCTCTGGAAGGCCTTCGAGCTGATGATGGAGCGCGCCGACGAGCTCGCCGTGCTGATGACGCTCGAGATGGGCAAGCCGGTTGCCGAGTCGAAGGCGGAGATCGTCTACGCGGCGGACTTCTTCCGCTGGTACTCGGGCGAGGCGCTGCGCATCGAGGGCACGTGGAAGCAGTTCGCGAACGGCACCAGCCGGGTGCTCGTGATGAAGCAGCCGGTGGGGCCGTCGCTGATGATCACGCCCTGGAACTTCCCGATGGCGATGGGCACGCGCAAGGTCGGCCCCGCCGTCGCGGCCGGTTGCACGATCGTGGTGAAGCCGGCGCAGCAGACGCCGCTGTCGATGCTCGCGCTGGGCCAGATCCTCGAGCAGGCCGGGCTGCCGGGCGGGGTGTTCAACATCCTCACGACGTCGTCGTCGGGTCCGACCACCGGGCCGCTGATCGAGGACCCGCGGCTGCGCAAGCTGTCGTTCACCGGCTCGACCGAGGTCGGCCGCAGGCTGATCGAGGCCTCGGCGAAGAACGTGCTGAAGGTGTCGATGGAGCTGGGCGGCAACGCGCCGTTCCTGATCTTCGACGACGCCGACCTCGACGCCGCCGTCGAGGGCGCGCTGCTCGCCAAGATGCGCAACATCGGCGAGGCCTGCACCTCGGCGAACCGCTTCCACGTGGCGGAGCCGGTGCGGGAGGAGTTCGCCCGCCGCCTGGGCGAGCGGATGGGCGCGCTGAAGCTCGGCCGTGGCACCGAGGCGGACGTGAAGGTCGGGCCGCTGATCGACGAGCCGTCGCGCGAGAAGGTGTCGGAGCTGGTCCAGGACGCGCTCGATCGGGGCGCGAAGAAGATCGTCGGCGGGGAGATCCCGGACGGGCGCGGCTACTTCTACGCGCCGACCGTGCTCGACGACGTGCCCACCGACGCCCGCGTCTTCCACGAGGAGATCTTCGGCCCGGTGGCGCCGGTGGGCATGTTCGACTCCGAGGAGGACGCGATCGCGCGGGCCAACGACACCGAATACGGGCTCGTCGCCTACGTCTTCACGCGCGACATCAAGCGGGCGATCCGCGTCTGCGAGGCCCTCGACACCGGCATGGTCGGACTCAACCAGGGGATGGTCTCCAACGCCGGCGCGCCCTTCGGGGGCGTCAAGCAGTCCGGCATCGGCCGCGAGGGCGGCCACGAGGGGCTCGAGGAGTTCCTCGAGACGAAGTACGTCGCCGTGAACATGTAGTGGACGAGGGCGCCGCCGGCGGCGGCGCCCTCACTGGTCCGGCCTACCGGCCGGGCCGGTAGCTCACGAGCTCCTCGAGGTCGCTGCTGCCGATCACGCCGGCCGACAGCACGGGCCCGACGCCGCGCTCGTAGAACTTGTACTCGAGCATCCTGGACTTGAGCGGATTGACGTCGGCCGTCATCACGAGCCGGTTTCGCGCCACCAGGACCCGCGCCCTGTCCTCGGCGTGGCCCTTGTAGTACTCCTGCCGGTAGCGCTGACCCGGCTTGGGATGCGCGGGCATGGCAACCCCGGGCTGCGCGCCGTCGACGCCCGCCTCGAAGGAGCCCTCGGTCGACGTCGGCTTGCCGTTCGTGTACTCGGTCGTGTGCTCGCCGAGGTACCAGATGTTCCCCGCCCGGTCCTGGGCGTACCAGTCGTCGGTCACCTCGACCGGGGTGCCGCGCGCGGTGACGACGTCGTGCACGACCCTCGCCGTGACGCCGTTGGCGATCCGCTTGGTCCTGTTGGTGACGGTCACGACGACGCGCTGCTTCGCGCCCTCGCGATCGGTCTCCCGGTAGACCCAGCGGCTGCCGGGCCGCATCGGCCAGTAGGGGTTGTCGATCCTGGTGGTGAAGTTGGCCGGGTCGAGCTTGACCGGCTCGCTTCCTTGCGGGAGCCCGGCCGGCTGCCCGGCGAAGGCGACGGCGGCGAGAGCTCCGATGACTGTGCTGGTGGCGTTCATGCCGACCAGGTCTACGGGTCCCCGCTGAGGGCCCGCTGAGGCGGCGCTTAGCCCCCGCCGTATTCCTCGTCGGTCACGTGCTCCCCCCAGGCGGCGGGGTTGCCCTCGTCGTCGACCTCCTGGATCGCGATGTGCGTCATGAAGCGATCCGGTCTCGCGCCGTGCCAATGCTCCTCGCCCGGCTCGAAGAAGACGCGGTCGCCCGCCCGGATCTCCTCGACCGGCGCGCCGCGGCTCTGGCAGCGGCCGGCGCCCTCCGTCACGTAGATGGTCTGCCCGCGCGGGTGGGTGTGCCACGCGGTCCGGGCGCCCGGTGTGAAGTGGACGCTCGCGGCCTGCGCGCGCGACCCCTCGGCCGGCGCGGCCACGGGGTCGATGTAGACGGTGCCGGTGAACCAGTCGCTCGGCCCCGTGCCCGTCTCGGCTGTGCGCGTGACCTGCATCGTCAGAACCGCCAGCTCACCCTCTTGCCCGGGCGCACGGCCAGGTATCGATCGGAGTCCCCGCGCAGGTTCCCGGTCACCTGCCAGCCGTGCCAGGAGAAGCGGCGGATGCCGCCGACCGGCGGCGTCAGCCCGAGCGCCCTGCGATGCGCGCGGCGCGCGACTCGGCGCGCCGCCGGGCAGGACACGCCCGTCGCCCGGATCCGGGTGAGGTCGACGCCCTCGTAGCGCGTGTCCGGGTAGGGATTCACGACCGGCTTGCAGCGCTGTGCGGCCTGCGCGCTTCCCGGCGCCCCGGCGAGCGCGGCGAGCACCAGCGCAAGCGGCGCCAGGCGCCTCACACGGCCTCCGTCCAGACGAGCGCCGAGCCCTCGAGCACGACGGTTCCCTCCTGGTTGCGGATGGTGGTGCGCAGCTTGGTCAGCGGCTTGTCCTCGCGCGCCTCGAGCACCTCGACCTCGGCGGTGATCTCGTCGCCGGGCCGAACGGGTGCCTTGAAGCTCCAGTCCACGTGCAGGAACACCGTACCCGGCCCGGGCAGGTCCTCGGCGACCACCGCGTTGAGCAGGCCCGAGGTCACCCCGCCCTGGACGATGATGCCGCCGAAGCGCGAGCGCTCCGCGGCGGCGGCGTCGTAGTGGAGCGGGTTGCGGTCGCCGGTCAGCTCCGTGAACAGCTCGATGTCGCGCTCGGCGACCCGGCGGGTTCTCGACGCGGTCTGGCCGACCTGGAGCTGCGCCATCCCGGCAGCCTACGGGCGCGTCAGGATGAGCGCGTGCGCTACATGGTCATCGAGAGGTTCAGACAGGGCCCGCGGCCGGTCTACGCCCGCGCCGCCGAGCGCGGGCGGATGCTGCCGCCGGGGCTCGAGTACGTCGACAGCTGGGTGGACGAGCGCGGCCTCGACCGCTGCTTTCAGCTGATGGAGACCGACGATCCCGCCCTGTTCGACGAGTGGATCGCAGCCTGGGACGACCTCGCGGAGTTCGAGGTCGTCCCGGTGGTCGGCTCGGCCGAGGCGGCCGCGCGGGTCGACGGCTAACCCGGCGACGCCGTCGAGCCGCGCACGCGCAGCTCGCCCGGCAGCACCAGCCGGCGGCGGGTGCGGCGTCCTGACATGCGGCTCTCGAGCAGCTCGAACGCCTTTGCGCCGAGCTCCTCGGCGTCGAGCGCGACGGTCGTCAGGGGCGGGTCGAGCACGCGCGCGAAGTCCATGTCGTCGAAGCCGACGACCGAGAGGTCGCGCGGCAGCTTCAGCCCGCGCTCCCGCGCCGCGAGGTAGAGCCCGGCGGCGATGATGTCGTCGTCGCAGAAGATCGCGGTCGGCTCCGCGTCGAGCAGGGACAGGGCGACGTCGCGGGCGTCGTCGATCCCGATCGGGGTGAGGGCGCGCGGCTGCGTGTCGGGGTCGAGCCCCGCCTCGCCGAGGACGCGCTGGCGGGCGGCCTCGCGCAGGTGGAAGGTGGGCGCGTCGAAGGCGGCCGCGAGGTGGCCGATGCGCCGGTGGCCGAGGTCGAGCAGGTGCTCGATCGCCGCGGCCGCCCCGCCCTCGGCGTCGAAGCGGACCGAGGGGCGGCCGGGCGCCTCGGACTCCATCATCACGACGTGGGCGTCGCGCCCGAGCGCGTCCGGCGCGGTCACCTCGAACAGCAGGTAGCCGTCGACGGGACCCGCGCGCAGGGCCTCGAACGACTGCTCCTCCCAGCGCCGGTCGTTCGCGGTGTCGACCAGCGCGACCGTGTAGCCGGCCTTCTGCGCGGCGCGCTGGGCGCCCCGCAGCACGCGGCTGAAGAACGGGTTGGTGACGTCGGGGACCAGCAGCGCGACCGCGCGCGAGCTGCCCAGCCGCAGGGCCTGGGCGGCGACGTTGGGGCGGTAGCCGAGCTCGCGGGCACAGCGGCGCACGCGCTCCTGCGTGTCCTCGGAGACGCGGCCCTGGCCCTTGCCCGAGAAGACGAGCGAGACGGTCGACTGCGACACGCCGGCGCGCCGAGCGACGTCGACGCTCGTCACGCGGTGTGGGCTGGAGCGCTCGATGGGCGAAATGCAACCACTCGGGGCAAGCGCGGGTTGACAGACACCATGGTCATACGTAGTATGCTCATACGTATGACGGGACTCGGATCGACAATCGCAGCCTTCCTCGCGGGCGGCGCCGTCGCCCTCGGCGGCGCCCTGGCCGGGGGTGCGAGCGACGCCGCGCCGCAGACAGCCCTCGTCGTGGACGCAGCGTCCGGGCGCGACGGCCGCCAGCTGCTCGACGCACGCCTGCGCGACGCCGACGCCGTCGTGCGGCTGCCGCGCAGCTCCGCCGAGGCGCTCACCGACGTGCGCTACCTGGCGGCCCAGGGCTACACGGTCGTCGTCACCGGCCCGCAGGCCAGCGCGGCGGCACGCGCGGCCGGGGTGGAGGCCGTGAGCGCGGCCACGCTCGAGAGCGCGGTCGCGGCCGCGCGCTAGGCGCAACTGCAGGATCGGTTGCGCCTTTTGCCGCCCCGCGGGGAGGCCCCGACACCAGAGGTATGCGTTACGTCCGGCACCTCGCCGGCGTGGTCGTTCTCGCAGGAACGCTGTCGTTGGGAATGGCGCAGCAGGCAACTGCGAGCAGCGCCGACGTCGCCGCGCTTCAGGTGGCTCTCAAGGCCATGGACCTCTATCCCGTCGCGGTCGACGGGGTCAAGGGTCCGTTCACGTCACGCGGCGTGCGCGCCTTCCAGCAGCGCCATCGCCTGCTGGTCGACGGCGTCGCCGGCCCGCAGACGCGCCGCGCGCTCGGCCGGCGCGGTCGCCCGAGCCTTGGCTCGCGCGTCCTGCACCGCGGGCAGCGCGGCTGGGACGTGGCGGCGCTCCAGTTCCTGCTCGCCCGGCGCGGCTACCAGCCGGGTGGGTTCGACGGCGGGTTCGGCAGCGGCACGCACACCGCGCTCGTGTCCTTCCAGCGGGCCGCCGGCCTGACGGTCGACGGGCTGGCCGGCGCCGCCACGCTGCGCGCCCTGCGCCACCGCTCCGGCGGGCCAACCCGCACCCCGAGCGGGCCGGTGAGCTTCTATCGCCCCGTCCCCGGCCCGATCGGCGACGGGTTCGGCGCCCCGCGCGAGGGCAGCCGGCGCCACTCGGGCGTCGACTTCCCGGTCTCGTACGGCACCCGCATCGGAGCCGCGGGCGTGGGCACGACGGTGTTCGCCGGCTGGAACAACGGCGGCTACGGGAACCTCGTGGTCGTGCAGCACCGGCTCGGTTACACGACCTGGTACGCCCACATGTCGCGCATCACCACCTTCACCGGCGAGCACGTCCAGGGCGGCACCCGGCTCGGCTACGTCGGCTCGACCGGGCACTCGACCGGCCCGCACCTGCACTTCGAGGTGCGGCTCAACAACGTGCCGATCAACCCGGTCCCGTACCTGCTGGCCGGCACCGCGGCGCGGGCGACGGGCGTGACCGTGAAGGCGCGCTGCAAGGACCCCGCGGCCTACGCGAGCGCGAAGATCGACGACTGCCGCTAGCCGGCCGACCCGGGGCTCGCGCCCCCGGGCCCCCGTGGAACGTCGGCCCGCCGGCTTAGCGTCTTCTTTTCCCGCGCGCCATCGCGTGCAGGTCGAGCGCCTCGTCGAGCGTCTGCTCGTCGACGCCCTTCTCCAGCGCCACCTCGCGGATCGTGCGCCGTGAGGCGACCGCCTCGTTGACGATCTCGGTGCCGCGGTCGTAGCCGATGTGCGGGTTCAGCGCGGTGGCGATCGCCGGTGTCGACTCGGCGTTGCGCTGGAGCGTCTCCTCGTTCGCCTCGAGGCCGTCGACGCAGCGCTCGGCCAGCAGCCTGGAGGCCGAGGTGAGGATCCGGATCGACTCGAACAGGTTGCGCGCGATCACCGGGATCCGCACGTTGAGCTCGAAGGCGCCCTGGGTGCCCGCCACCGTGACGGCCGTGTCGTTGCCGATCACCTGCGCGGCGACCTGCAGCACGACCTCGGGCATGACCGGGTTGACCTTGCCCGGCATGATCGACGAGCCCTTCTGGAGCTCGGGCAGGCGCAGCTCGACGAGGCCGGTGCGCGGGCCGGAGCCCATCAGCACGAGGTCGTTGGCGATCTTGGTCAGCGACACGGCGACGACCTTCAGCGCGCCGTGCAGCTCGACCAGCGCGTCGCGGTTGGCCTGGGCCTCGAAGTGGTCGCGCGGCGCCTCGCCCAGGCCGAGCTTCTGACGCACGCGCTCGGCGAACTCGGGGTGCGTGTTGAGGCCCGTGCCGGTGGCGGTGCCGCCCAGCGGGATCTCAGCCGCGCGGCCGAGCGCGGCCTGCACCCGGTCACGGCCGAGCGTGATCTGCGCCGCGTAGCCGCCGAACTCCTGGCCGAGCGTCACGGGCACCGCGTCCATCATGTGGGTGCGGCCCGCCTTGACCACGTCGGCCCAGTCGTCGGCCTTGCGCTGGAACGAGCCGGCCAGGCGCTCGAGCGCCGGCAGCAGGCCGGAGCGCACCTCGTCGACGGCGGCGAGGTGGACGGCCGACGGGAAGACGTCGTTGGACGACTGGCCCATGTTCACGTGGTCGTTGGCGTGGGCCTCGTCGCCGGCGAGGTTGGCGATCACCTCGTTGGCGTTCATGTTGGTCGAGGTGCCCGACCCGGTCTGGAACACGTCGATCGGGAACTGGTCGTCGTGCTCGCCCTCCGCGACCTCGTCCCCGGCGCGGGCGATCCGCTCCGCGAGCTCGGTGTCGAGCAGGCCCAGCTCGCCGTTCACGCGCGCCGCGGCGGCCTTGATCCGGCCGAGCCAGTGCACCACCGGCGCGGGCACCCGCTCGCCCGAGACGGGGAAGTTCTCGATTGCCTTGCCCGTCTCCGGGCCCCAGAGCTCCTGCGCAGTCGCCATGTCCATGGAGGCTATCGGGCGCAAGTCGTGCAGTGCCCGTCATGGGCAGGCGCAGAGCGGCTTTCCATGTTCTGATCGCGAGGTGTCCGCCTTGACTCGCATCGAGCCCGCTTTCCAGCCGGATGAACCCTCGCGTTCGGGGTCCAGCCTCTTCTGTTCGCGCTGCGGCGCCGTCTCGCCGGAGGCGACGCGGCGCGTCTGCGACCGCTGCGAGGAGGGCATCCTGCTGTCCTGCAAGCGCGAGGCGCTGCCGGGCGACGCGTTCGTGGTCTGCACCTACGAGCTGGTGATGACCGCGATCAGCGACGCCGGCGAGCAGATCTTCGGCAAGCAGGAGACGGTCCTCGGGGCGCGGCTGATCGACCTGGCCACCTGCCCGCTCGGCGACGATCAGCTCGCCCGCCACACGGCGCTGGCTGCCCAGCGCCCCCGCGAGCCGGTCGTGCTGCCCCTCCGCCTGCGCTCCGAGCGGGGCGATTCGCTCGGCATGCTGGCCGCCCGCGTGACCACCTGCGGCCCGCCGCGCGCGGCGCTGCGTCTCGGTGGAGCAGACGGGCTTCGGGCGCCGCTAGCGCCTCGCGCTTGGTGCAAGAACCACTGCACCGCTTGCGCAACAAACGTCCAGGCGGCACAAGAAACCACTCAAGATGCTGGCGCTCCGGCCGAAAACCCGTGCAAGAACGCATTCCGCCTTCAACCGAAAGGCCGGAACTGCGAAGTAACACGGACGGAGGCGACTTGAGCGGAATCAGGACAAACGCGGCAGCAGAGCTACTCGGCGTGAGCCCCAACACGCTGCGTAGCTGGGAGCGTCGCTTCAGCTACCCGAAGCCCCGCCGGACCCAGGGCGGGCACCGCCAGTACGACCTGGCGGAGCTGGAGTCGCTGCGGCGTGCGCTGCTCGAGACGCACAACATCTCCTCGGCCATCGAGCTGGCGCGTCAGCGCGGCGAGGGGCCGAGCACGCCGAGCCGCCTGCTCGACGCGTGGGATCACTTCGACGAGGGGCTCGCCGATCGCGTGATGGAGGAGAGCCTCGCCGTGCGCTCGATCGAGCGCAGCGTCGAGGAGGTGCTGCTGCCGGCGCTCGAGCTGGCCAGCGACCGCGAGAACCGCGACGCCGAGCGCGAGCTGGGCTTCCGCTGGGGCACCGGCTGGCTGTACGCCTCCCGGCGCGTAACCCCGCCGGCGAGCCGCTCGCAGGGCGTGCTGCTGTTCGACTCGAGCCCGCGCCTCGACCTGGAGTCGCTGCACGTGCAGGCGCTCGAGCTGGGCCTGCGCCGCGCCGGCTTCCGGACGCTGCTGCTGGCCTTCGACCTGCCGCCCGAGCGCGTCGTGCGCGCGATCCGGGCACTCGACCCGACCGCCTTCGTGTTCTGCGGCGGCGAGGCCACCCTCGATGTGGTCGGCCGGCTCGTCTACACCGTCCGCCAGGTCGGATCGGCGGCGCCCGTGTTCGAGTACCGCGAGGCCATGCCGGTCACCGGCGACCACGGGATCCCGTCGCTCGGCGCTGCGCCGATCGAGGCCGTGGAGCGGCTCAAGGGCTACGTCGACAGCGGACGCATCGAGCAGACGACGGTGCTGCCCCAGGCGGCCGACGAGACGACGGCCCGCCGCGTGCAGCTGGCTGCGCGCCGCGCCGGGCTAGCGGCCGCGGACCGTCCGCGGCGGCGCCTATGGTGCCGCCGGGAATGCCGCTCGAGCTCGGCGATCCGCTCGCACATCGTGCGCTGCAGGCGCTCCTGCGTGCCGAGGCGGCCGTGCGCCGTCGGATCGCGGCCGAGCTGACCCGGGAGGGCGTCACCGCCGCCGGCTTCTCGGTGCTGGTGGTGCTCACCACGGCGGGCGGCACACTCGAGCTGCGCACGCTGCGCCGCCGGCTCGGCTGGTCGAAGGCGAACGCGACCGAGGTGACCGGCACGCTCGAGGACCGCGGCCTGGTCCGGCGCCGCCGCGACCCCGCCGACCGCCGCATCGTGGTCGTCGAGCTGACCGCGCCCGGCGCCGATCTGGTCGAACGCCTCTTCCCCGAGCACTCCGACCGCGTCACACGCGCCTTCGGCGCCCTCGACGAGGGCGAGAAGCGCTCGCTCGCGGAAATCTGCCGCAAGCTGGCCGCCTAGCCGGAGCGCCTCAGCGGCGCGCCCCGACGTGGGCGACCCACACGGTCACAAGCCGGGAGCCGATCCGGCCCCGGGCGATCCCCATCCCCACGGAGCGGAAGTTGCTCGACAGGAGCACCGCCTTGTGAGGGGGTGAGTGCATCCACTGCGAGATCGTCACGCCGGGCTCGGGGGTCCAGCCGGAGTGCATCGCGAGCGTCTCGCCGGCGCGGCCGAACGAGCTGCTCACCGCGATCCGGGAGGCGTGCCCGAAGTAGTCGGCGGAGACCATGTGGCGCGCGTAGCGCGTCGACGAGCGGTGCAGCGAGGGCGACAGGCGCAGCGGCGGCAGGCCGCTTTGGTGCCGGATCTGGTTGAGCTCCGATATCGCTTGTCGTTGAGGGCTTGCCGCTGTGGCGGAGGCGGCGGGTAGGAGGGTCAGGGCGGCTATGAGTAGACCGGTCACGGCGGAGACCGGGAGGCGGCGCAAGGCAAATCCCCTTTTCCAACGGCCTACGGGGTTAGCTGTCGGGCTCGCACAGGAAAGGTTGCGCGCCGGCGAAAAGGCCGGTTAGCCCCGCACTGATCGGGTCCCCCGCTCGCCTCCGACCGGGTGTCGGCGGCGATTCGGCGATTCGTGAAGAGTCTTATCAGGTCGCGCCTAGAATCGACGCCACCCGTGGCTCGCTATACCCAAGTCCACTCGGCCCAACACTTCCCCGACCTCGAGCAGGAGGTGCTCGCGCGCTGGCGCGAGCGCGACGTCTTCCACGAGTCGATCCGCCGGCGCGAGGGGTCCCCGCGCTTCGTCTTCTACGAGGGCCCGCCGACCGCCAACGGCCGCCCGGGGTCGCACCACGTCCTGTCGCGCGTCTTCAAGGACGTCTTCCCGCGCTACAAGACCATGCGCGGCCACCTCGTCCCGCGCAAGGGCGGCTGGGACTGCCACGGCCTGCCGGTCGAGCTCGAGATCGAGAAGGAGCTCGGCTTCAGCACCAAGCACGACATCGAGCGCTACGGCGTAGCCGAGTTCAACGCCAAGTGCCGCGAGTCGGTCCTCCGCTACATCGACGAGTGGAACGCGCTGACCGAGCGGATCGGCTTCTGGATCGACACCGACCAGGCCTACTTCACGCTCGACAACGACTACGTCGAGTCGGTCTGGTGGTCGCTCAAGCAGGTCTTCGATCAGGGCCTGCTGGTCGAGGGCCACAGGGTCGTCCCCTACTGCACGCGCTGCGGCACCGCGCTGTCCTCGCACGAGGTCGCGCAGGGCTACCGCGACGTGATCGACCCGAGCGTGTTCGTCCGCTTCCCGCTGCTCGACGAGCCCGGCGTCTCGCTGCTCGCCTGGACGACGATGCCCTGGACGCTCGTGCCGCACGCCGCGATCGCCGTCGACCCCGAGGTCATCTACGTGCGAGCCCGGCTCGGCGACGAGACGCTGATCCTCGCCGAGGCGCTGGTCGAGCGCGTGCTCGGCGACGAGGCAGAGGTCGAGAGCCGCTTCCCCGGCTCCGAGCTGCTCGGCCTGCGCTACGACCCGCCCTTCCCCTACATCTCCGACTACGGCGAGCGCGGCCACACGGTGCTGGCCGGCGACTTCGTGTCGGTCGACGACGGCACCGGCGTCGTGCACACAGGCGCCGCCTTCGGCGAGGACGACTTCCGGCTCGCCACCGAGAACGGCCTCACGATCCACAACCCGGTCCGCCCCGACGGCACCTTCGACGACCGCGCCGGCCCCTTCGCCGGCATGTACGTGCGCGACGCGGACGCCCCGATCGTCGAGGCCCTGCGCGAGTCGGGCCGGCTGTTCGCAGCGGGCGAGTACGAGCACGCCTACCCGCACTGCTGGCGCTGCGACACGCCGCTCATCTACTACGCCAAGCAGAACTGGTACGTACGCACCACTGAGAGGCGCGACGAGCTGCTCGCCGCCAACGAGACGATCAACTGGTACCCCGAGCACATCAAGCACGGGCGCTTCGGCAAGTGGCTCGAGAACAACGTCGACTGGGCGCTCTCGCGCGAGCGCTACTGGGGCACGCCGCTGCCGATCTGGCGCTGCACCGCCGACGCCGGCCACGTGCTCTGCATCGGCTCGCTGGACGAGATCGCCGAGCGCGGCGGCACCCCGCCCGAGGACGTCCACCGGCCGTACGTCGACGAGGTCGTGCTGCCCTGCGAGCAGTGCGGCGGCGAGATGCGGCGGGTGCCCGACCTGATCGACGTCTGGTGGGACTCGGGCTGCATGCCGTTCGCCCAGTGGCACGCGCCCTTCGAGAACGAGGACGAGTTCGAGCGCAACTTCCCGGCCGACTACATCTGCGAGGCGCTCGACCAGACGCGCGGCTGGTTCTACTCGATGCTGGCCGTGTCGGCGCTGCTGTTCGGCCGAGCCTCGTACCGGACCTGCCTCTGCCTCGGGCTGATCCTCGACCCGGACGGCCAGAAGATGTCCAAGTCGAAGGGCAACGTCGTCGTGCCGTGGGACGTGCTCGACACCCACGGCGCGGACGCCTTCCGCTGGTACTACTTCACCTCCAAGCAGCCCTGGGACGGCTACCGCTTCTCGGTCGAGACCGTCGGCGAGTCGGTGCGCCAGTTCCTCAAGCCGCTCTGGAACACCTACGCCTTCTACGTCCTGTACGCGAACGTGAACGGGATCGAGGAGGTCGGCGAGCCCGAGCAGCCGACGGAGCTCGACCGCTGGATCCTGTCGCGCCTGTCGGCGACGACCGAGCGCGTGATCGAGCGCATGGAGGACTACGACACGACGTTCGCCGGGCGCGCCGTGGCGGAGTTCGTCGACGACCTCTCCAACTGGTACGTGCGCCTCTCGCGGCGGCGCTTCTGGGACGGCGACCCGACGGCGTTCGCGGTGCTGCACGACTGCCTGGTCACGGTCTCCAAGCTGCTGGCGCCGCTGACCCCGTTCGTGACCGACGCGATCTACGAGAACCTCGACGGCTCAGAGCCCTCGGTGCACCTCTGCGACTTCCCCGAGCCCGGCCCGCGCGACGAGCAGCTCGAGCTGGACATGCGGGTGGTGCGCGACGCGGTCGAGCTGGGCCGCGCCGCCCGTTCGCACGCCAAGCTGAAGGTGCGCCAGCCGCTGCGCGAGGCAGTCGTGGTCGCGGCCGACCGCGAGCGCGAGGCGATCGAGCGCCTCCAGTCGCTGCTGACCGACGAGCTCAACGTGAAGTCGGTCCGCTACGTCTCGGAGGCCGACGAGCTGGGGCGCTTCGAGGTCAAGCCGAACTACCGCGCGCTCGGCCCGCGCTTCGGCAAGCACATGCCGCAGGTGGCCGCGGCGATCGCGTCGCTCGACCCGGCTCGGCTGCGCGACGGCGGCCACGCCGGCATCAACGTCGACGGCAAGGAGCACGACGTCGGGCCGGACGACGTCCAGATCGTCCTGCAGCCGCTCGACGGCTACCAGGTCGAGCGCTCGGGCACCCACGCGGTCGCGCTCAACCTGGAGCTGGACGAGGCGCTGCGCCGCGAGGGGCTGGCGCGCGAGGTCGTGCACGCCGTCCAGGCCGCCCGCAAGACGGCCGGGCTCAACGTGGAGGACCGCATTGCGCTGACGCTCGGGGGCGACGAGGAGCTGCTCGCCGCGACCAGAGCGCACGAGGATTACGTGGCGGGCGAGACGCTCGCCACCTCGGTCGACTACGACGGCGCCGACGGCGGCGCCGCCCGCGCCGAGATCGAGGGAAGGCCCTTGCTGATCGCCGTCAGTCGCCAGTAACCTGGCCCGAGCATGCCGCTCCCGCCCGCCTTCGAGGATCGCTCGCCGATTGAGCAGATCATCGGCGGCGTGGTCGTGCCGATGGTGTTCGGCCTGCTGACAGGGTTCGCGCTCGGCTTCAACGCGGTCCTCTACTACGTGCTGGCCGGTCCGCTCGCGATCGGAGGCGGGTTCATCGGAGGCATGGAGCATCGCAGCGCCGACGAGGGCTTCGTACGCGGCGCCATCGGCGGGCTGATCTTCGGCAGCTTCGTCCTGCTCGGCCTGGAGATCCTCAACGACGAGCCCGAGGCGTACCTGGGCGACCCGCAGGTCGGCCTGGTGTTCGTCACGACGATCGTCGGCGGGATCCTGGGCGCCGTGGGTGCCTCCTACCGCTCGCGGCGCGAGCGCGACCTTGGTGCGGGCACCGCGGCGCCTCCTGCCGCTGGCTAGCCCTGACGCCGTCAGGCTGATCCCCGAGCCGGCTCGGGACGATTCCCGATGGTATGCCGGCAGCCGCGAGGGGATGCTCGCGGCATGTCGTGCGAGCGCGAGCTGGAAAATCAACGTCGGCGGATGAGCTTGACGGCGTCGAGCCTGCGTGCACCCGCGGACCTGGTCCGGGGCGTCGCGGCTGGCGCGGCCTCGTGGCGGGCGCCGCGCTCGCCGCTGCGGTGCTGGCGGCGAGCGGTATCCCATACAGGCCGCGCGGGGAGACGGGTGACGGGCGCACAAGGGTCGACTACTCCCTCGACGGGCCGGACTGGACGCGCTCGGCCCTGTGGCTGGCGGCGGCGGTGCTCCTGGTCGCCGCGATCGCTGATCTGGGCGGCGCGCCGGCCGCTGTTGCTCGCGGTCGGCCTCGCCATGCTCGCCGTCGGCGTCGCTGGGGCCGTCGGCGCCCACGCCGCCCGCGCCGGCTCGGGACAGGTCTCCCAGGCGGCTGCCTACAGCGTCCCGACCGGCAGCTCGCGCGACGCCGTCACCGCCGCGCTGGGGGCGCCGGCCGGACACGCGGTCCTGCACCGGCCGGGGGTCCGCAGGGACTGCCTGCTCTACCAGAGCAAGCGTGTCTACCCGTATGGCGACCGCGCGCAGTTCGCGCTCTGCTTCTCCGGGGACAGCCTCGCCGAGCGGGTGCGCTTCCCGTGACCGCGACGGCCGACGCGCCGATGCGCCGGCCGCCCCTGCGGCGGCGGGTGGACCGGCGGCTGGTCGCCGGGGTGGTCGGAGGCATCGCGGACTCGCTGAACGCACCGGCGGGCTTCCTGCGCGTGCTCCTGGCTCTTCGTCTCGGGCCTGACGCCGTGGTGCGTGGCCGCGTACGCGGTGGCGGCGCTGGTCATCCCGGCGCGCGGGCGCAATCGCCCCGACTGGGACAACCTCGTCGGCCTCGGCCGCCTCGCCGCACTGTGGGGCGGCGCCGCCCTCCTGGTGGGCGCAGGTCGACGTCGACCGGCTGCCCCCACCCTCGATCTGGGTTCCGGTCACAGGGCTCGGGCTCGCGGGGCTGTGCGTGCTGCTGGTGCGCAACTATCCGGAAGGTCCGTCCGCGGCCGACGCGAGGGCGGCCGTGATCGGTGCGCTGCCGGTCGCCGCGTTCGCCGTCATCGTGGCCGCAGGCATGGTGGCGGCGCCGCAGGTGCGCTGGGACCGGGCCCTGCCGGCCGGCGTCATCCTGGCCGGCGTCCTCCTGCTGGTGGCGGCGCGCACCCGCCGCTCGCGCTTTCTGCTCGCACCGGCGGTGGTGGCGACCGCCATCGTCGCTGTGTTCGTGGCCGCGGACGTCCGCCTGCAGGGCGGGGTCGGGGACCGCGTCGTCACGGTGACCTCGGCCGACGCCTCGCCGCCCGCGGAGAGGGTCGCCGTCGGCGACCTCACGGCGAGGCTCGGCAGCCTGCCCGCGCAGCGGTCCGGGACCGTGACGTTCCGCGCCTCGGTGGGCGTGGGCGACATGCTGGTGGTCGTGCCGCGGCGGGCGCACGTCTGGCTCGACGGTCGCGTGGGACGCGGCACCATCCTCGCAGCGGGCATCAGCTCCGGCTATGCCCTGGAGCAGCACACCCGCGACACGGACGTCTCCCCGCTGGGGGGCGGAAGGGACATCACCGGCCGGCTCACGGTCCACGTGATCGCGGACGTCGGGCTGGGCGAGCTCGAGGTGCTGCGCGTCGGCGCGCGGCCGGGGCTCTAGCGATGGCGAGGGCCACCGGACTCGCGGTGCTCGGTGCGGGGGCTCTCCTCCAGCTCGATCGCCTCGGCTGGCTCGAGCTCGACTGGGGTTGGTGCTTCGCGCTGATGTGCCTCGTCGCCGGAGCCGGCCTGCTCGCCGCCTCCACGCGCGCGGCGGGAGCCGCGTACTCGGGGACGCTGGCCCGTCTGGCCGAGCGCGGTGGGCCGCCGCTGCTCGCGTTGCGGGCGCTCACCGTCGTGGCCGCGCCGCTGGCCGGCGCCGGCGTGGTCGCCTACTCGGGGGCGGCGCTGCTCCAGGCGCTGGAGGCGCCTCGCGCCGTCCGCGCGCCAGACGACTGGCGTCGTGTCGTGGGCACGGGCCTGTTCGGGCTCGGCTGCGTCCTCGGGCTCACGCGGGCCGGCTACATGGTCGGAGGCGAGGATCTCCTCTGGGCGGTCCTGCTCGCCGGGTCGGGTCTGAGCCTGTTCTGGTGGCTGCCGGACCGGCATTCCACCGAGCCCGCACATGGGCGGGACCATCCTCTGGATCGTGGCGCTGTGCCTGTCCGGCGCCGCGATGCTCCTGGCACTCGGCAGCACGGGCCTGTTCAGCGAGGCCGGCGGCAACATCGTCGCCACCGCCGCGGCCATCGCCGTCCTCGCCCTGATCGTGGGACCCCGCTGGCTGCGCACGTCGCGCGCCCTCGCGGCCGAGCGGCTGGAGCGGGCGCGGGCGACTGAGCGCGCCGAGGTCGGTGGCATGCTGCACGACTCGGTGCTCCAGACGCTGGCGCTGATCCAGGACCGCGCCGACGACCCCGCGGAGGTCGCCGCGCTCGCCCGCCGCCAGGAGCGCGAGCTGCGCGAGTGGCTGCTCGACAACCGCCTCCCGGACGGGCCGCCGCGCTCGATCGCCACCGCACTGCGGGCCGTGGCCGCGCAGGTCGAGGACGCGCACAAGGTCAAGATCGACGTGGTCACGGTCGGCGACACCACCTTGGACCAGCGCTATGACGGCCTGATCGCCGCCGCCCGCGAGGCGCTCGTCAACGCCGCCAAGTACGCGCCCGAGTCGCCCATCTCGCTGTTCGTCGAGATCGAGGAGCGGCGAGTGGCGGCCTACGTACGCGACCGCGGCCCCGGCTTCGACCTCGACGAGATCCCCGAGGACCGCCGCGGCGTGCGGGACTCGATCTTCGCCCGGATGGTCCGTCACGGCGGGCACGCCGCCGTGCGGACCGCGCCCGGCGGAGGCTGCGAGATCCAACTCGTTCAGGAGCGACGGCGGTGACGCTGACGCGCATAGTCGTAGTCGACGACCACGAGCTGTTCCGCGCGGGCGTGCGCTCCCGGCTCGAGCCGCACGCGGAGGTCGTCGGGGAGGCCGGGTCGGTCGAGCAGGCGGTGGCGACGATCCGCGCGGAGCGCCCCGACGTCGTCCTGCTCGACGTGCACATGCCCGGCGGCGGCGGGCTGGCGGTCCTGAACGAGCTCGCGGGCGAGCTTCCGGAGGTCCGCTTCCTGGCGTTGTCGATGTCGGACGCACCCGAGGACGTGATCGAGATCGTCCACGCCGGCGCGCGCGGCTACGTCACGAAGACGATCGGCGCGGAGGAGCTGGTGGACGCCGTGCTGCGCGTGGCCGACGACGACGCGGTCTTCTCACCTCGCCTGGCCGGCTTCGTGCTGGACGCCTTCGCGGCCGGCGTCCTGGCCGACGCGCGGCCGCCGGATCCCGAGCTCGCGCAGCTGACCATGCGCGAGCGCGAGGTGCTGCACCTGATCGCGCGGGGCTACCTCTACAAGGAGGTCGGGCAGGAGCTCGGAATCTCGACGAAGACGGTCGAGACGCACGTGTCCGCGGTGCTGCGCAAGCTGCAGCTGTCCAACCGCCACCAGCTGAGCCGGTGGGCGGCGGAGCGACGCCTGGTCGACTAGGCCGCGGCCAGCGCCGGCTCGATCTCCTGCACGAGCCGGCTCTTGGGCAGCGCGCCGATGATCTGGTGGGCGACCTGCCCGTGCTTGAAGAGCAGCAGCGTCGGAATCGACATGACGCCGAACTGAGCGGACACCTGCGGGTTCTCGTCGACGTTCAGCTTGACGATGCGCAGGTCCTCGCGCTCGCCCGCGAGCTCCTCGAGGTGGGGAGCGACGATCCGGCAAGGACCGCACCAGGGCGCCCAGAAGTCGACGAGCACGGGCTTGTCAGCCTCGAGCACCTCGGCCTGGAAGTTGGTGTCGGTCACCTCGTTGATCGCTCCTGCCATGTTCAAGCTCCCCTTTTCCGCGGTCGCATAACTATACAAAATATAGCGACGGCCTCGGCCGTGGCTTTCAGCCCCTCAAGCGCAGCATCGGGACCTTCCAGATCGCCTCCAGCGTGATCCAGGTCGACATCTTCGACTGCCCCTCGCGCCGCTCGTGAAACACGATCGGGACCTCGCTGACGGTCATACCCGCCCGGATGGCGCGGTACGTCATCTCGATCTGGAAGGCATATCCGTGCGCGTCGACGCCGTCGAGGTCGAGCGCCTGCAGCGCCGCGCGGGTCCAGCACTTGAAGCCGCCGGTCAGGTCGCGGACCGCCACGCCGAGGATCAGCCGCGCGTAGGTGCACCCGCCGCGGCTCTGAATCCGCCGCCGCAGCGCCCAGTTCTCCACCCCGCCGCCGGGCACGTAGCGCGAGCCGAGCACGACGTCCGCGCTCGCGGAGGCGGCCATCAGGCGCGGCAGGTCGGCGGGGTCGTGGGAGAAGTCGCAGTCCATCTGGAGGACCAGGTCGGCGCCGTCCGCGAGCGCCGCGGCGAAGCCGGCCAGGTACGCGCGCCCCAGCCCCTCCTTCCGCGACCGGTGCATGACCCGCACCTCGGCCAGCTCCGCGGCGAGCCGATCCGCGATCTGGCCCGTCCCGTCGGGGGACGAGTCGTCGACGATGAGCACGGTGGGCGTCGAGCCCGGCTGCGACAGCTGCGGCAGGACCGCGCGGACCATCGGCTCGAGGTTCTCCGCCTCGTTGTAGGTGGGCAGGATCAGCCAGGCGTTCGGCACGAGGCGCGTACCCTAGCCCGGTGCGGAACGGCGAGATCGCGGAAGCCTTCGAGGAGCTGGCCAGCCTCTACGAGCTGGACGGCGCCGTCGTATACCGCGTCGGCGCCTACCGCACCGCCGCCAAGGCCATCCGCGAGGCGGGCGTGTCGGTCGAGGAGATGGCGCGCCAGGGGCGCGTCGTGGAGCTCGCCGGCGTGGGCAAGACGATCGCCGAGAAGATCGACGCCCTGCTCGAGACCGGCTCGATCCCCGCGGCCGACAAGCTCAAGGCGCGCATCCCCGCCGGCCTGATCGAGGTCACCCGGATCCCGGGGCTCGGCCCGAAGCGCGCTCGGCTGCTCTACGAGCACCTCGACGTCACCTCGCTCGACGACCTGCGCAAGGCGACCGAGGAGGGCCGGCTCAGCGACGTGCCCGGCTTCGGCAAGAAGGCCGAGGAGAACGTCGTGGCGGCGCTGGCCGCCGGGGCGGACGGCAACCCCAAGGTGCGCATGGTGCTGTCGAAGGCGCTCGAGGTCGGCGACGAGCTGGTCGCCGCGCTGCGCGAGCACCCGTCCGCGATCGCCGTCGAGCTGGCCGGCAGCGCGCGCCGCTGGGCCGACGACGTCAAGGACCTCGACATCGTCGCCGCGACCAGCGACCCCGCCGCGCTGGTCGAGGCGTTCGGCGCGTCGCCTGCGATCGACACGGTCTCCTCCTCCGGCGAGGCCGGCGCCCGCGCGCTGACTCACATCGGGCTGCCGGTCGACCTGCGCATCGTGCCCGAGGAGGCGTTCGGCAACCTGCTCCAGCACTTCACCGGCTCCGGGCGCCACAACGAGGCGCTGCGCACGGCGGCGGTCAAGCGCGGCCTGCACGTGAGCGAGTACGGCATCGCCGACGACGAGAGCGGCGATTCGCTCGCCTGCAGGACCGAGGAGGAGGTCTACGAGCGGCTCGGCCTGCAGTGGATCCCGCCCGAGCTGCGCGAGGACCGCGGCGAGCTGGCGGCCGCCCGCAAGGGCGAGCTGCCGAGGCTGATCGAGCTGGGCGACATCCGCGGCGACCTGCACATGCACACCACCGCCTCCGACGGCCACGCCTCGATCGAGGAGATGGCCGAGACGGCGCGCGAGCGCGGCTACGAGTACGTCGCGATCACCGACCACTCGGCGACCCACGGCTTCGGCGACGACGTCCCGCCCGACGAGCTGCTGCGCCAGGCCGAGCGCATCCGCGGCCTCGAGCTCGACGGCATCCGCGTGCTCGCCGGGACCGAGAGCAACGTGCTGCTGGACGGCTCGCTCGACTACGAGGACTCGGTGCTCGAGCAGCTCGACTGGGTCGTCGCCAGCCTGCACACCTCGTTCCGCCTGTCGGAGCAGGAGCAGACCGAGCGCATGCTGCGCGCGATGGAGCACCCGCTCGCGGACGTGATCGGCCATCCCACCGGCCGCCTGATCGAGCGCCGGGCGCCGTACCCGATCGACATCGACAAGGTGATCGCCAAGGCCGTCGAGACGGGGACGTTCCTCGAGATCAACGCCAACCCGGACCGCCGCGACCTCAACGACGTCTACGCCAGGGCGGCCGCCGAGGCCGGCGTGATGATCGTGGTCGACTCCGACGCTCACTGGCCGCGCACGCTCGCGAACATGCGCTACGGCGTGGCGACGGCGCGGCGCGCGTGGCTGACCGCCGACCAGGTCGCCAACGCGCGCCCCTGGGCGGAGCTCGACAAGCTGCGCAAGCGCTCGCGCTGGAGGCCGCTCCAGGCCGGGCTCGATCTTGCGCAGGCCCGGCAGGCGCAGCAGCTTGGGCTTGCCGAGCGGCGGGCTGCGGTCGAGCCAGAACTCCACGCCGTCGCGCTGCTCGATCGCCTCGACCGCGCGCGACTGGTGGCGCCACAGCAGCGCCACCAGCAGGCAGTAGCCGGTGGCGATGGCAGGCACCTGCGGTACGAAGAAGCCCAGCACCGCCGAGCCGATGCCCAGCACGATCAGCGGCCAGAGCCGGTTGAACAGGACGGTCCCGGGTTCCAGCTCGGGCAGGGTGTTGGTGGAGCGCGCGTCGGCGAGCAGCGTGGTGATTCCCGGCGTCGTCGCGACGCGCCGCCCCAGCCAGAAGCCGGCCAGCGAGGCCACGCACCACCAGACCGCCGCCACGTAGACGAGCGTGTTGGTGTCCTCGTCCGCGGCCCCGACGACGGACACCACCGCCAGCGCCGTGGCCGTCCCGCCGAACAACAGGACGGAAACCCTCAGCAGGTCGCGGAACCTCACGACTCGGCCAGCGCCACCAGCACCTGCGTGAAGCCCCGCACGCCGTCCACGACCACGTCCGCGCGCTCCACGATCTGCCTCGGCCCCTCCTCGGAGCCGACGCCGACCCGCACCGCCGCGTCAAGGCGACCGTCCTCGATCAGGGCGGAGAGAGCGTCGAAGGCGTCCAGGTCGGTGGTGTCGTCGCCGCCGTACATGGCGGCGCGCACGTCCGCGCGCTCGACCATGTCGCGCACCGCCTGGCCCTTGTCGAACGAGACCGGCGGCCGCAGCTCGAGCACCTTGCGCCCCCAGTGGGTCGCGAGGCCGGCGTGCTCGGCCTCGCGCGCGACCTCCTCGACGCGGCCGCGGGCGGCCTCCTCGTCGGGCGCGCCGCGCCAGTGCAGCGCGGCGATCGGGCCCTTGTCCTCGATGCGCACGCGCAGGCGGCGCAGGTCGGGGTTGTCGCGGTCGGCGACGAATCCCTTGACGCGCCCCTCCCAGCTCTTGAACGCCGGGTTGGTGCGCGGGCTGGTCGCCCCCGGCTCGAGCAGCTCGGCGCCGTGCGAGCCCGCGTAGGCGATGCCGCCGACGCCGACGAGCCGGCGCGCCTCGGACGCCGAGCGCCCCGAGACGCAGGCGACGCAGCCGTAGCGGCGCGCCAGCCTGCCCAGCAGCAGGGAGGCCTCCTGGGGCACCTGGGCGTCCTCGGCGCGACGCACGATCGGCGCCAGGACGCCGTCGATGTCGCAGAAGACGGCGGCGTGCGGCGGGTCGGCGGTAAGCGGCGCGAGCGCCTCCGCCAGCGCCTGCGGGGTCTGAGCTGACACCGGCCGTAGTATGCCCGCGATGTCGTCACGCCCTTTGCGGCTTGCCGCGATCGCCACCGGCGCGGGCGCCTTCAGCGGCTTGTTCGGGGTCGGGGGCGGCACCATCATCGTCCCGCTGCTCGTGCTCTGGCTCGGCTACGAGCAGAAGGAGGCCACCGGCACCTCGCTGGCGGCGATCATCGTGATCGGCTCGCTCGCGGCGATCGCGCAGGCGCTCTACGGCAACGTCGACCTCTGGCTGGGGCTCGCGATCGGGGTGCCCGGCGCGATCGGGGTCGCCGCCGGCACCGCCCTGCAGCAGCGCCTGTCCGAGCGCGCCGTCGCCGCCGCCTTCGTCGCCCTGCTGGTCGCCTCCGCCGCCGTCCTGATCTTCTGAGATGACCCCCGTCGACTGGGCCGGACTGATCGCACTCGGAATCGCCGCGGGCATGGCGGGCGGGCTCGTCGGCGTCGGCGGCGGCGTGCTGTTCGTGCCGGCGCTGGTCGTGTTCGCCGACCAGTCCCAGCTGAACGCGGAGGCCACCTCCCTGGTCGGGATCGTCGTCGTCTCCCTGGTCGGGACGTGGCGCCAGCGCGGCTACGGCAACGTCCGCGTGCGCGACGGGCTGGTGATCGGGGCGCTGTCGCCGCTCGGCGTGCTGGTCGGCGTCGGGTTGGCGAACGCGGTGCCGGAGCGGGCGCTCGAGCTCTCCTTCGCGTGCGTGCAGCTGTTCTTCGCCTGGCAACTCGCCAGGAAGGCGGGACTTCGCTAGGTTTGCAAGCCGGTGGAGATCCTCGACGTAAGTTCCGAGGACCGCAATGGACTCGTGCACGTTGCCCTGGCAGGCGAGCTTGACTTGTCCACGGTCGCCAAGGTGCAGGAGGAGCTGCGCCGCGTCGAGGCCAACGCGCCGGCCACGCTGGTGGTCGACCTCTCCAAGCTGACCTTCCTCGACTCGACCGGTCTGCGCTGCATCGTCACCGCCGACGAGCGCGCCCGGGCCGAGGGGCGCCGGATCGTGATCGTGCGCGGGCCCGACGCCGTCCAGCGCGTCTTCACGATCACCAGGCTCGACGACCGTCTCGAGATGGTCGACGACGTCAACTCGATCGGCTGAGCCGCGTCGCCGAGAGGGGGCCTCCGTCGCGAGCCGGCGTCCCGTGAAGTCCGCCGACTAGCTCCGGGAGGCCCTGTCTGGGTCGCTACCCGAGGCCTCGTCGTGAAAACCCGGCGGCTCGTCCGGCAGCGGGACGTCCGGGGTGCGCGCCAGAGCGGCGGCGACGATGATCAGGTGGAGACCTGGCGCGAATCGACTGGGGCGGCCGTCGCCGGTCGGGTCGTAGCGCTCGCGCGCGTCGAGCAGCGACATGATCGCCGCGTACAGCCTCGCGTGGTCGTCCTCGGGGCCGACGTCGCACGCCAGCGCGGCCAGGGCGAGCGTCTCCTTGGGCTCGACGCCGGCGAACATCTGGCCGATGGCGCCCGAGCAGGAACGAGTAGACGCGCTCGAGCAGCGGGTCGCGCGAGAGCGCCCCGATGCCGGGCGCCGGGCCGAGGTCGAGCGGGTCCTCGCCCTCGGCGAGGCGGCGCGCCTGGGCGCCGAGCACGCTGCGCACCCCGTCCGGCGTCAGGCCGACCTGGAGGCCGTGGCGGATCGCCATCGTCGCGGCGAACGCCGGCGTGCCGTAGGGCGCGTCGCTCGCCATCAGGATCTGCCCGGGCGGGACCAGCGCGAACAGCGCCTGCACGTCGCTCGGCGACCACCAGGCGGTGTCGAAGAACAGGTTGGGGTGGGCGGGCGCCTCGCGCCAGATCCACGACAGGTCGGAGATGCCGGCGTGGGCGAGGATCAGCCGCAGGCCGGGATGGCGCGAGCAGACCTCGATGGCGTGGCGGCCCAGCGCCGGGATGCCGCGGCCGGCGTGGCAGAGGATCGGCAGCCGGTGCTCGTCGGCCAGCGCGAACACGTCCTGCAGGTCGGGGTGGTCGAGGTTGAAGGCCTCCGCCCGCGGGTGCAGCTTGATCCCACGCGCGCCCGCGGCGAGGCAGCGGCGCGCCTCCGCGAGCGGCTCGTCGTGCGGGTCGAGCCGGCAGAGCGGGAACAGGTGGCCGTCGCTCGCGGCGGCCTCGGCGATGACCATGTCGTTGGCGGCCGGATAGCCGTCGGGCTCGTGCATCGGGAACACGAAGGCGCTGGCGTCGACGTGCCCGAGGAAGTCGACGAGCTCCTGGCGAGAGCAGCTGTAGCCGTCCGGGTCGTTCGCCCCGATGTGGGTGTGGGCGTCGAACACGTCCAGATCCGGCACCTCTGCGCGCAAGCGCTCGTACCAGGGGAGAAGGCCGGTGTCCGAGACCATCGGGCTCGCCAGCCTAGCGGTAGGGTGTGCCGCGGACTCGCCCCCGGCTCGAGGAGTCGTCGGCACTATGGCTGCGCACGAGGTTCGCGACGAGCGCGTCGACGACCTCGACGGAATAGCTCTGGTTTCGCACGGACGCGACCTGCGCGTGGCGTTCGCCCCCGGCGCGGGCATGGTCGGCTATTCGCTCACGCATCGCGGGGAGGAGCTGCTCGCGCAGCGCGGCGGGCTGCCCGCCTATCGCGAGCGCGGCTCGACCTTCGGCATCCCGCTGCTCCACCCCTGGGCCAACCGGCTCGACGGGATGAGCCTACTCGTTCAACGGCCGGACGGTGGAGCTCGACGCAGCGCGGTCGCCGATCCACCTCGACCCGAACGGGCTGCCGATCCATGGGCTGCTCACGGCCTCCCCGTACTGGCGGCTGGTCGGGCGCTCGCCGGGCAACGGGCGCGCGGCCATCGCGGCCCGACTCGACTACGCGGCGCACGAGGAGCTGACCGCGGGCTTCCCGTTCCCCCACGAGCTGCACATCCAGGCCGAGCTCCAGGACGGGACGCTGACGGTGGCGACGATCGTGCTGTCCACGGGCGACGTCCCTGTGCCGGTTGCGTTCGGCTGGCATCCCTACCTGCGCCTGCCGGGCGTGCCCCGCGCCGAGTGGGTGGTCGAGCTGCCGGTGCGCCGCCGGGCCGTGCTCGACGAACGCGGGCTGCCGACGGGCGAGACCGAGCCGGTCTCCGTCCCGCGCGGGCCGCTCGGCGACCGCACCTACGACGACCACTTCCCCGAGCTGGACCGGCCGGCGGTGTTCGCGGTCGAGGGCGGCGGGCGCAGGATCGAGGTGGAGCTCGGGCAGGGCTACCCGGTGGCGCAGGTCTTCGCGCCGCCCGGGCCCGACGACGAGTACGTCTGCTTCGAGCCCATGACGGCTCCGGTCAACGCGCTCGCCGGCGACGACGGCGTCCCGTCGGTTCCGCCCGGCGGGAGCTTCAGGGCCGAGTTCAGCATCCGCGTCGCCTAGGAGCTGACCTCGAGCAGGAAGTGGTCGGGCTCGTCGCCCTCCTTGACGAGCTTGATCCGGCCCGCGACCGGGACCAGCAGCCCCTGAGCGTGCACGTATCCGGTGTTGACGTCGGCGGACTCGATCGCGCCGGCCAGCATCTGCTCCATCTGCTCGCGGTGCTTGGGGAGGTTCGCGCGGTCCATCACCGGCGGCCAGGTGGCGGCGGCGAACTCCGCCTCGGGGTAGCCGACGAGGTCCGAGAACGCCTGGTTGAGCTCGCGGAAGTGGCCGTCGAGGTCGATCATCGCCATCGGGCTGGGCGACGTCGTCGAAGCCCGGTCGCGGCTCCCGGCCGGGTGCCTCCTCGGCCGGGCGGCCGAACAGCGGGCGGCGCGCCGGCCGCGGCCGAGCGGCTCGGCCGGCTCCTCGGCCGGGGCCGGCTGGGGTGCAACCGGCTGAAGTCCTGCCTCCGCGGCCGCCTTGCGCGCCTCGGCGGCGGCCTCCGCCGCGGCCGCGGCTGCCTGCTCGGCCTGCTGGGCGCGCCGCTCGGCGGCCTCGACGGCGGCTGCGACCCGGTCGGCCGCCGTCTCCGACGTGCGCGCGTGCTCGCCTGCCCTGGCGGCATGGCGCTCGGAGCCCTCGGCCGCCTCGCCGGCCCGCCCGGCCTGGCGCTCGGCCTCGTCGCCGGCCTCGACTGCGCGTCCCGCCTGTCGCTCCGCGTCCCAGGCGGCCTCCCGCGCGCGCCCCGCGTGCCCGTCCGCGGACGCGGCCGCCTCGCGCGCCCGGTCACCGTGGCCGTCGGCGGCCGTGGACGCCTCGAGCGCCCGGCCGGCGTGGCCGTCGGCGGCCGCCGCGGCCTCCTGCGCCTGCGCCGCGCGCTCGCCGGCTGAGGTCGCCGCGCCCTCGGCGCGCGCGGCGCGCTCGGCGGCGATCGACGCCGAGTCGGCCGAGCGGGAGGCGTGGTCCTCGACGACGCCGACGGCCTGCTCCGCGCGGCTGGCGCGCTCCTGGGCCGACGCGGGTGGCGCTCTCGGCGCGCTCGGCGTGGAGCTCGACCGTCTCGGCCAGCCCCTCTGCGCTGCGGATGCGCTCCGCCACGGCGTCTGCCTTGGCGACGTGCTCCTCGACGGCGCCGGCCACGCCCTCGACGCGCGCGACGTGCTCCTCCACGCTCGCCGCCGCGTCCTCGGCGCGCGCGATGCGCTGCTCGACGCCCGCGGCGGCGCTCTCGACGCGGCCCACGCGCTCCTCGACGCCGTGCATCGCAGCCTCGGCCAGGGCGATCTGCTCGCGGGCGGCCTCGGCCGCGCTCTCGGCCCGCGCCGAGTGCTCGCGCACGGCCTCGGCGGCGTCGCGCTCGACCTGTCCCGCGGCCGCCGCGGCGCCGACTCGGCGGCCTCCGCGCCGCGCCTCGGCGCGCGCGGCGTGGTGCTCGACGGCATCGACGGCGCTCCGCGCGCGCGCCTCGCGCCGCTCGCTCTCGCGCGCTGCCGCCTCGCTCGGCGACCTGCTCGCGGGCGGCGTGCGCGAGCTCTGCGGCGCGCTCGGCGCGCGGCGAGGCGCTCGTCGACCCGTCGCGAGCCTCGAGCGCGCGCGGCAGCTCGGCGCCGCGCGCGTCGACCTCGGCGAGCGATCGCTCGCGGCGGGCTACCTGGATCGCTCGCCGCCTCGCCCTCGGCCAGCTCCAGCGCCCGCTCCGCACGCGCGACCCGCTCGGCGATCGCCTCGGCGGACTCGGACGCCTCCGCGGCGTGGCCGCGGCGAGCTCCATCGCCTCCTCGGCGCCCTGCGCGACACGCTCGATCGTCGCCTGTGCCTCGCGCACCTGCTCGGCCAGCTGCTCGAGGCGCTGTGAGTCGGCCTCCGAGCGGAGCGCGCCGTCGCGCAGCTCGGCCAGCTCGTCGCGCATGTCTCCGAGCAGCCGGCGCGCCTCCTCGTCGCCGACCGCATCCATCTGTACCTGCTCGATACGGGCGCCCAGGCGATCGACGAGCTCGCGCGTCTCCTCGAGCTCGCGGCGCAGCCGCTTGCCCTTGATCGCGTTCTCGCCCAGCTCTGCCACCCGCTCGCGCAGCTCGCCGAGCTCATCGGCCAGGCCGGCCTCGCTCTCGGCACGCCCGCGCTCGGCCTCGAGCTCCCGCTCGAGCGCCTCCACCCGCGCGCGCGTCTCTCGCTGGGCGTCGAGCGCCTCGCGCAGCTCCTCGAGCCGCGCCCGCGTGGCGGCCTGCTCCTCGGCGCCCGCGTGCTGGACCTCCTGGAGCCGGGCGCGCGTCTCGGCGACCTGGTCGACCAACGTGTCCGTGCCCTCGCCGCGCTCCGCCGCCAGCTCCTCGAGCCGGTCGCGTGCGAACGCGAGCTGGACCTCGAGCACCTCGCGGTCGGTGGCGAGCGAGCCCTCCAGCTGCTCCAGGCGGGTGCGGGTCTCGGCCAGCTCGACCTCGAGCCGCCCGCGTTCCTCCGCCGCGTCGGCCTGGCCGCTGTGCTCGCTCTCGACGGCGCCGAGCCGCTCCCTGGTCGCCGCCAGCTCGACCTCGAGGCGCTCGCGCTCCGCCCCGCGGTCGCGCTCCATCGCCGCCAGCCGCTCGCGCGTCTCGGCCAGCTCGACCTCCAGCCGCTCGCGCTCGCGCTCGATCGCCGCGACGCGCTCCTGGGTCCCCGACAGGGCGGCCTCGAGGCGCTCCTGCGTCAGCCGTCGATCCGAGGGCTCTCGCCGTCTCGAGCGCTCGCCTTCGATCGCCGCCAGGCGCTCGTGCGTGCGCGAGTCGGCCGAGGCTCGCGCTCTCGAGCGCTCGCTCGAGCGCTCAGCGCCCTCGCGTCGGCGAGCTCGGCGCGCATCGCGCCCACGGCCTGCTCGTCCGGCTCGGCCGCTCCCGTCTGTCGCCAGCGCCGCCTCGAGCGCCGCGACGCGCGCGCCCACCTCGTCCACCCAGTCGGGCAGGCCGCGCTCCTCCGACAGCGCGGTCTCGAGCGCGCTGACCTTCGAACGGGTCTGCTCGACCTGCTCGCGCAGGCGCTCCTGGGTCTCCGGCGCGCCCGCCAGGTCGCGGCGCATCCCGTCGACGGCCTCGCGGACGGCGTCCAGCTCCCGGCGCAGGCGCTCGCGCTCGGCCTGGCCCTGCTCGGCGTCGCGGCGCAGCCGCTCGCCCTCCTCGCGCGCCTGGCTCTCGTCGGTCGCGCGGCTCTGCTCGATCCCCTCGCGCAGGCTGTCGAGCTGCGCGCGCATCTCGTCGAGCGCCCGGTCGCGCGTCGGCCAGGCCCGAGCTCAGGCCGGCGCCCGCCTGCTCGAGCTCGGTCAGCCGCGCGCTCGCCGCGGCCGCCTCGGCCCGCGCGGCCTCGGCGTCGGCGCGCGCCTGCGCAAGCTCGGCGGCCGTCTGCTCGAGCGCCCGCTCGATGTCGTCGGAGCGCCCCATCGCGGCCTCGACGACCTCGGCCATCTCCGCCACCGGCGCGCCCGGCTGAGGGCGCACGGGCGCGTCGTCCTCGTCGCTCGGCAGCGGCGGCGGCGGGGCGCCG
Organism: uncultured Thermoleophilaceae bacterium; assembly: GCA_963848885.1. GTDB lineage: Bacteria > Actinomycetota > Thermoleophilia > Solirubrobacterales > Thermoleophilaceae > JACVRW01. The sequence continues at coordinate 240,833 of CAWKFR010000004.1, forward strand.
ACCGCCCGGAAGGCAACGATCGTGCCGGCGCTCAGCACGTCCTCCTCGAGGTGTGCCTGCCCGGCGACGGCCGCGTGGATCCACTCGACCACCGTGTGGTGGCTCTGCTGGAGCTGCGACAGCGCGTTGCCGCGCGGAGCGGCGATCTCGAGCGCCTCCAGGAACCCGTTGAACTCCAGGCTCTGGCTCATGCTGACCGGGACCAGGGTCAGCACCACCTCGAGCTCGTGGCCGTCCTTGCGCACGGCCGTCGTCTCGAGCAGCCCGCCGCTCGGCGGCAGCTCGGCGTCGAAGCTTGAGGGTCTCGACCAGGGGGCGGCCGAGCATGCGCGGCGCCGGCCAGCCGAACATCGCCTCGGCCGGGCGGCTCCAGCGCGTGACGGCGCCGTCGCGGTCCGTGAGGACGAAGCGGGCGTCCACGAGCTGGCGCAGCAGCTCTTCGACCACCTCCGCGGAGGAGGCGCCGGTGGTCGCGGGGTCCTCGTACATACGTCCTTTCGAGGTCGGTTGCGCCCGCGGCTACCACGACCAGGCGTCCACCCGGGTCGGACATGCGTCGAGCGGCCTAAAGGTCAGTCGAGACCGTGTTCGAGAGCGCCCTTGACGGACGCGTCGAGCGCGTTCAGCCGCTGCAAAGCCAGTGCCTCCGCGGTGCGGACGCGCCGGCCGGGGAGAGCGTCCGGCCCGTGGTGGGCGAGCACGCAGTGCAGGACCGCGTGCAGCTTGTCGTCTGGGAAGCCGTCGAGCCGTGCGGCGCGCTCGACGATCATCTGCTGCCCGAGCGCGACGTGGCCCACGAGGCTGCCGGCCTCGCTGAGCGAGATCTCGGCGCCGAGCTCGAACTCGCGCAGCTTGCCGATGTCGTGCAGCAGCGCCGCGCTGATCAGCACGTCGGAGTTGAGCCGCGGGTGCAGGACGCAGGCCTCGAGCGCCAGCGTGGCCACGGCGACGGTGTGCTCGAGCAGGCCGCCCAGGTAGGCGTGGTGGCCGGAGCGCGTGCAGGGCGCGCGGCGCAGCTCGGCGCGGAACTCGCGGTCCGCCGAGGAACGCGTCGAGCAGCGCGCGCAGGTCGGGGTCGTAGACCTCGCGCGCGAGGTGCTCGAGGAAGCCGTCCAGCTCGTCGAGGTCGCGGTAGGCCGTGGGCAGGAACGCCGCCGGGTCGGCCGCCTCGGCGCGCCGGATCGAGCGCAGGTCGACCTGGAGCTCGTCGCGGAAGCGCTCGACGAGGCCGGTGACGGCGACCAGGTCGCCGCGCTCGAACTGGCCCGCCAGGAAGTCCGCGTCGCGGAACGCGCGCGCCTGGATGGCGCCGGAGCGGTCGCGCAGCTCGACGGCGAGGTAGGGGCTGCCGCTGCGGGCGGTCAGGCGGTCCTTGCGCGTGCAGGCGAAAACCCCCTCGACCTCGCTCCCAGCGCGCAACTGGGCGATCGTCGCCGTTGGCCGAGCGGCCGGCTCGGCCGGCTGCGCAGGCTCGTTTTTCGTCTGCTCGACGGTCGCCACGAATTTTCATCGTGATGGGTGGACCGGACGCCGTCGGGTACCGTGAACCCGATGCAGGACGTGATCTGGAGCGGCCGCCCGTCCCTTCGCAAGCCGGTGATGGTCTGCGCCTTCAACGGCTGGAACGACGCGGGCGAGGCGGCCTCGGCGGCGGTCTCGTTCATCAAGGGCAGCTTCGACGCCGAGGACGTCGCCTCGATCGACCCCGAGGAGTTCTTCGACTTCACCGCGGTGCGCCCGACGGTGCGCCTGACGGAGGGCGTCACCCGCGAGATCGACTGGCCCACGGCGACGATCTCCGCCGCGCCCGTGCCCGGCGCCGAGGGCGACCTCGTGATGCTCCAGGCGACCGAGCCGTCGCTGCGCTGGCGGCGCTACACGGACAACCTGGTGGCGACGGCGCGCGAGCTCGACGTCCGCATGGTGATCACGCTGGGCGCGCTGCTCGCCGACGTGCCCCACACGCGCCCCGTCGGCGATCACCGGGCTCGCCTCGGACCGCTCGCTGGTCGACCGGCTCGGCTTCCAGCACACGAGCTACGAGGGTCCGACCGGCATCGTCGGCGTGCTCCACAACACCTTCTCGAACGCCGGCATCCCGTCGGCCAGCCTGTGGGCGACGGTGCCCCACTACGTGGCCGCCGCGCCCAACCCCAAGGTCGCCCTGGCGCTGGTGCGCGCCTTCGAGGGCATCGCCGGCGTGGTCGTGGACGCGGGCGAGCTGGAGAGCGCGGCCGAGGACTACGAGCGCCAGGTCAGCGCCGCGGTCGCGAGCGACCCGGAGGTCAAGGCCTTCGTCGAGCGGCTCGAGACCGCCATGGACGAGGTCGAGCCCGACACGCCGGACGAGGAGGACATCCCCTCGGCGGACACGATCGCGAGCGACTTCCAGCGCTTCCTGCGCCAGCGCGGGCCCGACGGCCCCGCGCGCTAGCGGTAGCGCGGGTCGTCCGGGACCGTCTGGTCCCCGCGGGTCTGCGTCACCAGGAAGAGGCCGATCACCAGGCCGACGACGCCGATGATCATCAGGATCAGGCCGGCCGTCTGGATGTCGACCCCCGCCACCGTGGCATCCACGGCGTACTTGAGGATCGCGCCGACCGCTATCAGGAAGAGTGACGTGCCAATCGCCATGTCGTGAGGTTACTTTTCGGCGGCCGGGCAGATGATCCTGTAGTCGCAAAATCGACAAACGTCCGGTGAGGGGGTCGGCTCGAAGCGCTGCTTGAGGATCCCGCCCGCGATCTCGGAGACCGTGGCGCGCACGCGCTCGAGCTCCTCGGCCGAGTGCTCGACGGGGACCTTCTCGCCGGTCAGGACGTAGAAGTAGCTCTGCGCCGACGTCTCGAGCCGCCACGCCTCGCGCGCGCCCATCTGGTAGACGGACAGCTGGACGTCCTCGCGCAGCTCGTCCTCGGTCTTGGCCTTGCCGGTCTTGTAGTCGATCAGCTCGAACGAGCCGTCGGGGTGGCGGTCGACGCGGTCGACCCGGCCGCGCAGCAGGTGCGGGCCGATCTTGAAGGCGAACGAGCGCTCGAACCAGACCGGCTCGGCCTCGGAGGCGTCGTCCTGGCGCCAGTAGCGCTCGAGCGCCTCGACCGCGCGCTCGCGGAACTGCAGCTCGTCGTCGGAGTCGCCGAACCCCGAGCGCCGCCAGGAGATCTCGAACAGCTCCCGCAGCCGCTCCAGCGAGCCGCCGCCCTCGGTGTGGAAGCGCTCCAGCACCTGGTGCATGACGATCCCGAAGCGCTGGTTGATGGTCGGCTCCTGCGGGATCCGGAAGACGCGCGCGAACTTGTACTTGAGCGGGCAGATCCGGTAGGTGTCGATGTCGGAGGCGGACAGCATCAGGCCGCGCCCGCGGCGCGGGATGAACGGGTCGAGCGACGCCTCGGAGCCGTTCGACGACCCGGGCAGCTCCGCCGGATCGCGGCCCGTGTCGCGCAGCCAGGAGTCGAGGCCCGACTCCTCGAAGATCTCGCGCTGCTCGGTCGTGGCGCACTGGGCGAGGATCTCGTTGACCTCGCGCAGGGCCGTCTCGAGCGTCTGGCCCTCGCGGGCGCGCTCGATCAGCGCCGCCACCTTGATCAGCTCCAGGTAGCGGGACACCGCCTGGTCGACGTCGAGGTAGGTGTCGAGGCGCATCTCGCCGAGCCGGCCGCCGACGCGCGCGACCGTGTCGAGCAGCTCGTCGCGCATGATCCGGAAGGTCGAGTGCAGCCCCTCGGCCGGGCCGAACAGCTCCTCCTCGAAGACCTCCTCGTCGAGCTCCAGCGCCGCGCGCGCCTCCTCGTAGAAGGGCGACGGGCGCGGAGTCGTGCCGGGCGGGCCGGTCTGCGCCCAGGCGAGCACCAGGCCCTTGCGCGCGCGGGTCATCGCCACGTGCAGCAGGCGCCGCATCTCGGCCTCGTGGGCGGCGCGCGGCGACTCGTCCCCGAGCTGCTCCTTGAGCAGCTCGTCCGGCACGTCGCCGGCGGGCGCGCGGTAGGGCCCGGGCATCGCCCCCGCCGACAGGCCGAGCACGAAGACGTGGTCGAACTCGAGCCCCTTGGCGGCGTGCATCGTCATCACCGGCACCGCCGGGGTCGACGGCTGCTCGACGGCCTCCTCCTCGCGCAGCCCCGACTCGGCGACCGCGGCCAGGTAGCGGGCGAACTCGCGGGCGGTGGCCTGCGGCTCGCGGCGCATGTAGGCGGTGGCCAGCTCGGGCAGCTTGGCGATGTTGCGCAGGCGCTCGACCGTGTCGGCGTGGGTGGCGAACACCTGCTGGCGGCGCAGGCCGATGCGCTCGATCAGGCGCATCACGAACGCGTCGGGGCGGCGGTCCTCGAAGGCCGTCGAGGCCGAGCGGTAGAGGCGCAGGAAGGCGCGCGCCCGGTCGCGGCCCTCCTCGGACAGCTGCGGCCCCTCGAGCGCGGCCGCCACGGCGCTCGGCATGTCGAGCTTGCGCCGGCGCGCCAGCTGGGTGAGCCGGGCGACGTCGACCGAGCGCAGCTCGATCGGCGGCCTGCTGAGCGCGCGCACGACGGCGCCCGAGTCGCTCGGGTCGGCGAGCGCGCGCAGCCAGGCGAGCACGTCGCGCACCTCGGCGCGCTGGAAGTAGGCGGCCGCGCCGAGCGTCCGGAACGGGATCGCCCGCTCCTCGAGCGCGGCCGCGACGACCGCGCCCTCGGACTTGACCGAGCGCACCAGCACGGCGATCTCCTCCGGCGCCACGCCGCCGGCGATCAGCCGCTCCGCCTCGGCGGCGACGGCCTGCGCCTGGGCGCGCTCCGAGGTGCAGCTCCAGAAGCGCACGCGCCCGCCGCTGGCGCCGGTCAGCTTCTTCTTGACGCGCGCGTCGATCGGGGCGACGACGGCGGTCGCGGCGTCGAGGATGCGCCGGCCGGAGCGGAAGTTGCGCTCGAGCTTGATCGTCGTCGACGTCGGGCAGCTCGCGCTCGAACTCGAGCAGGTTCTTCTGCGACGCCCCGCGGAAGCGGTAGATGGCCTGGTCGTCGTCGCCGACGACGGTGACGTTCGAGTGCTCCTCGACGAGCAGCCGCAGCAGCATGCCCTGGGCGAAGTTCGTGTCCTGGTACTCGTCCACGAGCACGTGCCGGAAGCGCTTGGCGGTGCGCTCGCGCACGTGCGGCTTCTCGTGCAGCAGCTTGAACGAGCGCACGATCAGGTCGCCGAAGTCGAGCGCCCCGCGCTCGTCGAGCAGGCGGTCGTGGTCGGCGTAGAGGCGCGCGAACTCGCGCTCGCGGCAGGCGTGGGCGCGCTCGGCGTCGGTCGCTCGCGGGCAGCGCCTCGGCCCAGGCGCGCAGCTCGTCGGCCGAGATCAGCTCGTCCTTGAGCCGGTCGATCCGCGAGACGAAGCTGGCCAGCAGCGGCGCCGGGTTGCCGCGGATCTCGTGGTGGCGCAGCGACAGCTCGCCGATGCGCTCGAGCAGCAGCGCCAGGCGGTCGGCGGGGGTGACCGGGGACAGGAACGGGTCGACGCAGGCCTCGAGCGCCTCGTCGCGCAGCAGCTTGAGGCAGAAGGAGTGGAAGGTCGAGACGTTGAGCTCCTCGTAGGGGGCGTCGAGCAGCGTCTCGAGGCGCTCGCGCATCTCGGCCGCGGCCGGGCTCGAGAAGGTCAGGGCGAGGATGCAGTCCGCCGGCGTGCCCTGCTCGACGAGCCAGGCGAAGCGGCGCGTCAGCGTGCGGGTCTTCCCGGTGCCCGCGCCGGCCACGACCAGCAGCGGCCCACCCGGGTGAGTGACGACCGCGCGCTGATTCGCGTTCAGGCCGTCGAGGAGGTCTGGCATGCGCGACCTAGGATACGCCGCGGGATGCCGCTTCCCGACGCAGATTGGCTGGGGCTCTGCCGCCGCGCCGCGCACGCGGCGCGCGACGCCGTGGCGGCGATGACGAGCACGGCCGAGCGGTCGGTGCCGCACGGGGAGGGCGAGGGCGGCGACACGACGCTCGCGGTCGACAAGGCGGCCGAGGACGCCGTGTTCGCCGAGCTGGAGGCGCTCGGCGTCCCGCTCATCGCGGTCTCGGAGGAGCGCGGGGAGGTGAGCCTGGGCGACGGGCCGGCCGCCGCCTGGGTCGTCGTCGACCCGGTCGACGGCTCGGTCAACGCCAAGCGGCGGCTGCCGTTCGCGTGCGTGTCGATCGCCGTCGCGTCCGGGCCGCGCATGGGCGACGTCGAGGTCGGCTTCGTCGCCGAGCTGGTGCCCGCGCGCGACTGGTGGGCGGTGCGCGGCGAGGGCGCCTTCTGCGACGGCGAGCGCCTCGCGCGCGCTCGAGCCCGGGCCGCTGGAGCTGCTCGGCCTGGAGACCGCGCGTCCCGAGCGGGTCGCGGCGGCCGCGGAGACGCTCGGCTCGCTGGGCGCGCGCCGCCTGCGGGCGCTCGGCTCGGTGGCCGCCTCGCTGTGCCTGGTGGCGGGCGGCCGCCTGGACGCGATGGTGTCCCTGCGCGAGGTGCGCTCGGTCGACGTGGCGGCGGCGCAGCTGATCGTGAGCGAGGCCGGCGGAACGGTGGCGCTGCCGGGCGGCGACGCGCTCGACCTCGAGATGCGCTCGCGCGTCCTGGCGGCGCGCTCGGCCGAGCTGGTCGAGCGGCTGTCGCGAGCGCGCTTCGAGCCGGCTAGCCTGCGGAGGGTTGCCGCGCTACGCCGAGCGGGCATGGGAGCCGCCATGGCTCGCCTGCGCAGAGTCGACTGCTCGGAGACCGGCATCCGGCGCCGGCGCCGCGGCCACGGCTTCGAGTACCTCGACGCCGATGGCCGCCGGATCACCGAGCCGTCGGTGCTCGAGCGCATCCGCGAGCTGGCCATCCCGCCGGCCTGGGAGGACGTCTGGATCTGCCCCTACCCGATGGGCCACATCCAGGCCACCGGCACCGACGCGGCCGGGCGCAAGCAGTACCGCTACCACGACCTCTGGCGCGAGCGCCGCGACGCCGAGAAGTTCGACTCGATGATCCGCTTCGCGCGCGTGCCTGCCGCAGCTGCGCGAGCGCGTGGCGAAGGACCTGCGCAAGCGCGACTGGCCGCGCGACAAGGCGCTGGCCTGCGCCGTGCGGCTGCTCGACCGGGGCTTCTTCCGGATCGGCTCCGAGGACTACGCCGAGGAGAACGACACCTACGGCATCGCGACGATGGGCAAGCGCCACGTGACCGTCTCGGGCGACGAGGTGACGCTTCGACTACGAGGCCAAGGGCGGGCAGCGCCGGGTCCAGACGATCGGCGACCGCCAGGTCGCCCGGCTGGTGCGGCGCGCTCAAGCAGCGGCGCGGCGGCGGCGAGGAGCTGCTCGCCTACAAGCGCGGCGGCCGCTGGGTCGACGTGAAGTCGGCCGACATCAACGACTACGTCAAGGAGGCCGCCGGCGAGGAGTTCAGCGCCAAGGACTTCCGCACCTGGAGCGGCACGGTGCTGGCCGCCGTGGCGCTGGCCGTGTCGGGCCCGGCGCGCGGCACGCAAGAGCTCCCGCAAGCGCGCCAAGTCGCGCGCGGTGAAGGAGGTCGCGCGCTACCTGGGCAACACGCCGACGGTCGCCCGCACGTCCTACATCGACCCGCGCGTGTTCGACCGCTTCGACAGCGGCCTGACGATCGCGGGCGTCCTGCCCGACCTGGTCGAGGACACGGCGCCTGGCCGGACCTGCAGGGGACGATCGAGGAGGGCGTGCTCGACCTGATCGCCCGGAACCGCGAGTCCGACGCGGTCGAGCGGGCCGAGGAGCTCGTCAAGGAGCTCAAGGCGGTCGCCGGCCTAGCGGACGCGCATCCCGAGCGCCGGGTCCCAGTGCAGCGGCGTGTCGTACTGCTGCAGCGGCGCCTCGGGGACCTCGCCGATGCGCACGCCGCGCTTGGTGTCGGGCGGGCAGATCGCCACGAAGCGGACGAAGCCGCCGACCCCGCCGCCGAAGCGCGGGAAGCCCATGTTCACGAGGCAGCCGGTGGCGGGCACGCCGGACAGGTCGGCGACGCCCTCGGCCTGCGCGAAGCCGTTGTGCATCAGCCAGGCCTCGCCCTCGAGCGTGGGGGTGGAGTCGGTGTCGAGCGGCTCGTGCCCGTGGAAGAGGATGTGGCGCTTGAGGTGGAGGAACATCAGCGCGTCGAGCGAGACGCCCGGGAACTCGGTCAGCTGCGACAGCGCCGGGTCGGGCCAGCGCTTGGACCAGTCGGAGCGCACGAACACCACGCTGCCCGCCGGGATGCGCCCGTGGCGGCGCTCCCAGCGCTTGATGTCGGACACCTGGAGCGCGTAGTTGAAGTCCTTCTGGACCTGCTTGACGATCGAGATCACGACCAGCTTGCGGACCGCGAAGGTGGGCGGGAGCTCGTCGATGGCGGCCTGCTCGGGCGCCCAGTGCGCGGGCGGGTCGAGCTGGGTGCCGAACTGGTCGGTCGAGAGCCGGTACGCGGTCGCCTCGAAGCCGTCCTTGGCGTAGGTGTACGCCTGGCCGGTGGCCGGGTCGACCGCGGGCATGAAGAACGACGGGCCGAATCCCTTCCAGACCGGGATCTGCGGGGTCAGCACGTGCGACAGGTCGATGTACTTCGCCGATGGCGAGCGGGCCGTCGTAGGCGTCCCAGAGGTCGTCGTGCGCGGCGGCGGTGGCCGGAGCGGCGAGCAACCCGAGGATCAGGGTGACGAGCAGCGCGCGCCTCACAGGCGCACTGTACCCGCTAGTTGCGCGCGCCGAACTCCGTCGCGTAGGTGCCGACGGGCCTGCCGCCGCCGGCGACCGGCGCGTCGTAGGCGACGCCGATGCCGATCTCCTTGAACGACGCGTTGAGGATGTTCGCGCGGTGCCCCGGGCTGTTCATCCACATGCGCATGATCACGCTCGGGCGCGAGTACCTGCGGGTGCCCCAGGCGAGGTTCTCGCCGACGACCCAGCTCTGCGCGCCGCGCAGGTAGCCCTCCCTGCGGATGCGGTCCACGAACGAGCCGCCGCCGAGCGTGTCGTGCGAGAAGTAGTTGCGCCGGGCCATGTCGCGCACGTGCAGGCGCGCCGCGCGCGACAGCCTCTTGTTGAGCTTCAGCGCGCGCATCCCGCTGTGGGCGCGCTCGCGGTTGAGCTCGCACAGCGTGGCGCGCACGATCTCGCGCTTGGAGGCGACGGCGGGCGTCGCGTTGCCGGCCGTGCAGGCCTGCTCTGCGAACGCGGGCGAGGCAGCGATCAGCAGCCCGGCCGCGAGGGCCAGCACGAAGGCTGCAATGCGTGACGCTCGAGGGGGAGGGCCACGGTGAGTCGTGTTGTCGGCTCGAAGCCGCTCTCCAAAGGGCGTCGAGGCCCCGTTATGGACGTATGTACGAGGGAAAGGGGATGACATGCCGCCGGCAGCGATCCTCGACATCGACGGCACGCTCGTCGACACCAACTACCACCACGCGCTGGCCTGGTTCCGCGCCTTCCGCGCGCACGGCGAGCTGCTGCCGCTGTGGCGCATCCACCGCCACATCGGCATGGGCGGCGACCAGCTCGTGGAGGCGCTCTGCGGCGAGGACGTGTCGAGCGCGACGAAGGGCGACGACATCCGCGCCGCGGAGAAGGAGCGCTACGCCGAGCTGATCGAGCGAGGTCGAGCCGCTTCGACGGCGCGCGCGAGCTGATCGTCGACCTCAAGGAGCGCGGCCACGCCGTCGTGCTCGCCAGCTCGGCGAAGCCGGACGAGGTCGGACCACTACCTCGACCTGCTCGACGCCCGCGAGCTGGTCGACGCCTGGACCGACTCCGAGCGACGTGGAGGCGACGAAGCCCGAGCCCGGACCTCGTGCAGGCCGCGATGGAGAAGGCCGGCGGCCGGCGAGGCGGTGATGGTCGGCGACTCGACGTGGGACTGCGAGGCGGCGGGCCGGGCGGGGATCGAGACGGTCGCGGTGCTGCACCGGCGGCTTCTCGGAGGCCGAGCTGCGCGAGGCCGGCGCGGCTGACGGTGTTCGAGTCGATCGAGGAGCTGCGGGCGAGTCGGGGAAACTCCACTGGGAGATGGCAAAGCGACTCGAGGACTACCGCGCCAAGCGCGACTTCGGAAGACGGCAGAGCCGCGCGGCGGCGGCGACACGGGCGGCGACAGAGGGCCGCTTCGTCGTCCAGGAGCACAACGCGCGCAACCTGCACTGGGACCTGAGGCTGGAGCGCGGCGGCGTGCTCGTCTCCTGGGCGCTGCCGCGCGGGATCCCCGTCCACCCGGACGAGAACCGGCTCGCCGTCCACACCGAGGACCACCCGCTCGAATACCTCGACTTCGAGGGCGAGATCCCGAAGGGCGAGTACGGCGCCGGGACGATGGCGGTCTGGGACTCCGGCACCTACGAGGCCGAGAAGTTCCGCGACGAACGAGGTCATCGCGACCTTCCACGGCGAGCGCTTCAAGGGCCGCTACGCGCTCTTCTCCACGCGCGGCAAGGACTGGCTGCTGCACCGCATGGACCCGCCGGAGGACCCGAGCTACGAGCCGATGCCGGACCGGATCAAGCCGATGCTGGCCCGCTCCGGCGAACTGCCGCGCGACGAGCGCAAGTGGGGCTTCGAGGTCAAGTGGGACGGGATCCGCACGGTCGCGTTCCTCGACCACGGCCACATCACGCTCCAGGGCCGCAACTTCACGGACTTCACGTCGCGCTATCCGGAGGTGCGCGAGCTGGCCAGGGAGCTCGGCGCGCGGCGGCGTGATCCTCGACGGCGAGATCGTCGCCCTCGACGCGGAGGGCCGGCCCAGCTTCGAGCGCCTCCAGGCGCGCATGAACCTGGCGTCGGACTCGGCGGTGCGCCGGCGCGTGAAGGACACGCCCGTCACGTACGTGATCTTCGACGTGCTCTACCTCGACGGCCACTCGACCTTCCCGCTCGCCTACGAGCAGCGCCGCGAGCTGCTCGAGGCGCTCGAGCTCCAGGGCCCGGCCTGGCGCGCGCCGGCCTACCACCGCGGCGAGGGCAGCGCGCTGCTGGCCGCCACCCGCGAGCTCGGCATCGAGGGGGTCGTGGCCAAGCGGCTCGACTCCGACCTACCTGCCGGGCCAGCGCAACTCGTCCTGGATCAAGGTCAAGAACGTCAACGAGCAGGACGTGGTGATCGGCGGGTGGACCCCGGGCGAGGGCGGCCGCGCCAGGAGCCTCGGCGCCCTGGCCGTGGGCGTCTACGAGGACGGCAAGCTGAGCTACGCCGGCAAGGTGGGCACCGGCTTCACCGAGCAGACGCTGGCGCTGCTGCAGCGACAGCTCGAGCCGCTGCGCCGCGAGGGCTCGCCGTTCGAGGGCCGCCAGCCGCCCAAGGGGACGATCTTCGTGGAGCCGCGCCTGGTCGCGCGCGTCGAGCTGCGCGAATGGACGCGCACCGGAACGATGAGAGCGCCGTCCTTCAAGGGTCTAAGGGATGACATGGACCCGCAGGATTGCGTTCGCGATGAAGGTCGATCGGCCTGAGGGCTGTACTTTGGAGGTGCAATGGCAAGGGCAATTTGGAGCGGTGCGATCAGCTTCGGGCTGGTCAACATCCCGGTGAAGCTGTTCAGCGCGGTCTCGAAGAAGACGGTCCGCTTCCACCAGATCGACGCGGAGTCGGGCGCGCGCGTGCGCCAGAAGCGCGTCGGCCCGGACGGCGACGAGATCCCCTACGAGCAGATCATCAAGGGGTACGAGATCGGCCCCGACCGCTACGTGACGATCTCGCCGGAGGAGCTCGAGGCGCTCGAGCCGCAGAAGACGCGCACGATCGACATCGAGGACTTCGTCGACCTCGACGAGATCGACCCGATCTACTACGACCACCCCTACTACCTCGCGCCCGACACGGGGGCCACCAAGGCCTACCAGCTGCTCGTCGACGCGATGGAGGACGCGGGCAAGGTCGCGATCGCGCGCGTGGTGATCCGCTCCAAGGAGAACCTGGTGGCGATCCGCCCGCGCGACGGCGTGCTCGCGATGGAGACGATGCTGTTCGCCGACGAGGTCGTCGCGACCGACTCGCTCGAGGAGATGGCGACCGACGGCGACGTCAAGACCAGCGACCGCGAGCTGACGATGGCGCGCCAGCTGATCGACTCGCTCTCGTCCGACTTCGAGCCCGAGAAGTACCACGACCAGTACCGCGAGCGCGTGCTCGACCTGATCGAGCGCAAGGCGCAGGGCGAGACGATCGTGATCGAGGAGCCGACCGAGGAGCCCGAGCAGGTGCCCGACCTGATGGCCGCGCTCGAGGCGAGCATCGCCGGGGCCAAGGGGCAGAGCAAGCCGAAGCCCAAGCCCAAGGCCAAGGCCAAGCCGAAGAAGCGCGCGCCCGCCAAGAAGAAGGCTGCAGCGAAGACGTAGTGGCGTCGGCGCGCGTCGAGGTCGACGTCCAGGGCCACCGGCTCTCGCTGTCGAACCTCGACAAGGTGCTCTACCCCGCGGTGGGCTTCACCAAGGGGCAGGTGATCGACTACTACACGCGCGCGCGCCGTACGTGCTGCCCCACCTGCGCGACCGGCCGCTGACGCTGAAGCGCTACCCGAACGGCGTCGACGCCCAGTACTTCTACGAGAAGCGCTGCCCCTCGCACGCGCCGGAGTGGGTGCGCCGGGAGGAGGTCCAGGGGATCACCTACTGCGTCTGCGACGACCTGCCGACGCTCGTCTGGCTCGCCAACCTCGCCGACCTGGAGCTGCACCCGTCGCTCTCGAAGACCGACGAGGTCCTGCGCCCGAGCGTGATGGCCTTCGACCTCGACCCGGGCTCCGGCGCCGGCCTGCATGAGTGCTGCGAGGTGGCCTTCATCCTGCGCGACGCGCTGTCGCGGCTGGGGCTGGAGAGCTTCGCCAAGACCTCGGGCTCGAAGGGGATCCAGGTCTACGTGCCGCTCAACGTCGAGGACGTCGACTACGACAACGGCACGAAGGCGCTGTCGAAGGCGCTCGCCCGCCACCTGGAGGCCCAGCACCCGAAGCTGATCGTGTCCCAGCAGAAGAAGGAGCTGCGCAAGGGCAAGGTGCTGATCGACTGGAGCCAGAACGACGAGCACAAGACCACGGTGGGCGTCTACTCGCTGCGCGCCCGCGAGCGGCCGACGGTCTCGACGCCGGTGGCCTGGGAGGAGCTCGACGACCCCGACGCGCTCGTCTTCGAGGCGGCCGACGTGCTGGAGCGCCTGGAGGAGCACGGGGACCTGTTCGCACCGGTCGTGGAGCTCGAGCAGGAGCTGCCCGACCTGTGAGGATCCGCGAGGTCCTCCTGCCCGCGTCCGATCCCGTCGGTGGCGGCGGCGTTCCATCCGGACAGCTATGGGTCGTCGCGGGTGCGCTTCGCCGCGGGGCCGGACGTCTGCTCGCACTTCGCCGTCAACGTGGGGAGCTTCGAGGACGCCGTCGCCTGGGCCCGCGGGCAGGCCGACCTGATCGCCGACGACGTGCCGTTCGAGGCGTGGCGGGCGCGCGCGGCCTACTACTTCGACCCGGCCGGCAATCTGGTCGAGCTGATCGCGCGCGAGCGTGCGCCCGGCGCCGAGCTGCTGATGGAGGTGAGCGAGATCGGCCTGCCGGTCGCGGACGTCGGCGCCGCCGTGGACTTCCTCGAGACGGAGCTCGGGCTGCCCCACTTCAGCGGGGACCGGAAGAGCTTCAGCGCCGTCGGCGACGACCACGGGCTGTTCATCGTGGTGCCGGTCGGCCGCGACTGGCTGTTCACGGACAGGCCGGCCAGCGACGCGCCGGTGCGGGTGACGATCGAGGGCCCGGCGCCGCGCGAGCTGCGCATCCCCGGGTCCGAGCACGTCATAGAGGTAGCCTCCAGCTGACGATGGTCGACTGGTCGCTCGCTCGGCAGGTGGCGCGCCTGGCCGCCGGCTCGGGGGACGAGGGACCCCCGCAGGCGGACGTGGCGGCGCTGTGCGCCGAGATGGAGGGTCACGTGGCGAGCTACACGGGCCTGTCGCTCGGCACGCCCGCGCCCGCGCCGGAGCTGGTCGGCCGCGGCGAGTGGGCGTCGGTCAACCTGGACTCGCTCGCCAAGCTGCTCGACCCCGTCGCCGCACGGCTCGAGACGCGCCTCGAGTTCGCGGGCCCGCTGGCCGGCGTCCTCAAGGCCGGCGCGACGGCGACCGTGGCGGCGGAGGCGGGGCTCGTGATCGGCTACGTCGCGCAGCGCGTGCTGGGCCAGTACGAGGTCTCGCTGCTGGGCGGCGACGCGCCGCCGCGGCTGCTGTTCGTCGCGCCCAACCTGCGCAAGGCGGTGCGCGAGCTGGACGTGGACGCGGTGGACTTCCACCGCTGGATCTGCGCCCACGAGCTGACCCACGTCTACCAGTTCCAGGGCGTCGGCTGGCTGCGCGACCACCTCGGCGAGATGATCCGGCGCTACCTGTCGACGGTCGAGGTGCGCATCGAGCGCGGCGCCGCCGGCGGGCTGCCGTCGATGCCGGACCCGGCGAAGCTCGTCGAGATGTTCCGCGACGGCGGGCTGGCCGCGATGGTGCAGACCAAGGAGCAGCGCGCCCTGATCGGGCGGATGCAGGCGGCGATGGCGGTCGTCGAGGGCTACTCGGAGCACGTCATGGACGCCATCGCCGCGGAGGCGATCCCCGGCCATGCCGAGCTGCGCCGGGCGATGGACGCGCGCCGGCACAGCCGCTCGGCGCCGGAGCGCCTGATCGAGCGGCTGCTGGGGCTGAACATGAAGATGCGCCAGTACGAGCAGGGCAAGGTGTTCTGCGACGCGGTGGCGGCCGAGGCAGGGATCGCCGCGCTCAACCGCGTCTGGGAGTCACCCGAGTCGCTGCCGACCGAGGCCGAGCTGGATCGCCCGCTGGACTGGCTGGCGCGCCTGGGCCCGGCCCCCGCCGCGGCCGCCTAGCCGTATCTCGCCCGCTCTCCTGTAACCCGCGCCGCGGGGTGGTTTACGTACATGTGTTCGGTGGTATAGTTCTACCGAACTTAGATCTAATAAGATCCCGACCAAGCCCCGAATGCGTCCGACCCGACTGGACGAGATCCGAGGGGAAGGAGCAAACACAATGGCTACTCAGACAGCTACTCAGCGCAAGGCGACCGCCCAGAAGGCTGCTGCGACCCGTCGTCGCAACGCCGCCAAGCGCAGCACTTCGGCCCGCAAGGCCGCGGAGACGCGTGCCCAGGCCGAGCTGAACACCCTGCAGGTCGTCCAGGCTCAGGCCGAGCGTGCCCTGCTGATCCCGGTGGGCGCCGCCCTCGAGGCGCGCGACGCCGTCGTCGACGTGTACAAGCCGTACGTCGAGGGTCGCGAGAGCGCCGAGAAGGAGCTCACCGCCCTTCAGAAGCGCGTCGGCACCAGCCTCCGCAAGTACGAGCGTCGCGGCTCGACCGCTCGCAACCGCGCGGTCCGCGAGGTCAAGCGCACCCGCACCCGCGTGGAGCGCGAGCTGCGTCAGCGCCGCAACAAGGCCGTCAAGACCGTCAAGGCGAACCGCCGCGAGGTCGAGAAGCAGGTCAAGCTGGCGCGCCGCGAGGCGGAGAAGCAGGCGGACACGATCGTCTCGCGCGTCTCTTCGCTCGCCTAGGCGATCCAGCAACGCTTCCCCCCGGCCGGCGAGGAGACCGGGCCCGGGGTGAGGCTGGCGGCCATATATCTCGCCGCCAGTGCAGTATCTCTCCTCCCTCAGCCGGCGCCGTCCCCTCGGGGGCGGCGTTGGCCTTTCCGGGGGTGCCTGTCTGCCATCATCGAGGCGGATGCCCTCCGTTGAACAGATCCAGGACGCCCTGCGCAACGTCATCGACCCCGAGCTGCGCAAGGACATCGTCTCGCTCGGCATGGTCCGGTCGATCGAGCAGCCCGAAGAGGGCCGCGTGGACGTCGTCGTCTCGCTGACCACGGCCGGCTGCCCGATCCGGGCGCACTTCGAGAAGGCCGTCGTGGAGAGCGTGCAGGCGCTCGGCGTGCAGACGGTCACCGTCGGCTTCGACGTCCTGTCCGACCAGGAGAAGCAGGGGCTCGCCCAGCGGCTCGGCCGCCAGAGCGGGCTGCCGGAGGGCGCGCTGGCCGCCGTCAAGAACGTGATCTGCGTCGGCTCCGGCAAGGGCGGCGTCGGCAAGTCCACGCTGACCGCCAACCTGGCCGCGGCGCTCCAGGTCGAGGGCCACTCGGCGGCCGCGCTCGACGCGGACGTGTGGGGCTACTCGATCCCGCGCATGCTCGGCGTGCACGGGCGCCCGATGGTGTCCGCGCAGCGCAAGATCCTGCCGCTCGACGCCGCCGGCGGCGTGAAGGCGATCTCGATCGAGTTCTTCCTCAACGAGCAGGACCAGGCGATCACCTGGCGCGGGCCGATGCTGCACAAGGCGATCCGCCAGTTCCTCGAGGACGTGGACTGGGGCGAGCTCGACTACCTGCTGATCGACCTGCCGCCTGGGACCGGGGACGTCTCGATGACGCTCGCCCAGCTGCTGCCGCAGGCCAAGTTCGTGATCGTGACGACGCCGCAGCCGGCCGCCCAGAAGGTGGCCAAGCGAGCCGCCGACACGGCGCAGCGCTTCGACCTCGAGATCGCGGGCGTGATCGAGAACATGTCCGGCTTCACGACGCCCGACGGCGAGCGCTTCACGATCTTCGGCGAGGGCGGCGGCCAGCTGCTCGCGGACGAGCTCGACGTGCCGCTGCTGGGCAAGGTGCCGCTCCAGGAGGAGCTGCGCGTGAGCGCCGACGAGGGCGCCCCGCTGGTGCTGGAGGACCCGGACGCGCCCGCCGCCCAGGCGATCTACCACGCGGCGCGCGGCCTGATCGCCGCGACGCCGCAGGAGCTGGGCGTGTTCCAGCCGCCGTCCGGCCCACCGGTGCCCGCGGTAACCGGCACGGCGCTGCCGATGGCGCCCTAGCCGGCCTGCTTGAAGTACTGCAGAGTTGGTCTCGATGTACTGCTGCCACTCGTCGGGCAGCTGATCCTCGGCGAAGCAGGCGTCCACCGGGCAGGCCTCGACGCACGCGTCGCAGTCGATGCACTCCTCCGGATCGATGTAGAGCTGCTTGACGTTGTCGTAGTCGGGCTCGTCGGGGGTGGGGTGGATGCAGTCGACAGGACATACCTCGACGCACGAGTTGTCCTTCGTGTCGATGCAGGGCTCAGCGATGACGTAGGCCATGGTCTCCTTGAGGGTCCGGCGTACTGCCTTGCGAGGCGCCCGGATTGTATCGGGACGCCACCTTCAAGCAGTTGCCTCGTTATGCCGACGTAAAGCCCATGGAGTCGCTTCGGGCGTGGCTGTGCCCGACGCCCGCACATCGCCTGCGGGTCGTCGAGGCGAGCGCGCGCATCGGCAGGGCGCGCCTGGTCATCGTCGGCGCGCTCGGCGTCGGCGTCGTCGCCTCTGCGCCCTGGATCGGCTGGTGGATGCTGGCGATGTTCGTGCCCACCGGGGCCTTCCTGCTCACGATGGACCGCTGGATCGAGCGCAGCCGCACGCCCGAGCTGATCCCGTTCTTCACGCTCTTCACCATGCTGCTCCTGCTCGCCGTCTGCGCGGCCGGCTCCGGCGGTCCGCAGAGCCCGGTGCTGCCGTTCCTCGTGCTCGTGCCCGCGATGGCGACGCTGCGCTTCCGGCTCGCCGTGAGCTCCGCGCTGGCCGCCCTGGCCGCGGCGCTGATCTTGATCGTCGGCTTCGCCGTCGACCCGGCGGCCGCGGTCGACAACCCGGTCCAGATGATCGCTGCGCTGGTGATGATCGCCAACATCGTCGGCGTCTGCACCGCGCTCATGCAGGGCGAGCTCGAGCACCGCGACCGGGCCGTGCTCGACCCGCTCACCGGCCTGCTCAACCGCGCGGCGCTCGGGTCGCGCGTCGAGGAGATCGAGCAGCAGGCGCGCGTGACCGGGGACCCGGTGGCCGTCGTCCTGCTCGACCTCGACCACTTCAAGCGCGTCAACGACGAGCACGGCCACGAGCGCGGCGACGCCGTGCTGCGCGACGCCGCCTACGAGATCCGCAAGTCGCTGCGCTCGTTCGAGCTCGTCTACCGCTTCGGCGGCGAGGAGTTCCTCGTGCTGCTGCCGGGGGCCGATCTCGAGGCCGCCGTCGAGATCGCCGAGCGCGTCCGCGACGCGGTCTCGCTGGGCCGGCCGGGCGAGCTCGAGCTGACGCTGTCGGCGGGCGTCGCCGCCGCGGCGGGGGACGGCGTGAGCTACGACGACCTGTTCCGCGCGGCCGACGTGGCGCTGCTCCAGGCCAAGCGCGACGGCCGCGACAGGGTCGTGGCTGCCGGTGCGCCCCCCGCGGTCCTGGCCGCGTAGGCTCAGGGCCCTTGTTGGCCGACCGCCCGGAGCCAGACCCCTACTACGACACCTTCACCGCCCTCGTGGCCGCCCGCGCGGTCACCACCGCGGTGATGCTGGGCGTCTTCGACGCGCTGCACGAGGCGCCGGCCACGCCCGGCGCAGGTGGCCGAGCGGCTCGGGCTCGACCCGCTCGGCGCCGAGACGCTGCTGACGGCGCTGTCGACGCTCGGCTACGTCGAGCGCGACGGCGACCGGCTCGCCAACACGCGGGTCAGCGAGCGGCTGCTGGTGAGCTCGTCACCCGAGTCGATCGCCACCTTCATCGGCCACCAGGGCGACCTGCACTGGCAGACGCTCGCCCTGCTGCCAGAGGCGGTCCGCGACGGCGCCGCCTACGCGATGCACGAGCAGCGCCAGGACGACGCGGAGCGCTGGCGGGCCTACATCCGCGGCCTGTTCGAGATCTCGCGGCCCGAGCAGGACACCAACGCCGCGCTCGTGCCGGTGGACTCCCCGCGGCGGCTGGTGGACGTGGCTGGCGGCCACGGCGGCTTCGCGATGGCGATGTGCCGCCGCCACCCGGCGCTCGAGGCGACGGTGCTCGACCTGCCGCCGAGCGCCGCGGTCGGCCGCGAGATCGTCGCCGAGCAGGGCTACGGCGACCGCGTCACGTTCCGCGAGGGCGACGTCTTCGAGGTCGGCCTCGGCGAGGACCTCGACGTGGTCTCCGTCTTCAACCTGATCCACCACCTGCCCGAGGAGCGCGACCGCGAGCTGTGCGGGATGGCGCGAGCGGCGCTGCGTCCGGGCGGGGTGCTCGTGATCGGCGACACGGCCCGGCCCGAGCCGACCGGCGAGGTCCACCCTCAGGGCGCGATCTCGAGCCTGCTCTTCTACGCCTGGAGCCACAGCCGCAACTTCTCCCCCTCGGAGGTGCGCGGCTGGCTCGACGAGGCCGGCTTCACGGACGTGGACGTGCACCGCAACGTCCGCTCGCCGTTCCGGATGGTGGTCACGGCCCGATGATCCTGCTCACGGGCGCAACCGGGACCGTCGGGTCCGCGCTGCTGCGGCGGCTGGTCGCCGCGGGCGAGCCCGTGCGCTGCCTCGTGCGCGACCCGCGCCGGCTCGGCGAGCAGCGCGTGCGCGTGCAGATCGCGCTGGGCGACCTGGCCGACCCGCCCTCGTTCCGCAACGCCCTGCGCGGCGTGGGGACCGTGGTCCACCTGGCGGCGTCGATCCGCGACCAGCCGGGCGGGTCCATCGAGGAGCTCAACGCGGTCGCCACCCTGCGCCTCGTGCGCGCCGCCGAGCGCGCGGGGGCGCGGCGCTTCCTGTTCTTCTCCGCGATGGGCGCGCGCCACCACTCGCGGACCCGCTTCTTCCGCGCCAAGGCGCTCGCGCAGGAGGCGGTGCGGGCGTCGTCGCTGGAGACGATGGTCTTCCGGCCGTCGATCGTCTACACGCCGGGCGACCCCTGGCTGACGCTGCTGGAGCGCTTCTCCTACCTGCCCGCGCTGCCGGTCTCGGGGTCCGGGAAGGCCGAATACCAGCCGATCTGGGCCGAGGACGTGGCCGACTGCGTGCTGGCCGCGCTGATCGCGAGCGGCCCGCGGCGCCGCGCCTTCGAGCTGGGCGGCCCCGAGACGCTCAGCTACGACGACATCGTGCGCGTCGCGCTGGCCGCGGCCGGCAGGCGCCGCCGCCTGCTGCACGTGCCGCTGCCGATCGTGCGGTCCTCGCTGCGCGCCCTGCGCCCGCTGGCCGGGCCCAAGGTGTTCGCCACCTGGGAGGAGGCGGAGCTGATGGAGGAGCCGATGCAGACGCCACGCGGGACCGCCGACGCCGAGGCGCTCGGCGTCCGGCCGCGGCCGATGGCCGCCGTGCTGGGCCGCGTAGCCGCACGACGGACCTGCGGAGGCGGCGCCTTCGTATAAGGGGCAGATGCGCACGCTTGCCCTCACCGGCGCGGCGGCCGTCGCTGCGACTCGCGCTGCTCGCCGCGCCGAGCGGCGCGGGGGACCGTGACGTTCCCGCCGGCCGGCTCGTCCTCGGCCTGCATCCCCCCGAGCGAATCGCCGTCGTCGACGTGCGCAGCGGTCACACGGTCGGTGCGGCGCGTTCCGGGTGGGACCCTCTGCCACGGGCCGCTCGTCGTCAGCGGCGGCCGAGCTCGTCCTGTCGCGCGCCGCAGGACACCGGCCTGGGGTGGATTCGCTCGACCTGGGACTGGGCCACCGCAGGCGGCTGGGGACGGCGACTCGACTATCTCGCCTCGGCGACCCCTGGGCGCATCTGGCTGGCCACGATGAGATACGGACGCCATCCCAGCCTGGGGTCCATCCGGGAGGTGAGCGCCGCGGGCCGGACGACGTTCGTCTCCCGGCATCGGGCTCCCGCCCTGAACCTCGTCGGAGCGCTCGACGACGGCCTGCTCTTCGAGCAGCGAGAGCGCCTGCTCGTCTGGAGCCCCCGCTCGGGTCGCGTCGTGCGGCGCGCTGCCGGGGGCCTGTGTCCTCGCGGCCCGAGGAGGGCGAGTCGCCTGGTGCCGGGGTAGCTGCGCGCAGGTCCACCTCGCCGGACGCCGGGGCGATCGCGTTCGCTCGCTGCCCGCGCCGGGCCTGACGGGCGCGCTCTCGCCCGACGGCGCGCTGCTCGCGGTCGCGCTGGACCACGGTCGCCTCGCGGTCGTGGATGTCCTCGCCGGGGCGGTCCGCGAGGTTCCCGGCGTACGGCTCGCCGACGGCTCGGGCGCGCTCGCCTGGGCTCCGGACGGCGACTGGCTGTTCTTCGCGGCGCCGCGCGGCCGGCTGATGGCATACCGCCCCGCGTCCGAGCAGCTCGAGGTGCTTCCGGCGCGGCCGCCCGGGCACGTGCTCGAGCTCGCGGCCGGCTGGTGACCGCCCTGAGATCAGCTCGCGCGCGCGTCGTGCAGCGGAGAAGATGGTGCTGACCGGCGTCGCGGGCGCCGGCGGCGAGGTCTCGGAGGCGGCTCTGGAAGAGGCTGGGCATCGTAGGGGTCTGGCGGCGATCGGCCAGTCGCGGCGCGCCGTGCGACCGCGCTCGCATGCCGGCTCCGACGCCAAGCTCGTGCATCGCGCCCAGGCGGGCGAGGCCGAGGCGCTCGAGCAGCTCTTTCGGCGGCATTGGCCGGCCGCCCACCGGGCCGCGTTCCTGGTCGTCCACGACGCCGCGCGCCGCCGAGGACATCGCTCAGGAGGCCTTCCTCGCCGCCGTGCGCGCGCTCGACCGATTCGATCGTCGCCGCCCGTTCGCGCCCTGGCTTCACCGCATCGCGGTCAACCGCGCGATCGACTTCGCCCGGGCGCGGGCGCTGCGCCGCGAGGTCGGCGCCGACGTGGCGGTCGATCGGGCCGCGCCGCCCGCTCGCGACGGCTGGTCCGACGCCGTGGTCGCGGCGCTCGCCGAGCTCGACCCGGAGCAGCGGGCCGTCGTCGTCCTGCGCTACCTGCTCGAGTACACCCCCGGCGAGATCGCGCGTTTGCTCGACCTCCCGCGTGGCACCGTGAACTCGCGGTTGCGGCGGGCACTCGACCGGCTCGCCGTGCCGCTCGACGAGGAGCGCCCATGACGGAGCGCCGGCTGTCCGAGCTCATGCGCGAGACGCCGCTCCCCGACTCCGAGGCGGCCGAGGAGCGCACCTGGCGGGTAGTGCGCGCGGCAGCGAGCCGAGCGGCGTGCGCCGCGCCCGCCGCGGCGGCGCGCGAGGGTCCCCCTGATCGTGGCCGCGGCCGTGCTCGTCGGCCGCACTCGCCCTCAGCCCGGCGGGCGCGGCGGTCGCCGACTGGCTGCAGGACGCCGTGAAGCCGGGCCGCCCGGAGGCGCGGCCGGCCCTCACCTCGCTGCCTGCGTCCGGCCGTCTGCTCGTGGTCTCGGCGGACGGCGCGTGGCTCGTCAGGCCCGACGGGTTCAGGCGCCGCCTCGGCGGCTACGACGACGCGAGCTGGTCGCCGCATGGGCTCTTCATCGTGGCGACCCGGGGGCGCGAGCTCGTCGCGCTCGAGCCGGGCGGGGTGGAGCGCTGGTCGCTCGCCCGAGCCGAGCCGATCCAGTCGCCGGCGTGGTCGCCCGACGGCTTCCGGATCGCCTATCTGAGCGGCCGCTCGCTGCGTGTCGTGGCGGGGGACGGCTCTGGCGACCGCCGGCTGCGCGGCAGCGTCGCAGCGACCCGTCCGGCATGGCGGCCCGGGTCAGCGCGCAGGCTCACCTATGCCGATCGCCGCGGGCGGATCGCCACGGTCGACCCGGACAGCGGTCGCCGGCTCTGGCGATCCCAGCCCGGCGCAGCCGGTCCGTCGGCTCGGCCTGGACCGCCGATGGGCGGCGGCTCGTGGCGCTGACGGCCGGCTCGCTGCGCATCCTGTCGGAACGCGGGCGGCTGCTCGCCGAGCGCCCGTTCGGCGTGGGCGAGCGGGCCACCGCGATGGCGGTCGAGCCGTCGGGAGACTCGGTCGCGGTCGCGGTCCACGGCAGCGACGGGCGCAGCCGGATCGACTCGGTCTCGCTGCGCGGGGCCGCACCCGCGTCTCCGGCGCCTGTTCGCGGGCGACGGCAGCTTCACCGACCTGAGCTGGTCGCCGGACGGGCGCTGGCTGCTCGTCGCCTGGCGCGAGGCCGACCAATGGGTGTTCCTGCGCTCGGCGCAGGTGCGCGAAGCTCGACGCGGTGGCGCGGCATCACGCGCAACTTCGATCCGCGGCGGCAGCGGCCCGCTCGCGTTCCCGCGCATCGGCGGCTGGTGCTGCGCGCGCTGACCGGACCCGAAACGCGAGGGCCCGGCGAAGCGGGCCCTCGCGAAAACTGAAATCCGGGCGCCAGCCGCCCGGCCGGAAGCTCCGCGGGCGTCGGCAGGGGCCGAGCCCGCGCAGCTCTACATCATTCCGTCCATGCCGCCCATGCCGGCCGGCATGCCGCCGCCGCCGTCCTTCTCGGGCATCTCGGCGATGATCGCCTCGGTCGTCAGGATGTTCTTCCCGATCGACGCGGCGTTCTGGAGCGCCGAGCGTGTGACCATGGCGGGGTCGATCACGCCGCCGGCGACCAGGTCCCCGATCTCGCCGGTGTCGGCGTTCAGGCCCTGGTTCTTGCCCTTGGAGTTGCGCACGTCGTTGACGACGACGGAGCCCTCGAGCCCGGCGTTGTCGGCGATCTGACGCAGCGGCTCCTCGAGCGCGCGGTAGATGATCTGGGCGCCGGTGCGCTCGTCGCCCTCGAAGGCGTCGAGCTTGATGGCGTCCTGAGCCCGCAGCAGCGCCACGCCGCCGCCCGGCACGATGCCCTCCTCGAGGGCGGCCCGGGTGGCCTGCAGCGCGTCCTCCACGCGGTGCTTCTTCTCCTTCATCTCCGTCTCGGTGGCCGCGCCGACCTTGACGACCGCGACGCCGCCGGCCAGCTTGGCCAGCCGCTCCTGCAGCTTCTCGCGGTCGAAGTCCGAGTCGGTGTTCTCGATCTCGGCCTTGATCTGGTTGATGCGGCCCTTGATCGCGTCGGTCTCACCGGCGCCGTCGACGATCGTGGTCGTGTCCTTCGCGATCACGACGCGGCGGGCACGGCCGAGCTGCGAGAGCTGCGTGTTCTCGAGCTTGAGGCCCATCTCCTCGGTGATCACCTCGCCGCCCGTGAGGATCGCGATGTCCTCGAGCATGCGCTTGCGGCGGTCGCCGAAGCCGGGAGCCTTGACCGCGACGCCCGTGAAGGTGCCGCGCAGCTTGTTCACCACGAACGTGGCGAGCGACTCGCCCTCCACGTCCTCGGCGATCACCAGGATCGGCTTGCCCGACTGGATGACCTGCTCGAGCACCGGCAGCACGTCCCGCACCGAACCGATCTTCTGGTTGGCGATCAGGATGTACGGGTCCTCGAGCGTGGCCTCCATGCGGTCCTGATCGGTGACCATGTAGGGCGAGATGTAGCCCTTGTCGAACTGCATGCCCTCGGTGAACTCGAGGTCCATGCCGAACGTCTGGCCCTCCTCGACGTTGACCACGCCGTCCTTGCCGACCTTGTCGATCGCGTCGGCGATCACGTCGCCGATGTCGTCGTCGGCGGCGGAGATGGCCGCCACGCGGGCGATCTGCTCCTTGCCGGAGATCTCGGTCGAGATCTTCTGGATCTGCTCGACGACCTGGTCGACCGCCTTCTCGATACCGCGCTTCAGCGCCGAGCGGGTTCGCGCCCGCGGCCACGTTCTTCAGGCCGTCGCGCACGATGCGCTGGGCCAGCACGGTGGCGGTGGTGGTGCCGTCGCCCGCGATGTCGTTGGTGGCGGTGGCCACCTCGCGGACGAGCTGGGCGCCCTGGTTGGCGAACGGGTCCTCGATCTCGATCTCACGAGCGATCGAGACGCCGTCGTTGGTGATTGTCGGAGCGCCGAACTTCTTGTCGATCACGACATAGCGACCCTTGGGGCCGAGCGTGACCTTGACGGCGTCCGCGACGGCGTTGACGCCGTCCTCGAGCGCACGACGCGCCTCGGCGTCGTACTTCAGTTCCTTGTGAGCCATGTTCTGTGTTCCTCCTACTTCTTGCCCGCGATTTTGGCGAGCACGTCCGACTCACGCAGGACGAGGAGATCCTCACCCTCGACCTGGACCTCGGTGCCGCCGTACTTCGAGTACAGGACCTCGTCGCCCTTGGCGACGTCGAGCGGGATGCGCTTCTCGCCGTCCTCGTCCCACCTCCCGTCGCCGACCGCGAGGACCTTGCCGCGCTGCGGCTTCTCCTTGGCCGTGTCGGGCAGCACGATGCCGCTCGCCGTGGTCTCCTCTTCCTCGATTGCCTGAACGATCAGGCGATCTCCCAGAGGCTTGAGATTCATGGACATACCTCCGTCTGGTGCAGTTTCCTTGGCACTCCTGGGGTACGAGTGCCAGCGGCCTGGCACTCTAGCACGCAGAGTGCCAAACGGAGGTGGAGATTCCGCGGTCTAGTTCTGGCGTGGGCCGGCGGGCCGCAGGCGCTCCTGGACCTCCGACGGGCGATCCGAGATCTGCGAGAAGCGCACCACTGTGACGGCGTCCTCCATCTCGACCTTGCGGCCGTAGATCTGCTCGAGGAAGTGCACCATCTCGTCGAGGCGGCGGAACTCGGGGTTGTCGTGCTCGATGTCGCGCGGGGACAGGTCGCGCACCTGCTTGACCTCGACCGAGTCGATCACGGCCTCGAAGATCTTCTCGCGCGGCGAGTGCTGGAAGCCCACCGTGATCAGGACGACCTCGCCCTTGCGGTACTTCTTGCTCTTGTCGCCCAGCCGGATCGTGGCGGTCTTGCGGCCGCGCTTGAGCTGGTCGACGAAGATCGGCGAGTAGAAGTTCAGGACGAACACGAATCCGGCAGCCTACCGGCCTTCCTTCGCCCGTGAAACCGCCGCAAGGGCCATCTCGCGCTCGCCCTCGTAGGTGAGCCGCTCGGGTGCCTCGGCGAGCGGGATCCAGAGCGCCTCCTCGACCTCGTGGTCGTGATCTGCGACGTCTCCGGACAGGTAGCGGAACAGGAAGAACGCGACCTGCTTGCTGATCCGCCGGCCGCCGCGCACGTACCGGTAGCGGACGTCGCCCAGCTTCTCGACGGGCTCGGCCTCGAGGCCGGTCTCCTCCCTGACCTCGCGCCGGGCGGCGTCCGCGGGGCTCTCGTCGCCCATCGGGTGGCCCTTGGGCAGGGCGAGGATGCCCTCGCGGACGCGCACGACGGCGACCTCGCGACCCTCGGGCCCGTCGCGCACGACGACGCCGCCCGCGGAGAACTCGTCGATCATTCGGCGTCGCTCACGAGCGGCACGAAGCGCACCGCCGCGACGGCCTCCTCGCTGGCCCTCGCGCAGCCGGAGCAGGTGCTCGCGGCGCCCGCGCGCCACCGGGCAGACGAGCGCGCCGCCCGGCGCCAGCTGCTCCCGAAGCGCCCGCGGCGGCTCGTCCCGGGCGGTCGCGGTCACCGAGATGCCGCCGAACGGGGCCCGGTCCGGCACTCCCTGGGATCCGTCGCCGACGAGCACCTCGACGTTGTCGTAGCCGAGCTCGGCGAGCGTCGCCGCGGCCTCCTCGGCGAGGCTCTCGTAGCGCTCGACGGTCACCACCTCGGCGCACAGGCGCGACAGCACCGCGGCCGCGTACCCGGAGCCGGTCCCGACCTCGAGCACGCGCTCGTCGCCGTGCAGCTCGAGCAGCTGGCACATGCACGCGACGATCCAGGGTTGCGAGATCGTCTGGCCCTCGCCGATCCGCAGCGCTCCGTCGCGGTAGGCGCGGTCGCGCTGGTCCGGCGGCACGAACGCCTCCCGCGGCACCTCGCCCATGGCGGCGAGCACGCGCTCGTCCCGGATCCCGCGCCGGCGGAGCTGCCGCTCCACCATGCGGGCGCGCGCGTCAGTGGATGTAGTTGCGGAGTCGTTCCGGGTCATGCACGGTCACCTTTCCGCGTCCCAGGGTGACCACCCCAGCGCGCTCCAGCGTGGCGAGGAAGCGGCTCGCGCTCTCGCGCGAGGTGCCCGCCAGGTGCGCGATCTCGGCCTGCGTAGCGCGGATCAGGACGTCCTCCTCGGGGGCGCCGTCCGCCTGACGCGCGACGGTCTGCGAGAGCAGCGCGCTGGCGACCCGGCCGGCGACCGTCTGGAAGCTCTGCTGGAGCAGCCGCTCGTTGGTGCGGCTGACGCGCTCCGCGAGCGTGGCGAGCAGCTTCAACGCCAGGCCCGGGTTGCGCCTGACGAGGCGCTGGACGTCGGCGGCGAGCAGCGCCACCGCGCTGCAGGGCTCGATCGCCTCGGCGGTCGCCGAGCGCCGCTCCCCGCGGAACATCGCCAGCTCGCCGAACAGCGCGCCGCCGCGCAGCTCGGCGAGCGCCACCATGCGCCCGTCCTGGTGCTCGCGGGTGAGCACGACTGCGCCGGAGCGCAGCAGGTAGCAGGTGTCGCCCGTGTCCCCCTCCCGGAAGATCATCTCCCCGCGCTCCCAGTGGCGCGGCACCGCGACCTGCGCGAGCGCCAGCAACTCACGCTGCTCGAGCCCCGCGAACACCTCCGTGCGGGCGAGCAGGCGGGCCGTCTCCTCCCCGTTTGGCATGTACGGATAATGACTGCATGGCAGTCGCACGTGAAGTTGTGAGCCCCGCGGACATCGAGGACGCCGCGCGCCAGATCGCCGGGAAGGTGCGCGACACGCCCATGCTGTCCGCCGGTGAGCTCTCGCGGCGGGTGGGCGCGCGCGTCGTGCTGAAGGCCGAGAACCTTCAGCTGACCGGCTCGTTCAAGGCGCGCGGGGCGACCAACATGATCAGCCGCCTGCCCGAGCGCGCGCTGCGCGCCGGGGTGGTCGCGGCCAGCGCGGGCAACCATGCCCAGGCCGTCGCCTGCGCGGCGCGCGACGCCGGCGCCCACGCCGTGCTCGTGATGCCGGAGGAGGCGCCGGTCGCGAAGGTCGCCGCGGTGAGGCAGTACGGCGGCGAGGTCCGCCTGCACGGCGGCAACTACGACGACGCGCACGCCGAGGCCGCGCGCCTGGTGGAGCAGGAGGGACTGACGGCGGTGCACGCCTTCGACCAGGCCGAGGTGGTGGCGGGGCAGGGCACGGTCGGGCTCGAGGTCGCGCGCCAGGCGCCGGACGCGAAGCTCGTGGTGGTGCCGCTCGGCGGCGGCGGCCTCGCGAGCGGGATCGGGTTGGCGGTGTCCGAGTGGCTGCCCGGCGCGCGGGTCGTCGGCGTCCAGGCGGAGGCCTGCGCCCCCTACATCGACTCGCTCGCGGCGCACCGGCCGATCGGGGCGCGCTCGGCGAACACGATCTGCGACGGGATCGCGGTCAAGCGCCCCGGCGACTTCACGCTGCCGCTGGTCGAGCGCTACGTGGACGAGGTCGTGACCGTCTCGGACGACGAGGTCGCCGAGGCGATGGTGATGCTGCTCGAGCGCACGAAGCTGGTGGTGGAGGGCGCGGGCGCGGTGGCGGTCGCGGCGCTGATGCAGGGCCGCGTGCAGCCGCCAGAGCAGGGCGACGTGTGCGCCGTGCTGTCGGGCGGCAACGTCGACGCCTCGCTGCTGTCGGAGTGCATCCGCCTGGGCGAGACGGCCGCCGGGCGCCGCATGGTGCTGTCGACGGTCGTGCCCGACCGTCCCGGCGCGCTGGCGGGCCTGCTGCGGGTGGTGGCCGAGCACGGCGGCAACATCGTGGACGTCGAGCACCTGCGCGACGGCATCGACCTGCACGTGCGCGAGACCGCCATCAAGCTGGTGCTGCAGACGCGCGGCCCGGACGCCAACGACGAGATCCTCGAGGCGGCCCGGGCCGAGGGCTTCTCGATGAAGGTCGAGCGCGAGCGGCCCTAGCCCTCAGGAGTGAGGGCGCATCAGAGCTCGACCGCGGCCATGTCGGCGTAGCGGTCGCCGGCGGTGACGCCGGGCGGGAACGCCTCGTCGAGCGCCCGCAGCTGCTCGTCGCTCAGCGCGATGTCGGCGGCCGTCGCGTTCTCCTCGAGCCGCTCGGCGCGGCGCGTGCCCGGGATCGGGACGACGTCCTCGCCCTGGTGCAGCAGCCAGGCGAGCGCCAGCTGGGCGGGCGTGCAGCCCACCTCGGCGGCGATCTCGCGCGCGCGCTCGACGCGCTCGAGGTTGCGCTCGCGGTTGTCCTGCTGGAAGCGCGGCGAGCTGCGGCGGAAGTCGTCCTCGGCGCTGATGTCGACCGAGCCGGTCAGCTCCCCTCGCCCGAGCGGGCTGTAGGGGACGATGCCGACGCCGAGCTCGCGCGCCGCCGGGACGATCTCGCGCTCGAGCTCGCGCGTGAACAGCGACCACTCGCTCTGGAGCGCGGCGATCGGGTAGACGGCGTCGGCGCGGCGCAGCGTGTCCGCGTTGACCTCGCTCAGGCCGATGTGCCCGACCTTGCCGGCCCGGACCAGCTCGGCCATGGCGCCGACGCTCTCCTCGATCGGCACGTCCGGGTTGCGGCGGTGCATGTAGTAGAGGTCGACCCGCTCGACGCCCAGCCGGCGCAGCGAGCCGTCGATCGCCTCGCGGATCCACTCCGGGCTGTTGTCGATCCGGCGCGTGCCGTTCTCGCGCCTGATCGCGAACTTGGTGGCGAGCTGGACCTCGGAGCGGCGCCCGGCGATCGCCTTGCCGACGAGCTGCTCGTTGTGCCCGGAGCCGTACATGTCGGAGGTGTCGAGGAAGGTCACGCCGATGTCGAGCGCCCGGTGGATGGTCGCGATCGACTCGGCCTCGTCGCTGGGGCCGTAGAACTCGGACATCCCCATGCAGCCGAGTCCTACGGCGGACACGGTCAGGTCTCGTAGCTGTCGCTGTCTCATGGGGAGGACTCTTCCCAACCTGACGCTCGTTACGCTCATCTCTCGATGCGGATCGCTCCCGAGGTGGCCGAGGCGGTGGCCGGCGGGCGGCCGGTGGTGGCGCTCGAGAGCACGCTGATCAGCCACGGGCTGCCGCGGCCGCGCAACCTCGACGTGGCGCGCGAGCTGGAGGCCGAGGTGCGCGCGGCCGGCGCGGTGCCGGCGACGATCGCGGTCGTCGCGGGGGAGGCACGCGTCGGGCTGGACGAGGCCGCGCTCGAGGCGATCGCCGGCGAGGGCGTGGCCAAGTGCGGCGTGCGCGACCTGGCGGTGCTGGCCGCGCGCGGCGAGCACGGCGCGACGACCGTGGCGGCCACGGCGCACCTGGCCGCGCGCGCCGGCATCGGAGCCTTCGCGACCGGCGGGCTGGGCGGCGTGCACCGCGAGGCGCGCGAGACCTGGGACGAGTCCGCGGACCTGGCGACGCTCGCGCGCGTGGGCACGGTCGTGGTCTGCTCGGGGGTGAAGTCGATCCTCGACGTGGGCGCGACGCTCGAGCGCCTCGAGACGCTGGGCGTGACCGTGCTCGGCTACGGGACGGACCGGTTCCCCGGCTTCTACCTGCACGACTCGGGCTTCCCGGTGCCGTGGCGGGTCGACACGCCGGGCGAGGTCGCGGCCGTGGCGGCGGGACGGCGGGAGCTCGGGACCGAGGACCGCGCGATCGTGGTCGGGAACCCGTTGCCGCTCGGCGAGCAGCTCGATCCGGACCTGCACGACCGGGTGCTGGAGGCGGGCCTCGCGGCCGCCGCGGAGGCTGGCGTGGGCGGCAAGGACGTGACGCCGTTCCTGCTCGACTTCTTCCACCGCGAGACGGGTGGGGCGAGCCTGGAGGCGAACGTCCGGATCGTGCTGCGCAACGCCCGGCTGGCGGCGCAGATCGCGGCGGCCGCGTGATCGTCGTCCTGGGCGACGTGATGGTCGACGTGGTGGCGCGGCTGGCGGGACCGGTGGCGGTGGGGAGCGACTCGGAGGCCTCGATCTCGTTCGGCGGCGGCGGCTCGGCGGCCAACGCGGCGGCGTGGCTCGCGTTCGCGGGCGCCGCGCCGGCGCTGGTCGCGCGGGTCGGCGACGACGCGCGCGGCGCGGAGGCCGCCCGGGAGCTGCGCGCGGCCGGGGTGGACGCGCGGCTGGCGCTGGACGACCGAGCATCCAACCGGCACGTGCGTGGTCCTGGTGGCGCCCGGCGGAGAGCGCTCGATGCTGCCCGATCCCGGCGCCAACGCCGCGCTCGCGCCCTCGGACCTGCCCGACTCGCTGCTCGAGCGTGGCGGACACCTGCACGTGTCCGGCTACTCGCTGGTGCGGAGCGGGCCGCGCCCGGCGGCGCTCGCGGCGATCGAGCGGGCCCGCGCCCGTGGCATGACGGTGTCGGTCGATCCCTCGTCGGCCGCGCTGCTGGGCCGGGACTTCCTGGCGCTGGCGGAGGGCGCGACGCTGCTGCTGCCGAACGTGGACGAGGCGGTCGCCCTGACCGGGTTGTCGGACCCCGCCGCGGCGGCGGCCGTCGCTCGCGTCCCGCTTCCCGGAGGTGGTCGTCAAGCTCGGGGCGGAGGGCGCGCTCTGGACGAACGGCAGCGACGAGGAGCGGGTTCCGGCCGCCGCGCTGGGCGGGCCGGTGGTGGACACGACCGGGGCCGGCGACGCGTTTGCGGCCGGTCTGCTGGCGGCGCGGCTGAGCGGAGCGAGCGCCGGCGCGAGGCGCTCGCCGGGGCTGCGCGCTGGCGGCGCTGGCCGTGGTCACGCAGGGAGCCCGCCCGCCCGTGTGAGCGGCCCGGGCCCGGGCCTGCCGAGCCGGCGAGCGGGGCCGCCCGGGGCTTGTCGCGATATCCGCACATATCGACCAAATCTCGACACGCCCCGCGCGGTCGCCCGATCTGGACAAGCCCGCCCGCCCGTGTGAGCGGCCGGGCCCGGCGCTACGCCAGGGCCGACTCGCGCCGCCGGCGGCGCAGCGAACGTGCCGCCAGCCAGGCGAGCAGGGCGATCACGCCCGAGCGGGATCGCCAGCGCGAGGACGCGGATCAGCACGCCGGCGAGGCCGACCAGCAGGCCGCCGGCGTCGTCGAAGGCGTCGCCGAGCGGGGCGCCGGTCGCGCCGCCGTCGCGCTCGCTCGCCACGAGGTGCACCGTCACCACCGCGTAGTCGGTGCGCAGCCGCAGGTCGCGCAGCTGCGCCCGCAGGCCGCTGATCTCTCCTGAGACCAGGTCGAGCCGGCGCCTGATCGCCTCGGCCTCGGCGTCGGTCTGCGCCTCGCCGAGACGCCGCAGCAGGCTGCGCCGCTCCGCGCGCGCCGCCTGCAGCCGGTCCTTCGCGGTCACGTGCTGGCGGGTCACGTCTCGGCCCTCCTGGCTCTGGCTGATCACCGGAGCGAGCCCCGCGAGGTCGCGCAGCGCCGGTCGGACCTCGGCGGCCGGGATGCGCAGCGAGAAGTCCCCGTCGCCCCCGTCGCGGCCCGTGTCGACCGAGGAGCTGAGCACGAAGCCGCCGTGCCGATCGGTCACGGCCGTGACCTCGTCGGCCACGCGGCTCATGTCGGCGAGCGGCACGTCCAGCTCCAGCGAGAAGGAGCGCTCGATCCTGCGTTCGAGCTGCCCGGGGGCGAAGCCACGTCCTCCGCCGGCGCTGTCCTGGCGCCGGGGCGGACGCGCCGCTGCCGCCGCTGCTGCTCAACGGGTCGGTGTTGGGCGACCCGCTGCCCGCCACGACGATCGCGATCAGGGCGACGACCACCGCGCCCGCTCCGAGCGACCAGAGCACGCCGCGCCGCACCCGCGGAGAGCGTCGCGCCCGCCGCACCGCGTCCGGCTCGCGCGGGAAGCCTCGCTGCGCCCGCACGCCCAGCCGCGCGGCGAACGCCGGGTCCGGCTCCGGCGCCTCGGCGCGCAGCGCGAGCGCCAGCTCCTGCAGCTCGCGCGCCGGCGCGTCGTCGTGAGTCGCGGCGCCGGCCTCGAGCGCGGCGTCCACCGCGGCCAGGTCACGGTCCATCGTGGCGTCAGTCATCGCAGGCCTTTCGCAGCTTGGTCAGAGCTCGGTGGAGGCGGGTGGAGGCCGCGGTCTCGGACAGTCCGAGCACGGCGGCGATCTCCGCGTTGGACAGCCCGCCGGAGAACTTGAGCGCGATCAGGTCGCGCTCGCGGCCGTCGAGCGTGCCCAGCGCGGCCCGCACGGCCTCGCGCCGCAGCGACAGCTCGACGTGGTCGTCGGCGCCCGGCGCCTCGGCGTCCGCCGGCTCGGCCTCCATGCGGGCATGGCGCTTGCGCCGGCGCAGCTCGTCGAGCGCGGCGTTGCGGGCGATCCCGAACAGCCAGGACTCCCGGCTGCCGCGCCGCGGGCGGTAGCCCGCGCGCTTGCGATAGGCGCGTTCGAACGCCTGCGCGGTCACGTCCTCGGCCGCGGCCCGGTCGCGCAGCAGCGACGCCACGTACGCATAGACACGCGGGAAGGTCCGCTCGTAGAGAGCGGCGAAAGTCTCCGTATCGGTTCCCGTAGCGACCGGCATCCGCCCCGCGAGCGCCTCGTTCACACCCGTACTACGAACATACGTCGGGTTCGTCACGGCGAGAACTTGGGCATTCTTCCGGGGCGAGACGGTAACCTCCGCTCAAGGGGGAGGAGGAGTAGACCGAAAACAACTCTGATGGCTCGTCGGACCCTGATACTCAGCGCCATCTGCGCGTTGACGCTTGGCGTAGGCAGCGCGCATGCCCAAGGCGAGCAGCTCAGCTCGTCGTGGGCCCAGGCGAACGTCTGCAACGCGACCCAGCTCGGCGCGCGGGCGCAGCTTGCCGGCGACGGCTCCAGCTCGAACCTGTCGGTGCGCTTCACCGCGCAGTGGCTGTCGCCCAACGGCTGGGCTCCGCTCGGCGGCGCGGCGACCTCGCCGTGGCAGTCCGCGGGTTCCGCCCAGTACACCTGGAGCCAGGCCGGCTGGACCTTCAGCATCAGCGTGCCGCCCGGCAACTCGTACCAGCTGCGCGCGGTCGCGGAGCTGCGCTGGGCCGGCGACACCAACCGCTCCGAGACGCACACGACCGGCACCTGCACGGTCGGCGGCTAGCGCCCTAGCCCGTCCAGCTCTCCCCGGAGCGCACCCGCTCGAAGCCGATCCAGACCGCGTTGATCGCGGTCTCGACGATGCGCTCGCGCGGCACCTCGGGGTGGTCGATCCACCAGATCGCCAGCCCGGTGAGCCCGGCCCGGATCACCTCGGCCGCCATCTCCAGCCCGACGGGGTCGGCCCCGCCGATCTGCTCGGCCCCCTGCTCGGCCCCGAGCAGGGCGGCCAGCGCCGCGCGTCCCTCGGCCTGGACGCGCTCGTGGAACGCGCGCGCCTCCGGATCGCCGGTCGTCTCCTGGAAGTACATGCGCGCCGCGTACGGGTGCGTCTCGACGTAGCGCGCCCAGGCGTCGAGCGCGCGCGGCACGCGCACCTCGGCGGGCTCGTCGCCCGCGAGCTGCTCGCGCCACATGTCGAGCAGCTCGTCGCGCGTTCGCTCGAGCAGCCGCTGGTGCAGGTCGAGCTTCGAGACGAAGTGGTCGTAGACCACCGGCGGGCTGACGCCGGAGCGGCGCGCGATCTCGTCGATGCCGGCGCCGTGGTAGCCGCGCTCCGCGAACACCTCCGTCGCGGCCGCCTCGATGATCTCGCGGCGCTCGGCCGCGCTCAGCCGCTTCCTCATCGGGCGTCGAACAGGCGGGGGTCGTTGGTGATCACGCCGTCCACGCCGAGCTCCTCCAGCGCGCGGATCCGGCCGGCGTCGTCCACGGTCCAGACGTACACCTCGCCGCCCGCCGCGTGCACGGCCGCGACCAGCCGCCGGCTGACCAGGATCCGGTGCGCCATGACGGCCTCGCAGCCGCCCGCGCGCATGCGTGCCGCTGCCTGGCCCGGCAGCCGCGCGCGCCAGACGCGCGCCACCAGGTAGGCCGGCGCCGCCAGCACCGAGCGGGTGTAGTCGCGCCGCACGCGCGGCACCGACCAGCCGCGGCGCAGCCCGGGGGCGAGCTCGCCCAGGCGGTCGAGGCTGTCCGTGTACATCGTCGACACCAGCGACCGCTCCGCGAGGCCGCGCTCGGCGAGGCCCTCGGCCACCTCGCGCTCGTAGCCGGGCAGCTTCATGTCGACGTCGAGCGCGACGCCCGAGTAGGCGCTGCCGGCGAAGTGGTCGAGGCCCTCGTCGAGCGTCAGGCAGTCGCGGGCCTCGGCGTCCTCGTAGTCGTGGGCCAGCACCAGCCTGCCGTCGCGGGCGCGCAGCACGTCGAACTCGATCATGTCGACGCCGTGCTCGAGCGCGGCCTCGAAGCTCTCGATCGTGTTGCCGGGCGCCACGTGATCCGCGCCCTTGTGCCCGACCCGGATCAGCCCTGGCACGCCGGGCACCAGAAGGTCGTTCGGTTGTCGTCGCCCTGGCCGCGGGCGCGGATCGGCGTGTCGCAGCGGCGGCAGGGCAGCCCGGCGCGGTCGTGGACCCAGCGCGGCTCGCGGAAGCGACCGGCGGCCGACTCCTGCATCAGCGGGCGGACCGCGCGAACCACCGCGAGCGCCTCGTCGTCGGAGACCTCCCCGAGCCGGCGCCAGGGGTCGACCCCGGCCAGGAAGCAGCCCTCGGCCTTCCACATGTTCCCGATGCCCGCGATGTTGCGCTGGTCGAGCAGCGCGTCGCCGATGCCGCGCGTCTGGTCGTCCTGGCGCAGCCGGGAGAGGAAGCCGCGCTCGTCCAGCTCCGGCGCGAGCACGTCCGGGCCGAGCGCGGCGAGCCGCCGCTCGAAGCGGGTGCGCGACTCGGTCATCAGCTCGAGCACCGGTCCGTCGAACTCGACCACCTCGTGCCGCTCGGTCCGGATCACGAGCCAGGCCCGGCGCGGCGAGCGGCGCCAGCGCTGCCCGCGCCGATAGACGCCCCACTGGCCGGTCATGCGCAGGTGCGAGTGCACGGTCAGGTCGCCCTCGAAGCGGATGAACAGGTGCTTGCCGCGGGCGTCCACCTCCCGCACGGCGCGACCGTCGAGGCGCTCTGGCCAGCGATCCAGCGCGTGGCGGGGCTGCGGCGTCTCGATCGAGACGATCGGCTTGCCGACCAGGGCGTCGCCCACGCGCCGGGCCGCCGAATGGATGGTGTCGCCCTCGGGCACGCTTGCAAGGCTAGGAGAGCAGGCGCGCCCGCAGCGAATACATCAGCGGCAGCCGCGGTCCGCCCTCGGGCATGCGCAGGAGCGCCGTCGCGCTCTTCGAGGAGCGGCCAGCGTGGCGTGACGGTGAAGTCGTGCTCGTGCAGCAGCTCGAGCACGAGCCCGGCGTCGATCACGGCTGTGACGACGTCGGACAGCGGGTGCTGCCACTCCTCGGTGCGGTCGTTCACGGTCTCCGCGTCGAGGTCCGCGTAGGTCCCCGGGTCCTCGAACACGAGCGGCTCGCGCTCGAAGTAGTCGCGCTCGACGGTGAGGTCGTCGTCGGCGAAGACCCACTCGATCGGGTGGAACTCGGCCAGGTACAGGAAGCCGCCCGGAGCCAGCAGGCCGCGGACCAGCTCGGCCCAGCGACGCAGGTCGGGGAGCCAGTTCAGGGCGCCGATGCCGGTGTAGACCACGTCGAAGCGGCGCCCTCCGAGCGCGTCCTGGGCGTCGTAGAGCGAGGCGGCGACGAAGGCGGCGTCGATCCCCGCGTCCGCGGCGAGCGACCGGGCGGCGTCCACCGCCGGCGCGGAGAAGTCGAGCCCGGTCACCTCGGCCCCGAGGCGCGCCCACGAGAGCGTGTCGAGGCCGAAATGGCATTGCAGGTGCACCAGCGAGCGCCCGGCGACGTCTCCGACCTCTTCGATGACGAACGGCAGCAGCGAGCTTCGCCCGGCCTTGAAGCCCTCCACGTCGTAGAAGTCGCTCGCCACGTGGATCGGGACGCGCTCGTCCCACCAGCGGCGGTTCAGCTCCGACATCAGGCGCTGAGCGTCAGCCGGCGCGGGGACTGGCGGAAGCCGAGCTCGACCAGCAGCTCGCCGGCCTGGGAGCCGACCACCGGCTCGCCGTCGAAGCGCTCGATGCCGAGGCGCGGGACGCGCTGGCGCTTGACCGCCTCCGCGAGCGCCTCGAGCGCGGGCCGCAGCCACTCCTCCTCGACGGCTCGCAGCGGCACCAGGCCCTTGCCGCCGCGCTCGACGTACAGCACCGGCTCGGCGTCGATCGTGACCACGTAGGCGCCCGGCACGCGGCTGGGCCTGCGCCCGCTGTCATCGTCGCGCTTCGGCCAGGGCAGCGTGGCGCCGAACGGGTTGGCCGGGTCGGTCGCCGCCAGCACCAGAGCGCCGGCCGGCTCGTCGGTGCGCATCGAGCGCAGCCTTTCGATCGCGGCCGGCAGGGCGAACTGGGCGCCCCCGAGCCCCTCCACGAAGTAGCCGCGCCGCGCCGTGCCGAGCGTCTCGAGGTTCGCCAGCTCGCCGTAGAGCCCGGCGAAGCCGCCCGGGATCCCCTCGGCCAGCACGGTCTCGCGGGTCACGATGCCGTAGCGCTCGAGCAGCAACTCGGCGAGCGCCCTGATCCGTGGGCCGTGCGCGGGGGCGTCCGCGAACAGCGGACCGGTGAGCGACCAGCGCCCCTGCACCTGCGGGGCGCCGGGCCGGCGGCGGCGCGCGAAGCGGCGGCCGGAGTCGCGCTGCTGGCGCGCGAGCGTGAGCCGCGGCGCGCGCAGGGGAGCGAACGCGTCGTTGGTCGCCTCGCCGGCCCAGGCGAGGTCCCACAGCGCCTCCTGGAGCTCGACCGGGTCGGTCTCGCCGAGGTCGGCGAGCAGGTCGGTCCAGAAGGCCGCCCCGGCGCCCAGCCGCTCGCGCAGCCGGTCGTGCAGCTCGCCCTCGGGCGGCTCGCCCTTGAACGGCGGCGGGCCCAGCCAGCGGGCGTCCTCGCGGAAGTAGAGCGCCGCGCGACCCGACCGGCGCCCGATCGCGCCGGCGCCGACCCAGACGAGCTCGCCGCTCGCGCAGAGCTGGTCGATCCAGGTGGGCGAGTAGGACCCGAGCCGGCGCGGCAGCACGTCGCGCTCCCATACCTCCGGCGCGAGCGCGACGCCCTGGAGGGGGACGAGCACCTCGCGCAGGCGGTCGACGCCCGGGCTGCTGCCGGTGTCGACGCCCTGCCAGGCCGGCAGGAAGCGCGCCAGCGCGCGCTGCTCGGCGGGCTCGACCTCCTTGCGCAGGCTCGCGAGCGACGCCCGGCGCAGGCGCCGCAGCACCTCTGGGTCGCACCACTCGCGACCGCTGCCGCCCGGCCGCAGCTCGCCCTGGATGAGGCCGCCCGCGCGCTCCAGCTCGCGCAGCAGCGGCGCCAGGTCGACCCCGTAGCGGCCCGACAGCTCCGGCGTCGTGAACGGCCCGTGCGTGCGGGCATAGCGCCGCGTCAGCCGCGCCAGCGGCTCCTCGACCGCCTCCAGGAAGACCTCGGGCAACCCTCCGGGCGGCACCGCGCCCAGCGCGTCCCGGTAGAGGCCGGCGTCCTCGGCCGCGAGCCAGCGCTCCTCGCCCGCGATCCGCATGCGCACGGCGCGCCGCTCCCGCTCGAGCTCGCCGAGCATGCGCCGCGCGGACACGGCGGGCAGGCAGCGCGCGCCGGCCTCGTCGGAGGTCAGGTCGCCCACCGCGCGCAGCACGTCGTGCAGCCCGTCCGCGTTGGCGGCCTGCGTGCGCCGGCTGGTGCGCTGGAGGTCGGCCTCGACCTCCTCGAGCGCGGCCGGGTCGATCAGCTCGCGCAGCTCCTCCTGGCCGAGCAGCTCGCGCAGCAGGTCGCGGTCGAGCGAGAGCGCCGCCGCGCGCCGCTCGGCGTTGGGCGTGTCGCCCTCGTACATG
The DNA here is from genome assembly GCA_963848885.1 of uncultured Thermoleophilaceae bacterium. Taxonomy (GTDB): domain Bacteria; phylum Actinomycetota; class Thermoleophilia; order Solirubrobacterales; family Thermoleophilaceae; genus JACVRW01. The sequence continues at coordinate 279,214 of CAWKFR010000004.1, forward strand.
TAGGTGGCGACGTAGTCGAACAGCAGCGACGAGGCGAACGGCGAGGCGCGCTGCGTCTCGACCTCGACCAGCGACAGCTCGCGCGTGTGCAGGCCGCGCAGCAGCGCCTCCAGGCCGGGCAGGTCGAAGACGTCGCGCAGGCACTCGCGGTAGGTCTCGAGCACGATCGGGAACTGGCCGTAGCGCTTGGCGACCTCGAGCAGCGACTGCGCCTTGAGGCGCTGCTGCCAGAGCGGCGTGCGCTTGCCCGGCCGGGCGCGCGGGAGCAGCAGCGCGCGGGCCGCGTTCTCGCGGAAGCGGGCGCCGAACAGCGCCGAGCCGGACAGCTCGCGCACGACCAGCTCCTCGAGCTCGTCGGGCTGGACCAGCACGAGGTCGGCCGCGGGCGCCTCGTCGGCGTCGGGCAGGTGGACGATGATCCCGTCGTCGGACCAGATCGCGTCGGATTCGAGGCCGAACTCGTCGCGCACCCGTGCCGACAGCGCCAGCGCCCAGGCGGCGTGGACGCGGCCTCCGTAGGGCGACAGCACGCACAGGCGCCAGTCGCCGATCTCGTCCCGGAAGCGCTCGATCACGATCGTGCGGTCGCTCGGGAGCACGCGGGTGGCGTCGCGCTGCTCGCGCAGGAAGGCGGACAGGTTGCGCGCGGCGCGCTCGTCCAGGTCGTACTCGCCCGCGAGCTCCGCGGGGTCGCGGTCGACGGCCTCGCGCACGAAGGCGCCGATCGCCTCGCCCAGCTCCTTGGGCCGCCCGATGCCGTCGCCCTTCCAGAACGGCACGGCGCCCGGCGCACCGGGGGCGGGGGTGACGATCACGCGGTCGCGCGTGATCTCCTCGATGCGCCAGGTGGACGCGCCGAGCAGGAAGGTCTGGCCGGGCCGCGCCTCGTAGACCATCTCCTCGTCGAGCTCGCCGACACGCCGCCCGTCGGGCAGGTGGACTCCGTAGAGCCCGCGGTCGGGGATCGTGCCGGCGTTGGTGACGGCGAGCTGGAGTGCGCCCCGGCGCGCCCGGATCGTGTCGTCCACGCGGTCCCAGACGATGCGCGGCCGCAGCTCGGCGAACTCCTCGGACGGGTAGCGCCCGTCCAGCATGTCGAGCACCGAGTCGAGCAGCTCGCGGGTCAGCTCGCTGAACGGGTGGGCGCGCCGCACCAGCTCGTGCAGCTCGGGCACCTTCCACTCGTCGCCGGTGGCGGTGACGGCGACGATCTGCTGGGCGAGCACGTCGAGCGGGTTGCGCGGGACGACGGTCGGCTCGATGTCGCCGTCGCGCATCCGCTTGGCCACCACGGCGCACTCCACGAGGTCGGCCCTGAACTTGGGGAAGATGCGGCCGCGCGAGACCTCGCCGACTCCGTGACCCGCGCGCCCGATGCGCTGCAGGCCGGCGGTGACCGACTTGGGCGACTCGACCTGGATGACGAGGTCGACCGCACCCATGTCGATGCCGAGCTCGAGCGAGCTGGTGGCGACCAGGCAGGGCAGCTCGCCGGACTTGAGCAGGTCCTCGACCACCAGCCGCTCCTCGCGCGCGAGCGAGCCGTGGTGGGCGCGCGCGATCGGCGCCTCCGCGAGCTCGTTCAGCCGCACCGCCAGCCGCTCGGCGCCGCGGCGGCTGTTGACGAAGACGATCGTCGAGCGGTGGGCGCGGATCAGCTCGAGCAGCTCGGGGTAGATCGCCGGCCAGATCGAGCGCTGGGTGGCGGGCGCGTCGCCGAGCCCGGTGCCGATCAGGTCACCCCCGCCCGCTGCGGTGCCCTGGCCGCCGACCGCGGCGTCGGTGACGTCGTGGGCGTCCGGCTCGCTCATGTTCTCGACCGGCACCTGGATGCGCAGGTCGAGCGGCTTGCGCACGCCGGTGTCGACGATCCTGCACTCGCGCCCGGCGCCGACCAGGAAGCGGCCGACCTCCTCGAGCGGTCGCTGCGTGGCCGACAGGCCGATCCGCTGGAGTGGCTTGCCGGCGGCCTGCTCGAGCCGCTCCAGCGTCAGCGCGAGGTGGGCGCCGCGCTTCGTGCGGGCCACGGCGTGGATCTCGTCGACGATCACCGAATCGGCCTCGGCGAGGAACTCGCGCGCCTTCGAGGTCAGCATCAGGTAGAGCGACTCGGGCGTGGTGATCAGGACGTCGGGCGGCCTGCGCAGCATCGCCTGGCGCTCCTTCTGGGGCGTGTCGCCGGTGCGGATGGCGACCGAGATGTCTCCGCCGATGCCGCGCAGCGGAGCGCGCAGGTTCTTCTCGATGTCGTAGGAGAGCGCCTTCAGCGGCGAGACGTAGACCAGCCGCCCGCGGTCCGGCTCGGCGACGAGCCGGTCGAGGCCCCAGAGGAAGGCGGCCAGGGTCTTGCCGGACCCGGTCGGCGCGGACACGAGCACGTTCTCCCCGCTCGCGATCGCGGGCCAGGCCTGAGCCTGAGCCGGCGTCGGGCTCTCGAACGAACGCGTGAACCAGTCACGAACCTGCGGGGTGAACGATCCGAGCGGGTCTGAAGTCACGCGACCCACGAGCGTACCGCGTGGACGGGTCCGGCTAGGGTTGCGCCGATGGGAATCGGCGAGACGGTCGCGGACGTCCCGGGAATGCTGTGGCCGGCGGACGAGGACAAGCTCCATGAGCTGGCCTCGAGCACCGAGGGTCCGATCCTCGAGATCGGCACGTACCGCGGCCGCTCCACCACGATCATGGCCCTTGGCGCCGCCAGCGGCGCCGGCGCCCTGTTGATATCGGTCGACGTCGACCCGGCCGCGCAGCGCGCCGCCGCGGCCGCCCTGATCAGGCACGGCGTGGGGGAGCGGGTGCTGCTGGTGCGAGGCAGCTGCGCCGCGGCGGTGCGCCGCCTGCGTGGCCTGCGGCCCGCGCTCACGTTCGTCGACGGCGACCACTCAGCCGCCGGCGTGCTGCGCGACCTGGAGGTGCTCGAGCCGGTCGTCCCGCGCGACGGCCTGCTCCTGTTCCACGACTTCGGCGACTCGCGCAACGCCGACCCCGCCGTGGCGGAGATCGGGGTTCAGGAGGGCATCCGGGCGAGCTGGGTGGAGCGCGACTGCGAGTTCCTCGGCGAGCACGGCGTCTGCGGGCTCTTCCGGCGCGTGCGGGGCGGCCCGGCCGGCGCCTCGGTACCGGTCGTGGACGCGCTCAGCCTCGACTCGCCGCGCATGCAGTACCTCCAGCGGCTGCGCTGGCCGGCCGGCCGCCTCTACCGCCGCTGGCGCCCGCGCTAGCCGCACCGCATCCTCCGGCGATCGTGCGTGTTGACACGCATGTGAGCGCCCGGCTCGCCCTCACCCTGGCCCTCCTGCTCGCGCTGGCCCCCGCGGCCGAGGCGCGTCCGAACATCCTGGTCCTCGAGACCGACGACCAGACGCTCGACTCGATGTCGTACATGCCGAGGACGCGGGCGCTGATCGGCGACCAGGGCGCGACCTTCACGCGCAGCTTCGCCAACTACTCGCTCTGCTGCCCGTCGCGCTCGACGCTGTACACGGGCCAGTACGCGCACAACCACGGGGTGCTCTCGAACAGGCTGCCGACGGGAGGGTTCACGCGCCTCGACACATCGAACTGGCTGCCGCTCTGGCTCCAGGCGGCCGGCTATCGCACGATGCACGTGGGCAAGTTCCTCAACGGCTACGGCCGCGACGCGCCGCCCACGGTCCCGCCCGGGTTCGACGACTGGAACGGCTTCGTGGACCCCTCGACCTACAGCTACTACGGCTACACGGTCGACGAGAACGGCGTCCTGCGCACCCATCCGGGCGTGTACTCGACCGACTTCGTCACCCAGCGCGCGAGCGACCTGATCGCCGCGGCCTCACCGGCCGCCAAGCCGTGGTTCATGTCGGTGGCGTTCCTGGCGCCGCACTCGGGGGCCCCGCGCGAGCCAGACGACCCGCCCGGCCTCCAGACGCCCGCGGTCCCGCCCAGGTACGCCAACGTGTTCGCGACGCTGCCGCTGCCGATGCCGCCCTCGTTCAACGAGGCCGACGTCTCCGACAAGCCGGCGGTGATCCGCAACCGCCCGTCCCTGCGCCCGGGCCGGATCGCCGCGATCCGCGAGATGTACAGCCAGCGGCTCGAGAGCCTGCTGGCCGTGGACGACGGGATCGCGTCGATCCTCGCCCGGCTCAGGGCGACCGGCGAGCTGCGCGACACCCTGGTCCTGTTCACGAGCGACAACGGGTTCTTTCACGGCGAGCATCGCGTCCCCGACGGCAAGGTGTTCGTCTACGAGCCGTCGATCCGGCTGCCGCTGCTGATGCGCGGGCCGGGCGTCCCGCGCGGCGTCAAGCGGCGCCAGCTCGTGACCAACGCCGACCTGGCGCCGACGATCCTCGACGCGGCGCGCGCCACGCCGGGCCGCGCGCAGGACGGGCGCTCGCTGCTCGACCTGGTGAGCGACCCGGGCGTCGAGTGGGGCCGCGAGCTGCTGCTCGAGGCGGGCACCCCGGCGCAGGGCCTGGTCCTGCACGGCCTGCGCAACTACCGCTACAAGTACGTCGAGTACGCCACCGGCGAGTCCGAGCTGTACGACCTCGAGCGCGACCCCGACGAGCTGAGCAGCCTGCACGCCTCACCGGCGCTGTCGCGGCTGCGCGCGCGGCTGGCGGCGCGCCTGCACGCGCTCGAGCGCTGCGCGGGCGCCGGCTGCCGCGCCAAGCCTGCGCTGCGGCTGCGGGTGCGCGGACGCGGGCGCGGATGCCACGTCGTCACCTCCGTGCGCGGCCGTGACGCGCGCGACGTCGAGGCGGTCAGGTTCTCGGTGCGGCGGCGCGTGGTGGCGCGCGACACGCGGGCCCCGTTCACGCGCACGGTCAGGCCGCGCGGCAAGCGGCGCTACCTGCTGCGCGCGACGGTGCGCCTCGACGACGGCCGGGCCGTGACGCTCGATCGCCGCGGGCGCGGCGGCTGCGCCGCCTAGCGCGGCGAGTACTGCTCGGCGACCGCGTGGTGGAGCTGCACGCCGGCGAGCACGCCGGCCGCGCCCAGGAGCCCCACGGCTCCGAGCTCCGGCCCGGCCAGCAGCGCCGCGGCGGGGATGGCCGCGGCCAGCGGCAGGGCGGCCGCCCAGCGGCCGATCAGCAACCCGGCGAACGAGCCGAGCATCAACGCGAGCAGTGCGACGAGCGCCATCAGAGTCCCTCCGGGTGACGGACGCGGTACCCCCGTGAGGACCGCATCGTTTCGGTCCAGCGCGTGCCGGAGCGCTTGCTGGAGCTTGTGTCGAAGCGCAGTCCGGCCACGACCATGTACGCGTGGCCCGCGTTGCCGTAGACGGTCACCCAGTCGCCCTTGCCGCTCTCGCCCCAGCTCAGCAAGGCCGGTGGAGTCGAGCGGCGAGTCGAGCAGCCCCGCGCCGTGCAGCGCGTAGGAGACCGAGCCGGAGCAGTCGTAGCCCGAGTCCCGCCAGCGGCCGTGGCCGCCGCCGTACTTGTAGGGCTTGGAGGCGATCTTGTTCCCCGCCGCGATGATCTCCTGGACCTCGGACGGCGCGGATGCAGGCGCGTGGGCGAGACCCTCTTCGTCCACGTAGGCGTCCTCGGTCGGCTCGCTGGCCGGCTCGGAGGCCACCTCCTCGTCGGCGCGCGACTCGACCAGCCGCTGGTCCGAGCGAGTCGCCTTCCCGTCGACCGTGCGCGCCTCGGCCTTCTCGAAGCGGCGCACGCTGCGCGCCGTGTTCGGGCCGAACTCGCCGTCCGCCTTCGTGGCGTAGCCGGCGTCGTCGAGGTATCCCTGCAGCTGCTCGACGTCGGAGCCGCTGGCGCCCTGCTTGAGCGTGCGGCTGGCGTAGGGTGCGGCGATCGCTCCGGAGACCGGAATCAGTGTCAGGGCGACTGCAGCGACTCCAGCGCGCAGCGTCCGTTGCATGCGTAGGTGCTCCTTATCTCTTCTTCGGCGCCTACGGGGTTAGCTGACGGGCTCGCGCTAGAAGAGCAGCGCTACGCGGTCAAAGCGGCCGCGATTCGCCCCAAACGTTGGTTCCCCCGCTCCCCAGCCGCATGGCGACCGGGGACTCGGCAATGGCTCCTTACTGGCGCGGCACCTTAGCAAGGCCCTCGGCGAGCTCGCGCGACCTGAGGAAGATCTTGTCGAGCATCGGCTCGGTCAGCTTGCCGGTGAACGTGTTCTGCTGGCTCGGGTGGTAGGTGCCGAGCAGCACCGGGCCGGCGTCGGTGGCGTGCTCGGCGCCGTGCCCGAAGCGCGGCTTCGGCCGCAGGCCGAGCAGCCTGCAGGCGGCGTCCCACGCGAACGCGCCCAGGCACACGATCACGGCGGGGCGCAGCAGCGCGAGCTCCTCGGCGGCGTAGGGCAGGCAGTTGTCGCGCTCGGACGGCAGCGGCTTGTTGGCCGGCGGAGCGCAGCGGACGGCGGCGGCGATGAACGCGCCGTCGAGGCGCAGGCCGTCGGCCGCGTCGGTGGAGGTGGGCTGGTTGGCGAAGCCGGTGCGGTACAGCGAGGCGAACAGCCAGTCGCCGGAGCGGTCGCCGGTGAACACGCGGCCGGTGCGGTTGCCCCCGTGAGCCGCCGGAGCGAGGCCGAGCACGTAGACGGCGCGCCTCGGGGTCGCCGAAGCCGGGGACCGGGCGGCCCCAGTAGTCCTCGTCGCGGAAGGCCGCCCGCTTCTCGCGCGCCACCCGCTCGCGCCACTCGACGAGGCGCGGGCAGCTGCGCGGCAGCCGCACGACGCGGTCGCGTCTAATCCTTCAAGCGCCTGCCGGTGCTGAACAGCCACTGCGACCACGCGTAGACGGGGATCGCCAGCGCCGCGACCACGGCGAGCGACAGCCAGATCGACACGTCGCTGTCGCCGAGGAACCCGTATCGCATGGCGTTGACCAGATAGAAGATCGGGTTGAAGTGGGACAGCTCCTCCCAGGGCGAGGGGAGCACGTCGACCGAGTAGAAGACGCCGCCCACGAAGGTCAGCGGCAGGATCACGATGTTCTGGATGAACGTGGTGTGGTCCCAGACCTCGGCATAGATCCCGACCACCAGCCCGAGCGAGGCGAACAGCGTCAGGCCGAGCGCGGTCGCCACCACCAGCTCGGCCGGATGGCGCACGGGGACGTGCACCAGGACCAGCGCGAGCACGAGCAGCGACACGCCGATCGCGAGCGCCCGCACGAGCCCGCCGACGGTGTAGCCGAGCGTCATCTGCCAGGACTTCATCGGCGCCGACAGGACGTCGTTCACGTAGCGGTCGAAGCGCGCCTGGAAGATCGTCGACGCGTTGTTCGCGTACGCCGCCTGCGCCATGCCCATCGTGATCAGGCCGGGGACGATGAAGACGTCGTAGTCCACGTCGCCGACCTGCTTGATGCGGCCGCCGAGCGAGAGCCCGAAGACGAGGATGAACAGCATCGACGAGACGACGGGGGCCAGCACCGTCTGCGTCCACAGCTTCGAGACGCGCAGCGTCTCGCGCTTGCACAGCCAGACCAGAGGGTCATGTCATCCGCGGACGCCATCGCCTTGACGTACACGTCCTGCAGGCGGTCGACCCCGAAGTGGTCGCGCAGGCCCTGCGCGTTGTCGCGCGCGATCAGGTGGCCGTCGCGGATCAGCGCGATCTCGTCGCACAGCTCCTCGGCCTCCTCGAGGTAGTGCGTGGTGAGCAGGATCGTGGTGCCCTCGGCGTGCAGCCGGCGGATGTAGCGCCACAGCTCCTGGCGCAGCTCGAAGTCGACGCCGGCGGTCGGCTCGTCGAGGATGACCAGCCGCGGCCTGTGCATCAGCGCCCGCGCGAGCAGCAGGCGCCGGCGCTGGCCGCCCGAGAGGCGCGGCGCGCGCGTGTCGCGCTTGTGGGAGAGGCCGAAAGCGTCGATCAGCTCGTCGGCGCGCTCCTCGGGCTCGCGCATGCCCCAGTAGCCGCCGTGGTAGGTGAGCGTCTCGCGGACGGTCAGGAAGCGATCGAGGTTGATGTCCTGCTCGGCGAGGCCGACCCAGGAGCGCGCCTCCAGCGAGTCGTGCGGCTCCCCGAAGACGGAGATCTCGCCGGTGGTGATCCGCAGCAGGTTGCAGACGGCGCTGATCAGCGTCGTCTTGCCGGCGCCGTTGGGTCCGAGCAGGCCGAAGAACGCGCCCGCCGGGATCTCGAGATCGAAGTCCTCCAGCGCGAGCGTCCCGTCCGAGTAGCGCTTGGTCAGGCCACGCAGCGCCAGCGCGGGATGGTCGCGGTACATCGCATCGACGTTAGCGCGTGACTCGTCTCACACATCTCTCATGCGCGGTGAGAGAGGATCTCCCCGAACCCACCATAAGGAGGACATTTCATGTCCACTGCGGTCCAGCCTGGCCAGGGCTCCGCTGCGCGCGCTGTCTTCAACGCGATGCACCGGGGTCAGCCGGACGTAGTAGCGAGCTGTTCCACGACCGACGACGTCGTGGCCGCCATCAAGCGAGCTCGCGAGGAAGATCTCCGCGTTGCCGTGCGCGGGGGAGGACACTCGATCGCCGGCCTGTCGGCGATCGACGGAGGAATGCTTATCGACCTCGGCCCGATGAACGGCGTGGAGGTAGACGCCGAGCGACGCATCGCCCGAGTCGGCGGCGGCGCGATCTGGAGCGAGGTCGACAACGCGACCCAGCCGCACGGGCTCGCCGTGCCCGGCGGCGTGGTGTCCGACACGGGGGTCGCCGGCCTCACGCTCGGGGGCGGCTACGGCTGGGTGAGGCGCAAGTACGGGCTCTCGTCCGACAGCCTGCTCGCGGCCGAGGTCGTGACCGCCGACGGTGAGGTCCTGACGGCCTCCGCCGACGAGAACCCGGACCTCTTCTGGGCGCTGCGCGGCGGCGGCGGCAACTTCGGCGTGGTGACGACCTTCACGTTCCAGCTGCGCGAGGTCGGACCCGAGGTCGCCTTCGCGGCGACGTTCTACCCGCTCGAGGACGCGGCCGAGGTCATGCGCGGCTGGCGCAGCTACGTCGAGGGCGCGCCGAACGAGGTCACCTCCGTGTGCGTGTCGATCACGTTCCCGGCCAACCCCGAGCTGCCAGAGGCGATCCACGACCGGCCGGTGATCATCGTCGGCGGCGTGTACGTGGGCGACGTCGAGGCGGGGCTCGCGGAGATGCAGCCGCTGCGCGAGCTGGGCGACGCGCTGTTCGACATGTCCGGCCCGACGCCGTACGTCGGCGTCCAGACGGGCTTCGACGCGCTGTTCCCGCGTGACACCCTGCGCGCGTACTGGAAGTCCCAGTACCTGGACGAGCTGAGCGACGACGCGATCGACACGATCGCGGCCAAGGCCCAGGACCGTCCGGCGCCGCTGACGCTGATGAACACGTTCGCCATGGGCGGCGCGATCGCCGACGTGGGTGAGGAGGAGACCGCCTTCGCCACCCGCACCTCGCCCTACATGGTGTCGATCGACGGCATGTGGACCGAGGAGGGCGACGACGACGCGAACATCGCCTGGGTGCGGTCCACGTGGAACGCCGTCAAGGAGTACGGGACCGGTGAGGTCTACCTCAACTTCACCGGCCTGGCCGACGAGGACGCCTCGGCCGGCGTCGACACCGCGCTGGGGCGCAACCTCGCGCGGGTCGCGGAGGTCAAGGCCAAGTACGACCCGGACAACTTCTTCCGGGTGAACAACAACGTGGCGCCGGCCCGCTAGCCCAGCGCCCGGCCGTACTGCTGCTCGTAGTAGGCGCGGTACTCGCCCGAGCGGATCGGCTCCCACCAGGGCTCGTTGTCCTGGTACCAGTCGACCGTTCGGGCGAGGCCGTCCGCGAAGCGCACCTGCGCCTCCCAGCCGAGCTCCGAGCGGATCTTGTCGCTGGCGAGCGAGTAGCGGCGGTCGTGGCCGGGGCGGTCCTTGACGTACTCGATCAGCGACTCGTCGCGGCCGGTCAGCTCGACGATCCGGCGCACGACCTCGATGTTCTCGCACTCGTCCGGGCCGCCGACGTTGTAGGCCTGGCCCGGCCGGCCGCCCTCGAGCACGGCATGGATGCCGCGGCAGAAGTCCTCGACGTAGAGCCAGTTGCGCACCTGGCGCCCGTCGCCGTAGACGGGCAGGCCGTCGTCGTGCAGCGCGTTCAGGATGCAGAGCGGGATCAGCTTCTCGGGGTACTGGCGCGGGCCGTAGTTGTTGGAGCCGCGGCAGATGACGGCCTCCAGGCCGTGGGTGTGCGCGTAGGCCGACACGAGCAGGTCGCCGCCCGCCTTGGTGGCCGAGTAGGGCGACGAGGGGTCGAGCGGCGAGGTCTCCGTGAACGACCCCTCCGCGATCGACCCGTAGACCTCGTCGGTCGAGACCTGGAGGTAGCGGCCCACGCCGCGGTCGCGCGCGGCGTCGAGCAGCACGCTCGTGCCGATCACGTGCGTGCGGGTGAAGGCGTCCTGGTCTGCGATCGAACGGTCGACGTGGGACTCGGCGGCGAAGTTGACGATCGCGTCCATGCCGTCGGCAAGGCCCAGGACGAGGTCGCGGTCCTCGATCGACCCGACGACCAGCTCGACGTCGTCGGGGAGGTTCTCGCGCCGGCCGGCGTAGGTGAGCTTGTCGAGCACGGTCACGTCGTGCCCGCCCTGGACGAGGCGTACGTAGGTGGAGCCGATGAAGCCGGCCGCGCCGGTGACGAGCAGCTTCACACCCTGACCCCCAGGTACGCATCGAGGCCCTCTTGCCAGCTGGGCAGCCGCGCGCCGCGCTCGCTGGCCAGCACGGAGTAGGCGGGCCGGGGCGCCGGGCGCGGGAACTCGGCGGTGGTGCAGGGCTCGACGCGCGTGTCGGAGCCGGCCCGCGCGAAGATCTCGCGCGCGAACTCGAACCACGAGCAGGAGCCGCTCGCGGCGAGGTGGTGGATCCCGAAGTCCTCGCTGCGGGCGAGCTCGGCGAGCGCCTCTGCGAGGTGGCCGGTGAAGGTCGGGCAGCCGACCTGGTCGTCCACGACCCTGACCTCGGGACCGAGCCCGAGCATCGTCTCGACGAAGTTCTTGCCGCCGGCGCCGAACAGCCAGGAGGAGCGGGCGATCAGGTGGCGCGGGTTGGCCTCCGCGGTGGCGCGCTCGCCGGCGAGCTTGGTGCGCCCGTAGGCCGACAGCGGGTTGACCGGGTCCGACTCGAGGTACGGCTCGCGCTTGGCGCCGTCGAAGACGTAGTCGCTCGAGACGTAGACGACCGTGCCGGCGGCCTCGGCCACGTTGCGGGCGCCGTCGCGGTTGACGCGCAGCGCCTCTTCCTCGTGCTCCTCGGCGCCGTCCACGTCGGTCCAGGCGGCGCAGTTGATGACCACGTCGCCGGGCCCGATCGCGTCTGCGACCGCGTCGCGATCGGTCACGTCGAGCTGCGCGCGCGCGTAGCCGACGGCGCCCGTCGCGCGCACCACGTCCTGACCCAACATCCCACCGGCTCCGACGACGACCGTTCTCATCGGCGCAGAGGATGTCAGCTAGCTTGATCTGCGGTGGAGCTTCAGGCCATCCCCGAGACGACGCTGTGGACGCTCTACATGCGCGCGAGCGAGGCGGGGCGGCCCGACACGGTGCTCCCGGACCCCACGGCGGTCGAGCTGCTCGAGGCGATCGACTTCCCCTTCGAGGAGCGCTTCGGTGCCGCGCGGATGGCGCAGTGGCAGGCCCTGCGCGCGCGCACGTTCGACGACGAGGTGCGCCGCTTCCTCGCCGCCCACCCGGACGGCGCGGTGGTCGCCCTCGGGGAGGGGCTCGAGACGCAGTTCTGGCGGGTCGACAACGGGCGCGTGCGCTGGACCACCGTCGACCTGCCCGAGATCCTCGCCATCCGCGCCGAGCTGCTCCCGGCGCACGAACGCCTGCGCGCGCTCGCCTGCTCGGCCCTCGACGACGCATGGATGGACGAGGTCGACCCCTCGCGCGGCCTGCTGGTCACGGCCCAGGGGCTGCTGATGTACTTCGAGCCCGAGCAGGTTCACGGCCTGATCGAGCGCGTCCGCCGTCGCTTCCCCGACGCGCAGCTCGTGTTCGACGCGATCCCGCGCTTCCTGGCCGAGCGCAGCCAGAAGGGCCAGCTCAGGGGCCCGACGGGGTACGAGCCGCCGCCCTGGCTGTGGGGCATCGACAAGCAGGAGCGGCTGCGCATGGGCGCCCGCCGCCTGCCCGGCGCCCACGGCCGCGGCGTCGTCGGCGCCGTGCTGCTGCCGCAGCTCCTCTACGTCCTCGCGATCTAGAGAATCTGCACGTCGGCGTTGTCGCCGACCACGAACCGGTAGGCCTTCGGCAGCGCCGGGCCGCGGCCGATGCGCACGTTCTTGCCGATCAGGCTCGCCTCGATGCGGTACTCGAGGTCGGCGATCGCCGACCCGGACAGCACGATCGAGTGCTCCAGCTCGGCGTTCGAGATCGTCACGCCGTCGCCGATCGCCGTGTAGGGCCCGATGTAGGCGTCGGCGATGCGGGTGCCGCTGCCGATGATCGCCGGGCCGCGCACGGTCGCGCGCTCGAGCCGCGCGCCGGCCTCGATCACGACCCGCCCCTCCACGCGCGAGTCGACCAGCTCGCCTTCGACGCGCTTGTCGAGGTCGTCGAGGATCAGCTGGTTGGCCTCGAGCATGTCCTGCACCTGGCCGGTGTCCTTCCACCAGCCGTGCACGATGTGCGGGTCGACGCGCAGGCCGCGGTCGACGAGCGCCTGGATCGCGTCGGTGATCTCGAGCTCGCCGCGCCCAGAGGGCTCGATCGCCCGGGCGGCCTCGAAGATCGCCGGCGTGAACATGTATACGCCGACCAGCGCGAGGTCGGTCTGGGGCTGCTCGGGCTTCTCGACCAGCCGCGCCACGCTCCCGTTGTTCAGCTCGGCGACGCCGTAGTGCTGGGGGTCCGGGACGGGCGTGAGCAGGATCAGCGCGTCGGGGCTCTCGGTGCGGAACTCCCTGACGAGGTCGACGATGCCGTCGCGCAGCAGGTTGTCGCCGAGGTACATGACGAACGGCGAGTCGCCCAGGTAGGGCTCGGCGGTCAGCACCGCGTGGGCGAGGCCGAGCGGCGCTTCCTGCTCGATGTACTCGATCGAGATGCCGAAGGCGCTCCCGTCCCCGGCCGCCTCGCGGATCTCGGCGCCGGTCTCGGGCGCGATGATGATCCCGACCTCTTCGATCCCGGCCGCGGCCATCGCCTCGATGCCGTAGAAGAGCACCGGCTTGTTCGCCACCGGCACGAGCTGCTTCGCGCTCGTGTGGGTCAGCGGGCGCAGGCGGGTTCCCTTCCCGCCGGACAGGATCAGGCCGCGCATCGCTAGTAGGTGCCGCCCAGCTTGCTGTGGTCCCAGCTCACGGTGCGTGTTGGGACGAAGCGCAGGCCCACGCGCTTGCGGGCCTGCTGAGCGACCATCGCTCGGATCTCGGGTGTGAGCTCGCCGGCATAGCGCTCGAACAGCCTAAGCCCGTATGTCTCCACGCGCTCCGGTTCGCGCTCGACCTCCACGTCGCACTCGAAGGTGACGCCGCGCAGCTCCTGGTACTGGACGCCCTCCTCGATCCCCACGGTCGCCCGCGGATCGCGTTCCAGGTTCTTCGACTTCTGCGACTTCGCGTACGTCCAGCCGTGAAGCTCGCCGCCCTCAGGGACGTACCAGAGCGGCACCATGTGCGGCCGCCCGTTCGGCCCCAGCGTGGCGCACTGCATGACCATCTTGCTGGCGACGAAGTCGCGCACCTCGTCCTCGGTCATGTCGATCTCGCCGCGCCGGCTAGGCATGGTCGGCAGCGTACCCGGGTAATGCGCAGGGCGGGTTTTTGTCCGCAAAGGGGAGGGAATTCGATGAGGAAGGGAATCCTCGCGCTCGTATGCGCCATGGCGGGAACGCTGCTGTTCGCCGTCGGCGCCTCAGCCGCGAGGCAAGCGACGGTCTCGGCGTCGAAGTCGGTCGCCAAGGCATGTCACACCAGGTACCTGGGAAAGACTTCGCACACCGGCGTCCTGCGCGCTCGCGCGGGCGCGACTGGCCTCGTCCGCGCCCGGCTGAAGAGCCGCGGCGACTGGGACGTCGGCGTCTTCGACGCCAGGACCAAGCGCTCCGTGGCCGCCTCGTCCGCCTTCCGCGGCAACGAGCTGGCCGAGGGCTTCGTCCGCAAGGGCCAGCGCCTGCTGGTCCAGGCCTGCCGCTTCGCCGGCCGCGCCTCGACCGCGCGCCTGTCCGTGTCCTTCGTCCATGAGCCGAAGCGCAAGGTCGCAGGCAAGACGCAGATCGTCGACGTGTCCACGCCGACGCGCGCCGACAAGCGGCGCCTCCAGACGCTCGGCCTCGACCTGACCGAGCACGGCGACGCCAACTCGATCGAGGTCGTGCTGTACGGCAAGCAGGACGAGAACAAGCTGCGCGCCGCCAAGTTCAGGTGGACGGTCCGGATCAAGGACCTCGACAAGCGCGTCGAGCAGAACCGCAAGGCCGACCGGCGTTACGCCGCCGCCCAGGCGGGCGGCAGCGCGCTGCCGAGCGGTCGCACGACCTACCGGCACCTGGCCGACTACGAGCTCGAGCTGAAGACGCTCGCGGCCCGCTACCCGAAGCTGGTCAAGCCGATCACGCTCAACCACAAGACCCACGAGGGTCGGGACGTCGTGGGGATCGAGATCGCGACGCACCCGTACCGGGTCAACGACGGCAAGCCGATCTTCGCGAACATGGGCACCCACCACGCGCGTGAGTGGCCGGCCGCGGAGAGCACGATGGAGTGGGCGTACGACCTGCTGACCAACTACGGCAAGCAGGCCCGCACCACGCGCCTGGTCAAGGCCACGCGCAACATCGTCATCCCGGTTGTGAACCCGGACGGCTTCAACATCTCCCGCGAGGCGCCCGACGCCCCGCCCGAGACGGAGTACGACCAGTTCTCCTACGAGATGAAGCGCAAGAACTGCTGGCCCGACCCGAACGAGACCGGGCCGTGCAACAACAGCACGGCGGGCCGGCTGCTCGGGGTTGACCCGAACCGCAACTACGGCGCGTTCTGGGGCGGCTCCGGCGCCAGCGTCGATCCGCTCGACGACACCTACCGCGGCACCGGCCCGTTCTCGGAGCCGGAGTCGCAGAACATCCGCGAGCTGCAGTCCACTCGCGCGATCACCAACCTGATCACCAACCACACGTTCTCGAACCTGATCCTGCGCCCGCCCGGAGTGGTGGACGTCGGGAGCGCCGCTCGAGGAGCCGCTGCTGAAGGACCTGGGCGCCCGCATGGCGGGCCACAACGGCTACTCGAACATCCCGGGCTACGGCCTCTATGACACGACCGGAGCGACCGAGGACTGGACGTTCTGGGCGGCCGGCAGCCTGAGCTACACGTTCGAGATCGGCGACGTCGACTTCCACCCGCCGTACGAGGTGGGGGTCGTGAACGAGTACCTGGGTCTCGGGGAGGCCGCGGGTTCCGGCAAGGGCGGGAACCGCGAGGCCTACTACGAGATGCTGTCGTCGACTGCCAAGGCACGCGATCACTCGGTGATCTCGGGCAACGCGCCGAAGGGGTGGAAGCTGAAGATCCACAAGAGCTTCATGACCTCCACCTCGCCGGTGTGGCAGGACGACTTCGGCACGGAGATCGGCAACGCGATCCTGTTCCCGGACGCGCTGTCCTACCAGTACGACTCGAAGGGCGGGCACTTCGACTGGAACGTGAACCCGTCGACCCGGCCCGTGGTGGCCGGCCGCGACGGCCGCGACCCGGTCGGGCCGAAGCAGGCGGACATCCCGCTGGCGAACCCGGCTGGATTCCCGGCCGAGAACGTGGAGGGCGTCTACACCGACGGAGCGTTCGAGGCGATCCCGTTCACCGTCCAGGGGCCGCCCGACGTGGACAACGGCCGCATGACCGTTCACATCGAGTGGGGCAACGCGGAGAACGACTGGGACCTCTACGTGGTCAACGCCGACACGGGTGAGGTCGTGACGCAGTCGGCCTCGTTCGGTGACACCACCGAGGACGCCGTGCTGGTCGATCCGCCGCCGGGCAACTACATCGCCCACGTGGTCAACTACGACCAGGTGACGCCCACGCAGGACGACTGGACCAACGGCAAGGTCACGTTCCTCAGCCCGACGCCGAGGCACGTGGACGCGACCGAGGCCTGGCAGCTCAGCTGCGTGGACAAGAAGGGCAAGGTCCGCGCGACCCGCAACGTGGTCGTCGAGCGCGGCGACCGGGTCAACGTCGGCAAGGTGTGCGGCAGCGGATCGCTGCGCGCCGCGAAGGCCGCCGGCTAGCCAGCGAGCCGCGAGGGGCCTGCTCCGGCGCGGTGCCGCAGCCTCCACGCGCTGACGGCAGTGGGCCCCGCTCATCGCCGCAGCGCCAGGCCGGCGCCCGAGGACCGGCTACCGCTTGACGGCGCCCGCCAGGACCTCGGCGGCCTCGAGGACCGCCTGGCGGGCTTCCTCGGGCTCCAGCACCACGGCGTCGCCGGCCTCCTTGAGCATCTCGCGCGCCAGGTAGCGGTGCCCCGCGTAGGGCAGCTCGACGATCACCGTGCCGTCGGCCAGCTCTGACACGACGCGCTTGTCCTCGCGTGCCCAGCGCGCCCGGTCGGGCGCCATCCAGACGCGCGCGAGGCGCGAGTCGGCCACCTCGCCCGTGCGCGGCCAGCCGTGGATGTCGGGCTCGATGCCCGGACGCGGCTCGAAGCTCTCGTCGAGCACGGTCGCCGAGCGGATCCGGTCGAGCCGGAACGAGCGCGTGTCCTCCTTGTCGGGATCCCACGCGTGCACGTACCAGCCCTCCTGGCCGTTCATCAGCTTGTAGGGCTCGATCCGCCGCTCGGTGAACTCGTCCTGCTCCTCCTTGTAGTGCTCGATCACGAGCAGCCGGTGCTCGGCGATCGCGCCGCTCACGACGCGGGCGATCTCGGAGTCGTCGCCCTTGGCGGTGGTGATCTGGAGCCCCTCCTGGGCCGGGTCCTGGCCGAGCGCGTCCACGATCTTCTGGCGGGCGCTGGACAGCGAGCCCTCCGGCAGGTGCTCGCCGATCAGGTCGATCGCCGCCACCAGCGCCTTGGCCTCCAGCGGGAGCAGCCGGGCGGGGCGGGCGAAGTTGTCGCCGTAGGGCTCGGGGTCGACCTCGATCTGGTCGCCCTGGACCTCGGCGTAGAGGACGTACGAGCCGCCGCCGAAGTTGACGACGTTGAGCACGTCGACGTCCTGGCGCAGCTCCTGCTCTGTGACCTGGAGGCGCTCGCACAGCTCGGAGACGTCGAGCTTGCGGCCCTCGCGCGCGGTCGTCGATCAGGATGCCCGCGAGCGTGACCAGCCGGGCGAAGCGCTCGGGGCGGATCGGCGAGCTCTCGCGGTCCTCCTCCTCGATCTCCTCCTCGACCGTCGGCGGGGCCTCCTTGGCGAGCTCGGGCGGCTCGGTGTGGCGCTCGATGATCAGCTCGAGGCGCTTGCGCCACTCCTCGACGAAGCTCGGGCGGGCCGTCGACGCGGGCGTGCTCGCCCAGCCCCAGCACCCAGGAGACCATCTGGCGGGCGTTCGCGTAGTCGGTCTCGAAGATCACGCCGTCGTCGACCTCCGTGACCTCGCCGGCGTGGCCGAAGTGGCGCAGCGCCAGCCAGTCGATCCGGTCCGACAGCCAGATCTGCGCGCGCCCGATCGGGTCGCCGAGCTGCCAGTCGGTGCGGATCGCGTAGTCGCGCGGGTCGAACTCCTCGGGGCGGTTGAAGTCGTGCTCGGCCTTCGACGAGTAGCCGACCTTGCCGCGGATGCGCGAGACGCGGAACACGCGCGTGTCGTCGCGCTCGTGCGAGTAGCCGATCAGGTAGAACTGCCCGCCCCTGAAGAGCAGGTGGTAGGGGTCGACCTTGCGCGACTCCGTCGGTGTCGCGACCGATCGTGTAGTAGTCGAAGACGATCGTCTTGCGGCGGAAGATCGCGGTCTCGACCTTCGACAGGCGCTGCGACAGGTCGCGCCCGCCGGCGCCCGCGGTGACCGCCAGCGCCACCGACAGCTCCTCGGGCGCGTCGAGCGGCGACGGCTTGCCCCAGGACAGCTGCTGCAGCGCGAGCCGCAGCGGCTCGGCGTAGGCGAACTCGCCGTCGAGCAGCGACAGCGACATGCGCAGCGCGCCGAGCTCCTCGTCGGTGAACTCGATCGCCGGCAGGTAGAAGTTCTCGGGCGGCAGCGAGTAGTTCTCGGCCTCGTAGTAGCCCTCGGCCGGCTTGTCGACCTTGAGGTGGATGCCGAGCGAGTCGAGCTCCGCGCGGTCGGCGTAGAAGCGGCGCGCGAACGCCTCGTCGTTCATCTGCGAGTAGCCCTCGACGTCCTGCTTGATCTCGAGCGCGGACACCGGCCGCCGCTCCGCCATCAGGAACGAGATCAGCGACAGCTGCCGGATGAGCTTCTCGGTGTCCTTTGCCACGGCACGAAGATAAGCAGGAAACCCCCAGCGACCCTCCCCCTCGCATCGGCCGCGGCCCCGCTATTTGCGGCGGCTCAGAGCGGCTGCGGTGCGGGCGCCCGAGCGGCGTAGCCGACCAGGTTCACGCGCCAGGTGCACGCCGGCGACGAGCGCGAACGCCTCGGCCAGCTCGCGCGCCGACATGCGCCAGACCGGGGCCAGCAGCGGCCAGGCGCCGAGCACGAAGTCGGCCTGGTCGTGGATGGCGAGCGACGACGCCGAGCGGCGACGCGGCGCGCTCGCCCGGGGCGATGCCCAGGCGCCGCTTGACGGCGCTGTTGGGCAGCTCGCCGAGCACGACCGCCGCGCCGAGCAGGGCGCCGTGGCGCAGCGGCCCGGCGGCGCGCAGCTCCGCCGGCAGGCGCTCGCGGTAGGCGGGACGCGATGCAGCGCCAGCGTCGCGGCGAGCGTGCCGCCGGACATCGCCAGCGCGCCGCGCCAGCGTCTTGTTGGCGCCGAACAGCGCCGCTCGCTGCAGCGGGCGCTTGAGCGGGCGGGCGAGGTCGAAGCGCAGGAAGGGCGCGTGCGCGAGGGCGCCGCCGAGGGCGGGCAGCGAACGCCCAGCCGGGCGCGAGCCGGCGCTCCGGGTCCATCCGGCCCGGCAGGTGACCAGCCGGTCTGGCAGGCGCTAGGCCGCCTGCTCGCGCGCCGCGAAGTAGGCCGCCGTGGCCAGGCCGCGGTCGAAGTCCGACCAGCGCGCGCCCTCGGCGAGGGCCTTCTCGATCCGGTCGAAGCTGCCCAGGTTGCCGCCCAGGTTGTCGATGAAGTGCACGAGCGTGGCCTCGCGCGTGCAGGGCACCACCGGGCTGCCGTGCTCGAGCTTGCCGTGGTGGCTGAGGATGATGTGCAGCAGCGCCTCGGCGTCGTCGGCGGGGAAGCCGTCGATGCGCTCGATCTCGCGCCGGACGCGGTAGTAGCCGAGCGGGATCTCGCCGAGCAGCTTGCCGGCGTCGGTCAGCTCGATCGCGCCGGTCGACCACGCGTAGGTCTCGACCTTGCCGATGTCGTGCAGCAGCGCGCCGGTGACCGCCAGGTCGCGGTCGATGCTTCGGGAAGGGGGCGGCCAGCGCGCTCACGCCCTGGGCCACCGACAGGCAGTGCTCGAGCAGGCCGTGGCGGTAGGCCTGGTGGTAGTACTTGGCCGCCGGCGCCTCGTGGTAGGCGCTCGGTCGATCAGGCGGTCGAGCAGCTCGCGCAGGTGCGGGCGCTGGATCGTGTCGACCAGCGAGCTCGAGGTCGGCGGCCATCTGGCGGTAGGGGATCGGCGGCGCCTCGGCAGGTCGGCGAGGTCGTACTCGCCCTCGACCGCGGCGCGCATGCGGCGGACGGTGATGCCGCCGCCGTAGCGCTCGTCGATCGCAGTAGCGGCCGAGCACGCGCACGATCGCGCCGCCCTGGCAGATCGGCGTCGAGCGTCGTCGACGTCGTCCCAGACGACGCCCTCGACCGACGCCCGTCGCGTCGCCCAGCTGGAGCTTCAGGAAGTGCTCGCCGTTGCGCTTCTGGCGCCGGTTGCGCGACCTGACGACGAAGATCGCGTCGACCTCCTGGCCGTCGACCAGGTCGCGGACGAAGCACTTCGTGGGCATGAGAGTCGGCTGCTCCATCTGCCTTGCCAAGGTAGAACGGATCTCGGACGGGATAGCCTGCGCGCGCGGATGAGTCGCGCCTCCGGCCGCCTGCCATGAGCGTCCTCGTCGCCGGCGGCACCGGCTTCCTCGGCACCGCGGTGGTCGCGCGAGCTGGTCGACGCCGGCTACTCGGTCACCGCCACCTGGGTCGTGGAGCGCGAGCGCGAGCGGCTCGCCGACCAGCGCCGTCGAGCTCGTCCAGGCGGACCTGTTCGACCCGGCCGCGGTCGACGGCGGCGGTGGCGGCCGTCGGCGACCTCGAGGCGGTGGTCAACCTCGTCGGCGGCTACGCCGAGGGGCCGAAGGTCCACGAGACGGACCCCGAGGACTTCGAGCAGCTGATGCGCCTCAACGTCAGGCCCGCGCTTCCTGCTCGCGCGCGCGGCGATGCCGCGGCTGATCGAGCGCGGCGGCGGCGCGTTCGTCGGCGTCTCGGCGCGGGCCGCGCTGCGCCCGTTCCCGGGCGCCGCCGCGCTACATCTCCTCCAAGGCCGCCGTGCTCGCGCTGATCCAGGCGCTCGACGCCGAGTACAAGCACGACGGCATCCGCTGCAACGCGATCCTGCCGAGCGTGATCGACACGCCGGCCAACCGCGAGGCGCAGCCGAACGCCGACTACTCGAAGTGGGTCAAGCCCGAGGAGATCGCCAAGGTGGTGCGCTTCCTCGTCTCGGACGAGTCGGCGCCGATGAGCGGCGCGGCGGTGCCCGTCTACGGCCGCGCCTAGATCGCCGCTGTAGATCAGCGCAGCGGCACTTGCCGATTGCTCCGGTCGCGCGCCCGTTCTGGATCGCGCCGATCGGCGCGCCGATCAGCGGGATCAGCCGCGCCCGCGTAGCGCTGCGCGCCCCGCGCTTGCGCGACGTAGTCCTGGTGCAGCCGCTGGGCTGGAGGATCGCTCGTACTTGCGCTGTGCTAGCGCCCTCTCGGCGAGCGCCTGCGCCATGAGCTTGCCCACGCCGTCGAGCGCCGCGCGGGCCTCGGCGGTGGTGTAGACGACCCTGGAGCGCGAGCAGCTCGGCGGGGCGCATCGGGTGGGCGGGTCGTAGCCGTGGGCGGCGGCGATGTAGAAGACCATCCGGCTCTGGATCCAGATCAGCGGCGACCACGTCCGGCGCCGCGGTGTAGTTGTTGAGGCTGGTCTCGTCGATGTCGAGCACGAGCGCCGGCTTCTTGGCCGCGTGCTTGCCGCTGCGTGCGCTTGGCGAGGTACGCCTTGGCCTTGTCGGCCTGCTTCTTGACCGCCCGGCTCCAGTCGCCCGAGCTGTAGTAGGCGCGAATCTCGGCGGCGCTCTTGCCGGTCGGGGCTGGTCGCGGCGAGCGGCGGGCACCGCGAGCGCCAGCAGGACGGTGATCACGATCAGGCCGGTTCTCATGCGCGCAGCCTAGTTTGCGGGCACGCGGCGCGCGGTACTTTGGCTGTATGGCCACCGACACGAACACCTCACTGCGCCACGGCATCCTCAGCGACGAGCTGCAGCGAGGAGCGCGCCCAGCTGATCGAGATGCTCACCAAGGCCTACTGGATGGAGGTCGAGACGGTGATGAGCTACATCGCCAACTCGATCAACCCCGAGGGCGTGCGCGCCCAGGAGATCATCGAGTCGCTCGAGCAGGACATCCAGGAGGAGCTCGGCCACGCCCGCCAGTTCGGCGAGCGGATCAAGGAGCTCTACGGCGTCGTGCCCGGCTCGCTCGACTTCCAGGCCGAGCAGTCCTACCTCCAGCCGCCCGACGACCAGATCGACATCGTCCACGTCATCAAGGGCGTGATCGAGGCCGAGACCGGCGCGATCGAGCACTACAACCAGATCATCGAGTTCTGCGAGGGCAAGGACCCGGTGACCCAGGACATGGTCATCGCGATCCTCCGCGACGAGGAGGGCCACCGGCGCCTGTTCGAGGGCTTCCTGCGCGAGTACGAGAGCGAGGGGCTGGCCTAGGGTCTAGCCCGGCTGGGCGAGTAGCCGGTCGGCGCGCGCCTTGGCCGCGCCGCGGCACGAGCCGGCTGATGCGGCTGCGGTTGGCGGCGACCAGCCGGTAGCCGAGCTCCGTCGCGTGCGCCGAGATGCCCGCCAGGCGCGCCAGTGTCCGCGCGTCGCGGTGAGCGCGTCCAGCACGGCGCGCGGCGCCGCCCCGCCGGAGCTGCGCCGGCCGTCGGCGTGGACCACGTGCGCGGCGCGCAGGCGCTCCGCCGGGGCCAGGTCGGCGCAGCAGCCGCTCGCCCGTCTCGGACTGCGATCGGCGCGACGCCGAGCGCGCCGTCGCGGTCGCGCCGGAGCGCCCAGGCGACCGTCCAGCGGCAGAACCGCAGTCGCCGTCGTAGAGCACGAGCAGGCCCACTAGCGTGGCGGCGGTGGGCGCGCTTGCAGAGCGTCAGGTGCGACTTGAGCGCGGTCCCGTTCGGCGCCTTCGGCGTGCCGCTCGGGTCCGCCAGCACGGACAGCGTCCTAGCAGCCCTTCTTGCGCAGCACCCACCAGGCCCAGACCAGGTAGCCGACGCCGCGCTTGTCGGCCCAGCTCATGTAGCGGTTGACGTGAGCGTCGCCGCAATCCTTCTCGCCGAACTCGCCGGTGACGACCGGGACGCGGCGGGCGATCGGGCGCGATCGTGCGGTTCCAGCACGCCACCGTGTGGCAGGTCTGCCCCTTGTAGTTGTGGAAGCTCGCGACGAGCTGGCCGTCGGACGGGCGGCTCGCGAGCCACTCGCCGAGGTCGTTCGCGTAGTCGCGCCCGGCGAGCATGATCGGCTGGGTGGCGCCGGTTGTCGCGGACGGCGTCGACGAGGCCTGCATGCCGACCGCGGTGTACGTGCTGCCGTCGAGCGGCTGGCCGTCGTTGACGGCCGGCGCGGTGCAGCCGCCGTCGCGCCAGCAGTCCCAGGTGAGGTCGAAGACGAGCGGCCGTCGTCGTCGTAGCGGGAGTAGGGCTCGTTGAAGAGGTCGAACATGACCGCGCGGTCGCGCTTGAACGTGGTGGCGACCGAGCTCCAGAAGCCGTCCGAGCTGCTCGTCCGGCATGCGCGCGCTGGCCCTCGGCGCCCACGCCCGGGGGCGCCGACCAGTGCAGGTCGAGGATCACGGCCAGGCCGGCGCGGTTGAGGGTCGACACCCAGCTGCGCACCGCGGCGCGATAGCCCGCGACGTCGCCGAACGCGGGCTGGCCGTCCACGCCCAGCCAGCAAGCCTCGTTGAGCGGCACGCGGACGGTGTTGACGTGCCAGCTCGCGATCCGGCGCGCCTGGGTGGCGGTCGGGTGCGTCGTCGTCGGATCGCCGGCGTCCGAGTAGTCGTAGCCGTAGTAGCAGGCGTACTCGAAGCTGGGCCAGTTCACGCCGCGCGGCACGAACGTCTTGCCGGTGCGCGCATCGACCAGGCGCGGGCCCTTGACGACCAGCTTCGGGGCGGCCGCGGACGCCGTTCCGCAGAGGCACAGGACAGCGACCAGGGCTCCCGCGAGGCACGCGCGCATCGCGGCGATGCTACGTCAGTTGGACAGCACGGGTGTGATCCTGCGCGCCCGCAGCGACAGGGCGATGCTGAGGACGAGAACCACCAGCGCGGCGCCGATGGCGGCGACGAAGCCGATCGGGGTGAGGCCCAGGATGCCGAGCACGACCATCACCCAGCCCGACCACTTGGGCAGGACGCCGCTGCGCAGCACCGACAGCCCCGTGCCGAGCAGGAACAGGATGCAGCCCATCGCCAGCGGGATGAAGTCGTTGTCCCAGAGCGCCTGGAGCGACTGAACGCCGACCGGGTTGATGTCGTCCGCCGCCTCGCTGAGGGCGATCAGGATCGTGGTGTCGATCGCCGCGCCGACGGCGACGAGCAGGACGCCCGCGAAGGAGACGAGCGAGAGGAACTCGTTGTCGGGCGCCGCCGCGCGCAGCAGGCGTCGCAGGTAGGCCCCGAAGAAGACCAGCAGGACGACCGCGGCGACGCCGATGAAGGCGCCGGCCTGGACGGAGTCCTTGTTGGCGATGTACCAGGCCGAGATCACGGCCGGAGGGTGGTCCGCGCTCTTCGGCGAGCCGCCGACGATGAAGCTGATCGCGCCGACGACGATGAAGGCGAGGCCGGTAAGCGGGACGAGCCAGTCTCTGTTCTTGGGCTGCATCGGGCGAGTCTCGCCTCAAAGCGCGCGCGCAGCAACCTCAAGAGGGGTGGAATGCACCACCCTGTCGCTGCAAACCGGCTTATAGTCGCCCTCTGGCCCTCCAGCGTGATTCGATCGTCGGCGACTACCGCGTCGAGGCCGTCCTCGGGCGGGGCGGGATGGCGGTCGTCTACAGCGCCCGCCACGTCGAGCTCGACCGGCGGGTCGCTCTGAAGGTGCTCGCCGGCGGGCTCGGCGACGACCCGAGTTCGTCGAGCGCTTCCGGCGCGAGGGCCGGCTCCAGGCGTCGCTCGAGCACCCGCACGTCGTCACCGTCTACGAGGCCGGCGAGTCCGAGCACGGCCTGTACCTCGCGATGCAGCTCGTGGCCGGGGCCGACGCTCGCGGCGCTGATCGCACGAGCGCGCGCTCGACGCGCGCAGCGGACGCTGCGCTGCTGCGCCAGGTCGCCGAGGCGCTCGACGCGGCCCACGCGGCCGGGCTCGTCCATCGCGACGTCAAGCCGCAGAACGTGCTCGTCGGCGAGGGCGACGACGCCTACCTCGGCGACTTCGGGCTGACGCGCGCTGGGCGGCGCGACGGCGTCACGGCGGCCGGCAAGCTCGTGGGGACGGTCTCCTACCTGGCGCCCGAGGTGATCCGCGGGGCAGAGCGCCAGCCCGGCGTCGGACCGCTACGCGTTCGCCGCGATGGCGTTCGAGTGCCTGACCGGCACGGTCGTGTTCCCGCGGCCAGCCGAGGCCGCGATGCTCTACGCGCACACGAGCGAGCCGCCGCCGCGCGATCAGCCGGCGCCGGCCCGAGCTGCCCGGCGGCGCTCGACGGCGTCTTCGAGCGCGCCCTCGCCAAGGACCCGGCCGCGCGGCCCGGCAGCGCGCGGCGCTCGTCGACGCGGTCGCGGCGGCGCTCGAGCGGCGGGCGCCGACCTCGGCCCGCCGCCGCCACCCGGCGGCCGCGGCGCTCGAGGCGCACGACCGTCGAGCCGCGCCCGCTCGCCCGCGCCGCGCCCGCGCAGGCGCGCGTCGCCGGCGCCTGCGTCGCGCTGCTGGCCGGCGCGGCGCTCGCTGGCCGCGGCCGCCGCGCTCGGCGTGCGCGCGCTGCGGTCGGCGACGACGGCGGCCGCGCGCGCGGCGCCGGTCCCGGCGCCGCTCGCCGGCACGCAGGTGCTCGGCAGCGACCTCGCCCGAGCCCGGCGAGACCGCTCGACTGCCGCGGGCGCGCGCCGCGCGACCCGCCTCGCCCGGGCTGCACGATCGTCCAGGCCGCGCTGCCCGGGCAGCACGCTGGTCGTCCCGAGGACGGCGTCATCCGCCGCTGGGCCGTGCGCTCGGCCCGCGGCGAGCTGGCGCTCGCGGTGCTGCGCCCGCGCGGCGACGGCGACCTTCCAGGTCGCGCGCTCGCGCAACGAGTTCGTCGAGCAACGACGGCGTGCATCGCCTTCGACGACCGACCTGGCGGTCGAGCGCGGCGACCGCCTCGGCCTGGTCGTCGATCGCGGGCTCGGCCGTCGGGCGCTCGCTCCGGCGTGGACGGCGCGACCACGAAGCGCTGGATCCCCGACCGTCGCGAGCGCGCCGATCCCCGTCGGGCCGGCGGGTTCGCCAACGAGCTGCTGCTGCGGGTGGAGTACGTGCCCGGCGGCCAGCAGCGGCTGCCGCGCGCAGGTCGACCGGCGCCGCGGCGGCGCGAAGCTGCCCGGCCGGTCGTGTCGAGCGGCGACCGCGCTGCGCTACGCGAGCGGCGCGGCCGGTCGAGATCGACCTCGTGGCGCATCGGCGGGCGCTTCGTGCTCGACCAGTTCCTCGACGGCGCGCCGGATGGCGCGGATCGACGTACCGCGACTTCCTCCGGCGCAGGGCCGGATCATCACGTTCGAGGTCTACGCCGAGGGACGGGCGCGCGGCCTCGGCATCTACATGGAGTACGCGCCGACCGACAGCGCGCGCTGCTCGACGCACTTCTACGTCGTGTTCCCGCATGAGTTCCAGTTCGTCAACTGAGCTGGCCGAGGTCGCCGGCTTCCGCCTCGAGCGGGAGATCGGCAGGGGCTCGGGCGGTCGTCTACGAGGCGACGCAGCTCAGCCTCGACCGGCGCGTCGCGGTCAAGGTGGTCCGAGGGCGACTCCGCGCCCGCGCTGCGCTGGCCCGAGCACCCGCACGTGGTCAGCCTCTATGCGGCCGGGCCGTGCGAGGGCGGCTGGTTCGTCGCGATGCAGCTCGTCCGCGGGCCCGAGCCTGGCCCAGCTGCTCGAGACACGCCGGCCTCGCGCCGAGTCCTCGCCCGGCAGCTGCTGCGACGTCGGCGCGGCCCTCGACGCCGCCCACCGCGAGGGCATCGCCCACGGCGCCGTGGGCGCCCGCAACGTGCTCGTCGACGAGGACGGCCGGGCGTTCCTGACCGACTTCGGCTGCGCTCCGGAGAGGCGACGCCGGTGTCCGATCGGGCCGACTTCGCCGCGCTGGTGTCGGACTGCCTCGGCAGCGCGCCCGCCGGGGCCGCTGCCGGCGTCCGCTGAGGCGATGGTGCCGGCGATCCGCCCTCGGCGGGCGCGCCGGCTGTGGGCGGCCGGCGGCGTGGCGGCGCTGGCCGCCGTGGGCGCAGCGCTGGCCATCGTGGCGATGTCCGGGGACGGGACAATGCCGGCGTCGCCGCGCTGCCGGGGGGCGCGGCCACGCTCGGCAGTCCGCTTGCCGGCGGGCGACGTCCACACCGTCGACTGCAGCGGCGACGGGCCGAGCGGCGGGTCGCAGCCGTGCATCCTGGTCCAGACGCGCCTCGACGGCCGTTCCGTGGCGGCGCTCGAGACGGGGTCGTGCGCCGCTGGGAGGTGCGCGGGGCGACGCGGCCAGCTGGCGCTCGCCGTGCTGCGCCGCCGCGGGGGCGAGACCGCCCTCATCGCCCGCAGCCCTTACGCGACGATCCACGACGGCGGCCTGCGCGTGCTGCGTGCCAACCTGCCGCTGCGCGCCGGCGACCTGGTCGGGCTGGCGCTCGCGCCGGAGGCGGGCGTCGGCGTGCGCGACACCGACGGGCGGGACGCTGCGGCGCCGGTTCGGTTCCAGCGATGTCGCGCCCGGGCCGTTCGCGGGCGGTGGGCTGGATCAGGAGCTGATGCTGCGCGCCGAGTACCTGCCCGGCGCCAGCTGGAAGCCGGGGGGCTCCTGACGGGTCGCACGGCGGCGCGTGCGCCGGCGGGGCTGACCATGGACGGAGTGCTGGAGCTGCAAGGTCCCGTGTCGGTGGCGGTGGTGCTCGTGGGCGGCCGGGTGGCGGCAGACCTCTTCTCCGGCGAGCGGCGGGTGGCGCGGCTGTTCGTGCCCGGGGCGAAGGAGACGGGCCGCCTGGTGTCGCTCCATACGCTGAGGCTCGCGAACGGCAAGGCGACCGTTCGGCTGGCCTGGAGCAACCCATTCGGCGCGGTCAGCCGCGACTTCACGGTGACGCGGCGCTCGCTCGTCCCGATCGACTGATCAGGCTCGAGGTCGCGCCGGCCGACGAGGCCGAGGTCCAGCGCGCGCCGGGCCAGCTCGGTGCGCTTGGAGTACTGGGGGAGCTCGTCGATGCCGAGCTTGGCGAACAGGGCGCGGATGTGGGTCTTGACGCCGTTCTGGGAGAGGTGAAGCTCCTCGGCGATCTGGCGATTGGTGGCCGGGATCCGGAGCCGTCCGCGCTGGCGAGCGGGCGGCAGAGGGCGACCAGCACCCGCAGCTGGGCCTCGCTGACGCGCACCAGCCCGGCCTGGTCCGCCGACGACGGTGGTCGCCGAGACCGTGCCCGGGGCGCGGAACAGGACCGGCGTCTGGCCGATGCGCATCGTGTCGCCGTCCTCGAGGCGGCGGCGCCCGCGCGAGACGCTCGCCGTTGACGAACGTCCCGTTGCGCGACAGGCCGTCGTCCACCAGCGTCCAGTCGCCGCCGACGCAGCTCGAGCTGGGCGTGCGTGCGCGAGACCTCGGGGTCCCAGCTGAGGCGATGCGGTTGTGCTCGGAGCGGCCGACTGTCAGGCGCTCGAGGTCGCCGAGGGCGCGCAGCTGAAGCTCGCCGCCCCCGTCCTTGTAGGCGAGAAAGGGCGCGCCGTTGCGCTCAGCCGCCTGCAGAGCCGCCAGCTTCGTCGCGCTGAGAGAGTGCGGCGGGAAGCCCATCCCGGCCGGAAGCCTACGCGCGCGCAGCCCCGCACCGCCGCTAGGCTGCCTGGGTCCAGGCGAGGTAGCTCAGTTGGTAGAGCACACGACTGAAAATCGTGGTGTCGCCGGTTCGATTCCGGCCCTCGCCATCTCCCGGCTGCGGCGCATCGCCTGACTGCGTCCTCGCTCGCTCGCGTGCGGAGCACGCGTCGCTCACTGCGTCCTTCTCAGGCGGGCGCCTCGCTCGATAGATGGCGAGGGCTGCGCCCTCGCCGGGCCCGGATTGTTTCCGCGCGTTTGGTCGCTTGTGGGGTCCATGGACCCCACAACAGACCACGTGACGCTCACGGAGTGGCTACTGGAGATGTCGGCGCTGCTAGGAACTGGTCATGGAAATTCGGCTCGATGCCGCCCGGCAACCGCGCCGACCTGCGGCTCGACGAGCTGGTGCCGAGGTTGCCACTCGCCTTCCGCTGTCGATTCCGGAGGTCGGCTCATCCGACGGGATAACGCCTCGAGTTCGACGCCGAGGGCCACTTGATCGGGGTCACCTTGGACGACATGGATCGGTCTCTACCGCCGTCGCTCTCGGAGGATCACGACGAGCCGATGCTCGAGCTCGATCCGCAAGTCGACATGGCGTACCTGTTTCTGATCCCACGGGAGGCCCGAGTCGTGGACGACACGCTGATCTTCGCCGACGAGCGGTTCAGTCTCGCCTGGGGCATCAACCTCGACTTCGACCGCGCCGGACACCTCGTCGGGATCGAGTTCGAGGGTCCCAACGAGCACGTCCCACCCAAACTGCTGGTCGAGGCGAAGCGGATCTAGCGCGGCCTACGGCTCCGGCAGGCTGAAGCGCACGCGCGTCCCGCGCGGCGAGTCGGCGAGCCAGATCCGCCGCCGTGGGCCTCGACGATCGCGCGGCAGATCGTGAGGCCCAGGCCGGTGCCGTCGCCCGAGCGCGCCGCGCCGTCGCCGCCGCGGAAGAAGGGCTCGAAGACGCGCTCGCGCTCGCCGGCGGCCACGCCCTCGCCGGTGTCGGCCACCTCGACCTCGACCGTGCGCGCCGTTGGCCTCGGCCGCCACCGTCACGCTGCCGTCGGCGGGCGTGTGGCGGATCGCGTTCTGGATCAGGTTGAACAGCACGCGCTGGAGCTTCTCGGGGTTGGCGCGCGCGGGCGGCGAGGTCGCCGGCACGCGTCGGCGCGCACCGCCACGCCGCTGGCGTCGGCCTGCGGCGCGCATCGCCTCGACGGTCTCCTCGACGAGCTCGTCGAGCGCGCACCTGCTGCATCGACCACTGGATGTCGCCGGCCTCGAGCCGCGAGAGCTCGAACAGGTCCTCGATCAGCGCCGACAGCGAGCGCGATGTGCACCGACATCTGCTCGAGGTAGCGGCGGCGCGTGTCGGCGTCGACCAGGTCGTCCTCGATCGCGTCGGCCAGCAGCCGCAGCGAGGTCAGCGGCGTGCGCAGGTCGTGCGAGACGGCGGCGATCAGGTCGCGCCGCGCGCCCTCGGCGGCGTCGCGCTCGGCCTCGCGCTCGGCGCAGCTGGGCGGCCATGCGGTTGGCCGCGCCGCGCCAGCTCGGCCAGCTCGTCGCGGCCGCCCGTGGGATCTCGCACGTCGCGCCGGCCCTCGCCCACCGCCCGCAGGCCGTCGCGCACGCGCGTCGATGTCGTCGGATCACGCCGCGCGGCCAGCACCGACGCCGAGTAGGCGGTCAGCGCCGCCGGCGAACACCAGCAGCAGCGCCATGACGAGCGCGTCGTGGGCCGAGACGAACATCAGCAGCGCGACCGCGCCCACGCCGAGCGTCACCAGCCCGACGGTCAGCGCCGACGCCGGCGCGCGAACTGGCGCGAGAGCGAGCCGCCAGCCGCGCGCCGGCGCGCGCAGCAGCGTGCGACGGCGACCACGCACCGGCGCGCCGCAGGCAGCATGCAGAGCGCCGTCAGCAGCGCCGTCCTGCGACGCCGTAGACGAGCGCCGACGACGCAGCCCGCCGGCCAGCGGCCGGCGGCCAGCAGCGCGATGCCCGCGCGCGCCGCTCACGGCTGGAAGCGGTAGCCGACGCCCCACACGGTCTGCAGCCAGCGCGGCTCGGAGGGGTCCTCCTCGATCTTCGCCCGCAGCCGGCGCACGTGCACGGTCACGGTCGAGGTGTCGGTGTAGAAGGAGTACTGCCAGACGCGCGTCCATCAGCTGGTCGCGCGAGAACACCTGGCCCGGGGTGGCGCACGAAGTGCAGCAGCAGGTCGTACTCGCGCACGGTGAGCTGCGCCTCCTCGCCGCGCACCGTCACCCGCGCGCGCGACCGGGTCGAGCTCGAGGCCGTCGAAGACGATCGGCTCCTCGAGCTCGGGCGCGGGCGTCGACGCGGCGCAGCACGGCGTCCACGCGCGCCACCAGCTCGGCCGGCGAGAACGGCTTGACCACGTAGTCGTCGGCGCCCAGGCGCAGGCCGATGATGCGGTCGGAGGGCTCGCCCTTGGCGGTGAGCAGGATCACCGACACGCGCGGCCCCTCGCCGCGCTCGCGCAGGCGGCGCATCACCTCGAGCCCGTCCATGCCCGGGCAGCATCAGGTCGAGCACCACGAGGTCGGGCCGCTCCTCGCCGGCGCTGCGCGAGCGCGCTCGGGCCGTCGCCGGCGACGCGCGTCGCGTAGCCCGGCGCGCTCGAGGTAGCGCGACACCACCTCGGCGATCGTCGGCTCGTCGTCCACCACGAGCACCGAGCCGCGCGCTGGCCATCCGTCGTGTCCACCGCAGTCGCCGCGCAGTCGTCAGGCTCGTCAACGCCGCGGCGAGCCGCGCACGCAGCGCGAACAGCAGCGCCGAGCCGGCGAACAGCACGGCGGTCAGCGCCAGCCAGCGGCCCAGGTAGACGTCGGGGGTCAGCCCGGTGGCGCGCACGAAGGTGCTCGGCGCCTTGCGCGAGCGACGAGCGGGAACCAGACCAGCAGCAGCAGGCCGGACAGCAGCGCCGGGACGCGCAGGTGGTTCAGCGCCGCGATCCGCAGGCGGCTGGGCCGTCGCCGCGCACGAGCGCCCGCGCGGCGCCGCAGCGCCGAGCAGCGAGTAGAGCGGCAGGAACACGAGGTCGTGCAGCACGATCGCGCCCGACGAACCAGATGAGCGAAGCGCTGCGGGTCGGCCGAGCACGTCGAAGCACGCGCGACAGCGCGTAGGCGGCGACCGCGAGCGCGGCGAGCACGGCCACCAGGTGCAGCGGGCCCGCGCCGTACTCGCGCCGGAAGCGCGCTCACGCCGAGAACGCCATCTCCCCCACCCACTTGGTGCAGTGCACGCCGGGCAGCGCGGGCACGATGATCCGCGCCGGGAAGCCGTGGTCGAGCGACAGGTCGGCGCCGTTGACCCTGCAGCGCCAGCAGCGAGCGCGCGGTCGCGCGACCTGGCCGCGGTTCAGCGTCGCGCGGCTGAAGCGCGCCGCGCGTCCTGGAGCGAGCGCACCTCGCACCTCGGCGTCGCTCGCCGGCGCCGGCCATCCGGGCCAGGTCGGCGCAGGCGCACGCCGCGTCCAGCGCTGGGTGGTCGACCAGCCCTCGACGCACGCGATCGGCAGCGTCGGCGGTGCGCCTGCGCCATGGCCAGCAGCTCGCGCGCGGGTCAGCTCGCGCCGCGCGCTCGCCGCCCACGTGCAGCGTCAGCCGCCAGTCGGCGCCGACCTGCGTCCGCGGTATGCCCACGGCGCGCGAAGGTCTTGTTGACCTGGAAGTCGTTGGGCCCGGCGCCGCAGGCGCGCCCGCGCGGGGCCAGCAGCGCCAGCTCGCGGAGCGGCCCGCCGACGACCTGGCCGGCGCCCATCAGCGCCGAGCGCCCAGCGAGCCGGCACCCGACCGTGCCGAGCAGCGCCGCGGCGGGTGAGCGTCGGCGGCGCCGGGCTCGCCGGGGCGCTGGTCGCCATCCCGTGCAGGCCGGGCTCGGGCGCGGTGTGCTCCAGGTCGTCGCGCAGCGGCGCGCAGGACGCCCTGCTCGCGGAAGGCCGCGCGCGCCACGCCGACCTTGAGTCGCCGACGTGGAACGCCAGCGCGGCGAGGAAGACGCAACGCGGCGTAGTAGTGCGCCGGCACGAACGGGAAGCCGAACGGGTACCAGAGCTGGATGTTGAGGACGCCCGGTGGCGAACACGAACAGGCTGCCGCCCACCAGCAGCGCCAGGCTCAGCGCGCTCGAGCGCGTGCGCCAGCGACGCGCACGGGCGGGCTCTCGAACAGCTTCGGGATGACCGCCCAGAGCTTGGCCAGCAGGATCGGGATCGGCGGCCAGCCCGCAGACGACGTGCAGGCCCTGGGTGAGCGCGTACAGCCAGGCGGGGCTGGTCGGCCAGTCGAAGAAGTAGAGGTCGAACGCCGTTGCCGGGCCGAACACGGCAGTTCGTGGCCCAGGCCCGGGTCGTAGGCGAGCGTGCGAGAGCAGGCCCGGTGAGCGGCGCAGATCGACGATCAGCGGCAGCAGCGCCGAGCTGAGGAGCGACGCCAGCCACGGGCCGCGCAGCGGGCTGCGCCAGAACGAGCGCCGGAAGGGTCCGACCTCGGGCGAGTCGGCGGGAGGCCGGCAGGCCGCCTCGAGCATCGTCCGTCGCGATCCGCGCCGCCCACGCCAGGGTTCGCGGCTCGCCGTAAGCGAGCCGTAAGCCGCGCTCAGCCGCGGAAGAGCGGCGGGTCGAGCAGCTGCAGCGTGCCGTCGCTTGCGGCTGGCCACGAAGACCCGGCCGCTGCGCGGGTCGACCGCGACGGAGTTGGGCTGGCGCACGGTCGGGAAGCGTCCGCAGCCCGCGCCGGTCGGTCAGCTGGACCACCCGGTTGGTCGCGGTGAGCGTGACCCAGAAGCGCCGGCGCGCGCGGGTCGTAGGCGATGCCGTAGGGCGCGCCGGCGAGGTGGGTGCGGCGGTGGACGCGCAGGTCGGGTCGGTCCTGCACCTCGAGCAGCGCTCCGCCGCGGGTGTCGACCACGAAGAAGCGGCCGCCCGCGGGCGGCCATGTGGGTGGGGCCCGACGCCGACGTCGATCTTGCCGCGCGACCGCAGGTCGCGCGGCGTCGTAGCAGCTCCAGCGCCCGCTCGCGGACGCCGACGACGGCGACCAGGCGGCCTCGCCGGTGACCGCCAGGCCGCCCGGGCTGGACCGGGGCCGCGGCAGCGACCTCAGCCGCGCCCGCCCTCGACGACCGAGACGCGTGTCGCCGCGCTCGTTGCCCACGAACACCCGCCCCCGCGCCGCGCGCGGCGTCGTGCGGCTGGCGGCCGACGCCGCACGCTGCGCAGCGCGCCCGCCCGGCAGCGACACCTCGACCAGCCGGTCCGCGTTCTCGGCCGGCACCAGCACCGGCCCGCCGGGCCGGGCGAGCGCCAGGTGCCGCGGCGCCTCGGGCAGCGCGGACCCGCCGCACCACGCGGCCGCTGCGACCGTCCACCAGCGCCAGCCGGTCGGCGTCGGTCAGCCCCACGGCCAGCAGCCCGCGTGCGCGGGTCGAACGCCAGGCCCTCGGGCTTGTGGCCCAGCCGGGACGACCCGGCCCGCCGGGGCGCGGGACAGCGGCGGCGAGCTGAGCGGGCTCGGCGGCGGGCGCGAGCCCGTCGCCCGAGCCGCCGCAGCCGGCCACGCAGCGCGGCGGCCAGCGGCAACGGAGAATGCACGCGCGGCGCACGCTCCGATGGAAGCGGGCGGAGCTTTCGGGTTCCTTACGCGGCGCGGCACGAGCCCTTCCGGGACGCGCGGGCCGGGCCGTAGCTTGCCGCTCGCGATGCGACTGCGGGAAGCGCCACGCGCGCCTACGCGACGCTCGGGCAGCGACCGCGTGCGCGCGCTGCTTCGAGGAGCGGCTGCCTCGAGCGGCTGCTGCCGCGCCTGCTGCCCGCCGCCGGCGGGGCGCAGGTGCTGGACCTGGGCTGCGGCCGACGGGCTGGTGCGCGACTCTGCCGGGCGGCGCGGATCGAGCGCTACCTCGGCGTGGACCTCGCAGCCCGGCGGCGGCCCGCAGCGCCGGCTGCGTCTGCACGACCTGCGCGACGGGCTCGGGCCCGTGGGCGCGCGAGCCGTTCGACCTGTACCTCGGCGCGTTCGGGGTGGCCTCTCACCTGTCGCCCGCTCGAGCTGCGCGCGGCTGCTCGCGCGAGATCGGCGCACCACGCCCGGCCCGGGGCGGCTGGTGGCGCTCGAGGCGCTGGGTCTGCAACTCGCTCGAGTGGCCGCGGCTGTGGGACAGCGGCGCCCGGTCCGGCGCGCACGCTGCCGTACCGGCTGGGCGACGACGTCGCCGTCCACCCCTGGGCGCCGGCCGAGCTGGGCCGGCTCTACGGCGACGGCCGGCATCGAGCCGCTCGAGCGCGCTGGACCGCACGCTCCAGGCGGGGCCGAAGATCGGCGAGGGCCGCTACTGGCCCGGCCTGCCGCCGCTGCGCGCGGCGCTCAACGACGCTGCTCGGGGGCGCCGGCGGCCGCGGGGCCGCTGACCGCGCCGCTGCCGCCGCTGCCCGGCCGGCGCCGCCGCGCTCGTCCACCACGCGCCTGGCGCTGGCGCCGGCGGCAGCTGCTGCGCCCGCACGACGCTCGAGGGCGAGGCTGCTCGCCGAGGCGATCTGGGCGCTCGAGCCGCGCGCCGGCGGCGGCTTCGGGCACGGGCTGCTCGTGGTCGGCCGCGTGCTACGCCTGAGGCGGCGAGCAGCGCCGCCGAGCGAAGCGCGAACTCGGTGCGGGCGTGCTCGCGGCGACCGCCCGGGCGTCGGCGATCGTGTCCACGTCGCGCAGCGCGGGAGCAGCGCGGCCCGCAGGCCGAGCGTCGGCCAGGCGGCGCAGCTGGCGCGCGCAGGTGTGCGCGGCTGGACATCGGCACGCCCGCGAACGCGGCCGGGTCGGGGCGAGCGCAGGCCGATCGCCCAGTAGCCGCCGTCGGGGGCGGGGCCGAGCACGGCGTCGACGCCCGGCTCGCTCGAGCCGGCGCAGGGCGTCGGCCAGCAGCGCCGGCGTGAGCTGAGGCGTGTCCATGCCCACCACGAGCGCCGGCCCGCCGCAGTCGGCGAACGCGGCCGCGAGGCGCTCGGCCGAGGCCCGTCGCCGCGCTGGGCGATCACCTCGAAGCCGCGGGCAGCCACGCGCCGGGTGGCCGTCGAGCGACGAGCAGCCGCGCGCGGCGCGCGGGCGCGGCGGCCACCGCCGCCAGCGTGTCGCGCCAGCGCGGCCTCGGCCAGCGCCGGCGGCCTCGCCGGGGTGCACGGCGGGCAGAGGCGCGTCTTGACCGCGCCCGGCACGCGGCGCCTTGGCGATCACGATCAGCGTCCCGCGCGGTCATCGCAGCGCCACCGCCATGTCGCGCGACGGCGCGCGCGCGTGCCGCGCACCGTGCCGGTGACCTTCGACCGCCCGGCGCGGGCCCGGTAGGCGCACGTCGACCTCGCGCGATCGCGCCAGCCGGCCTCGGCGGCGCGCAGCACCATCTCGAGCGGCCAGCCGAAGCGGCGGTCGCGCGATGCCCAGCCCGAGCAGGGCCTCGCGCCGGGCCGCGCGCATGGGGCCGAGGTCGCTGCAGCGCGCACGCCCGTCCGGCGGCGCAGCTCCAGCGCCAGCGCGCGGTTGGCGACGCGGGCGTGCAGCGGCCAGGCGCCCGGGCTCGGGCCGGCGGGCGCCCGAGCGACGAGGTCGGCCGCGCCGGCCAGCACCGGTGCGGCCACCGCGGGCAGCTCGCGCGGGTCGAGCGAGCCGTCGCAGTCCATGAAGCGCGACGACGTCGGCGCTCGGCGGCGCGTCAGGCCCGGCGAAGCAGGCGGCGCCGAAGCCCGCGCCGCGGCTCGGCGACCACGCGCGCGCCGAGCCGCGCGGCGATCTCGGCCGAGCCGTCGGACGAGCCGTTGTCGACCACGATCGGCGCGGTAGCCGGCGGGCATGCCGCCCGAGCACCCACGGGAGGGCCTCGGCCTCGTCGAGCACGGGCAGGATCACGTCGACCACGGCCGCACGGTCGACCCTACGGGCGCGTCTCCTTACGAGATCGTCGAACGTCGGCCGCGCGCCGGCCGCCGGCCGGCCGGCGCGCACCTACGCTCGGCGCGATGCGAGGCGCGCACGAGCCCGGCTCGGCGCAGCGCCGCGCCGCGCCGCGCCGCCGTGGCGCCGGGCGGCGCTTCGCGGTCGCCGCCGGCGACGGTCGCCTACGGGCTCGGCTGACCCTCGCCGCGCGGCCGCGCTGGGCACGCCGCTCCCCCCGTTCCTGTGGCGACTGGAGCCGCGGGTGAGCGCCGGCCCGCCGCTGCCGCGTGGCCGCGCTGCTGCCGGCGGCCGCTGCTGCTCGCGCCGCGGCTGCGCGCGCCCGCGGCTGCGCCCGTGGGCGTTCGCGCGCTGCGCTCGCGCTCGGGCTCGGCCGCTGCGGCTGGCGCTTGGGCATGCGCGCGGCCGGGACGACGGGCCTGTGGGCGGTCTACGAGTTCGCCAAGCCCGAGGCGCGCCAACGAGTACCTGCCCGCGCTGCCCGCGCTCGACTTCGGCCTGCGCTTCTTCCTGGACACGTTCGCGGAGGTCGGCACCGTCGCTGCCCGTCCACGCGGTCGGGCCACCCGCCGGGCCTGCTCCTCGCGCATGCACTGCCTCGGGATCGACGGCGCCGCGGGCACTGGCGGCGCTGACTCATCGGCGTCGGCGCGCTGGCGTCCCGCTGACCTACGCTGCTCGGGCGCGACGCTGCTCGACGAGCGCGCGGGCGCGCGATCGCCACGCTGCTGTACGTCTTCGCGCCCTCGGCGGTGCTCGGCGGCGCCACCTCGGCCGACGCGCTCTACGCACGCTCGGCGTGCTCGCCGCCGCTCGGGCTGCTGGCGGCCCGGCCCGGCGGTGGCGCGGACCGCCGGCGCCGCGGCGCTCGCGCTGGCGCTCTTCTTCTCCTGCGCCAACCTCGGCGTGGGCGCCTGGGCCACCCTCGTGGTGCTGCGCGCGCGACGGCCTGCGCCGGCGCCGTCGCGCTCGCCGCGGCCTGCGCCGCCGCGCTCGCCGCCTTCTACGGCGCGCTCTCTGGGCCACCGGCTACGACCCGTTCGGCGCCCTGCGCGCCACCGAGAGCGTCTACGGCGAGGGCGTCGCGTCGGGCGGCCGTACGCGTTCTGGGTGTTCGGCTCGCCCGTCGCGTTCCTGGTCGCGGTCGGGCCTGCCGATCGCCTGGCTGCGCGCTGCGCGCGCTGGCCGGCGGCCGCTGCGCGCCGGCGCTCGCGCTCGTCGTCGGTGGTCCTCGTCGCGGCGGTGCTCGGCTTCACCAAGGCCGAGACCGAGCGCATCTACCTGTTCCTCGTGCCCGCTCGCTTGCGTCGCGGCGGCCACGGCGCTGCCGCGCGCGCGCCTGCGCCGTCGTGCTGGGCGCGCTCGCCGCCCAGGCCCTGGCGATCGAGCTGCTGCTGTACACGGTCTGGTGAGCACGGTCCTGGTCACAGGCGGCGCGGGCTTCATCGGGCTCGCACCTGGTGGACGCGCTGCTCGCGCGGCGGGCGAGCGCGTGCGCGTGCTGGACAACCTCGACCCGCTGGCCCACCCCACCGGGGCAGCGCCCGGCGCACCTGCGACCCGAGGCCGAGCTGCTCGTGGGCGACCTGCGCGACGCGCGACGCCGTCGGACGCGCGCGCTCGACGGGCGTGGACCGCGTGTTCCACCTCGGCGGCGTGGTGGGCAACGGCGAGTCGATGGTCAACGTGCGCAAGGCCGTCGACGTGAACTGCGGCGGCACGGCGACGCTGCTGGAGGCGGTGATCGAGCGCCGCGACCGGATCCGCCGGCTGGTCGCGGCGTCGTCGATGGTCGTCTACGGCGAGGGCGCCTACCGCTGCCCCGAGCACGGCGAGCCGGCCGGCGTGCGCGCGCCGCGCCGAGCAGCTGCGGCGCGCGAGCTGGGAGCCGGTGCTGCCCGCGCTGCGGCCGCGAGGTCGAGCCCGGCGCCGACCGCCGAGGACGCGCCCGCTGCGCCCGGCCAGCGTGTACGGCATCACCAAGCGCGACCAGGAGGAGCTGGCGCTGGTGCTGGGCCGCGCCTACGGGGTCGAGACCGTGGCGCTGCGCTACCTGAACGTCTACGGCCCGCGCCAGGCGCTCGGCAACCCGTACACCGGCGTGGCCGCCATCTTCGCCGCGCGGCTGCTGGCCGGGCGCGCGCCGCTGGTGTTCGAGGACGGCGGCCAGATCCGCGACCTGGTGCACGTCTCCGACGTGGTGCGGGCCACGCTGCGCGGCATGGACGCGCCCGCGGCGCGCCGGGCCACGCGATCAACGTGGCCACCGGGCGCCGGGTCGCGGTCGGCGAGCTGGCCGCGCGCATCGCCGCGCGCGCTGGGCTCCGAGCACGAGCCCGAGGTCACCGGCCAGTTCCGCGCCGGCGACATCCGCCACTGCTTCGCGGACGTCACGCTCGCGCGCGAGCTGCTCGGGAGTTCCAGGCGCGTACGACGCTCGCGGACGGGCTCCCCGAGCTGGCCGGCTGGGTGGCCGGCCAGACGGTCCGCGAGCGCGGCGACGAGGCGCTGGCCGAGCTGCGCGCGCGCGGGCTTGTGACTCTAGCCAAGCCAGGAGCAATGAGGTTGCCGCCGGCGAATCGGGGTACGTTCGTCGGGTCGGCTGGAGGCAGGTGTCGGGGACCCGGCGAGTAGTGGCTCTCGAGCGCCTCGAATCGTCCCCGGGTCCGACAGGCTCCGAGCACGTAGAGGACTTGGCCCTGCATCCGGTCCGGCGCGTAGACCGAGCCACTAGGCTTTGAGGCCTACGGCGTTCGTCTGGTTCTCTGGTCTCTTCTCTTCTCGCGCGCCTCCGCTTCTCAGAGAGACTCGAGAGGACCCAAGATGGCCTACGAGGCCCCGGCCTTGTCTGGGGTGAGGCCCGCCGAGCGGCGCGGCATGCAGACCGCCGATTGTCGAACGCGATGGTCGCGATCTACAAGGAGGTTCGGCCGCGGCCCCACCAAGGCGCACACCGCGTTCGCGACGAACGACCTGCTGGTCTGCACGCTCGAGAACAGCCTCACGCCGCGGAGCGGAGGATGCTTGCGCTCGACGAGCACCAGCGCGTGCGAGAGACCCGCATGTTCTTCCAGCACGCAGTCGAAACGGAGTTCATCGGGACCGTGGAGCGCATATCCGGCCGACGGGTGCGCGGCTTCGTCAGCGGCATGGACACCCACCAGGACATCTCCACCGAGGTCTTCTACCTCGAGCCGGAGGCCGCACCGACCGAGCCTCGGTAAGAGGTCCGGAGTACGATCCGGTCGTCTGGTGTGAAAGCGAGCTGGTGCTTTCGGGAGCAGTCGGCGTGAACTTCGTGGCGACGTTTGAGGACGGAC
>CAWKFR010000005.1:0-60820 GCA_963848885.1 uncultured Thermoleophilaceae bacterium
CGATCTCGAAGTTGATCCCGCGGCCGCTGCCGTGCTCCTCCTGCCAGCGCACCAGCGCCTCGTCGACGTCCTCCGTGGTGGCGCCGTCGAAGACCGGCGTGGCCACGTTCACGCGGCCGCCGTTGTCCTGGGCGTGCTTGTAGGCCTCCGAGCCGTCGTCGTACCAGCCGTTGCCCGCGACCCACCCGAGGTGCGTCTCCAGGATCTGGCCGAGGTTCATGCGGCTCGGCACGCCGAGCGGGTTGAGGATCACGTCGACCGGGGTGCCGTCCTCGAGGTGAGGCATGTCGGCCTCGGGCACGATCTTCGAGATCACGCCCTTGTTGCCGTGACGGCCGGCGAGCTTGTCGCCCTCCGCGATCTTGCGCTTCTTGGCGACGTACACGCGCACGAGGTCGTTGACCCCGGGCGGCAGGTCGTCGTCGTTGTCGCGGCTGAAGGTCTTGACGTCGATCACGACGCCGCCCTCGCCGTGCGGCACCTTCAGCGAGGTGTCGCGGACCTCGCGCGCCTTCTCCTTGAAGATCGCGCGGATCAGCTTCTCCTCGGCGGTCAGCTCGGTCTCGCCCTTGGGCGTGACCTTGCCGACCAGCAGGTCGCCGGAGCCGACCTCGGCGCCGATGCGGACGATGCCGCGGTCGTCGAGGTTGCGCAGCGACTCCTCCGAGCGGTTCGGGATGTCGCGGGTGACCTCCTCGTCGCCCAGCTTGGTCGTGCGGGCGTCGATCTCGTACTCCTCGATGTGGATCGAGGTGAGCTCGTCGTCCTTGACCAGCCGCTCCGAGATGATGATCGCGTCCTCGAAGTTGTAGCCCTCCCAGGACATGAAGGCGACCAGGCAGTTCTTGCCGAGCGCCAGCTCCCCGTTGTCGGTCGAGGAGCCGTCGGCCAGCACCTGGCCCTTCTTCACCTTCTCGCCGGCGTCGACCAGGGGCTTCTGGTGGATCAGCGTGCCCTGGTTGCGAGCGCATGTACTTCTCGAGCTCGTGCTCCTCCTTGCCGTCGCTCGTGTCGAGCACGATGCGCTCGGCGTCGACGTAGGAGACCGTGCCGCCGTCCTCGGCCAGCACCACGTCACCGGAGTCGACGGCGGCACGGATCTCCATGCCGGTGCCGATCAGCGGCGACTCGGTCTTGAGCAGCGGCACCGCCTGGCGCTGCATGTTCGAGCCCATCAGCGCGCGGTTGGCGTCGTCGTGCTCGAGGAACGGGATCAGCGCCGTGGCGACGGACCAGATCTGGACCGGCGACACGTCCATCAGGTCGACGGACTTGGGCGGCGCGAGGACGCTCTCCTCCTCGCGCGTGCGGCACTCGACGCCCGGGCCCTTGAGCTTGCTCGTCTTCTCGTCGATCTCCGCGTTGGCCTGCGCGATGACCTTGTCCTCCTCCTGGGTGGCATCCAGGTGGACGATCTCGTTGGTCACCAGGCCGTCCTTGACGACGCGGTAGGGCGTCGTGACGAAGCCGAACTCGGACACCTCGGCGAAGCTCGACAGCGAGCCGATCAGGCCGATGTTCGGCCCCTCCGGCGTCTCGATCGGGCACATGCGGCCGTAGTGGGTCGGGTGCACGTCGCGCACCTCGATGGGCGCGCGCTCGCGCGTGAGCCCGCCGGCGCCGAGCGCCGACAGGCGGCGCCGGTGCGTCAGGCCGTCCAGCGAGTTCGTCTGCGACATGAACTGGCTCAGCTGCGAGGACCCGAAGAACTCCTTCAGGGCCGCCACGACCGGGCGGATGTTGATGATCGTCTGCGGCGTGATCGTGTCCGAGTCCTCGGTGGTGAGGCGCTCGCGCACGACGCGCTCCATGCGGTAGAGGCCGATCCGGAAGGCCTCCTGGATCAGCTCGCCCACCGTGCGCAGCCGGCGGTTGCCGAAGTGCTCGTACTCGTCGAGCCGGTCCGCGATCGGGGTGCGCTCCATGACGATCGCCTCGGCGGCGAAGTCCTTGATCGGCTCGCCCTCTTCCTCGTAGGTGCCCGACTCGGGCATGCCGAGGTCGCGCGGGAGCGAGATCAGCTCCTTGATCAGCTCGATGATGTCCCGCGGCGTGAGCGTGCGGGTGTCGAGCGGCTCGTCGATGTGGAGGCGCGAGTTGAGCTTGTAGCGACCCACGCGCGTGAGGTCGTAGCGCTTGGGGTCGAAGAACAGCTGGTTGAGCAGGTTCTTCGCGGCGTCGATCGACGGCGGCTCGCCCGGGCGCTGCTTCTTGAAGAGCTCGATCAGCGAGCCCTCCTCGGACTTGGTGACCTCGGTGTCCGCCTCGAGGGTCAGCCGGATGTAGAGCGAGTTGTCGAACAGGTCGAGGATCTCCTCGTCCGTGCCCGTCCAGGTCTCGGGGACGTAGCCGCCCTCGCGCAGCGTGTCGCCCATCGCGCGCAGCAGCACCGACACCGGCAGCTTGCGCTTGCGGTCGATGCGGACGAAGACCTTGCCCTTCTTGTCGATCTCGAGCTCGAGCCAGGACCCGCGCGCGGGCATCAGGTTCGCGATGAAGACCTGCTTCTCGCGATCCTTCGGCTCCATCACGTAGGCGCCGGGGCTGCGGACGAGCTGCGTGACGACCACGCGCTCGGTGCCGTTGATGATGAACGTGCCCCAGTCGGTCATCCACGGGAAGTCGCCCATGAAGACGGACTGCTCGCGGATCTCACCGGTCTCGCGGTTCTGGAACGCGACCTTGACGGTCAGCGGGCGGGCGTAGGTGAGGTCCTTCTCGCGACACTCGGAGATCGGGCGCGACGGGCTCGTCGAAGTGGATGTCCTCGAAGACCACGGCGAGGTTGCCGGTGTAGTCCTCGATGGGCGAGACGTCGTCGATGGTCTCCCTGAGACCACCCTTCTCGGTGTCCACCAGCCACTCGAACGAGCGGCGCTGGATGTCGATCAGATTGGGTACTTCGAGGGCGTTCTCGAGGCGGGAGAACGAGCGGCGTGTGCGAGCAGCGTCAACGCGTGCCAAAGCGGCGGACTCCTTCGGATGCTGGATGAGAGGTACGGCGGGCAGGGCGCAAAGCGCGACCCACCAGAATAGCAGAGGGAGACCGTCCCCCGTCAGGGGAGGATGCCAACCCGCTACTTGCGGGCAGGCGCGGCCATCACGGACCCCGTCCCGAGGCGCCAGGAATATGTGCCGGCGCGGCTCGCAAGGGACGGCTACGGCTATAGGCCGGTTTCAAGGCTAGCGGAATCGCGGCCCTTCTTGCACGCCTGGGCGGCAAGCAGCGCGCAGGCGGCGACGTAGACCGCGTAGGGCACCTTGAGCGAGCGGCTCGTCGCCGGCCACAGCAGCGGCACGCCGCTGCCGACGCCGAGGTCGCGCAGGTAGTGGGCGAGCATGCCGACGGCCAGCCCGTGCA
Organism: uncultured Thermoleophilaceae bacterium; assembly: GCA_963848885.1. GTDB lineage: Bacteria > Actinomycetota > Thermoleophilia > Solirubrobacterales > Thermoleophilaceae > JACVRW01. The sequence continues at coordinate 3,362 of CAWKFR010000005.1, forward strand.
GGCGCTCGCTCTGGGTGAGCCCGGCGAGCGGCCGCCACCGGCGCGACCGCGAGCAGGCAGTGGCTGACCGGGCGCGGGTCGGCCGTGGTCGGCAGCTCGGGCCGGAGCGCCAGCGGGATGTGGTCGACGTCCGCGATCAGCGACCCGGCCAGGCACGCCTGGCGCCAGCGCTTGGGCCGGCCGCGCACGTTGAGCGCGACGAGGGCGCCCGTGGCGAGGTGGGCCGGGTGGTCGAACAGCCCGACCAGGATCCAGGGCGGCTTGCGCCGGTGCAGGGTGAGGTCCGCCGCCGCGACCGTCGCCAGGCAGCCGAGGGCGAGCGCTGTCCGGGTCCGCGGCCGCACGCCGCGAAACTCTACGGGTGCACGACCCCCGCGCTGCCGCCACCGCGGCGGACGGGCTCGGCCGCGGCGAGCACCCGGCCGCCGTCGAGCTGCTCGATGCCGGTGACAGCGCCGAGCTCACCCGGGTCCTCCACCGGCTCGAACACCTGCCCGTAGCGCGACTGGAGCGCCTGGCCCTCTGGCGAGGCGATGAAGGCCGGCTCCGCCTCGGTGGTCTCGGAGTTGCGCTGGCTCGCGCGCGGGGCGGCGATCGCCTCGGGCAGCGTCGACCCGAGGTCGAGCCGGTCGAGCAGGACCTGGAGCACCGTGGTGATGATCGAGGCGCCGCCCGGCGAGCCGACCGCGAGGAACGGCTTGCCGCGGCGCGTGACGATCGTGGGCGCCATCGAGCTGCGCGGACGCTTGCGCCCGTCGGCGCTGTTGGGCTCGTCGGTGGCGTCGTAGTTGAAGTCGGTCAGCTCGTTGTTGAGCAGGAAGCCGTAGCCGGGCACGACGATCCCGTTGCCGCCGATCGACTCGATCGTGAACGTGTAGGACACGACCGTGCCGTGGCGGTCGGAGACCACGAGGTGGGTGGTCGACCCCTCCGGCTGACCGGGCGGCGCCGGGCTGGTGCCCGCGTGCTCGGGGTCGATCAGCGCCCGGCGCTGCGCGGCGAAGCCCCGCGAGAGCAGGGCGTCGAGCGGGACGTCGACGAAGGCCGGGTCGCCCAGGAACGCGTTGCGGTCGGCGAACGAGAGGCGCGAGGCCTCGAGGAACAGGTGCAGGGCCCGCGTCCTGTCGGCGCCCAGGTCGGGATAGCCCGCCAGGATGTTGAGCGCCTCGCCGACCGTCGACCCGCCGCTCGAGGGCGGGCCCATGCTCCAGACGTCGAGGCCACGATGGCGAACGTGGGTGGGCTTGCGCTCGGGGGCGGTGTAGGCGGCGACGTCGGACCTGGTCAGCAGGCCCGGTCGCCAGGCGTGGTCGGCCGTGGGTGCGATCGGCGGGCGGCGGGCGGCGTCGACGATCGCGTCGGCGACGGGGCCCGCGTAGAACGCGCCCGCGCCGCCGCGGGCGATGCGGCGGTAGGTCGAGGCGAGGTCCGGGTTGCGCAGCACGCTGCCGATGTCCCGCGGCGTGCCGTCGGCGTCGAGGTAGAGCTTCGCCGTCGAGGGGACGTCGTCGAACCAGGGGACGTTGTCCTCGGTCTGGCTCGCGAAGGTGTCGTCGACGACGAAGCCGCGCCTGGCCACGCTTGATGCCCGGGCGCAGCACCTGGCGCAGCGACTCGGTCCCGTAGCGGCGCAGGGCCTTGTCCCAGCCCGCGACGGTGCCCGGCACGCCGGCGGACAGACCCGTGTAGCGGACGTCCTCGAGCTCCTCGGGCGCGGCGCCGTCGACGAAGAACGAGTCCGGGCGCATGGCCGCTGGCGACAGCTCGCGCGAGTCGATCGTCGTCACCTTGCCGTTCGGCGTCCGGATCACCATGAAGCCGCCGCCGCCGATGCCGCACGAGTAGGGCTCGACGACGCCGAGCACGCCGGCCGCGGCGACCGCCGCGTCGACGGCGTTGCCGCCGCTGCGCAGGGTGTCGAGCGCGGCCTTGGTGCCGAGCGCGTCGACGCTGGCGGCGGCGCCCCCGTGGCCGACCGCCGTCGGCTGCGCAGCGAGCGACGGCTGCGGGCCCACCAGCACAAGCGCGATCACGGCGGCGATCAGGACGCGAAGCTGCATGTCCGGTCGGCTACCCGAGGCACCGAGCCCGGAAACGGCGAAGGGCCGCCCGGCGGCGGCCCTTCGCGAGGTCCTGCAGGCGCGTTGGCGCTACTGCAGCTCGACGGAGCCGCCGGCCTCCTCGAGCTCGCCCTTGAGCTTCTCGCCCTCCTCGCGGTCGACGCCCTCCTTGATCGGCTTGGGGGCCTCGTCCACGAGCGCCTTCGCCTCCTTGAGGCCAAGGCCCGTGGCGGCGCGGACGACCTTGATCACCTGGATCTTCTTCTCGCCCGGCCCGGTCAGCACGACGTCGACCGTGCTGGACTCCTCCTCGGCGGCGCCGTCGCCGTCAGCGGCGGCAGCGGCCGGGGCCGCGGCCGCGACCGCGGTGGCGGACACGCCGAACTCCTCCTCGAGCGCCTTGATCAGCTCGGACAGCTCGAGCACGGACATCTTCTTGATCTCTTCGATCAGCTCTGTGGCGGTGGCCATCGCTAGCCCTCCTTTTCTTCGTCTTCGTCACCCTCGGAGGGCGCGTCTGTGGTCTCGGTTTCCGGTGCGGCCTCCTCGGCCGCGGAGTCTTCTGCGGGGGCCTCTGCGGCGGGCGGCCTCGGCCGGCGGCTCGCCGCCGCCGACGAGCCCCTGCTCGGCGATCTGCTGCAGCTGGATCGCCAGGCCGGCGATCAGCGCGTTCAGCCCGCGCACCAGGCCGGTGATCGGCGAGGCGATCATCCCGACCAGCTGCTGGTGCAGCACGTCGCGGGCGGGCAGGCGCGAGAGCGCGGCGATCTGCTCCGCGCTGATCGCCTCGCCGCCCATGACGCCGCCCTTGAACTCGAGCAGCTCGGTCTCGCGGCGGAACTGGGCGAGCGCCTTGGCCGCCAGCGCCACGTCGCCGCCCTCGGCGGCCACGAACGTGAACGCGGTCGGGCCCTCGAGCAGCTCCTTGAGCGTCTCCGCCCCGGCCTTGTCGGCGGACAGCTGCGTGAGGGTGTTCTTGACCACCCTGAAGCGCGCGCCCGCCTCGTTCAGCTTCACGCGCAGCTCGGCCGCCTGGGGCACGGAGATCCCGCGGTAGTCGACGGCGAAGACCGCCTCCGACTCCTGGATCTGCGTGGCCACCTCCTCGACGGCCGCTGCTTTCTGTTCTCTGTTCATCTCGTCCTTTGCAAACGAAGAGCCCGCACGCAGGCGGGCTCACACGAAGGACCAGAGGTCCGGCTCGGCGGGCTCCACCTGCCCCGGACTTATGCAAATCGCCGGGGGTCTCGGGCAGAAACGCTTTCGGGTCAGGCTACCGGGGCGGGCTCCTCCAGGTCCTCGACGAGCTCGCGCGTGCGCGAGGGATCGATCCTGATGCCGGGGTTCGTCGTCGTCGTGATCGTGACCGACTGGAGGTAGCGGCCCTTGGCCGCCGCCGGCTTGGCGCGCACGATCTCGTCGATCAGCGCCGCGTAGTTCTCCAGCAGCACCTGGCCGTCGAAGCTGAGCTTGCCGATCGGCAGGTGCACGATCGCGTGGCGGTCGGTGCGGTACTCGATCTTGCCCGCCTTCGACTCGGACACCGCCTTGGCGACGTCCATCGTCACGGTCCCGACCTTCGGGTTCGGCATCTTGCCCTGCGGGCCGAGGATGCGGCCCAGCTTGCCGACCACCGGCATCATGTCCGGCGTCGCGATCGCCACGTCGAAGTCGGTGAAGCCGCCCTCCACGCGCTCGGCCAGGTCCTCGGCGCCGACGTGGTCGGCGCCGGCCTCCTCGGCCTCGCGCGCCTTGTCGCCCTTGGCGAACACGGCGACGGTCATCTCCTTGCCGAGCCCGTGCGGCAGCGAGATCGTCCCGCGCAGCTGCTGCTCGGCGTGACGGACGTTCAGGCCGGTGCGGATATGCACCTCGACCGTCTCGTCGAACTTGGCCGGCTCGAAGTCCTTGACGATCCGAACCGCCTCGGCGGGCTCGTAGGCGTGCTCGCGGTCGACCTTCTCGAGGTTCGCGCGATAGCGCTTGCCGTGCTTGGGCATCAGCCGCTCACCTCCACGCCCATCGAGCGCGCGGTGCCCTCGATGATCTTGCTCGCCTGGTCCACGTCGTGCGCGTTCAGGTCGGGCATCTTCTGCTCGGCGATCTGGCGCACCTGCGCGCGCGTGATCGTGCCGACCTTGTTGCGGTTCGGCTCGCCGGAGCCCTTCTCGAGCCCGATCGCCTGCTTGATCAGCACCGCGGCCGGCGGCGTCTTCGTGATGAAGGTGAAGGAGCGGTCCTCGAAGACCGTGATCTCGACCGGGATGATCGTGCCGGCGTCCTGCTGGGTCTGCGCGTTGAACGCCTTGCAGAACTCCATGATGTTGACGCCGTGCTGGCCGAGCGCAGGGCCGACCGGCGGCGCCGGGTTGGCGGCGCCGGCGGGCACCTGGAGCTTGATGAGGGTCAGGACTTTGCGGGCCATGAAATCTGAGACGTGAGGTCGAAGTACTTAATCAGAGCGCGAGCAGGATGCTCGCAAGATCAAATCTTCTTCACCTGGTCGAAGCCGACCTCGACGGGGGTCTCCCGGCCGAAGATCGACACGAGGACCTTGAGCTTAGCCGCGTCCTCGTTGATCTCCGAGATCTCTCCCGAGAAGTCGGACAGCGGGCCGGACACGACCTTGACGGACTCGCCGATCGAGAACTGCGCGCGCGTGCGCGGCCGCTCGGCGGTCTCGCGATGCAGCAGCCGGTCGACCTCGGGCTGGTTGAGCGGCACCGGGTTGTTGGACGCGCCGACGAAGCCGGTCACGCCCGGCGTGTTCTTGACGAGCTGCCAGGAGTCGTCGGTGAGGTTCATGTTCACGAGCAGGTAGCCGGGCATCGTGCGCTGCTCCTTCATCTGCTTCTGCCCGTCCTTGACCTCCTGCACCTGCTCGGTGGGGATGACGATCTGGCGGATGTTGTTCTCCTGGCCGAGCGAGATGCGTCGGTGCTCAAGGTTCTGCTTGACCTTGTTCTCGTGACCGGAGTAGGTGTTGACTGCGTACCAGCGGAACATTTTGCCTCAGAGGATGGCTTTGATGATCTCGGAGAAGATGGCGTCCAGGAGCCCGAGGTAGCCGCCCATGATCAGGACGAAGCCGAGGACTACACCGGTGAGCGTGACGAGGGCCTGGCGGTTCGGCCATTGGACACGCTGCAGCTCGGCCCAGACAGCAATCAGGAACTGTATGACACGCGGCCGGTCCTTGCGGGCCTCGGTGTCGCCGCGGCGGCCGCGGACCTCGTAGCCGGCCTCGCCGGCGCCGCCCCTGGCGATCGCCTCCTCGGGGTCCTCGACCTCCCAGTCCTCGATCTCCTGGTAGGCCTCGTCGTAGGCCTCTTCCTCCTCGAGCGCCTCCTCGGCCTCGCGGTCGAGCGTGGGGCGGTCGCCGAGCACCGGGTCGTGCGCGACCAGCCGCTCCGAGAAGCCCTCGTCCTGGGGCGGCGCGCCGGCCGCCAGCTCGGGCGGGACGGCCGGCGACGGCTCGACCGTGGTCGGGTCGTCGACGACGGGCGTCTCGTCGGGGCTGCCGGCGTTCTCGTCGGCGAGCCGCCGCGCGCGGCGCTCGGCCTGACGCTGCTTTGCCCGCTGCCGGTTACGTGCCATGCCCGCGACGGAGCCCGCGGTCAGCGGGTCTCCTTGTGCGGCGTATGCCGGCCACACCAGCGGCAGTACTTGCGGAACTCGATCCGGTCCGGATTGTTCCGCTTCGACTTTTCGGTTTGGTAGTTACGCCGCTTGCAGTCCTCGCACGCGAGGGTGACGGCGATTCGAACGTCTCCGCGAGCCATGGCTCCTTCGGAAGGTACAGGGCGGGCGTGCAAACGAAAGACCCCGCCCGCCGCGAGGTCGAGGCCAGTCTAGCGCCCGCGCTCGGGCCCTCCCGACATATATGACGCCGAGGGGTTGGCACGGGTCGCGCCCGAACCTAGACTGCGGCAATGAGCCTCGCTCGCAGCCGGTTCGCCGCCTCAGGTCGACTCCGCGAACCTGCTCGCGATCAAGGAGGCCTTCCGGGCGTTCGGCGACGACATCGACGCGGGGCTCGACCTGTTGCTGCGAAACGCGCACGAGGATTGCGAGTTCCGTCCCTACATCGGCGACGGCCAGGTCATCCGCGGGCCCGGGTCGATCCGGCGCTACTACGACGAGGCCCGCGCCGCCGGGACGGAGATGTCGATCAACCCGACGAGCTTCCACGAGGTCGGCGACGAGGTGATCGTGCACGGGTCGATCCGGGTCGCGCGCCCGAGCGGCGGGTTCTCGGAGAGCCAGCTCAGCTGGACCTTCACGTTCCGCGACGGCCGGCTCGCCTCGGCGGGCTGGGGCCCCCGGCAGGCGGTCTGACCCGATGCCACTCAGCGCGCGCAACCAGATCAAGGGCACCGTCACCCGCGTTACGCAGGGCGAGGCGATCGCCAACGTGGAGGTCGACGCCGGCGGTCAGCGCATCGTCGCGTCGATCACGGTCGAGGCCGCCAGGGAGCTGGGCCTCGCCGAGGGCAAGGAGGTCACAGCGATCATCAAGGCCTCCGACGTGATCCTGGCGACCTAGGGCCGGATGCAGATCGGTCCGCTGGCGCCGGGACTTCGACGCCGCCATCGCCGAGGACCTGCGGCGAGCCCTTGTGGACGCTGGGCCGGGGCAGCTTAGGTTCCCCTTAACCACGTCCACAAGGGTTCGGCGCGACCGCAGGGCCGACCGTTCTGGGCGCATCCCGGCACCCCGTCGGCCCGGTCGCGGATTCCCCAGTTCACTCTCGAGGAGGACGAATGCGAAAGTTGTTGGTTCTACCGATCGCTGCCGTGGCGGCGATCGCTCTGGCCGGCGTTGCCTACGCCGCCAACGTGTACACGGTCGGCGGTGCTACCAAGCCTGCCGTGAAGGGTTCCGCCGCAAAGCCGGCGCCGGTGTCGCTCGACTTCGACTACACCGTCGCGGACGAGGTTGCGGCGAATCGTGGTATTCCGGTCAAGGAGTATCGGATCGGCGCTGAGGGTCTTGTGACCTACCCGGGCGCCTTCCCGAGCTGTTCGGGCGGCACGGCGGGGGCGAACAACCCCGACCAGGCCGGCGCCGCGCGCGCGTGCAAGAAGGCCAAGGTAGGCAGCGGCGTCATCAAGGCGCTCGTGGGTGCGCGTAACGTGCCGACGACGAGCTCGAACTGCGTGATCAACCTCTCGCTGTTCAACCTCAAGCCGGGCAACTACGGCGATGCCGGCAAGATCGGCAAGACCGGTGGTCTGGCGATCCGGCTCGACGCCGACACGCCCGCTCCGCCGAGCCTCGACGACCAGTACAAGGGCCAGTGCCTCGCCGCCCAGCACGCGGCCATCCTGGCTCCGTACAAGACGGTCAAGATCAAGGGCGTGAAGTCCTCGGAGCTGCGCTTCACCGTGCCGCCCGAGCTGCTGCACCCCGCTCAGGGTCTGGACGTGACCGTGCGCGACGTGACGTCTTCGATCAAGAAGATCGTCTCCAAGGGCAAGGTCAAGGTCGCCGGCAAGAAGCGCAAGGTCGGCTTCTACTACGCCGTCGGCTGCAAGGGCGGAAAGCGCTCTATCCAGGTGACGTTCGTCTCGGAGACCGGACAGAAGTCCCCGGTCTCGAAGGACGTGAAGTGCTAACAGCGGCCTAGCCGCGCGACGTTCGACGGGGCGGCCTTCGGGCCGCCCCGTCTTAGACTCCTGCCATGTCGGCTCCGCGGACAGCAGCGCGTGTCCGGCTGGCCGAGCTGATCGCGATGATCTCGCTCGGCACCGACCTCGGGATGGGTCAGCCGATGGAGCACGTGCTGCGCCAGTCGCTGATCGCGCTGCGGCTGGCCGAGCAGCTCGGTCTCGACGAGGCGACCCGTGGGGTCGTGTACTACGTCAGCCTGCTGTCCTGGGTCGGCTGTCACGTCGACGCGTACGAGCAGGCGAAGTGGTTCGGGGACGACCTGGCGCTCAAGGCCGACACCCGCCGCGTCGACATGGCCAGCCTGCCTGGGAAGGCGCTCGTGCTGAGCCGCGTCGGCGCCGGCCGCGGGCTGGTCGAGCGGGCTCGCCTCGGCGTCAGGTTCGTCGGCGACGGCCTGCGCCCCAAGGAGGCGATCGAGAACCACTGGCGCGCGACCAACGAGCTGGCGGCCGCGCTCGGCCTCGGCCCCGAGGTGCGCGGCGGCCTCTATCAGACGTTCGAGCGCTGGGACGGCAGGGGGGTGCCCGCGGAGGCCAGGGGCGAGGAGATCCTGGTGGCGGCGCGGGTGGTGAACCTCGCCGACGTGGTCGCGGTCTTCCACCGGGCGGGAGGCGTGGACGCTGCGCTCGAGGTGGCTCGCGAGCGCAGCGGCACCCAGTTCGATCCGGCCATGGTGGACGTGTTCTCCGCGGAGGCGGCGGTGGTGCTGAGCGGCATCGACGAGGTGATGGCGTGGTCGGCGGTGATCGACGCCGAGCCGGCCCTCGAGATCGTGCTCTCCGACGAGGCGCTCGAGTCCGCGCTGGAGGCGGTCGCCGACTTCACCGACCTGAAGTCGCCCTGGACGATCGGCCACTCTCGCGGCGTGGCCGACCTCGCGGGGGCGGCCGCCAAGCTCTACGGGCTCTCCGACGCCGACGCGAAGCTCGTGCGCAGGGCCGGGCTGGTGCACGACCTCGGTCGCCTCGGGGTCTCCAACGCCATCTGGGACAAGCGCGGCCCGCTCACCGCGGCGGAGCTCGAACGGGTGCGCCTGCATCCGTACCTGACCGAGCGCATGCTCGCCTCGTCGCAGGCGCTGGCCCCGCTCGGCACGATCGCGGTCCAGCACCACGAGCGCCTCGACGGCTCGGGCTATCCGCGCGGGCTGTCCGGCGACGCGCTCACGCCGGGCGGACGGATACTCGCCGCGGCCGACGCCTATCACGCGATGACCGAGGCGCGGCCGCACCGCCCCGCGCGCCCGGCCGACGAGGCGGCGACCGAGCTGCGCGCGGGCGTGCGCCAGGCGCTGTTCGACAGCGACGCGGTCGAGGCCGTGCTGGGCGCGGCGGGGCATCCCGTCAAGCGCCGGCGCGAGTGGCCGGGAGGCCTCACGAGCCGCGAGGTCGAGGTGCTGAGGCTGCTCGTGCGCGGGCTCTCCAACAAGGAGATCGCCGAGCAGCTCACGATCTCGCGCAAGACGGCGGGGAGCCACGTCGAGCACATCTACTCGAAGATCGGCGCGTCCAATCGCGCGCAGGCCAGCCTGTTCGCGGTCAAGCACGGCCTGATGGCGGGTGAGTAGGCGCGTGCAGAAGATCGGGCGAATGCCCGATGCGCGGAGCGGCCGCCGATCGTACGGTCGTTGCCATGAGAACTCAGCCCGCCACGACACTCGGACGCCTCGGCGCATGGGCGGCTGACCACCGCAGGCTGGTCGTCCTCGTCTGGGGCGTCGCAGTGCTCGCGCTCGGGGCGCTCGCGCCGTTCGCCGACAGAGCGCTGTCGGGCGCCGGCTGGGAGGCTCCGGGCTCGGAGTCCGGCGAGGCCAGGCGGGCGATCGAGTCGCACTTCCCCGGGCAGGGGACGTATGCGCTGTCGGTGGTCGTCGCCGGGGACCGGCCGATGCGCGCCGCGCTCGCCCGGGTGGAGGGTGTGCTGCGTGCCGACCCGGCCGTGAGCGGCGTGCTCGCGCCCCGGCCCGGGGTGACCGTCTCGCAGGACCGCCGCACCGCGATCGTCACCGGGCTGGCGGGCGCGCCGCCGTCTGAGATGGTGGAGGCCGCGGGCCGCCTCGAGGACCGCCTCGCCCGGCAGTCGAGGCCCGGCCTCACCGTGCGCCTCACCGGCCCGGCGGCGATGTGGTCCGACTTCAACCACGCCAACAAGGCGGCGATGATGAAGTCCGAGGCGCTGTCGTGGCCGCTCACGCTGGCGCTGCTGGCGCTCGCGTTCGGAACGTTGATGGCGGCCGGCCTGCCGCTGCTGCTCACGATGGCCGGGCTGCTCGGCGCCGGCGGCCTGCTGTTCGTCTTCGGGCAGCTGTTCGACGTGTCCATCTGGGCGATGAACTTCGCGATGATGTTCGCGATCGCGCTCGGGATCGACTACGCGCTGTTCATCGTGGTCCGTTTTCGCAGCGCGCTCGCGTCGGGCCTCGAGCCGCGCGACGCCACCGTGCACACGATGGCCACGGCCGGCAAGACCGTGCTCGCCAGCGGGCTCACGGTCATCGCCGCCCTGCTGGCGGTGATGCTGGTGCCGGTCCCGACGTTCCGCTCCGTGCCGCTCGGGATCGTGCTGGCCGTGCTGTCGGTGCTCGCGGCGACCCTCACGCTGCTGCCCGCCGCGCTGTCCGCGCTCGGTCACCGCATCAACGCGCGGGCGGATACGGCTGCCCGATGCCGACGGTCACAGCGAGCGCTTCGCGGCCTGGGGCCGCCGCCTGTGGGCGCGACCGCTGCCGTACGCCGCTGTCGCCGTCGCGATCCTCCTCCTGCTCGCGGCGCCCGCGCTCGGACTGCGGACGGGGATGCCGACGATCGCCGTCGTGCCGCCCGACGCCGACTCACGCGAGGGTCACGCGCTCGTGGAGCGCGCGTTCGGGCAGGGCGCCCCGAGCGGGCTCCAGGTGGAGCTCGACGAACGCGACCTGGCGCGCGCCACGGCCGTCCTGGAGCGCGATCCGCGGATCGCGGCGGTCACACCCCCGCAGCGAGCCGGCGGGCGCGCGCTCCTCACGGCCGTCCCCACGGCCGGCGAGGGCAGCCGCGAGCTGCGCTCGACGATCGACGCCGTGCGGTCCGAGCTCCCCGCCGGCGCGCTGGTGGGTGGCCCGGCCGCCGAGAACCGCGACCTCGAGCAGGCGCTCACCTCGCGGCTCCCGCTGGTGGTCGGCGTGATCATGGGCCTCGGATTCCTGCTCCTGGTCGTGCTGCTGCGGGCGCCGCTCGCGGCGGCAGCCGCCGTGGCCCTCAACCTGTTCGCGACCGCGGCCGCGTTCGGCATCGCCCGGCTCGTGTTCCAGAACGGAGCGCTCGAGGGGTTGCTGGGCTTCGAGTCGCAGGGGTTCGTGGACGCCTGGGCGCCGATCTTCTTCTTCGCGCTCGTGTTCGCGCTGGCGATGGACTACACGGTCTTCCTGCTGGCGACGACCAAGGAGGCCTACGAGCGCAGCGGCGACGCCCGCGAGGCCGTCGTGGAGGGGCTGGCCCGCACGGGCCCCGTGATCAACGCGGCCGCCGCGGTCATGGTCGTCGTGTTCATGACGTTCGCGCTCGCCGGGCCGATCCCGCCCAAGGAGATGGGCTTCATCCTTGCCGCGGCGGTGCTGCTCGACGCCACGCTGGTCCGCCTGCTGCTGCAGCCGGTCGTCCTGCGGCTGCTCGGGCCGCGCGCCTGGTGGATGCCCGCCTGGCTGGACCGTCTCCTGCCAGGCGTGGCGCTGTCGGAGGGCCGAAGCCCGCTATCCGGCGCTGCCGGGCTGTGATTGCTCCTCGCCCGGCACCGGGTCGTCCTGCCGGTTCGCGTCCTCGGCCGCCGCGCGCTTGCGGAGGTCCTTCTTCACCTGCTTCTCGATCCTGCGCTCACGCAGCCTGCGCTCGCGGTTCAACTTCGCCATCGTGGTCTTCCTCTTGCCGGTGGAAGCGATTGACGCCGACCTTCCTAGAGGACCTGGACGTTGGCTGCGGCGGGACCCTTCGGGCTCTGCTCCGTCTCGAAGCTCACCTTCGCGCCCTCGGTCAGCGACCTGAAGCCGGTCGACTGGATCGAGTTGTGGTGCACGAACAGGTCCTTGCCGGGCTCATCCGGCGTGATGAAGCCGAAGCCCTTCTCGTCGCTGAACCACTTCACGGTTCCTGTTGCCATCTGTTTCCCTCCGTGGGGGTGTGTGCGCGGCGGAACGCGGAGGGTGCACAAGGGCAACGACTGCGAAAACGCGGTGCACTGCTTTTCGGTCGAACGGAAGCTCGACCCTACCCCGCAGCCTAGCGGGTCGCCTGCGTTCGCCGAGCTTGGGTCTAGTCTTGATGCACAACCCCCGGCCAGGGGGACGGCAAAGGCGGGAATGCATGACCACCCCACATGAGCGGGCGGAGCAGAAGCGTCTCGAGAAGCTGCAGTTGATCCGCGAGCAGGTCGAAAGCGGCGACTTGACGATCAGGAAGATGACGGACGCGGAGCGCGAGAAGCATCCGCCGCGTGAGCGCGCCGAGAAGCGCCCGCGCCGGTGATCGCGCTCAGGCGGAGAACTCGGTGACCGAGTACACGGGCTTGCGGACCAGCACCTGCTCTGCCTGGCCGCCCGTCGAGCTGCAGTGGATCAGGTAGGGCTGCTCGCGCCCGAGATCGAGGATCGCGAGCACCGTGCCGCCTCGGACGGGATCGGGCAGTCCGACCTCCGCGTCGAGGTCGGCCCCCTCGTGGCGAAAGGACAGCCTGAAGATGCGCACCGACCGCGGCAGGTGCCCCGTGTCGGCCTCGGCCGCCTCGAGGATGCGTGCGTACGCTCCTTCGGCCTCCATCCCCGGCGAGCTGTTGGGGAAGAAGAAAGCAGTCACGCCAAGCCACTTTACTCCGCTGACCGTAAATCCCAACCGGATGGTCCGCGGCGGGGTACGCTCCTTGTAGCAGCCACCGTCGGGTGTCGCGCTCCCTGCGCCCCCAGTGGTCCAACCTTTGGGGAGCCACCGGGAAGGTGCGCATGGCCGAGCAGGACGACATGGCCGGCTGGAAGTCCTCCAGCAGAGGTGAAGCTGCGTGGAAGGAGACCAAGGACGACGTCGCCTCGCGCAACGCCGAGGCACGCCGTGAGGGCAAGCGGCGGCGCGAGACCTATGAACGCACCCGCGAGGACGCCCGTCGTGCCGCGGCGGCGAAGCAGCGCGCGGCCCTGCTGAAGCAACGCGCCCCCTAGGCGCCCCGAGTGGTTTCGTCCCGGCGTCCTGAGCCTGTCGCACGACTGGCCGCGTTCGGACGCAGTCACCGCACCCTGCTGACCGTCGTCGGTTCGCTCACGACCGCGACGGTGCTCGCCTGGCTGCTCGCCGGGCGCGGTGAGGAGTTCACCACGGCGCTGTCGAGCGTCACCGCCTGGGTGATCGTGGCGACCGTGCTGCTCCAGGCGATCGCGCTGGTCTCGCGAAGCGAGGCCTGGCACCTCACGATCGAGACAGCCGGCGGGACCGTCCCGCGCCGGATTCTGTATCGGGCGTCCAGCATGCAGGTCCTGGGCGGGACTCTGAACGGTCACCTGGGCGTTGCCGCGCGCATAGCGGCCCTGCGGCGCTCCGCGCCCGAGGCCTGCCCCCAGGTGCCGACCCTGATCGCCGCCGAGTTCCCGATCCTGGCCGTGGAGGGGATGCTGGCCGCCGCAGCATCGTTCACCCTGGTCGGGCCGCTCGGGCTGCCCTGGTGGCTGCCGATCGCGATCCTGCTCGTGGTCGGCGCGGCGAGCGCCGGCCTGCGACGGCTCGCGCTCGGCAAGGGCCGAGACCTGTGGCGCGGCCTGGCCGTGCTTCGCAGCCGCCAGGGAGGGAGCCGGGTGGTCGGCTTCGTGCTGGTGGCCGTGTTCGCCCAGATCCTCCGCAACTGGCTCCTGTTGCGCGCGGTCGGCGTGGACGCGTCGCTCTTCGACGCGATCGCGGTCCTGATCGCGGTGGTCACACTCGGACAGCTGCCGGTGGGCCCAACCGTCGGCGCCGCCGCCGCCGTGCTGATCCTCGGCAGCGACGGAGTCGCGGCCACCGCGGCAGCCGGCGTGCTCCTGACCGTGACGGGAACGCTCGGCGGCCTCTGCTTCGCCGCCTGGGCCGGCGCCGATCGCCTGTGGGCGGGGGCACGGGATCGGCGCTCGAGACGGCTGCATTCGCCGGTCGGCGGCGTGGCGTAGCAAGGCACTCTCCGCACCGCACGGGTAGGCGTTCTGTTCAAGCAGCTGATTGAATAGATGGTATGGAATCAGCGAGTGCAGACCAGCGCCGCGCGGCGGGCGAGCGTACGCGGGCGCGCCTGATGGACGCCGCATTGGATCTTCTAGCTGTTCGTGGAGAGGATGGCGTGACTCTCCGAGAGGTGACCGATGCCGCTGAGGCCAACGTGGCCGCGGTGAGCTATCACTTCGGGGCGCTGCAGTCGCTCTTCGATGCGGCGATCGAGCATGCGCTCGAGCGCTATCTGGACGCTCAACAGGCCGCGCTGAGCGCGCTGCCCGCCGAGTCGACGCTCGAGGCATTGGCAGCGGCATTCGCCCGGCCGATGATCGTCGCCCTGACCAAGGGCGGTCGCGATCGCGCAGCGATCCGCATCGTGGCGCGGGCCGCAATCGATCCTCCACAAGGGTGGGATCGGTTCGACGACAGGTTCGACCAGATTCGTGCAGACGTCGTCGAGGTACTGAAGAAGAAGGTGTCCAGGGTCAAGCCCCAGGAGTTGATCTTCCGCACCCGTTGCGCAGCTGGAATGCTGAATTGGCTCGCGCTCGCCCCCGTCGGTGCCGAGCTCAGCGGCAAGTCCGAGAAGCAGGCCGAGCGGCTTCTGGTCCCCATCCTTGCCGGCGCCTTCCGCGGCACGAGCTCCGGCTAACTGCCCCGGTACCGAAGCTCCAAACAAGTCAAGCGAGTGCTTGACAAGATAGGCGCGCTCGCGTTAAATTCAAGCACTTGCTTGAACTGATGCCGAAGGAGGTTCGAGAAATGAACGTTGCACTCACCGGAGCAACCGGCTTCATCGGATCCCACGTACTGGCTGAGCTGCGCCAGCACGGCCACGAGGTGACGGCGCTCGTCCCGGACGACGCCCGCGCCAACGCTGTCGCCGCCCCCGGGGTGAGGCCGGTCGTCGTTGATCTCTACGACCGGTCGGCGGTCGTGAGGGCGCTGAGCGATGCGGACGGGGCCATCCACACGGCCAGTCCCGGCGACGAGACCAGCGCGGATCTGGACTCGGCGGTCGTCGATGCAGCGATCGAGGCATTCGACGGCAAGGGCAAGCCCTACCTCCACATCACGGGTGCGTGGGTCTATGGGACCAACACTTCGATCACGGAGGAGTCCCCGATCGATGCGCCGGCGATGGTCTCCTGGAGGGAACCGATCGCTCAGCGTGCTCTCGGGGCGGGCGAGATGCGGGGAGTCGTCATCGCCCCCGGTGTGGCGTACGGTGACGGCGGTGGTGGCGTTCCCGGGCTGCTGCTCGGCTCACCTCGTGACGACGCCGGCAACCTGATCATGCTCGGCACGGGACAGCAGCATTGGGCGACGGTCCACGTCACCGACCTGGCGGATTTCTTTCGGCGTGCGTTGGAGGACGACTCGGCGCGCGGTCACTACGTGGTCGGCGATGGGCTGAACCCGACGGTCGGCGAGTTGACCGAGGCCGCCGCCGTAGCGGCCGCCGCTCCGGGCGCGGTCCCCGGCTCCGACGATGAGGCTCGCGCGCGACTGGGTGACTACTTTGCCGAGGTCCTACTGCTCGATCAGGCCACCGATGCGGCCAAGGCACGCACCGAGCTCGGCTGGTCTCCGTCCCATCCGGG
This sequence comes from uncultured Thermoleophilaceae bacterium, assembly GCA_963848885.1. Taxonomy (GTDB): domain Bacteria; phylum Actinomycetota; class Thermoleophilia; order Solirubrobacterales; family Thermoleophilaceae; genus JACVRW01. The sequence goes on from CAWKFR010000005.1 coordinate 18,894, forward strand.
ACTTGTCGAGGAGTTCCGCCATGGGAGCTACCGCACGGTGACCGCGGGTTGAACGCACTGCACTTGACTGATCACATCTCCATCTCAGTCGAGGAGGCCGCGGACCGGCTCGCGATCCGTGAGCTCATTGACGCGTATGCCCACTGCGCCGACCGTCGTGACGCCGACGGCCAGAAGGCGCTCTTCACCACGGACACCCACTTTGTCGTCTATATGGCCGGCGAGGGCACGGACCCGACCGATGATCTTCGGGGCCGGGAATCGCTGACGCCGGTGTTCGAGAACCTGAACACCTACGAGGCGACGACGCATTTCAACGGCCAGAGCACGATCGTGCTGGATGGGGATCGCGCGACCGGCGAGAGCTATTGCCTCGCCCACCACGTCTACTCAGTTGACGGCGAGCGCAAGCTCATGGTCGCGTCGCTTCGCTATGGCGACACCTTCATCAAGGAGGGCGGGACGTGGCTGTTCGGGGAGCGCCGGCTCTACGTGGACTGGACCGAGACTCGCACCGTCGAGGCGGCGAGCTGATCGAGAGGTAGCGTTCGAGCATGTCGACTAACTGGCCGCCGCTGACCTACGAATCGTGGAGCGCAACCTGTGACACGGTCCACGCGCACACCCAGTTGCTCGGAAAGCTCGCGGTCCAGCTGGCCCCGCCCGAGCCCCAGCTCCAGCACGCCGCCCTGCGGCTGACGGCGCGAGGGTGGGAGACGCTGGCGCTGCCGGCGCCGGACGGCTCCGGCGCGATCGTCGCGGCGCTTGACCTGCGCACGCACGAGGCCCTGGTCGAGCACTCGGACGGCGCGCGAGACGCGGATCGCCCTGACGCCCAACCGCACCGTCGCCGAGGTCACGCGCGAGGTGCTCGAGGCCGTCGCGCGGCTCGGCGGTGCGGTCGACATCAACCCTGTACCCCAGGAGGTGCCGTGGACGGTGCCGCTGGACGAGGACGACCAGCACGCGACCTACGACGCCGACCAGGTGTCGGCCTACTTCGAGGCCGCCACCCAGGCGGCGCTCGTCCTGGCGGACCTGCGGGCGCCGTTTCGCGGACGCTCGACGCCGGTCAACGCCTGGTGGGGCACCTTCGACCTCGCGGTCAACTTCTTCTCGGGACGGCCGGCCGATCCGCCCTCCGACGACTTCATCATGCGCAACGGAGGGGACGCCCAGCAGATCTCGATCGGCTGGTGGCCCGGGGATCCCAACCACGAGCAGGCCGCCTTCTTCGCGTTCGCCTACCCCGCGACCGAGGGCTTCGGGGAGGCAGACCTGAGCCCTGCCCCGGGCCGCTGGGACCCAAAGCTAGGCGAGTACGTGCTCCACTGGGACGACATCCGGGAGAGCGGTGATCCGCACGCGGCAGCGGTCGAATTCGGCCGGTCGGCATTCCGCCACGCCTGCGCGGTATGCGACTGGGACCCCGCGCTGGCGGCCACGGCAGACGGAGTACCGCCGCCGATCAGGTGAGGCTCTCGCTCCTTGCCAAGAACGCGCCGACGTCGGCGGCGAACTCTGCATGGTGTTGAAAGAGGAAGCCGTGCGCCGCGTCCGGGTAGATCTTGAGCTGCGCCCCGGGGATCAGGCCGGTAAGCAGATAGGAGTACCGCGGGAGGATCATGGGGTCGCTATCGCCGTTGGCCACGAACACGGGCTTGTCGATCGCCGAGACCCGCTCCAGCATCGAGTGGTTCGGCTGCCCCCATGCGCACACCGCGTCGTACTGCGCCAGCCGGGTCTGCCAGCTGGTGGCCGCGTCTCGGTCGACAGTGCGCGCCCCGAACACGCGGCCGGCGACCTGCTGCCCCGCCGCACGGCTCGCCTCGGAGCCAGTGAAGAAGACGCCGAGGTAGTCGGCAGCCGACGTCTCTGGCTTTCCGACTGCGTCGATCACCACGGGCGCCCAGCCGTGCATTCCACTGGCCCCCTGCGGAGCCGAAGAGGCGAGTATCAAGTTGCGCACGATCGACGGGCGAACGAGGGCGATCTCCTGGGCCACGAAGCTGCCAATCGAGAACCCGAGCAGATCGACCTCTCCGACTCCAAGCGCGTCGATGAAATCGATCGCGTCGAGCGCCATCTCCGCAATGGTCCTGGGTGTCGTCCCACTCGAAGCGGCCACCCCTCGGTTGTCGAAGGTGATCACCCGACGGCCCTTGGCGAGTGCATCGACGAGCGCGGGATCCCAGTTGTCGAGGTTGCCGCGAAAGTGCTGCAGGAGCACCAGCGGGGACGCGTCAGCGGCGCCCGTCGCTGCGGTATGCGTAGTCGACTCCGTTGGGGGCGCCGAGCACCTGGTTCTCCACGTCGACGTACATCGCGATGTGGGGCCGTCGGGAGCGCCTCAGCCAGCGACGCCTGGGCCGCCCTGGGTGCGTAGTAGGTCGGCGAGCCCGTCGACGTCGGCGACCGTGACGGTCAGCTCGGGGTGGCGCAGGATCCCGAGCGGGTCCAGGCCACGTACGGGCTTCTCGAAGCGAATGAGCACGCCGCGGTCGCCGTTGGTCGCGAACGTCAGGCCGCGGTCGGTGATCGCGTAGCGCGCCGGTCCGGCGGTCTTCCAGAGCGCATAGGGGCCGGTGACCTCCACGTCAGTGATGTTCGTGAGCGGTGTCCGCACCCGCCAACGCCCGAAGCGCGCGTCGAAGGTCACGTCATCCACCTCCACCCAGGCGGACTCCGGATTGACCCGGAGCGGCCGCGCGAGCCGGCGATAGGCCGTTGCGAACGCGAAGTCGAAACGGGTGGTCAACGCCCGGCGAATGTTGCCTTGCCAGGCCCCGACGTGAGGAACGAGTCGATCGCGTTCCGCGCGTCGTGGGTGTCGAACAGGCCGACGGCATCCTCGAGCAGCCGCTCGTCGGCGGCCGCGACGCCGCCCTCGGTGTACGCGGCTGCAAGCCGCTTGACGGCGGCGAACGCTCGCGCCGGCCCGGCGGCGAGCCGCCGGGCGAACTTCTCGGCCTGCGGCTGCAGCTCGTCGGCAGGCAGCACCCGGTCGACGACGCCCCAGGCCTCGAACCGCTCGGCCGGGAAGAGGTTGCCGCTGAGGGCGATCGACCGCGCCCGGCCGATGCCGGCGCGTGCGGCGACACGCTCGATGCCGCCCGCGAGCGGCACGATCCCGAGGCGGGTCTCGAGCAGCCCAAGGCTCGTGCCCTCGGCGGCCCAGATCAGGTCGAGGAACAGCACAAGCTCGAGACCGCCCGCCACGCACATGCCGTGAACCGCGCCCAGGGTCGGGAACGGAAGCGCCTCGACACGCCGGCCGAGGTCGAGGAACCGCCCGATCAGTGGCCGCATCTCCGTCGCGGAGCGACCCGCGAACAGGTTGACGTCGGCACCGGCGCTGAAGACGTCGCCCTCGCCGCGGACCAGCAGGGCCCGAACGTCGCCAGCGGTCTCCAGTGCGGCGACGACCTCGACGAGGTCGTCGACAACCTGCTCGCTGATCTGGTTCAGGGGTGCGTTCGCCAGGGTCAGCACGGCCAGGCCGCCGTCGCGCTCAAGCCGGGTCGTGGTCATGCCCCGACCGGCTCGATGCGAGCTGGGACGTGCTTGTGCCAGGGGGTGCCAGCGAAGTCGTCGCGCCACTCCGACGACGTGAGCGAGTTGGGAGCGACGCCGGGGACGACGGTCTCGCCGTTCTCGTCCGTGTAGTCGAGGCCGAGGCCGTTCGGGAGCGAGGCGTGCCCGGCCAGCATCGCGTCGCTGACCTCGACGGTCGCCTCCGCGCTGCCGCGTGCCGTGGTCACCCGCGCACGGCCACCGTCGACCAGCCCGATCCGCGACGCGTCCGCCGCGCTCACCCGCAGAGCCCCGTCGGGATCGCGCTTGCGCCAGCCCGGGTCGCGGAAGATGTCGTTGGCTGTGAAGGAGCGGCGCTCGCCGACGGACAGCACGATCGGCAGCCGCTCGTTGGTTCGGCTGACCGGTCCGGCGTCGAGCGCGTCGAGCTCGGCGAGCATCTCGGGCAACTCCAGCGCGATCCGCCTGTCGGGGTGGACGATGCGCTCGAAGTCGTCCCCGTACTCGTCGCGCGTGAACGTGACCCCGGACGGTGATTCGAGGATCGCGTCGAACAGCGCGTTGCCGTCGGCATGGCCCGCGCGCCGAACGGCATCCGGGTAGGTCATCGCACACCGGTAGGCGAGGCCCCAGAGGGCAGCGGCGCTCTCGAGGCCCTCGGGCAGCGACGGCCCGAGCGTCTCGTACAGGACGTATGGCGCCAGCTTGGAGAGCGTCGCGTTCTGCGTCGTCGCCGTCGCGAACGCTTCGGTGTACGCCTGCCGGCTCTCCGCGGCGGCCTCGCGCAGCGGCGCGAGCTCGGCCTCGTCCACCAGGCCGAGGGCCCGGACGAGCCGGGCCCAGATCTCCGCCTCGGGCAGTGTGCCCGTCAGCGGCTCGAGCAGCGGACGGCGGAGGTGGAAGGTGTTGTCGGGGAACTCGAAGTTGAAGAAGGTCGCCTCGGGCTTCTCGTACTGGCTGGCCGCCGGGAGCACGTAGTCGGCCTGTCGGGCGGTCTCGGTCATCGCCACGTCGATGACGAGGAGGAGGTCGAGCGCCTCGAAGGCCTCGCGGAAGCGCTGCGAGTCGGCGAGCGAGTGGGCCGGGTTGGCGCTCTCCACGATCATCGCCCTGAACCGCTTCGGATGGTCGGTGAGGATCTCGTCCGGGATCACGTTGCAGGGCACGAGCCCGGCCAGGATCCGCGCGCCGGTGACGGGCGTGTGGCGCACCGTCCGGTCGCGGAACAGGTTCACGAACGACGTGTGCAGGTGCATCCCACCCGGGTTCCCGAAGTTTCCGGTCAGGATCCACAGCATCCGGTTGACGTAGGAGCAGAGGGTGCTGTTCGGCCCCTGCTGGATGCCGAGGTCCTCGAAGACCGAGACGCTGGCCGCGTCCGCGATACGCCGCACCGCGGCGCGGATCAAGCCCTCATCGACCCCGCAATAGCCCGCATAGCGAGATACGTCGACCCGGCCCAGGTGCTCGAGGACGGCCCGGACTCCGGTCGCGTGGGCCGCCAGGAACTCGTGGTCGACGAGGTCCTCCTGCACCAAGACCGCCACCATCGCGGCCAGGCACCAGGCGTCGGTGCCCGGCCGTACGCGCAGGTGGAAGTCGGCGAGCTTGGCCGTGTCGGTGACGACGGGGTCGATCACGATCATCGATCGCTCGGGGTCCTTCGAGATCTCGCGCAGCACCACACGTGCGCGCGGGAAGCTCTGCGACATCCAGGGGTTCTTGCCGACGAACACCGAGACCTCGGCGTGCTCGAACTCGCCGCGCGTGTGACTGCCGTACAGCGAGTGCTCGACCCAGCCCTCGCCGGTCTTCTCCTGGGCCAGCGCGCTCGAGCGGTAGCGGGAGCCGAGGGCGCGCAGGAAGGCACCGCTGTAGCTGCCGCCGAGATGGTTCCCCTGCCCGCCCCCGCCGTAGTAGAAGATCGACTCGCCGCCGTGCTCACCGGCGATCCGCTTGAAGCCCGCGGCGATCTCGGCGATCGCGCTGTCCCAGTCGACCTCCTCGTAGCTCCCGTCAGGCGTGCGCCGCATCGGCGAGGTGAGGCGATGCGGTCCGTTCTGGTAGCGATCGAGTCGCATCGCCTTGTTGCAGGTGTAGCCCTGCGACCCGGGGTGCGCCTTGTCGCCGCGGATCCGGTCGAGCCTGCGATCGTCGAGCTGCACCTCGATCCCGCAATTGCACTCGCAGAGGATGCACGCGGTCTGGACCCAGTCGCTCATGGCGCGGCGAGCTCCGCCTCCACCCGTGTGTGGATCTCGCGCCGCATGTTCTCCAGCGGCGCGAGGTCGCGATATGCCCTGCTGAGGATCAGCGCACCCTCGAAGCCCGCGACGACCAGCAGCGCCAGCTCATCCGAGCGCGCCGCGTCGATCCCGGCTGCTGCGAATCCGCGCGCGAAGATCCGCCGCCAGCGATCGAACGCCGCGACCACGTCGTCGCGCAGATCCGGCCCGTCCTCGACGGACTCGACGGCCACGGCCACGACCGGGCACCCGGCCCGGAAGTCGCTCGCCAGCAGGCTCTCGCGGTACTCGTCGAGCAGGGTGTCGATCGCGGCGAGCGGATCCTCCGGCGCCGTCCGCTCGAGCCGGCGCGCGACGTACCTACCGGCGTAGTCGGTTGCCTCGCGCAGCAGCTGCTCGCGGCCGCCGGGGAAGTGGTGGTACACCGAGCCGCGCGGTGCGCCGCTGTGCTCGAGGACCGCGTCCAGGCTCGTCGCGCGGGCGCCACGCTCCCGCACTAGAAGCGCAGTGCTGACGATCATCCGCTCGCGCGGCCCGGGCTCGACCTTTGCCATGGCGGTATGCAGTATGTCATACAACAGATTGGACGCGCCGCTCTGGGCATCGGGAGGTCCTTAGGCCGTCACCGCGCCACCGGGCCGCTGGAAACCGCCCGTGACCCACTCCACGGTGAGGCGGCCGTACTCATCGGACGCCTGCTCCCATGCGAAGTGGCCGGCGTCCAGCGGGTGGATCTCGCTATTGGGCAGCAGGTCGGCGAGGTACTGGTTGTTGGACCACGGCACCAGGTCGTCCTCGCGCCCGCCGATGATCTGAGCCGGCGTGGTGATGGAAGGCAAGAGATCGCGCAGCACCGGATTCTGCTCGGGGTAGTGGCGGACGAAGCGAGCCGACTCGGCAAAGCGCCCGAGGTCATACGCGCTGACGTAGTCCTCATGGACGTCGGGCTCGCTGTCGGCACCGGCCGCTGGCTCGACGGCGAACCCGATGTTGGTTCGGGCATCCAGCTGTCGGACGGCGTCGAGGCTCGGGGCCTCGATGACATCCTTGAGCGCGCCGCCGGCATCGATGGGAAAGCGCACCGCGCCTCCGCCGATGGTCAAGCTCGTAACGCGGTCTGGAGAGTTGGCGGCGAGGAACAGCGCGGCGGCGGTGCCCACGTCCGGACCGACCACGTGCGGCGTGCCCAGGCCCCATTCCTCGATCAGGCGCGCCAGGAACGTGCCCATCGCATCCGGTGCGATCAGCTCCGGGCGACCGTCTGAGTGGCCAAAGCCCGGCAGGTCGATCGCGACCACGCGCGCCGCCCTCGACAGTCGGTCCCAGATCCCCCGGTACGCCCAGAGGCTCTCCGGCCACGGGCTCAACATCAACACGGTCACCGCCGACGAGTCCGCCTTGTTGTCGGCAAACCGAATCCGCACCCCGTCGCATACTCGGAAGAGCGGAGAGATGGGCGCATACCCTGCCGCGTTCAGCGTTGTCGTCTTGAGATCACTGCCCTCGCTCACTTGTGCGCTCCTTTGAGATGGCGAATCCATCGGCTACGGAGGGTCTTCGATGACGACTGTCATCGAAGATCGCGGACGCTATCAAACGGCGATGACAACCGTCATCGCGCCCCGGATACGCTGTGCTCATGGACGCCCACCAAGAACCCCCGCGGACAGAGGGAAGCGGCAAGCAGCAGCCGGCCCGTGACCGCATCGTGCGCAGCGCAGCCGCGCTGGTTCGCGAGCGCGGAGTTCACGGCGTCGGCCTGCGCCAGATCGTTGCCCATGCCGACGGACCTCGCGGGTCCCTCCAGCGCTACTTCCCGGGCGGGAAGACGCAGCTCATCACGGAGGCCCTCAAGCTGGCCGGCGCCGAGGTGCTGGACGACACCGAGTCACGACTCATCGAGGCGGCCACGCTGGCCGACGCGATCGACGCAATCTTCGCCCCGTGGCGCCAAGTGCTCATCGACAGCAACTTCACGATGGGATGTCCCATCGCGGCGACCGTTGTAGATGCCTCCGGGGACGACCGGCTACGGCAAGAGGCTCGCGCTCTCCTCGATCAGTGGCGCGAGTCGGTACGCGCGGTCCTGGTCAAATTCGGCGTCGGGGAGTCAACATCAGAGGACGATGCCTCCGCGCTACTTGCGGCTCTCGAGGGCGCCCTCATCTTGTGCCGAGCAAACCAAAGCACCCAGCCACTCGACACAGTGCAGCGCTTCTTCACCAGGTCACTGACGCGGGCCGCAGATACATGAGGCGAGTCCTCGCCGCGGTCGCTTCGCGTAGAGCCGACGAGGGGACTCGAACCCCTGACCCCCTCCTTACCATGGAGGTGCTCTACCAGCTGAGCTACGTCGGCATATGTCCGGCCAGTGGGGGGAGCAGGATTCGAACCTGCGTAGGCTGAGCCAATGCGTTTACAGCGCATCTCCTTTAGCCACTCGGACATCCCCCCGAGCGTTGGAGAAGGCGATTGTAGAGGCGGGTTGCTCGGCGTGCGGGTCGGGCAGCGGGCGGCCCGGCTCAACCTCGAACTCGGCGTACTTCGGGCCGCCGAGGCAGATGTGCGAGCCACCGCCGAGGGCACCCGAGGGGATGCACCAACGCCGGCCGTCGCCGACCAGCACGAAGAGGTAGTCGCATCGGGTCGGGTCGAAGTACTTCGTCAGCCCGCTCCAGCTCCGATTGCCGCCGCGGGTGCAGATGCTGACGTTCCACCGGTTGTTGCGCCATGCGATGCACGTCTTCACCTGCACGCGTAACAAGCGCTCTCCGAACTCGGCGATGAAATCCGAGTGCGGGCTGTGCCCAGCCGGGAAGTAGATTCCGGCACCCTGCGACTCGAACCACGCCATCGCGGATAGCTCGCCCAGATCACCCTGACGACGCCAATGCATTACTCGAACATACGTTCGCATTCGGATGGAACGAAGGAAATCGAGCCGGCCGAGTACGGCGAGGCCGCTCGGATCGTCACCGACGCCCTGCTTGACGATCCCGGGCTGGCGCGCCGTGGGGCCCGACCGGACCGGGCATCGGCGCCGGGTCGCGCTCCGCTATCACCGCGCGGCCATCGGCGTGGTCCACCGCTACGGCCGCCCGATCTACGGCGCCTACCGCGACGGCGCGCTCGCCGGCGTCGCGGTCACGTTCGCGCGCCGGCCGCTATCCCCCGCCGGCCTGGACCTTCGTGCAAGTACGTCCCGGCTTCCTGCTCGCCGGGCCCGGCGCCGGTCGTGCGCGGCCTGCGCACCTCAGGCGTCCAGGACCGCGGCCACCCGCACGACGAGCACGTCTTCCTCTGGTTCCTCGCCGTCGACCCGCCGCCACCAGCGCGCGCGGCGTCGGCCGGGCCCTGCTCGAGCGCGTCTTCGAGGAGGCCGAGGCGCCCGTCTATCTCGACACGGCCAACCCGGCCAACGTCCCCTACTACGCGAGCTTCGGCTTCGAGGAGATCGGTCGCGCCCCCCTGCCGAGGGGCGCGACCATGTGGCACATGCTCCGGCCTATGAGGCGTCCCTGAGGCGCTGGGCCTCCGGCAGCCCCTCGAGCTTCTTCAGCGTGTTGTTCTCGATCTGGCGGATGCGCTCGCGCGTCACCCCGAAGGCGCGACCGACCTCCTCGAGCGTCCGGGCCTTGTTGCCCCGGAGCCCGTAGCGCATCTCGATCACCTCGCGCTCGCGCGGCGGCAGCGCCTCCAGCGCCCGCTGCACGTTCTCGCGGCGCAGGTTCTCGCTGGCCCGCTCGAACGGCGACTCGGCCGCCTCGTCCTCGACGAAGTCGCCGAGCTCGGAGTCCTCCTCCTCGCCGATCGGCTTCTCGAGCGACACCGGCAGCTGCGCGATGCGCAGGATGTCCTTGACCTCGCGCGCCGTCCACTGCAGCTCGCGCGGCGATCTCCTCGGGGGTCGGCTCGCGGCCGAACTCCTGAACCAGCTGGCGCTCCACGTGCACGACCTTGTTGAGCTTCTCGACCATGTGCACGGGGATCCGGATCGTGCGGGCCTTGTCCGCGATCGCGCGGGTCACGGCCTGCCGGATCCACCAGGTGGCGTACGTGGAGAACTTGTACCCGCGCCTGTAGTCGAACTTCTCGACGGCCCGGATCAGCCCGAGCGATCCCTCCTGGATCAGGTCGAGGAACGACAGCCCGCGGCCCAGGTAGCCCTTCGCGATCGACACGACCAGGCGCAGGTTGGCCTCGATCATCTGCTGCTTGGCGACCATGTCGCCGCGCTCGATCCGCTTGGCGAGGAAGACCTCCTGGTCCGCCGTGAGCAGCTCGACGCGCCCGATCGACCGCAGGTAGAGCCGCAGCGAGTCCAGGCTCGGCTCGACCGTCAGGTCGATCTGGGGCTTGCGCGGGGCCGGCTGGGCGCCGTCCCCGTTGATCTCGATCAGTCCGGGCGGGCGATCGTCGCTGGCGACGATCTCCACGCCGTTTTCCTGCAGGTGGGCGTGGAGCTCGAGGATCTGCTCCTTGGTGAGCTCGACCTCCTCGAACGTCGCCGTGATCTCCTCGAAGGTGAGGTAGCCGCGCTCCTTGCCGACGGCCACGAGCCCGCGCACCTCATCTACTTCGAGGAACGGCGCCTCGTCCACTTCCACCAGCAGCGCAACTCCCTCGTGCTTCTCCTCCGTCAACCGCGCGCTCCTTTGACGAACACGCCCTGGAGATTCCGGGGCGAGTCGGTGGCCAGATTCGGTTGTGTGAGTCCGCGGGGGCGCCGCGAGGGGCTGAGCCGGTGGGCCAGATATATCTGGAGGCGTCGAGCCGAAGGCGGCCAGTGTACACCCCTTCGTGCGTTTTGCCCCAAGGTGGGTGCAATACAGTTGGCGGTCGCCATGAACGAGCACGCCGCGCTCCTCGGCCCCGACGTCCAGGCCCGGCGACCCAGCACGGGTGTGAGCCTGTCGCGCGTCGGCGTCACCGGGGTCGAGAAGATCATCCGGATTCAGTCCAACGGCCGTCGCTCGCTCTTCTACGCCGAGCTCGAGTGCTTCGTCGACCTCGGGCCCGAGCAGAAGGGCGCGCACATGTCGCGCTTCGAGGAGGTCGTCAACGAGGCGATCGACGAGGTCGTCCTCGGCGAGGCCTTCAAGGCCGAGACGCTCGCCTCCCACATCGCCGAGCGCGTCCGCGACCGCCAGGACGGCTGCCGCGCCGAGGTGACGATCGCCGCGCGCTATCCGGAGAACAAGCCGGCCCCCGTCTCCGGCGTGCCGACCCAGGAGATCTACACGATGTTCGGCTCGGCGGTGGCGTCGGCGAGCGGCACCCGCCGGCTGGTCGGCGTCCAGGCCCAGGGCATGACCGCCTGCCCGTGCGCCCAGGAGATGGTCACCGAGAGCTCGCGCGAGCGGCTGCGCGCCGACGGCTTCAGCGACGACGAGATCGACGCGCATCTTCGAGGCCGTCCCGGTGGCCACGCACAACCAGCGCGGCATCGGCACGCTGCACATCGGCTGCCCCGAGGGCTGCACCGAGTCGCTCGAGGCCGAGGTGCTGCTCGAGATCGTCGAGGCCTCGATGAGCTCCGAGATCTACGAGCTGATGAAGCGGCCGGACGAGCTCCACGTGGTCGAGAAGGCGCACCGCAATCCCCGCTTCGTGGAGGACTGCGTGCGCGAGATGGTGCGCATGGCCACCGAGCGCTTCGCGAGCCTCGACGACGCCGCGTTCGTCTCCGCCCGCCAGGAGAACCTCGAGACGATCCACAAGCACAACGTGGTCGCCGAGCGCCACGGCCTGATGGGCGAGCTGCGCCACGAGATGGCCACCGGCGAGCGCGCCGAGCGCCAGGTCACGATGCGCGACTGGCTCGAAGCCGCCCCGCCGAGTAGATCAAACGTCCACCCTGGCGCGTGCGCTCCATGCGCGCCGCCCGGGATGCCGATGGGAATCTCACAACACGGACGTTGGAGACCTCTTGACGCAGAAGCACATCCCCCTCTCCCAGGACGCCGCGCTCGTCGTCGCCCTCGCCGGGACCGCGATGCCGTTCGCCCACTCGGCCGAGGACGAGGCCGAGCGCTGGCTGCGCGCCCTGCGGCTGCACGGCCAGGTCGGCGCCGCGCTGCAGGCGCTCGGCGTCGGCGAGTCGCCGCTCATGACCGGGCTCGCCTCCGACGAGGACGGCCCGGGCACACCGCCGCTGGGCGCCGAGGTGCTCGACGAGGTGACCCGGCGCGCCGAGGGGTTCGCCGAGGCGCGCCACGCCGAGACGATCGGAACGCCGGACCTGCTGTTCGCCGTGCTCGACGTGTACGGCCGGCTGTTCGACCGCGTGCTCTACCTGCGCGGCACGAGCCGCGACGAGCTGTCCGAGCGCCTGGCGGGCACGGCCGCCCACGGCGGCTGACGCGGCTCAGGCGGGCGAGGTGTCGCCCGCGCGCTCGCGCGCGCGAGAGGCTTCCTCGAGCTTGCGCCGGAAGTTGAGGAAGTAGTCCGCGCCCGAGACGACCGTCACCAGCACCATCGCGTAGACCAGCGCCTGGACCCAGAGCGGCGTCCGGGTCGGAGGCGGCGATCAGCGCCAGCACGGCGGCGACCTGGACGATCGTCTTGACCTTCCCGAGCGCGCTCGCCGGGATCACGACGCCCTGCTGGCCCGCGGCGATGCGCAGGCCGCTGACCGCGAACTCGCGCGCGATGATCACCATCGCGACCCAGCCGGCCACCCGGTCGAGGCTGACCAGCGAGATCAGCGCCGCGGCGATCATCAGCTTGTCCGCGACCGGGTCCATCACCTTGCCGAACGTGGTGACCGCCTGGCGCGAGCGCGCGATGTAGCCGTCCAGGCCGTCGGTGAGCGCCGCGATCGCGAACACGATCGCCGCGATCGTCGAGCCGCCCGGCGACTCGACGGTCAGCGCCACGACGAGCACCGGCACCAGCAGGATGCGGATCAGCGTGAGCGCGTTCGGGAGGTTCAGCGGGAACACGCGGCGCTCGACGTTACTCCGCGTGTGTGCGGCTGTCGCCGGGCGAGGTACTCGATGCCCGGCCGTGCTCCCGACCGGGCCCAGCGGCGACACCGTCGCCGCCAGCAGCGGCCAGGGAAAGATCTTGCGCCGGCAGCCATTCGCCACCAGCAGGCAGAGGATGATCCAGCCGAAGCCGTGGGTCCAGCCGAGCGCGCGCTCGGCGTACTCGCCGAGGCCGCCGATGGCGGCGACCAGCAGCGCGGTGAAGATGCACACCTCCACGAGCGAGTAGAGCCGGACGGCCTGGAAGTAGGACACGGGCGGGAGGTTAGGCGCGGCCGAGCGGCGATCTGGCGCCGGACGAACAGCGCGCCGACGAGCGCCAGGCAGACGAGCAGCGCGATCGCGGCGATCGCCTCCGGGGAACGGAGGTCGGTCAGGCTGCCGCCGAGCGCCACGTAGGCGAACACCTTGGGCGCGGCGCCGACGAGCGTCCCCAGCGCCAGCGTCGCGGTAGGGCAGCCTGGTCAGGCCGGCGCTGAAGTTGACGAGCCCGTACGGCAGGAAGCGGCACGATCCGCGACTCCATCACCGCGATGGCCCCGTGGCGGGTCAGGAACTCCTCGATCCGCGCGCGTGCGCTCCGGCAGCAGCGAGCCGTGGTGGCCGGACGCGAGCCGGCGCGACACGAACATCTGCGACGAGCGAGGCGCAGGTGACGCCCGGCAAGCGCCAGCGGCGTGCCGACCGCCGTGCCGAACAGCAAGCCCGCCGGCGCCGGCCAGGATCGGCCACCAGATCACGAAGTTGACGAGCACGAACAGCGGCACGTAGGCGAAGTAGGCGCCGTCGCCGAGGCCGTCCGCCCAGTCGCGCGCCTCGTCCGCCGACGGGAACGAGCCGGTCAGCGCGAGCACCGCCAGCACCGTTGCGAGCAGCGTTCCGTAGGCGCCCAGCCGCAGGAACGCGGTGCGGCGGCTTGCGCCACGGTCGGCGGCGCCGCGCTGAGGTCCATGGCCCCGAGGGTAGTCGAGCAGGGCTTTACCAACTCCTAACCCGGGCTTGGGCGGGCGCTGGGCGGCCGGTGCCGATCCTGGGGCTCATGCGCAAGCTCGTGACACTCACCTGGCGGTCCTCCTGGTGGGCCTGTTCGCCGCGGTCGTGTACGCGGCGGTCGACGCCGGCGACGAGCTCGCCGGTCGCCACGACCGAGACGAGCCAGACCACCGCGACGACCGAGACCACGACCACCACGACCACCGACGACGACGGCACGCCCGACCAGGGCCGCGGCGACCGCGACCGCGCCGCGACGACCGCCGCGCCGACGACGCTCCTGCGGGCGTCGACGTGTCCGGCCCCTGCGACGAGGCCGAGCACGCGAACGACCCGCGCTGCAGCGGCGTCGGCGGCACGACCACCGCTCCCGCCCAGGGCGTCGACATCTCCGGCCCCTGCGACGAGGCCGAGCACGCGAACGACCCGCGCTGCACCGGCGTCGCGCCGCGCGTCGAGGACGACGACCGGCACGGCCGCCACGGCGACGACGATCGCTTCGACGACCACGGCGGCGACGTCGACAACTCCGGCCCGGGCAGCGTCGACGACGACGACCACTCGGGCTCCGGCCACGGCGGTGGCGACGACCACGGAGGCAACTCCGGCCACGGCGGTGGCGACGACGACTGAGCGGGTGCGCACGGCCGCGGCGGCACGCCGCCGCCGCGGCCACCGCGCGTCGGCGTCGCGGCTCGCACCTAGCATCTGGGCGATGCCCGGCAGGCGCACCATCCTCATGGTCGAGGACGAGCAGTCGATCACCGAGCCGCTCGCGGAGGCCCTCGCTCGCGAGGGCTTCGACACGCAGGTCGCCGGAACGGTCGCGGAGGCGCTCGAGCTGGCGCAGCGATCGAGCCCCGACCTCGTCCTGCTCGACGTGATGCTCCCCGACGGCTCCGGCTACGACGTCTGCCGCGAGCTGCGCGCGAGCTCGCGCGTCCCGATCATCATGCTCACCGCGCGCGGCGAGGAGACCGACCGCATCGTCGGGCTCGAGCTGGGCGCCGACGACTACATCGTCAAGCCCTTCAGCGCGCGCGAGGTGGTCGCGCGCATCCGCGCTGTGCTGCGCCGCACGGGCGAGGGCGCGTCCGACCAGGGCGCGCCGATCGAGGTCGGCTCGCTCCGGCTCGACCGGGCCCGCCGCAGCGCGACGCTCGACGGCGACGAGCTCGACCTGACGCGCAAGGAGTTCGAGCTGCTCGAGCTGCTGATGTCCGAGGCCGGCTCCGTGATCACGCGCGAGCGGCTGATCGACGAGGTCTGGGACGTCAACTGGTTCGGCTCGACCAAGACGCTCGACGTCCACGTCTCGGGGCTGCGGCGCAAGCTCGGCGACAGCTCCAGCTCGCCGCGCTTCATCCACACCGTGCGCGGGGTCGGCTTCCGCTTCAGCGGACCCGAGGAGCTGGTCGAGCGTGAGCCTGCGGACTCGGCTGGTGGCGGCGTTCGCGTACGTGCTCGTGCTCGTGATCGTCGCCCTGCTGGTGCCGCTGGCGCTGAACCTGTCGCGGCGCGTCGACGCCGAGATCCGCAGCGAGGCGCGCGGCCAGGCGCAGCTGCTCGCCGCCTTCAGTCTCGGGCCGGCTCGGCGAGCGCACCGAGCTCGAGCGGCTCGCGCGCGACTCCGGCGAGCGAGCTGCGCGGCCGCGTGATCGTCGTCGGGCCGCGCGGCCGCCTGCTCGCCGACTCGGAGGGCGAGGGCCTGGAGTCCACGTCCTACGCCTCGCGGCCCGAGATCGCCGCCGCGCTGCGCGGCGACCCGAGCCAGGGCGAGCGCCACAGCGACACGCTCGCGAGGACCTGCTGTTCACCGCGGTGCCGGTCGTCAACGCGGGCCGCACCGAGGGCGCCGTGCGGGTCACCCAGAGCGTCGACGACGGTCAACTCCGAGGTGCGCAAGCGACACGCTCGCCCTGGTCGGCGTGGCCGCGATCGTGCTGCTGCTCGGGCTCGGGCTGGCCTGGCTGCTGGCCGGCTCGCTGGCGCGGCCGCTGCGCCGGCTGGCGGCGACCGCGCGCCGGGTCGCCGGCGGCGATCTCGACGCGCGCGCACGCGTGGAGGGGTCGTCGGAGCAGCGCGAGGTGGCGTCGGCCTTCAACGACATGACGGCGCGGCTGGCGCGCGCGCTGCGCGCGCAGCGGGAGTTCGTGGCCAACGCCTCCCACCAGCTGCGCACCCCGCTGACCGGCCTGCGGCTGCGGCTCGAGGCGGCGTCGCTGAAGGCGAACGACCCCGAGGTCGAGCGCGAGCTGGTCGCGGCGGAGCGGGAGACCGAGCGGCTGGCGCGGCTGCTGAGCGAGCTGCTCACGCTGGCGCGCGAGCGCGAGCGGCCCGAGCCGGAGGACGTCTCGCTGGCCGAGGTGGCGCGGGCGGCGCACGAGCGCTGGGAGGCGCCGGCCGAGAGCGGCGGGCGGCAGCCTGGTGCTCGCGCGCGGCGAGGGCGAGCCCGTCGTCGCGGCGACCGAGGCCGACCTCGCGGTGGTGCTCGACAACCTCGTCGAGAACGCCCTCAACTACTCGCCGGCCGGGACGCACCGTCTCGATCGAGTGGGGCGCCGACGGCGACCGGCGCCCGGCTTGCCGTGCTCGACGAGGGACCGGGCATCGACCCCGCCGAGCGCGAGCAGGTGTTCGAGCGCTTCTTCCGGGGCGAGGCCAGCCGCGGCGGCGCGCCCGGCACGGGCCTCGGGCTGCCGGTGGTGGAGGCGCTGGCGGCGCGCTGGGGCGGCTCCGTCGAGCTGGTCGACCGCCCCGAGGGCGGCACGCGCGCCGAGGTGGTGCTGCCGCTGGCCACCGGCTCGGCGCAACCAAGCCCTGACCCGGACTTTGACGACGCTTTACCCGGGCGCGGGCTAGCCTCGAATTCGATGAGACTTCGCACCGCAGCCATCGGCACTCGCGCTCGCGATCTTCGGCCTCGGGGCCGCCGTGGGCATCGGGTTCGCGGCCAACTCGATCTCCGGCGACAGCGTCGGCCTGTCGGCCGCGCCGCTGAGCGCCGGCGAGGGGCTGGCGCCGGCCGCCTCCCGCGAGGACCGCGCTGACGCCGCGCGCAAGCGGATCGCGGAGCGCCGGGCCGAGCGGCGCCGCAAGGCACGCCGAGCGGCGGCCCGGCGCGAGGCGCAGCGAACGACGTCGACCCCCACCGCCCCGGCCACGCCTCCGACGACCACGACGGAGCCCGGCGACGACGACGGGAGCGGCGGTCACGGCTCGGACGACTCGGGCGGGGACGACAGCTCGGGCTCCAACCGCTCGGGCTCGAACTCGGGCTCGTCGGGCGGCTCGGACGACAACTCCGGGCACGGCGGCGGAGACGACGACTAGCGCGCCGGTTACGGTGCGCTAATCGAGTTCGCGCACCACCTCCACCACCTGCCGTTCGAGGGCGACGAGCCACACGCGAAGCGCCAGCAGGGGCTGCTGGTCGTGTGCGGGGCGATGTTCATCAGCGCGATCGACATGACGATCGTCAACGTCGCGCTGCCGGACATCTCGGAGGACCTGAACGCGGGGATCGGCGAGCTCCAGTGGGTGCTCGACGCCTTCCTGGTCGCGCTCGCCGGGCTGCTGCTGCTCGGCAGCGGGCTGGCCGACCGCTTCGGCCGCAAGCGGGTCTTCCTCGCCGGTATGGCGGGCTTCGGCGTCGCGTCGTGCCTGTGCGCGATCGCGCCCTACCCGATCGCGCTGATCGGCGCCCGGGCGCTGATGGGCGCGGCGGCCGCGTGCGTGCTGCCGCCGGCGCTGTCGCTGATCGCGGTCATGTTCCCGCCCGAGGAGCGCCCGCAGGCGCTCGGCGTGTGGGCGGCGGTCGCGGGCGTCGGGTTGGTGCTCGGGCCGATGCTGGGCGGCGTGCTCGTCAAGGAGGTCGGCTGGCAGGCGGTGTTCCTGGTGAACGTGCCCGTCGCGATCCTGGTCGTGCCGGCCGGCCGGGCAGTGCTCCCCGAGTCGACGCGGCCCGGCACTCCGCCGATCGACCTGGTCGGCGTCGTGCTCTCGATCCTGGCGCTCGGCGGCGTGGTGTTCGCGCTGATCGAGGGTCCCGACGCCGGCTGGACCAGCCCGGGCGTGATCGCCTCCGGGGTGATCGGGGTGTGCGCCGGCGTGGGCTTCGTGCGAGCCGAGCTGCGCCGCCGCGAGCCGCTCTTCGACGTGCGCGCGCTGGCCCGGCCCGTGGTGGCGGCGGGCGCGGGCTCCATCCTGAGCGTCTACATCGCCTTCCTCGGGACGATGTTCCTGCTGCCGCAGTACCTCCAATACGTGCAGGACCGCTCCGTGCTCGAGGCCGGGCTGCTGCTCACGCCGCTGGGGGTCGGCGCGGCGGTGGGTGCCCGCTACAACGCGCGCGTCTTTGCGGCGTTCGGGGCCCGCCTGGTCCTGTCGGTCGGCCTCGTCCTGCTGGCCGCGTCGACGGGGCTGTTCATGCTGCTCGGCTCGGACTCCGGGGTGGCCATCGTGCTGATCGGGACCGGTCTGATCGGTGCGCTGATCGCGTTCGTCGTCGCGCCGGCGACGGCGGTGATCATGAACGACCTCGGAGAGGCCAAGGCGGGCGACGGCGGTGCCATCAACCAGCTCGCCCGCCAGGTCGGCGGCGCGCTCGGCGTGGCGATCATCGGCACCGTCTTCGCCGCCGTCTACACCGACCAGATCGACGCGAAGCTGGCCCGCCTCACGGCGGCGCGCCGCGAGCGCGCGAGCGAGTCGATCGAGGAGGCCCAGGACGTGGCGCGCGAGGTTGGGAGCCCGCTGCGCGAGCTCGTGCTGACGCGGTCCGACGACGCGTTCGACCTCGCCGCCCGCACGGGCTTCGGCGTCTGCGCCGGCCTGCTGCTGGTCGCCGCGGTGGTGGCGGCGCTGGCGCTGCCCAGTCCGGCGCGCGACTGACGCTCAGTAGCTCACGCAGATCCCGAAGGCCGTCACGCTCCAGTTCCCGTCGTAGCCGTCCGAGTCCTCGAAGCCGGCCGCGGTCACTGTGGTCAACGCGGGGTTCGGTCGCATGTCGTCGAGCACCACCTGGTTCTGGCCGTTGTTCACGCGCGCGCCAACCCCGGTGAGGTGCTTGCCCGCGGGGCAAGCCGCCGTCGCGTTCGTGCCGTTCTCCTCCGAGGTCGTCGGGCTCGTGGCGGACACCAGCTGAAGCCCAGGCGGTGGTGTGGCGCAGAAGCCGTCCGCCTCCATGATCTCGTTGTTGAGGACGGCGGTCAGGGTCATGCCCCCGAGGTTGGCAGCGGGCGTGAAGCCGTCGGGGACGACGTCCCCATCGGCCAGCTCGACCCCTCCCGCGAGGCCCAGCAGCTTCTTCTGAGCTGGGCAGTTGACCGTCATGCTGCTCGCCGGGCTGCCGGTCACGTTCTGCACCGCCTCCAGTCCGGCGAGCGGGGTGGAGCAGAGCGCGTAGGCGGAGAAAGACCAGGGGCTCTGCTGACCGTCGGCGGGTCCGATGGTGGGGACCGCGTCGTAGCTGACGATGGTGGCCGGCGGCGGCGCGATGAACCAGCCTGCGATCAGCACGCTGCCGAAGCCGCCGGTCAGCTCGCCGGCCGCGCCCGTCAGGCGCTGGCCGGTCGCGCAGGCCGGGCTCACGACCCGCTTGGGGGCAGTGCTCGGCCCGTCCTTGACGACGACCCGCTGCTCGCTGTTCGCGCAGATCGCGTAGGCCGTCAGGCTCCAGTTCGTCGTGTTGCCCGTGTCGTCCTCGAACGCAGCGAATCCCGAGCCGCTCGCGTCGAGCTCGGGGAAGGTCGCGTCGAGCACGATCTGCCCGTTGAACGTGTTGATGTCGCCACCGGCTCCCGTCAGCTGCCTGCCGCCCGGGCAGGGGGCGCGCACCACCCTGTTGGGGGTCGAGTCCAGCGCGCCGCTGACGGACACCCGGGTGAGCCCCTGCACTGGCGCCGAGCAGACCGCGTAGGCGGTGACGCTCCAGTTGGTCGAGTTGCCGGTCTCGTCCTCGAGCGCGTTCACGGTCACGCTCGTCAGGCCGGCGTCCGGGCGCAGGTCGTCGAGCAGCACCTGGCCCACGAAGGTGTTGAGGTCGGCTCCCATCCCCAGCAGCCGCTTGCCCGACGGGCAGGTGGCCGCCACGCTCTTGTTCTGGGAGTTGAGCGGGCTGGTCGCCGACACCCGCTCCAGCCCCGGGGGCGGATACGCGCAGATCGCGAGCGCCGACACGGTCCAGTCGGCGGCCGTGCCGGTCTCGTCCTCCATGGCGTTCGCGGTCACGCTCTGGAGGTCGGCGCTCGGGCGGACGTCGTCGATCAGGACGTCCCCGTTGCCCGGGTTGACGTCGGCGGAGGCGCTCAGCACCCGCTTGCCCGCCGGGCAGGTCACCGTCGCGCTCTTGTTGACCGAGTTGCTGGCGCTCACCGCCCCGACCCGCTCGATGCCCACGACCGCCCCCGAGGCGGCCTGAGCGAGGGCCCCGGCGATCGCGATCGCCATCGCCGAGGTCAAGACAAGACGACGCGAACGCCTGCGCGACACGATGTACCCCCTGGATCGACCGCCTGACCGGCCGAGTCTCTCGCGCTGGGCCGGGGCCCGTCAACGGCGGTCGAAAGCCGCAGGCCGGACTCGAACCGGCGACCCCATCTTTACGAGAGATGTGCTCTACCAGCTGAGCTACTGCGGCGGGCCGGACCCGAGCATAGCCAGGGTGCACAATCCCGGCATGCTGGTGCTCAGCCGGGCCGAGGTGGAGGAGTTGCTCGACCTCGACGCGCTGGTCGAGGCGGTCGCGGCGGCGATGGCCGACCTCAGCGCGGGGCGGGCGTCGATGCCGGCGCGCGTGGCCGCCGAGGTCGAGGAGCGCTCCGGCTTCCTGGCGGTCATGCCGGCCTACGTCCCGGCCGCGGGCGCGCTGACGACCAAGCTCGTCTCGCTGTTTCCGCGCAACGAGGGCACGGACACGCCGACCCACCAGGCGCTGATCGCCGTCTTCGACGCGAGCGACGGGCGGCCCGTCGCGCTGATCGACGGGACGCACATCACGGCGGCTCGCACGGCGGCCGGCTCGGCGCTCTCGGTGCGCCTGCTCGCGCGCGCGGACGCCCGGACGCTCGCCGTGCTCGGGACCGGCGTGCAGGGCCGCGCCCACGCGCGGGCGGTCGTGCGCGTGCGTCCCGTCGAGGAGGTGCTGCTGGCCGGGCGCGACCCCGAGCGGACGGCGGCGGTCGCCGCGGAGCTGGCGTCGGAGCTCGGGGTGCCGGTGCGGCCGGCGACCCACGAGCAGGCGGTGCGGAGCGCCGACGTCGTATGCGCCTGCACCGGCGCGGTCGAGGTGGTGGTGCGGCGCGAGTGGCTGGCGCCGGGGGCCCACGTGACGTCGGTCGGGTTCAACCCGCGCGGGCGCGAGCTCGACGACGCGACGGTGGCCGACGCGCTGCTCGTGGTGGAGTCGCGCGAGTCGGCGCTCGCGCCGTCGCCGGCGGGCAGCCTCGACCTCACCGAGCCGATCGCGAGCGGAGCGATCGGGCCCGGCCACGTGCACGCGGAGATCGGCGAGCTGGTGGCGGGCTCGCGGCCCGGTCGCTCGGGCCCGGACCAGCTGACGCTCTACAAGTCGGTCGGCGTGGCGGTGCAGGACGCGGCGGCGGCCGCGCTGGTGTTGCGCGCGGCGCGCGAGCGCGGGGTCGGCCGGGAGATCGAGGTCTAGGGGGGCGAAGCTGCGGCCCGCGGGCCTTCACTGCCCGTGGAGATCCGCATCGCTACCTGCTGGCGGCGCAGGCTGATCGGGCTCAGCCTGCGCGGGCGCCCACCGCCCGGGACCGCGCTGCTGCTGCCGCGCTGCCGCTGCGTGCACACGTGCGGGATGCGGTTCGCGCTCGACCTGGTCTGGCTGGACGCCGGTGGCGGCGTGCTCGGCATCGACGAGGGCGTGCGCCCATGGCGGGTGCGGTCGCGGCGCGGACGCCGCCGCGGTGCTCGAGGTCGCGGCGGGCGAGGGAGAGCGTGCCGCGACCGCCCTCGCCTTTGGAAGAATGCCGCGCATGGCAGAACCGCAGCGCAACCGGCTGGCCGTGGCGCTTGACCCGCGCCAGCCGATCTACCGCGACACCTACAACGAGTACTTCGTGCTGGTCCTGTCCGCGGGCGGCGCGGCGGCGGGCACGCAGGTCCCGCTCTACATCCTCATGGCGATCACGGGGATCTGGAACGTCGGGATCTTCGTGGCGGCCTGCGTGGTCTTCGAGCTCGCCGTGATCTTCGGCCTGGCACGGCCGCAGATGGAGCCACGCGAGCGCGTCGGCTGGGTGCTGCTGTGGGGCGCGACCACGGCGCTGATGGCGCTGGCGTTCTACTACCTGGTGGCCGAACCCACGCTCTGATCACACGGGCCGCCCTCGCCGGCAGCCGCCCGCAGACTCCTACGTTCTTCTTATCTTCTGCGTTTCTTGCAGTCTGCAGCCCGAAAGGCCTGGTGTGCGGGACCTTTTGGCCTGCGATCCTCGGCCTCGGGGCTGGCGGGATGACCGGTGCGGGCGTACGGTCGAAGTGCAGGCCAACCGCGCACGGACGCTCGTGTCGGCCGTGCGCGGCCCTGCTCCTATTTGGTGCCAAATGTGGCCATCCGGGGTACGTTGGAGGGGCAGGGGCCGCGCCGTTCAGGGGTACCGACGCGCGCGGCTCTTGTGCGTTCGGGGCAGCCCCTCAGGGGCTGGTCACTTTCTGTACCGAGATCGACCCATAAAGTGACCAACCCCCTCCGTAGCGCGACCGCGCCCGGACGCTAGTACGCCCGCTTCTCCTCGCCCTCGACCTCCTCGACTGCGCCCGACGCGTCGTGCAGCTTCAGCGGGTGGCCCCACCACATCACGCGCTGGACGTTGTCCTCCTTCTTCATCTTCATCATCGCCACGGCGACCCCGAAGGCATCGCCCGGCGTCAGCTTCTCGGTGCCCACCAGCCTCAGCGGCATGTTCCAGCGGTCGCGGCCCTTGGTCGTCCTTGTCGAAGGTGACGTGGTCGCCGCCGCCGGTGTGGTGGTCGTCGCCGGTCGTCATCTCGGTGGCCGCCGCGTCGTTGTCCCCGCGCTGGAAGACCCACACGCAGATCTCGATGATCTCCTCCTCCGCGGCGTCGAACGGTCCGCGGGCGACCATCACCGCAGTCCCGACCGGCTTCAGCTCCTGCTCGTCGTGGAACCTCAACATCGACCGACCCCCAATCCGAGCCGTTGGGCTCATCGAGAGTGTCGGCGCCGCCGCGCAGGTCGAGCCTAACCGGACCCGCCCACCGCTGCGAGTGCCTCTGACCGGTCGAAGTACTCGTGCGTGGCGGCGATCCTGCCGTCGCGCACGGTCATCACCTGCGCCTGCTCCATGTCGAGCGGGATGCCGCTCGTCCGGCCCGTGCCGGTGACCCGCACCCAGACCACGTAGCCGCCGTCGCCCTCGATGATCTCCCTGGGCTCACAGCGCAGATCCCGGTACGCCTCGATCCAGCCCTCGGCGAAGCGGCGGATCTCGTCGATCCCGCTGTGCAGCGCGGCGTCGGGGTCCTCTCGAGCCGACTGCCAGGTCGCCTCCGGGGCGAACCAGCCGAGCCAGCCGTCCAGGTCGCCGCGGTTGAAGTCCTCGTAGGAGCGCCGCACCGCCTCGAGGTCGGCCTCGCTCATCTAGCCGGGCGATCCCGTCAGCGCCGCCAGCCGCAGCCCCAGCGCGCTCAGCGCCAGGTCCTCGCTGACGTTCAGCTCCAGCGCCTGGCGCACCTCCTCGCAGCGCTCGGCGGCCTCGCGCAGCCGGCGCGAGTCGCGCGAGCGGGCGCGCTCCGCCAGCGCCGGCGCGCGGTCGCTCGGCCAGCACCGCCTCGGGCGTCTGCTCGGCGAGGCAGACCAGGTCGCGGAAGGCCAGCCCGGTCAGCGTCAGCGCCAGGTCGAGCACCTCGGTGCGGGCGCGGCGGCCGTCGCGCTTGGCGGCCTCCTCGAGCTCCTTCTCGATCGCGCGTCGCTCGCGGCCCTTGGGCTCGAGCTCGAGCCGGTCCGCCGCCGCGGCGGCCACCGCCTCCTCGGCCTCGGCGCGGCGCCGCTCGGCGCGGTCCAGCAGCGGCCGCCAGGCCTCGCCCGGCTCGCCGTCGAGCGCAGCCGCCGCGAAGGCGTCCACCTCCGCGCGCAGCTCCGCGCCCTCGGGCGAGGCGAGCAGGCGCGCCCGCGCCGCGTTGCCGAGCGCCAGCCGCGCGCACGCCTCGGCGACCGGGCCCTCGACGCCCTCGGCCTCCAGCGACTGCGGCGATGCGCGCCGCCGGCAGCGGCTCGAAGCGGACCGGCTGGCAGCGCGAGACGACCGTCTCGAGCACCCGGCCGAGCGCGTCCGTGAGCAGGATCAGGTGCACGAAGTGGGCCGGCTCCTCGAGCGTCTTGAGCAGCCGGTTGGCGACCTCGTCGTTCATCGTGTCGACGCGCTCGAGCACGAACACCCGGCGCGTCGCCTCGAACGGCGTGCGCGTGGCGGCCGCCACGACCGCCTGGTCCACGTCCTCCACGCGCATCACGTGCGCGCCGCTCGGGCGCACCCAGGTCAGGTCGGGGTGCGTGCCGTGCTGCGACGCGCAGCCGCACCGCGTCGGGGTCGGGCTGCCCCTCGGCCAGCAGCTCGGCGGCGAACGCGCGCGCGACGGTGCGCTTGCCGGTGCCAGCCGGGCCGTGGAACAGGTAGGCGTGCGAGGGCCCGGCCTCGAGCGCGGCCGACAGCACGATGCGCGCCTGCGGGTGGTCCTCGGTGCCGGCCAGCGCGACGCTCACGCGCGCGCCCCGCGGCGCGCGGCCTCGACCTCGGCGAGCACCTCCGCGTGCACGTCGGTCGGGCGGGCGCGTCGCGTCCACGCGCCGCCACCGGCCCGGGTCGGCCGCGACCAGCCGCTCGTAGGCCTCGAGCACCGCCTGCTGAAGCGCCGGCGCCCTCGTCCTCGAAGCGGTCGCTCTCCCCCGCGCGCTCGGCCGCCGCGGCGGGGTCGATCTCGAGCAGGAAGGTCAGGTCGGGCACGAGCCCGCCGGTCGCGAAGCGGTTGATGCGCTCGACCTCGTCGACCCCCAGCCCGCGCGCGCCGCCCTGGTAGGCGAGCGAGGAGTCGAGGAAGCGATCGGACACGACCACGCGCCCATCCTCCAGCGCGGGCCGGATCACCTGCGCGACGAGCTCCGCGCGGGCGGCGGCGAACAGCAGCGCCTCGGCCTCGCCGCCGAGCGGCACGGCGGCGTCCTTGAGCAGGTCGCGCACGCGCTCGCCGGCCGGCGTGCCGCCCGGCTCGCGCACCCCGAGCGCGGCGTCCCCGAGCGCCTCGGCGAGCAGCCGGGCCTGGGTGGTCTTGCCGGAGCGGTCGATGCCCTCGAAGGTGACGAAGAGGCCGCGCATTGCGGCGGCGACCGTAGCAGTGCCGCCCGGCGGGGGCGTTAACCTGCGCGGCCGTATGAAGACTCTCGTCACAGGCGGCGCCGGCTTCATCGGCTCGAACCTCGTCGACGCCCTGGTGGACGCAGGGCGACGAGGTCACGGTGCTCGACGACCTCTCGACCGGCAGGCGCGAGAACCTCGACGCGGCGATCGGCAACGGGGCGCGAGCTGGTCGAGCTCGACGTGCGCGACGCCGAGGCGGTCGCGCGACGCGGTCGAGCGGGCCGGCCCGGAGGTGATCTTCCACCTCGCCGCGCAGATCGACGTGCGCAAGTCGGTGGCCGACCCGGCCAACGACTCGCGCGTGAACGTGGAGGGCACGATCAACGTGCTCAGCGCCGCGCAGGCGCACGGCGTGCGGCGCGTGGTCAACACCTCGACCGGCGGCGCCATCTACGGCGAGGGCCAGATCATCCCGGCGCCCGAGGAGCACCCGGTCGCGCCCGAGTCCCCCTACGGCCTGTCGAAGTTCTGCGCCGAGAACTACTGCGCGCTGTTCACCCGCCTGCACGGGCTGTCGACGATCTCGCTGCGCTACGGCAACGTCTACGGCCCGCGCCAGGACCCGCTCGGCGAGGCCGGCGTGATCGCGATCTTCTGCGGCAAGCTGCTCGAGGGCGGCCGGCCGAAGATCTTCGGCGACGGCAGGCAGACGCGCGACTACGTCTTCGTCGGCGACGTGGTCGACGCCAACCTGCGCGCAGCCGGCTCCGACGCCACCGGCGCGTTCAACGTCGGCCGCGGCGTCCAGACGAGCGTGCTCGACATCGTCGAGGCGCTCGCGGCGCAGTCGAGACAACGGCTTCGAGGCCGACCACGCGCCGGCCCGCACCGGCGAGGTGCAGCACATCGCGCTCGACCCGTCGCGCACGAGGGCCGAGCTGGGCTGGGAGGCCGCAGGTCGACCTCGAGCAGGGGCTCGCGCGCACGCTCGACTCGCTGCGCTGAAGCCCCGCGCTACCTTGCAGCGATGACGCATCCGACGGTGCTGGCGCCCGGCGAGGGCGAGACGATCCGACCCGGATTCGAGATCAAGGTCGCGCTGACCCGAGCTCGTGGTCACCGAGGCGGTCTACGCGCCGGGCGACCCACGGGCCCGACCCGCACGTCCACCACGACCACGCCGACTCCTTCTTCGTGCTCGAGGGTCAGCTCGAGTGGCGGGTCGGGCCGGACCTCGAGCCGCGCGCCGGGTCGGCCGGCAGCTTCGTGTCGGTCCCGCCCGACGTGCTGCACACGTTCCACAACCCCGGCCCCGGCGATACGCGCTTCCTCAACCTGCACGCCCCCGGCCTCGGCTTCGAGCGCTACCTGCGCGGCGACTTCCCGGAGTTCGACCAGCACTACCTGCCCGAGGGCAGCGGCCTCGACGCCGACCGACGTGATCGTGCTCGGCCCGGGCGAGGGCGAGCGGCTCCAGCTCGGCGAGCTCGACGGCGACGATCAAGGTCGGCCGCGAGCAGCTCGGCGGTCTTCGAGGCCGAGATCGGCCCCGACTTCCCGCACCCGCCGGCGCACCGCCACCCCGCGACGGTGGAGGGCTTCTACGTGCTCGAGGGCGAGTTCGGCCTGTTGCTCGACGGCGAGGAGGCGCGCGTGCCGGCGGACGGCTGCGCCGCGGTCCCGCCCGGGACGATCCACACCTCCCCGCCCTCGACGGGGCCGCTGCGGTATCTGAACGTGTTCGCCCCCGGCGGCATGGAGCGCTACCTGCGCGAGGCCGTCCGGCTCGGCGCCCCGCCGCCCCCGGACGAGTTCGACATCGAGTTCGTCTGAAAGACCCCGCTCGCTGGGCACAATATGTTGTGATCGAGGGAGGAGCGAAGCACTACAGGTAGTAGAATTACGTGTGTGCTTTGTCCCTTCTGCTCGGCCGACTCCACCCAGGTGATCGACACCCGTCCGATCCCCGACGGCGTGCGCCGGCGCCGCGAGTGCGCCGCCTGCGGCGAGCGCTTCACGACCTACGAGCGCGCCGAGGAGCCGCGGCTCGACGTGGTCAAGCGCGACGGCCGGCGCGAGCGCTTCGACCGCCAGAAGCTGCTGCGCGGGCTCGCGCGCGCGGCCGGCGGACGGCCGGTCAGCGCGGACCAGCTCGAGGCGGTGGGCGCGTGGATCGCCGAGGAGGCGCGCCGCGGCGGCGCCGAGGTCGAGGCCTCGCGCATCGGCGACCTGGCCGAGCGCGGGCTCGCGCGGGTCGACCCGGTGAGCGCGATCCAGTTCGCCTCGGTCTACCGAAACCTGGCCGACCTCGACCAGCTCGAGGCGGTCGTCAGGCGCTTCAAGGAGGACCCGCTCCCGGGCGAGGACCAGCTCGCGATCGACGCGCCCGTTCCGTCCGGTCCGAAGAGCAGCATCGGTCGTTCCCGCGAAATCGTCGCGGATACAAGTTCCAACAGGAGGAGAGGTCATGTCCCACAGCCGTAGCGCCGCAGCCCCGAGCGTCACCGCCAGCGGTGCCGGGGTCAGCGTTCCGCGGCGTTTCACGGAGGCGGGCAAGCACCCCTTCGACTGCGTCGAGTGGGAGATCCGCGACGCCCTGATCGGCGATCCGGCCAAGCCCGGCGTTCGAGCAGCGAGGGCGTCGAGTTCCCGGTCAGCTGGTCGCAGAACGCGACCAACATCGTGGCCCAGAAGTACTTCCGCGGGCGCACTCGACTCGCCCGAGCGCGAGTCCTCGGTCAAGCAGATGATCGGCCGCGTGGCGGGCACGATCGCCGGCTGGGGTCGCGAGGGCGGCTACTTCGCCACCGACGAGGACGCCCAGACCTTCGAGGACGAGCTCACCCACATCCTGCTCCACCAGATGGCGGCCTTCAACTCGCCGGTCTGGTTCAACGTGGGCTTCGAGGAGCACCCGCAGTGCTCGGCCTGCTTCATCCTCTCGGTCGAGGACAGGCTCGAGTCGATCCTCGACTGGAACACCAAGGAGGGCAAGATCTTCCGCGGCGGCTCGGGCTCCGGCATCAACCTGTCGCGCATCCGCGGCTCGCAGGAGCAGCTCTCCAAGGGCGGGCTCGCCTCCGGGCCGGTCAGCTTCATGCGCGGGGCCGACGCCTGGGCCGGCACGATCAAGTCCGGCGGCAAGACCCGCCGCGCGGCCAAGATGGTCGTGCTCGACGTCGACCACCCGGACATCCTCGACTTCATCTGGTGCAAGGCGCGCGAGGAGGAGAAGGCCGCTGCGCTGCGCGACGCCGGCTTCGACATGCGGCTCGACTCCGAGGCGCTTCGCCTCGATCCAGTACCAGAACGCCAACAACTCCGTGCGCGTCACCGACGAGTTCATGGAGCGCGCCGAGCGCGGCGAGGAGTGGGAGCTGACCGCGCGCGTGGACGGCTCGACGGTCGACACGCGTCGACGCCCGCGACGTGCTCAACCAGCTCGCCGACGCGGCGTGGCGCTGCGCCGACCCGGGCGTCCAGTACGACACCACGATCAACGAGTGGCACACCTGCCCGAACTCGGGGCGGATCAACGCGTCCAACCCGTGCTCGGAGTACATGCACGTCGACGACTCGGCCTGCAACCTGGCGTCGCTCAACCTGATGAAGTTCCGCCGCGCCGGACGGCAGCTTCGACGTCGAGTCGTTCGAGCACGCGGTCGACGTGGTGATCCTGGCGCAGGAGATCGTCGTCTCGCCGTCGAGCTACCCGACCGAGGAGATCGGCGTCGAACGCGCGCGCGTTCCGCCAGCTCGGCATGGGCTACGCCAACCTCGGCGCGCTGCTGATGGCGAACGGCCTCGCCTACGACTCCGACGAGGGCCGCACGCTCGTGCGGCGCGATCACGGCGCTCATGACCGGGCGCGCCTACCGCACCTCCGCCGAGGTGGCCGGGGCGATCGGCCCGTACGAGCGCTACCAGGAGAACCGCGACCCGCACAACCACGTGATGCGCAAGCACCGCGACGCGGCGTACGCGATCGAGGGCGAGATGTGCGCGGACACCGAGCTGCTCGCGGCGGCCCGGCGCGCCTGGGACGAGGCCGTCGAGATCGGCGAGCGCAACGGCTACCGCAACGCGCAGGCGACCGTGCTCGCGCCCACGGGGACGATCTCGTTCCTGATGGACTGCGACACGACCGGCATCGAGCCCGACTTCTCGCTGGTCAAGTTCAAGGAGCTGGTCGGCGGCGGGCAGATGATGATCGTCAACCGCACGGTGCCGCTGGCGCTGCAGACGCTCGGCTACCAGCCCGAGCAGATCGAGGCGATCGAGGCCCACCTGGCCGAGAACGCCACGATCGTGGGCGCGCCCGGCCTGAGCGACGAGCACCTGTCGGTGTTCGACGTGGCGGTCGGCGAGCGGGCGATCTCGCCGATGGGCCACATCAAGATGATGGCCGCGGCGCAGCCGTTCATCTCGGGCGCGATCTCGAAGACGGTCAACCTGCCCGAGTCGGTCTCGGCCGAGGACATCGCGGGCGTCTACAGCGAGGGCTGGAAGCTCGGCCTGAAGGCGCTGGCGATCTACCGCGACGGCTCGAAGACGGCGCAGGCGCTGAAGACCGACGCCGGCGACAAGCAGGACGCGGCCGGCCGAGGCGGAGGAGCCGGCGCGCCCGGTGCGGCGGCGGATGCCGCGCGAGCGCCAGTCGCTCACGCACAAGTTCTCCGTGGGCGGCCACGAGGGCTACATCACGGCGGGCGAGTACGAGGACGGCACGCTCGGCGAGGTCTTCCTGACCGACGTGGGCAAGGAGGGCTCGACGATCAAGGGCCTGATGAACGCGTTCGCCACGGCGATCTCGATCGGCCTCCAGTACGGCGTGCCGCTCGAGACGCTGGCGCGCAAGTTCGCCTACGTGCGCTTCGAGCCGGAGGGCTACACCGGCAACCCGGAGATCCCGTTCGCCAAGTCGATGCCCGACTACATCATGCGCTGGCTGGCGGCCCGCTACGGCGACGCCGACCTGCACGAGGAGCTGGGCATCCTCACGCCGGAGGTGCGGGCGCGCAAGGCGGCCCAGGAGGCGCTGATGCGCGGCGACACCGCGGGGCCCGACGGAGCCCGCGAACGGCACGAACGGGCGGGCAACGGCTCACCGGCACGGCCGGCAAGGGAGGCCCACCCGCCGAGCCGAAGCCGGCGACGTCGGCGCTGACCGACGAGCCGCCGGCGATCCCGGCCGAGCTGGCCGGCCTCGACCTGGGCCCGGCCTGCGCCCAGTGCGGAGGCATGATGCAGCGCACCGGCTCGTGCTACACGTGCTCGAGCTGCGGGAACAACACGGGCTGCGGCTGAGCTGGGCCGCCGTCCCCGGCGCGAGCTTCCTGGAGAGCTAGTTCGTTCGCCATTGCGGTGATGGGGCGTCCGCCTCCCGCGCTCGATTACGATCAGCCGCCAGAAACCGACGAGCGCCTGCTCGCTGGGGCGGATTTCCTTCTGGCGAACTTCGAGTCTGAGATGCCTCGCCGGCCGGGCCGCGCCGCGGGCGTTGCGACGGTCCTGCGACGGACTGCTCGCCGGGCCGCAGACCTCGCCGCCGCCCGTCCGAACCTCGCGGCGGCCATGGTCTACGCCGTCCTTGCGGCCGTCATGTTCGGGCAGGGAGCCTTCCCGGCCGGATCCTGACGAGCTCCGATCAGCTCTGGAGGGCCGCTCCTTTCGCTGCCGCGTCTCCCGAGCTCAGCCGCTCTCTGCCGGCCAACCACGAGCTCAACGACTCGGCTGAGGTCTTCGAGCCGTTCCTCGAGTACACAAAGGAGCGTCTACCGGACGCCCCCCTCTGGAACCCGCACATCATGGTCGGGCGGCCATTTCTTGCGAATGCACAGTCGGCAGTGCTGTCGCCGTTCAACGCGCCAGCATATGTAGTGCCTCGACGCCCGTACCTGGTGCTGGCCGCGGTGCTAAAGGTCTTCGTCGCAGCCTTTGGCACATTCCTGCTCTCCCGGGCATTGGGGCTGCGCTTCGCGGGGGCGCTCATGGCCGGCTTGGTATACGGCTTCGCACAGCTGACGGTCGAGTCTGTGAGCTGGCCACAGGGCGCGTCCGGGCACTCCTGCCTTGGCTGCTGCTATTGGTCGAGATGGTGGTCCGGGAAACTCGCGGCCGCTGCCGGTTGCTTGGACTCGCCACAGTCGTAGGCCTGCAGTTCTTCGGCGGCCATCCGGAGACCAGCTACAACGTGATGTTCGCCGCCGGCGCTTTTGCGCTGTTCCGCCTCTCGAGGTCGGTCGCGCCGGGCAGAACGTGAGGCGGCCGGCGGTGGCCCTAGCGCTAGCCGTTGCCGCGGGCACTGCTCTGGCCGCAGTGGTGATCCTGCCGTTCGCGGATCTCCTGCACCACTCGAGCGACATAACGTCGCGCAGGCTGCTGGACGGAAAGCACCTGTCAGCGAAATACCTGCTGGGTGTGCTCTTGCCCACCTTCGGGTCGTCCGACTGAAACGGCGCGAGTTCTGGTCGACACGCCGATGATACTTCGCGCCTTCTACGTCGGCGCGCTCCCGCTCATGCTCGCCGCCGGGGCTCTGAGCGTCCCTCGGCACGTCGCGTCGGCCTCGCCGCCGCGGGCCTCGGTGCGCTTGCCGTCGTGGTCGGCTTTGAGCCGTTTCTGTCGATCGCGTCAGCGCTGCCCGGCCCGGTGCGCACGGACAAGCTGACATTCCTCTTCGTCTTCGCCGCCGCCCTTCTGGCCGGGCGCGGTCTGGACGACTGGTCGCGGCCAGGCCACCACTTCTCCCCCGCGCAGCGCTCGTCGTTATGAGCGTGACCTTGGCCGCATTCCCGCTCGTCTACATGCTTGCGGTCAACACGTCGAGCTTCGCCCATCTGGACGCTGCCTTGACCCTTGCTTGGGGTTTTCATGTTCCGCTGGAAGCGACGACGGCGGTCACGCACGACGAAGTCGTCCGGCTCGCTGCGCTGCTTGAGTGGCTTCCATTCGCCGCAGCCGGGGCCGCCTTGTTGGCTCTACGCAGGACGCGGAAGGTGACGATCGTCGCGTTTGCCGTCCTCGCACTCACAGTGACGGCGGTCGACCTGTTCAAGCTCAGCATGGGCTACAACACCGCGGTCACATTCGCCAGGATCCTCACCCGCAGAGTCCGGCGATCCAATATCTCCGCCGGGGCGGATACGACCGCTTCGTCTCCGTCGATCCCGGTGGCTTCGCCACTCTCGATCGCGGCGCCTTTCCCCCGACCTGTCTATGCGCTACGGCACGTACACCGCTAGAGGCCGCGATTACCCTGTTCTCGACCGCTTCACGGCATTGTGGTCGCGCACCATTGCACCGGTCCTTTTCGACCCTCGCTTCGCGCTGCCGCCGCCCAATGATCGGGCTCTGCGCGCACTTGGGCTGATGAGCGTCAAGTACCTGATGCAGGATCCGCGAGATCCGCCGCTGAACAACCCGGCCGCACGGCTGGTGTACGAGCGGAAAGACGCCGGATCTACCGCAATTCATACGCCGTTCCACGGGCCTTCGTCGTCGACCGCCAGCAGGTGGCATCCGACAAAGACGGCGAGCTGCCGCCGTCGACTCGCCCGATTTTCGCCGGCGCACGCACCGCAATTCTCCGGAGCCGATCCGGGGTCTCCAAAACGGCGGGCAGAGCCCGCCTCGTGAAGTCGGCTCGGCGTCGATTGTCAGCTATGAGCCCGAGCGAGTAGTCGTGCGAACGCGCGCGGCGGGCACTGGTCTCTTGGTCCTGACCGATTCCTACTTTCCCGGATGGAGTGCAAAAGTTGACGGCAAGTCGGCGGACATACGACCGCGTCAACTACCTATTTCGAGGTGTGCGCGTCCCCTCGGGGGTGGCCACGGTCCTTCGAGTACCGGCCGACTAGCTTCCGCATCGGGTGGATGATCAGCATCGCTGCGCTGCTCGCGATCGCCGCATGCACAGTCGTCGGCCTCCGCGGTCGGAGCAGGGCGAAGTCGAAACCACCCTAGGGGTGGCCGCGGGGGTTACAGTCTCCGCGCAACCTCAACAAGGCAGACGCATCATGGCCAGGCTCGAGGGCTCGACCTCGCAGGCAACCTCGTGGCCTGACGTCGCACTGTTCGTGGCGCTCGGCGGAAGCTCTTACGCCGCCGTCAAGGTGAACGGCGGCCAGTATCGTCAACAACACCGTGGCGAGCGCTGGACCTGCGCAACAACAGCGTGCGCAGCAAAGGACATCCACAACCGGACCATCCAGGGCGCGGACGTGGCCTTGCTGCACCCTGGCGCGGGCACGAACTTCGCGGCGGGCCAGCTTCCGCGCGGCGAGCAGGGCCTACCGGCCCCCGAGGCCCTGGAAGCTTCGGCGATGGCATAACCGTCTCGAACGTGAACAACATGCCGTGCGACACCGATGTCGTCGTCGGCTCACAGGAACCTCACGCTCTCGTCGCCCTCGCGGATCTGGGTCTTCGGGCAGGCGACCTTCCGCCCGGACGGCTCGAACCAAGAGACGAGTTCGGCCTGCGCCTGCGACACCTCCGCGACGCCGCCGACACGACCACTCCTCGCCGCCTCGGTGGAGGCCTGGGATTCGAAGACCCCGGCCGGTGACGCGGACACCGTGATGCAGGTCGCCACCGGCGGCCTGCTCGAGACCGGGGACAGCTGAGGTGCCCCGGCCCGCACACGTCGCGCCCCAAGGCACCTACGTCCCCTCCAGCTCGCTGGCGCGGGCCACTCTCGGGGGCCGGCCCCGTGCGCCACGAACTTCCCGGACTTCGGCACCAACGGCGGCAACTCGATGGGCTACGTGGTGCTCGGCACCGGCTGCACCTCCGGCCGGCCGGGGCCGGGCGCCTCAGCCGGCAGCTGTCAGCTTCAGTTCCTTGCGCACCGACCTCGGCAGCTTCGGCTTGTGGCAGCCGATTCCGCCCTGGCCGATCTTGACCAGCTTCCAGCCGCCGCTGCCGTGCTTGAAGAGTCCCTTGGGGGCGTTGAAGGGATCGCTGTAGGTGTTCGTCGGCGCGACGCCGGCCTTCGCCCAGCTTCCCCGCATCGGAGATGCGCGGCTTGACGAGCTGGAAGTTGCCCTTGCGCACGGAGCGCGTAACGAGCTTCGAGCCCTTGACGGCTGCGCGCAGCTGTTGCTCTCGCTGCGGGAGGGGGCGTGGGCCGCGAGCGCTGCGGCCGGGAGGGCGACGGCCAGGAGGGCCGCGGCAATGATCAAGAGGGTTCGCATGCGCCGCAGGGTAGAACATAACACCGCGCGAGGCGCGCTAGTTGGCGGTCACGCGCTCCACGAACCCGGCGACCAGGGCGATCGTGGCGACCTTGTCCAGCTCGTTGAAGCTCTCGTGCCTCGCCTCCGGCACGATCGTGCTCCATGAAGTCGTCGCCCTTCAGCCGCTCCACGGCCGGGTGGGCCAGTGCGCGCGGCACCAGCTGGTCGCCCTCGCCGTGGATGTAGAGCACCGGCAGGTCGCCGAAGCCGGGGCCCGAGTCGACGGCCTCGTTGGCCTTGTGGAACGCCTCCAGCGTCACCCGCTTCCACCCCCCGTGCCAGACGAGCGGGTCGTTCGCGTAGGCCTCGCCGACCGAGAGGTCACGCGACAGCACGGTCGGGTCGATCGGCTCGTCTGGCAGCTCCGTTCCCGCCGGCAGCTGCACGAGCACGGGTGCCAGCACAGGGGCGAGGCCGATCGAGGGGGCCGACAGCACCAGACCGGCCAGCTCGTCGCCGTAGCGCTGTGCATAGCGGGCGCCGATCAGCCCGCCCATCGAGTGCCCCACCAGCACGACCTTCAGGCCCGGATGCTGCTCGCGCGCAGCTCGACCACCGCGTGCAGGTCGTCGACGACGTGCTCGAAGTCGGCGATCAGCACACGCTCGCCCCGGACTCGCCGTGGCCGAGGTGGTCGGGCCCGTAGACGACGGCGCCGCGCTCCACGAACGCCGCGGCCACGTGCTCGTAGCGCCCGATGTGCTCGCCGTAGCCGTGCGCGAGCACCACGATCCGCGCCGGCGCCGGGTGCGGCCAGACACGCACGCTGATCTCTCCCTCGCTGCCGGCCAGCGATACCCGGTCGCCCACGCGCGGCATCCTATTGAGACGCGCGCAGCCCCCTCAGCTAGACCGTGCGAACGCCACACTCAGGCGCCACAGGGCCAGAGCCCCGACCAGCAGCCCAAAGTCGCGCAGCGCGATGTCGTAGTAGCCGGACAAGGTGACCAGGTTGAGGATGATCCCGCCCAGCCACGCGGCGACCAACAGGGCTCCGTAGCGCGGGGCGAGGGCGACGAGAAGTCCGGCCACGACCTCGATCACGCCGACGATGTGCATCGCGTCGGCCGCGTTCCGGGGACGATGTCGTTGATCCATGGCGCCAGGTAGCGCTCCCAATCGACCATGACGCCGGCGAACTTGTCCAGCCCGAACAGGATCGGCGCCACCGAGAAGACCACCCACAGCAACAGGTATGCCTGGAAGGCGGGTTCTGCGATGCGGTCGGACCGTATCGCCGCTGGTACTGAGCGAATGTGTGCTTGTGCGTTCATGCTCTGATTCGCGTCGGGCCGCCGTAATTGCTTACGGCGTAAGAAGTCGAGCCCAACGGACGCAAACCCTCGGATGGCAACGTCTACCGTCCTGGCGATGGAGGTAGGAGCCGAGTCCGGCCTCGTCCGGAGTCGCGCGACTGGCTCGACTCCCTGAGAGACACGGGCCCTCGCCGCGACGCCGCGATGGCACGCCTGCACGAGCTCCTGTTGCGAGCAGCGCGCTTCGAGGTCAACCGTAGGCGCAGGAGCCTGCCTCACCTGCGCGGCGGCTCGGCGACGACCTGGCCACTCAGAGCGCCGATGACGCGCTTGTCGCCATCCTGGCGAAGCTCGACGACTTCCGCGGAGCGAGCCGGTTCACGACCTGGGCCTACAAGTTCGCCCTGCTCGAAGCGGCCGTGAGGCTGCGACGCCTCGGGTGGCAGGACCGCGAGGTACCGATCGAGCCGGCCTCGTGGGACGCCTTTGAGCGAGCGGCGCCTCCCCTCACGCCAGCGCCGAGACGAGGGAGCTGCTCGATGCAATGCGAGTGGCGATCCACGAGCAGCTGTCGGCGCACCAGCGCCAGGTGCTGGTCGCGATCGCGATCACCGGCGTCCCGATCGACGTGCTCGCCGAGCGCCTCGGCACCACGCGCGGGGCGCTCTACAAGACACTGCACGACGCGCGGCAGAAGCTGCGCCGTAGCCTGGCCGACCAGGGCCTGGACATCGAGGGGAGCTGCCGGATGAGCGACGAGCGGGAAAGATCAGAGCCCTGCTCGGCCCGGCCGGGCCGGAGCTGAGCTGCGAGCAGTGCTTCGACGAGCTGGATCGGTACGTGGACCTCGAGCTGACCGGGCGCGATGCCGATCGCGAGGTGCCCGGCATGGGCGCCCACCTGGCGGGCTGCCCCGCCTGCCGTGAGGAGCACGAGAGCCTCTTGGCGCTTGCGGTCTACGGCGGCGCGGCCGCGCGAGCAGCTCCCCGGGTCCGTTTGACGATAGGAAGTAGCGATTTCATCAGTCCCCTGTGCCCCCGCCCCCGAGTCGTAAGCCGAAGCGGCTTTACCAAGCCTTATCCCGGCGCTGGGCCGCAGCTTGCCGCCCCTGGGTGAACCCACGGGAAAGCCCCAGACCCCCCCGGAGGTAAGCGAATGAAGCCCATCCGATACATCGCAGCATGGTGACCGTCCTGGCCGCGTTCTCAGCGACCGAGCCGGCGCCGCGACCGAGCCGACCGGCTCGGCGGCAGCCCGCGAGTTCGAGGGCAAGGTCGTGTCGATCAACCGCGACGCGCGCACGTTCCGCCTTAGCGACGCCGAGCGCGGCACTGTCCGCATCAAGGTCACGCGCAGCACGCGCTTCGAGCGCATCGACGGCTTCGCCGGCCTGAAGGTTGGCGCCAAGCGAATCGAAGCGACGGTCAAGCGCAAGAACGGCGCGTGGGTCGCGCTCGAGGTCGAGCGTTCGGGCGGCGGTGGCGAGCACGGCGGTGGCGACGATCGCGGCGGTGCCGACGGGCGGATACGCGGCGGCGACCACGATCGCGGGCGGCGACGACAACCCGTCGACCGACGACCGCTAGGAGGAGGCGAGGGCGGGCGGCTCTCCCTGTCAGGGAGCCGCCCGCCGTCCCTTCAGACGACCGGATGCGCGGCGACGAAGAGGCCGTCGGGGTCCGCGGCGGCCTTGATCTGGCGCAACCTCTCGTAGGTCTCGGCGTCGAACGCCTTCGAGGCGTCGCTCGGGCGGTCCGCGAAGTTCAGGTAGTCGCCGCCCGTGGCCCAAGGATCCATCGCCGCGACCATCGCGTCGAGCGCCGCCTTGACCGGCTCGGCCATGCCTGGCGCCATCACCACGCCGACCCCCGCCACCAGGTGCTCGCCCTCCACGCGGCCGAGGGCCCCCGCGCCGGCCGGCGCGCTCGCCAGCGCCCCGCCCAGGTGGCGCGTGCCCACCGCGAGCAGCGGCGTCCCCGAGTCGGGGCCGGCGACCTCGATCAGCGCGCCGGCGGCCTCGGCGTTCAGGTCGCCCACCACCGTGTGGTGGGTCATCCCGGGCGTCGGCTGCTCGGGGTCTCCGTTGATACGCGACAGCCCGGACGCCGGGATCTCCGCCCAGCCGTCGATCAGCGGCTTGGCCAGCGAGCGCAGCGGATCGAGCAGCGCCGCGCCCTCGGCGGCATCCCCGATGAACGCCCCGGTCACGTCGATCACCGGCACGCCCCGCAGCGGCTCCGGCACCTCCGGGATCGGCGGCAGGTTGAGGAAGCGGATGCCCGTCGTCACCTCGTCGGGGATCGTCGGCAGCCACTCGAGGTAGGCGGGCAGGATCTCCGTCGCGTGCTCGGCGGGCCACATCAGGCTGCCGGCGTACACCTGGGCGATCGGGAACAGCTCCAGCTCCAGCGCGGTGACGACGCCGAAGTCGCCGCCGCCGCCGCGCAGCGCCCAGAACAGGTCGGCGTTCTGGTCGGCGTCGGCGCGCACCTGCTCGCCGTCGGCGGTGACCAGCTCGGCCGCCGTGATCGTGTTGCACGTGAGGCCGTGCTTGCGGCTCAGCCAGCCGATCCCCCGCCCAGCGCGAAGCCGACCACGCCGACGTCGGGCGACGAGCCGCCCAGCGACGTGAGCCCGTGCTCGCCCGCGGCGGGCCCCAGGTCCCGCCGAGCACGCCCGCCTCCACCCGCGCGCGGCGCGCGCCCGGGATCGACGCGAACGCCCCGCATGCGGTCCGTCTTGAGCAGCACCACGTCTCGAGCGAGCCCAGCGCGCCCGCCCCGTGGCCGGTGCCCTGCGCCGCCACACGCAGCCCGCGCTCGCGCGCGAAGTCCACGACGGCGGCCACGTCGTCGGCGTCGTCGGCGTACGCGACCGCGGCGGGAGTGTGGTCGGCGGTGAGGCTCCAGGCCTGGCGCGCGCGTCCCAGCCGTCCTCGCCGGGAGCGAACACGGGGGCACCGAGGGCGGAGCGAAGCGGGCTGAGGTCCTCGGAGGTGGTCGTCATGGCCGCCATGGTAAGAACGGTCGCATGACCGAAGCGCTCACCGAGAGGCGGTGACGGTGCTCCAGCGGCTGGTGCGCATGGACACCGTCAACCCGCCCGGCAACGAGCGCCCGGCACAGGAATACCTCGCCGGCCTGCTCGAGCGGGCCGGCTTCGAGGTGTCCTGGTCGGCCGGATCCGGAGCGCCTGAACCTGGTCGCGCGCCTGCGCGGCAAGGCGGAGGGCCGGTGCTGGGGCTGCTGTCGCACGTGGACACCGTGGTCGCCGACCCGCCGGCTGGCGCCACGGACCCTGGTCGGGCGCCCTCGACGAGGGCTGCGTGTGGGGCCGGGGGGCGCTCGACATGAAGTCGCAGACCGCCGCCGAGGTGGTGGCGGCCTGCTCGCTCGCCCGCGAGGGCTGGCGCCCCGGCGCGCGGCGACCTGCTCGTGATCTCGGTCTCCGACGAGGAGGTCGACGGCACAGGCGCCGAGTGGCTCACGACCGAGCGCCCTGACCTGTGCGCTGCGACTACCTGCTCAACGAGGGCGCAGGCGAGTCGTTCGCCGTCGGCGACGCGCGCTTCTACGGCGTGTCGGTCGGCGAGAAGGGCGTCTTTCGCTTCACCTTCACCACCGACGGCGCGGCCGGCCACGCGTCCGTGCCGATGATCGCCGACAACGCGCTGCTGAAGCTCGGCGCCGCTGCTCGAGGCGCTCGCCGAGCGGCGGCCGGGATGGGACGTGACGCCCCCCGCGCGGGAGCTGCTCGCCGAGCTCGGCCTCGACGGCGACCCGGAGGCGGCGCTCGCCGCGCTGGCCGTACAAGCGCCCGAGTACGCCCCCGAGGTGGAGGCGATGCTGCGCGTGACGCTCGCTCCGACGATGGTCGACGCGTCCGACGCAGATGAACGTGATCCCCGAGCACGCGCACCTCCACGTCGACTGCCGCGTGCCGCCGGGGATCGAGGAGCCGGCCGTGCTCGAGCGGGTGCGCGAGGTGCTGGGGACGACGGCTACCGGCTGGAGTTCACCGAGCGCGTGGTCGGCAACGCCTCGCCCCGCGCTCCGCCGCTGCTGGACGCGATCGCGGCTGGGTCGAGCGCACCGATCCGGGCGCCCGCTGCCTGCCGACGATCTCGGTCGGCTACACGGACTCGCACACGTTCCGCGGCGCCTTCCCCGAGTGCGTGGCGTACGGGTTCTTCCCCTACCGGCACATGAGCCTGGACCTGCTCGGCGAGCTGGTCCACGGGCGCGACGAGCGCATCGACGTGCGCGACCTCGGCGCTGGCGCGTGGACTGCTACCGCTAGGTCGCGACCGAGCTGCTCGGCTGATCCGCCGCCAGGCCGAACGCCTCGGCGATCAGCTCGTAGGAGCGCCGGCGCGCCGCGTGGTCGTAGGTGATCGTCAGGACCAGCACCTCCTCGGCGCCGTACTCGCGCGGCGACCTCCTCGAGCCCGGCCCGCACCGTCGCGGGCGAGCCGATCACCGCGCGCCGGCCGCTCGTGCCGGCGCGTCGCGCGTCTCGAGGTAGCGCAGCGCCTTGTCGACCGGCGGGATCTCGATCAGCCGGCCCTGGCGCAGCAGCGAGAGCATCATCCGGCTCGAGGCGGCCAGCCGCTCGGCCTCCTCGTCGGTGTCGGCGCAGATCGCGATCACGCCGACCGACACGCGCGGGGCGCCGAGCCGCTCGGAGTCGACGAAGCGGCCGCGGTAGTCGGCGACGATCGCCGCGCCCTCGGGGTTGATGAAGTCGGCGAACGAGTAGGGCAGGCCCAGCTCCGCGGCCCAGATCGCGCTCTGCGGCGACGAGCCGAGCAGCCACGGCTCGGGGCGCTCCGGCGGCCCGGCAGCGTGCGCGCGTGGCGGCGCGAACGGGATGGTCGGGCGGGAGCCGGTCCTCGAGCTGGCCGAGCAGCTCGACGAGCTGCTCGAGGAAGTCGTCGGGCGGCCGCCTGGCGGCGGTCGCGCTGCAGCGCGAGCATCGTCATCGGGTCGGTGCCGGGCGCGCGGCCCGAGCCCGAGGTCGATGCGCTCGGGGTGCAGGCCGCTCAGCATGCTGAACGTCTCGGCCACCTTGAGCGGGCTGTAGTGCGGCAGCATCACGCCGCCGCTGCCCACGCGGATGCGCTGCGGTGCGCGGCGGCGATCGCGCCGATCAGCACCTCGGGCGCGGCGCAGGCGAGCACCGGCGTGCCGTGGTGCTCGGCGACCCAGTAGCGGTGGTAGCCGAGCGCGTCGGCGAGCTCGGCGAGGTCGAGCGTGTTGCGCAGCGCGTGCGCGCCGGTCGAGCCCTCGGAGATCGGCGACTGGTCGAGGACGCTGAGCAGCATGGCTAGCGGCGCCGCGCCGCCGGCTCGAGCGCCGGGTTGTGCCAGCCGGCGTCGGTCGGGTTGACGTTCGACGCCCGGCGGGACGATCTCGTCGATGCGGTCGAGCACGTCGTCGGACAGCTCGACGTCGGCGGCGCCGAGCTGCGACTCGAGGTGCTCCATCGTGCGCGGGCCGATGATCGCCGCGGTGACCGCCGGGTGGCGGATGACGAACGCGAGCGCCATCTCGATCAGCGTGATGCCCGGCCTCCTCGGCGAGCTGCGCGAGCGCGTCGGCGGCCTCGAGCTTGCGCTGGTTGCGCGGGGATCGACAGGTCGTAGCGCTGCGGGATCATCGCGCGCGCGGCGCGAGCTCGGGGTCGTCGGCGCCCTTGCGCCACTTGCCCGACAGCCAGCCGCCGGCGAGCGGGCTCCAGGGGATCGACGCCCATGCCGTGGCGCCGGCAGGTCGGGCAGCACGTCCGCCTCGATCGCCGCGCACGAGCATCGAGTAGGGCGGCTGCTCGCAGACGAAGCGCTCGCGCCCGCGGCGCTCGGCGACCCACTGCGCCTCGACGATCTGGCTGCGCGGGGAACGTCGAGGAGCCGATGTAGCGGACCTTGCCCGGCGCGCACGAGGTCGGTCAGCGCGCCGAGCGTCTCGTCGATGTCGGTGTCGTGCTCGGGGCGGTGGATCTGGTAGAGGTCGATCCAGTCGGTGCCGCAGCCGGCGCAGGCTGTTCTCGACCTCGCGCACGATCCAGCGGCGCGAGTTGCCGAACTCGTTCGGGTCGTCGCCCATCGTGCCGTGCACCTTCGTGGCGAGGACCACGTCGTCGCGCCTGCCGCCGGCCAGCGCCTTGCCGACGATCTCCTCGGACTCGCCGCGCGAGTAGACGTCGGCGGTGTCGATGAAGTTGATGCCCGGCGTCGAGCGCGCGGTGGATGATCCGGATCGACTCGTCGTGGTCGGGCTCGCCCCAGGCGCCGAACATCATCGCGCCGAGGCAGAGCGGGCTGACCTTGACA
>CAWKFR010000006.1:0-38961 GCA_963848885.1 uncultured Thermoleophilaceae bacterium
GGAGGCCGAGGCTGTCGTCGAGGAGGCGGTTGTCGAGGAGGCCGCCGCCGAGGAGGCTGCTGTCGAGGAGGTCGCCGTCGAGGAGGTCGCCGCCGAGGAGGCTTCCGCCGAGGAGCCCGCTCCCGATGAGTCTGCTCCGGACGCCGCCGCGCAGGCCGAGGCCGACGGCAGCTAGCAGCCGGAGGCGCGCGTGGAGGAGCTGCTCGAGTACCTCGCCCGGTCGCTCGTCGACAAGCCGGACGAGGTCACGGTCGAGGGCTTCGACGAGGACGACGGCACGATCGTGCTGGAGCTCCACGTCGCCGACGACGAGGCAGGGAAGGTGATCGGCCGCGGTGGGCGCACGGTCGCAGCGCTGCGCACGGTCATGAAGGCCGCCGCCGTGCGCGACGGCCATCG
The DNA here is from genome assembly GCA_963848885.1 of uncultured Thermoleophilaceae bacterium. GTDB lineage: Bacteria > Actinomycetota > Thermoleophilia > Solirubrobacterales > Thermoleophilaceae > JACVRW01. Next base: position 400 of record CAWKFR010000006.1, read on the forward strand.
CGTGCTCGTCGACGTCGTCGATTGACCCTCGTGACCGCCGGCCGGGTGGGCAAGCCGCACGGCCTGGACGGGAGCTTCTACGTGGACGGGGCCAGCCACCCCCTTCCGGTCGGGACACAGGTGACGGTGGGGGATCGCACGCTCGAGATCGGTAGGCGGGCGGGCACGGACGAGCGCCCCCTGGTTCGCCTCCCGGGCGTGGAGGATCCGCGCGAGCTGCGCGGCGAGCTGCTCCTCGTCGATGTCGAGCTGGAGGAGGGCGAGTGGCTGGCGGACGACCTGCTGCGCTGCTCGGTCCCCGGGCACGGTCGCGTGGTGCGCGTGCTCGACGGCCCGTCCTGCTCGGTGCTCGAGCTCGAGGACGGCGGGCTGGTGCCGTTCGTCTCGGACGCGATCCGCTCGGTCGAGGGCGGCGAGATCCTCATCGACGAGGCGTTTCTCGGATGAAGGTCGACATCTTCACGCTGTTCCCGGGCTGGTTTCGGTGGTTCCTCGAGCAGCGCCACGTGCGCAACGCGCTCGAGCTCGGCCACTCGATCGAGCCCGTCGACCTGCGCGCGACGACGCCCCTGAAGGCGGGACAGGTCGACGACACCCCCTACGGCGGCGGGGCCGGCATGGTGATCCGGGTGGACGTGGTGGAGGCGGCGCTCGCACGCGCGCTACGGCCCGGATCGCGGCGGGCGCCGCGTCGTCGCCCTCGCAGCCGGGGGCCGCCAGTTCGACGACGCCCTGGCCGCCGAGCTCGCGGCCGAGCAGGAGCTGACCCTGCTGAGCGGGCGCTACGAGGGCTTCGACGAGCGCGTCAACGAGCACCTCGCGACCGACGTGGTCTCGATCGGCCCCTACGTGCTGGCCGGCGGCGAGCTTGCGGCGATGGTGGTGTGCGACGCGGTCACGCGCAAGCTGCCGGGAGCGCTCGGGCACGAGGAGAGCGCGCGGGAGGAGTCGTTCAGCGAGGCGCTCGAAGGCGCGCCCGAGTACCCGCACTACACCCGCCCCTACGACTGGCACGGGCACACGGTGCCGGAGATCCTGCTGTCCGGAGACCACGCGAAGGTGCGCGAGTGGCGGCTCGAGCAGAGCCGCCGGCGTGGTCGACGCCCGGGCTAGGCCCCGACCGCCTTCGCTACCATTCCGAATCCGCGCGACAGGCCACCGGCAGGTCGCGCCTCTTCTATGTCCGGCGTCATCGAAAGCATCGAACGTGCCCAGCTGAAGCGGGTCCCGGTCTTCCAGGCGGGCGACCGTGTGCGCGTGCATTTCCAGGTCGTCGAGGGCACGCGCCGCCGCACCCAGGTGTTCGAGGGCATCGTGATCAAGCGCCAGGGCTCGGGCGCGCGCGAGACCTTCACGGTGCGCAAGCAGTCGTTCGGTGTCGGGGTGGAGCGGACGTTCCCCCTGCATTCGCCCAAGATCGAGAAGATCGACGTGGCGTCGCGCGGCGACGTGCGCCGGGCCAAGCTGTACTACCTCCGCGAGCGCGTGGGACGTGGCGCGCGCGTGCGCGAGCGCCGCTGGACCGGCGCCGCCGAGGAGCAGGCCTACGTCGAGGGCGCAATGCCGGTCGACGACGCGCCGCGCCCGGGCGAGGAGGAGCTCGCCGAGGCGACGGCTGCCGAGGAGGCCGCGGCGGCCGCGGAGGCTGCCGCAGCCGAGGGGGCCGCCGCCGAGGACGCGCCCGCAGCTGTCGAGGCGGCCCCGGCCGACGACGCGAGAGCCGCCGCCGATGCCCCGGCTGAGGAGCCGGCGGACGAGCAGCCGGTCGCGGACGAGCCGCCTGCGGAGGAGGCCGCCGCCGAGGAGGCCGCCGCCGACACCGCCGAGGCACCGCCGGCCGAAGAGGCTGCCGTCGAGGAAGCCGCCGCCGACGAGGCCGCTGACGAGCAGGCCGCCGACGAGCCGGACGAACAGCCGAAGAGCTAAGTGTCCGTGCGGCTCCTCCGCCGAAGCACCCGGCAGACCAAGCAGAAGGGCGCCGGCGGGTCGCTCATCGAGCTGGTCACGATCGTCGCCGTCGCGCTCGGCCTCGCGCTCGGCATCCAGGCATTCCTCGTCAAGCCGTTCCGGATTCCGAGCGAATCGATGGTCCCGACGCTCCAGATCGGGCAACGCGTGCTCGTCGACCGGATCAGCAAGCACTGGACCGACTACAACCGCGGCGACGTGCTCGTGTTCAAGCCGCCTGCGGGCGCGGACACGACCACCTGCGGGGTTCAACACTCCGAGACCACCGCCTGTCCGACGCCGACCAAGGAGCGCTCGGACACCAACTTCATCAAGCGGGTGGTCGGTACCGGAGGCGACAGGATCAAGGTGCTGGGCGGCCACGTCTACGTCAACGGGCAGAAGCAGAAGGAGCCGTTCGCCCGCTTCAGCTCCTCCTGCGACATCTGCAACCTGCCCGACGAGATCACGGTGCCAAAGGGCTACTACTTCATGATGGGCGACAACCGCGGGGCCAGCGCGGACAGCCGGGTGTGGGGCCCGATTCCCAAGGACTGGGTGATCGGGCAGGCATTTGCCACCTACTGGCCGCCCGGAAAGATCGGGACGCTCTAAGCGACTGGCCGCGACTTCCGCCGCTCGGCGACCTATCATCGCCGCCAAGTGGGGACGTCGCCGAGCGCCGACAACGAGCAGTCGCCAGGACCCGGGCGCAAGCCCGCGCGCGCCAGGCGCACACCCGCTCAGGCCACGAGCGCCGCTCGCCGCGTAGCCCGCGCACGCCGGCGCAAGGGCAGCGGACGGCGCCTGTTCGCCTTCGACCGCGAGATCGGCTGCCGCTACGTGGCCGGCGCCGACGAGGCCGGCCGCGGGTCCCTGGCTGGGCCGCTCGTGGCGGCGGCGGTGCTGTTCGACCTGGAGCGGCTGACGCTCTCCGATCGCCGCGCGCTGAGCCGCCTGAACGACTCGAAGCAGCACACGGCCGAGACGCGCGAGGAGCTCTACCCGCTCGTGCTGCGCGCCGCGGCACGGTCGGTGATCGTGTCTCGCTGCGTGCGAGGCATCGACGGCCGCGGTCTCCACAACACGAACCTCGAAGCCTTGCGCAGCGCGCTGCTCGGCGTGGCCCGCAACGGCACCGTCTGCCTCGTGGACGGGTTCAACGTGCCCGACTTCGGCTTCGAGCAGCGCGCGGTCATCGACGGCGACTGCCGCAGCGCGGCGATCGCCGCGGCCTCGGTGCTGGCCAAGGTCAGCCGTGACCGCTACATGCACAAGGTCGCCAAGCGGCACCCGGCGTGGGAGTTCGAGACCAACGTGGGCTACTCCACGCCCGAGCATCGCGCGGCGATAGCCGAGCACGGCGTGTCGCCGCTGCACCGCTTGTCCTTCCAGTCGATCGCCTACAACCAGCTGGCGCTGGAGAGCGGCGTCGTGCTGGAGGGTGGCGCGGCCGCCGCCGAGGCCTGAGCGCCAAGCTACTCGCATCAGAACGCCCCCTCGAGGTGATCCAGCCGTAGGAGCCGGCCGCCCGGGTCCAGCTCCACGCCGATCGCGTCGAAGCGCAGCTCGGATCGCCACGGGCGGCTCGTCTCCCGGTCGGCGAGCCACTCGCGCGCGAGCAGCCTCAGCCGGCGCTGCTTGTCCGGGCCGATTGCCGCGAACGGCCCCAGCTCCGAGCCCGATCGCCCCGACACGATCCTCGTCTTGACCTCGCAGAAGACGAGGCAGCGGGTGTCGGCCGCGACGATGTCCAGTTCCCCGTGGCGAGTGCGGTAGTTGGCGTCGAGCAGCTCCAGTCCGCGCGCCTCCAGATGCGCGCGGGCGAGCCGCTCGCCGGTGGCTCCGAGGGCTCGGCGGGGGTCGGTGTCGGGCATGCAGGCGACGCTACGGCGCGTCGCCTGACACGTGTGCGATCTGTGTTACGACTCAGCGAAAAGAGACTCGTCGGCGGAGCTCGACCGAACGCGTGACAAGTAGCCAAAGAGTCACATTCGCGCGCCCACGGGTTACACGAAGCCGCCTAGCGTGGCCGCCGCAATGCTCGCCAGCGTCACCACGTTCGCCCTCGAGGGGGTCTCGAGCCACGAGGTCACAGTCGAGGTCGACGTTCGCCGCGGACTCTCGACGTTCACGCTCGTCGGGCTGCCGGACCGCGCCGTCCGCGAGTCACGCGAGCGCGTGCGCGCGGCGCTGCTGAACTCGGGACTCGACTTCCCGCAGCGGCGCATCACGGTGAACCTCGCGCCCGCGCACGTGCGCAAGGAGGGCCCCAGCTTCGACCTGGCGATCGCCGTTGGCGTGCTGGCGGCCAGTCGGCAGGTGCCGCAGGAAGCCCTCGGCACGTGCGCGCTCTGCGGCGAGCTGTCTCTCACCGGACAGCTGCGGCCGGTGCGGGGCGCGCTCGCTACCTCTGCGGGCGCCCGGCGCTGCGGCTACCTGCGCTTGCTGGTGCCGGAGCAGAACGCGCCGGAGGCGGCGCTCGTCGAGGAGATGGAGGTGCACGGGATCCCGTCGCTGGGGCGCATCGCCGATCTGCTGCACGGGCGCTGGACGCCCGAGCCGGTCGAGCCGGCCCGGGCGGAGCCGGGCGAGTCGGCCGAGCAGCCGGACCTGAGCGACGTCCGCGGGCAGGACGACGCCAAGCGCGCTCTCGAGATCGCCGCTGCCGGGGGCCACAACCTGCTGATGATCGGACCGCCGGGCGCGGGCAAGACGATGCTGGCCAGGCGGCTGCCCGGGTTGTTGCCGCCACCGAGCTTCGAGGAGGCACTCGAGGTCACGCAGGTGCACAGCGCCGCGGGCTCAGGGGACGGCCGGCTCGCGACGCAGCGTCCGTTTCGCGCGCCGCATCACACGATCTCGGCGCAGGGCCTCGTGGGCGGGGGCGCGCGTCCGATGCCCGGCGAGATCACGCTCGCCCATCGCGGCGTGCTGTTTCTCGACGAGCTGCCCGAGTTCAGCAGGACCGCGGTCGATGCCCTGCGTCAGCCGCTCGAGGACGGCCGGGTCACGATCATGCGCGGACAGCGCGCGCTCGAGTTCCCCGCCAACGCGATGGTGGTCGCCGCGTGCAACCGCTGCCCCTGCGCCCGGCCGCCGGACCGATGCTCGTGCACCGCCGCCGAGCTGGCGCGCTACCTGCGGCGCCTCAGCGGTCCGCTGCTCGACCGCATCGACATCGTCTGCCAGGTCGAGCAGGCGGCGCCCCTGGAGCTCGTGCGCACGCGCGGGAGCGCCCGCACGCGCTCGGCCCGCGGGCGTGTGGTGGCGGCGAGGGCCTACCAGCAGGCCCGCTTGGCCGGCACCGAGGCGCTCTGCAACGGAGACATGGACGGCCGTCTGACCCGCCGCGAGGTGCCGCTCGACGACCGGCTCACCGACCGGATGGTCGCGGCGCGCCACCACCTCAACCTGAGCGGACGAGGGCACGATCGCGTCCTGCGCGTCGCCCGGACGATCGCCGACCTCGACGGGCGCGACCGGCTCACCGAGGGCGACCTCGACGAGGCGCTCTCGTATCGGCTGGACAGCCTCGACCTGCTCGCCGCATGACCGCCTGCGACGCGTGTCTGCGCCGGGCCCTGCTGATCGCGCTGCTGGCGGGACGTATCTCGGGACTGCTCAACCGCCCGCGCAGCCGCGTGGCCGGCCTGCTCGCGCTACCCGAACGCGAGCTGCTGGAGGTGGCCGGCGGCCCGCGCGCCGAGCGGGTCGCCGAGGCGCTGTCCGAGCGCGACCTCGATGCCGATCGCGAGGCCTTCGAGAGCGTCGGGGCGATCGCCGTCTGCCGACACTCGCGCCACTACCCGCCGCTGCTCGCGGACCTGGACGACGCTCCCGCGGTGCTGTTCGCGGTGGCGCGGGGTGGTCGCGCCGGCGTCTGCGAACGGCTCGACCGCCTGGGCGAGGAGCCGGCAGTCGCCGTCGTCGGCACGCGCAACCCGAGCCCCTACGGAAGGGAGGTGGCGTACGCGCTGGGGCGCGGTCTGGGCGCGGCGGGCGTGCCGGTCGTGAGCGGCCTCGCGCTCGGGATCGACGCGACGGCTCACCGCGGGTGCCTCGCGGGCGGGGGGATGCCGGTCGCGGTGCTGGCGTGCGGGCCGGACGTGGTCTACCCCCGACGCCATCGAGGTCTGCACGCGGAGGTGCGCGAGCGTGGGCTGGTGCTGGCCGAGCTGCCTCCCGGCACGCATCCCTTCCGCTGGAGCTTCCCGGCGCGCAACCGGATCATGGCCGGGCTGGCGCGGATGACGGTCGTCGTCGAAGCCGCGGACCCGAGCGGGAGCCTGATCACGAGCGACTTCGCCCGCGACCTGGGTCGCTCCGTCGCGGCCGTGCCCGGCCACGTCACGAGCACGGTCGCGCGCGGCACGAACGGCCTGCTCCGCGACGGGGCCGTGCCGATCACGGGACCGCGGGACGTGCTCGACGAGCTGTTCGGAGCCGGGGCGCGGCCGGTGCCGCCGCCGGACGAGCCATCCGCGCCCGATCCGGGCGAGCCGCTGCTGCGCGCCGTCCTGCACGCCGCCGAGCGGCACACGCTCGTAGCCGCGATCGCGGCGGACGTGGGCACGACGGTGGGCCGGGCGCGAGCGGCGCTCGGGCGCCTGGAGTCGGAGGGGTACCTGGTGCGGCGCGACCTCGGCGGGTGGGAGCGCGCGCTGAGGGACGGTGACGGGGCCGCCTATCCTGGCGGGCCGTGAATCGCGCGTGCGCCACCGAGGCTGCTCACCATCGCCGGGTCGGACTCCGGCGGCGGGGCGGGCATCCAGGCCGACCTGAAGGCGTTCGCGCGCTGCGGCGCTCACGGCATGAGCGCGATCACGGCGATCACCGCGCAGAACACCGTCGCGGTCACCGACGTGTTCCCGCTGCCGCCCGAGGCGATCCTGGCGCAGGTGCGTGCGGTGGTGGACGACATCGGTGTTGACGCCGTCAAGCTCGGCATGCTCGGCACGCGCGAGACGATCGACGCCGTCGGCGAGGCGCTCGACCTGATCGGCGACGTGCCGGTGGTGCTCGACCCGGTGATGGTCGCCGAGAGCGGCGGACGGCTGCTCGACGAGGACGCCGAGGAGGCGCTCCGGTCGCGCCTGGTGCCGCGCGTGACGGTCGTGACGCCGAACCTGCCCGAGGCGCGCGTGCTGGCCGGGGCGGGGGAGGGTGCGGATGGGCCCGAGCTCGCCCGCGCGATCCACGCGCTCGGCCCCGCCAACGTCGTCGTCACCGGCGGCCACCGCGAGCAGGCGATCGACGTCTTCTTCGACGGCGAGCAGCTCGTCGAGCTACCGGGCGAGCGCTATCCGGAGGGCGCGGCCCACGGCTCGGGCTGCACGCACTCGTCGGCGCTTGCCGCGCACCTGGCGCTCGGCCTGGACCCGCTCGAGGCGGCCCGCGAGGCGAAGCGGATCGCCTCCGAGGCGGTGCGGGACGGGCTGCGCGGGCTGGGGGCGGGCGCGGGGCCGGTCGACGTGCTGGGCATCGCGGGCCGCGCGGGCGCCCCGGGGCACTAGGCGAAGCCGACTCCTAGATCGTCTCGATCGTCCAGGGCGACCGCACGACCGGTCAAGCGGATACGCAGGCGGTGGCATAATGAATCGGTCGCTGCACGAGGTCACATCCGATTCCTGCGCATGAAGCCCGGTCACGGCGAGATTCTGCTCGCCGAAGGCGATCCGGATGTGCGCGAGGAGGAGGAGCGCTTGATCGAGGAGTTCCGCCGCCAGCTCGACGAGGGCATGTGGGCGGCGGTGCCGACGACCAACTCCGGCAGCGGCCGGCGCGAGGCCCAGCTGATCAAGGCGTACGGCGACATCCCAGCCGGCGCCGACCGGGTGATCTTCTTCCCCCGCGCCTCGGGGGGCTAGGCGCCCTCAAGCGATGCTCCTGGCCCTGCTCGCACTCGCCCTGATCGCCCTCGTGCTCGCCACTCCGATGCTCGTGCGCGAGACCGGGCGCCGGCGCGCTCGCCGCCGTGCCGTGAAGGCCGCCCGCGGCGGCGGCTTCGACCTGCCGCTGTACGACCCCGGCCGCGAGCGCCGCGCCGAGCAGCGCGCCCGCGAGCTGCTGCGCTCCTGCGTAAACGCCGAGGAGTGGGCGATGTACCGCGACCTGGGGCTCATCCGGGTCGCCGGCAAGCACTCGCGCCGCGACGCCGACCGCGGCGCAGCGGGACCCGCCTACGCCTACCTGATCTACGCCCACAAGCCGATCGTCGCCTACGTCCCCGGGAGCGGCCAGCTGCTCAGCGAGTACTGCGTCGAGTTCCCCGACATGACCGGCGGCGGCGGTCGCCACCGGCTGCCCGCCTCCGACGACGTGCTCGCCAAGTGGATGGCGCTCACCTCCGACGAGGATCGCGTGATCCGGCGCGCCAACATGCACCTCGTCGGCCGCCAGCTCGACCCCGCCCGCGTGCGCCGCGACCTGTGGCGCCTCGCCGAGTGGGAGCGCCGCCGCCAGCGGCGCCGCCCGCTCTCGGGCGGCAAGCAGTCGGCCGATCCGACTCCGCGCGGCTCCGGCTCAGCCAGCGAGTGAGCGGAGACCCCCGCAGCCGCAGCCGGGTCATCCTCGACGGCCCGGATCGAGCACAGGCGCGCGCGTACCTGAAGGGCGTCGGCTTCGACGACGACGCCCTCCAGCGCCCGATCGTCGGGATCGCCAACACCTGGACCGAGACGATGCCCTGCAACTTCCACCTGCGCGGCCTCGCCGCGAAGGTCAAGGAGGGCGTCCGCGCCGCGGGCGGCACGCCGATGGAGTTCAACACGGTCGCGATCTCCGACGGCATCACGATGGGCACCGAGGGGATGAAGACCTCCCTGATCAGCCGCGAGGTGATCGCCGACTCGATCGAGCTCGTGGCGCGCGGCCACATGTTCGACGCGGTCGTCGCGCTCTCGGGCTGCGACAAGACCATCCCCGGCTGCGTGATGGCCCTCGCCCGCCTCGACGTGCCGAGCCTGATGCTCTACGGCGGCTCGATCGCGCCCGGCAGGTGGCGCGGCAAGGACGTCACCATCCAGGACGTCTTCGAGGGCATCGGCGCGCACGCGGCGGGCGATCTGACCGACGACGAGCTGACCGACCTCGAGAACCACGCCAGCCCGGGCGCGGGCGCCTGCGGCGGCCAGTTCACCGCCAACACGATGGCGATGGCCTTCGAGGTGCTCGGCATCTCGCCGATGGGCAGCTCGATGGTCCCCGCCGAGGACGGCAAGAAGGGCAAGGTCGCCGAGGAGTGCGGCCGGCTCGTGATGGACGTGCTCGCGCAGGACCGCCGCCCGAGCCAGATCATCACGAAGGAGTCGCTCGCCAACGCGATCGCCGCCGGCGCGATGTCGGGCGGGTCGACCAACCTGGTGCTGCACCTGCTCGCCGTCGCCAACGAGGCGGGCGTCCCGCTCGACATCGACGACTTCGACCGCATCGCCTGGGGCACGCCCCTGCTGTGCGACCTCAAGCCCGGCGGCCGCTACGTCGCCACCGACCTCTACCGCGCGGGCGGCGTCCCGCTCGTGATCCGGCGCCTGAAGGAGGCGGGGCTGCTCGCGGCCGACCAGATCACGGTCACCGGCCAGACCATCGGCGAGGTCGCCGAGCTCGCCGAGGAGGCCGACGGCCAGGACGTGGTGCGGCCCGTGACGGACCCGATCAAGCCCAACGGCGGCTTCGCGATCCTGCGCGGCAACCTCGCCCCCGAGGGCTGCGTCGTCAAGCTGTCCGGGCACGGGCGCATGGAGCACCGCGGCCCCGCGCGCGTGTTCGAGTCCGAGGAGGAGGCGTTCGCCGCCGTCATGGCGAAGTCGATCCAGCCCGGCGAGGTCGTCGTGATCCGCAACGAGGGCCCCGTCGGCGGCCCCGGCATGCGCGAGATGCTGCACGTGACCGCCGCGCTCGTGGGGGAGGGCCTCGGCGACTCGGTCGCCCTCCTCACCGACGGCCGCTTCTCGGGCGCCACCCACGGCTTCATGGCGGGCCACGTCGCCCCCGAGGCCCCCCACGGCGGCCCGATCGCCGCCGTCCACGACGGCGACACGGTCGTCTTCGACGTCGCCAAGCGCGAGCTCAACGTCGAGCTCTCGGACGACGAGCTCCAGCAGCGCCTGAGCGACTACGTCCCGCCGGCGCCGAAGTACGGCAACGGCGTGCTCGGCAAGTACGCGCGCCTGGTCGGCTCCGCGTCCGAGGGCGCGGTCACCGGCTAGCCGGGCCGCAGGCGCTCGAACAGGAGCCGCGCGTCGGCGCCTTCGAGGTGGTCGACGCGCCCCGTGCGGCCGGACCCGACGGCGGCGTGGAAGTCGGCCAGGTCCGCTCGGCGCTGCAACAGCGAGGCGCTCACCCCGTGCTCCTGGAGCCGGTCGACCCGCGCGACGAGCGTGCGCCGGGCGACGAGGCGGCGGCGGACCACCAGATGACGGCCGTCGTCGCTCCAGCCGGCGGCCCGGTGGCGCAGCAGCCCGTCCGCGGCGCCGGCCAGGGCGAGCGCCGGGATGACCGGCCACGCGCCCGGCCATGCGCCCGGCAGCGCGACGGCCAGGGCGATCCCCAGCCCCGCGCCGGCGAGCGCCGGCGGCAGCGCGTAGCGCCGCCGGGCGCGGGCGGGCGGCCGGCGCAGCGGGACGTCGGGAGCTGCGCCGAGCGCCGGCGTCAGCTCGGCGAGCAGGCGCGGCACGTCGCCGACCCGCACCAGCGGCAGCAGCGTCTGGGCGGCCGAGCCCTCCCTGCGATAGCCGGCGGTCTCGATGCGCACGCTGGCCAGCCCGAACGGCCGCCGCAGCACGCCCTCCACCACGTCGACGGCGTGCACGCGAGCCAGCGGAAGGCTCGCCGTGCGCCGCTGGAGCAGCCCACGTCTGATCCTCAGCCGCTGCTCGTCCTGCGTCACCGTGAACCCGGCGAACGCCACGACCCCGCCGACGACCGACAGCAGCAGCGCGGCGCACGCCAGCGCCGCCGCGAGCAGCGCCAGCCCTCCCGCGTCGTCCGGCAGCTGGCCGAGCAGGCGCTCGCCCTCGTCCGGGGAGAGCAGGTCCTGGGCGGCTGCCGCGGCCGCCCCGACGATCGGCAGGATCACCCCGAGCTGCGGCGCCGTCAGCGCCGCGACCACGAGCGCACCGCCGCCCAGCCGCCATGCGGGAGCGGCGTGCGCGCCCGGATCGGGCAACCCGACGATCGACCTGAGCCGGCTCGCCTCGCCGGCGGCGACCGCCCGCAGGACGATCTCTCCTTCGCTTCCGCCCCCCGCGGTCTGGACGTGCAGCGCCTGCACCCCGAACAGCCGCTGGATCGGCCCCTGCACGCCGTCGATCGCCTGGACGCGCCCGAGCGGGATCGAGGTGTCGTCCGGCGTGAAGACGCCCCGTCGGAGATGCAGCGCGCGCCCGGCGACCCAATAGGTGGTGTGACGCCAGCGCAGGTAGCCGACCGTCACGGCGACCGCCACCCCGGCCAGCCCGAGCATCAGGCCGAGCAGCGGCGAGCGCCCGCTCCCGGCGAGCAGGCCGAGTACCAGGCCCACGAGGATCTCACGCAGGTTGTCCAGCGCCGCCAGCACGACCTCCGCGACGTGGAGGTGGCGCGGCGACAGCCTGGGCTCCGCCGAGGCCGGGCTCGGCTCAGACGACATCCGGCTCTCGCGCGAGCAGCCCGATCCGGTCGCGCAGCTCGCCCGCCTCCGTCTCCGTCAGGGCGGGGATGGTGTGCGAGCCGGCGGCGGTGTGAACGGTGACCGAGCGCAGGTCGAACAGGTTCAACAGGACGGTGCGCTCGCTTTCGACGTGCTGGACGCGCGTCATCGGGATCAGCGTGCGGCGAACGCGCAGTGCTCCGTGGAGCAGGTCGATCTCGTGCTCGCGGACCTCGTAGTGCCACGTGCGCCAGCGCAGGATCGGCACGGCCACGCCGCCCACCGCGATGCAGGCGAGCCCCGCCACCCGCACCAGCAGCGCCAGGCCCGGCAGGTCGGCGCCCGCCAGGGCCCCGGCTCCCACGAGGCAGCCGATCGCGACCGGCACGGACCACGTCAGGCCCGCGAGCACGAAGTACGTCTGCGCTGCCCTCGGCAGGCGCTGCGCAGGCTCCAGCTCAGGCCACCTGCGACTGCCCGGGCACGGCCTCCCTCGCCGCCGCCGGCCCGCGCTCGCGCAGGAACTCCATCATCAGGTCGTTGAACGCCCCCGGGCGCTCGGCCATCGCCACGTGGCCGGTGTCCGTCATCACGACCTTGCGGCTGTCGGGGATCAGGCGCTCGAACTCCTGCGCGTCCTTGACGGGGATGATCGAGTCCTTCTCGCCCCACACGATCAGCGTCGGCACCCCGATCTCCGGCAGCCGGTCGCGGAAGTCGTAGTCGAGGCAGGCGCGCAGCGCGTCCTCGAAGCCCGGCCCGCCGGTCCCCTTGAAGAAGCCCTCGTAGGCGAGGTCCGCCTTGAGCAGCGACGGGTGGCGGGCCACCAGCTGCAGCGCCATGTGGCGCGAGCGCGGCCGCGCGGCGATCTGCTGGTCGCGGGCCGCGCTCCAGGTGACCAGCGCGGTCGCGATCCGGCCGAGCGTCAGGATCGGCGCGTGCGCGATGTTGGCGCTCGTGATCCCGGCCGCCGACACGAGCAGCAGCTGGTCGACGCGCTGCGGGAACTGGATCGCCACCTCGGCCGCGATGTAGCCGCCCATCGAGTTGCCGACGACGTCGACGCGGCCGAGCCCGAGTCGCTCGCAGAGCGCGTCCACCACGCGGCCGTAGCCCGAGATCGTGATCCGCTCGCGCGGCATCGGCGACAGCCCGAAGCCGGGCAGGTCGAGCGCCACCACGCGCCGCTCCTCGGCCGCCCGCGGGATGTTCTCGAGCCAGTTCTGCCACTGGCCGCCCAGCCCGTGGACGAACACGATCGGCTCGCGCTCACCGGAGCCGATGTCCACGTAGTTGACCGGCGTGCCGTCGATCTCGGCCGTGTGCATGTGCGCCGCCCAGTCGATCCCGCGCCAGTCGGGCCGGGCCGTCTCGCCGTAGCCGTGGCCGGCGCGCCGGGCCGAGCGGTAGCCCGCGGGGCGGGCGGTGGGGACGAAGTACTTGCTCATCAGGCTTCTAGGGTAAGGCCCGTGGCGAAAATCGCGCTCGACATCGACTCGACGCTGCATCCCTACTGGGATCTGCTCCAGCGCATCGTGCTGGAGCGCTACGGCGTGGAGCTGCCCTACGAGGAGCAGTACGAGTGGGGCATCAGCGCGCTCGAGCGCGACGCGGTCATCCACTGCGTCGAGGAGTCCCACTCCGACGACAACATCCTCGCCGGGGTCCCCTACGAGCACGCCGTCGAGACCGTGCGCGACTGGCACGAGGCGGGCCACTGGATCCACGTGACGAGCCACCGGCGCCCGCAGACGGCCGCGGCGACCGCCCGCTGGCTGGACCGGATCGGCCTGCCCTACGACGACCTGCACTGCTCGTTCGACAAGGTGACCCGCTGCACCGAGCTCGAGATCGACGTGCTCGTCGACGACAGCCCGGTGAACATCGTGCGCGCCCGCGACGCCGGCATCGTCCCGGTCACGCTGATCCACCCCTGGAACCAGGATCTGGTCGAGCGGGAGGGCGTGATCGCGGCCCACGACTGGGCGGAGCTGCGTGCCGCGGTCGACCCGATCCTCCGGCCCGAGGCGATCTGACACACTGGCCCGTCGTGGCCGAACCGACCCGCACACCCCTGTCCCTCCGCGACCGGCGTCGCGAGCCCGGCGCCGAGCTCGTCCCGGCGGAGACGCTGAAGGAGCACCTGCCCGGCGTGGAGCCGGACCGGCGCCTCAACGACTGGGGCCGGTCGGAGCGCATCGAGGGGATCTTCGATTCGACGATCGTCGAGTTCTTCTACACGCACTGGTTCCGGGCCGAGGTCGAGGGCATCGAGAACGTGCCCGCCGCCGGCGGCGCGCTGCTCGTCTCCAACCACTCCGGCGCGCTGCCGCCGGACGCCGCGATGATCGGCAAGTCGATCCGCGAGGAGCACGCGCACCCACGCCCGCTCAACATCACCGTCGAGCACTTCTTCAAGGGCTACCCCGGCTTCTCGATGCTCGTCTCGAAGATCGGCTGCGTCCCGGCCCACCCGGCCAACGTCCACCGCCTGCTCTACGACGAGGAGCAGCTGGTGCTGGTCTTCCCCGAGGGCCGCAAGGGCACCGAGAAGCTCTACAAGGACCGCTACCGCCTGCGCCGCTTCGGCCGCGGCGGGTTCGTGGAGGCCGCCATGCGCGCCCGCGTCCCGATCGTGCCGGTCTGCGTCGTCGGGGCCGAGGAGGCGGCGCCGGTGTTCGCCCAGCTCGGGCTCTTCAAGCGCCTCACGGGGCTGCTCTACTTCCCGATCACGCCGACCTTCCCGCACTTCGGGCTGCTCGGCATGCTGGGCTACCTGCCGGCCAAGTTCAAGATCCGCTTCCTGGAGCCGATCCGCTTCGACGACGAGGGCATGCACGAGGACAAGGCGCTCGTGCAGACCGTCGCGCACGACGTCCGCGCGCAGATCCAGGAGAACCTCTGGGACATGCTCGCGCGGCGCCGGTCGGTGTGGTTCGGGTGAGCGCCGGGCGCCGCATCCTGGTCACGGGCCTGTCGACCTACTGGGGCGGCCGGCTCGCCCGCGCGCTCGAGGCCTTCGACGAGGTCGAGGCGGTCATCGGCGTCGACAACGAGGAGCCGACCGTCGAGCTCGAGCGCACCGAGTACGTCAAGGTCGGCGCGCAGCACGCCCTGCTGCGCCGGGTCGTCGAGGCCGCCGAGATCGACACCGTCGTCGACACGCGGCTGGTCGTCGACTCCACCACGACCTCCTCGGCCAAGGCCCACGAGAACAACGTCATCGGGACGATGAACATCCTGGCCGCCTGCTCCGGCGCCGACTCCCCGGTGCGCAAGGTGGTCTTCAAGTCCTCCGCCCACTACTACGGCTGCGAGCAGGACGACCCGGCCTTCTTCGACGAGTCGATGGGCCGGCCGAGTCCGCCGCGCACCCCGATCGAGCGCGACATCGTCGAGGCCGAGGCGTCCCTCAACGAGTTCGCCGAGCGCAACCCAGGGGTCGCCGTCTCGATCCTGCGCTTCGCGAACGTGCTCGGGCCGGACGTCCGCACCGCCCACATCGGCCTCTTCTCGCTGCCGGCCGTCCCGATGATCCTCGGCTTCGACCCGCGCTACCAGTTCGTCCACGAGGACGACGTCGTCCACGCCCTCGAGCACGCCGTCAAGTCGTCCGTGCCGGGCGTCTACAACGTCGCCGGCGACGGCGTGCTCGCCCTCAGCGAGGTGGCCGGCCTGCTCGGCAAGCCCTACGCGCCGATACTGCCGCCCTGGGGCACCGGCCTGGCCGCGTCCGGGCTGCGCCGCGTCGGCGTCCACATCCCGCCGGAGGCGCTCAACCAGCTGCGCTTCGGTCGCGGGCTCGACAACCGCCGCTACAAGGCCACCGGCTTCGGCTACGGCTACACCAGCCGCGAGGCCGTGCTCAAGCTCGGCGAGCACCTGCGCCTCCACCCGCTCGTGCGCGGCGGCCAGGAGCCCTACCGCTACGAGCGCGAGGTCGAGGACTTCCTGCGCTGGAGCCCGCACGTCCGCAACGCCCGCGAGAAGAACCTCGGCTCGCTCAACCGCGACGAGCTCGCCGAGCTGCAGCGCCTGCTGTCGGGCTACGCGGGCGCGGTCGGGGCGGGCGACACCGACACCGAGCAGCGAGTCCAGGCGGCCGAGCGCGCCGCCGAGCGGGCGATCCAGCGGGCCAAGAAGGCCGAGCAGCGCGCCGCCGAGGCCGCCCTGAAGGCGACCGAACGCGCCAAGAAGGCCGAGCGCCGGGCCGGCGCGGCGGCCGAGGAGGCCGTCCAGCGCGTCAACGCCGAGGCCGCCAAGCGAGCCGCGCAGGAGTCCGCGCCGGCGTCGTCCACGTCGCCCGTCGAGCACTACGACGACCTCGCCGCCGAGGAGGTGATCGCGCTGCTGGCCTCGCTCGAGCGCCAGGATCTCCAGATGCTGCGCGAGCACGAGCGCCGCAACGCCAACCGCGCGAGCGTCCTGTCCGCCATCGATTCCGTGCTCGCGCGCCGGGAAACGCCCGTTTAGCAGCAACTTCGCGGGTCCCGATCAGCGCAATGGCGCGCCCACCCGTAGGCGGAATCCGAGCCCGTCCGTAGAATCCCCCTGGAGCGGCACGAGCCGCCCACGCTCGCATGAGGCAGAGGTCGTTCATCTTCGTCGCCGTTCTCCTCCTGGTCCTCGTAGGAGGCGCGGTGGCCGCATACGCGTACGACTCGGCGCGCGACGACACAATCGCGCAAGGAGTCACGGTCGCGGGTGTCGACGTGGGCGGAATGAAGGTCCCGGAGGCGCGCCACGTGATCGCGCGCGAGCTGCGCGAGCCGCTCGAGAAGCCGATCGCCGTCGTGCACGCGGGCAAGCGCTTCCGCCTCTCGGCCCAGGACGCGGGCGTGCACGCCGACGTCGAGGGCATGGTGGACGAGGCGCTCGCCAAGAGCCGCGAGGGCAACATCGTCAGCCGCGTCGCGCGCGACCTCACCGGCGGCGAGGAGAGTGCCCAGGTCCCGGCGCGGGTCACCTACGACCAGGACGCGATCGACGCACTCGTCAAGCGCGTCTCGCGCAGCCTCGACCAGCCCGCCCGCGACGCCCAGGTCGACTTCCCCTCGCTCCACCAGGTCAAGGAGCAGAACGGCATCGCGGTCAAGCCGGCCGTGCTGCGCCAGCGGCTGGCCCAGGCCCTCACCGTCCCGGGCGTCGCGCGCCGCGTGAAGGCGCCCGTGCGCACGGCCAGGCCGAAGGTGACCGAGGCGCAGCTCGCCGACAAGTACCCCGTGATGCTGGTCGCCGACCGCAACGCATTCCAGCTTCGCCTCTACAAGAAGCTCCAGCTGGTCAAGTCCTACACGGTCGCGGTCGGCGCGGTCGGCTTCGACACCCCGGCCGGCCTCTACCACATCCAGAACAAGGCGGTGAACCCCACCTGGAACGTCCCCGACAGCGCCTGGGCGGGCGACCTGGCCGGCACGTCGGTCCCGCCCGGACCGGACAACCCGCTGAAGGCGCGCTGGATGGGCATCTTCGACGGCGCCGGCATCCACGGCACCGACGAGACCTACTCGCTCGGCAGCGCGGCCTCCCACGGCTGCCTGCGAATGGCGATCCCCGACGTCATCGAGCTGTACGACCAGGTGCCGGTCGGGAACCCCGATCTACATCGCATGAGCCGCAAGCACGCGGCTCGGCCGCGTGCGCGCGGTTTCGCGTTCCGGTCACACGCCGATGTCGGGAATCGGCACCTCTTCCCAGCCGCTCTGCGCCAGGAGGTCCTTGCGTCCCGTGTGTCGAATGCAGAGCGTGCCGATGAAGACGCCTCGCTCCCGCTTGCGCAGCACGGAGTACCACATCGTCGAGGCGTCGTCGGGGCCCTGGATCGGATGCCAGGGGCGCCCCGGCCGCTTGTCCTCGTCGACCAGCCCGGCCTCGGCCAGCTGAGTCTGAGTCGCCACCCGACCGTCCTCAGTGTTGACGAAGAAGACACCCACTCCGGCAGAGGCTATTTGGGCGGAGAGCCTGACCGGCTTCGACGACTGGCAGCGCGCCCGCGGCATGGGGGACAAGACGCGGCGCGCCTACGGCGTCGACCTCGGCCAGCTGGCCGGGTGGGCGGGCGGCCGCGGGCTGGGTCCGGGCGACGTGTCGCATCGCGAGCTGCGCCGCTTCGCCGCGGTCCTGAGCGAGAACGGGGCGGCCAAGTCGACGGTCGGGCGCAAGCTGGCCGCGATCCGCACCTTCTACCGCCACCTGGTCGAGCGCGAAGAGCTCGAGAGCAACCCCGCCGACCTCGTGTCGAGCCCCAAGAAGGACGCCTACCTGCCGCGCGTGCTCAAGTCCGCCGACGTGGCGCAGCTGCTCGAGCGCATCCCGGCCTCCTCGCCGCTCGACCTGCGCGACCGGGCCATGTTCGAGCTCGCCTACGCGGCGGGCCTGCGCGCCGAGGAGCTGACCACGCTCGACACGACCAGCCCGGACCCCGACGCGGAGCAGGTGCGCGTGGAGGGGAAGGGGGGCCGCACGCGGGTGGTGCCCGTCGGCGAGCACGCCTGGCGCGCGCTCGACCGCTACCTGACCCGGGGCAGGCCCGCGCTCGACTCCGGCGACTCGCAGGCGCTCTTCTTGTCCAAGAGCGGGCGGCGGCTGTCGACCTCGGACGTGCGCCGCCGGCTCAAGCTCCAGGCCCGCAGCGTCGGCCTCTCCCCGCACACGCTGCGCCACTCGTTCGCCACCCACCTGCTGGAGGGCGGTGCCGACCTGCGCTCGATCCAGGAGCTGCTCGGCCACGCGTCCATCAGCACGACCCAGACCTACACTCGGGTAGAGTCGAAGCGCCTCAGGATGGCGTACGCGCGCTCTCACCCGCGTGCGTGACTAAAGGGCCCGCATGGAGACGAATCTCAAGGCGATAGAGCTCAAGGATCTCTGGCGCCGTTACAAGGACGACAGGGATGAGAAGGCGCGCGAGCGCCTCGTCCTCGCGTACGCGCCCCTGGTCAAATACGTCGCCGGCCGCATGTCGAGCGGGCTGCCCTCGCACGTCGAGGAGTCGGACCTGATCTCCTACGGGCTGCTCGGCCTGATCTCCGCGATCGAGCGCTTCGAGCCCGAGCGCGAGATCAAGTTCGAGACGTTCGCGATCACCCGCATCAAGGGCTCGATCATCGACGAGCTGCGCTCGCTCGACTGGGTGCCGCGCTCCGTGCGCACCAAGGCGCGCGAGATCGAGAAGGCCAACGCCAAGCTCGAGCACCGGCTCCACCGGGCGCCGACAGACCAGGAGATGGCCAAGGAGCTCGGCGTCGAGATCGAGGACTTCCAGGAGTCGCTGGTGCGGATCTCCAACTCGTCGGTGGTCGCGCTGGACGAGCTCTGGACGGTCTCGGACTCCTCGGGTGACCAGGTGTCCCTGCTCGACACCATCCAGGACCCGCAGGCGGCGGATCCCGCGACGGAGATGGACACCACCGAGATGAAGGACCGGCTGGCCGACGCGATCGCGCGGCTGCCGGAGCGCGAGAAGCTGGTGGTGGCGCTCTACTACTACGAGAACCTGACCCTGCGCGAGATCGGCGAGGTGCTCGGCGTGACCGAGTCGCGCGTCTCGCAGCTGCACACGAAGGCCGTGCTGCGGCTCAAGTCCCGCTTGCAGGGGGATCCACTGGCCGACGCCGAGTAGGAGGAGCCGCAGCTGCTGCGTCGCTCGCACCGCTACAGGGACGAGATCGCAACCCGGGCGCGCCAACAGGCCGCTGTGGCGGAGCTCGGGCAGCGCGCTCTGGCGGGCCTCGACCTGGACCGGCTGGTCGCTGAGGCCACCGACACGGCGGCGCGCGAGCTCGGCACCGAGTTCGCGTCGGCGGTCGAGCTGACCGGCGACGGGCTCGGCCTCGTCGTGCTGGCAGGCCACGGCCTGCCCGAAGGAGTCGTCGGCGGCGTGGTCTCGACGCGCCCGGACGAGCTGCCGGGCTACACGCTCGCGCGCGAGGGCCCGGTGATCGTCGACGACTTCCGCACCGAGACGCGCTTCCGGCCCTCGTCGCTCCAGCGCGACCTGGGCGTCGTCAGCGCGCTGGTCGTCGCCATCCGCGCCAGCGGGGGCCAGTTCGGCGGCATCGGGGTGCACAGCCGGACCCCGCACCACTTCAGCCCCGACGACGCCCACTTCCTCCAGGCGGTGGCGAACGTGCTGGGCGCGGCGGTCGAGCGGGCCAGGCACGAGGAGGTGGTGCGCGACTCCGAGGCGCGCTTCCGCGAGCTGGCCGACACCACGCCCGCGCTGATGTGGATGACCGACCCCGAGGGCGACGTCACGTTCGTCAACGAGGGCTGGCTGCGCTTCACCGGCCGCAGCGTGCCCGAGGACCTCGGCGACAGCTTCGGCTCGAGCGCCCACCCGGACGACCGCGACGACCTGATGACCCGCTGGCGCGCCGCCTTCGAGCGGCGCACCGAGTTCCGCTTCGAGTACCGGCTCCGCCACCGCGACGGCGGGCATCGCTGGGTGCTCGAGATCGGCACGCCGCGGTTCGCCGGGGGCGAGTTCGTGGGCTACGTCGGCACCGCGACGGACATCCATGAGCGCAAGGGCATGGAGGACGCGCTGCGCAGGTCGGAGGCGAGCTTCCGCGACCTCGCCGACAGCGCCCCCGTGATGATCTGGACGACCGACGACCGCGGCCTGGTCACGTTCGTCAACGCCGGCTGGCTGGCCTACACCGGGACCACGCTCGATCAGGAGCTGGGCGACACCTGGGGGCTCGGCGTGCACCCCGACGACTCGCCGTCGGTCGTGTCGGGCTGGTACGAGACGCTCCAGCGGCGCGAGCTGTGGGAGCGCGAGTACCGCCTGCGGGACAAGGGCGGCGAGTACCGCTGGATCTCCGAGCGCGGTGTGCCGCGCTACGAGGACGGCAGCTTCGTGGGCTACGTGGGCACCGCGATCGACATCCACGAGCGCAAGCTGATGGAGGCCCAGCTGCGCGAGGTCTACGAGCGCGAGCACACGATCGCCGAGACGCTCCAGCGCAGCCTGCTGCCCGAGCGCCTGCCGCGCATCGAGGGCCTCGAGATCGCTGCGCGCTACCTGCCGGCGAGCGAGGGTGCCGCGATCGGCGGGGACTGGTACGACGCGCTGGAGCGCCCGGACGGCAAGGTCGCCCTGGTCGTGGGGGACGTCGTCGGGCACGGCCTGCGCGCCGCCGCTGTGATGGGCCAGCTGCGCAACGCCGTGCGCGCCTACGGGGTCGCCGAGACCTCGCCCTCGGAGGTGATGGCGCGCGTCAACCGGCTCGTCATGAGCGGCGAGGACGACGTCATGGCGACCGTGCTCTACCTCGTGCTCGACCGGGAGACCGGAGACGTCACCTTCGCGAGCGCGGGCCACCCGCCGCCGCTCGTGCTGAGCCCCGACGGCGCCCGCTTCCTCGAGGGCGGCCGGGCCGTGCCGATCGGGGCGGTCGAGCTCGGCACGTTCCGGGAGGCCAGCGCGACGCTGCCGGCGGACGCCTCGCTGCTGCTCTACACGGACGGCCTGGTCGAGCGGCGCGACGAGCCGCTCGAGCGGCGCATGGACGCGCTCGCCGAGGCGGCCGGGCGGGCCGAGGGCGGCCTCGAGGGCCTCTGCGACGCCGTCCTGTCCGGCGTGCTCGGCCAGCGCATGCCGAGCGACGACGTGGCGATGCTGGCGGTGCGGCCGCGGCCGGTCGCAAGCGAGTCGGTCCACTTCACCCTGCCCGCCGAGCCGGAGTCGCTGCCGGGGCTGCGCAGGCGCCTCGCCCGCTTCCTGCACGCCGCGGGCGCCGACGACCTGGAGACCTACGAGATCACCCTCACGATCTGCGAGGCGGCCGGCAACGCGATCGAGCACGCCTACGGTCCAGGAGATGCCACCTTCGACGTCGAAGCCAGTCTCGACTCGGACGAGCTGACGGCGACCGTGACCGATCGGGGACACTGGCGGGAGCGGCGCGGCGCGCACCGCGGCCGCGGACTGAACATCATCGAGGGCCTGATGGACCAGGTCGAGGTCTCGAGCGAGCAGGGAGGCACGGTGGTGCGGATGCGCAGAAGGCTGGGAGGCGCGCGAGCGGCGTGAGCACGCTCGCCGACATCGCGGTCGAGCGCCAGGGCGGCACGGTCGTCGCCCGCCTCAGCGGCGAGGTCGACATGACCAACGCCGCGCGCGTCCGCGACCAGCTGCTGGACGCCGTCCCCAACGACGTGCTGGCGCTCGTGGTCGACCTCGGCGAGTGCCGCTACCTCGACTCGGCCGCCATCGAGGTCGTCTTCGACCTGACGCGCCGCCTCGGAAGGCGGCGCCAGGAGCTGCGCCTCGTCGTGCCGGACTCCTCGCCGCTCGGCCGCGTGCTGGTGCTGACCGACGTGCACAGCGTCGCGCCGGTGCACGCGACCCTCGAGTCCGCACTGGGGCAGTAGTCTGCAAAGCCGGTCCGTCGAGGGAAGGAGATTCATGGCGCACGCATCGCCGAAGAGGATCCGCAACGTGGCCTTGGTCGGCCACCGAGGCAGCGGGAAGACCTCCGTCAACGAGGCGCTCCTGTTCACCGCCGGCGCGATCAACCGGCTCGGCTCGGTGGCAGACGGAACGACGGTCTCGGACTCGGCGACCGACGAGAAGGCGCGCGAGATGTCGATCTCCGCGAGCCTCTCCTCGGTCAGCTGGGACGACCGCAAGGTCAACCTGATCGACACGCCGGGCGAGCCCAGCTTCGTGGCCGACGCCCTGTGCGCGCTGCGCGTCTGCGAGGGCGCCGTGTTCGTCGTCAACGGCGTCATGGGCGCCGAGGTGACCACCACCCGCCTGTGGGAGCGCGCCGCCGAGCTCGGCCTGGCGCGGCTGCTGTTCGTGAACATGCTCGACCGCGAGCGCGCCGACTTCTACCGCGCGCTCGACTCGCTGAAGGCAGCCTTCGGGCAGCACGTGGTCGCCACGGAGATCCCGATCGGCGCCGAGCACGAGCTCGAGGGCGTGGTCGACCTGATCGACATGAAGGCCTATCGCTACGAGGGCGAGGGCAAGGACAACTGCGAGGAGATCCCGATCCCCGACGACCTCGCCGAACGCGCGCAGGAGATGCGCGAGAAGCTGATGGACGAGGTCGCCGAGGTCTCCGACGAGCTGATGGAGCGCTACCTGGAGGGCGAGGAGATCACCCACGAGGAGACCGTCAGCGCGCTCAAGACTGGCGTGACCGAGGGACACCTGTTCCCGGTCACCTGCGGCGCCGCCACGCGCAACCTGGGCATCAACCGCCTGCTCGACGCGTTCGTCGAGGACCTGCCCTCGCCCGCCAAGCGCGGCCCGATCGACGTCGACGGCGTCACGCTCGAGCCGGACGAGTCGAAGGACATGGTCGCGTTCGTGTTCAAGACGCTGGCCGACCCCTACGCGGGGCGCCTCAACCTGTTCCGCGTCTACCAGGGCGTCGTCGAGCACGACTCGCACGTCCAGAACTGCCGCGCGCACGTCAAGGAGCGGATCGGGCAGCTGCTGACGCCGCAGGGCAAGGACACCGAGCTGGCGGACGCCTTCGGCCCCGGCGACATCGGCATGGTGGCGAAGCTCAAGGAGACCCGCGCGGGTGACGTGCTCGCCGCCAAGGACGCCGAGCTGCCGCTCTCGCTGCCGGCGATGCCGCGTCCCGTGATGGCCTTCGCGATCGAGGCCAAGGCCAAGGGCGACGAGGAGAAGATGGGCCAGGCGCTGCGCCGCCTCCAGGAGGAGGACCCGACGATCGACTTCCACCGCGACGACCAGACCGGGGAGCAGATCCTGGCGGGGATCACGCAGATCCACGTCGAGGTGATCGTCGATCGCATGAAGGAGCGCTTCGGCGCCGAGGTCGAGCTGCATCAGCCGCACGTGCCCTACCGCGAGGCGATCAAGGGCAACGCCAAGTCCCACGCGCGCTACAAGAAGCAGACCGGCGGGCGCGGCCAGTTCGCCGACTGCCACATCGAGATCGAGCCGACGGCCCAGGGCGGCGGCTTCGAGTTCGTCAACGCGATCAAGGGCGGCGTGATCCCGGGTGGCTTCATCCCCGCCGTGGAGAAGGGCGTGCGCGAGGCCATGCAGGCCGGCGTCGTGGCCGGGTTTCCGGTGCAGGACGTGCGCGTGAGGCTGTTCGACGGCCAGCACCACTCGGTCGACTCGTCGGAGATGGCCTTCAAGATCGCCGGCTCGATGGCGTTCAAGGACGCCATGGAGAACGCCCAGGCGGTGCTGATGGAGCCGATCATGGAGGTCACCGTGACGGTGCCGGAGGAGGCCGTCGGCGACGCGATCGGCGACCTCAACTCGCGCCGCGGCCGTCCGCTCGGCATGGACCCGAAGGGATCCGTCACCGAGGTCAAGGCCGAGGTGCCGATGGCGGAGATGCTGAGCTACGCGCCCGACCTGCGCGCGATCACGGGCGGGCAGGGCGAGTACACGATGGAGCTGGCCCGCTACGAGGAGATCCCGGCGCACATCGCGCAATCGGTCGTGCAGGAGGCTGCCCGCGAGCAGGAGGCGGTCAAGGCGTAGGCGAAGTCGCCCTATCATCGGGGCGGTGAAGAAGGAGCTGAGGCCGGTCCACGACGTCGTCTCGTGCGACGTCTGCGGACGCACGATCCTCAAGGGCGAGCGGGCCGAGGCCTACCTCGCGCCGGGCGGGAACCGCCACCAGGTCTGCGACCTGTGCTCGCCGCGCGCCCAGCAGGAGGGCTGGATCCGCGAGGCGGCCGCCGCCGACCTGCCGACCCGCCTGCCGCGCTCAGAGCCGCGCCGCGGCGTGCTCGGCCGCCTGCGCCGCCGCCCTGCCCCGCCTCCCGAGCCCGCACCGGCCGTGCCGGTCGCCGGCGACGAGCTCGCCGAGCAGGAGGAGGCGGCCTCGCCGCCCGCGCGCGAGCGCCCGGCCCCGGCGCGCTCGCGCCCCAAGGACCCGCGCCACGTGCGCGCCGTCCCGACCACCGCCCAGGCCAAGGTGGAGCGCGCGCTAGACCTCTTCAACGGGTCGTCGCACCAGCGCACGATCGCCGGCCTGGCGCGCACGCTGGGCGACCCGTTCGTGAGCGCTCAGCCCGACACGACGCAGGGCAGCCAGGTGTCCGTCGTGGTCGCGTGGGAGCTTTCCTGGTACCGGTACCGGGTCGACCTCGGCGACGAGGCCGACCCGGTGATGATGCTCGACAAGGGTGAGGAGATCGAGCAGATCGACGAGGGTCTGCGCGACTGGAACGCCCGGCTCGACGCCGATGGGCGCGTGCTGGCGGGCCACTCCGCCGACGATGGAGGTTCCGAAGAGTGATCTATTGCGTGGTGCCCAGGCCGCTCGAGGACGAGCTCCTCGACCGGCTCACCGACTACTACAAGGACGAGCCGAACGTCGAGGTGATCGTGGACAGGCGCGCCCAGGGCGGGCTGCCCGGCGATCACCCGTCGTTCAAGGAGAAGCGGCGCCAGCGCGCCAAGGGCACGTTCCCGACGATCGAGTCGCCGCCCGGCGCGTGAAGGTCGTCGTGAACGTCGACGGCGGGGCGCGCGGCAACCCCGGCCCCGCCGCCGTCGCCGCCGTCGCGACCTCCTCGGAAGGCGAGGTGCTCGGGGAGCGCAACGCCTACATCGGCGAGGCCACCAACAACGTGGCCGAGTACAGGGCGCTGCTGCTCGGCCTCGAGCTGGCCCGCGACCTGGGCGCCGGCGAGGTCGAGGTGGTCAACGACTCCGAGCTGGTCGCCCGTCAGATCGGCGGCGAGTACAAGGTCAAGCACGCCGGGCTGCGGCCGCTCTTCGTCGAGGCGATGCGCGCGCTGCGCGAGTTCGACTCCTGGGCCGTGCGCTCCGTGCGGCGCGAGCAGAACGAGCGCGCCGACGAGCTGGTCAACGAGGCGCTGGACGAGGCCCTGAGCGCGTGAGCGCAGGGCGCCGGGTATACGCCGCCCATGAGCGTTCTCGAGGTGCCGGCTCCCCCGGAGCCGGATCAGCCCAATCCGAACCCGCCAGGCGCGCCGGAGATCCCGGACCCGCCGGAGCAGCCCGACCCCGAGCCGGCGATGCCGGCGACGCGCGCCTAGCGCGCTGCGCCCGCCAGCTCGCTCGCCTTGCGCTCGAGCGTCTCCAGCAGCGACTGGTAGGACTTCGAGAACGACTCGACTCCCTCGTCGACCAGCTGGTGCGTGACGATGTCGTCGAAGTCGACGCCGACCTCGCGCAGCTCGGCCATCAGCGCGTGGGCGCCCTCGACGTCCCGGTCGACCGTGCGCTCCGGGGTGGCGTGGTCGCGCGCCGCCTCGATCGTCGCGTCGGGCATCGTGTTGACGGTGTCCGGGCCGATCAGGTCGTCCACGTAGAGCGTGTCCGAGTAGTCCGGGTTCTTGGTCGAGGTCGAGGCCCACAGCGGCCGCTGCACGTGCGCCCCGGCCTGCGCGAGCGGCTCCCACTCGGGCCCGGAGAAGATCTGCCCGAACGCCTCGTAGGCGATCCGCGCGTTGGCGACCGCGGCCTTGCCGCGCAGGTCGTCGCGGCCGAGCCGCTCGAGCTCGGCGTCGACCTTGGTGTCCACGCGTGAGACGAAGAAGCTCGCCACCGAGGCCGCCCTGTCGACCGGCTCGCCGGCCTCCACACGGCGCTGGAGGCCGCGGACGTAGGCCTGCGCGATGTCGCGGTAGCGGTCGACGCTGAACAGCAGCGTCACGTTCACGTTGACCCCGCGCGCCGTCAGCTCCTCGAAGACCTCGACGCCCTCGGCGGTGCCCGGGACCTTGATGAACACGTTGTCCTTGCCGATCGCCTCCTTCAGGCGCACGGCCGTCTCGATCGACCCCTGGACGTCGAAGGCCAGCGCGGCCGGCAGCTCGAACGACACGAAGCCGTCCTGGCCGTCGGTCGCGTCGAAGGTCGGGCGCAGCAGGTCGGCTCCGTCGCGGATGTCGCGCAGCGCGAGGTTCTCGAAGATCGCCTGGATGTCGGTCGTGTCGGCGAGCACCTCGCGGAAGGCGTCGTCGTAGCGATCCGAGTGGCCCATGCCCTTCTCGAAGATCGTCGGGTTCGAGGTCACGCCGCTGATCCCGTCCTGCTCGATCAGGGTGCCCAGCGTGCCCTCGTCGAGCAGCTGGCGGTTCAGGTTGTCGATCCAGATCGACTGGCCGAGGGCCTCGATCTCTCGCAGCTTGTTGCTCATGTGCGTGTCTCCTTGGCTGTTCAGGCGGTCGCCTTGGCGCCCACCAGCTCGCGTGCGGCGGTGACGATCGCGTCGGCGTCGATGCCGGCTTCGTGGATCAGCTCCTCTGGCGTCCCCGATCCGGGCATCGCGCCCACTGCCAGCTTACGCACGTGAGCGGTCTCTCCGGCGCCAACCAGCGCGTCCAGCACCGCGTCGCCAAGGCCGCCCTCGGGCCAATGGTCCTCCACGGTCACGATCCCGCGGGTCTCGACGGCTGCACGCGCGAGCGTCTCCGCATCTGCCGGCTTGATCGAGTAGAGGTCGACGACGCGCGCCGCGATCCCGTCGGAGGCCAGCCGCTCGGCGGCCGCGAGCGCCTCGTGCAGGGTCACGCCCGCCGCGACGAGCGTCACGTCGTCGCCCTCGCGCAGCACCCGGCTGCCGCCCACCTCGAAGCTCTCGTCGGCTCCGTAGATCACCGGCAGGGCGCCGCGGTGGGTGCGCAGATAGGCGATCCCGTCCAGGTCCGCCATCAGCTCCACCAGCCGCACCGTCTGGTTGGCGTCCGACGGGTAGAGCACGGTGCTCGAGTGGACCGCGCGGAAGGCCGCCAGGTCCTCGAGGCCCATCTGCGAGGGGCCGTCCTCGCCGATCGACACTCCGGCGTGCGAGCCGCACAGGCGGATACTCGCGCGGCTGACGGCGGCCATGCGGATGAAGTCGTACGCGCGCGTGAGGAAGGCGGCGAACGTGGAGCCGAACGGGCGCCAGCCGCGCCGCTGCATCGCCACGGCGCTCGCGACGAGCTGCTGCTCGGCGATGTACATCTCGAAGTAGCGGTCCGGGTGGGCGTCGCGGAAGAGCTCGCTGTGGGTCGAGTTGGAGACCTCGCCGTCGAGGGCGACGACGTCGCCGCGGACGTCGCCGAGGTAGCTGAGCGCCTCGCCGTAGGCCTTGCGGGTCGCGACCTCTTCGCCGGTCTCGTACGCGGGCCGCTCGCCGCCGGGCGCGTCGAAGCGGTGCGGCTGGACGTCGGCGGGGCTCGCGAGCCGCACCTGTAGGTCGCGCTCGCCGCCCAGCTCGGCGATCGCCGCCTCGGGATCGTCGAGCGGCTTGCCGTGCTTGCCCGGCTGGTCCTCCACCGCTGCGACGCCCGCGCCCTTCCTCGTGCGGGCGAGCACGACGGTTGGCCGGCCCGCGGCGCGCTCGGCCTGGTCGTAGGCGCGCTCGATCGCCTCGACGTCGTGGCCGTCGACCTCGATCGCGTCCCAGCCGAACGCGCGGGCGCGCTCGGCGTAGGTGTCGAGATCCCAGCCGTGCATCGTCTCGCCGGTCTGCCCGAGCCGGTTCACGTCGACGATCGCGACCAGGTTGTCGAGCTGCCAGAACGAGGCGTGGTCGAACGCCTCCCAGATCGAGCCCTCGGCCAGCTCGCTGTCGCCGCAGAGCACCCAGACGCGCGCCGGGACACGGTCGAGGCGCTTGACGGTCAGGGCGAGCCCGGCGCCGACCGGAAGGCCCTGGCCGAGCGAGCCGGTGGCGACGTCGACCCAGGGCAGCTGCGGCGTCGGGTGTCCCTCGAGGCGGCTGTGGAGCTTGCGGAAGGTGAGCAGCTCGTCGTCGCCGATCGCCCCGGCCGCCTTCAGGCAGGCGTAGAAGAGCGGCGAGGCGTGCCCCTTGGAGAAGATCAGGTGGTCGCGGCCGGGCGCGTCGGGCTGGCTCGGGTCGAGATGCAGGTGGCCGTCGAGCAGCACGGCCATGAGCTCGGCCGCCGACATCGAGGACGTGGGGTGGCCGGAGCCGGCGGCGGCGCTGGCGCGCACGGAGTCGACCCGCAGTTGCTGTGCCAGCTCGTGGCGGAAGTCGTTGCGATCCATGCTTCACTGCTACCCGTGGACTCGCGCCCCACGCGTCGCCGGTTCCTGCAGACGGCGGGTGTCTCCGCCGGCGCGCTGGCAGGGCTCGAGGGCCTGGCGCTCGGCCAGGGCGCCGACCGGCCGAACGTCGTCGTGATCATCGTCGACACGCTGCGCGCCGACCACGCCTTCGGCAAGCGGGCCCGGACGCCCAACATCGACGCGCTCGCCCGCCAGGGCCTCAGCTTCACGCGCTTCTACCCCGAGGCGATGCCGACCGTGCCCGCCCGCCGCTCGATCCTGAGCGGCCGCCGCGTGTTCCCGTTTCGCGGCTGGCACCCCTACCCGGGCCTGCTCGCGGAGCCGGGCTGGGCCCCGATCGCAGACGTGCGCACCACCTTCACGAGCGTGCTGCGCCGCGCCGGCTACTGGACCGCCTACTGCACCGACAACACCTCGCTCGGGTTCTCGCCGCCCTGGGGCCCGTTCCGGCGCAGCTTCGACCGCTTCGTCCGCCGCGGAGGCCAGATCGGCGGGACGGCGGCTGGGGTGTCGGAGGCCGAGCTGCGCCACTGGCTGCCACCGGAGATCGAGGACCCCGACACCCGGGACCGGGTGCGGCGCTACCTCGCCAACGGCCGCTACTCGCACGACGAGAGCAAGTCGTTCGCCGCGCGCGTGTTCCGCGACGGTGCGCGCGTGCTCGATACCGCCGTGCGCCAGCGCCCGTTCTGCGTCGTGGTCGACACGTTCGAGCCGCACGAGCCGTGGACGCCGCCGCGCAAGTACATCGACATGTACGGCGACCCCGACTACCACGGCCCCGAGCCCGCCAGGCCGTACTACGCGCCCGTCAGCCGCTACCTGCACGGCCACCGCGGCCAGGTGCTCGTCGAGCGCATGCAGGCGCTCTACGCGGGCGAGGTGACCATGACCGACCGCTGGCTGGGTGTGTTCATGGACCGCTTCCACGAGCTGGGGCTCGACCGCGACACGGTGGTGGTGCTCGTCTCGGACCACGGCTTCTACCTGGGCGACTACGGCTATACGGGCAAGATCGCCACCGTGCTGCACCCCGCCCTGATCAAGACGCCGCTGATCGTGATCGACCCGCGCCGCCGCCGGGCCGGGCGCACGAGCGGCTACCGGGCCTCGACGCACGACGTCGGCCCGACGATCCTGTCCATGGCCGGGGTAGGCGTCCCGCGCGGGATGGACGGGGTGGACCTGTCGCGCCTGTTCGAGGGCCGCCGGCCGCCGCCGCGCGGATACTCGTTCGGCGGCTACGGCAACTCCTACTACGTGCGCACCGACGACTGGTCGATGTACGCGCCCAACAGCGGCGGCGGCTACCACCTGTTCGACCACGACCGCGACCCCGGCGAGGGCCGAGACGTGGCCGGCTCGCACCGGGGCAAGGCGGCCGAGCTGCGCGCGGTGGTCAGGCGGCGCGCCGGCTACCTGCCGACGTTCCCGTACTAGCGGCGGGCCAGCAGCGCGCGCCGCAGGCCCTCGTAGCGCGGCCCGGCGATCTTCTTTGCAGCCCCGCGCAGGTTCCAGGCCGCGCGCTGGCGCGCCCACGGCAATGGGCGCCCGGCGGCCACGGCGGCGACCCCGCCGGTGCCCGTGTCGCGCCGGATCGCGTAGCGGCCGATCAGCGTGCAGCCGTCGATCGAGCCGAGGCGCTGGGTCGGCAGCGAGTTGAACAGGGTCGTGTAGCCGGCCGCCGCGGCGGTGCGGCCGACCTCGTGCGAGTAGAGCCCGCCGGGCACGCTGGCGCAGGTCACCGGGGCGCCGAGCTCGCGGGCGAGGACCTCGGCGCTGCCCGTCCACTCGGCCATCAGCTGGTCCCGCGAGCAGGCCGCCATCCGGTCGGGATGGCTGCAGGAGTGCGAGCCGATCACGTGACCCATGCCCGCCACGGCGCGGACACCGTCCCAGTCGAGGTAGCCGTGGTGCCCGATCAGGTCGGTGGCGATGAAGAAGTGGCCGCGCCACGAGCGGCGCGCCAGCTCCTCGCCGGCGGCGAGCGCGCTCGAGCCGCCGTCGTCGAAGGTGATCAGCCAGTCGCCGTCGCGCAGCTCGTCCATCGTCCCCGGCGCGCGCCCGACCGCGTCGAGCTGCTCCCGGAAGCTGTCCGGGGTGACCGCGTAGACGTCGCTGCTGCCCTCGACCACGTCGTGGTACATGAGGGCCCGGAGCCTCACCGCCCGATGCGGCGCAGGGCGCGCAGCCAGCCGACCGCCTGCCCCGAGCCGTGTCCGAGGTGGAACGCCGGGAAGGTGGCGAGCACGCGTGGGACCAGGCTCCACGGCTCGCCGTGCTGGCTCACGCTGCGCGCGGCGAACGCCGCGCCGGCGGCGCCGTAGACCGACCACTGGAGGACCAGCAGGCGGCGCGCGAGCGGGAAGCGGGCCATCGCACCGAACAGCAGCACGGAGGCGAGCACGAAGGCGAGCGGCGCCAGGCTGCGCACCGTCAGCACGCGCCGGTGCTTCATCATCACCGGGACCTTCCAGAAGCCGTACTCGTAGTACTGGCGCCACACGCGAGCGATCGAGCCGCGTGGGCGGTACATCACGGTGATGTCGGGGTCGAGCATGATCTCGCCGCCCGCCCGGCGCAGCCGCAGGTTGAACTCGTCGTCCTGGTTGCGGATCAGCGTCTCGTCGAACAGCCCGGCCTGCTCGAACGCCTCGGGCCGGAAGGCGCCGAAGGTGACGGTGTCGGTGGTCACCGGGCCGTCGCTGGCGCAGCGCGTCCAGCCGATGCCCCCGAACGGGCTGTCCATGGCGCAGGCGACGGCCCGCTCCATCGGCGTGGTCCCTGTCGGTACCAGCCGGCCGCCGACGTTCCAGGCGCCGGTCTGCTCTGACAGCTCCGCACAGCGACGCAGGTAGTCCTTCGGGTAGCGCGAGTGGCAGTCGAGCCGCACGATCAGATCCCCGCGCGCCTCACGGATGCAGGCGTTCAGGCCGGGGGAGACCCAGCCCGCGGGATTGTCGATCACGCGCAGGTTGATGCCAGAGGCCCAGGCGGCGGCGCGCATGCGCTCGGCCGACCCGTCGTCCGAATTGCCGTCGGCGACGAGCACCTCCAGCTCGCCGCTGAAGTCCTGGGCCGCGAGATCGCTGACGAAGTGGTCCACGTTGGGGCCTTCGTTGCGCACGGGCGCGACGACCGAGATGGTGCGGATGGGGGTGATTGAGCCGCGCGAGCCGTTCGCGGCAACGTCCAGGGCCATGCACAACTATTAAGGCACAAGGCCCGGCGGCGCCAGCCTTGGTAGGGAGTGCGCGGGCTCTTTACGCGATTCTGCGCAAGCCGGGAGACCTCGCCCACCCCCGCCTTTCCTCGCCGAACCCCCTCCGGCGACTCGCGGCGGGGGCGAGCCTGATTGAGGCCACCATGCCGCCTGGCGCGACAAGTCCCGGCTCGGACCGTCGCGTCGGCCTGTCTCCAAGGTACGACCGAACCGCAGGCTGCGTGTAAGGGTTTCGTAGGAGCCGTCAGCGGTTTCCGAAGCGGTCGCGCGCGGAGATCACCCTGACCCGCAGCTCGCGCCCCGCCGGCACGCGGGCGAGCCCGCCACGGACGCGCACGGTCACGCGCCGGCCGGCGACGGTCAGCGTCACGGCGCCGGCTGCGGCGAACCGGGGGCGGGCTGTGATGTCCCGCTCCGGCACGGCCGCTGGGTAGGCGAGCCGCACCAGCGCCGCGCGCGGCCTGCGTGTCACCGTCGCAGTGAGGGCGGTCGTCGGGACGACCCGGAACGGGCGCGAGCGCAGGCGGTAGCGGCGCGCGCTGACGGCGAACCGGTACCTGCCTGCCGGCTCCGAGGGCGGCGGCTCCCAGAGCGCGCGGTACGTCCCGGGCTCGCCGGCGCGAAAGCGCGGGAGCCCCACGAACGGCGAGCGCCCGTCCGTGACGCCCCAGAGGATCCGCAGGCCGAGGTCGCTGTCGACGGTGCTCCAGCCGTCTGGCGCGCGCCGCTGGACGCTCACGAACGCGGTGTCGAGCGGCCGGTCGGTGCCGGAGGCGCCGCCGCGCCAGCGGAAGATGGCGTGGCCAAGGCGTGGCGTCGCCCGTGGCTGCGCCAGCGCGCGGCCGCGTGCGGCCCCGGACGGATAGGGGCGCGCCGTCGGGTGCAGGCCGCGTATCGGGTCGAACGGGTAGGGCGCCGGGGCCGGCAGGCCCCGCGCCAGGCGGCCGGCGAGGTCGGCCAGCGACGTGGTCAGGAACGGGCCGCTGGCCGGGCCGTACACGGTCGTCCCGCCCTCGTAGTGCTGGGCGCCGTACTCCTCGGGGGTCGTGAAGTAGGAGGCGTACTCGTTGGCGTAGCCCGCCACCACGACGCGCCGCACGCCGGCAGGCCGCGCGGCCGCCAGCACGGCGGCGCGCGTGCGCCGCCCCAGCTCGGACGTGGCCTCGCCGGGGACCGTCACGATCAGGTGGTCGCCCAGCCGGACCGCCGTGAGCGGGACCGCGGTCGGCTCGAGTGTGCGGTCGTCGTCGCTGCGCGCGACCACCTTGACGCCCTGCGCGCCGTCGGGCGCGGTCAGGCGGCGGCCCTCGTAGATGTCGCCGGTCGCGTCGAAGAGCGGGCCGCGCCCCTCCTCGGAGCCGGTCAGGTAGGACATGCCGAAGGCCGCGTGGTCGGCGAGCGGCCCCGCCGGCGCGGACTGGCCGCAGAAGCAGACACGGGTCCAGCGCGACTCGAGTCGCGGCCTGCGGGCGAGCGCCGCGCCGGCCCGGCGCCAGGCGGTCAACATGGCCGCGGCCTCGCGCCGGCCGACCCGCTCGGCCAGCGCCGGCCCGTAGGCGTGCAGCCCGGCCGACACGTCGCCGGCGTCGCTGTTGCCGTAGACGTTCACGACCGGGCGCCGGCGCGGCACGCGGCCGGCCCTCCGCACACGAGCCTCGAAGACCCGCGCGGCCGCGGCGTGGTGGTCGGCGTTGTAGTAGCCGAAGGTCGAGCGGTTGACCGTCCCGTGGTTGGCGAAGGTCGACCACGCGCCGAGCGGCACCCGGCGGCCCGAGGCGAGCCGGTCGACGCGCAGCACGTCGACGTTCGGGTCGATCGTGTGCGTCGCGCCGCCCGGATCCTGCCCCGGCCGGCCGGCGCCGCGGGGCAGCTCGATGCCGTGGTCGGCGAGGTGCGCCTCGATCGACCTGTTCTCGGTCACGCCGGTCAGCGTCGTGTGCCCCCAAGCGGCCGCCGCCGGGCCGACGTCGGCGCGGGCGCGCTCGAGCGCGAGCGCGAGGCGTGCCACCAGGAACGTGTAGAGCCGCGGGTCGGGCTCGGTCACGCCCGACTGCGGCCTGGCCGGCGTCGGGAAGGCGGCGTCCTTGAAGAGGAAGTTCGAGTAGCCGGTCGGTCCGGCGTGCGTGTGGCTGGCCGACACGATCAGGTCGCGCGGGTCGAAGCCGGCGCGCCGCGCCGCCTGCACGACCAGCCCGCCCGAGATCATGTTCAGGTCCATGGCCACGAGGGCGAGCCGGCGCGGGCCGCGCTGGAGCACGAGCGCGCGTGCGAACAGGCGCGTGTGCTGGCCGAGCGCCCGCGCGTCGCCGCGCGCCCAGCCCAGCATCGCGTAGCCCGTCGGCGGGGTGATGTCGGCGCGCCCGGCGCCAGCGGACAGCGCCGGGCCCTGCGCCGGCGCCGCGGCGGGGAGCGCCAGGGCGAGCAGCAGCGAGGTGACCGCGAACAGGCAGCGCGCGTACCATCCGGGCATGAGCGACGAGAGCATCGCAGCCCGGATCGAGCGCCTCGTCTCCGAGGAGCACGAGCTGCGCGACAAGGAGCAGGCCGACGCGCCTGACGAGGACGCGCTCGAGGACGACCGCGAGCGCCTGCGCTCGGTCGAGGTCGAGCTCGACCGCTGCTGGGACCTGCTGCGCCAGCGGCGCGCCCTGCGCGACGCGGGCGCGGACCCGGACGCAGCGCAGGCGCGCGACGCGGGCACCGTGGAGGGCTACCGCCAGTAGCGGCGCTCAGCCGCCGTCCTTGCGCAGCCGGTAGCCGGCGCCACGCACGGTCTCGATCGAGCCGACCCCGAACGGCCGGTCGATCTTCTCGCGCAGATAACGGATGTAGACCTCGACCACGTTGGAGCGCTGCTCGTAGCCGAGGTCCCACGCCGCCTCGAGCAGCTGGGTCTGGGTGAAGACGGTGCCGGGGCTGCGCATGAGCGTCTCGAGCAGGCCGAACTCGCGCGCCGACAGCTCGATCTCGGTGTCGCCGCGCCGCACCTCGCGGGTGGCCGGGTCGAGCCGCAGGTCGCCGACCTCGAGCACCGTGGGGCGCTCGACCGGGCCGCGCCGCACCAGGGCGCGCAGGCGCGCGGTCAGCTCGGCGAGCGAGAACGGCTTGGTCAGGTAGTCGTCTGCGCCGCCGTCCAGGCCGCGCACGCGGTCCTCGACGGCGTCGCGGGCGGTGAGCATCAGCACCGGCAGCCAGTTCCCGGCGGCGCGCAGGCGGCGACACGTCTCGAAGCCGTCGAGGCCCGGCAGCATCACGTCGAGCACGATCGCGTCGTAGTCGGTCGCGCCGACCGTGCGCAGCGCCTGCTCGCCGTCGCCGACGACGTCGACGACCAGCCCCTCGTAGCGGACCCGCGCCGGATCGCGGCCGCCATCCGCAGGTCGTCCTCGACGACGAGGATTCTCACGCCCCAATCATGGCGCCGCTCAGCTGAGAGCGGCCTGAGAACGTGCGCGCAGCTGGAGGCCGACGATCGGCAGGATCGCGGTGGACAGGATGCCGGCGCCGACGAGCGAGGCGGCCGTCCCGAGCGCATGTGCCCCTCCTCGACGGCGATCGTGGTGATGGCCACCACGAGCGGCAGCTCCGTGGCCGAGAAGACGGCCAGGGGAATGCGCTCCGCCCTCTCGAGGATGTTGCGGTAGAGACCAGCGCCGGCACCCCGCGCACGATCAGGAACAGGACGAGGAACATCGGCAGCTCGAGCACGCGGAAGGGCGTGTCGCCGAGTGCGTCGAGGTCGAAGTTGATCCCGCTGACGACGAAGAAGAACGGGATGAAGAACCCGTAGCCCACCGCCGTGAGCTTCGACTCGAACACGCTCACCTCGCGGCCCTTGAGCGCGATGCGCGCGATCACACCCGCCACGAACCCGCCGAGCAGCAGGTCGAGCCCGAGCGAGTTGGCCAGCGCGCCGAGGGCGAAGACCGTCACGACCGCCACCCGGATGGCCAGCTGGCCGCTCGTCTCGAGCGTGCGCTCCAGCAACGCCCAGCCGCGACCGACGCCGCGGACGGCGCCGACGGCGGCGATGACCGCGATCACCACGAAGGCGATCAGGATCAGCGCGTTCGAGAGCGCACCCTTGGTCGAGAACACCAGCGTGATCAGCAGGATCGGGCCGAACTCGCCCATCGCTCCGGCCGCGAGCAGATAGGTGCCGAAGCGCGAGCGCAGCTCGCCGGCGTCGCTGAGGATCGGGATCAGCGTGCCGATCGCCGTCGTGGCCATCGCGGACCCGGTGAACAGCAGCGACACCACCAGTCCGGCGAGCGCGAGCAGCCCGCGATGCCGTACGCGAGCGCCAGCGACATGAGCCACCCGATCACGGCCAGCCGCAGCGGGCTGCCGCGGATGCGCTCGAAGTCGATCTCGTAGCCGGCGAAGAAGAACAGCATGCCGAGCCCGAGGTTCGAGAAGAATTCGAGGAAGGCGTCGGAGTCCGCGAGTCCGAGCACCTCCGGGCCGACCAGGATGCCGAGCACGATCTCGAGCACCACCACGGGGAGTGGCAGACGGGTCGACACGACCCCGGCCAGGAACGCCGCCAGCGCGGCGACGACGACCACCGTGAGGAATGAGCCGCTGTCGACCTCAATCATGCGAGCCTCGGCTCCGTCGGGAGCAACGGGGACGATATGCGGCTTGAGCGGTTCCGGCAGCACGCGAATGTTCCGCGCCCGCCTCTGGCTGGCGTCGGCGATGTGGGTCCCGGTGCTCGCGGCCAACTTCGTCGCGGTCGCGCTCGGCCTGGGCCTGCCGCTGCTCGACCGGCACCTCAACGACCAGCCCAGGCTGCCGATCCCGCTGTCCGTGGTCGAGCAGATCATGGGCGCGCTGGCAGGCGGGATGATCACCTTCACCGGGATCGTGTTCTCCGCCGTGTTCGTGGCCGCGCAGATCCAGACCTCGTCGTACTCGCCGCGGCTGGCGGCCCGCCTGCGGCGCGACCGCGTCGTGATCGCTGGCCTCGCGCTCCCGACGGCGACCGCCAGCTACTCGCTGTTCGCGCTCGCGACGATCGGCCGCGAGGCCGACAGGTCGGGCGAGTCCGTGGCGCCCCGCGCTCACCGTAGGAGTGGCGCTCCTGCTCGCGCTGGTCACGATCGGGGCCTTCGTCGCGCTCGTGCAGCGCGCCTTCGACAGCACGCAGATCGGCGGCATCCTGCGCGGCCTGATGCGCCGTGCCCACCACGTCATCGAGGACGTGCATCCGCGCAGCGGGCCTGCCGGGCGAGCTCGCTCAGGTGCGCGACGGAGCGGGCGGGCCGGTCCGCGAGATCCGGCACGACGGCCCGCCGGCGGTGCTGGCCGCGGTCGATCGGAGCGTGCTGCTCCGGCTGGCGGACCAGACCGGCGCGTTCGTCGAGGTCGTGCCCGCGATCGGCCACTACGTCGGGCCCGACGCCCCGACGCTGCGGCTGCTCGGCGCGGAGCGGGAGGCCGACGCGCTGCTCGCGCGGCGTGTGCTGGTGCTCGCGCGCCAGCGGACCATGGACCAGGATCCGGCGTTCGCGCTGCGCATGTTCGTGGACATCGCCATCCGCGGGCTGTCGGCGGCAATCAACGACCCGACGACGGCGGTGCAGGCGATCGACCGCATCGAGACGCTGCTCGTCGAGCTGCACGGACGCCATCTCGGCGCCGGCGTCGTCGTGGACGCCGGGGGCGCGCCGCGGGGCAGCTTCCCGGTGCCCGACTGGGGTGAGTACGTCGACCTCGCGCTGGTCGAGATCCGCCATTACGGGGCCGGCTCGGCGCAGGTGGCGCGCCGCTTGCGCGCGCTGCACGACCACCTGCTCGAGTTCGTCGACGAATCCCAGCGGCCGCGCATCGAGCTCGAGCGGCGGCTGCTCGAGGAGCAGCTCGCCGAGCGGTTCCCCGATCCGGCGGAGCGCGCGATCCTGAGTCGTCCGGACCGGCTCGGGCTCGGCAGCGCGCCCTGACGCGCGCGGGTCAACTGCCGAGGATGCGCGCCTTCTCGGCGGCGAACTCCTCCTCGCTCAGCACGCCCTGGGCCTTCAGCTCGCCCAGCTCCTTGAGCTTCTCGATCCGGTCGTCGCCGGCCGGCGCGGCTGCGGCGGGGGCGGGCGGGGGCGGCGCGTAGGCCTCCTGCGGGTACTGCTCCGCCTCCTGGGCGGACCAGCGCGACGCCTGGCGGCGGCTGACGCGGTTCGAGACCGCGGTGGCGGTGCCCGCGACGACAGCGGTGCGGGCCATCCCGCGAAGCAATCCTGGCATTGGTCAGTCCTTTCGGGTCAGGCCGCCGCCTCGGCGGCGTCTAGGGCTTCCAGGAGCTCCGGCACGGTGATCCGCTGGCTGTCGATCAGCACGCCCCCGTTGCGCCGCACGGCGGCGGCGAACGGCGCCGCCCAGCGGTTCTCGTAGACGATCAGCACCGCGGCGCTGCCCGGCTCGATCCCGTCGGCGGCGGTCGCGGCGTCCTCGTCGCCGAGCAGGCCCGAGCTGGCGCCCTCGAACACCTTGAAGTCGCCGACGCCCTTGTCGTCGAGGTCGGTCGCCTCGAAGCCCGAGTGCGTGCCGTCCTCGTTCTTGATCACGAACAGGCAGTCGAGCACGCGGATGATCCCGCGCTCGACGAGGTCGAGCAGCAGCGGAATCGCCTCGCCGGTCATCGGAGCGTCGGCCGGATAGCCGATCACGACGATGTCGACCGGCCCCAGTTCCTCGCTGTGAGCTTCCATGGCGGCGATTCCAACACGCCGAAGGGTGAGCGGGCATCACCCGCGCGGGATG
>CAWKFR010000007.1:0-113772 GCA_963848885.1 uncultured Thermoleophilaceae bacterium
AGCCGGCTCTCGCCGCGCGCGGGCACCCGCAGCGACGGCGCTCCGGCGCGCTCGGCCTCGGCGGCCGTGAGCTCGATGCGGCGCTGGATGCGCGGGTGCTGGTCCGGGTCCTCGAGGAAGACCGCCGCGAAGGGCGCCGTGGCGGAGGCGCGCGCCCAGAAGCAGATCTCGTTGTGGTCGGCCTCCGGCAGCTCCGAGCAGAACGCCGCGCCCTTCGCGTTCTCGTTGACCTGGGTCTTCCAGCGCCGCGCCACCGCCGCGGTCGGGCCGGCGCCGTGGATCACCGGGACCGTGTCGCGCAGCCGCTCGGCGAGCGGCTCGGCATCGGCGGGACCGATGCTCGCGAGCAGCTCGGCGGCGGTGTCGATCTCCGCGTGCAGCCCGGGCGCGGCGCCGCAGGCCGCGGCGCACTCGAGCACTCCGACGGTCATGTAGACGACCGCCGCGCGCGGCTGCATCCCGGCCGGGACGCCGATCACCGGCACGCCCTCGGCGCGCGCGGCCTCGGCGAGCGTGCCGCCGGTCGTCAGCACCACCCGCCCGGCGCCCGCGACCCCGGCGGCCTCGAAGCAGGCGAGCGTCTCCTCGGTGTTGCCCGAGTAGCTCGCGCACAGCACCAGGCTGTCCGGCCCGGTCCAGGACTCGAGCGCGTAGCCGCGCACGGTCGTGATCGGGCGGGTGGCGCGGTCGCCCAGCGCGGCCGTGGCCAGGTCGCCGCCGATCGCGGAGCCGCCCATGCCGCACACGACCAGCCCGCCGGGGCGGTCGGTGGTGGGCAGGCCCGCCGACTGGGCCCGCCAGAGCGCGTCGCCGAGCTGCTGCGGCTGGGCGAGGACGTCCTCGAGCATCCCGTCGCTCATCCGACGGGCTCCCCCGCCTCGACGCGCGCGCCGGCCGGCACGTCGGCGCCGGGCTCGAGCCGCACGCCGCTGCCGATCACCGCGCCGTCGCCGATCACCGCGCCGGCCCCGGCGATCGCGCCCGGCTCGAGCAGCGCGCGCTCCCCTACGCGCACGCCCTCGCCGAGGATGCTCTCTATGACCGCGGCGTCCGCTCCGACCCGGACGCGGTCGTGCAGCACCGAGCGCTCCACGCGCGAGTCGCTGCCCACCGAGCAGTGGCGGCCCAGCACGCTCTGCGGGCCGACGTGCGCGCCGGCCAGCAGGCAGCCCTCGTAGACGAGCGACCCGGTCACGTCGCGCTCCGGCAGCCGTGAGCCGACCCTGCCGGCGAGCAGGTCCCAGGTCGCCTCGAGGTAGCGGTCGGGCGTCCCGATGTCGATCCAGTAGCCCTCGGCGAGGTAGCCGTACAGCCCGTTGCCGACCAGGCCAGGGAAGATCTCGCGCTCGAACGACACGGGGCGGCCGGGCGGGATCGCCTCGGCGACGGAGCGCTCGATCACGTACGCGCCGGCGTTGATGCGGTTGGACGGCGGCTCGCCCTCTGCCTTCTCGATGAAGTCGGTGACGCGCCCGTCCGAGTCCGTCAGGACGACGCCGTAGCTCGCCGTGTCCTCGACCGCGTAGAGCGCGAGCGTGGCGCGCGCCT
This sequence comes from uncultured Thermoleophilaceae bacterium, assembly GCA_963848885.1. Taxonomy (GTDB): domain Bacteria; phylum Actinomycetota; class Thermoleophilia; order Solirubrobacterales; family Thermoleophilaceae; genus JACVRW01. Next base: position 1,549 of record CAWKFR010000007.1, read on the forward strand.
CGGTGCGCGCGTGCTGCTCGAGCTCGGCGGTCAGGTCGATGTCGGTGAGCACGTCGCCGTTGAGGATCAGCAGCCGCTCCTCGAGCACCCCCTCGTCGAGCGCGAGGCGTACCGGCCCCGCGGTGCCGAGCGGCTCGTCCTCGACCACGTAGCGCAGGCGCATCCCGTCGTAGATGTCGCCGAGCACGCGCTTGACGTCGTCGGACATGAAGCCGCAGGAGAGGATCACCTCGTCCACGCCGTGCGCGCGCAGCCAGTCGAGCATGAACGAGAGGAAGGGCCGGCCGGCCAGCGGCATGACGGGCTTGGGCGTGGTGTAGGTCAGCGGCCGCAGCCGCGTTCCCTCACCGCCGGCGAGCACCAGCGCCTGCATCAGCGACCGATGCCCTCGTAGGTGAAGCCGGCCTCGACCAGCCCGTCGCGGTCGAGGAAGTTGCGCCCGTCGACGACCAGCGGCACGCGCATGCGCGCCTTGACCTCGCCGGTCCAGTCGAGCTCGCCGAACTCGGGCCACTCGGTCACCAGCACGACCGCGTCCGCCCCGTCGATCGCCTCGAGCGCCGAGTTGCAGATGCGGGCCCCGCCGAGCATCGAGTTGGCGCTCAGGGCGGCGACCGGGTCGTACACGCGCACGTGCGCGCCCTCGCCCTGGAGTCGTCCGGACAGCACCAGGCTGGTCGCCTCGCGGATGTCGTCGGTGTCCGGCTTGAAGGCCACGCCGAGCAGCGCGACCTCCTTGCCGACCAGCGAGCCGAGGTGCTTCTGGAGCTTCCCGACCGTGCGTCGCTTCTGCAGCTCGTTGACCTCGATCACCGAGGTGAGCAGCTGGAAGTGGTAGCCGGTGTTGCCGGCCAGCTGCTTGAGCGCCTGGACGTCCTTGGGGAAGCAGCTTCCGCCGTATCCAATGCCCGCCTGGAGGAACTTGGGCCCGATGCGGTTGTCGAGCCCCATCCCGTAGGCGACCTCCTGCACGTCCGCGCCGAGCTCCTCGGAGACGTTGGCGATCTCGTTGATGAACGAGATCTTGGTCGCCAGGAACGCGTTCGAGGCGAGCTTGATCATCTCGGCGCTGGCCACGTCGGTGCTGACCATGGGGGCTTCGAGCGGCGCGTAGAGGGCGAGCACGCGCTGGGCGTACTCGTCCGAGCCCTCGTCCGCGCCCACCACGACGCGGTCAGGCCGCATGAAGTCGGCGACCGCGTTGCCCTCCTTGAGGAACTCGGGGTTCGAGACGTAGCCCGTCCCCGGGCGGCGGCGCTGGATCGAGCGCCCGGTGCCCACCGGGACCGTGCTCTTCATGACGAGCGCGTGCTCGCCCGAGTCGCCCAGGTCGTCGAGGACGGCCTCCACGCGCGACAGGTCGGCGTCGCCCGAGTAGGTCGGCGGCGTGTCCACGCAGACGAACAGCAGGCGGGTGCGCTCCATCACCTCCGCCATGTCGGTCGTGAAGTGCAGCCGCTCGGCGTTCTGCGCCACCAGCTCGGGCAGCCCCGGCTCGTGGATCGGCACCTCGCCGCGGCTGAGCGACTCGACCTTGGCGGCCACGATGTCGCGCGCCCAGACCTCGTGCCCGAGCTCCGCGAAGCAGGCGGCCGTCACGAGGCCGACCCAGCCGACGCCGATGACGCCTATCGGTTCCTTCTCTTCAGCCACGGGGCGAGCAGGCTACAGAGACCCGCACGGAGCGGGCGATGGCAAGCATCTGCTTCTCGTCCAGCGACAGGAGCAGCGTGTTCGAGACCCAGTAGACCGCCTTGGGGGTGCGCCAGGCGACCAGGCGCAGGCGGTCGCCGTCGTAGGCGAGCTCGTAGGTGCGCCGGCCGATCTTGCGGGTCTCGGTGACGCCCTCGAGGATCGGCGGGTTGCGCCAGGTGATGCCCTGGAAGCCGTAGTACTCGCCCGCGCGGCCGGTCTGGAGCACCATCCGGTAGGCGCCGTAGCGCTTGCCGTCGGTGCCGCGCAGCTTGTACACGCGCGGCGGCCCCGCGTAGACCGAGCCCTGCAGGCGCAGCGTCGGGTAGAGCGCCGGCAGCGTCTCCCCCGCCCCGGCCTGGACGGCCTGCAGCGCCTGGTCCTTGCCGAAGCCGGTGGCGTCCTCGAGCCCGCCGACGACGCGCAGCTTGTGCTTGCGCTTCGGCCGCTTGACCTTGCGCCCGGCCTCGCCGCGCGGCCCCGGCGTGTCCTTGACGTTGAGGAACTCGTCGACCATCGCGGCCATCTGCTCGGGCGTCGCCTCGACGTAGCTCGGGCCGAGCGTGCCGCGGAACGTGATCTCCTGGATCGGCTGGTTGGCGGAGAAGAGGGCGAGCTTGAGCAGGCGCAGCACCTCGCTGCGCGAGCGCAGGGCCGCGTCGGTGCTCGTGTTGCGCCCGAAGATGCGCGTCAGGCGCGTGTGGTTGTCGAACAGCTTCGAGGCGGTGATCTGCTGCTTGGCCTGGCGCAGGAAGTCCTGCTGGCGCGCCGCGCGGACGATGTCGGTGTCCTCGTGGCGGAAGCGCACGTACTGGAGGGCCGAGCGGCCGCACATGCGCTGGTAGCCGGGCTGGACGTTGATGTACGAGTACTCGGCCGAGTCGTTGAAGTAGCGCCTGTCGATGTCCGCGTAGACGCAGCCGACTGCGTTGACCGCACGCCAGAAGCCGTCGAAGTGCACGTTGATGACGTGGTTGACCGGCAGCCCGGTCACCTTCTTCACCGTCTCCAGCGTCAGCTCGGGGCCGCCCAGGTCATAGGCCGCGTTGATCTTGTCCGTGCCGTGGCCGGGAATCTCGACCTTGAGGTCGCGCGGCAGCGACATGATCGCCGTCGCCTCCTTGTCCGGGTCGAGCCGGACCAGCATGATCGTGTCCGAGCGCGCCCCGCCGGCGCCCTCGTTGTTGTCCTTCGGCCGCTTGTCCGAGCCCAGGATCATCAGCGTCTGCGGCTTGCCGGGGTCGGTGGTGGCGAGCTTGCCCTTGCCGAGCTTGAGCTCGGGGCCGAGCTCGAGCGCCTTCACGACCTCGTCGACCTCGTGGAAGGCCGCCACGGTCGTCGCGCCGGCGGCGGCGAACACGACGAGCACCGCCCCCAGCAGGAGGCGCTTCCAGAGTCCGGGGCGGGGGATGTCCTCGAGCCTCATGCGATCCGCAGCGGGCGCTCGTCCTTGCCCAGGCGGGCGGGAAGCAGGTTGACGAACTCGACCAGCGCCTGCCGATATTCCCCGAGCGACCGGACCGACACCCATTCGTCGGGCCCGTGGTGGCCGGCGCCCGACGGGCCGCACTCGACCGCGGGGACGCCCGCCTCGAGGAACGAGATCGCGTCGGAGGCGCCGTCCCGGCCGACCGAGATCTGCTCGCCCGGCGGCGCCGCAACGCGGCCGATCGCCTCCCCGAGGGCCTGCACGTAGGGGTTGTCGCGCTCGACGATGACCGGCCGGCGGTGGAAGACCTTGACCACGCGCGCGTCGGGCAGCGCGTCGACGGCCGCACGGATCACCTCGGCGTCCTGGCCGGGGAGATAGCGCACGTCCACGTCGATCGCGCAGAGGTCGGGGACCTTGTTGAGCGCGTCGCCGCCGAGGATGCGGCCGAGGTTGATCGAGGGCCGGTCGAACAGGTCGGAGGACTCGCGCGCGAACGGGAGCGCCTCGATCTGGCGGAAGATGTCGATCGCCTTGAGCACGGCGTTGTCGCCGGCCCACGGGGTCGAGCCGTGCGCGGCGGTGCCGGTCACCTCGATGCGCATCGCGAGCACGCCCTTGGCCTGGATGCCGATGTGGAGGTCGGTGGGCTCGCCGGTGATCGCGAAGTCGCCGATGTAGCCGTGCTCGACGAGGTAGTCGGAGCCGCGCTGGTCGACCTCCTCGGACTCCTCGTCGGCGACGCAGAGGAAGTGCACGCGCACGCGGTCCTGGGAGGCGAGATCGTGGACGGCCAGCATCATCGCCGCGAGACCGCCCTTCATGTCGTAGGCGCCCCTGCCGTAGAGGCGGTCGCCCTCGAGCCGCGGCGAGAACTGCTCGGGCCGCGCCGGGACGACGTCGAGGTGCCCGTGCAGCACGATCGTCGCGCCCTTGGCAGGGCCGACCGTGGCGGCCAGCACCGGCCGCCCGTTGTGCATGGAGCCCGCCACCTCCACGTCGCGCGCCTCGAGCCAGCCCTTCACGAAGCCGGCCGCACTCTTCATCCCATCGAGGGTGGACGTGTCGTAGGTGATCAGGCGCTCGGCGAGCGCTCGTTCATCCATCCGTCCGGCCCAGGATAGGGGCTACTCGGGGCAGGGCCTATCCGCCGTACACCGGCAGCTGCGAGGCCTTGCCCCGGTACAGGCCGATCACGCGGATGTCGTCAGGGTCCACTCCGACCCCGCTCACGCGGAAGCGGTAGCCGGACTTGGCGACGTCGAACGTCTTCCACTTCCTGACGATGTCGGCCCGGATGCTGTCCGGTGTCCCCTGCGCGACGAGCCGGTCGCCGGCGAAGACGAGCACCCGCGTGGCGGGACGCTCCGCCGCGCGGCTCGCCGCCCACCCGCCTATGCGGATGGACTCGCCGTCCTGCTTCAGGTCGTCGATCGCGCCCTCCACGTTGCCGCCCTCGACCGGGACTTCGGTGTCGCCGCCGAGGAGGACCTGCGCCCCGTCGCGCTCCACCAGGCGATAGTCGGCCGCGCGCGTCACGTCGAGCGCCGTGACGTGCGGGCGCGGTCCGATTCGATCGATCGTCATGACCTCGATGCGGTTGCGCCCGGCCTTGAAGGAGCTCGGCGGCACCATCACCGAGAGCCGGGTCTCGCCACCGTCGTCGAACGTCTCCGACACGCCTCGTACCCGTCCGTTGACGGCCACCGCGACGGACGTCCCCGGCTTCACCGGGCCCGTGATCCGGCCGCTGAAGAGGGTCGGGATGACGGGCGCCGACGGACGCACGGTGCCGAACGCCTGGCTGTCGGAGAAGTCGACCCGAGCGGAGTGATCGGAATCCGTGGCAAGCGTTGCGGTTGAGCGCCCGAGCAGCTCACGCCCTGGCCCCGAGGCGTACAGGCCACGACCCCCGTCGTCGGACCCGAAGAGGGACAGGATCCTGCGCAGCCCGGCCTGGCGGTCTTTTACGAACTCGGCGAATGGCTCCGTGACCGGGGCTTCGCGCGCGGAGTCGACCGACACCGTTTCGCTCATGTCGCGTCCGCTGCGGATCGCCTTGCCGTCCGCCTCGTACGGCAGGCGGACCTGAAGCGCGTCGGCGATCGTGGGCACGATGTCGATGGTGCGCACCATCGTGTCGTCGGTCTTCCCGTGCCGCTGTCCCGGGTACTTGATGAAGAGGGGAACCGCCGCGACGTCGCTGAGCGTCTCCGGCGTCGGGGCGCGTCGCGGCTGGCCGGCCCGATAGGACACGCCGTGGTCCGCGGTGACCACGACCAGCGCGCGGTCGTACACCCCGGCATCCCGAAGCCGGCCGATCAGTTGTCGTATCAGCTTGTCCGCGTAGCCCGTCTGGAGCAGGTGCCGCTGCAGGCCGAGCCGGGCGAAGACCGGGTTCGGGTCCCAGTGCTCTTCCTGCAGCCCCCGGATGTCCCCCTCGTTCGGCGGATACTGCTGCCCCGTCGGCAGGTACTCCCAGGGCACGTGCGGCAGCACCAGATGGGCGAAGCTGAACGACGGCCGCTCGCCGGTCGGCTGAATGCCGTCGAGCAGGCGCTCCGCGGCCGCCGCACGGTTGAGCACGCTCTCGGGTGGTGGTCCCAGGCTCCGCGAGCCGCGGGAGCCGCCATCGTCCCGACCGCTCGTCTGAAAGCTCCCGAAGGTGCGATCGACGGCGGGCAGGCCCGAGCGCAGGCCTTGCGGGAGCAGCAGGTGCAGGGAAACGACCCCGAGGTCCTCGACCAGCGACTGCAGCCGTGACCTGGTGCTTCCGCGTACCCGGCTTCCGCAGAGCCGCTCGGGACACAACTCTGTCGCGAGCTCCTCGACATGGAACTCGTACCGGTCGCCCAGCAGCGTGAAGATGCTGTTCGGAAAGTCCGCCTGGGTCGGCAGCGAGTCACGCGGCGCGTGCCGACCCGAGAGCGCAGACGGAACCGCGAGCGTCGTGGCGCTGTTGGTCGTCGTCGCGCTGCGGTACCAGGTGCCGTCCCGCGCGAGCTGCGCAAAGCCTGGGTAGCGCGTCGCATCGATCTGCTCGCGGGCGTCCATCAGCATGTTGGGGTCGAACTCGTCGAACACGACGAACACGACCGGCGTTCGGGACGTCACCTTCGCCGTGGCGGCCTCTTCGACGTCCTGCGGCAGGATCAGGTCGGAGACCGGCGAGAACAGCAGGAACCAGACCAGGAAGACCGCCGGCAGCGGCCCGAGCACCGTGAGCATGCTCGGCAGGAATCTCGCCCGGGCGTAGACCACCGCGAAGGCCGCGCCGACGGCCACGGCGATGGCGATCAGGACGGCGCTCGACGCTCCGAGCGCGTCGTCCGCGATCTGGAGCGCGAGCGCCGCCGCGAGCACGCCCACGAACACGAGGTGCAGCGTCCGGCGAACCACCGGCAGCCGCACGAACGCCGCCTCGATGAGGACCATCACGGTCGGGACGAGCAGCAGGAGCGCGAACGAGAAGATCAGGATGTCCCCGCGCGTGTTCCCCCGCGCGACGAAGAACTCCGGCGAGTCGGCCAGCACGTCGAACAGCGGCTTGGCGAACGCGAAGCACCAGAGCACCGCCAGGTGAACCCAGGCGATCAGGAGGTCCCGGCCGGGCCGGGCACCGGCGTGCTGACCCGGAGGGGCTAGCCCCTGAAGCGGCTGAGCTCAGCGGCCGTCTCCTTCGATATCGCAAAGACGCGCACGTCGTCGATGTCGCTGCGGGGAATCTCGGCCCGGAGCTGGAAGCCGCACTTGAGGACCGCAGAGGTGCCGTAGTCGGCGACGATGTCCGGGCGAGCCTCGGCCGTCTCGCCCTTCGCAACGAGGCGCCCGTCGAGGAAGGCCAGGATCAGCTTCGCCGGGACGGGCCCCTGCTTGTCGACGGCCCAGCCCCTCAGGCGCGCGGCCTGGTCGTCCGACGAGCCACCGTCGATGTAGCCCTCGATGCCGCCCTTCTCGACCGTGTACTCGCGCCCGCCGCCCGTGATCGTGTCGCCGGCGAGCCGGTATGACTCGGGCCGCTGGGTCTGGACCGGGGCAAGCCGTCGCGCGGCGCCTTCGCCGCGCACGAGGAAGACCTCGACGGAGTTGGATCCGGCCTTGAACGAGGTGCTCGGCACGATGGCGGCGATCCGCACGCCGTCCTCGTCCGAGAAGGTCTCGGTGACGCCGCGAACGGTGCCGTCGATCGCCACCGCCACCGACTCGCCCGGCCGAACGTCCCCCTCGATCACTCCGGAGATGAAGCTCGGGACGAGCCGTGCGCCCGGGCGCAACGACGCGAACACGTCGTCGCTGTCCAGCTGGAGCCGTGCGCCCACGGCCGCCGCCCGTGCAGTGGCGCCGACGGGCTCTCCCAGCAGGTCGGAGTTCCGGCCATTGCCGTAGAGAGGTGCGGTGCCGCTACCGGCGGGGAACAGGTGCAGCAGCCGCCTCAGCCCGGCTTCGTGGTCGGCGCACGAACTGGGAGAACGACCTGCTCGTGACCGGAGCCGCCCGCGCGGACCGCCACCTCGCCGCTCGCGGCCCGCCTGCCTCGATCGGGCGTCCCTGTGCCGACCAGGGCACCTTCACGCCGAGCTCGGCGGCGATCGTCGGAACGATGTCGATGGTCCGGACGAGCGAGTCGTCCACGCGTCCACCCTGCCGGTCCGGGTACTTGATCACCAGCGGTACCGACGCGATGTCGCTGAAGTTGAGCGGGTTCGGCCCGCGCCTCGACTGGCCCCGCCGGAAGCTGACCCCGTGGTCGGCCGTGACCACGATCATCGCCCGGTCATAGACCCCGTCGGCCTGCAGCCGCGCCAGCAGCCGGCCGATCATCCGATCCGCGAAGGCCGTCTGGAGCAGGTGACGCTGCATGCCGAGCCGCCACGCGAACGGGTCGTCCGACCACTCCTCCGACGTCAAGCCCGGGTAGTCCGGGCCCGCGTTGACGTACTGCTCGCCCATCCGGGAGGTACTGCCAGGGGATGTGCGGCAGCGCCGTGTGCAGGAAGAACAGGCCGGGTCGCCCACGCTGCCGCTTGATCTGGTCGAGCAACCCGTCGAACTGCGCCGGCCGGTTGGTGAGGGCGCTCTGCGGCACGTCCGGGCTGCTTGCGGGGCGCGGCCTCGTCCTTGCCTCCGCCGCCGAAGTCGCCGAAGGTCTGGTCGACCGCCGGGAGGTCGGACTCCACGCTCTCGGGAGCGACCAGGTGCAGCGAGACGATGCGGAGGTCCTTGGCGAGCGACTTCAGGCGGTCTACCTGCGGCTCGCGCTCGCGCGTGCCGCAGAGCCGCTCGGGACAGATCTCCGTGGCGGTCTCGACGGCGTGGATCTCGTGGCTGTCGCCCAGCAGCGTGAAGACGTTCTCGGGGTAGTCGGCCGGGATCGGCAGCATGTCCGGCGTCGGCCTCCTGCCCGACAGCAGCGCGGGGACGGCCAGCGTGGTCGAGCCGTTGACGGTGGTGGCGTTCGGGTACCAGGTCGAGTCGCGCGCCAGCGCGGCCAGGTTGGGGTAGCGCGACGCGTCGATCCGGCGGCGCCGCGTTCATCAGCAGGTTCGCGTCGAACTCGTCGAAGACGATGAAGACCACCGGGACGTCGGATCGCACGTCTGCGGCGCTCGTCGCCGCGTCGTCCTCGGGCAGCACCAGCTTGGAGACGTCGGAGCCGAACAGGAACAGCAACAGGAAGACGAGCGGAGCCGGCCCGAGCACGGTCAGCACCGCCGGCACGGCGGCCACGCGCCGGTAGGCGAACGCGGCCGCAGCGCCGAGGATGAGCGAGAGCACGATCAGCACCGCGGCCGACCCGCCGATGGCGTCGTCGAGCAGCTGGACCGCGAACGCGGCGAACAGCCCGCCCACGAAGACGAGGTGGACGACCGAGCGAACCGCCGGCCACCGGTACAACAGCGCCTCGACCAGGACGAGCAGCGTCGGCGGGATCAGGATCATCGCGATCGCGAAGATCACGATGTCCCCGCCGGTGTTGCCGCGAGCCACGAAGAACTCCGGCGAGTCGGCCAGCACGTCGAACAGCGGCTTGGCGAACGCGAAGGCCCAGAGCACCGCCAGGTGAACCCAGGCGATGAGCAGGTCCCGGCCGGGCCGCGTGCCCGAGGGCCTAGTCGCTGAAGCGGCCGAGCTCACTGGCGGCACCCTTCGATATCGCGAAAACGCGCAGGTCGTCCAGCTCCGAGGCCGGGATCGCGGCCCGTAGCTCGAAGCCCGACCTGAGCACGGCATCCGTCTTGAGGTTGCTGACGATGTCGGGGCGATCCCGGGACGGCCTGGCCTGTGCGATCAGGTCGCCGTTCAGGAACGCCAGGACCCGCTCCGCCGGCACTGGGCCCTGCGAATCGACCGCCCACCCGCTGAGGCGCGCACCCTGGTCGTCGCCGGTGCCGTCGTCGACGAATCCCTTGATCCGACCCTTCTCCAGCTTGTAGGTGTGGCCGCCTCCGGTCAGCGTGTCGCCCGCGAGGCGGTACGAGTCCGGCCGCTCGACGGCGAGCGGAGCCAGCCGTCTCGCATCGCCCTGCCCGCGGACCGCGTACACCTGGATGGAGTTGCGCCCCGCCTTGAAGGAGCTCGCGGGCACGATCGCCGCCATCCGCACGCCGTCCTGGCTGGCGAAGCTCTCGCTGACTCCGCGGATCGTGCCGTCGACCGCGACGGCCAGCGACTCGCCCGGCAGGACGCCTTCGCCGATCACCCCGGAGATGAAGCTCGGGACCAACCGCGCTCCCGGCCGCAGCGACGCGAAGACGTTCGTGCTGTCCAGCTGCAGCCGCGCACCGGTGGGCGCTCCCGTCGGGGTCCGGCCGGCCGGCTGACCGAGCAGGTCCGCGTTGGGGCCGTTGGCGTAGAGCTCGCCGGTCCCGGCTCCGGCGGCGTACAGGGACAGCATGCGCCGGAGTCCGGCGTCGTGCTGGCGCACGAAGCTGGAGAACGACATGCGGCTCACGACGTCGCCGCCTCCCACCCGCACCGAGACCTCCCCGTCCGCCGGGCCGCCCTGCGCGATCGAACGGCCCTGCGCCTCCCACGGGAGCTTGACCCCGAGCGCCGAGGCGATCGTGGGCACCACGTCGATGGTCCGGACGAACGAGTCGTCCACGCGCCCCCCGGGCCGGTCGGGGTACTTGATCAACAGCGGCATCGAGGCGATGTCGCTGAAGTTGGCGGGGGTCGGGGCGCGCCTCGGCTGGCCCGGCCTGAAGCTGACCCCGTGGTCGGCCGTGATCACGACCAGGGCCCTGTCGTAGATGCCGTCCTCACGCAGCCGCGCCACCAGCCGCCCGACCATCCGGTCGGCATACGCGGCCTGGAGCAGGTGACGTTGCAACCCGAGGCGCCAGGTGAACGGGTCGTTCGACCACCTCTCCTCCTCGAGGCCGGGGAAATCCGGTCCCGCGTTGACGTACTGCTGCCCGCCGGGGAGGTATTGCCAGGGGATGTGCGGCAGCGCGGCGTGGAGGAAGAACAGCCCCGGCCGCCCCTTCTGCCGCTCCATCCGGTCGAAGAGGGCGTCGAACTGCGCCGGGCGGTTGGTCAGGGCGCTGAGCGGCACGTCGGGCTGCGTGGGCCGCGCGGCGTCGTCGCGACCGCCGCTGCCGAAGTTGCCGAACGTCTGGTCGACCGCCGGCAGGTCCGATTCCATTCGCTGCGGCGCGACGAGGTGCGCCGAGACGATGCCGAGGTCCTTGGCCAGCGAGCGCAGTCGGTCGTCGATCGGCTCGCGCTGCCGACTCCCGCAGAGCCGCTCGGGGCAGATCTCCGTGGCCGTCTCCGTCGCGTGCACGTCGTGGCTGTCGGCCAGCAGCGTGAACAGGTTGTTCGGGTAGTCGGCCGGGATCGGCAGCAGGTCCGGCGTCGGCCGCCGGCCGGAGAGCAGCGCGGGCACCGCCAGCGTCGTCTGGCTGTTGACCGTGGTGGCGTTCGGGTACCAGGTCGAGTCGCGCGCCAGCGCGGCGAGGTTGGGGTAGCGCGTCGCGTCGATCCGGTGGCGCCGGTTCATCAGCAGGTTCGCGTCGAACTCGTCGAAGACGAGCACGACGACGGGGACGTTGGAGCGAACGTTCGCGCCGGCCGCCTGCGCGTCGTCCTCGGGCAGCACCAGCTTGGAGACGTCGGAGCCGAACAGGAACAGCAACAGGAACACCAGCGGCAACGGCCCGAGCACCGTCAGCACCGCCGGCACGGCGGCGACGCGCCGGTAGGCGAACGCGGCCGCAGCGCCGAGCAGGAGCGAGAGCACGATCAGCACCGCGCCCGACCCGCCGATGGCGTCGTCGAGCAGCTGGACCGCGAACGCGGCGAAGAGCACCGCCGACGAAGACGAGGTGGACGACCGAGCGAACCGCCGGCAGCCGGTACAAGAGCGCCTCGACGAGGACGAGCAGCGTCGGCGGGATCAGGGTCATCGCGATCGCGAAGATCACGATGTCGCCGCCCGTGTTGCCGCGAGCGACGAAGAAGTCGGGCGAGTCCGCGACCACGTCGAACAGCGGTTTCGCGAAGGCGAAGGACCAGAGCACCGCCAGGTGAACCCAGGCGATCAGCAGTTCGCGCCCGAGGCGGGGGCGGTCGGTGCTCTCGACGTCCGGCAAGCTTTACAAGGCTTTCACAGCCTCCCTGGCAGCGCGCCGCTGCCGCTCCACCTCGCCGCGCACCCAGCACCCGGCCAGGTGGTCGTTGACGATCCCGCACGCCTGCATCGCCGCGTACGCGGTGGTAGGGCCGACGAAGCGGAAGCCGCGCCGCTTGAGCTCCTTCGACAGCGCCGTCGACTCCGGCGTGATCGCGGGCAGGTCGCCGTGCGCGCGGGGCGCCGCGCGGCGCCCGCCGGGCGCGTGGGACCAGACCAGCTCGGCGAGGCCCACGTCGAGCGCGGCGGCCGCCTTGGCGTTCGCGATCGCAGCCTCGATCTTGCCGCGGTGGCGCACGATGCCCGCGTCGGCCAGCAGGCGGCGCACGTCGCGCTTGCCGAACCGGGCGACCGCCTCGATCTCGAAGCCCGCGAACGCGGCCCGGAAGGCCTCGCGCTTGCGCAGGATCGTCAGCCACGACAGTCCCGACTGGAAGCCCTCCAGGACCAGCCGCTCGTAGATGCCGCGGTCGTCGGTGACCGGGCGTCCCCACTCCTCGTCGTGGTAGGCGGCGTAGTCGGGCGTGGACGCGCCCCAGCGGCAGCGCCGCTGCCCGTCGTCGCCTTTGACGAGGTCGCTCACCGGCGGCGACCCTACCGCGACCCTGCGAGGCGGCTCGCGGGTACTCTGGCGCGGTGTCCGTGACACTGCGCGAACGCGTCGGCGACCTCCGGCGCGGCGATACCGGCCGGGCGGCCGAGCTGGGTGTGGCGATGATCGTCACCAACCTGCTCGCGCTCGGCTTCACGATCGTGTTCGCGCGAGTGCTCGGGGATTCCGGCTACGGCGACCTGGCCGTGCTGGTCTCCTCGTTCATCATCATGATGGTCCCCGGCTCGGCGCTCCAGGTGGCGGCGGCCAGGGAGATCAGCCACGAGCTCGCCGAGGGCAACCCGAACCCGGGCGCCGGCGTATACAGATGGCTCGGCAGGCTGGCCCTCGGGACGCTCGCCGCCGCCGTGATCGCGATCCCGCTGCGCTCGCTGATCGCCGCGCTGATCAACGTCGACCAGGAATGGGCCGCCGCGGCGATCCCGGTCACGGCGATGATCTGGATGATGGTCTCGGTCCTGCGTGGCGTGCTGCAGGGCTTCCAGCAGTACCGCACCGTCGCCGTCAGCCTGATCGGCGAGGCCTCGGGCAGGATCGCGTTCGCCCTGCTGCTGGTGGCCGTCGGCCTCGACGTGACCGGGGCCTTCCTCGGCACGGCCCTGGGCCTGATCGCCGTCGGCCTGGTGCTGCTGATCCCGTTGCGCCGCCAGCTCGAGGGGGTCAACCCCGAGCTCGCCGAGGACCTGCGCCTGCGCGAGCTGCTCGCGGGCGCCGGCGTGCCCGTCGTCTCCCTGACGCTGCTGCTCGCGCTCCAGGAGCTGCACATCATCATCGTCAAGCACGAGGCGACCGACGACGCCGCCAGCTCCTATGCCGTAGCCGCCGTGGCCGCCAAGGCGATCATGTGGATCGCGATCGGGCTGGGCCTGTACCTGCTCCCCGAGGCGACCCGGCGGGCCAAGACGGGCGAGGACGCGCGGCCGATCCTGATGCGCACGCTTGCCCTGATCGGCGCGATGGCCATTCCGATGGTGCTGGTCTACAGCGTCGCGGGCGAGCCGCTGCTGCGGACCGTGTTCGGGGACGACCTGACCGACGCCTCCGGCGCCCTGCCCTTCCTCGGGCGGCGCCATGTCGCTGCTCGCCTGCTCCTACCTGTCCGTCCAGTACCTGCTCGCGATGGGCAGGGCCAGCTTCCTGTTCGTCCTCGGCGGAGGGGTCGTGGCCGAGGTCGCGCTGCTGCTCGCGATCGGCGACGACCTGACCGCCATCGCGATCGCGCTGCTGGCGATCCAGGCGGTCTGCGCGGCCGTGATCCTGACGATGGCGATGCGCCAGAAGGCGCCCACCGGCCACGTCTACGCGCAGGTCTAGCCGCGCCGCATCGAGCACCTGGTAGTCGCCGAAGCGCCGCTGCGGCGCGTAGGCGCGCGCCAGGTAGCGGTCGAGCAGCCGCACCCCGCTCGATCGGCCCGCGCCGTTGTCGAAGCGCTGGTCGGCCACCGGACTGAGCCACCGGATCACGAGCCGCGGCCGTGAGCGCTCCAGGTCCGCCACGATCTCGCGCTGCACCGGCGCGGTGGTCACCACGCCCGGCTGCATCACGTCGTAGCGGGTCGGGTTGGGGCGCCCGACGAGCACGTAGACGAGCGGGTTGCCGACGTTGACCACGTCGAAGCGCGGGTTGGCGACGAAGATCGGGTCGCCGGGCGGGACGCGCGAGCGCACGTAGCGGGACAGCTGCGTCAACGCATGCGCCTCGGCCGGCGGGGCCTTCACGCCGTCGGCCACGTCGACGTCGATCGTCGCCAGCGGCGGCGGATCGAGCACCTGGATCCGCTTGAGGTCGAGGCCCTGGACGGCGATCAGGCCGAGCACCACCACCAGCGCCACGGCCCAGGCCGAGCGCCGCTCCCGAGCCGCGGCCGTCGCGAGCAGCACCGGCAGCACGGCGGCCAGCGGGACGAGGTGGTAGACGTCGGCCCGGGCGAGCAGGTAGAGCACCCCGGCCGCCGCCAGCGGAGCAGGCGCCCAGAGCCGGGCGGGCAGGCGGCGACGCAGTGCGACGGCGAGCCAGAGGGCGCAGCCCGCGAGCAGCACGTACGGGTAGTAGTGCTCGAGGATCTTGTTGGGCTCGAATCCGCCCTCCCAGGCGCCGGGCAGCGGCAGCCGCTGCAGGCCCTGCTCGTCGAGCGCGAAGCCGATCGTCTGGTCCCAGAAGTCGCCCGGCGCGGCGATCACCACCGGCGCCGTCAGCACGACCGCCACACCCGCGCCGGCGGCAACGGCCCGGGCCACGGCGCGCCGGCCTGTCTCGGCGCCCGCCGTGAGCGCCACGCCGGCCAGCGCGGCCAGCCCGAGGTCGAGCCTGAACACCACCGCGAGGCCGGCGAGCCCGCCGGCGAGCGCGGGCCGGCGCGCGGCCAGCAGCAGCCCTCCGAAGGCGAGCGCCAGCGCCGCCGGGTTGGGGTGCGGGATGCTCGGGAACGCCATCGCCGCCGCGACCGCGAGCCAGGCCCCCAGCGCGAGCGGCTGGGGAGCGTCGCGGCGCACGAGCAGATAGGCGAGCACGGCCACCCCGGCGTCGAGCAGCACGCGCACGATCCGCCACGTCATCAACGACGGGCCGAACAGCCAGTCGAGCCCCCCGACCAGGAAGTACTGGCCGGGCCCGTAGTTGGCGTAGAAGTCGCGGTAGGGGAGCTGGCCGTCGGCGATGCGCTCGCCCGCCTGGAGCATCAGCCCCTCGTCGTGCGGGTTGATGCCCCAGCGGATCGACACGCCGGACAGCAGCAGTCCGAGCGCGAACAGGACCGCGGCCACCGGCCCGGCACGGACCGTCGCCTGCCGAAGACGGGTGGTCACCCTTCTAGTCTGCCCGCTCATGCTGACGCTGGTCGCAACGTCGTCCGGCCCGCCCGGCGGATCCGCGCACGAGCTGCTCCGCCTGGCGACCGGGCTGCCGGACGGCGTCGTGCTCGCGTGTCCCGACGGCCCGCTCGCCGAGCGCGCCCGCTCGCAGGGCGCTGCGAGTGGTGCCGCTGCAGGCCCGGTCGCTCCGGCCGCGCGACCTGGCGGCGCACGCCCGCGACGTGCGCCGGCTGCTGCGCGAGGTCCGGCCGGACCTGCTCGTGACCTGGGACCTGCCGACGGCGATCGTCGCTCCCGCGGCCACGCTGGCGCTGGACCCGCGCGCAGCCGTGCTGATGCGCCACGCAGAGCTCCTGCCCGAGGGCGGCGCCGCCCGGCTGGTACGCGCCGCGGCGGGCCGGGCTGACCGGGTCGCGGCGGTCTCCAAGACGGCGGCCCTCGACCTTGACCCGGAGGGGAGCCTCGGCAACCGGCTCGCGGTGATCAGCCCCGGACTCGAGCTGGCCGCCTACGACGACGAATGGGCGATGGCCGACGATCCCGAGGTGCTGGTGCTCGGCACGGAGCGTGCGCAGCTCGCCCTGGAGGCCGTCGGGCGCGCGGCCGAGGCGGTTCCTCGGCTGCGGCTCACCGTCGCCGGGGCGCCGGCGGGCGCCGAGGGCGAGCGCCTGCGCGAGCGCGCGAGCAGGCCCGACCTCGAGGGCCGCGTGACGTTCGCGGACGCCGACGCCGACGCGCGGCCGGCGCTCGGGCGTGCCTGGTGCCTGCTGCACTGCGGCGAGCGCGATCCGTTCCCGATGCTGGTGGTCGAGGCTCTCGCGAGCGGCAGGCCGGTCGTGGCCCCGGCCGCCGGCGAGGCCGCCGAGATCGTCGACGACGGCTGCGGCCGGCTGTTCGCACCCGGCGACGCGGCCGCGGCCGGCGACGCGCTGGCCGAGCTGCTGTCGCGCCGTGAGCTGGTCGAGCGGCTGGGCGCGGGCGGCCGCGCCCGGGCGGGCTGGTACGAGGCGGACGAGGCGCGCGAGCGTTTCGCGAACCTGGCGCTCGAGGCGGCCTCCGAGCGGCGCGACCGGCCCGCCCACCGGCCCGCCCAGCGGTCGCGCGGCGCCGTGACGCGGCACGGCGCGGGCATGGCGATAGTGACCGTGACGCACAACTCCGCGGCGGCGGTGGAGCGGCTGCTGCGCTCTGCCGAGGAGCACCTGCCCGGCGCTCACGTGGTCGTGGTGGATTCGGGCTCTGGCGACGGGAGCGCCATCGCGGCGCGCGCCGCGGCGCCGCGCGCCACCGTCATCGAGCTGGCGGACAACGTCGGGTTCGCGCGCGCCGCGAACGCCGGACTGGACACCGTGGAGGAGCCGGTCAGCGCGCTGATCCAACCAGACGTCGAGCTGCTCGACGGCTCGCTCGCGCAGCTCGCCGCCGACCTGCTCGCGCCGGGCGTCCCCGAGCGCATCCTGGCGCCGGCGGTGCTGTCTCCCGACGGCTCGCGCCAGGCGACCGGCCACCTCGACCCCGGCTCGGGGCTGATGTGGCTGAGGGCGCTGGTGCCGCCGGAGGCGCTGCCGGCGGGGGTTCGCGACCGCGTCGACCCGTGGCGCTCGCAGCGCAGCCGCCGGGTCGGGTGGGCGGCGAGCGCCTGCCTGCTCGCCCAGACCGCGACGCTGCACCGGCTGGGCCCGTTCGACGAGCGCATCTTCCTGTTCTGCGAGGACCTGGACCTCGGCCTGCGCGCAGCAGACGCGGGGGTGGACACCGTCTTCCGCCCGGACGCCCGCGTTCTCCACGCCGGCGGTCACTCGGTCGGGCCCAGCTTCGGCAGCGAGCCGTTCGAGCTGCTCGCGCGCCAGCGGCGCGCGGTGATCGGCGAGCGCCGCGGCCCGGAGGACGTCGAGCGCGACGACCGCATCGCCGCGCTGACGATGCTCAGCCGCATCGCGGTCGGAGACGCTGCTGCGCCGGCCGACGGAGCGCGAGCGCCAGCAGCTCGCCGCCCAGCGGCGGGTGCGCGACGAGCCTGCCGGGCTCGATCAGAGCTCGTAGCGGTACTCGGCCGGCGTCGGCGCCCGCTTCTCGCCCCAGAGCGTGGTGTTGAGGAACGCGGGGAGCTGCTGCAGCCCGTCCACCCTGCGGCTGTAGAGCCGGATCGGGAAGTCGTTGTTGGTCTCGAGCACCTCGAAGCCCATCTCGGTGCCGAACAGGCCGGCGAGCGCCTGCCGGGAGAACCTGAAGTAGTCGTGCGGGTAGCCGTGCAGCGGGAAGGACTGATGGGTCTGGACGTACAGCTGGCCGCCCACGCGCAGCGCCTTCATCAGCTCGTGCGCCGCCAGGGCCGGGTACTTGAAGTGCTCGAAGGTCGAGCACGACAGGATCACGTCGAAGCGCTCCTCCCCGACGACCTCCGAGAGCCGGTGGACGTCGGCGACGACGTCGACGTCGGGCCCCGCCTCGATGTCGGTCCCGAGGAACTCGCCCGCGTGCGGGACCCAGTCGCGATGCACGGTCGAGCGGCCGGCCACGGACTGGAGCGTCCCCAGCTCGAGCACCGACGGGGCGGGCAGCTCGGCGCAGCGGGCCACGAAGCGCGCCTCGAGGTCCGAGCTCGCGTCCCCCGCGGAGGGCGGCACGCCGAGCAGCGCGAGCCTCCGCAAGACCCGCTGCCGCGCCCCTCGCCACGGCCTGCCGCTGCGCTCGCCACCCGTCACCGGCCGGGGATCATGCCGTACGTAGCGCGCCGGAACGCCCGTGCCGGTGAGACTATGGCTCGTGCAGTCCTCGATTCGGCGCCGCGTGGCGTCCAACACGGCGGTCCAGGTGGCCGGCAAGGGCGCCATCCTGGCGCTCGGCGCGGCCTCGCTCGCGATCCTGACGCGCTACCTCGGCCCGGACGACTACGGCAAGTTCACGCTCGCGCTGATGTACATGCAGCTGTTCGGCGTGCTGGCCGACGTCGGCCTGTTCACGACCGTCGTGCGCGAGATCAGCAAGCGCCCCGAGCGCACCGAGGAGCTCGCCGGCAACGCGCTCACGCTGCGACTGCTGCTCTCGATCGTGGTCATCTGCCTGGCCTCGGCGATCAGCCTGCTGCTGCCCTATCCCCCCGACGTGCGCGTGGCGATCGTGCTCGCCGGCGGCCCGCTGCTGTTCGGGATGCTGACCAGCTCGCTGGTGACCGTGCTGCAGGCGCGCCTGGTCATGGGCCGGGCCGTGGTCGGCGACGTGCTCGGACGCGCCGTCACGCTCGGGCTCACCGTGCTCGTGGCCGCGCTCGACCTCGGCTTCTACGCGGTGATGGGAGCCGCCGCGGGTGGCGCCGCCGCGACGCTCGTGGTCACCTGGCTGCTCTCGCATCACGTCACCCGGATCCGCTTCCGCGCGGAGTTCGCGGTCTGGCGCCCGCTGCTGCTGGCGAGCGTCCCGCTCGGCCTGGCGCTCGCGATCAACGAGATCTACTTCCGCGCCGACACGCTGATCATCTCGCTCTACCAGCCCTACGACGAGGTCGGGCTGTACACGCTCGCGTACCGGATCCTCGAGTTCACGCTCATGCTCGGCACGATCCTCCTGACCACGGTCTTCCCGGTCCTCTCGGACGCCGTCGAGCGCGACCCGCCGCGCGCGCTGCGGACGATCCAGACGTCGACCGACGTGTTCGTGATCCTCGCGCTGCCGCTCGTGGTGGGCGGGCTGGTGCTCGCCGAGCCGCTCGTCGAGCTGGTCGGCGGGACGGACTTCACGGGCGCGTCGGTCCCGCTGCGGATCCTGCTGTTCTCCGGCGGGCTGTCCTGGATCAACGCCGTCTTCGGCTTCGCGCTGATCGCCAAGGAGCGGCAGGCCAGCGCCCTCTGGCTGAACGTCAGCGCCCTGATCTTCAACGTCGGCCTCAACTTCGCGCTCGTGCCGCGCTACGGGATCGACGCCGCCGCCGCGGTGGGCGTGGCATCGGAGGTGCTTATCCTCGCTGGCGCCTACTTCCTGATGCGACGGCACTTCGACTTCTTCCCCCGCTTCAACACGCTGCTCGCCGCCCTGGCGGCGGCGCTCGCGATGGGCGGCGTCCTGTGGCTGCTGCGCGACGGCCCGGTGGTCGTGCTGGTGCCGCTCGGCGTGACCCTCTACGCGGGGCTGCTGTACGCGATCAGCCCGAACAGCCGCGCGGCGGTGCTGGGGGTGCGCCCGTGACCGGCACACACGCAGCGGGCATGCCGCGCGGCCCGCGCGACACGCGCACCTGGTACCGCGACGCCGATCCGATGGCCCAGGTCGACCCGGCGCTCGTGACGTTCGTGTCCGAGCGCGCCGGCCGGCGGGTGCTCGACCTCGGCTGCGGGCTGGGCGGCTACAGCCGGACGCTCGCGGACCGCGGCTTCGACTGCGTCGCCTTCGACGTCGCCGAGGAGTACGTGGAGGTCGCGCGCGGACTCGGCGTGCGCGCCGAGCGCTTCGACGGCGAGCACGTGCCGCTCGCGGACGGAGCGGTCGAGACGGTGATCCTGCTCGAGGTGCTCGAGCACCTCGCTGACCCGGCAGTCCTGCTGCGGGAGGCCGCCCGCGTGGCGAGCCGCAACGTGCTGGTGACCACGCCGAACTGCACCCAGAGCTTCGGCTCCGTGCCGATCGAGTTCGGGCACATGCTCGACGTCGACCACCGCCAGTTCTTCACCGTCGAGTCGCTCGGCGAGCTGCTCGCGGGCGTGTTCGGGCGCTCCACGGTCACGCAGAGCCACCCGCTCGACGAGATGATCGGCAGCCTGGTGCTGCCCCGCGGGGTCGCGCGTCTCGCCGCGCGTGCGCGACGCGGCTCAGCCGAACGCGGCCGCGCTACTTCTCACGCCTGCTGGGCGAGGGCCTGGTGGCTGCCTTGACGCGCGTCCTGGTCGTCGTCGGCGAGCCGGTCGGCGGCGCGATGGCCGGGCCCGCGATCCGCGCGGCCGAGCTCGCCCGCGTGCTCGCCGAGCACTGCCAGCGTGACGCTGGCCGCGCCCGGCCCGAGCCGGCTGGACCATCCGGGCGTCGAGCTGCTCGAGGCGTCCGCCAGCGACTTCGGCGTGCTGCTCGAGGCCCTGCGCAGCCACGACGTCGTGGTGGCTCAGCAGCTCCCGCCCCAGCTCCTGCGCTACGTGCAGAAGCTGCCGATCCGCTACGTGGCCGACCTCTACAACCCGCTCATGATCGAGCTGCTGGAGGCGCTCGTCGATGCCGGCGCCCCGCGCGAGCAGAGCCTCGCACGCCGCCTCACGCGCGCCGTGCACGCGCAGTGCGCGGCGGCCGACTTCGTGATCTGCGCCAGCGAGAAGCAGCGCGACCTGTGGCTCGGCGGCATGGGCCTGTCGGGCCTGCTCGATCTCGACTCCTATCGCTACGACCGGACCTACCGGGCGTTCGTGGACGTGGTGCCGTTCGGCCTGCGCGGACGTCCCGCCGCAGCGCGGCCGGCCCGTCCTCAAGGGCGTCTGGCCGGGCATCGGCCCCGAGGACCGCGTGATGCTCTGGGGCGGCGGCATCTGGCACTGGCTCGACGCCCTGACCCCGATCAAGGCGGTCGAGCGGCTGGCCGCCCGCGGCGGCGGCGTCCACCTCTTCTTCATGGGCGTCCAGCGCCCGGGCGCGGGTGCGATGAAGGTCCCGTCGAGCGCCGAGCAGGTGATCGCCTACGCGCGCGAGCGCGGCCTCGAGGGGCGCTGCGTCCACTTCAACCACGGCTGGGTCCCGTACGACGAGCGGCAGGCGTACCTGACCGAGTCGGACCTCGGCATATCGGCCCACCACGACCACCTCGAGGCACGCTTCTCGTTTCGCACGCGCGTGCTCGACTACCTCTGGGCGGGACTGCCGATGGTGCTGACCCGGGGCGACTCGATGGCCGACCTGGCCGAGCGGCTCGACCTCGGCGAGACCGTCGAGCCCGAGGACGTCGACGGGTTCACGGCCGCCTGCGCGACCCTGCTCGACGACCCCCAGCTGCACGCGCGCACGGCCGAGCGGGTGCGCGCAGCCGCGGCGTCGTTTCGCTGGAGCGAAGCCGCCCGCCCGCTGGTCGAGTTCTGCCTCCACCACGCCGACCGACCGGTCCCACGCCGCCACCGGGCCGCCGTCGCGATGGCCAGCTACGGCCAGTACCCCGCGATCCTGGCGGACCAGCTGGTCACCGAGGGCCCCGCGGAGGTGGCCAAGCGCGTCGCGCGCAACGTGACGCGCGCGCTGCGCCACGGCGCCTAGTCGCCCAGCGGCCGCGGCCCGCGAATGGGATGAGCGGGTATGGCCTGCTCGACCGGGACGCGCGCCGAGCTGCGCAAGGTGCCGCGCTCGCGCAGCATCCCGGGCAGCAGCGGCAGCGCGGCGCGCAGCCCGGCCAGGTGCGCGCCCAGGGCACGGTCGCGCGCGGCGTGCGACGCGAGCGCGACCTGGCGGTAGAGCACGAACGGCGCCCAGCGCAGCGGGAAGGCCTTGGCCACGAGCAGCAGCGTGTTGCGCGCGACCCAGTGGGTGAGCGGCCGGGACAGGGCGCGTGAGCTGCCCTGGCTGGCGTGGCGGGCCACCACCGGCTCGTAGCGGCAGCCCCAGCCGCCCAACCGCAGGCGCAGCGCCAGGTCCACGTCCTCGAGGTACATGAAGAAGCGCTCGTCGAAGCCGCCCACGTCGAGCACGGCAGCCCGCCGGTAGAGCGCGGCGCCCGCGCACGCGCCCCAGACCTCTCCCGCCGCGTCGAAGCGCCCGTCGTCGCGGGTGCGCTTGCCGCGCTGGATGGCCGCCCCGTCCCTGCCCAGGAAGTCGCCCGTGTCGTCGAGCCGGCCGGCGTCGTCGAGGGCGACCATCTTCGTGGCCACCGCGGCGGCCTCGCCGTGCGCCGCGAGCGCGGCGAGCGACCGCTCGAGCCAGTCCGGCTCCAGCACGACGTCGGTGTTGACGAGCGCGACGGCGTCGGCGTCGGCGGCGGCGATGCCCCGGTTGCAGGCGGCGCCGAAGCCGAGGTTGGCGCCGAGCTGCACCACGCGCGGGGCGAGCGGGTGAGCGGCCAGCAGCTCGAGCGACTCGTCCGAGGAAGCGCCGTCCACGACGACCACCTCGTCGAACGGCCGCGACTGCGCGGCCACGGCGTCGAGACACCCGACCAGCCAGCGGGCTCCGTTCCAATTGGGAATCACCACGGCTGCGCGCATCGCGAGGGGGCGGCCATGCTAGCGGCTCCGGCGCGGCGCACCGTCGTCTAGCTTGCGCGCGATGCGACCGCTCGCCTTCGTGAGCTACTCGGGCCTCTGGGGGGGCGCCGAGCGGATCACGCTCGACCTCGCCCGGGCGCTCGACGAGCCGGTCGTGCTCGTCTGCCCCGAGGGCGAGCTGGCGGCGCGGGCGCGCCGCGCCGGGGTGCCGGTGCTCGCGCGCCCGGCGCAGCCGCGCGAGCTGCGCGGCGGCCTGCGCACGCGGGCCCGGGCCGGCCTGGCGCTCGGCGCCCACGCGCGCGAGACGCGCACCGCGCTGGCGGCGGTGCGGCCGCGCGCCGTCGTGGCGTTCGGCATGCGCAGCGCGATCGCCTGCGCGGCTGCGCTGCGGACGCTGCCCGGCCGCACGCCGCTCGTGTTCGAGCACGTCGACTTCCTGCCCAGCGCCGGCGTCGCGCGGGCCGTGCGCGCCGCCGCCGGCGCGGCCGACCTCGTGATCGCCCTCTCGCGCGCCGTCGCCGAGGACCTCGACCCCGAGCGGCGGCTCGGGGAGCGCCTGGCGGTCGTGGCGCCCGGCGTCGACGTCGCCGCCTTCACCCCCACCCCCCCGCCGGCCGACCCGCCGGTGGCGCTGCTGCTCGGCGCGATCGCGGATTGGAAGCGGCCGGACCTCGCGCTCGAGGCGGTGGCCATCGCCGCCAGGCGACTGCCCGGGCTGCGGCTGGTGGTGGCCGGGCACACCGTGGGCGAGGCCAGCGAGCAGCTGCTCGAGCGCCTGCGCGGTCGCGCCGCCCGCGGCGACCTGGCCGGCCGGGTGGACTTCCCCGGCGCGCTGGCCGACCCGCGCGCGGCGCTGTCGGCCGCCTCCTGCCTGCTCCACTGCGCCGACCGCGAGCCGTTCGGCCTGGTGCTGGCCGAGGCGATGGCGGCGGGGCGGCCGGTCGTGGCGCCGGCCGCCGGCGGCCCGGTCGAGATCGTCGCCGACGGGACCGGTGAGCTGTACGCGCCGGGCGACGCGGAGGCCGCCGCCGCGGCGCTCGTGAGGGTGCTCGAGGACCCGCAGCGCCTGCGCGACAGCGGAGAGCGGGCGCGCGCCCACGCCGAGCGGGAGTTCGGCGTCGAGGCCTCGGCGCGGCGCTGGGCGGCCGCCGCGGAGCGCGTGCTCCGCAGGGGCGCGCCGCCGGACCGCGACGGGCGCCCCGGCGACGGGCTGACGCTGGTGACCGTCACGCACAACTCCGAGGCCGAGCTCGACCGGCTGCTCGCGTCGGCCGAGCGCCACCTGCCCGGCGCCCCGGTCGTAGTCGTCGACTCGGGCTCCAGCGACGGCGGCGCCGAGCTGGCCGCGCGCCGGGGGGCGCGCGTGCTGGAGCTCGACAACGTCGGCTACGGACGCGCCGTCGAACGCCGGGCTCCGGTGGGTGGAGACGCAGGCGACCGTGGTGCTCAACCCCGACGTCGAGCTGGTCGACGACTCGCTGGCCGCGCTCGCCGCGGAGGCGCTGCGCCCCGACCGGCCCGAGCGGCTGCTGGCGCCGCTGGTACTGCACCCCGACGGCGAGCGCCAGGACTCCGTCCACGGCGAGCCGGTGTCGCCCGCCGCCGTCGTCACCGCGCTGATCCCGCCGGTGGCGCTGCCGCCGCCGGTGCGCTCCGCCGTCCAGCCCTGGCGCGCCGGGCGCGCCCGGCGCGTCGCCTGGGCCGTCGGCTGCTGCGTCGCCGCGCGCACCGAGACGCTTGCGCCGGCTGGGGCCCTTCGACGAGCGCATCTTCCTGTACGCGGAGGACCTCGAGCTCGGCCTGCGCGCCGGCGACCTAGGCATCGAGACCTGGTGGTGGCCGGACGCGCGCGTCATCCATCACGAGGCGCACACGTCAGGGCGCGCCTTCGGCGGCGAGCCGGTGGCACTGCTCGCGCGTCAGCGCCAGGCGGTGGTCGGCCGAGCTGAGGGGCGCCCGCGCGGCCCGCTGGGACACGCGCCTCCAGGCGCTCATGCTGGCCAACCGGATCGTGCTCAAGTCCCTTTCCCGGCGCCCGAGCTCGCGCGAGCGAGACCAGCTCGCCGCCGTGCGCGCGGCGGCCGGGGCCCGGCTCGGGGCGCGGGCGACCGCGCCGCCGCCAGCGTCCGCCAGCACACCACCATGAGCAGGATGATCGCGGCGACCGTGACCCAGTGCGCCCAGATCACGTCGCGGCTGTACTCGAAGTTGTAGCCGCCGCGGTTGCGCGGAGACTCGATCAGGTAGAGCGCGGGGACGACGATTCCCAGCAGCAGCGCGGCGCTCGCCGTGAGCAGCCGCACCCCGGCCCCGCGCCAGAGGATCAGCGTCAGCGCCGGCCAGATCAACAGCGACGACCGCGCCGCGAACAGGAACGCGATCGGAAGGGTCGCCAGCAGCGCCACCCCGATCGCCTGGGGCAGCGGGAGCCTGCGCGTGCGCGGCTCCTCGACGGTGGTCGGCTCCTCGGCCGCCTCCGGCCGCCTGCGCAGCAGGCCGACCAGCACGAGCACGAGCAGCAGCGGGCAGGTCACTCCAGAGATGACATACGCGATCCGGACGCTGCGCTGGGGCCCGAAGTTGAACGCGACGTTGCGGCAGTCCGCCGGCGCGAGCCAGCCGTTCGCGTAGCCGTTCACCGGTCGCGGCTCGCCGAGCGAGCGCCCGTCGCAGGTCGCCTCCCATCCCTTCGAGAAGCTCTGCCCGAGCACCAGCCAGGAGCGGCCGTCGAGGGCCACGCGCACGCCGTCGGCGGAGCTCTTGCCGAGCTTCCCCGGGTCGACGACGCGCCCGCCACCCGAGCTCGGCGGGAGCGGCTGCGCGGGAGCTGAGTGCAGCCGCAGCCAGTCCACGCTGAACGTCCCGGGCAGCGAGCTGATCTCCTGGATCCCGGCGCCCATGCGCAGCCGCGGCCCGCAGCTCGCCGCGCGCAGCGGGCGACCCGCCTCGAGCTCGGCGGTCGTGCCGAGCGGCCGCAGCGCGACCCGCTCGCCCCCCGCGTCGATCCGGACGCTGCCACAGCCGGCGCGGATCGGCCCGGGCTCCGCGGGGCCCGCCGTCGGCACCCCCGCACCGGTGACGGACGCGATCCCGACGGCCCGCGGCGCCTTCGCCGGCGAGCCCGCCGGCAGCCGGGCGCCGAGCACCGTGAGGCGGAACTCGCGGGCTCGCACCGGCTTCGGCAGCGTGACCGTCCCGCCGGCGCCGACCCGCAGCGGCGGCGAGGCGCCACCCGGCCAGCTGAGCCGCACGCGCGTCGGCCGGCGCACCTCGCCCGGCGCGGCTGCGAGGCGGAGCTGCGACACGCGCGCCGGCCGCTCGGTGCTCCATGAGATCCATGGGGCCGGCGCCGAGGGCGGCGCCCAGATGCCCACCCAGGCGGTGCCCGGCCGCGAGTCGAACGCCCGCGAGGCCCGGTAGCGCGCCTGGTCGTGGAAGCGCCCAGAGGACTCGAAGGTCGCGCCGGAGCGCACGCCGAGCAGGCGGTCCAGGGCGGAGTCGGGCGCGTCGATCGACGGGCTGCACCCACGCCTCGACGTCGTAGGAGCGCGCGGCCGGGGAGAACACGACCCGCTGGATCTGGCGCTCGGCGTCCTCGCGGTTCGCGGCCAGCTCGAGCTGCGGGCTGCCCGGGTCCTTGTCGCGCTCGAACGGGTCGTCGGCGGTCGTCCGCTCGAACACGTAGCTCAGCGCCGAGCGCCCGAGGTCGCGGCCGGCCAGCGCGCGCCCCAGGATCACCGGCGGCCGCAGGCGCTGCTTGATCGACACGCCAGGGATCCTGATCTCGCGAAAGCCGCCGGCGCCGCGCAGGTTCCCGCCGGGCTGGTCGACCTTGGTGATCGTGATGCGCAGCTTCGTCACGTCCTTCAGCCGCACCGGGACCCGGGTCACGCCCGGTCCGAGCCTGGCCCGCACGCCGTTGATGTCGACCTCGCGCTCGATCCCGAACGGGTCCCTGGTCGGCTCCAGGTCGACGTAGGGCACGTCGCGCGGGCGCTCGAAGCCGACCTCGAGCCAGCGGTCGCGGGCGAAGAAGTAGCGGTCGGCCGCCCACGTGGTGGAGCGGTCGCCGTCGAAGGCGGCGATCGGGGCGTGCTCGGGGAACTCCAGCAGCCCGCCCTCGTACGGCGAGCGCAGGTAGGTCGCGCCGTCCAGCGCCGCGACCGTCTGCGAGTCGCTGCCGCGGTCTGGGAAGGGGTCGATCAGGGCGAAGTTCTCGTTCAGCGGCTCGGTCTCGGCGCAGCGTCGCGCCGAGGTTCTGGCGCGCGTACTCGGCGATGAAGCGCCGGCGGCGGTTCGAGTCGGTCACGACCAGGTCCGAGCCCTCTCGCGGCGTCGCGGCGCAGCTCGCCGGTCGTCAGGTCCCCGGCGTACAGGATCGGCCGGTCGCGCGGCAGCTCGCCGAAGGCCGCCAGGCCGGCGAGGCCCTCGGCCCCGCCGTCGACGATCGTCGCCGGGCTGGTGGGCATGACGCTCACGATCCCGCGCCCGCGCGGCAGGTCGTAGCGGCGCACCTCGGGCAGGATCGCGCGCGGGCCGAGGTCCTCGGCGGCGGGGGGCAGCGATCGCTTGGGGCCGTAGCTGCGCGTGGGCGCGCCCAGACCCTGGTCGGCGAGCGTGGCGGCGGCCGTGGCGGGGTCGACCGCGCCGCTCTTGGCGGGATCGTCGTCGCTGCCGGTCACGACGCTGCCGGTCCCCATCAGCTCGAGCAGCGGCAGCAGCTGCCCCGGCAGCAGGCGGCCCTGCTGGACGAAGCGGTCCACCGTCCAGAGCAGGTCGGTTGCGTGCGGGTCCGAGTAGGGCGTCTCGTAGCGCACCGCGACCGGGCGATCGGTCAGGCGCGGCAGGATCGCGTCGATCGTGCCGCCCCAGTTGTAGTAGGCGAAGATCTGGCCCGGCAGGACGAACGCGCGCGTGTTGGGCGGGAGCTCGCGATCGATGTCGGCGCCGGCCTGCGTCCACGCCGACGGAATGTGATCCCAGGTCAGCTGCTTCTCGACCGCCGTGCCGCGCACCAGCGGCAGCGCGGCCAGCGCGATCAGCGCCGCCGCTGCGGCCGGCACCAGCAGGCGCGCCCGGGCGCGCAGGTGGAGCCAGGCGCGCCTGGGCGGCGAGGCCGAGCAGGCCGGCGATCCCCATCGCCACGAGCGGCGCCGCCTTCTGGGTCGTGCGCATGAAGCGCACGAGCGGCACGTTGCGGTAGATCCACTCCATCGTCTCGCGGCTCGGCGTGCCCTCCGGGAAGCCGGCCGCGGCGATCGCCACGCCGACGAGCAGCAGGAAGAGGAAGAACGGCGCGTAGCGCAGCCGCCGCGTCCAGACGAAGCCCGCCACCGCCAGCGCCGGCAGCAGCAGCGACGCGCCCACCACGAGCGGGTTGAACAGCATCGTGCCGGCCTCGGTGAAGAAGGGCCGGTCGGGGCCGCTGAAGCCCACGCCCGTGTACGAGGTCCAGTACGCCATCAGGCGCAGCACCTCCGAGGCGCTGTTGGTCGCCCAGATCGTGCGCGGCTGCTCGGTGAACTGCAGGAAGTCGATGCCGTAGCCGGCATGGACGACCAGCGGCATGATCCACCAGAGCGACGCGAGCAGACCGAGGACGCCGACGCGCACGAGGAACAGGGCCGAGTCGCGCCATCGGATCGTGCCGATCAGCGTCTCGTAGACGAGCAGCACCAGCGGGCCGACCAGCATCCAGCCGACCACGGCGCCGTTGATCCCGCCGCCCGAGGAGGCGAGGATGAGGGCGAACGCCGCGGCCCACATCCAGCTGCGCCGCCCGCTCGGGGAGCGCACGCCGTGGTAGATCACCAGCAGCAGCCACGGCATCAGCGAGTACCCGAGCAGGGTCAGGCTGGTGCGGCCCGTGAACATCACCGTGTACGGG
The DNA here is from genome assembly GCA_963848885.1 of uncultured Thermoleophilaceae bacterium. GTDB lineage: Bacteria > Actinomycetota > Thermoleophilia > Solirubrobacterales > Thermoleophilaceae > JACVRW01. The sequence goes on from CAWKFR010000007.1 coordinate 29,776, forward strand.
TTGAGCACGTAGAACGCGGCCGCCACCACGTGGGCGATGCCGCGCGGGCGCCCCACGAGCACGTCGAGCAGCTTGAGCGTCCCCCAGGCGGACACCGCGAACAGCAGCCCGAGCCAGATCCGCTCGGTGACCCACGGACCGATGCCGAGCAGATGGGGCAGCGCGAAGATCGGACCCATCGGCCACAGGTAGCCGCCGTACTGGGCGCCGTGGACGGCCCCCAGGTCGATCGAGGGCGTCCAGACCGACACCACCCGCTCGAGCAGGCCGACCGGGTCCACGTGGAGGTCGATCTTGGTGTCGCTGGTGGCCTCGCCGGGCCGCTGCCAGAACGCCAGCGCGAAGGACCCGAGGATCAGGCTGAGCGCAATGGCACGGTCGCGGGTGAGGCTGCGCATCGGCCGCGGGAGGCTACAGTCGACCGCTACGCCGCGCTCCCGGTTCTGTCTAGAGTGCCCGGCTCGTGTCAACGCGGTGGCCGTCGCAGCGCGCTTTCGGGATTGCCCTGCTCGCGATCGTCGCGGCCGGGGTGGTCATCCGGGTCCTCTACACGCTGATCGAGGCGCCCACGCCGGCGACCTCGCTCAACGACGAGTTCTACTTCTCCGCCCTGCCGAAGCTGCTCGCGGACGGCCAGGGCTGGGTCGCGCCCGCGGACTTCATCTTCAACCACATCGACCGCCCGACGGCGGAGCATCCGCCGCTCTACACCGTCGTGCTCTGGGGCCTCGCCGAGCTGGGCGGCAGGTCGGCCACGCTCCAGGCCCTCACCGGCACCGTGTTCGGGGCTGGCACGATCGCGCTGGTCGGGCTGCTCGGGCGCCGCGTGGCGGGCGAGCGGGCCGGCCTGATCGCGGCCGGCCTGGCGGCGCTCTACCCCACGCTGGTGGCCGCCGACGGCGCGCTCATGAGCGAGTCGCTGTTCGGCCTCTTGACGGCGGCGATGCTGCTGCTCGCCTACCGGCTCGTGGACGAGCCCGGCGTCGGGCGCGCCGTCGCGCTCGGCGCGGTGGCCGGTCTCGCGGCCCTCACGCGCGGCGAGGCGCTCCTGCTGCTGCTGCTGGTGCTGGTGCCCGTGCTGCGTCGTCCCGCGGGGGTGCGCGCCGCGCTGGTCGCGCTGGCGGCGCTCGTCGTCGTGCTCATCCCCTGGACCGTGCGCAACTGGATCGAGCTCGACCAACCGGTCCTGATCGCCACCAACTCGGGCAGCGCGGTCGGCGGCGCCAACTGCGACGCCACCTATCACGGACCCGAGCTCGGCTTCTGGCGCCTCGAGTGCGTCGGGTCGAAGCCAGGCAACGAGGCCGACGTGCTGGGCGCGGCGCGGACCAGGGGGATCCACTACGCGCGCGACCACGCCGGCCGCCTGCCGGTCGTGCTGGCCGCCCGGTTCGGGCGGGTCTGGACCGTCTACCACCCCTTCCAGCGCCCTGAGGGCCGCTCCTCGCGGGTGAACAAGCTCGGCGTGATCTGCTTCTTCTTGCTGCTGCCGTTCGCCGTCGCGGGCGTGGTCCTGCTGCGCCGCCGGAGCGACCCCGTGTGGATCCTGCTGATGCCGTTCGTCGCCGTGTCGGTCACGGCGCTCGCGACCTACGGCAACATGCGCTTTCGCGAGTCCGCAGAGCTCTCGCTCGTGGTCCTTGCCGCGGTCGCCCTGGACTCGCTCTGGCGCAGCCGTGCCGCGCCCGTGCAGCAGGCAGCGCGGGCCTGAGCGCGATGCGCCGCTTCTGGATCTGCCTCGGGGCGATCACGGCGCTCGGGATCGCCGTGCGAGTCGTGCACACCCTGACCGTCGCGCCCTGGCCGCCGGCTGGCTTCGGCGACGAGCTCTACTACTCGCTGCTCTCGAAGGTGATCTCGAGCGGGCACGGGTTCGTGAACCCCGGCGACCTGCTCACCAAGGGCCAGAGCGTCCCCACCGCGGAGCGGCCGCCGCTCTACCCGGTGCTGCTCGCCGGCCTCGGCAAGCTGGGCGGGACGAGCGTGGACGCGCAGCGGCTGCTCGGGGCCGTGACGGGCGGCGGCACGATCGTCGTGGCGGGCTTGCTGGGACGCCGGCTGGCGAGTCCGCGCGTGGGACTGATCGCCGCCGCTGTGACCGCCGCCTACCCGACCATGATCGCCGCCGACGGGGCGCTCATGACCGAGTCCCTGTTCGGGCTGCTCGCCGGCCTGTCGCTGATCGCCGCCTACCGGCTGGTCGACGCGCCCGGCGTCGGCAGGGCGCTCGTGCTCGGCGCCCTGCTCGGGCTCGCAGGGCTGACGCGCGGCGAGGCCTTCATGCTGCTGCCGCTGCTGCTGGTGCCGGTGGTGCGCCGCCCCGGCGGCATCAGGGCGGCGCTGGTGGTCTGCCTCGCGTTCGTGGTCGTGCTGGCCCCGTGGACGATCAGGAACTGGTCCGTCTTCGACCGGCCCGTGATCGTCGCTACCGAGGCCGGCGAGACGCTCGGCGGGGCGAACTGCGAGTCCACCTACTACGGCGACAAGCTGGGCAGGTGGGACGTGTTCTGCGTCCACCAGCCCGCGGAGGGCAACGAGGCCCAGCGCCTGAACGCGGTCGGGCACGACGGCGTCGACTACGCGAAGGGCCACGTCGGGCGGCTGCCCGTGGTGCTCGCGGCTCGCTTCGGGCGCACCTGGAGCCTGTACGACACCTTCCCCGTGCCGGAGGGCCGCTCCGCCACCGTCACGGCGATCGGCGTCGTCGCGTTCTTCTTGCTGGTTCCGCTGGCGGTGTACGGGCTCGTGCTGCTGCGCCGCCGGCAGGTGCCGGTGTGGATCCTGGTGGCGCCGTTCGTCACGGTCACGCTCACGACCCTGCTCGCGTACGGCGCGCTGCGCTTCCGCCAAAGCGCGGAGCTTCCCCTCGCCGTGCTCGCCGCCGTGGCGATCGACCGGCTTTTCAACGCCCGGCGGACGGCATAATCGGCTCGCAATGGCGGCGCTCAACGACGTTGTAATCCTCTGCGGCGGGCGCGGGACGCGGCTGCAGGAGCACACGCAGTCGATCCCCAAGCCGCTCGTCGAGATCGGCGCGGAGCCGATCGTCTGGCACGTGATCAACATCTACGCGGCCCACGGGCTCACCGACTTCGTGCTCTGCACCGGCTACAAGGGCGACCTGATCGCGGAGTTCGTGGCAGCCCACGCCTGGCCCGACGGGGTCCGGGTGCGCTGCGTCGACACGGGCATCGACACGCCCACGGGCGGCCGCATCAAGCAGGCAGGGGCGCTGCTCTCAGACCGGGCTTTCTGCGCCACCTACGCCGACGGCCTGGCGGACATCGACCTGGGCCGGCTGATCGAGTTCCACCAGGCGCACGGCGACCTCGCGACGATGACCGTGGTGCGCCCCGAGCTCCAGTTCGGGATCGCGGAGCTGAACGGCGACGGCCGCGTGCGCGGTTTCCGCGAGAAGCCGCGCGCCGAGCACTGGGTCAACGGGGGCTTCTTCTGCTTCGAGCCCGGCGCGCTCGGCTACATCGCCGAGGACTCGGTCCTCGAGCGCGAGCCGCTCGAGCGGCTCGCCAACATGGGCCAGCTGCACGCCTTCCAGCACGAGGGCTTCTGGGAGTGCATGGACACCTACAAGGACGCGGTCCTCCTGAACGACATCTGGGGAGCCGGCGGCGCTCCCTGGAAGACCTGGGCCTGACCGCTTGACCTGGCTCCGGGGCCATCCCGCCGCGGCGGCGGCGCTCGTCTACCTCGCCCTCTCGATCGCCCTGTACGCGCCCGCGCTGGTGCCCGGGCACACGCTGTCGGGCTCGGACTACCTCTGGTCGGCCGCGCCCTGGTCGCCCGACCGCCCCGACGACGTGCGCGTGTTCGGGTCCAACTTCGAGCTGGTCGACTCCGCCGTCCAGTTCCAGCCCTGGCTCCAGCACACCCGCGAGAGCCTGCTCCACCTGCCGCTCTGGAACACGCGCGTCGCCGCCGGGCGGCCGTTCCTGGCCAACGCCCAGTCGGCCGTGCTGTCGCCGTTCAGCCTGCCCGCCTACCTGCTCCCGTTCTGGTGGTCGCTCGGCGTGATCGGGGTGCTCAAGGTGTTCACGGCGGCCTTCGGCACCTACCTGCTCGGGCGGGCGCTGCGCATGCGCTTCGGAGGCGCGCTGCTGGCCGGGGTGGTCTACGCGTTCAGCCTCTACTTCCTGGTCTGGGTCTCCTGGCCCCACACCAACGTGTGGGCGCTGCTGCCCTGGCTGCTGCTGCTGACCGACGCGGTGGTGCGGCGCCCGACGCCGGTCCGCGCCGCCGGCCTGGCGGCGGTCGTGGCGCTCCAGTTCTTCGGCGGCCACCCGGAGTCGAACTTCCACCTGCTCGCCGCCACCGTCTGCTTCTTCGTGCTGCGCGTGCTGGTGCTGCGCCGCGCCGGCGAGCTGCCGGGCCTGCGCGGGCCGCTGCTGGCCTTCGCCGGCGGCCTGGCCGGCGGCGCCGCGCTCGCCGCGATCACCCTGCTGCCGTTCCTGGAGCTGCTCTACCACTCGAGCGACGTCGACGTGCGAGAGGGATTCTCGGACATCGCCCTGCCGCGCAAGTACCTGCTCGGCCTTGCGCTGCCCGACTACTGGGGGCGCGGCACTCACCTCGCGATCGACGCCTACGCGCAGGAGCGCGCGCTCTACGTCGGCGCCCTGCCGCTGCTGCTGGGGATCGTGGCGGTGGCGGTGCGCCCCTCGCTCGAGCGCGTCGGGGTCGCGCTGTTCGCCGTGCTCGTGGCGGCGATCGCGCTCGGCCTGCCGCCCTTCCCCGACCTCGCCGCGCAGCTGCCGATCATCCGGACGGGCAACCACCTGCGCGTGATCGTGATCCTGATGATGTGCCTGGCGCTGCTCGCCGGGTGGGGGCTCGACGAGCTGGCCTCCCGGCGGCTGCCCCGGCCGTGGGCGATCATCGGGCTGGGGCTCGCGATGCTGGCCCTGCCCGCGCTGATCCTGGCCGCCCGCAGCCAGCTCTCGGCCGGGCTGCTCGGGGACGCCATCAAGATCGCGGCGGGCTTCGACTGGCCAGAGCCGCCCGCCAGCGCCGACGGGATCACGGCGATCCGGATGGGGTCGCTCGTCACCTGGCTCGTGTTCATGGGGCTGGCGGTCCTGCTCGTGGGCGCACGGCTGACCGGCCGCCTGGCGGCGACCGCCTTCGTGGCGCTCGCCGTCGTGCTCGTAGCGGCCGACCTGTTCAAGGCGGGCATGGGCGCGACGCCCGCGATCTCCACCGACCGGGCCACGCAGCCCTCGACCCCGGCGATCGAGTACCTCCAGTCGAGGACGCCCAACCGCTTCGTGGGGCTCGGGCGCGCCTTCGGGCCCTCGCCGCTGATCCCCAACATGGCGATGCGCTGGTCGCTCTACGACGCGCGCAGCTACGACCTCCCGGTCGAGAAGCGCTACGACACCCTCTGGCGCCGCGCCGTGCTGAACGGCGCGCCGACGGACACGCCGACCACGAGCGCGCAGCTGACCGCCGCGGCCCTGCCCGCGTTCCGGCTGCTGAGCGTCACCGACGTGATCCAGGACCCGGGCGACCCGCGCGTGAAGGACCCGTCGCTCCCGGTCGTCTACAACCGCCGCGACATGCGCGTCTACGAGAACCCGGACGCCATGCCGCGCGCCGCCGTGGTCGGCGCGCAGCGCGTCGCCCCCGACGACGAGGCGCAGCTCGCGGCCGTGCTCGATCCCGCGTTCGACGGGCGCCGCACGGTGGTCACGCCGACGCCCCTGCCCGGGCTGCGCTCCACACCGGGCTCGGCGCCGGCCGGCAGCGCCCGCATCGTCACCTACGACCCCGAGCGCGTGGTGGTCGAGGCCACCGCCCGGCGCCCGAGCGAGCTCGTGCTCACCGACGTGCACTATCCGGGCTGGAAGGTGAGCGTCGACGGCCGGCCGGCCGACCTCCACCGCGTCGACTACCTGCTGCGCGGCACGTCGCTGCCCGCCGGGAGGCACCGCGTCGAGTTCACCTACGAGCCGGCTTCCTGGCGCATCGGCTGGATCGTCAGCCTGGTCGCCCTGCTCGGGCTGGTGGCCGTGCTCGCGCTAGCGGCCCGACAGCGGTCCCGCGGGCTGCGCGGCGGGGGCGGGGTCGCGCCGCAGGGCGGCTGAGCGCTCCGTCTCGGCCTGCACGACGTAGAGCGGCCGGTTCTTCAGCTCGTCGTACATGCGGCCCAGGTACTGCCCGATGATGCCGATGCAGGCGAGCTGGACCCCGCCGAGCACGAGCGTCACGCCCACGACCGACGTCCAGCCCTCGACGGCCGAGTCGCTGAACACCCGCACCCCGATCACGTAGACGAAGTAGAGGGCGCCGAGGAACGCGAGCAGGATGCCGAGCATGCTGGCGAGCCGCAGCGGCAGCGCGGAGAAGCCGACGATCGCGTCGATCGCCAGCCGGACCATCGCGCGCAGCGTGTACTTGCTCTGCCCCTGGAAGCGGGCGTCGCGGTCGTACTCCACGGTCGCCTGCGGGAAGCCCACCCAGCGCGTCATGCCGCGCAGGAAGCGGTGGCGCTCGGGCATCAGCAGCAGCGCGTCGACGACGCGGCGCGACATCAGCCGGAAGTCGGCCCCGCCGACCGGCAGGTCGAGCGACGTGAGCAGGTTGACCGTCTTGTAGAAAAGTCGGGCGGAGTTGACCTTGAACGGGCCCTCCACGTCGGACTGGCCGCGCACGGCGTAGACGACGTCGAAGCCCTCGGCGGCCTTCTCGACGAGCGCGGGGATCGTCTCGGGCGGGTGCTGGAGGTCGCCGTCCATCGTCACGATCTGGTCGCCGCGCGCCGAGGACAGACCCGCCGTCAGCGCGATCTGATGGCCGAAGTTGCGCGACAGGCGGATGCCGCGCACCCGCTCGTCGCGGCCCGAGGCCTTCTCGATGACCGCCCAGGTGGCGTCGGTCGACCCGTCGTCCACGACGATGACCTCCCAGTCCGCGGGCAGCGAGTCGAGCACGCTCTGGACCCGCGTGAGCAGCTCCGGCAGCGCCCCCTCCTCGTTGAAGGCCGGAACGACGAGGCTGAGCTTCACCAGGAAGAGTCTGCCACGACTCCGAACCGGCGGCGCCGGGGCGATCATCTGGTGGAATCCGCGCGGTGCGGCGGGCAGACATAGGCGCGTGGCTTCGCGAGAGGTGGCTGGTGCTCGCGCTCGGGGCGGTGGCCGCGGCGCCGATCTTCGTGGCCATCGTGCGGGTGATCTCCGAGGGCTGGGCGCCGATGGGCGACGACGCCCTGATCGCCGTGCGCAGCTACGAGGTGTTCACCTCCCACCCGCCGCTGGTGGGCATGCCCTCGACCGGGCCGACGGGCGTGCTCGCCGAGCAGACCTTCCACCTGGGGCCGCTGCTGTTCTGGCTGCTCGCGGTGCCCGCGCACTTCCTCGGGCCGAGCTCCCTGGCCGTGACGGTCGGGCTCGTGAACGTGGCCTGCGTGATGGGCGCCGTCGGCCTGGCGCGACGGCGCGGCGGGCTGCCGTTCATGTTCGCGACGGCCGCGGCCATCCCGGTGATGCTGATGTCGCTCCCGCCCGAGTCGCTCTGCGACGTCTGGAACCCGGCGGCGCCGGTGATGCCGTTCCTGCTCTTGATGTTCCTCGCCTGGTCGACCGCGGCGGGCGACCACCGCCTGCTCCCGCTCACCGTCGTGGCGGGCAGCTTCGTGGCCCAGTGCCACCTGATCTACGTGGCCGCCGCGGGCGGCGCGCTCGCCGTGGCCGGCATCGGCCTGTTCCTGAGCGTGCGGCGCGAGCGCCCGCCCGACCTGCGCCCGTGGCTGATCGCGGCGCTGCTCGTGGGCCTGGTCTGCTGGAGCGGGCCGCTGATCGACCAGGCCTTCCACCGGCCGGGCAACATCGTCCAGCTCAAGCGAGCGGCGCAGGCCGACACCGAGTCGCTCGGCAAGGCGGTCGGCGCGCGCTCGGTGATCCGGACGATCGGCGTGCCGCCGTGGTGGCTGCGCAACCAGCGCGGGCCGCTCCAGCGGATCGGCGACCTCTCGAACACGCCCGGCCCGCTCACCGTGGGTTCCGCGCTGCTCGTGCTGCTCGGTCTCGCCGGGGTCACGTGGGCGGGCCTGCGCGCCCGCCGCCGGGACGTGGTGGCGGGCGGCGCGCTCGCCCTGGTGCTCTGCGTGGCCGTCGGGACGGCGCCCTCGTCGGTCCCGACGGCGTCGTTCGCCTCGCTCGGCTACGGGCTCTGGTGGGCCTCCCCGCTCGGCATGTGGGTGTGGCTCGTGCTCGGCTGGTCGCTGGCGACTCTGCTTCGGCCGGCGCGCCTGCCGGCGCTGTCGCGCCCGGCGGTCGTGGCCGCCGGCGCGGCCGTCGCGGTGGTCGCCGCGCTGGCGGCGTCGACGGTGGACCCCCCGCACGAGCCCTTCGAGGACCTGCGCACCGCGACCGATCGGCTCGAGCAGCGGCTCACCCCCGGCGCCCCGGTGCGCGTGGACGCCGACTACGACTCGTCGGCCGTCTTCACCGGCGCCGGCTTCCAGCTCGGCATCGTCTACTGGCTGCTGCACGAGGGCAGGACCGTGACGGCCCCCTCCCTGCCGGACCTGGGCTCGCGCTACGCCTCGCCCGGCGGCCCGGGGACGGAGGTCGTGCGCGTCGACGTCAACCGCCCGCCCCGGCGGACCGGGACCGTGATCGGCCGCTTTCCGGTCGCGGCGGAGACGTCCGACAACCCCTTCTTCAAGGGGCCGCGGACCCGGTTGGTGGTCGTCAGCCTGGCAGGCAACTGACTATCCTGGCCCGCCCGTGCTCTCCGTCCTGATGCCGATCTACAACGAGGCCGCCACCGCCAGGCAGGCCATCGACGCGGTGCTGGCCGCCGACGTCGGCATGGACCTGGAGCTGATCATCGTCGACGACGGCTCGACCGACGGGACCCGCGAGCAGCTCACCGCGCAGGCGTGGCCCGACCGGGTGAAGCTCGTCCTGCACGACGCAAACCAGGGCAAGGGTGCCGCCGTGCGGACGGCGCTCACCCATGCCCGAGGCGAGTTCGCGGCCATCTTCGACGCCGATCTCGAGTACGACCCCACCGACCTCAGAGCCGCTGCTGGAGCCGCTCGTGAGCGGCGACACCAACGCGGTCTTCGGCGTGCGCGCCTTCGACGGCTACACGAGCCACTCGTTCCTCTACGTGCTGGGCAACAAGGGCGTGACGCTCGTCGCCAACGTGCTCTTCAACGTCTACCTGCGCGACCTGATGACCTGCCACAAGGCGATCCGGACCGACGTGTTCAGGCAGCTTCCGCTGCGCGCGTCGGGCTTCGACATCGAGCCGGAGATCACCGCGCGGCTGCTACAGGCCGGCGAGCGCATCTTCGAGGTGCCCGTTCATTACAAGGCGCGCAGCTCCGAAGACGGCAAGAAGCTGACGGCCCTCGACGGCCTGCGCACCGTCGCCACGCTCATCCGCTGTCGCGTGACCCGCGGCTGACCGGGCCGGCGGCGGCCACGAGCGGGCGCGTCTCGCGCCCGTCGGCCGGGCTCGCGTCCTCGAGCGCGGGCGGGGGCGCCCGCACCTCTGAGGCGGCGAGCAGGCCTCCGGCGAGCACCAGGACCGGCAGCGTCACCGCCGGCATCTGCCAATCCCAGTCGATGCTCGCGTGGAGCAGCCAGGCGCTGGAGACCGCGCAGGCCCCCGCCGCCAGCGGCGCGCGCGTGGCCAGCGCCTGCCGGGCCGCCAGCGCGATCCCGCCGAGGAACAGGGCGAGCAGCAAGAGGCCCGGCACGCCGAGCTCGGTCGCCATCTCGAGCTCGAGCGAATGGACCTCGTTGACCGGGTCGGGGACCCGCCGCTCCTTGCGCCAGGTGACGCGGAACCCGCCGGCGCCGATCCCGAGCACGGGCTCGCGCCCGATCGACTGCACGGCGACGCGCCAGTACTCGTAGCGCCGGGAGCTGACCGAGACGAAGCGGGTCGGAGTCGGCTCGCCGCGCTCCGAGCTGGCCGCGCGCTCCTCGAGCCCCGCCAGCACCAGCCCCGCGATGCAGACCGCCGCCGCGATGCCCGCTATCGCGGGCAGTCGATCGGCGATCGCCAGCCGCCCGCCGCGCAGCGCGCCGCGCCGCTCGGCCGCGATGACGCGGCTCGAGATCATGCGCCGCCGCCGGCGGTCGCGAGCAGCAGCACGGCGAGCATCACGAGGCCGTCGCGGGTGCGCGCCGCGTCGGTGCCGCGCAGGGCGGCGACGCCGGGCAGCGCGGCGGCGCACGCCGAGGGAATCGCGCCGGCCCCCAGGCCGAGCAGCGCCGCGCGCAGCTGGGACAGCAGCGGCACCGCCGCGAGCAGCACGATCAGGCCGATCCCGACGGCGGCGAGCGCCCCGCGCGAGTAGGAGAGGTAGACCCCGGTACCCAACAGCGCGCAGGCGGCCATCGCCGCGACGCGAAGCCGCGGCGGGCGCAGGTCGTCGCCGCCGATCCGCACGCACAGGATCAGCCCGATCGCGGCGAGCAGGCCCTCGGCGTTCCAGTAGGTGAGCGGCTGCTCGAGGCGCCCGCCGGCGATGAACGAGCCGTGCAGGTCGATCAGGCTGGGGAGCAGGCGCTCCGACAGGCCGTAGCCGATCACCGCGACGGCGCCCAGCGCCAGCGCCGGCTCGACGAGCGGCACGGCGCGGCGGTCACGCAGCAGCGCCACCGCCGCGAGCAGGGCGGCCAGGTAGAGCAGCAGCCGCTGGACGCTGTCGCTGACCGGGCCAGCGAGCGGCGCCCACGCAAACGACGCGGCGCTCCACGCGATCAGGCCGACGAGCCCGGCCACCGCCAGCTTGCCCGCGGTGCTCCTCGGCAGCGGCACGGGGCCGGCCAGGGCCAGCATCAGCACTACGGCCCAGGCCACGCCGCCCGCCACCGCGCGCGGGCCGTCGAAGTAGCCGCCGGCGAAGAAGGCGAGCACGGACGGTCCCGCAAGCAGGACCGCCAGCCCGACCAGCACGAACGCACGGCGCACGCGCGGAAAGGTAGTCGGCCGCACAGCTAGGAGGAGGTGACGGCGCGGCAGACGGTCGGCCGCCCGCCGACCTGGCGCACCTCAGCGCCGAGCGTGGCCGGCGCCGTGCTCACGTCCGGGACGAGCCCGGTCACGGCGCGCCGCCCGTTCACGTCGACGGCGGCGAACGTGCCGCCCGAGAAGCGATCGACCGAGACGAACACCGGCACCGCGCCGGAGTCGGCGAGTTGCAGGGGGCGGCTGGTGGCCACCGCGGAGCCGCCGACGCGGACGGCGATCAGGACCGACTCGCCCTGCCGCCGGGCCGTCACGACGACCCGGCGCGGCCCGGAGCCGAGCGTCAGCAGCGACCGCTCGGCGTCCCCCGTGGCGAACCGCACGCTGAGCCGGTGGGCCCCGCCGCGGGGGGTGCGCTCGACCGCGAGCCAGTCGCGCTGCAGGCCCTGGACGTAGAGGGCGGCACAGTCGCCGACCACGAACAGGTCGCCCGGCGCGCCCGGCGCCTGGTCGGGCAGCCGGGCGCCGGAGTAGACGCCCCTGGGGCTGCGGCCCAGCAGGTCGTCGACGTCGTCCTGGGTCTGGACGAAGTCCGCGCGCTCGCCCTCGGTGGCCTCGTAGAGCAGGCGCTGCTCGACGATCCCGGTGGCGCCGTTGACCGCGATCCCGATCGCCGTCAGCGCCGCGACGCCGGCCAGCACGAGGGCCCGCCGGGCGGTCGCCGCGAGGATCACCTGCAGGCCGATCAGCCCGCCGAGCGCCAGGGTCGGGAGGAAGTCGGCCAGGTAGCGCGTGGTGACGAAGGCGATCGTCAGGGTCAGCGCGAACCCCGCCACGGTCGCGAGCAGCACGCCCAGCAGCACGCGCTGCTCGGGGCGCCTGACCAGCCCCACCAGCCCGATCAGCGTGAGCACGCACAGCAGCGGCATCGAGGTCGGCGCGCTGAGGCTGGGCTCGATCGTGTCGAAGGTGACATCCCCGACCACGTCGGCGCCTTCGTGCGGCACCCCGATGAACGGGAACGCGCGCTGGCTCCCAAGGGCGTCGGGGCGCGCGGCTTGGAGCAGCGTCGTCGGGACGAACTTGACCCCGAAGATCGTCCCGTCGTTGGCGGCCAGCGCGGCGCGCCGGTTCGGCTCGACGCGCGACTGCACCTGCTTGTCGATCGGGATCCCGAACGGCTGCCCGAACTTCGCCACGTTCACGGCCGCGTGCAGGGCCAGCGGCACGACGGCGGCGGCGACCAGCAGCCCGGCGATGCGCCGGTCGCCGCCGCCGCGCCGCAACCCCACCAGCTCCAGCCCCGCGAGCAGGGCCAGCGCGGCCACCGGCGCGAGGCCGACCGAGAAGCGCGTGCTGACCGCCAGCGCCGCGAGCACGCCGGCCCAGGCGATCGCCTTCGGCGCCGGCCGGGCGATCACCGCCAGCACGGCCGCCAGCGCCGCGATCGCGAAGGCCGCGCCCCACAGCTCGGCCTCGTGGTACACGACCGCGCGGCTCGCGAGGTAGAGCGGGATCGCGCCGACGCCGATCGCCACCTGCATCAGCCCCGCGGCGACGAGGTCGGCCGTCCCCAGCGCAGCCCCGGGGCGCAGCGCCAGGCGCACCCGCCAGTGCAGCGCCGCGGTGCCCGCCAGCAGCACGACGAAGGCGAGCAGCATGGAGAGCTGCGTCAGCCTGCCGTCGAGGTCGTGCGTAACCAGCTGCACCGGGAGGCGCAGGAGGGTCGGCACGAGCCCGAAGTACGTGTAGGTCTTCCCGTCGATCCGGAAGCCCTCGATGCTGACCTTGGCCGGGTCGACGTCGAGATGGCCGTCCAGCAGCGCCCGGCCCTGGACGTCGTAGAACGACCCGAGCAGCCCGTTGCGCTCCAGCAGCCCGTGGCCGGGACCGGCGAGCATCCACAGCTCGAGCAGCAGGGCGACAAGGGAGCCGACCGCCACGGCCCCTATGAAACGGGCGCCGTCGCGCTCCCTTGCCTCGACCACCGGCCAGAGCATAGACACGCTGTGGGCGCCCCCGCGCCGGGCGTCATGCGGCTCACGTACGGCTCCCGCCCGCATAAGCTTCTCCGCCGGATGACCGACGCGCGCTCAAACGCATGCGGCGTCTGCGCGGGCGCGCTCGTGCTGTTTCGGCGCGGCTCGGGCGACCGGGCGGGCGCCGACGGCTTCGCTCCCACCTGCCACCGCCCGGGCGAGCACGGCGACCTCTACCGCTGCCGGGAGTGCGGCACCGTCCAGCAGCCCTCGCTGCCGCGCGGGCGAGCCGCTGCTCGAGCTCTACCGGGAGATGAGCGACGACGGCTACCTGGCCGAGGAGGAGGGCCGCCGGCGAACGGCCGGCCGGCTGCTCGACCTGCTGGCGGAGCAGGTGCCGAGCGGGCGCCTGCTCGACGTGGGCGCGGGCCACGGCCTGCTCGTGGACGAGGCGTCCCGGCGCGGCTACCGCGCGGAGGGCCTCGAGCTCTCGCGGGCGGCCGTCGCGCACGCGAGCGGAGCGCTGGGGCTCGCGATCCGCGAGCTGCCGCTGGAGGACCCCGCCCTCGACGACGAGCGCTTCGACGCGATCGTGCTCGCCGACGTGCTCGAGCACCTGGACGACCCGGTGGGCGCGCTCGACCGCTGCGCCGAGCTGCTCGCGCCGGGCGGGGCGCTCGTGATCGTGACCCCGGACCCCTCTTCGGCGACCGCGCGCCTGGCGGGCGGGCGCTGGTGGGGCTACCTCCCCGCGCACACCTTCCTGGTGCCGCGGGCGACGCTGCGCGAGCTGCTCTCGGCCCGCGGCCTGATCCTCGCCGCCGACGTCCCGCTGGTTCGCTCCTTCTCCCCCGCCTACTGGCTCCAGGGCCTGGCGGAGCGCGGCGGCCTGCTCGGAGCGCTGCTGCGCCCGCTGTCGCGCCGGCTGCCCGGCACGAGCCTGTCGATGTCGCTCGGCGACGAGCGCGTGCTGGTCGCGCGCAAGGTGGAGGTGCTCAAGCCCGAGCGGGAGCTCGTGCCCGACCGCGGCGTGGCCGCCAAGGTCCACGTGGTGCTGCCCGCCTACAACGCCGAGCGCACCGTCGAGCGCGTCGCCGCGGCGCTGCCGGTCGAGGCCGCCGACCGCGCTCTCCTGGTCGACGACGCGAGCACGGACGGGACGCCGGCGGCCGCCCTCGGCGCCGGCTTCGAGGTGCTCGTCCACCCCGCCAACCGCGGTTACGGCGCCAACCAGAAGACCTGTTACGTGCGGGCGGCGCTGGACGGCGCGGACATCGTCGTGATGGTGCACGCCGACAACCAGTACGACCCCTCGCTGGTGGCCGAGATGATCAAGCCGATCGAGGCCGGCGAGGCCGACGTCGTGATCGGCTCGCGCCTGCTCGAGGACAAGGCGATCAGCGGCGGGATGCCGCGCTGGAAGTGGGTCGGCAACCGCGCGCTGACGTGGGTCGAGAATCGCGCCTTCCGGCGCGCCTTCTCCGAGTACCACACCGGCTACCGTGCGTTCTCGGTGCCGTTCCTGCGCTCGATCCCGTTCCTCCGCAACTCCGACGGCTTCGTCTTCGACCAGCAGGCGTTCGCCCAGATCGTCGCCAGCGACGCACGCGTGGTGGAGCTGGCGATCCCCACGCGCTACTTCCTCGAGGCGTCGAGCGTCTCCTTCTGGCGCAGCGTCGAGTACGGCCTGAGGACGCTGGGAGTGCTGCTCACCTACCGCCTCGACGAGCGCCGCCAGCATTCCCTGCTGCTGAGGCGGCCCGCGGTCGAGCTGCGGCCGCGCGACCGCGCGTCGGCGCGATGACGTCGCTGAGCCGCGCCGCCGTGGCCGTGGTCGCCCTGCTCCTGATCGGCTGGTTCGCCGTGCTCGCCCGCGATACGGCGATCGGCAACGACGCCAGCGGCCGTCTCCACCATCACCCCGACATGAGCCAGGCCAGCTGGGACGACTCGATCGATCAGCTGCGCCGGGCCAGCCTCCTCAACCCGGGCGACGACTGGACGGTCAGGCGCGCCGCCTACCTGATCCTGCGCGACCGCGCCGAGGCCGTGCGCCTGGCCAGGCAGGTGGTTCGACGCCAGCCCGACTACCTCGAGGGCTGGGTCGTGATCTTCAACGCCACGCGCGAGGACCATCCCGCGCTGGCGGCCAAGGCCGTGCGTCAGATCCGCCGGCTGACACCGGCCGCGGCGCCCCGCTAGCTGTCGGCGGCGTCGATCGCCACGCCCGCGGCCGCGGGCCGGCGATCCTCGCTGCGGACGCTGCGGCGGGCCGCCAGCAGCTCCCGGACGGCGGGCACGAAGGTCTTGAAGATCGACAGCTTGGAGGACTCGCGGTCGCTCCAGGCGATGCCGACCTCGCGGATCCGGAAGCCCAGCCGCCGCGCCATCGCGAGCGACTCCGCGTCGAAGGCCCAGCCGTCGAGCCGCTGGCGTGAGAAGACCGCTGTCGCCGCCTCCTCGCGCCACAGCTTGAAGCCGCAGTAGACGTCGCGGGTCGGCTCGCTGAGCAGCAGGCGCGTCATCGCGATGAACGGCCAGCCGACCAGCCGGCGCCGCAGCGGCTGCTGCTGCGCCACCTGGGCGCCCGCGACGGTGCGCGAGCCGGCGACCACGTCGGCGTCCTCGATCGCCTCGACCATGGCGGGCAGGGACACCAGCGACGGCGCACAGTCCGCGTCGCAGAGCAGCCGCAGCTCGCCAGAGGCGTCGAGCATGCCGCGGCGGACCGAGAAGCCCTTGCCGCGATTGACGTCGTTGCGCAGCAGGCGCACGCGCTCGCCGTCGAGCAGCGGCGCGAGCGCGTCGACCGTGCCGTCCTCGGAGGCGTTGTCGACGACGACGACCTCGTACGGCAGGCCGCGCTCGCCGAGCCACGCCTGAATCGACGCCACGGTCGCGGCGATCGCCGCCTCCTCGTTGTAAGCCGGCACCACGACCGACATCCAGGGTTGCCCCATGGGGGCCAACATACCGGCGGGCGCCCGGCGACGTGCCGCTAGCGCAGCGGCTCTGACGACTCGCGCTCGGGCTCGACCACCGTCCGGGCCGGAACGGCGACCGCCGTCGGCGGCCCGGCGCCGCCGCGCGGCTTGCGCACCACGTAGAGGGGCCGTCCCTTGACCTCCTCGAAGGTGCGCGCCAGGTACTCGCCCAGGATCCCGATGGCCATCAGCTGGATGCCCCCCAGCAGCAGCACGATGATCGTCAGCGTCGCGAACCCCGGCAGGTAGTTGCCCAGGATGCGCAGCATCAGGACCACGGGGATCGCCAGGAACGCCAGCAGCGAGATCGCGAAGCCGAAGTAGGTGGCGAGCTGGAGCGGAGCGCGCGAGAACGCCGTCATGGCGTCGAACGAGAAGCGCACCATGCGCCCGAGCGTGTACTTGGTCTCCCCGGCGTAGCGCGGGTCGCGGTCGTAGGCGATCGCGCGCTGGCGGTAGCCGACCCAGACCGTCATCCCGCGCAGGAACCGGCTGCGCTCCGGCATCGCCAGCAGCGCGTCGAGCGGCCGGCGGTCGAGCAGCCGGAAGTCGCCCGACTCGGGTTCGAGGTCGATCGAGGCGAGCCGGCCGAAGAGCCGGTAGAAGAGCGTCGCGGTGCGGCGCTTGAAGCTCGTCTCCCCCGCCCGCACGCGCCTGACGGCGTACACGACGTCGTCGCCGCTGCGCCAGCAGTCGAGCATCTCACCGATCAGCTCGGGTGGGTCCTGGAGGTCGGCGTCGAGCATCACAACGGGGTTGCCGCGCGCGTGGTCGAGGCCGGCCGTGAGCGCCACCTGGTGGCCGAAGTTGCGCGACAGCGGGACCACGCGCACCCGCTCGTCGGCCGCCTCCAGCTGCTCGAGCACCTCGGCGGTCCCGTCCGTGCTGCCGTCGTCCACGAGCACGAGCTCGAACCGCGTGTCGCCCAGCGCGCCGACGACCCGCTGGTGGAACTCGCGGATCACGTCGGTCTCGTTGAAGACCGGCGCGACGACGCTGACCAGGTCCGGCCCGTCCTCAGTGGTGCGCTCGTTCAAGTCTGGTTCTCCTGTAGTTCGCGCCTGCGGCGCCGCCAACCGACGGCCGCCGCCAGCGCCAGCCCAACGAGGGAGAGTAAGGACACGATCGCACCGATCCGCCAGCTGAGCGGCTCGTAGCGCATCTCGATCGTGTGGGTCCCGGCACCGACCCGGACTCCGCGCATCAGGTAGTCGACCCGCTCGACGGGCGCGTCGCGGCCGTCGACCTTCGCCTTCCAGCCCGGGTACTGGTTGTCGCTCAGCACGACCAGGCCCGGTCCGCTGCCGCGCGAGCGCAGCGTCACGCGCTCGTCTCCGTAGTGGGTGATGACGGCCGTGCCGGTCGCGGCGCGCGCGCCGGCCGAGTCGGGGATGCCGTCGAGGCGCCGCTCGGTTACGACGATCCGGCGCCCGTCGAAGCCGGGCCGCGTGATCGCGTCCAGCGCCGCGCCGTCGCCGTCGACCACCTGCTGGCGGCCGGCGAACCAGGCGCGCGGGAGCGCGCCCTCGATCGCGTATACGCGTGCGTCCGCGCCCTGGTAGACCTGGCTCAACCCGGGCACGCGCAGCGGCGCCGGGCCGCTCGGGCCGAGCAGGTGCGTGACCCCGAGCAGCCGCAGCGTGCGCAGCGCGCGCGGGGTCACCTCCCCGAGCACGAGCGGGATGTCGGCGAAGCCGGCCGCCACGGAGTTGGAGCCGGGGATCACCTCGCGCCGCCAGAGCCGGTCGTAGCGCCGCAGGATCGGGACGTCGTAGCCGCGCGCCTCGTAGAGGCCGAAGTTGAAGGCGATCACGTTGTGCGGGAAGTCGGCGGTGCTGACGAAGCGCTGGTTGCCCTGGCGCTCGAGGAAGCGGATCGCCCCGGTCTTCGGCACGTCGGCGTAGTCGCGGTCGATCGCGGGGTTCTGTCCCATCCCGACCCGGAACAGGTCGACGCAGACCAGCAGGACGGCGAGCGCGGCGAAGGCAGCCGCGCCCAGGCGCAGGTCGAGCCGCAGGGCGAGCAGCACGAGCCCGGCCCCCGCCATCGTCAGCCAGATCGTCAGCGCCGACGCGCGGATCACGTCCAGGCCGATCGGCTGCCCGAAGCCGCCGGGCGGGTCGGCGAACAGCCAGGCGATCCTAAAGCCGCCCCAGGGCGCCGTCAGCGCCTCGGGGTAGGTGACCAGGGCGATCGCGACCGGGACCACCAGCAGCGCGGCAGCCGCCGCCAGCACGACGTGCCTGCGCGACACCGACGGCGCCCGGGCGGTCAGGTCGTGCAGCCCCCAGCCGGCCAGCAGCGCGAGGGCAAGGATCGGGAAGACGACCAGCCGCGTGTTGTGGCCGGAGCTGAAGATCGGGAGCCGCGTCACGACCTGCACGAACGGCGGCACGCCCAGCACCACGGCCAGCCAGAACGCCCCGAAGGCGGCCACGGCGATGCGGGTGGCATCGCGGCGCAGGATCAGGGCGGCGGCCGCCAGCATCATCGGCAGGGCGCCCACGTACATCGCCCGCTCGAGCATGAGCGGGCGGATCGGCGTCTGGGTCGGCCGCCCCCACCAGTCGGGCATGAACAGGCCGATCGCGTCCTTGAAGGGCAGCGCCTCGTCGATCGACGCACCGCGGCGGTCCACGTAGTCGGCCGACAGCAGCAGCAGCTCGCCGACCGGCGCCAGCATGACCGCCGCGAGCGCCGTCCCCCCGCCGATCCCGCCGGCGAACGCGAGCAGCGGGCGGGACAGGCCTGCGGAGCGGGCCTGCCACAGCCTCAGCGCGAAGAAGGCGAACGTGACCAGCAGCGCGTGGAAGCTCGTCTCCGGGTGCCCGGTCAGGAACTGGAGCCCGACGACCGCGGCCAGCGCCGTCCCTGCGAGCAGGTCCGGCCGCTTGACGAGCCGGTCGACGCACAGCAGCAGCCACGGGAACAGCGCCCAGATCCCGACGTGGGGATAGATCAGCCAGGTGACCAGCCTCAGGTTGAGCGCGAAGACGACGCCGGCGAGCAGCGCCGCGCCGAAGCGCATGCCCAGCGCGCGCGCCAGCAGGAAGGTGCCGAAGGCTGCGACCCAGAGCTTGAGCACGCCGATCCAGCCGAGCGCCGTCCAGAACGGCAGCAGGTAGGCGGGCCAGGTGTAGGGGCCGAACAGGGCGGACTGCGGGCTCGCGTGGAACGGGCGCCCGCCCGCGATGTGGGGGTTCCACAAGGGCACGTCGGGCATCCGCCGCACGGCCTGGCGCAGGTAGGGCTGGAGGTACTGCGACGCGTCGCCCAGGTCGTTGTTGCTGGGCCTTGAGAGCCCGGCCGGCTTCGACGCCTGCCAGGGCGGATAGAACCAGAGCATGTCCGAGCTCGACAGCGTCTTGCCGGGCAGCAGTCCCGGCCCCAGGAAGCCGATCGTGAGGATCGCGTAGAAGACCGCCGCGGCGAGCGCGGGCCTGCGACGCAGCGTGCCGGCGACGGACTTCATCGCCCGCTCAGGCGTCTGGCCGGCGGGCGGCGCCAACCACCGCGGCGGCGTCCGGCGCCGGGTCGGTTGCGGGCGAGTCGAGCGGCTCGGGATCGCCCTGCGGCCCCGGCGAGCGCCGTTGGCGGCGCAGGCCCACCGCGAACGCCAGCAGCAGTCCGGCGAGCGAGACGAGCGACACGATCCAGCCGATGCGCCACGTGAGCGGCTCGTAGCGGAACACGACGGTGTGCTGCCCCGCGCCCACCTTGACGCCGCGGAAGAGGTAGTCCACGCGGTCGATCGGCACGTCCTTGCCGTCGACGGTCGCCTTCCAGCCGGGGTACTGGTTGTCGCCGAGCACGACCAGCCCCGGGCCGGCGCTGCGCGCCCTCACCACCACCCGCTCGGGCTTGTAGCTGACGATCTCGGCCGAGCCGGGCGAGGCAGCCGGCGGGCTGGTCGGGACGCCGTCGACCGGCTTCTCGGTGATCGCCACGCTGCGGGCGTCGAAGCCCGGCCGGGTGACCGCGTCGAGCGCGGCGTCCTCGCCGCCGACTACCCGCTGGGCTCCGACCACGAAGGCGCGCGGCAGGGCCCCGGCGAGGTTGTAGACGCGGGCGTCGGGCCCGTCGTAGGCGACGCTGAGGCCGGGCTCCCGCAGCGGCGGCACGGTCTCGAGCGGCCGGAGCGGCGGGTGGTCCGGCTCGATCGTCTTGGGGCCGAGGATGTGCGTCACGCCGAGCAGGCGCATCGTGCGCAGCGCCCGCGGCGTCACCTCGCGCAGGCGCAGCGGGATGTCGATGAAGGCGGCCGCCACCGACGGGGCGCCCGGGATCACCTCCCGGCGCCAGAGCCGGTCGTAGCGGCGGACGATCGGGATGTCGTAGCCGCGCGCCTCGTAGAGGTGGTACTTGAGCGGGATGACGTTGTCCGGGATCTCCTGCGTGCTGACGAAGCGCTGGTTGCCCTGGCGCTCGAGGAAGCGGATCGCGCCGGTCTCGGGGACGTCCGCGTAGTCGCGGTCGATCGCCGGGTTCTGGCCCATGCCGATCCGGAACAGGTCCACGCACACGAGGGCCAGGGCGAGCACCACGAAGGCCGTCGCCCCGAGCCGCCAGCGCACCCGCAGGGCGAGCAGCAGCGCGCCGGCGCCGGCGACGGTGAGCCAGATGATCAGCGCCGAGGCGCGGATCACATCGGCCCCCTGCGGGTCCTTGAAGCGGCCGGGCGGATCGGCGAACCCCCACGCGATCTCCAGGCCGCCGCGCAGCGCCGAGAGCGTGCCCGAGGAGCCGACGGCAACCCCGAGCAGCGGCGCGACGACGAGCCCGGCGGCGATCGCCAGCACGATCGTGGTCCTGCGGCCGGGCGCGGGGCGCTCGCGGCTGAGCGTGTCGAGGCCCCACCCCGCCAGCAGGGCGACGGCGAGGATCGCGAACACCACCAGCCGCGTGTTGTGGCCGGAGTTGAACACAGGCAGCCTGGTGACGATCTGGAGCACGGGCGGCACGCCCAGGACGACCGCGAGCGAGAGGCCGCCGAAGACCGCCACGGCCACGCGCGTGCGGGTGGGGCGCAGTACGAGCGCGGCCGCGGCGAGCATCAGCGGCAGCGCCCCGACGTACATCGCCCGCTCGAGCAGGATCGGGCGCAGCGGAGTCTGGGTCGGCCGCCCCCACCAGTCGGGCATGAAGATGCCGATCGCCTCGTTGAACGCGAGCGAATGGTCGATCGACTGCCCCTTGCGATCGACGTAGTCCGCGGACAGCAGCAGCAGCTCGCCGAACGGGATCAGGTTGACCGCGGCCACGGCCGCGCCGCCGGCCACGGCGCCGCCGAAGGCGAGCAGGGCCCGCCGCACGGTCGCGGCGGCCGCCGACCGGCGCGCCTGCCACAGCCTGAACGCGAAGAAGATCGTGGTCAGCAGCAGGGCGTGGAAGCTCGACTCCGGATGGCCGGTGAGGAACTGGAGCGCCACCACCGCCGCCAGCGTGGCGCCAGCGAGCAGGTTCGGTCTTCGGACCAGCCGGTCGGCGCAGAGCAGCAGCCACGGGTACCACGTCCAGACCGCCATCGACGGGTAGATCACCCAGGTGACGAGCTTGAGGTTGAGCGCGAACACCAGCCCGGCCAGCAGCGCGCCGCCGAAGCGCATGCCGAGCGAGCGGCCCAGCAGGTAGGTGCCGAACGCCGCGACCCACAGCTTGAGCACGCCGATCCAGGTCAGCGCCGTCCAGAACGGCAGCAGGTAGGCCGGCCAGGTGTAGGGGCCGAACAGGGCCGACTGGTCGTTGGCGTGGAACGGCCGCCCGCCCATGATGTACGGGTTCCACAGCGGCACGTCCGGCATCCGGTCGGCGGCCTGGCGCAGGAACAGCTGCATCTGCTCCGGCGCGTCGCCGAGGTCCGTGTTGCTCGGGATCGTGAGCTCGGACGGCTTGGAGGCGATCCAGGGCGGGCGGAACTGGAGCGTGTCCGAGTTCGACAGCGTCTTGCCCGGCAGCAGCGCCGGGCCGAGGAAGACCATCACCACCACGGCGTAGATCAAGGCCGCGGCCAGGGCCGGCCGGCGGCGCAGCGCGGCTGCCGCTCGCCTCATGACGCCGATCGCCTCCGCAGCCCGCTGGCCGCGACCGCCGCCAGCCCGATCAGGGCGAGCAGCGAGACGATCCACCCGACGCGCCAGCTGGTCGGCTGGTAGCGGAACTCGACGCGGTGCGTGCCGGGCGGCACCACCACGCCACGCAGCAGGTAGTCGACGCGCTCGATGTCGGCGTCCTTGCCGTCGACGGTGGCCTTCCAGCCGGGGTAGTGCACGTCGGTCAGGACCAGCATGCTGCGCTGCCTGGCGTTCGCCTGCGCCACGACGCGGTCGTCCTTGTACGAGATCAGCCGCGTCGTCCCCGGCGAGCCGGCCGCGGGCGTGGCTGGCAGGCCCGGGACCCGCCGCTCGGTCACGGCCACGCTGCGGCCGTCGAAGTCCGGCCGGCTGATCGCCGCCAGCGCGTCGTCGTCGCTGCCGACCGTCTGCTGCCCACCGACCAGGAAGGTCCGCGGCAGCGCGCGCTCGTTGCGGTAGATGCGCGCGTCGGGACCGCGGTACACCAGCCGCAGCCCCGGCAGCCGCAGCGGCTCGCCGTCCGGGTAGTGGAGGATGTCGCTGACGCTGAGCAGGCTCAGGCCGCGCAGGGCCTTGGCGGTCGCCCCGGCCCGCTGGGTCGGCTCGATGAAGTCGCCGGTGGTGGTCACGTTCGCGCGCCAGAACGTGTCGTAGCGCTTCTCGATCGGATAGTCGTAGCCGCGGGCGTCGTAGAGCCCGTAGCGCATCGACAGATCCGGCTGGAGCGGCTGGTCGATGCCCGGCCGGCTGAGCACGGCGAAGCGGTTCGGCGCGCGCGCCATCAGGTGGCGCAGCGAGGGCGTCACCGGCTGCTCGGCGTGGTCGATCGGGATCGCCGGGTTGAAGCCCATGTTGGCCCGGAACAGGTCGGCCACCAGGATGGCCACGGCCACGGCGCCGACCGCGCCCGCCGGGACGAGCCGGCGGACGCGCTCGCCGCCGGCGAGGGCGACGGCGATCAGCGCCAGCCCGGCCCCCGCGAGCGGCAGCCACTCGAGCAGGGCGCTCAGCCGGACGATGCCGAAGATGTCCTGCCCCGGGAGCACGCCTGCGCGGCGGCGCCGGTGGATCGGCGAATCCCCAGGCGACGTCGAGCGCAGGGCGCAGCTTGCTCGGCGAGAGCGTGCCGGCCGCCAGCATCCACACGAAGGGGACGCAGAAGATCGCCAGCGCGGCGGCGAGCGCCAGGTCGCGGCGTGCGCGCGGGACCGGCGCCCGGCGGGTGATCTCGTCGAGCCCCCACCCGGCCAGCAGCGCGAGGCAGAACAGGACCAGGAACACGAGCCGGCCGTTGTGGGCGGTGCTGAACCCGGGCAGCGCAGTGACCAGCGAGAAGATCGGCTCCACGCCGACCACCACGGCGAGCGCGAACGCCGCCGCCACCGCGAAGCCCACCCGCAGGGCGGCCGGCCGCAGGATCAGGCCGACCACCGCGAGCATCAGCGTGATGCCGCCGGCGTAGTACCCGCGGTTGCTGACGATGTCCGCGATCAACGGCGTCTGCGTGGGCCGGCCCCAGTAGTCGAACAGGAAGAAGGCGCCCAGATAGCGCGCGTTCGCGTGCCCCGGCTCCAGGTCGAGCCGGCGCTCGTAGTCGGCGGAGTGCACGAACAGCTCGGCCAGCGGGACGAGCATCACGGCGGCGAGCGCGGTGCCGCCCGCGAGCGCGAGGCCGAACGCCAGGGTCGTCCGCCCGATGCCAGCCTCGCCGGGACCGCGCGGCCGCGCGAACAGGACCCTCACGACGAAGAAGATGACCACGGCCACCATCGTGTGGAAGGTCGTCTCTGGGTGGCCGCCCAGGAACGCGAGCCCCACGAGCCCGGCGAGGCCCGCCGCCGGCAGGCGGCTCGGGCGGCGCACGATCAGCTCGGTGAGCAGCAGCAGCCAGGGCAGCAGCGGGAAGACGTTCGTGAGCGGCCACGCCAGCCAGGCGACGAAGAACGTCCCGAACGCGAACACCGCCCCGGCGAGCAGCGCACCGGCGAAGCGCATCCCGAGCGCGCGCGCGAACAGGAACGTGCCGAACGCCGCCACGAACAGCTTCAGCAGCGCCGAGACCGCGAGCGCCTTCCAGACGCTCATCACGTAGACCGGCGCGGTGAACGGCGAGAAGACGGCGGACTGCGCGTCGGCCAGGTAGGGCCGCCCGGCCATCACGTACGGGTTCCAGAGCGGCGAGCCGCCGAGCGCGTCCTTGGTGTGCTCGAAGAACGGCAGGAAGACGGCGGTGCTGTCGGCGAGCTCGAAGTTGGCCCCGCCGAAGCGGACGTCGGGCGGCGCCGACGCGGTCCACGGCGCCCCGCTCCAGAGCATGTCCGCGTTCGAGAGCGTGCGGCCGGGCGCGAGGCCCTGCCCCACGAAGATCAGACAGAGGACGGCGTAGATCGCGGCCGCGCTCAGCGCCGGGCGGGCCGACCACCACCTCCAGCAGCGCGCCGCGAAACCGGCCAGGGACTCCACGACCCCGCTGGTCTGTTGGTGGCGGCGAGACACGGGCACGGAGAGCGGGTCACCTTAGTGGCCGGGACTGCAGACCATGCCCAGCGAAACGCCGAACGGAAGGCGCACTCCGCGCTCGACGAGGCTGGACTCCGCGCGGACCGGAAGCTCGAGGACGCGGTTGAGCCCGGGGGGCGTGAGAGCCAGGTCGGACCGCCCGCCGTTGGTGGAGGGGCGCAGCTTGCCCGCCGCCCGGATGGCGGCCACCGCGGGCAGCATGGCCGTGTAGTAGTAGGAGTCCACCGTCGGCGTCCAGCCGGCGCCCGAGACCGCCTCCCGGAGGCGGCGCAGCGTGTAGCGGCGGCGGTGGTGGTGCGACTCGTCGTGCTGGCTCCAGAGCCAGCGGTAGGCCGGCACGGTGATCACGAGGTGCGCTCCCGGCGTGGCCACCCGGCGCAGCTCGACGAGCGCGCGCCGGTCGTCCTCGAGGTGCTCGATCACGTCGGTCGCGATCAACAGGTCGAATCGAGCGTCGGGGAAGGGCAGCTCCTCGAGCCGGGCTCGCTGAACGCCCGCGAGCCCGCGCCGGCGGCAGAAGTCAACGGCCTCCTCGGAGAAGTCGACCCCCTCAGCCTCGGGCGCGAGCCCGCCGAACTCGAGCAGGTTGCGGCCGGTGCCGCAGCCGGCGTCCAGGACCCGCGCGGGCGACGAGATCCCGGCCCTGTGCATGAGCGCCCAGACGAACCGCCGGCGGCTGCGAAACCACCAGTGTCGCTCCTCGAGCTCGTACAGCTCCTGGTACCGCCAGTCCTCCAAGTCGCTTCCCCCGGCCTAGCCGTCGCCTGCGATGCCGCGTCTCAAAATATCCCGTCCGGCCCAGATTCCCGCCACCAGGGGAGCGGCGACCAGCAGCATCAGCGGCTCCATGGGGACCCGGTAGCGGTACTGCCCGTAGTAGACGAACCCGTAGAGGAAGAGGCAGGCGGCCAGGTAGGCGAGCACGCCGCGCATGCCCGGATGCAGGTGCCAGAGGCGCCTGGCGCCGACCAGGACCAGGGCGGCGAGGGCCAGGAAGAGCACGAAGTACCCCGCCGCGTCCGCGAGGATGCCGTAGAGGATCCGGCTCGACGTGGGCAGCTGCCGCTCCCGGCCGGCGTTGAACCAGGTGTCGATCGCCCCGGACGTGCCGTTGTTGAGCGCCACCAGCTTGCGCGGGATCAGGCCGAGCTCCTTGTGCGGGTTGTGGACCGCCCAGTCGACCGCCTCCCGGCGCAGCAGGCCGGCTTCCTCGACCTCGGCCTGCTTCGGCGGCAGGTCCTTTCGTATGCGCGCGAGCAGCTGCGCCGGCGCGTAGGTGGGGCCTCCGTTGGCCTTCGGGTTGTGACCCGACCAGAGCGTCGTGCTCGCGTTGGTCGACACCGGGATGAACGAGTCCATCACGACCACGTTGCGGATCGTCCAGGGCAGGATCGTCAGCGCCGCCACGGCCACCAGCACCAGGCCGCGCCGCACCACGTCGCCGCGCGCGTGCTGGCCGGACCACATCGCTATCGGGATCAGGAGCAGCAACAGCCCCTCCCCCTTCGTGAGCGCCGCCAGGCCGGCGCCGACGCCGAGCACTACGGGCGTCCAGCGCCGATCGGGCAGGAAGACGGCGAGCGCCAGGAAACCGACCAGCATGAAGATGAAGGTCGTCTCCGCCAGGAACAGGCCGGTGAAGAGGACCGATCCCGGGAGCAGCGCGAAGGCGAAGCCCGCGAACAGGGCGGCCGAGCGGCCGAGCATGCGGCGTGCGACCAGGTACAGCAGCACGGCCGTGGCGGTGGCGAGCACGACGTTGATCCAGAGGCCCAGCTGCGGGTGCACCCCGAGGACGCGGTAGGGCAGCGAGACGAGGAACGGGAAGCCGGGCGGCCAGTGCGCGGTCACGTCGCCCTGGAGCGCCCGGAAGCCGTCCCCGTGCGAGAGCGACGAAGCGGCCACCTGGTAGAAGAGCGTGTCGTTCGGCGCCGGGGTCGTGCGGCCGTAGACGAGCACCCAGAAGGCCCGCACGGCGAAGGCGAGCGCGCCAATCGCGAGGGCGTCGCGGGCGGCCGGGGTTACGAGTCGTCGCATCGGCAGCTCCGAGCGGGGACCCGCCGCCTCACTCAGGTGAACCACCAGGCGACCATAGCGGCGCTGCTTCCGCTACGCGCCTGTACGGTGCACGCGTGACGCGCGACAGCCTCGCCGAGCGTCGTTTCTGGCCGGCGCTCGCGGCGCTGACCCTGCTGGGGCTCGGGATCAGGGTCGCCTACGCCGTCGCCGTGGCTCCGGACCAGATCCAGCCGGGCGACCCGCGGCTCTACCACGACCTCGCGAACCAGCTGGCGAGCTGGAACGGCTACCGCTTCGCCGACACGGTCGCCAGCCCGTACCCGACCGCCTCCCATCCGCCCCTGTATCCGCTCTACCTCGCGGTCGTCACGAAGTTCGGCATCACCGGCTTCACGGCGCAGCGGGCGCTGTCGTGCCTGCTCGGCGCGGTCGCCGTCGGCGCGATCGGCGTGCTCGGGCGCCAGCTCGCCGGCGCGCGCGCGGGCCTGATCGCAGCCGGCCTGGCCGCCGTCTACGCGCAGCTCTTCATGGTGGACGGAACGCTGATCGCCGAGTCGCTCTACGCCCCGCTGATCGTGCTGACGCTGATCGCCGCGTACCGCTTCTGCGACCGTCCCAGCCCGGGCGGCGCCGCCGTGCTCGGGGCGCTGATCGGCCTGGCCGCCCTGACCCGCTCCGACGGCATCCTGCTGCTCGGCGTGCTCGCCGCCCCGCTGGCCTGGCGCGCCGGCCGGCACCGGCTGCGGACGTTCGCGATCATGGCCGCAGCCGCCGCGCTGGTGCTGTCGCCGTGGCTGGTGCGCAACTGGATCCAGTTCGACCGCTTCCCGCTGCTGTCGACGAACGGGGCGCTGACCCAGGGGGCGACCAACTGCGACGCAGCCTTCGAGGGACCGCGAATCGGCTTCGTGGCGCACGAGTGCGCGCTCAGCTCCACCTGCCTGCGGATTCGCGAGGAGGTGCCCCAGTCCGAGTGCTTCGGCCGCCGGGCGCGCGATTACGTGCGCGACCACCTCGACCGCCTGCCGCTGGTGCTCGCCGCGCGCGCCGGCCGCCTCTGGAACGTCTACAAGCCCGGCGAGGACCTCTCCTACGGGGAGCTCTGGGCGCGCCAGCGGACGCTCGCGACGATCGGCCTGGCCACGTACGCCCTGTTCGTCGCCGCGGGGCTGTTCGGGGCCGTGCTGCTGCGCCGCCGCGGCGTCACGCTGCTGCCGCTGCTGGCGACCCTGGTGGCGGCCACGCTGACCTCCATGATCGCCTTCGGCTTCAGCCGCTACCGGCTGGTCGCGGAGCCGGCGATAGTCGTGCTCGCGGCGGTCGGGCTGGAGGCGGCGGCCGTCAGTACGGCCAGTCGTCTCCGTCGGGCAGCCCCAGCCGCCGAGCGAGCGAGCGCTGCCGCGCCACCAGCAGCACCTTGAGCACGCAGTTGCGCACGAACCACGGCACGCTGCCGAGCTGGTGCAGCAGGTTGGCCGCGCGCGCGCCGGCGGAGAGCTGCTCGCGCCGGTACTCAGCCAGCGAGCGGCTGCGGCCGACGTAGCGCCAGCGCCCGGACGCGAACAGCAGCCGCGCCTGCGCCAGCATCACGCCGACGGCGTTGTACGAGTCGTGGACGAGCAGCGTGCCGCCGTCCTTGACTCGATCGCCCCACCGCTCGATGTCGGCCTTCGCGGGCGCGTAGCGGTGCGCCCCGTCGACGTAGAGGACGTCGAAGGGCGCCTCGACCTCGCCCAGCGCGTCGTCCGACATGCGGCGCACGTGCCTGATCGTGCCCCCCACCCCGGCGCGGTCGAGGTTCGCGTTGAAGACGCGGTGGTCCTCGTCGCCGCGCACCGAATCCGGCGTGATCTCCTGCGGCCCGCGGTCGCCCCCGCCGTGCGGGTCGACGGCCACGACCTCGACGCCTTCGGCGGCCGCGCGCCGCAGCACGATCGTGGAGCGCCCGCGAAACGAGCCGATCTCCACGATCCGGCCGGGCGCGCGTACGCGGCCCGCCGCGTCCCAGAGCCGGCGCGCCTGATCGTCGCTGAGCCAGCCCTCGACGCCCTCTAGCGACGCGAGCACCGAGTCGAACTCGCGCTCCGCCGTGCCGGCGACGCTCACCGCGGCGGCCTCGCCGCGGTCACCGGGGCGCGGCCCGCGTGACCGGTGCCGTTGCTCGACACGAGCTGGCCGGGCGCCGGGCGTCCGGCGGCCGTGTGCAGCACGTCGAGGTAGGCCTGCGCGGAGCGGTCCCAGCTGAAGGTCAGCGCCCGCTCGCGGGCCGCCTGGCCCATGCGATCGCGCAGCGCCGGATCGCCGACGATCTCGGCCGTGCGCCCCGTCAGCTGGGTCGCGTCGGCGGCGAGGTAGCCGGTCTGCCCGTCGACGATCGACTCGGACAGGCCGCCCACGGCCAGCGCGACGCTGGGCGTGCCGCACAGGGCCGACTCCATCACGGTGAGCGACCAGCCCTCGGACTGGGAGGCGGTCAGGTTGACCCAGGCGCGGGCGTACAGCTCCGCCTTGCGCTCGTCGTCGACGTAGCCGTGCATCTCCACGCGCGAGCCGAGCCCGCGCCGCTCGATCTCGCGCTCGAGGTCGGGGCGGTGGTCGCCCTCACCCACCACGTCGAGCACGGCGCCCGGGACGGCCTCGAGCACGTCGAACAGCGCCTCGACGTTCTTGTACGCCTTGAGGCGCCCGACGAAGATCAGGTGCGGCTCGGCGGCCCGGGTCGCGGGGGCGTACTTGTCCACGTCGACCCCGAGGTACTCCACCGTCACGTGCTCCGGCGGGATGCCCTCGCGGGCGAGGTCGGCGCGGGCGGAGTTGGAGATCGTCAGGAACGGCGTGCGCCGGTACAGCAGCCGCAGCGGCAAACGCTCGAGCATCCAGAACAGCGGCAGCCCGAAGCGCGGGAACTCCTCCAGGTAGAGCTCGCGGTGGACGTGGTGCACCATCGCCACGCGCGGCTTGCGCGACCACATCGGGCTGAGGAAGGTGATCCCGTTGATCACCTCGAGCACGACGTCCGCGTCCCGGCCGATCCCGCGCAGCACGGCCAGGCAGGCGCGCGGGAAGACCGTCACGCGCGTGCCCATCCGGTGGACGGTCAGGCGCGGCCCGTAGGACTCCACCCGCTTGGCGCCGGGGTAGTCGCCGGCGACCATCGTGACGCGGTGGCCCCACTCGACCCAGCGGCTGATCTGGGCGTACAGATTGGCCCCGTTGCCGCCCGTATCGTGGTGCGTCCAGTCCCGGTCGGCGAGGACCAGGATGTGCAGCGGCGCCGCGTCGAGGGTGGGCGTAGACATGGTTCGGAGACGCTAGCGG
Organism: uncultured Thermoleophilaceae bacterium; assembly: GCA_963848885.1. GTDB lineage: Bacteria > Actinomycetota > Thermoleophilia > Solirubrobacterales > Thermoleophilaceae > JACVRW01. Next base: position 59,617 of record CAWKFR010000007.1, read on the forward strand.
ACCTCCCGACGGGGTGTACCCACTGGTGGCGTGCCCGCTCGGACCTGCGTATCTTGGCGTCAGATGGCGCCGAGGCTTTGGGTATTCGTGCCCACCTACAACGAGGTGCAAGGCCTCGATGCGATGGTCCGTGCGACCGTCGCCGAGCTCGAGCGAGCCGCCCCGGGCGACTGGCGGCTGCTCGTCGTGGACGACTCCTCGCCGGACGGGACCGGTGAGCTGGCCGACCGCCTGAGCGAGGAGATCGACGGCGTCGAGGTGCTCCACAGGTCCGGCAAGGAAGGGCTCGGCAAGGCCTACCTGGCCGGCTTCCAGCACTCGCTCGCCGGTGGGGCGGAGTTCGTCATCGTGATGGACGCCGACCTGTCGCACGACCCGGCCCACCTGCCGGCGATGATCGCGGCGGCCGAGCACAGCGACCTCGTGCTCGGCTCGCGCTACGTGCCGGGCGGCGAGGTGGTGGACTGGCCGCGCCTGCGCAGGGTGCTCAGCCGCAGCGGGTCGGTCTACGCCCGCGCGATCCTGGGCGTCGACGTCAGGGACCTGACCAGCGGGTTCCGCTGCGTGCGCCGCCGGGTGCTCGAGACGATCGAGCCCTCGACGCTGCGCTCGCAGGGCTACGTCTTCAACATCGAGCTCACCTACCGGACGCTGCTGGCCGGCTTCACGGTCACCGAGGTGCCGATCTCGTTCCGGGACCGCGAGGCGGGCGACAGCAAGATGTCGCTCCCGATCGCCTTCGAGGCGCTCATGCTCGTCCCGCGGCTGCGCGCCCTGCGCCCGCAGGGCTCCGGCCGCCAGGGGCCGAGGTGGCGCACCCCGCGCTGGCCGCGCCGGCGCCGCGGCGTGCTCGGCATGAGCGGCGCCGAGTCCGCCGGCGACTCCGGCGAGCCCGACGACCCGGCACACGACGGCGAGCCCGAGGGCAGCGCCGACCTGACCACGCCGAGCGCGCGCTAGCGCACGGCGTCGAAGAACGGGCTGAGCGCCTCCAGCCGCCGGCCGGCGGCGTTGGCGGCGCGCCGGTTCGGTGCGCTCAGCCGGGCGAGGAACCAGGCCTGCGTGTTCTCGGGCTCCTCGGCGATGACTCGGCGCGCGGCGCGGTACGCCGCCACCCGCCGGCCGTTCGCGGCCAGCAGGAAGCCCTCGTTCAGCAGCGGGCCCCGATCCGCGCTGAAGCTGCGGGCGTCGTGGAAGTCCTCGAGCGCCGCGCGCAGCTCGGACGCCGACAGGTGCCCGTCGTCCTGAGAGCGCTTGGTCGCGGCCAGGCCGTCGGCCTCCAGGTCGAGCGCCCGGAAGCCGTGCGCGAACCACGCCAGAGCGCACAGAGCGACGACCACCAGGGCCACGCGTGTCACCGCAGAAGTCACCTTCGCGAGTGTAGGTGCACCTGCTCTACTGTGAGCTGACGATGCGGAAATGGGTGCTCGCCACCGGAGCCGCGGCGCTCGTTTGCGGGTCGACGGTGATTGCCTTCTACTCCGGGGGCTTCTTCGACCGGCCGCGGATCATCGGCGCGCTGCTCGTCTGGCTGGGCGTCATCGTCGTGGCCCTGGTCGCCCCCCGGCCCCTGCCGGCCTCCACCGCCGGCCGCGTCGCGCTCGCCGGCCTGCTGCTGCTGTGCGTCTGGACGGGCCTGTCGATCGCCTGGGCGCCGATCGGGGGCCGCGCCCAGGACGACCTCCAGCGGCTCGTCCTCTACCTCGGCTTCTTCGTCCTCGCGATCGCGCTCGTCAGGGGGAAGGGCGCCCGCCGCTGGCTCGAGCCGGGGCTGGCGCTGGGAGCGTTCGTGATCGTCGCCTACGCGCTGTCGGAGCGCCTGCTGCCGGGGCTGGTCGAGCTGAGCCGCAGCAGGGCCGCGCACGGCCGGCTGGAGCAGCCGATCACCTACTGGAACGCGCTCGGCATCGTCGCCGCCATCGGCTCGGTGCTCGCCGTGCGAATCGCCGGAACGCCGGAGCGCCCGGCTGCGCTGCGCGCCGCGGCCGGCGCGGTCGCCGTGCCGCTGCTGCTCGGTACCTACCTGACCTTCGCGCGCGGCGCCCTGGCGGCGCTCGCGGTCGGCATGGTGATGCTGCTCGCGCTCGCGCCCGCGGGCCGGGCGCAGCTGCGCAGCATCCTGCTGGCCGTGGCGGGCGGGGCCGTGGCCGCGTTCGTCGCGAGCAACCTGCACGGGATCAAGTCGCTCGAAGCGGGCCAGCAGGGGGACACGCAGGACGGCCTGATCATGCTCCTCGTCCTGGTGGCGCTCTCCGCGGTCGTCGCGATCGCGGTCGTGCGCGCGCCCAGGCTGCGCCTGCCGCAGTTCGAGCTGCCCGCCTCGCGCCCGCGCCTGGTGCTCGCGGCGAGCGTCCTCGTCGTGGTCGCCGCCGGCGTGACGGTCGCGGCCTTCGACGGCAAGCCCAAGGTCACGTCGCCCGAGAACAGCGCCGATCCGGCCCGGCTGGGCTCGGTCGACACCAACCGCTACCGCTACTGGGAGGTGGCGCTGCGGAGCTTCGGCGACAACCCGATCGCCGGCCTCGGCTCTGGCGGGTTCGCGGTGGCGTGGCTGAAGGAGAAGGACCGGGTCGACAAGTCCGGCGACGCCCACTCGCTCTACCTCGAGACCGCCGGCGAGCTGGGGATCGTGGGCGTGGCGTTCCTGCTGATGTTCCTCGGCGGCATCGCGGCGGGGGCCGTGAAGCTCGCGCGCCTCGACCGCGGGGCCGCGACCGGCGTGGTGGCCGGCCTGGGCGCGTGGGCGGTGCCATGCCGGGCTCGACTGGGACTGGGAGATGCCCGCCACCACGCTTCCGGCGCTGCTGCTCGCGGCCGCGGCGATCGCCTGGAGCGAGGAGCTCAGGGGCGAGCCCGTCGAGGACGAGCAGGCGGCAGAGCTTCCGCAGCCGCTGGAGCGCGCCGAGGCCGTCCCCGCCGCCGGTCCCGCTCGCCTCGGCTGAGAGCTGGCGGATGACGGCGGCCTTTCTGCTAGGAATGGCGGGATGCGGATGACCAGGAAAGCTCTGATGCTCGTGCTCGCGCTCGCCCTCGCGGCGCCCGTGCTGGCGGTTCCCGCCACGGCACTCGCCCAGAGCGCAGGGGACGACCAGTACGTCGACCCGTTCGAGAGCCAGCCGAACGACCAGAACAACAACGGCTCGGGTGACCAGGGCGGCCAGTCGCAGACAACCACCCCCGACACGGGCACTGCTCCAGCTCAGAGCACCGCGCCGACGGCGACCGAAGCCCAGAGCGGTGACACCCTTCCCCGCACCGGCCTTCCGCTGGTCGGGCTCGGGCTGAGCGGGGCATTCCTGCTCTCCGGCGGATTTGCGCTCCGGCGGCGTACCTGAGCTGCGCCCGCCCAGCCTCGAAGAGGCCGGGCCGCGGGCGAACGGTCAACAGAATGGAGCGCTGAGGCGCCGGCGGACGCCGGTAGTCATCGACGCGCGCGCCGCGGCGCGCACCGAGATCGGCGGCGTCGAGCGGGTCACCATCGAGATGGCGGCGCGCCTCCCCAAGCTGCGTCCCGACCGGTACTCGGTCATGCAGCCCCCGGGTGCGCTCGCGTACAGGGCGGGCCACCTCTGGGAGCAGGCCCTGCTGCCCGCCGCGGCCCGGCATGCGCGGGTGATCTACTGCCCCGCCAACCTCGCTCCCGCGCTGTCCGCCCGGACGGTCGTCGTCATCAACGATCTCGCCGCGCTGCGCCACCCGGGCTGGTACTCGCCCATGTACGCGTCCTACCAGCGCCAGATCCTCCCGCTGCTCGCGCAGCGTGCCCGGCGCGTGATCGCGCCGTCGGACTTCTCCCGCGACGAGCTGATCGACGGCCTCGGCATCACGTCGGACCGCATCGACGTGGTCCCGCACGGCGTGGACGAGCGCTTCTCGACCGGCGCCGATCCCGCGCCGGTGCGCCGCGCCTACGGGCTCGAGGCCCCATACGCGCTCGTGGTCGGGACGCGCATCGCGCGCAAGAACGTGTCGGCGCTCGCCGAGGCCGCCCGCAAGCTGCGTGAGCTGGGGATCGAGCTGGTGTCGGCGGGATCGGGGCGCGCGTACATGCGCGCCGGGGAGACGCCGCCGATGCGCGCGCTCGGCTACGTGGAGGAGCGCCACCTGCCCGGGCTGTACGCCGGCGCGCTCGCGCTCGCCATGCCGTCGCTGTACGAGGGCTTCGGCCTGCCGGTGCTCGAGGCGATGGCGAGCGGCGTGCCGGTCGTCGCCGCCGACCGCACCGCGCTGCCGGAGACCTGCGGCGACGCGGCGATCCTGGTCGACCCCAACGACGCGACCGCGCTGGCCGACGCGCTCACCACCGCGGCGACCGACGAGGCGGCGCGGGGCCGCCTGATAGCGGCGGGACTGGACCGCGCCGCGGAATTCACCTGGCAGCGCAGCGCGGAGCTGACCGACGAGGTGATCGGCAACGTGCTGCAGGAGGACGAGCCGATCGTGGCGACGCCGTCGACGGCGCGCCGCACGAGGCCGTCGACCGGAGTCGCCGTGTCGACGATCATCGTCAACCACGAGCGCCGCGACCTGCTCAAGATGTGCCTCGACTCGCTCGAGCACGCGCTCCGGCGGGTCGACGAGGACACCGAGCTGATCGTCGTCGACAACGGCTCTGGCGACGGCTCGGTCGACCTGGTGCGGGAGCGGTTCCCGGCGGTCAAGGTGGTCGAGCTGAGCCGCAATCACGGCTTCGCCGGAGGGGTCGCGCGCGGGATCGCGCAGGCTCGCGGCGAGTGGATCGCCGTCTTCAACAACGACACCACGGTCGAGCCGGACGCGATCGACGTGATGCTCGCCGCGGGCAGGGTGAATCCGCGCGTGGGCTCGGTGGCCGCCCAGATGCGCTTCGCCGACCGCCGCCACCTGCTCAACTCGGCCGGGCTCGAGCTGGACCGGCTCGGCGTCGCCGCCGACCGCCTGGTCGGGACGCCGCTCGCCGAGCTGCGCGAGAGCGTCCCGTACGAGGTGTTCGGCGCCACCGGCGGCGCCGCGATCTTCCGCAAGGAGATGCTCGACCAGGTGGGCGGGTTCGACGAGAGCTTCTTCGCCTTCTTCGAGGACGCCGACCTCGCCTGGCGCGCCCAGGCGCACGGCTGGCGCGCGCTCTACGCGCCCCAGGCCGTCGTGTATCACCACCACTCCGCGACCGCCCAGCACGGCTCCCCCGCGAAGCTCTACCTGGTCGGGCGCAACCGGGTGCGGACGCTCGCCAAGAACGCGTCCAGGGGGATGCTGCTGCTCAACGCGCCCTGGATGCTCGCCTACGACGCCGCCTACGTCGTCTACGCGTCGGCCAACGGGCGCTCGCTCGCCGCGCTGCGCGGCCGTGTCCACGGGCTGCGCGAGTGGCGCACCTACCGCCGCAGCGGCGCGCCCCACCGCCGCCCCCTCACCCTGCGCCGGCCGCTGGGCTTCCGCCGCGCGCTGCAGCGTCATCGCGGCTACACCGAGCACCCGGGCGCCGAGGCCGACAGCGAGTGACCGCCGGGCGCCTGGCGATGCGCTCGGCGATCGTTCACGACTGGTTCCAGGGACTGCACGGCGCCGAGCGGACCGTCGCCGGGATGCTCGACCTGTTCGCGTCCGACCCGGACATGTTCACCTTCCACGCCGCGCACGAGGTGCTGCCCGAGCGCCTGAACCGCTCGATCGTGCGCGAGTCGCGCCTCGCGCGCCTGCCCGGCGTGCGTCAGCGCGAGCACAACCCGGGCCGCTGGCGCTGGCTGCTGCCGTACATGCCGCGCTGGTTCGAGCGGCTCGACCTGAGCGGCTACGAGCTGGTCGTGAGCTCGTCGCACGCCTGCGCGGCCGGGGTGCACACCGCTCCGGACGCGCTGCACGTCTGCTACTGCCACACGCCGATGCGCTACGTCTGGCTCGCCGACGAGGAGCGCGACCGGGTCCACGGGATCAAGGGCGCCGCGCTGGCCGCCTTCCGCGGGCGCCTGCGCCGCTGGGACCGGCGCGCCGCGCAGCGGCCGGACGTCTACGTGGCCAACTCGACGGCGGTGGCGGAGCGGATCGAGCGCTTCTACGGGCGCGAGGCGCTCGTGGTGCCGCCGCCGGTGGCAACCCGGGACTTCCCGCGCGACGTCGAGCGCGACCCGGCTCATTTCCTCTGGGTGCACCGGCTGGTCGCCTACAAGCGCCCGCTCCAGGTGGCCGAGGCGTTTCGCGGCCTCGGCGACCTGCGCCTGACCATGGTCGGGGTCGGCCCGCTCGAGCCCCAGCTGCGCGCGGCCATGCCCCCGAACGTGCGCCTGCTCGGGTGGACCGAGCGGGACGAGCTGGCGCGGCTGTTCGCGAGCGCCGGAGGATTCATCCACGTGGGCGTGGAGGACTTCGGCATCTCGATGGTCGAGGCGCTCGCGGCCGGCACTCCCGTGCTCGCCGCGGACAGCGGCGGCGCCCGCGACATCGTGCGCCCCGGGGAGGACGGGGTGCTGATCTCAGACCCGTCCGACCCGGACTCGATCCGCGCTGGCGTGCGGGAGCTCGCCGGGCGTGCGTGGGACGCGGAGGCCCTGCGCCAGAGCTCCGAGCGGTTCTCGGAGGAGCGCTTCCGCGAGCGCTTCGGCGAGGTGCTCCGTGACTACGGAGCCTGCTGATCCCCCTCGGCGGCCTGCTTCTTCTCCTTCAGCGCCGTGCCCTTCTTGACGAACGCGTCGATCTTGCTCAGGGTCCGCTCGATGTAGCGGTTGTCAGCGAGCCTCCACCCTCCCGACTCGCGGCGCAGGTTGATCGTCTGCGGGAGCCTGACCCTGTCGGTGCGGCCGTTGGGGAACCGGAGCACGCGGGTGCGTACCGCGAGCACGCTGGCGCGGTCGCCGTGGCGGACCACGTCGACGACCCGCAGGCCGGAGCGCAGGTCGAACAGCTCCGTGCCCACCTCGAGCTGTCGTTCGAGGCTCTGGGCCGTCACGTTCAGCCTGTGCGAGTAGTAGGGCGCGGCGAGTGCGGGGCTGTCGAACTGGAGCGCGCGCCACCAGGCGAGGGCGGTGTACTCCGGCGAGTCCCGCGGGTAGGCCGCGAGCTCCTGCTTGGTGACCAGCTGCGGCTGGTCGACCCGGCCGCTGAGCTCGCCGAGGTCGCCGCACCCGCCCAGCGCCAACACGGCCAGGAGGGCCGACACGAAGCCGATCTTGCTCTTCAGGGCTCGCACGCCCAGCGGAGTGTCGCGCCTTTGTACGCGCGATGCGCCACCGGCTCCCACGCCCGCGCCGACCTACGCCCACAGGCCCGTTTTTCTATAGCGTGAATCCGATGCAACGCCGGTTCCCGCGCGTCGGCGGATTCGACCGCGCCGCGGTTCTGCTGGCCGGCGTCGCCCTGGTGGTGATCGCGCTCGTCGTCTGGGTGGGCGGAGCGCCGATCGCCTGGCTCCTGCTCGGCTTCTGCGGCGTCACGAGCGCGGCGGTGCTCGCGATCCAGCTCCGCCACGGGCGCTTCTTCGAGCCACTGACGGTGATCGTCGCCTTCGCGCTGATCTCGTTGTCGGCGCGCGCGCTCCAGCTGTTCATCGGCGCCAAGGACCTGCTCAGCTACTACCCGACGCCGAATCCGACCGACGAGTACCTGCGTCTCGAGACGAGCGAGACGGCTCAGTTCGCCACGGAGCTGCTCAAGCAGCCGCTCGAGCCGGCCCTCACGCGCGCGATCGCCGCGGTCGCGATCTTCGTCGCGCTGGTGATCGTCGGCTACCTGCTGCCGTGGGGCCCGCGCCTGGGCGAGCACCTCGGGCGCGTCGGCCGGCGCGTGGCCCGTCCGGTCAGCCTGCGGGCGCTGGTGTGGGTCTGCCTGGCGATCGCGGCCATCGGCCAGGTGAAGCTGCTCATCAAGGTGGGCGGACCGGGCGAGGCGCTCGACACCTCGTTCCGGCACTCGGTCCTGCGGGGCGGCCTCGTGGACCACTTCCTGATCGGATTCGGCGTCGTCGCGTTGCTGCTCTGGGTTGCCTGGACACCGCCCAGGTCGACGCGCGCACGCGTCGCGTTCGGGCTGGCGACGCTCGAGATGTGCGCGTTCTTCGCGATCGCCGGCTCGCGCACGCGCGTGGTGCTGCTGCTCGGGATGCTCGCGATCGTGACCCACTACCTGGTGCGCCGCTGGCGCCCGATCGAGCTCGCCGGAGCGCTCGTCGTGGTGGTCCTGTTCGCGACGGCGCTGCTCGGCATCAGGCAGGCCACGGCCGACAAGACGACGGGCGAGGCGCTCGGCTCGGCGCCCACGTACCTCGAGCGCCCTCAGGGCATCCTCAACGACCTGAACGAGTTCGACTACCTGTTCGAGGCGACGACCGTGATCGGCTCGTCCGACAGCTACCGCCGGCCCGCGGAGTTCCAGTACGGCAACGGCTTCTGGCAGGCGGTCCACCCGTTCGTGCCGGGCGCCATCGATGCCGACAAGCCCGAGAGCCGCGACCAGGAGTTCCGCAAGATCATCTGGGGCAGGACGAAGGGCGAGGGGCGCCCCTACACGGTGATCGGCGACTTCTGGAACGACTTCGGCTTCGCGGGGGTCGTGGTCGGATCGCTCCTGTTCGGGCTGTTCTCGCGCGCGCTGCTGGGGCTGGTCGCGAAGACCCCGGACAGGCGCGGCAGGGAGTTCCGGGTCATCCTCTACGCGATGGGGCTGACGCTCGTCTACATCACGGTCTCCACCACCTACTCCGTCACCGTCGGCTTTCTCGTGATCTTCGGGCTGCCGTTGCTGTTGACGTTGTTCGTGCTGCGTCCAGTCGTCGACTGGGCGGGGGCGCGGATCGGCGTCCGCAACCGGGCCCGCGAGAAGGCCTCGATCGGATGAGCGCCCACTCGACGGTCGAGGCGGACTCGGGCGTCGAGGACCGCTCGGAGCAGCTGACCGTCGCGGTCGCCTTCCACGAGCCGGTCGTGGGCGGCTCGGCCATCGGGTTCCTGCGCGCCCTGCCGCTGCTCGAGGCGCGCGGCTGCCGGTTCACGTTCTGGACGCCCGGCGACGGCCCGCTGCGCGAGGAGCTTCAGGGGCGCGGCTACCGGGTGGCCGGCGAGCCTCGCCCCCTGCGCTACAGCCGGGCTGGGTTGCGCGAGCCGCCGGGGGCCCGGGCCCGGCTGGCGCAGACGCCGGGCTATCTGCGCCGCTTCCGCCGCTGGGTCAAGCGCGAGTCGCCGGCGGTGCTCCACGCCAACACGCTGATCATGATCCCCGAGGCGCTGGCGGCTCGCAGGGCCGGGACGCCCGTCTTCCTGTACGTGCACGAGATCCTCCCGCGCGGCTTCAAGGGCGCCGTCGCCGGACGGCTGATGCGCGCCGCGGCGGACCGCGTCCTGACGAACTCCGCGACGAGCCTCGCGGCGCTGCGCCAGCAGCGCGTGCCCGCGGAGATGGTCTACTACGGGATCGAGCTGCCCGACCTGCCGTCGCGCAGCCCCTCCCCCCGCCCGCCCGTCGTCGGCGCGCTCGGGAACGTCTCGCGCCGCAAGGGGACGGACGTGTTCGTCGAGGCCGTCGAGCTCGTCCGCAGGGAGCGATCCGACCTCGAGTTCCGCCTCGTCGGGCCCTGTCCCGACGGTCCCGACCGCGGCTGGGCCGAGCTGCTGGTGGCGCGAGCGGGCGAGCTGGGGGTCAAGCACGGCGTCACCGACGATCCGTTCGCGGAGCTCGCCGGCTGGGACCTGCTCGTGCTGCCTTCCCGCAGCGAGCCGTTCGGCCTGGTCCTGATCGAGGCGATGGGGATGGGCCTGCCGGTCGTGGCGACTCGCATCGACGGGCCCACTGAGATCGTGACCGACGAGACGGGGATCCTTGTCGACGTGGACGACGCTCGCGGGCTGGCCGACGCCATCCTCGAGCTCGCGGCTGATCGCGAGCGGCGCGAGCGCATGGGCGCGGCCGGGCGCGCACGCGTCGAGGGCACCTACTCGCTCGAGCGGCAGGCGGACGCGATCCGGCGGGCGTATCGCGAGACCGCGTCGCGCCGGCTGACGCGGTGACCCGTGGCCCTGCCGGCTGATCCGGGCACGACCGGCGCACCGGACGCGCCGTGGAGGCTCGAGCGCCTCACCCGCAGCGACTGGAAGCTGGTCCGGTCCTCGACGCCGACACTGATCTCGCGCATCCTGGCGCGCTGCGGGCAGTTCGCCTTCCTGCTGGTGGCGGCGCGCATGCTGAAGGTCGACGAGTTCGCCGTCTACTCCTACGTCGTCGGGCTGTACGCCACCTTCAGCATGCTGGCCGACACCGGCGTCCCGACCGTGGCGAGCCGGGAGGTGGCGGCGGGCGACGAGCCGACGCGGGTGGTCTTCTGGTCGGGCGTGCCGGCGATCGGCCTGGGCGCGCTGGTGGCGGCCGGCACCCTCGCCCTCTTCGGGCTGGTCGACTCTGGGCCGGGCAGCGCCGGGCTGCTGCTCGGCCTGACCGCCCTCTACGCGGCCGCGAACACCTTCTTCAACTACCTGAGCGCGATCCTGCGCGGCATCGGCCGCTTCCAGCTCGAGGCCGCGCTGCAGCTGGGCGGCATGGTCGTCGCGGTCAGCGGCGGGATCGTGATCATGGCGACGGGCGGATCGATCACGGGGGTGATCGGATGGTTCGCGTTCAAGGAGGTGCTCCACGTCGCGGTCCTCTTCTTCGTGATGCGCCACGAGCTGAGGCGCCCGGCCCGGCCCATGCCCGTCCTGTTCAAGCGCCTGCTGCGGGCTGGGATCGGCCTCGCGGTGGCGGCGCTGTCGATCGCCGTGGCCACGCGGCTCCCGCAGATCGTGCTCGCCAACACCGGCAGCGAGGAGGAGCTCGCCTGGTTCTCGGCCCCCGCGCGGCTCGCCGACACGATCTTCAACCTCGCCTTCATCGCCTCCTTCGCGCTGCTGCCGGGCCTGACCTACCTGTACGTGAACGACAGGGCGCGCGCGGTTCGCCTGGTCGGCCGCCTCGTCACGGCCGCTGCCGTGGGCGGCGCCGTGCTGGGCGCCGTGTGCGCCCTGCTGGCATCGACGATCGTGCAGGTGCTGTTCGGCGGGCGCTTCGAGCCGTCCGCCGATCCGGCGGCGGTTCTGCTGGCGGGGCTGCCGGCGTATGCGGTGCTCGGGATCGCCTGGCACGGCCTGATCGCGTTCGAGCGCAACCGCGACGTGCTCCCGGTCGGCGCCGTGGGAGTGATCGTCGCGGTCGCGTGCAGCGTCTTCCTGGTCCCGTCGGGGGGCGACGTGGGCGCGGCCTGGGCGTACCTCCTGCCGGTGACCGCGATGAGCCTCACCGCAGGGACCCTGCTCGCGCGCAACGTCGCCCGGCAGCGCGCACAGGCCGAGGCCAGCCGCTGAGAATTGGCGTAGTAGGGCAATTGCAGGGGTAATATCGCTGCATGGCGCTGGGGGCTTGGGGGGCGTCGATGCCGACGGCGGGGGTGCTGCTCGTCCTTTTGACGGGCGTGCTGATCCTGTGCGTCCGCGCGCCGGCCTGGGCGTTTGCCGCCGCGCTCCTGCTGTTCACCTTCGAGGGCACAGTCAAGGTGGGCCTGAGCGCCGACGGCGCGCCCTCCCCCGCGGCGGCCGGCGCCGCCGCGCTCGACCTCGCGCTGTTCGCCTCGCTGGCAGCCCTGCTTGTCTCGGACCGGGGCCGCACGCCCGCGCGCGTGTGGGCCAACGCCTCGCTGCCGGAGCGCGCGGCGATCGCGATGCTCGGCAGCTGGTTGCTCCTGTCGATCTTCCAGATCCCCGTCAGCGGCGATCTGGTCGACGCGTTCGAGGGCGCGCGGGTCACCCAGTCGTACCTCCTCGTCGCGCTCGGCGGGCTGATCCTGGCGGCGCGGCTCGGCCCGGAGCGCCTGCCGGCGGTGCTGCTCGGAATCATCGGGCTGGCCGTCGCATACGCGGCGCTGCGCGGGCTGATCGGGCCCGCCGACGCAGAGCGCGCATGGTCGGAGCTGCGCACGCCCAACGCCAGCTTCGACGAGCTGGCCCGCGACACCGGCTCGTTCACCGCCGCCATGGGCCTGGCCAGCTTCCTCGTGCCCGCCGGCCTGCTCTGCCTGACGTTCGCGCTGCTCGGGGTCGGCCCCCGCCTGGTCACGCTCGGCCTGTTCGGGCTCGCGATGACGGGCCTCACCGCCTCGTACGTGCGCAGCGCCCTGTTCGCCGTCGTGCTCGGCGTGGTCGTGGTGACGGCGCTGCTGCTGTTGCGCTCCGGCGCCGCTCGGCGACGCGGGGCGCTCTCGCTCGCGGCCGTGGCGATCGTCCTGGCCGGCGGGTACGGCGCCACCGTCGCCGCCGGCAAGGCCAACCCGGCCACGGAGTGGCGCGCCAAGACGCTCGCCCATCCGCTCACCGACTACTCGGTCGTCACGCGCTTCGACCACTGGGACAACACGCTCGAGAAGGTGGCGGACGAGCCGTTCGGGTCCGGCATCGGCACGGTCGGCCGGGCCACGGCGGAGGGCCGCAGGGCCGTCTACACCGACAACAGCTACCTCAAGGTCCTGCGCGAGCAGGGCTTCGCGGGCGGGCTGCTGTTCGTCCTCGGCCTCGGCGGGATCCTCGTCGGCGTGGCGGTCCGGCTGGTGCGCCTCGACCCGATGCGCCGCGGGCTCGGGCTCGCAAGCCTCGCCGCGGTGACCGGGTTCGCCGGGCTGATGGTGATGGCCGAGTACATCGAGCAGCCGGGCAAGGTGCTCGCGTGGACGCTGCTGGGGGTGGCCGTCTGGGAAGCCGTCGGGCGGCGCACGGACGATCGCAGCGACGCGGCGGCCGAGTTCGACCCCCTCCAGGAGCCCCCGCTCCCGGAGCGGGCCCTCACCACCGCCTGAAATCCCCGATTTTGGGCGCAAACGGTTGCCTCTGGCGAGGTAGGAAGGCCTGGAGTATGGTGGTCCGCCGGGAGTGCAGCCCGTAGGTACGACAACCCACGGACGCGCGTCCTTAGCGCCCGATCAAACGCCCACCCGCCCAATGCGGAGGCTGCGTACGCGCAAGGATTCGCTGAGGCGGCGGCTGTTGTTCACAGCCGATGTCCTGACGATCCTGATTGCGGTCGGCGTAATGACGCTGGTCGAGGGCACCAGCGACCCGCTCTGGGTGCTGCTGATCCTGCCGCTCTCGATCGTCATCGCGAAGTTCGAGGGCCTCTACGACACGGACCACCCGCGCATCTGGCACCTCACCACCGACGAGGTGCCGGCGATCTTCCACTGGGTGACGCTGTCCGTGGCCGCCGGCCTGGTGCTGATTCGAGCGCTGCCGGACGAGACCGTCACGCTCGACAGCGCCGCCGCGCTCTACCTCACGGCGCTGACGTGCGCGTTCCTGCTGCGCTCCGGCGCCCGCGCGATCTGGCGCAACCGGGTGCCCCCGGAGCGCGCGCTGGTGATGGGCCACGGCAAGCTGGCCGACGCGGTCTCGCGCAAGCTGGCGCTCGAGCCCGGCCACCACCTGTCGGTGGTCGAGTACTCGAGCCACCAGAACGGCAACGGGAACGGCGGCCTGCACCGCGAGTTCAAGCTCGAGGAGCTGACCCGCGAGGACCTCGAGTACCTGCTCAACGAGACCGGCATCGAGCGCGTCGTGCTCGCGGTCCCAGAGCTCGACGAGGCGACCCTGGCGCGGGTCGTCGCCTCCTGCCGCGCGACGCAGGTGAAGCTGAGCGTGATGCCGCCGATGCGGGCGATGCTCGGCACGGCGGTCCAGCTCAATCACATCGCCGAGATGCCGGTGATCGAGTACGGCACCTGGGGCACGTCGTGGTCGACGATGGCGCTCAAGCGCGTCGTGGACGTGATCGCATCGGCCATCGGGACCATCCTGCTGGCGCCCGTGATGCTCGTGATCGCGCTCGCGGTCCGGCTGACCTCGAGCGGCCCGGCGCTGTTCAGGCAGACCCGCGCCGGGCGCGACGGCGAGCCGTTCACGATCCTCAAGTTCCGCACGATGTGCCGCGACGCCGAGGAGCGCATCAACGAGGTCATCTCGCCCGACGAGCTCGACGAGCCGATGTTCAAGCTGCGCCACGACCCGCGCGTGACCAAGGTCGGGCGCGTGCTGCGCCGCACCAGCCTCGACGAGCTGCCGCAGCTGATCAACGTGCTGCGCGGCGACATGAGCCTGGTCGGGCCCCGGCCCGAGGAGATGTGGCTGGTCGAGCGCTACGGCGAGACGCAGCGCTTCCGCCTCCAGATGCGGCCCGGCCTGACCGGCCCGATGCAGGTCCACGGCCGCGGCGAGCTGAACTTCCAGGAGCGCCTCGCGGTCGAGCGCGAGTACGTCGAGAACTACAGCCTCCGCAAGGACCTCAAGATCCTGCTGAGGACGGTCTCGATCATCTGGCGCGGGCCCGGCGCGTACTAGGCGCAGCAGCTTCGCGAACGCTGGCGCGGCGTCGGCACGAAGGTCGCCCAGGGTGTGCCGGTGACCCGACTTGTAGGCGATCAGCATCGCCACGAAGACCGTCGCGTACGAGGCCGCTCGAGACGAGCGCGGCGGCGTTGATCCCGCCGCTGTCGAGGAAGAGCAACAGGCCGACGATCGTCACGACCATGCCGAGCAGCTGGGCGAGCGTGGCGGTGAAGGGGCGGCCGACCGCGAAGACGCCCGCGGCGAGAATCGACGAGCCCGCGAACAGCACGACGCCCGGCAGGAGCAGCAGCAGCGGCTCCGCCGCGTCCCGGAACGAGTCTCCGTAGACGAGGCCGAGCAGCGGACGGCGGCGAACAGGGCGAGCACGATTGCGAGCACGGCGGCGACGACCAGCGAGGCCCACAGCGAGCCGACGACCTTGCTGTGCCCGCGCTCGGGGTCCCCGGCTGCGGCGGCGGGCAGCACGAGCCCGGCGAACGTGTTCGAGAGCTGGTGGACGATCAGCGAGATGTTCGTGGCGACCGAGTAGAGGCCCACGCTCGCGGCGGACACGAAGGCGGGCAGCATCGCGACGTCCAGGCGCGCCGTGACATTGGTCGCGACGGTCGAGCCCTGCCCGCGCACGCCGTACCAGAGCGACCTCAGACCGAGCGGGCGTCGACGGGCCCGACGCCGATCCGGGAGACGCTCCGCGCCAGCCCGGCAACCATCGCAACCGCGGAGCCCGCGATCGCCGCGATCAGCGCGCTCTCGACCGTCAGCTCGTCGAGCGCCCACAGCGCGATGAACGCCAGGGCGGTCAGCGCGGCTGGCGCGAAGCGCAGCACGTTGTAGGCGAAGAAGTCCTGCGTCCCGAGCAGCAGGCCGTAGTTCAGCTCGAGCCCGACGACCAGGACGATCGAGAACATGAACCAGCGGCCCGATCTCGATCGCCTGACTGCCGTCGTCGGAGAAGATCGTCGGCAGCAGCAGCTCCGTGATCCCGATCGCGACCGCCGTGAGCGGGATCAGCATCAGCGACCCAGGTCGTGAGCAGGCTGCGGGCCCTCCTGCGGGCCGCGGGCGATGTAGTAGCTCAGGCTCTGCGCGACGCCCAGCGGCGAACAGGAAGCCGGCCAGCTGGGCGACGGTCGCCAGCGCCACGTGATGCCCCGCCCGTCAGGGCCGAGCGCGCGCGCGACCACGATGCCGGTGACGAGGTTGGCGACCAGCGTGAGAGTCGGAGAAGAGGTAGGTCATGACCCCCGCGCGCACGAAACGACGCGCGAGCAACCCCCGCAGCCCGCTCACCCGCTCGGCCGACACTACGCGTGACCCGCGGCCAGGCGCTCGAAGCGCTCTAGCTCGTCGGTCTCAACCGCGCCCGGCTCTGCCAGCGCCGCGTTGGCGCGAATGCGCGCCGGGTCGCCGGACGAGAAGAGCACCGCCCCACGCGGGTTGGCGCGCAGCGCGCTCGCCAGCAGCAACCGCCCGATGGACTGCGGCGGCCAACCCGCCTGGCGCGCACGTTGGGAGAGCGGGTCCAGTAGCGGCGCGAGCGCCGAGTGGGTGACCAGGCCGACGCCGGCGGGCAGCACGAGCGGGGGGTCCGACCGCTATGGGCAACCTGGATCACCCGGGCTAGCTGCGGGTGACGCGCGGCGATGGCGTCGGTCGATTCCCGGTCGGTGGCGAGGCCGAAGTGACGTACCTTGCCCTCGCGCACCGCGTCGAGGAGGAACTCGAGCAGACCCTCGGTCTCGGGGTCGGCAGGCCGGCATTCGTGTAGCAGGAGGAGGTCGACGGTCTCGATGCCGAGCTCGCGCAGGCTTGTCTCGAGGCTCGACGCGGCTGGTCCGGCGGCGAACGGCCGCTTGACCAGCGACTGCGCGCCGCGCCGCAGCAGGGCCGCAGGGCGGGACGGGGCGCGCCGCCGACCCGCGCCACCGCCTTGGCGCCGCGCAGGCCGCGCGGGCGGCCCGGCGGGAGCAGCCCACCTTCGTCGTCACGGTGACCGCGTCGCGCCGGCCCGGGAGGAAGTCCCCGAGCGCGGACTCGGCCTCGCCGTAGCCATAGGCGCGCGCGGTGTCGAAATGCGTGATCCCGCTCTCGTGGGCGACCTCGAGCAGGCGCACGGACTCGCGCCGCCCCGCCGGGCCATCAGGCCAGACGTCCCGAAGCCGAGCCGCGAGAGCGTCAGCTCGGTGCCCGGAAGGTCAACGAACCGCATCCGGACATTCTGCCCGCCGCATCGGTGGCCCGCTGCGGGAAGGCGCGCGGTCATGATCGATGACCTCCGGCGGCTAAAGGACGGGGCCGAGCTGGAAGCGGACCTGTGCGTTGTCGGGGCCGGCGCGGCCGGAATCGCGCTCGCGCGCGAATTCCTCGGCGCGTCGACGCGGGTGGTGGTGCTCGAGAGCGGCGGCCGAGGCCGCGCCGATGCCACGGAGGCGCTCAACGAGGGCGAGGCCACCGGCCTGGACGCGACGTCGCTGACCGAGGGGCGCGCTGCGCGTCCTGGGCGGGACCACGCGCTCTGGGCCGGCCAGTGCCTCCCGCTCGAGCCGAACCTCCTCGAGCCCCGCGAGTGGGTGCCCGACAGCGGCTGGCCGTTCGGACATGCGGAGCTCGAGCCCTACTACCGGCGCGCCGAGGCGCTGTTCGGCATCGAGGGCGAGGTCTACGACGAGCGCGTCTGGGACGCCTTCGGCGTGCGGGGCCCGGCCGTCGATCCGGGCCGCTTCGTCCACCGCTTCACGGTCTGGTGTCCGCAGCCGCACCTCGGCCGTCGCTATCGCCGGCAGCTCGAGCGCTCGCGAACGTGCGAGTGCTGCTGCACGCCACCGCGACGCGCCTTGAGCCTGGCCCGGGCCGCTTCGAGGCCGTGATGGTGCGGGGGCCGAGGGACGCACGCCTCGCGTGCGGGCTCGCGCTGCGTGCTGGCCGGCGGCGCGGTTGAGAACGCGCGCCTGCTGCTCGCGTCGCGGCTTGGCAACGACGTCGTCGGGCGCTACTTCCAGGACCACCCGAACTGGCACTCCGCCAGGATCGAGAGCGCCCAGCCCGCGCGCCTCCAGGAGCTCTACGGCCTGCTCTACCGGCGCGGCTTGCGCTACCTGCCCCGGCTCGTGCTCGCGCCGGCGGCCCAGCGCGAGCGCCAGGTGCTGGGCTGCGCCGCCTATCCGGTCTTCCACTTCGGCGACGAGTCCGCGATCGAGGCCGCGCGGCGCGTCTACCGCGCGCTGCGCGGCGCGCGCCGGCCCGAGGCGCTCGGCCGCGACCTGGGGCTGATCGCCCGAGGCGCGCCGCGCCTCGCGCCGGTCGCGTACCGCCGCGCTGTCCGCCCGCGCGGCCCGCGTGCGCCCGAAGCGGTGACGCTGCAAATCCACGCCGAGCAGGCGCCCAACCCCGACAGCCGGGTGACCCTGTCGCATCGGCGCGACCGGTTCGGCGAGCCGCTGCCCCAGGTCGACTGGCGGCTCGACGAACTCGATCACCGCACCGCCGTAGACGATGGTCGAGAAGGTCGCGGGCGAGTTCCGCCGGCTCGGCCTGGGCGAGGTCCGGCCCGAGCCCTGGCTGGCGGGCGACGACTGGGCGGGGCGCGTCAGCGACGCCTTCCACCAGATGGGCACCACGCGCATCGGCACCGACCCGTCCCGCAGCGCCACCGACCCGAACGGGCAGGTGCACGGCGTCACCGGGTCTGTTCGCGGCCGGTGCGTCGCTGTTCCCGCCGCCGGGGTACGTCAACCCCACGCTCACGCTCGCGGCTCTCGCGATCCGCCTCGCGGATCATCTCAAGGCGGACTGGCATCGCCGCCATCAGCGGACGCTCACGAGCACGAGGTCGCCCCCCAGTGACAACCCGAGGTCCGTAGCGTCGCGCGCCGCAGCACCGGCTGCGCCGAGACGCTGGGCCGCCACACGGCGAGGTCGCGCGGCCGACGCATCGAAGCTCAGCCGGACGCGGGCCGTGCCCGGGTCGACGGGCCGGCGGGCGTCGATGTCCCACACCGACACCGGCCGCCAGAGCGCGATCACGTGCGAGCCGTCGCGCCGCTCAGCGTGACATGGTCGACGTCGTCCGCGCCCTCGAGGCGCCAGGCAAGGTCGTCGGACGCAACCGGGCCGGCGGGCTCCCGGACCGCGCGGATCATCGTCTGCAGCGCCGTGAACGCGGGCTTGGGAGACAGGTCGTTGCGCAGCAGGCCGAAGTGCCACTCGGGCTCGGCGAGGCCGGGTCGGGCTTCTCGTCGACCAGCTCGTACAGGAAGGTGCGCCGCACGCCCGCGCCGAAGGCGCCATGAGCAGCCGCGGGCATGTAGATCGCCGCGGCGGCCTCGGACACCGGCGCCTGGCCCGTGGTCGCCTGGAGCGCGTTGTGGTAGCCGGTCTCGGTGAACACGGCTCGCCGGCGCGGCGTCGTCGCGCGTCGCTCGACCAAGGCCTGCGAGAGCGCGGGCTCGGGCGGCGCCCCGCCGGAGTAGGGATGGCCGTTGAACAGGCCGGGAAGGTCGCGCGGGATCCGGCTGCGGTTGCCGGCGTCGACCAGGCTCGGCCCGATCAGCGGCACGCCGGCGGCGTGCGCGTCGCGCGCGGCGGCGAGCCGGGGCATGTAGTCCGCCAGCGGGCCGGCCAGTCCGGGTCGCCGATGTTGTCGAGCTCGTTGGGTCCCTCGAAGGCGTCGATCGCGCCGCCCATCACCGCGACGGACTCGGCGACCGCCGCCTCCGGGTCGCTGTCGATCTCGCCGACGAGCGTGGCGCGGATGCCGGCGGCGCGCGCCGCCGTCAGGCCGGCAATGAGCGGGGCCCGCCCCTCCGGCATGCCGTCGCGCACGTGCCGGATGCCGAGCTCGCGCATGCGGGCGATCAACTCCGCCTGCCGGGCGTAGGCCGTGTCGGTGTAGCGAAGTGCACGACGACGCCGATCGAGTCGACGAAGGCCTCGGCCGACAGCGCCCTCGATCTCAGCTCGGCGCCGCCCGAACCGCCGTTCGTCTCGTGCCCGGCTTCGATCAAAATCCAGCGGCGACCAGCGCCAGCAGGCCCACGAGCGCGGCAAGCATCAGCCTCGCCGCGAGCGCGAGACCACGGGCCATCATGCAGTTTCGCCGGCCCGGATGACGCAGTGGCGCTAGACGGACGTACGAGATCGGGATTCGCCGGTCTGGGTAAACGCCCTTGGTGTCTCGCTCGCCTACGAACCTGCCTGAAAACCGTCGTCCTCGCCGCTGCCTTGGCGGTCGGCCCTGGCGCCTCGTCCCACGCGGCGCCCGAGGTCGCCGTTCGTCCCCGCGCAGTCGGCGCGAGCGTTCGGCGACTCGGTCGGCGTCAACGTGCGGCTCACCTACCTCGACACGCTCGTACAACGACTTCGACCCGGTCGAGGCGCGCCTGCGCGAGCTGGGCGTGCGCTACGTGGGCGACGGGCTCTGCCCGACCTGCGCGTACCAGATCGACCGCCTGCAGCGGCTGGCCGGTCGGGATCCGGGCGAACCTCGGCGTGGGGTCGACGCGGGCGGCACCGCGTCGATCGACGCGGGCCTGAGGGCGATCACGAGCCGCCTGCGCGACTCGGTCGTCTCGCTCACGACGATCAACGAGCCCGACATCTCGGGCAACCCGAACTGGATCGCGGACACGCGCACTTCCAGCGCCGAGCTCTACACGCCGCGTCAAGGCCGACCCGGTCGCTGGCGCGGCTGCCGGTGATCGGGCCGGCCTCGTCAACCGCGGCTCGCGGGCCGCGCTGGGCGACATGTCGGGCTACCTCGACCGCGGCAACATCCACCCCTATCCCGGTGGCGCTGCCGCCGCTCCAGAACCTCGAGGACGAGCGCAGCTCGCCTCGCCCGTATCCGGCCAGCAAGCCGCTGGTGGCCACCGAGATCGGCTACCACACCGACCTGGCCTTCCCGGCGGCAACGACCGGCGTCCGAGCGGGCGGTGGCGATCTACATGCCGCGGATCGCGCTCGAGGCGTTCCGTCGGCGGCATCGAGCGGACCTACATCTACCAGTTCGCCGACCTGTGGTCGCCCGCCGAGGCGCAGCGGTACGGGTTCCCGGCGTCGGAGAACTCCTTCGGGCTGCTGCGCTGGAACCTGGCGCCCAAGCCGGCCTTCCTCGCGCTGCGCAACCTGCTGCGCGTCGTCGACGGCGACTCCGCCCCGGTCGCGTCCCCGGGCGGCCTGCGCCTCGCCCTCGAGGGCGCCGGCCCGGACGTCCGCAGCTGCTGCTGCGCTCCGCCGACGGCACCTACGCGCTGGCGCTGTGGCGCACGGTCGAGCGTCTGGGACTGCGCCGGCCAGAAGGACCTCGCGCCCGCCCCCGACCGGGTGGACGTCGCGCTCGGCGAGCCGGTGGCGCTGGCGCGCCGCTTCGACCCGGTCAGCTCGGACGCGGAGACGGAGCGCTGGACCAACCCGAGCCGGATCTCGGTCGACCTGGCCGGCGCGCCGGTGGTCCTGCGCCTGACCCCGGCCGGCGACCGCGGCGGCGCGGCTGGAGCGCCTGCGCGGTCGGCAAGCGCGCCGAGCGCGTGCGCTGCGGCGGCGCTGACGTGCGGCAGCGGCTCCGCAGCAGGGCCGCAGCAGCGCAAGGCGCACGGCGCTCCAAGCGGCGCGCCACCTGCACGCGCGAAGCCAAGCGCAAGCGGCCGCGGCCACCATCGCGCGCACAGGCGCGCTCGGCGAGCTGGAGCCGCGCGCTGCGTCAGCGCACAGCCGCCGCCGCTACGCAGGTCGCGGCGACGATCTCGCGCAGGCGGGCCTGGAACGCCGCGCGCGAGAAGCGCTGGGCGTGGCGCGGATGTCGTGCGGGTCGAAGCGGGTGAGGTCCTCGCGCAGGGCGCGCGCGAGCGCCGCCCGGGTCGCCGTCCGGGACCAGCAGCCCGGTGCGG
This sequence comes from uncultured Thermoleophilaceae bacterium, assembly GCA_963848885.1. GTDB lineage: Bacteria > Actinomycetota > Thermoleophilia > Solirubrobacterales > Thermoleophilaceae > JACVRW01. The sequence goes on from CAWKFR010000007.1 coordinate 80,822, forward strand.
CCCGGCACGACGGTCTCGCGCGCGCCGCCCGGCGTCGACGCGCGACCACCGGCCGGCCGGCGGCCTGCGCCTCGACCGCCGCGATCCCGAACTCCTCGACGTTCGGCACCACCAGCGCGGCGGCCTCCGCGTACAGCTCGGCCAGCCGCTCGTCGCCCGACGCGGCCGAGGAACTCGGCCTGTGCGCCGTAGCGCGCGCGCAGGCGCTCCAGCTCCGGCCCGGCGCCGACGACCTTGATCCGCCGCCCGGCCGCAGCGGCCGCCTCGATCGCCACCTCCGGCCGCTTGTGGCGCACCAGCTCGCCGACGAACAGCACGTGCTCGCCGGGCTCGCCGATCGCGAAGCGGTCGACGTCGACGGGCGGGTGGACGATCTCCGCGTCGCGGCCCCAGAAGCGCCGGATGCGCTCGCGGGTGATCTCGCCGTTGGCGACGTAGCGGTCGACGCCGGCGCGCGGCCGCGGCGGTCGAAGGCGCGGTGGCGGCGCAGCAGCAGCGCCAGCGCCGGCCGCAGCGGCGCGGGCACCTCGCCGAGCGCGCGCGCCTGCTCGTGCCAGGCGTAGCGAAACGGCGAGTGGCAGTAGCAGACGTGCCGCGCCCCGGCGGCCGGGCGCACGCCGTGGGCGAACGCGCTGCTGCTCGACACGACGCAGTCGAAGCCGCTCAGGTCGAGCCGCCGCGTCGCGGTCGGGAAGGACCGGCAGCAGCGCGCGGAAGTTGCCCTGGCGAGCGGCAGGCGCTGCAGCGGCGAGGTGGTCACGCTGCGGCCGGCGAAGCGGCCCTCGGTGCCCGCCTCGTCGTAGAGCAGCGTGACGATCGGCGCGTCGGGCCAGGCGTCGGTCATCGCGGCGAAGGTGCGCTCGGCGCCGCGCAGGACGAGCAGGTAGTCGTGGACGAGCAGTCGAGCCGCGGCATCGGCGGGACCGTACATCCGTCCGGTGGCTACGCAAGGTCCGCCCGGGGGCTGCCGATGTAATGACATGCGCGCCGCCCTCGCCGGGCTGCTCGTTGCAGGGGCCTGCTGCGATGGCGGTCGCACCCGCCGCGAGCGCCGAGTCCATGCTCCCAGGAGCGCCGCCGCCTTCCGCGACTCGGTCGGCGTCGTGACGCACATCGTCTACTACGACACCGCCTACGGGAACTGGCCGCGGGTGGTCGCGCGGCTCGACGAGCTCGGCGTCCGGCACCTGCGCGAGGGCGTGTACGCGAACCCCGCCCGCAGTGGCGCGACTGGAACGAGCGCTACTACCGGGCGGTCGAGCTCGCCGCCGCGCACGGGATCCGCTTCACCTTCGGCCTCAACCCGCCCGGGCGCGGCACCGGCACGCTCGACCAGATCCTGGGCGTCGTCGGCGGGCGCCTGCGCAACGCCGCCGAGGCGCTCGAGGCGCCCAACGAGTTGGACAAGTACGTCGGCGGCCGGCGCTGGCCGGTGCGCTCGCCTCCTACGAGCGCGAGCTGCACCGCAAGGCCAAGGCGCAGCCCGGCGCGCGCTCGCTGCCGATCCTCGGCCCGTCGTTCGCCACGCTCGCACGGCCCGAGCCGGGTCGGCAGACCAGCGCGGTGGCTCGACGTCGGCAACATCCACCCCTACACGGGCGGGCTGTCCCCGACCCCGAGCACGTCAAGGCCGAGCTCGCGCGCGCCGCGCGATCACCGGCCGCCGCAAGCCGGTGTGGGCGACCGAGGCGGGCTTCCACAACGCGCTGCGCGCGCCGCGCGGACGAGCAGCCGCCGGTGTCCGAGCGCGCCGGCGCCGTCTACATGCTGCGGACGTTCCTCGAGCACTTCCGCGACGGCATCCGCCGCACCTACGCCTACGAGCTGCTCGACGAGAAGCCCGACCCGCGCCGGCGCGACCCCGAGCAGCACTTCGGCCTGCTGCGCCACGACTTCAGCCGCAAGCCGGCCTTCAACGCGCTGCGCAACCTGCTCGACGTCGTCGGCCGCGACGACGCCGGCGCCAGCGCTGCGGCCGCTGCGGATCGCGGTCTCGCGGCGCGCCCGCGACGTCCGCCGGCTCGTGCTCCAGAAGGCGCGACGGCACCTACGTCGTCGCGCTCTGGCGGCTGTCGAGCGTCTGGGACATCGAGCGCAGCGGCGCCCGCTGCACGTGGCGCCGCGAGCGCGTGACGGTGCGGCTGCCCGGGCGCGCGCCGCGTGACGCGTGGCCGACCCGGTGCGGTCGGCGCGGGCGAGCGCAGGATTGCGTCTGCGCCGCGGCGGCGTCCGCGTGCAGCTGGGCGCGCAGCCCGCTGCTGCTGCACGTCATCCCGCGCCGGCTACGCGCTGCGTAAATAGCGGATAGCGCCAGGCGTGGGAATACTCACCGACGATTCTGTCCCCGACTCGAGGTACGCCCCATGAGGATCCTCTTCGTGAACCACACGAGCGCCGCGAGCGGCGCCGAGTTCGCGCTCATGCGACTGGTGGCAGGGGTCCGCCGCCAGCCACCACGTCGCAGTCGCGTGCCCCGCCGACGGGACCGCTGGCGGACCTGCTCGACGACGCCGCCGTGCAGCACGTGCCGATCCCCGCCTTCGAGGCGAGCCTGCGCCTCGACCCGGTGCAGACCCCCCTCAACCTGGCGCGGCTCGGCGTCGGCGGCGTCGCGCTGGCGCGCGCCGCCAGGCGCTTCGACGCGGACCTGCTGCACGCCAACACGCCGCGCGCCGGGCTGATGGGCGCGCTGGCCAACCGCCTCGGCGGCCCGCCGCTGGTGGTGCGCGCGCACGAGCACGTGCCGCTCGACAGCGTCGTCGGGCGCGGCGTCCGCTCGGTGCTGGGGCGGTCCGCCGACGCGATCTGACGGTCTCCCAGGAGATCGAGCGGCGGTTCAACGCGGCCTCCCGCGGCCGCGTCGCGACCCACGTCTACAACAGCTTCGACCGCGAGCGCTTCGACCCGGAGCGGGTGAAGCCGGCCGCACGTGCGCGAGGAGCTGCGGCATCGCCCTGGCGCGCCCGCTGCTCGGCCAGGTCGCCCAGATCACGCCCTGGAAGGCGCAGGACACCTCGATCCGCGCGCTGGCGCAGCTGCACGAGAGCGGCGTCGCAGGCCCACCTGCTGATCGTCGGCAACATCGCGTTCGCCGGCAAGGGCGTCCGCTACGACAACCAGGGCTACCTGCAGCGACTGCACAGCCTGGTGGCGGAGCTGGGCTCGGGGACAGCGTCCACTTCCTCGGCCAGCGGGGCGACGTCCCGGGCATCCTGCGGGAGCTGCGACCTGTCGCTGCTGCCCTCCTGGGACGAGCCGTTCGCCAACGTGATGCTCGAGAGCATGGCGATGGGAACGCCGCTGCTGGTGAGCAGCGTCGGGGGCGGACCGGAGCTGGTCGAGGACGGCGTGACCGGCCGCGTGCTGCCGCCGCGGCAGCCCGAGGCCTGGGCCACGGCGGCCCGCGAGCTGCTGGCGACCCCGAGCGGCTGGCGCACATGGGCGAAAGCGCGCGCAGGCAACGGCCAAATTCAGCGACGACCTCCATGCACGTGACATGCTGGACATCTATGAACGCGTGCTCGGGCAGGCGAAGCCCGACCCCGCCGCGCTGGTGGCATCGCTGCCGGCGCGGCGCGGGCGCGTGCGCCCACGTCCCGTCGTCCAGCGCCAGCGGGCGAAGCGCCGCCGGCTCGCCGGGACGCGCCGGTAGACGGCATAGCGGATCTCGCGGCGCCCTCCGCCGGAGGGCGCCGTGAGGATCCTGCTCGCCAACCACACCGGCGCCTGGAGCGGCGCCGAGGTGTCGCTGATGCGGCTGGTCGCGGGCCTGCGCGACGAGCACGAGCTCGCGATCGCGTGCCCGGACGAGGGCCGGCTCGCGCGAGAGGTGGACGCGGCCGGGATCGAGCGCCTGTCGATGCCGGCCGTGACCGCGAGCCTCAAGCTGCACCCCATCCACACCCCGGCGGGGCTGCGCCAGCTCGGCGTCGGGCGGCGGCGCGCTGGCGCGCGCCGCGAGGCACTTCCGGGCGGACGTGGTCCACGCGAACACACCGCGCGTGGGAATCATGGCCGCGGTCGGACTGCGCGCGGAGGACCCGCCGTTCGTGGTGCGCGCCCACGAGCACCTGCCGCTGAGCCGGGTGGGGCGCACGATCCGGGCGCTGATCGTGCGCACGGCGGCGGCGTGGCGGCCGTCTCGGACTTCACCGCCAGTCGCTTCAACGAGGGCCTGCCCGGGCCGGTCGCCGACCGCGTCTACAACAGCATCGACCAGGCCCGCTTCGACCGGACGCGTCCGCCCGGCCCCGTCCGCGAGGAGCTGGGGCTCGACCCCGGACACCCGCCTGATCGGCCACATCGCGCAGATCACCCGTGGAAGCGCAGGACGTTCGATCCGCGCGCTGGCCGAGCTGCGCGCACAAGGGCTCGACGTGCACCTGCTGCTGGTCGGGCAGGTCGCGTTCGGCGGGAAGCGCGTCCGCCTCGACAACCACGCCTACCTCGACTCGCTCGAGGGGCTCGTCGACGAGCTCTCCGTGCGCCACGCGGTCCACTTCCTCGGCCAGCGCGACGACGTCCCCGAGATCATGCGGGCGCTCGACCTGTCGCTGCTTCCATCGTCGCAGGAGCCGTTCGGGCTGGTTACCGTGGAGAGCATGGCGCTCGGGACGCCCCCGCTCGTGTGCGCCGACGGCGCGGGCCCTGAGCTGGTCGACGACGGCGACCGGCCGCATGCTGGCGTCCGCCGAGCCCGTAGCTGTGGGCGGATGCCGTCCACGAGCTGCTCGTCGATCGCCGGCGCTCGGCGATGGGCGAGCGTGCCCCGGCCGCGGCGTCTCGCTTCCGCGACGACGTCCACGCGGCCGAGATGCTCGCCGTCTACGAGCGCGTGACCGGCTCCACCGGCGAGACTCGGCGTCGCCGTGGCCGTCGCGGCGCTGAGCACGTGGGGGCGCCATGGCCGAGCTGATCTGGCGGCTGCGCATGGTCGGCCGCGCCGCTGGCACCCGGCGCGGACCTCTGGTGTGCCGTGGTCGTCGGCGGCGCCGGCGCGCTGGTGGTCGGCGGGGCGCTGACGGTGTCGATCCAGGCGGCCTTCGCCTTCGTGCTCGTCATGAGCGTCGTCGCGCTCTACGAGCACGACGGCGCTCGGCATCGCCGCCATGTTCGCGCTCTGGCTGATCGCGCCCTTCCTGCGCCGCGTGCTCGGCCTGATCACGGGCCCCGTCGAAAACGATCCGCTGTCGCTCGCGCCGTACCTCGCGATGGGCGCGATCGCGGCGCTCGCGTTCGCCGCGTTCACGTGCCGCACAAAATCCGCACGGTCGTGCTGCTGGCCGCGGGCGGCTTCGCGCTCGGCCTGCCGCTCGGGTTCACGGTCGGCCCGCGCTCGGCCGTCTTCGCCTTCGGCGCCTACCTCGCCGGCGTCTCCGCGGCCGTGCTCGGCTACCGCGAGGGCCCATTGCGCGGGACAGCGCGCTGCGCGCGTGCTGCTCTACGGGATGCCGGTCATCGCGCTCTACGCGATCGCTCAGCGCTACCTGCCGATGACGCCGTGGGACCAGGATGGCTCGACACCATCGACTTCCTCAGCATCGGCAGCGGCAGCAACGACACGCTGCGCGTGTTCGGCACGGTCAACAGCCCCGGGACGCTGGCGCGCTGCTCGGGCTGGCGCTGCTCTGCTACCTGACGGTGACCCACCACCGGATGGCAGCGATCGCGGCGCCGCGATCCTGTCGCCGCGCTGTCGCTGACCTCCGTGCGCTCCGCCTGGTACGCGCTGATCGCGGCCGGGCTGGCGCACGTGGTCGCCTCGCGCGGCCAGAGCGCGCGGCTCATCCTCGGCACGCGGCGGTCGTCGTCGCGGCGGCGATCGCGCTCTCGCCGGTCGGTCCCGGCGGCGCGCGACACAGTCAATCGCTTCGAGACGATCGCGCACCTCGACGCGACAGCTCCGCGACCGACCGCAAGACCACCTTCCGCACGCTGTTCCCGAAGGCCGTCCGCGCGCCGCTCGGCCACGGCCTCGGCAGCGCCGGCGAGTCGACGAAGCTGAAGGCCAGTCCGACCTGCGCGCCCCCGACAACGGCTACCTGAGCCTGATGTACCAGGTCGGGCCGTCGGCTTCATGCTGGTGATGATCGCGATCGGCGCGATGCTCATCGCCGCCTGGAACGGCGCCCGTGAGCGCGCGCCCGGGCAGGACATGCGCCTGCTGCTGTTCGCGATGCTCGTCTACATCCTGGTCTGCTCACGTCGGGTGACGCGATCTACGGCGTCACCGGCGCGATCCTCTGGTTCATCGGCGGTCAGGTGCTCGCGTCGAGCTGGCGCAGGCGGATCGCACGCGCCTGACCGGATGCGGATCCTGCATCTGGCCAACCATGTCGACCACGTCGGCAACGGGATCGTCAACGTCGCCGTCGACCTGGCCTGGTACCAGGCCCAGCGTGGGCACGAGGTGGCGTTTGCTCCGGCGGCGGCGCCTTCGTCGAGCTGCTGGGCCGAGGGGGCGTGGGCCACTACGAGCTGAGCAGATCAGAGGGCCCGCATAACCGGCCGTTTCAGCGAAAGGATCCCATTCCCATCCTGCGCGAGGCGCAAGCCCTGCGGCGCGCGGTCGCGGACTTCCGGCCAGACGTGGTACACGCCCACATGGTCACCGGCGCGCTGCTCGCGCGCGCCCTGAAGCGGCAGTCCGGCTTCAGCCTGGTCTGCAGCGTCCACAACGAGTGGCAGCGCCACGCGACGGTCATGCGCGTGGGCGACGCCGTCGTCGCGGTGAGCGAGGCGAACCGGCGGGCGCTCGAGGCGCGCGGGATCCCGGCGGCGAAGCTGTACGTGGTCAAGAACGGCACGCTCGGGAGCCCCCGGCTGACGGGATCCGACGGCACCGCCGACCTCAGCCACCCGGCGATCACGTGCGTGGCCGGACTGTTCGAGCGCAAGGGGATCCCGGAGCTGGTCACCGCGTTCGAGCGCCTGCCGGAGTCGCTCGCCGCACATCTGTATCTGGTCGGGGAAGGGCCGTATCGCCCCGAGCTCGAGGAGCGCGTGCGCGAGTCGCGGGCGGGCAACCGCATCCACCTCGAGGGCTTTCAGCCCGATCCCGGTCGCTACCTGCGCGCGACGGACCTGTTCGTGTTGGCGTCGCGCAGAGAGCCCTTCGGACTCGTACTCGCCGAGGCCCGGCAGGCCGGCTGCGCGATCGTCGGCACGGACGTCGACGGCATCCCCGAGGCGCTCGAGGGCGGCCGTGCGGGCGCCCTGGTTCCTGGCCGGCGACCCGGTTGCGCTGGCGGATCGGATGCGGTCGCTGCTCGAGGACGAGGGCGAGCGCCGGCGGTTCCCCCGCGGCGGCCAGGTCGAGACCTGGACTGGCTCGGCTCGGCGCACATGGCGGACCGCATGCTCGCCGTCTACGACGAGGTGCGCGGGCGATCCCCGCAGGCGTCAGTCGACATGATCGGCAGTCGCGCACGCCACTTTGCCCGGCATCCGCTGCGGTCCGCCCTCCGGCTCGGCACCCACGCGCTGGTGCGCCGCCAGACCGACGGCCGGGTTGTGTCGGGACCATTCGCGGGGATGTGGTAATGCCCGCCCGTCCCCCACCTGCCCGCCTACCTGGGCACTTACGAGCTGGAGCTGTCACCAGTGCTCGCCGAGCTGGCCCGGACGCCCTTCGATATCGTGCTGAACGTCGGCGGCGCTGACGGCTACTACACGGCGGGCCTGGCCCGGCTATGGGAGGGCGCCAACCAAGTATGCCTTCGAGACGATCGCCGGGCAAGCGCGCGAACATGGACCGCGTCGTCGCCGAGAACGGCGTCGCCGACCGTGTCCGGATCGAGGGCGAGTGCACCGCCGACGCGCCTTGACGAGTTGACTCGCGGCGGGTAGCCGCGCGCTCGTTTGGATGGATGTCGAGGGTGCGGAGCTGGACCTGCTGGACCCGGAGCGGGTGCCGGGACTGCGCGACGCCGAGATCGTCGTCGAGCTGCACGACCACCTCGTCCCGGGGATCGGGGAGACCCTCGGGCGGCGCTCCGCGCCCACCCACGAGGTCCAGCTCGTGCTCGGTGAGCAAAGCCGCCTGGAGCAGTTCCCCCTCAGCGGGTGGCTGTGGCGAACACCGCCCGGCCGCGCTCTCGCCCTCGAGGCCATGCAGGAGCGCCGGCCCGAGCGTCAGGACTGGCTGCGCCTGCGCCGGCGGGCTGTCAGCGGCCGTGACTCGGCGTAAACCTCCTCCAGCCGGTCGACCGCCGCCGTCCAGGAGTACGTCTCCGCCATCGCGCGGTTGCGCGCGCCCAGGGCCGCCTGCTCCTCGGGGCAGAGGCCGAGCAGCTCGTCCAGCGCCCGGGCCAGGGCGCCCGCGTCGGCGGGGGGCACCTTCCGGTTGCCCCCGTCCGGCACGAGGTCGGCAACGCCCCCAGCATCGGTCGCCACCACGGGCAGCCGGAGGCCAGCGCCTCGAGCGCGCTCATCCCGAACGGCTCCCCTAGCGAAGGAAGGCAGCAGCGTCTTGAGCGCAGCAGGGCCGGGACCTCCGCGCGGCCGACCCGGCCGAGCAGCTCGACGCGCCCCGCGAGCGGCTCGCGCGCGGCCCGGGCCCGCAGCTCGGGCTCCAGCGAGCCCCGCCGGCGAGCCGCAGCCCCACCTCGGGGCGCGGGCGCGCACGGCCGCGAACGCGTCCAGCAGCGTGTCGACGCCCTTGCGGCGCTCGAGCCCGCCGAGGAACAGCACGCTCGGCCGGCCCGGCTGCCCGTCCGGCCAGCGCCGGGTGGAAGACGTCGAGGTCGATGCCCGGCGGAACCACGTGTATCCGCGACCGGCGCGGCGCGACCGCACGTTCGCCGCGCCGGCCGGCACGAAGACGAGGACGGCCGCGGCCCGGCGCTGCTCGCGCCACTGCAGGGCCGCCCGCACGCTGTGTAGGGCGCCCAGCGAGGCTGCGGCGCGGCTGCGTGGTGTCCGGCCAGGGGGCGGGATACGGGCCGAGCAGATCGGGGCGGGACCGCGCGGCAGGAGGCCGTCAGGCCGACGTCGACGGGGTTGAACTGGTGGATCAGGTCTAATAGGGCGTCCTCGGCCAGGCGGCGATAGAGCCGGCCGACCCGTCGCGTAGCAGCCGGCGTCCGACCGAGCTCGCCCCCGCCCATGATCCGGTGCAGGCGCAGGTTCGCCGGCAAGCTGCGCGATCGCGACCTCCTGGGCGGCCACGTCGAGCTCGTGCCCGCGTTCGCCAGCGAGCGCAGGAAGTTGAGGGCCACCAGCCCGTCCCCGTGCGGCTCGTGATCGGTCAGCAGAGCGGAGGCGTGCGCTACAAACAGCCGGAAAGGACGCGTAAGGGACGACACGCCGACAGGCTAGTTGCGGGAACGTTCCCCTTCGCCAGTCTCCGGGACCTGCTGTAGCCTGAATTCGGTGGCTGCTCCAGAGTCCTACAGCGGGTACGGCCCCGAGCCGGCTGCGCGCGATCACGTATCCCTGCTCTCCGTGCTCCGGCGCCGGGCGCTGATCATCGTCGTCGTCACGCTGCTCACCGGCGGCGCGGCGGCGGCCTTCGCGTACTCACCGCGGCGACACCTACGAGTCCACGTCGAAGCTGCTGTTCGGCCAGACGATCGGTCCCGAGCTCCAGGCGCTGGGTCTGCTCCCGGGCACGCCGGGCGACGCCGACAACCTCGCGCTGAGCAACAAAGAGGTGGTCAGCTCGCGCCAGGTGGCCGTCGAGACCGCGCGCCGCCTCACGGCCGCGGGCTGGACGCGCTCCGCGGACCAGGTCGCGACGACGTGAAGATCGAGACCGCCCGCGACACCGACGTCGTCGCGATCACGGCCAGCCTCGACAACCGCCAGCGCTCGCTCAGCTGGCCACGACCTACGGCGATGTCGCCGCAGGAGGCCGCGAAGGAGGCGCAGCGCGACCAGGCGCGGCGCGCGCTCGCGAACGTCGAGCAGCAGCTCGCCGGGACGCCGCAGGAGGGCACAGACGGCCAACAACCTGCGCGACCAGGCCGCCAAGCTGCGCACGCTCGCCGACGGTCGGCACCGGCAGCCCGCGGATCATCCAGCGCGGCTTCGAGCCCAGCTCGGCCAGCGGCAACCCGGTCCAGACGATCGTGCTGGGCGCGCTGTTCGGCCTGCTGCTCGGCGTCGGCCTGGCGCTCGTCCGCGAGCAGTCCGACCGCAAGCTGCGCCGCACCGAGCAGGTCACCGCGGCCTTCGACGCACCGGTGCTGACCACGGTGCCGCGCAGCCGCGCGCTCAAGCGCCACAAGCCGTTCGCGGACCTGCCACCCCAGGTGGCCGAGGCGTTCCGAATGCTGCAGATGAACCTGCGCTTCGCGCGCGACGAGCCGGTCCGCAGCGTGCTGGTCACCTCGGCGCGGACCGGCGAGGGCAAGACGACCGTCTCCTGGAACCTCGCCGCCGCCGCGGCATCCGGCGGGCTGTCGGTCGCGCTCGTCGAGGCCGACCTGCGCCGCCCCAGCCTGGCCGAGCGCTACGGGCTCGAGCACGCGCCCGGGCCTCGCCGAGGCGCTCCAGGGCGAGGTGTCGATCTCCGCGGCGATCCAGACATCCTGCCCGTCCCCGGCGGCGCGACGCCGTCGGCCATCCGCGCCCGCTGCACGTGATCGTCGCGGGCAGCCGGCGCCGAACCCGTGGGCGCTGATGCAGTCTTCGGTGATGGTGCGCGTGCTCGAGGTGCTGCAGCAAGGACCACGACCTGGTGGTCATCGACACGCCGCCGATCCCGCACGTCTCCGACGCGATCTCGCTGCTGCGCCACGTGGACGGCGTGCTGGTCACGGCGTCGGTCAACTCCACGCGCGGCCCGGACGCGAGCCGGCTGCGCGACCAGCTCCGGGCCTCGACGCCAACGTGCTGGGCGTGGTCGCCAACGGCGGCTCGGCGATGAGCGGCTACGCCGCCTACGCCCGGGCGACGGCCGCGACGACGCGCGCATCGGGCAACGGCGACGGGCACCCCGGCACGCCGATCGCGGTCCGCGACTCGGGCGAGCCCCCGCGCTCCTCGCTGTAGCATCGCCCCCGATGGGGGAGCAGCCGCAGCCGCTGGCGGCGAACCTCGGTTGGCTGCTGGCCCAGGCAAGCCACGCGCTCAAGACCGAGCTGACCGCCGCGCTCGAGGGCCTCGGCGTCTCGCCGCGCGCGCATCACGTGCTCGCGACGGCGCTGCAGGGCAGTACACCCAGACCGAGCTGGCCCAGATCGTCGGCCTCGACAAGACGACGATGGTCGTCACGCTCGACGAGCTCGAGCCGCCGGCCTCGCCGAGCGGCGCCCGTCGGCCACCGACCGGCGCGCCCGGATCTAGCGGTCACGCCGGCGGGCGAGCGCAAGGTGCGCGAGGCCGAGAAGATCGCCGCGCGGATCCACGCCGACGTGCTAGGCGCGCTGCCGAGCGGGAGCGCGAGGCGCTGCTCGACGGCCTCGCGCGCATCGCCGCCGGCGAGCGCTGAGCCGCAGGCTCAGCGGTCCTGCGAGACGAACTCGGGGCTGCGCCGGCTCAGCACGTAGGGGATGGTCCGAGCGAGGATCTTCGCGTCGAGCCAGAGCGACCAGTTCGCGCAGTAGAGGTAGTCGATCGTGACCATGTCGCTCATGGGCACGCGGCTCGAGCCGAGGATCTGCCAGGGGCCGGTCATGCCCGGCGCCACGTGGTAGCGGCGGCGCTGCCAGCCCGAGAAGAGCCGGTCCTCCTCGGTGATCAGCGGCCGCGGCCCGACCAGGCTCATGTCGCCGCGCAGCACGTTGAACAGCTGGGGCAGCTCGTCGAGCGAGCGGCGCCGGAGGAAGCCGGCCGACGCGCGTGGTGCGCGGGTCGTCGGCGATCTTGAACATCGGCGCGGCCTGGTTCAGCTCGAGCAGCTCGTGCTTGCGCTGGTCGGCGTCGCGTGACCATCGTGCGGAACTTGAGCATCTGGAAGTCGCGCCCGTTGCGGCCGACGCGCGTCTGGCGGAACAGCGCCGGCCCGGGCGAGGTCAGCTTGATGGCCAGCGCGATCACCAGCAGCAGCGGCGCCAGCAGGATCAGCGCATCACGACGCGACGACAGGTCGAAGATCCGCTTGAGCACGCGCGACGAGGGCGACAGCCCGAAGCCGCGCACGCCCAGCAGCACCTGGCCGCCGAGGTCGTCGAAGACGACCGACGTGCCGATCACCTCCAGCATGCGCGGCAGCACGGCAACCCGCACGCCGCAGGCGGTGGCGAGCCGGATGATGTCGACGACGTCCTCGCCGGCCTCCTGCGTCCGGCGCGACGATGACCCGCTCGATCCGGTGGTGCTCCAGCACCGCGGGCAGCTCGTCGACGTCGCCGAGCAGCTTGTCGGGCCGGTCGCCGGCCTCGGACGCTCGCCCGACGCGACCGACCACGGTCGCGTTCAGCGCGGGGTCGTCGTTCAGCTTGCGCCGGATCAGCGCGGTCGTCGCCGGCGTCGCCGATCACCAGCACGCGCTCGGGCTCGCGTCGATCCGCACGGCGATGAAGCGCGCGAGCGCCGCGGGCAGCGACCAGCGGCCGCGGTGAGGATCACCCAGGTCGGCAGCGGGTGGGAGCCGCCCGTGTAGATGACCGCCTGCGCGCCCTCGATCGTCAGCGCGAAGATCGCCGCGACGCTGACCAGCGCGGGCGCCTCGTCGAGCGTGGTCTTGTGCAGGACGAACTGGTCGCGGTCGTAGAGCCCGGCGGCCTTCGCGAGCAGCACGAAGAACGGCGGATAGGCGCCGATCCAGCCCGAGTGACCAGCGTCGGAGAACGGCAGCACGAGCACGATCAGCCAGGCGATCGCCACCGCCGGCACGTCCGCGGCGAGCAGCGCGAGCCGGCCGACCGTGTCCCGGCGGCGCGTGCGCGGCGACGGCTCGATCTCCTCGAGCGGCAGCTCGGCTGCGCCGATCGCGGCGAGCGCTCGATCCGTGAGGCTCATCTCAGGCATCAGCTCACATTGTCTACCTGCTCTGCGCAGGCATGCGCCAGCTCTTTACGCGGCAGCGCCTCGCGTTCGTCGCTCTTGCGGCAGCCCTCGTACTGGCGAGACGATGCTCGTGTAGGTGCTCAGGATCGGCATCGGCGTGAAATTCACGCCGTCCACCTTGGTCAAGCCCGGCGTACGGAAGGTGACGATCCGGGCCCTCCCGGGCGCCCTGGCGGTCGTACTGCGACGCCCAGGTGTACCAGTAGGCCTGCGTCATGCCGCAGCTTGCGGCGCTGCTTGGCGAGCCGCTTGAAGCCGGCCTTCAGCCGCGCCGCCTGGCCCTTGGTCGTCGTCTCGAGGCCGAGCAGCGGCCTGCCTGCGGGACCTTGCCGACCGCGGCCGGCCAGGTCAGCTCGGTGAGGATGATCTTCTTGCCGCCGTCGCGCGCCGCGCTTCATCTCGTGCGCGGACGCAGCTTCGACGATCGTCGAGCATCTGGTCGATCGTCGCCGCGACCGAGTGGTGGTCGTTGGTGAACGGGTGGACCGACGACCACGTCGAAGTAGCGCTTGGCGCCGGCCCGGTAGAGCTGGCGCACGCCGCTCCCACTGGCTGTCGCTGGCGACGCCGACGAGCGAGCCCAGCGACCACGGTCGCGCCGCGGTCGACGCCTTGTGGATCGCGCTGGTAGGCCTTCAGCAGCTTCGTGTAGCACGGCTGCCAGGGCCGCTTGGCCCAGAAGCCAGTCGGCGCGATCTGCTCGTTCCAGATCTGCCAGCTGCGGATCGGCACCTTCGGCAGTGTCGGGGTTCGCGGTCCAGAAGCTGCCCTTCGGGCCGTAGCGCTTGATCAGCGCCTCATGAAGTTCGCGAACGTCGCCGGGTTGCTGGGCGCGTAGCGCCAGTAGTTGCCGCTGCGTCGGCTTGCACGACGCCCAGCTGCGGCGTGTGCAGCACGTTGGACAGCAGTCGAGGTCGTGGCGCGCGGCCGCCGCCACGATGCCGGTCGAAGTGCGCGAAGTTGTAGATGCCCTTGCGCGGGCTCGAGGTCTGCCCAGGCGAGCGTCGATGCGCACCGACTCCACGCCGGAGCGCGCCATCAGCGCCATCTGGGCGTCGAGCGTCGCGTCCGAGACGCGGCGCGGTCGGCAGCTCGGGTGGACAGCACCGTGCCGAAGAAGCCGAACGGCACCTTGCGCTTGGCGGCCTCGGCCGGCGTGGCGGCGATCGTCGCGGCCAGCGAAGGCGGCCAGGGTCAGCAGCAGGGCGAGGCGGCGGACGGCGAATCATCGGCGCGGCACCGTAGCAGGGACGTTATGGTCAACTCCCCGGTTCCAACGCGCTTTGGCGCGCCAGGTTGCGGAGTTGCGCGAAACTGTGAATCGTGATTCACTTCTTCGTGTGCCGTACCGGCCGACCGAGCGCACCGAGGCCCGCCGCGCCGCCACGCGCGAGCGGATCGTGGCCGCCGCGCTCGACCAGGTCGCGAGCGGCGGATACGCATCCGCGGGCGTGCAGGCGGTGGCCGCGCGCGCCGGCGTGGCGGTGGGCACCGTCTACCGCCACTTCCCCTCCAAGGGCGACCTGTTCGCCGAGGCCTTCCGGCGCGCCTCGCAGCGCGAGCTCGACGTCGTGGTCGACGGTGGGCGACGCCGACGGCCGCTCGGCGCCGCGAGCGCGTGGCCGCCGCCGTCGAGGCGTTCGCCCGCCGCGCGCTCGCCGGGCCGGTGCTCGCCTACGCGCTGCTCGCCGAGCCGGTCGACCCGGCCGTCGAGGCCGAGCGCCTGCGCTTCCGCATCGGCTACCGCGACGCCTTCGCGCGCGTGCTCGAGGACGGCGTGCGCGACGGCGAGCTGCGCCCGCACGACACCCGCACCGTCGCCGCCGCCCTGGTCGGGGCGCTCGGCGAGGCGCTCGTCGGTCCCCTGTCCACCGCCAACGGCGGCCCGCACGAGCCGCTGATCGCCACCCTTGTCCAATTCTGTGAGGAGGCACTGCCCCGTGCTCAAGAGCGCGTCCACGCATGACGTCCTGAACCAGGCCCCGCCGATCGCCCCGTACAACGTCTTCGAGGCCGACCTGCGCGCTGGGCGAGGCGCTCGAGCGCGAGGGCGGCGGCTGGGGCGTCGACCGCCTGCGCGACACCGGCGAGCTGGCCGGCAGCCCGGAGGCGCTCGAGCACGCCGACCGCGCCGAGCGCAACGAGCCGATCCTGCGCACGCACGACCGCTACGGCAACCGCATCGACCAGGTCGAGCTCGACCCGTCCTGGCACTGGAGCCTGCGCCAGGCGATCGAGCGCGAGATCCACTGCCTGCCCTGGCGCGATCCGCAGCCCGGCGCCCACACCGTGCGCGCGGCGCTGTTCGTCGTCTGGAGCCAGGTCGGCTCCGGCGTCATGTGCCCCGTCTCGATGACCTACGCCGCGATCCCGGCGCTGCGCGAGAACGCCGAGCTGGCCGCCGAGTGGGAGCCGCGGCTGACCGAGCCGAGCTACGACGACGGCGCGCTCGCCGGCATGGCGATGACCGAGAAGCAGGGCGGCTCGGACGTGCGCGCCAACACCACCCGCGCGGAGCCGCAGGGCGACGGCACCTACGAGATCACCGGCCACAAGTGGTTCTGCTCCTATCCCCCGTGCGACGTCTTCCTGACGCTCGCCCAGGCGCCCGCCGGGCTGTCGTGCTTCCTGTTCGAGGGCCGCGACCCGGGCTTCCGCATCCAGCGGCTCAAGGACAAGCTCGGCACGCGCTCGCTGCCGTCGAGCGAGGTCGAGTTCCACGGCGTGCGCGGCCGGCTGATCGGCGAGGAGGGCCGCGGCGTCGCGACGATCATCCGCATGGTCAACCACACGCGGCTGGACTGCCTGCTCGGCTCGACCGCGTCGATGCGCTGGGGCCTCGCCCAGGCCGTCCACCACACCCGCCACCGCAGCGCCTTCGGCAAGCTGCTGGCGGAGCAGCCGGCGATGCAGAACGTGCTCGCCGACCTGGCCGTCGAGTCGGAGGCCGCGACCGCCACCGCGATGCGGATCGCCCGCTCCTACGACGAGGACGACGCGCCGTTCCGCCGCTTCGCGACCGCCGTCGCCAAGTACTGGGTCTGCAAGCGCGCGGCGCCGCACGCGGCCGAGGCGCTCGAGTGCCTGGGCGGCAACGGCTACGTCGAGGAGTCCGGCATGCCGCGCCTGCTGCGCGACGCGCCGCTCAACTCGATCTGGGAGGGCTCCGGCAACGTGGCGGCGCTCGACGTGCTGCGCGCGATCGTTCAAGGAGCCCGAGGGCCTGCCGGCGTTCATGGCCGAGTGCGAGCTCGGCCGCGGCGGCAACGCGCTGCTCGACGCCCACCTCGACAAGCTCGCGACCGCCGCGCCGCCGACCCGGAGGTCGACGCGCGCCGGGTCGTCGAGGACCTGGCGCTGGCGCTCCAGGCGAGCCTGCTCGTCCGCAACGCCCCGTCCGAGGTGGCCGACGCGTTCTGCGCCGGGCGGCTCGGCGAGGGCGGCCGCGCGTTCGGGACGCTGCCGGCGAGCGTGAACGCGCCGGCGATCGTCGAGCGCGCGCTGGCCGTCTAGGAGCCGATCAACTCGTCGAGCGCCTCGGAGCGGTCGAAGTAGACCTCGCAGCGTGGTCACGCGGCCGTCCGCGATCGACCAGATGTGCGCGGTCTCGCGGTCGAGCTCGACGCCGCTGAGGTGCCCGCGGGCGCAGATGTGGATGAGCGCGACGACCTGGTCGCCGGCAAAGATCAGCCGCTCCTGCTCCATGCGCCACTCGTCCCAGATCTCCCGGATGCTGGCGATCCAGCGCTTCAGGCCGGCCCGGCCGCGGAAGGCCTGCTCGCCCTCCGGGTAGTCGGGCGGCAGCAGCAGCTCGAACGACTCCGCGAAGCACTCGGAGTAGCCGTCCTCGAAGTCGTCGCGCCGGCCCACCTGGACGTCCTCGATGAACCGGTATGCGTCGCGCACGAGCTGGGTCGCCGCGACCGTATCGACGTGAGCCATCATCCGCAGCTCAGTATTCCTGGCGCGACGGCGGCAGCCACTACGGCTAGCCGTACGCTGCGCTGATGGAGACGATTACCTACGAGGTCGACGGCCGCGTCGCCCGCATCACCCTCAACCGGCCCGAGCGCGGCAACGGGATCACGCTCGCGATGCCGCGCGAGCTGGCCGAGTGCGTCGAGCAGGCCAACCTCGACCGCTCGGTGCACGTGATCGCGCTGGCCGGGGCCGGCAAGGGCTTCTGCGGCGGCTACGACCTGGTCGAGTTCGCGGAGCAGGAGATCCCCAACCACGACCCGTCGCAGCCGTGGGACCCGGTGGTCGACTGGCAGATGATGAGCCGCAACCTGCGCGGCTTCATGAGCCTGTTCGAGTCGGACAAGCCGGTGATCTGCAAGGTGCACGGCTTCTGCGTCGCGGGCGGCACCGACATGGCGCTCTGCTCCGACCTGCTGGTGATCGCCGACGACGCGCGCATCGGCTACCCGCCCGCGCGCGTCTGGGGCGTGCCGACCTCGGCGCTGTGGGCGTTCCGGGTCGGCGACCAGCGCGCCAAGCGGCTGCTGTTCACGGGCGACCTGATCGACGGCGCGACGGCGCTCGACTGGGGCCTCGCGATCGAGGCGCCGCCGGCGGCCGAGCTCGACGAGCGCTTCGAGGAGCTCGTGCAGCGGATCGCGCTGACGCCGGTCAACCAGCTCGTGATGATGAAGCAGCTCGTCAACCAGGCGCTCTACGTCGCAGGGCCTGGCGGCCACGCAGTCGCTGGGCGTGTTCTTCGACGGCATCGCCCGCCACACGCCGGAGGGCTACGCGTTCGCGGAGCGCGCGCTGAAGGACGGCTTCAAGGAGGCGGTGCGGGAGCGCGACGAGCCCTACGACGGCTGAGCGCGCCTCGAGCCTGCGCCCGACCAGCGGCAGGTTCACGAAGCCCTCGACGCTCGCGTAGAGCAGCCCGACCTTGGGCATCTGCGAGACCTCCTCGACCATGATCGCCCGCGGCACCCAGTCCGGGTCGAACTTCGCGTTGAAGTCCCGCAGCGACTTGATCTGGAAGTACGGGTTGAGCACCTCGGCCGACCTTCTTCAGCGCGCGCTGGCTCAGCGTCAGCTGCGCGCCCGCGTCGAACAGCCGCCCCCACGCCGCGAAGTTCATCGACAGCTTGGTGAAGCCGCGCTCGCCGAGCGCCAGCGCGGCGTTCGCGATCAGGAACTCGGTCATGCCGTTGGGCGCGTCGGGGTCGCGCTGCATCAGGTCGAGCGACCAGCCCGGGTCGTCGCCGTAGCAGGGCACGAGCCGCAGGAAGCCGTCGGGCCGCTCGCTCTCGCTCTCGAACGCGACCGCCAGCAGGAAGTCCGGGTTCTGCCCGCGCACGCCGCCGCCGAGCTCCATCGTGAACCCGCGCTCGGGCGCCTTGCCGCGCCAGCGCTCGCGGATCTTGTTGAGCTCCTCCACGAGCTGCGGCGAGGCGTCCGACTCGCGCATCAGCCGGAAGCGGTGGTCGCGCCCGACCCGCTTGACGGCCGCCCGCACCGACTTCTTCGCGCTGCCCTGGAGCGTGAAGCGGTCGCACGGGATGATCGCCTCGTCGCCCAGGTAGACCTCGTGGAAGCCGCGGGCGCTGTAGAGGGACATGTCCGACTCGCGCACCGCCAGGAACGCGACCTGCCAGGCCCGCGCCGCGGCAGAAGGCGAGGAACTCGTCGAGCACCTGCTCCTCCGAGCCCGGCCGCCCGATCGGGTCGGCGGCGACGAGCGCGTAGCCGCTCTCGTACGTGTAGGCGACCATCGCCTCGCCGTCGCTGGAGAAGAAGTAGCTCTTGTCGGGGCGCAGCGCGAAGTAGTCGAGCGTGTCCGACCCGTACAGCCGCACCAGCCGGCGCGCGTGCTCGCGGTCGTCCTCGCTCGGCGCGTCGCGCCGCGCGACCGCCCGGAAGAGCAGCACCGAGAACGCCACCAGCCCGGCGATGCCGAGCGCGAGCAGCGCGGCCGGGAAGAAGTCGCTGAAGAACGCGCCGGTGTACTCGTAGGGCCCGTCGAGCCCGATCAGGCCCGCCGCGACGGCGCGCAGGACGCCGCCGACGGTCAGCTGCTCGGTCACGTGCTCCTGCTCGAGCAGCAGCGTGACGACGCCGAAGCCGAACGCGATCGCGAGGTACGCGGGCACGAAGCGCACCACCGTCAGCAGGGAGCCCGAGTCGGGGCGCGCCGGGAACGAGTCGCGCGTCGCGAGCAGCGCGATCAGCATCGCGAGCGTGTAGGCGACCATGATCGGGTGCGGCCCCTTGAGCACGTGCACGACCACGCCGAGCGCGAACAGCACGACGGCCGCCTCCCACGCCCGCCGCTTGCCGCGCGCCAGCTGGGGCGCCAGCAGGATCAGCGTCACGCCGACCAGCATCGAGGCGATGTGGCCGGCCACGCGCAGCGACACGTCCCCGATCAGGTTCTCGATGCCCAGCCGGTGGTGCACGCCCGGCAGCAGCGCGAGCAGGTTGAGCACGCCGCCGAGCGCGGTCAGGATGCCCAGCACGTGCGCGCGTGCGCGGGCTCGGCGCCGGCGGCGGCGGGCGCCGACCGCCCGCGCGGGCTCGGGCGCCTGCCTCGGGCTCCGGTGAGCGCATCGAGTCCGCGGTCGGGACGCTCGTCGACGACAGGCCGGCGCGCGTGGCGCGCGGCGCGGTCCCCGGCTCGGGCCGCATGGTCGGGAACAGGATCACCTCGCGGATCGCCTGGGCGCCCGAGATCAGCATCACGAGCCGGTCGAGCCCGATGCCCAGCCCGCCCGTCGGCGGCAGCCCGTACTCGAGCGCGCGGATGTAGTCCTCGTCGACGTCCTCGGCCTCCTCGTCGCCCGCCGCCTTGGCGGCGGCCTCGGCCTCGAAGCGCGCGCGCTGGTCGACCGCGTCGTTGAGCTCGGAGTAGGCGTTGGCCAGCTCGCGGCCGCCGACGACGGCCTCGAAGCGCTCGACCATGTCGGGGTCCTCGCGGTGCGTGCGCGCCAGCGGCGAGACCTCGCGCGGGTAGTCGTAGACGAAGGTGGGCGCGACGAGGGTGGCCTCGCAGGTCTCGTCGTAGACCTCCGACATCAGCCGCCCGGCGCCCCAGCCCGACTCGTAGGGGACCTTGAAGCGGTCGCAGATCGCGCGCGCCTCGTCGATCGGCATCGACGGGTGCATGCGCACGCCGTTGACCTCCTCGATCAGGTCGGCCATCGTCACGCGCCGCCAGGGCGGCGACAGGTCGGTGGCGCTGTCGCCGGCGGCCTCCGCGGCCTCGCGCGCAGATCGCCTCGACCAGGTCCATCATGTCGTGGTAGTCGGCCAGCGCCTGGTAGGCCTCGAGCAGCGTGAACTCCGGGTTGTGGCGCGTGTCGAGGCCCTCGTTGCGGAACACGCGGCCGATCTCGAAGACCGCCTCGAAGCCGCCCACGACCAGGCGCTTGAGATACAGCTCGAGCGCGATGCGCAGGTACATGTCGATGTCGAGCGCGTTGTGGTGCGTGATGAACGGGCGCGCAGCCGCGCCGCCGGCCTTGGCGTCGAGCACGGGCGTCTCGACCTCGGTGAAGCCGCGCTCCCCGAGCGTGCGCCGGACCGAGGCGATCACCTTCGAGCGCACGTCGAAGACGCGCCGCGAGTCCGGGTTGACGATCAGGTCGAGGTAGCGCTGGCGCAGGCGCGTGTCGGTGTCGGTCAGGCCGCGGTGCTTGTCCGGGCAGCGGGCGCAGCGACTTGGTCAGCAGCCGCCACTCCGTGACCCAGATCGACGGCTCGCCCTTGTCGGTGGGCTTGCAGGTGCCGTCGACCCCGATCCAGTCGCCGCGGTCGAGGTCGCGCACGCGCGTGTCGTCGAGGAAGACGAGCTGGACCGTCGCCGTCTGGTCCTTGAGGTCGGCGAACACGATCCGGCCGTGGCGGCGGATCAGCATCACCCGGCCGGCGACCTTGACGCCCTCCAGCGAGTCGAACCCGCTCGCGCACCTGGGCGAGGGTGTGGTCGCGGTCGTAGCCGTACGCCGGGCCCGAATCGGCGATCAGGCGCTCCTGCTTGGCGAGCCGCTGGGCGCGCTCCTGGGTGACGAAGTCGCGCTTCTCGCCTGGCTCCATTGCGCGCAATAGTGCTTTCCGCGTGCGTATCGGTCAAGCTTGCGCGCAGTGGCGGACCGTCTCGAGACGATTCTGGTCCAGGCCAGGAAGGACCGGAAGCGCCTCGACGGGGCTGCGATGGGAGCCTTCAGCCTGACCACGCTGGGCATCGCCAGCGTCGTCGGCGCGGGCATCTTCGTCACCACCGGGACCGCCGCCGCGCAGTACGCCGGACCGGGCGTCGTGATCTCGTTCGTGCTCGCCGGGCTCGCGGCCGCCTTCACGGCCATCTGCTACGCCGAGCTGGCCGCGATGATCCCGATCGCGGGCTCGACCTACTCCTACGCCTACGCGGCGTTCGGGGTGTTCATGGCCTGGTTCATCGGCTGGGACCTGCTGCTCGAGTACCTGTTCGCCGCCTCGACGGTGGCCGTCGGCTGGGCCGGCTACGCGGTCAGCCTGCTGGGGTCGATCGGGATACACGTGCCGCACGACCTGGCCAACCCGCCGTTCGGCGACGACAGCGGGATCGTCAACCTGCCGGCGATCCTGGTGGTGGCCGGCACCACGTGCGCTGCTCGTGATCGGAACGCGCCAGTCGGCCACCGCGAACAACGCGATCGTCTCGCTCAAGCTCGTCGTGCTGCTGCTGTTCGTGGTCGTGGGCGCGTTCGCCGTGGACTCGTCGAACTGGACGCCGTTCGTGCCGGCCAACGACGGCAGCTTCGGGGACTTCGGAGCGTCGGGGATCATCCGCGGGGCGGGCGTCGTGTTCTTCGCCTACGTCGGCTTCGACGCGGTCTCGACGGCCGCCGGCGAGGCGCGCAACCCGCAGCGGACGGTGCCGGTCGGCCTGCTGGCGACGGTGCTCATCTCGACGGTGCTGTACGTGGCGATCGGGCTGGTGCTGACCGGGATCGTGCCGTACGACCACCTGAACGTGTCGGACCCGCTGTCGAAGGCGGTCCAGGCGGAGGGGAACGGGGCGGCGTGGCTCGACGAGGCGCTCGGCATCGCGGCGGTGGTCGGGCTGTTCTCGACCGTGCTCGTGACCTTCTACGGCCAGACCCGCATCCTGATGCGGATGTCGGCCGACGGCATGCTGCCGCCGATCTTCAACCGGGTCAACCCGCGCTTCAAGACGCCGGTGTTCACGACCATCCTGTGCGGGGTCGCGGGCGGCGCGGTGGCCGCGCTGCTGCCGATCGACGTGCTCGGGGAGCTGGTCTCGATCGGCACCCTGCTGGCGTTCACGCTCGTGTGCGCGGGGGTGCTCGTGCTACGGCGGACGCACCCCGACGTCGAGCGCCCGTTCCGCGTGCCGCACGTGAACGTGATCGCGCCGCTCGGGCTGCTGAGCGCGTGCGGGCTGATGGTGACGCTGCCGATCGAAACCTGGATCCGGCTGGCGATCTGGCTGGTGATCGGGCTGACGATCTTCTTCACCTACGCGCGCTCGCACACGAACGAGAAGTTCGAGGCGCTGGCGGAGGAGATCTAGCTCCTCTGGGCTGTGCCCGCGGCGCCGGGCGAACGGCAGCATTAAGGGGGTAGGGCCGCGGGGTTTGTCGAGAAATCCGCACATGTCGCGCCAAAACTCGACAAGCCCCCCTGGATGAGCGCCGGGCCGAGCCGGCCTCCCCTCATTGCTGCAGTTCGGGCACCGGCTCCGGCTCCGGCTCCCGCAGCGCCAGGAACCCGATCCCCGCGATCATCACCGCGAACGCCGCCAGCGCCGCCAGCAGGGCGCCGGTCTCGTCGTGGATCGTCTCCTTGAACGCGAGCGTCCCCAGCAGCAGGCTGGCGACCGGGTCGAGCGCCATCTGGGTCGCCACCGCGGGCGCCAGCGCCCCGGCCTGCAGCGACGCCTGGCTGAGCGTCATGCTCACGTAGCCGACCACCACGAGCGCGTACAGCTGCCAGTGCTCGAAGATCGTCAGCACCCCGTCGTCGAGCTGCTCCACCGTCGCCTTCGTCAGCGCCGCGCTCAGCGCGAACAGGATCCCCGCCGCCGTCCCGAGCAGCGCCGCCCGGTGCACGGGCGAGCGGCCGCGCGCGCCCAGGGTCAGCCCGGCGCACAGCACCGCCGCCACGGCGAACGACACGATCCAGGCGCTCGCCTCCGGGTTGTCGACCCCGCCCGACGGATCGGCGAGCACGAGGAACGCCCCGAGCCCGGCGGTGACCGCCAGCGCCGCCAGCATCTCGGCCCGCGAGACCGGCTTGTCCTCCAGCCACGCTCCCAGCGGCAGCGAGAAGACCACGCTCGTGGCCAGCAGCGGCTGGACGACCACGATCCGCCCGATCCCGAGCGCCGCCGCCTGTGCCGACGAAGCCGAGCGCGTCGGCGGCGATCCCGGCCAGCCAGCGCGGCCGCCGCGCCAGGCGCAGCAGGAACCCGGCCCCGCGCGCCTCCTCCTCCGACGCCTGGGACGCCTCGGCCTGCTGGAGGACGGTGCCCAGCGAGAACAGCAGGGCAGCGGCGAGCGCGAGCGCTACGTCCATCTAGTCCGGCGCGCCCGCGATCCGGTCCTGGAAGCGCTGGTAGCGGCGCCGGTGGCGCTCGTCGCGCGCGACGGCCCTGGTCCGCTTCGCGCTGCCCTCGGCGTAGCGGCGCCTGCCCCAGGGCGATTCGGGCTTGGCGAGCCGCAGCGCCCCGATCAGCGCCAGCGGCGGCAGCAGCATCCCCCCGACGCCGAGCACCACCTTCCCCTTCAGCACGGCCACGGTGGCGAGCCCGAGGGTGACGAGCACCGACAGGATCACGGGGCCGATCCCCGAGTCGGTCGAGAACGGCACGAAGCCCAGCAGCAGCAGTCCCCCGATCAGCGCGGCGACGACGACCGCGTCGACCGAGCGCCGACCCTCCTCGGCCCAGTAGACGTCCTCGAGGTGCAGCCAGAGCGCGTACTCGTCGAGCGTGAGCCCGGCGCCGATCCCGAACCCGCCCGCGAGCAGCTCGAGCCACGGGCTCGTCGGCTGCACCGCCAGCCCGAAGCCGGCCAGCAGCATCAGCACGATGCCGAACACCAGGTGGTGCACGTGCAGCCCGCCATCCGAGACGACGCTGCCCGGCCACCACGGCACCTTCGGGCTGCGCATCAGGCGGGCGCTCGTGCGGATGAACAGGAACGAGATCAGCATCGCCGCCAGCAGGATCAGGCCGGCGCGGGTGCCCTCCTCGCCGAGGAAGCTCTCGCCCTCGAACTCAAGGACGACCTCGGCGACCGGCACGCCGTGTCCCTAGCGGCGCCCGGCGAGCGCCGCGCAGGCAGCCAGGCCGAAGACCGTGCGCAGCTGCTTCCACGCGGCCGGGTCGCCCATCGTGGGGGTGATCTGCTGGTTGATCGACACGGTCGCCGAGCGCGTGCCGTCGGAGTTGGCGGCGGCGAACTGGGTGTAGCCGAAGAAGTTGCCCGTGTGCCCGTAGACGGTCCCGCACGGCACCCGGTAGCGGAACAGCGCCAGCCCGGCGTTGTTCTGGCCCGGCCCGGTGGGCTCCGAGCCGCCCGGCCCGAAGCGGCGCTGCTGCGCCCTGAGCGCGGGGCCGAACAGGCGCCCGTTCACGTACGCGCGGATGAAGCGCCCGAGGTCCGCGGACGTCGAGACGATCCCACCCGACGACCACAACGCCGACACGCCGAAGGACTCGGTGAGGTCCTCGAGCGGACCCGGCGGGTTGGGCGCGTAGCCGTGCGCGAAGGGGGTCGGCATCTGCGAGCCCGAGGGCAGGCTCGTCTTCGGCATCGCGAGCGGCCGGAAGACGCGCCGGGCGAGCAGCGTCTCGTACGACTTCCCGGTCACCGCCTCCGCCATCAGGGCGGCCACGATGTTGTCGGTGTTCGAGTACTCGTAGCGCGCCCCGGGCGGGAACACGAGCCGCTCGGCGGCGGCGTAGTCGAGCAGCTCCTGATGCGTGAAGCGGCGCATCGGGTTGGCGACGAACGCGTCCAGGAACGGCTGCGAGCCCGAGTAGTCGGGCAGCCCGCTGCGGTGGCCGAGCAGCTGGCGCAGCGTGATCGGTCCCCAGCTCGCGGGCTGGCCCGGGAGGACCTTCCCGATCGTGCTGTCCAGGCGCAGCTTCCCCGACTTGACCAGCGACAGCGTCACCGCGCCGCTGAAGGCCTTCGACACGCTGGCGATGCGCATGTGGTCGAACTGGCGCCAGCGCCGGCCGCTGGCCAGATCGGCCTTCCCGATCCTGTGGATGCCGATCCGACCCTCGCGGTAGACCATCGCGATCGCGCCGGGCGGGCCGCCCGGCTGGCGCAGCAACCGCTCGAGCCCGCGGTCGAGCGCGCGGTCGGCGCGCTTCGCGGGTGCGGCGGCGGCCGCGGGGGCAGCCACCAGAGCGGCCAGCAACACGATGGTCAGGCGAACCACGAAAGCCCCAGGACGGTAACCGGTTAAAGTCGGGCGAGCAAGTGGCCCGGCTCTCCATTCGGACCAGGAGCGTGTCAAGCGTCCTTCTGGTCGTGCTCGGCGCGGTCCTCCTGTTCGCCGGGGTGATCGCGCTGTACGCGCGCGAGGAGATCATCGACCGCGAGGCGTTCGCCGACCGCGCCGTCGCGGCGCTCGACGACGACGGGCTGCGCCACCTCGTCTCGCGCGAGATCGTCGTCAACCTGGTCGACCGCGGCTCGACCGACCTCGTCGCCGCCCGGCCGCTGCTGGAGTCGGTCGTCGACGCGGTCGTGCAGACCCAGCCCTTCCGCCAGGTCTTCCGGCGCGCCGCGCTCGAGACCAACAAGGTCTTCTTCGTCAGGGAGAAGAGCGACGCGCTCGTGAACCTCGGCGACGCCGCCAAGGTCGTCGGCTTCGCCGTGGAGTCGGTCTCCCCCAAGCTCGCGCGCGACATCCCCGACGACATCGACCCGGACATCTTCGACCTCAACCGCGACGAGCTCGCGGGCGAGACGCTGGCGATCGCAGACCAGCTGCGCCTGTTCGGGCTGCTGCTCCCGCTCGCGGCCGTGCTGCTGTTCTTCGCCGCCATCGCGCTCAGCCCCGACCGGCGCGTGGCCGTGCTGCGCGTCGGCGTCGGCATCGCGGCAGCCGGGACGCTGCTCGCGGTCACGCTGCTGATCCTCAAGGCGAGGGTGATCGCCGGGGTGGTCGGCGAGGACGAGGTGACCGACCAGGAGGTGCGCGACGCGGCCTCGGGGCTGATCGACGCCTACCTCGGCGACCTGGTCGCCTGGGGCCTGCTGCTGGGGCTGCTCGGCGTCGTGCTGGCCGGCGCCGCGGCCGCGCTGGACCCCGGCGACGTCGAGGCCCCCACGCGCCGGCTCGCCCGCCTGCTGGAGCGGCCCGGCAGCGTCCGCGGGCAGGTGCTGCGCGGCGTGGCCGCGCTCGCTGCTCGGCATCGGGATCGTGCTCGAGCCGACGCTGGCGCTGCAGATCGCCGCCATCGCCGGCGGCGCCTACCTCGTCTTCTTCGGCGTCACGGAGCTGCTGGTGCTGATCGGGCGGCGAGACCGTCCGGCCGCCCAGACCGAGTCCGGCCGGCGCCAGGCGCTCGCGATCGCGGGGGGCGTCGGCGTGGCTGCGGTGGCGGCTCTGCTCGTCGTGGTGGTCGTGCTCACCGGCGCCGAGAGCGAGTCGCAAAGCGCGTCGGCGGCCGTGCCGTCGGAGGGCTGCAACGGCTCGCGCGCGCTCTGCGACCGCCCGCTCAACGAGGTCGCCTTCGCGGGCACGCACAACTCGTTCTCGGCCGCGGACAGCCCGGGCTGGTTCATCGCCAACCAGCGCCACACGATCCCGCGCCAGCTCAAGGACGGGATCCGCCTCTTCCTGATCGACCCGCACTGGGGCGTCGAGCTCCCGAACGGCCACGTGCTGACCGACTTCGACGAGGAGTCGCGCGACCGCAACAAGGTCGCCAAGGCGATGCCGCCGGAGGTCCTGGCCGCCGCCGAGCGCCTGGTGGGCGGCCGGCTGGGCGGGGACACGAGCGACGGCACCCCGGACGTCTGGCTCTGCCACACGGTCTGCGAGCTGGGCGCCACGCGCATGACCGACTCGCTGAAGGCGTTCCGCGAGTTCCTCGACGACAACCCCGGCGAGGTCGTGATCCTGTTCATCGAGCCCTACGTGAACCCGAGCGAGATCGCCAAGCGCTTCGAGAGCGCCGGGCTCGACAAGTACGTCGCGACGCTCTCGCGCGACGAGCCGCTGCCGACCCTCGGGGAGCTGGTCGACTCGAACAAGCGCCTGATCGTGTTCACCGAGAAGGACGCGGACGGCACGATTCCGTGGTACCTCGACGGCTTCTCGTTCGTCCAGGACACCCCGCTCGGGGCGACCAAGACCAGGCAGCTGAGCTGCGCGCGCGAGCGCGGCGACGCCGACAGCCCGCTGCTGATGCTCAACCACTGGGCCGACCTGTTCCCGCCGCGGCTGCGCGCCAACCGGCCCTTCCTGACCAAGCGCTTCCTGCTGAGGCGCGCGCACGAGTGCGAGCGCAAGCGCGGCATGCCGGTGAACCTGATCGCCGTCGACTACTACGACCAGGGCAAGCTCGTCGAGGCCGTCAAGCGGCTCAACGACGAGCGCGGCTAGCTAGTCGTCGAACCGACCGGCGAACAGCGCGAACACCGCTCCCTGCGGGTCCATCGCGACGACGATGCGCCCGCCGGGCACGTCCGACGGCTCCACGATCACCATCCCGCCCAGCTCCCCGATCCGCCCGGCGTCGTCGTCCACGCTCTCGCTGCCGAAGTAGACGAGCCAGTGCGGCGGCGCAGGTGCGTTGTCGGGTAGCGGCATCATGCCGCCGTTGAGGCGGTCGCCGTTGTAGATGCCCCAGTACGGCGTGTCGTCGGTCCCGACGGACTCGAAGCGCCAGCCGAACGCGCCCGAGTAGAAGCGCTCGGCGGCCTCGGGGTCGTTCGTGTTGAGCTGGTTGAGCGTGAGCGTGCCGGGCTCGTTGACCCGCTCGGCGCCGATGTTGTCGCGCGGCTCCCAGACCGCGAAGAACGCGCCGGTCGGGTCCTGGACGAGCGCCATCCGGCCGGCCTCCATCACGTCGAACGGCTCCATCGCGACGGTCCCGCCGTTGTCGGCCGCGGAGCGCGCGGCCTCGTCGGCGCTCGCGACCGTCAGGTACGAGTTCCAGGCGGGCGGCTGACCCTCCTGCTGGATGGCGGACAGCGCGCAGACCGACTTGTCGCCCTTGCGCAGCATCGTGTAGACGCCGCCGTCGGGGATCGGATTGTCCTCGGCATCCCAGCCGAACAGGCCGGTGTAGAAGGCCTTGGCCCCGTCGGTGTCGGTCGTGCTCAGGTCGGTCCAGCTGAACGTGCCAGGTGCGTGACTCGTGCGTTCGCCCATATGGCTCGCGACACTACCGACGCCGACCGGGGGTCGCTACGCTCGCCGCAATGCCCGACCTCGACGCCTACCGCCAGACCAGCCGCGAGACCTGGGGCGAGGTCGCGGGCGGCTGGGAGGAGCGGCGCGAGTGGATGATGGGCATCACCGCGCCGGTCAACGACTGGATCGTGTCGAAGGCCGACCCGCAGCCGGGGCAGACGTTCATGGACCTCGCGTCCGGCACCGGGGACCTCGGGTTCCTCGTGGCCGAGCGCGTCGGCCCCGAGGGGCACGTGATCTCGACGGACTTCGCACCCGAGATGGTCGACGTCGCCCGCCGCCAGGGCGAGGCGCGCGGCGTCGGGAACGTGGAGTTCAGGGTGCTCGACGCCGAGCGCATGGACCTCGGCGACGACAGCGTCGACGGCGTCGTGTGCCGCTACGGCTACATGCTGATGGCCGACCCCGCCGCCGCCCTGCGCGAGACGCGCCGCGTCCTGCGCGACGGCGGCCCGCTGGCGTTCGGCGTGTGGGCGTCGGCGGAGCGCAACCCGTGGGCCGCGATCCCGGGCATGACGCTCGTCCAGCGCGGCCACATGCCGCCGCCGCAGCCGGGCGCGCCCGGCATCTTCGCGATGGGGCTGCCAGAGCGGATCCGCGAGCTCGTCACGGGCGCCGGCTTCGCCGACCCCGAGCTCGAGGAGATCGCGCTCGAGTACGTATACGACGACGCCGACCAGGTCTGGGACCACCTCCTGCGCCTGGCCGGCCCGATCGCGCGCGTGGTCCAGCCGCTGCCGGACGAGGAGCGCGAGGCCACCCGCGCCGCCATCGTGGAGAACATGGCGAGCTTCCGCGGCGACGACGGCGGCTACGCCGTCCCCGCGGCCAGCTGGGGGGTGGCGACCCGGTGAGCGGCGACCTGCGCGCCCGGCGCGAGGCGGTCGTGCGCGAGCACATGGAGTCGGAGAACGAGCACGACTTCGACACCACGCTCGGCACGTTCGGCCATCCGCGCTACGAGATCATCCCCACGGGCGACGTGCACGACGGCCCCGAGGAGGTGATGGCCTACTTCAAGGAGTCGCGCACCGCGTTCCCCGACCAGCGCAACGAGCTGATCGCGATGCACCACGCCGACGACGCGGTGATCGTCGAGTTCAACCTGAAGGGCACGCACCTCGGCCCGCTGCGGGGCTTCGAGCCGACGGGGCGCGAGTTCACCTGCCGGATGATCGCGGTCTTCGAGTTCGAGGGCGAGGGCATCGTGTGCGAGCGGGTCTACTTCGACGCCGCGACGATCCTCGGCCAGCTCACCGGCTAGATGGCCAAGGCCGAGCACACGATGCTGGAGGTCGCCGGGCACGAGGTCCGGCTCTCCAACCCCGGCAAGGTGTACTTCCCCAAGCCCGGGTGGACGAAGCTCGACCTGGTCGAGTACTACCTGGCCGTCTCCGACGCCGTCCTCGTCCACGTGCGCGAGCGCCCCACCGTGATGAAGCGCTTCGTGAACGGCATCATGGAGGACCCGATCTGGCAGAAGCGGGTGCCGCAGAAGGTGCCGGACTGGCTCCAGACCGCGACCGTCGCGTTCCCGTCGGGCCGCACGGCCGAGGAGCTCGTCGCCAACGACGCCGCCCATCTCGCCTGGGCCGTCAACCTGGGCGTGATCGACTTCAACCCCTGGCCGGCGCGGCGCTCGGACCTCGACCACCCCGACGAGCTGCGCGTGGACCTCGACCCCACGCCCGGGATCGAGTGGGACGCCGTCCGCCGCACGGCCATGGTCGTGCGCGACGTGCTGGCCGAGCACGGCCTGCGCGGCTACCCGAAGACGTCGGGCTCGAAGGGCATCCACGTGAACGTCCGGATCGAGCCGGAGTGGGACTTCCTGGAGGTCCGCCGCGCCGCGCTCGCCATGGCGCGCGAGGTCGAGCGGCGCGCCCCCGACCTGGCGACGACCAAGTGGTGGAAGGAGGAGCGCCACGGCGTGTTCGTGGACTACAACCAGAACGCGCGCGACCGCACGGTCGCCTCGGCCTACTCCGTGCGGCCCACGCCCGAGGCGCGCGTCTCCTGCTCGCTCGAGTGGAGCGAGGTGCCCGACGTCGAGTCCGGGGACCTGCGCCTCGACACGGTGCCCGACCGGCTCGGCACGCTCGGCGACCCGAGCGCCGACATCGACGAGCACGCGGGCTCGCTCGAGCGCGCTGCTGGACCTGGCCCGCCGCGACGAGGAGGAGGGCCTGGGCGACGCTCCCTGGCCGCCGCACTTCCCCAAGCAGAAGGACGAGCCGAAGCGCGTCCAGCCGAGCCGCGACCGCGATCGCCCCAAGCAGCGCGGCCGTGCCGGCGATCCGCAGCCGGGCGGCCCTCCCCCGGGTGTCAACCTCCAGCAGGGGCTTCGGCTCCAAGCCGCGCACCGGGCAGGGTCACGAGCATGAGTTCGAGGACTGACGCGCTCGTCGGCGCCCACGTCGCGCCGGAGCGCCCGCTCGAGGCCGCCGCGCAGGTGGGCGCGGACTGCGTCCAGATCTTCCTGTCGAACCCGCAGGGCTGGCAGAAGCCCGACCCGCGCGACGACGCGCAGGAGCTGCGCGACTCGGCGGTGCCGGTCTACGTGCACGCGCCCTACCTGATCAACGTCTGCTCGCCGCGCAACAACGTCCGCTACGGCTCGCGCAAGATCCTGCAGCAGACCTGCGAGGCGGCCGCCGACGTCGGCGCGGCGGCGGTGATCGTGCACGCCGGCCACGCCGAGGACGGCGTCGAGGAGGGCTTCGGGCGCTGGGTGCGCTCGCTCGAGATGCTCAAGTCCGACGTGACCGTGCTGATCGAGAACACGGCGGGCGGCGACAACGCCGTGGCGACGCCGGTTCGACGCCCTGGCCGGGCTCTGGGAGGCGGTCGGAGGGGTCGACACGTCCTTCGAGCTCGGCTTCTGCTTCGACACCTGCCACGCGCACGCCGCCGGCGAGGAGCTGTCGGACGCCGTCGAGCGCGTGCTCGCGATCGTCGGGACGATCGACCTGCTGCACGTCAACGACTCGCGCGACCCGGCCGGCACCGGCGCCGACCGGCACGCCAACCTCGGCAAGGGCGAGATCGGCGAAGAGCCCCTGCGGGAGATGATCCGCGCCGCCGGCACGCCCGCGATCGTCGAGACGCCGGGCGACCTCGACGACATGCGCGCCGACATCGACTTCGTGCGCGCCGCGCTGAGCGGCTAGCGCCCGAACTTGCCGGTCAGCACGCCCTTGGCGAGCGCGTGGCCGTCGATCGCCCCGCGCACGTCGTCGGGCGAGGCGTCCGCGCTCAGGTCGAGCGTGTCGTCGAGCGCGTAGACCGTGAAGGCGTAGCTGTGCGGGTCGTCGCCCTTGGGCGGGCACGGGCCGCCGTACTCAGACTTGCCGAAGCCGTTCTTGGTCTGGACGGCGCCGGCCGGGACCTGGTCCGTCTTGAACGACGCGGTCTCCTCGCTGATCCCGATCACCGACCAGTGCACGTAGCCGTTGGCGTCGGGGTCGTCCACGATCAGCGCCAGCTCGTTCGTCTGATCCGGGAAATCGCGGATCTCAAGCGGCGGCGAGATGTCCGGGCCCGAGCAGGTGAACTGCTTGGGGATGGTCGCGCCGTCCGCGAACGCCGCGCTGCTCAGCCGCATCGACGCCTTCGCCTCGGGCAGGTCGCCCGAGGAGCTGTCATCGTCGCCGCAGGCGGCCAGCACCAGCAACAACGAGAGCGCCGAGAACAAACGAGAGCGGATGTTCCGGACCGTACCAGTCGAGCGAGAACGGCAGGAGGAGCAGGAACCCGACGGCGCCGATCACGCGGTGGCCGCTCGCGAACAGGGCCCCCAGGCTCGCGCCGAGCACGCAGGAGATGCCGAAGTCGGGATCGTCGGCCGCCGCCTCCGCGCCACTCGACCCGAGCAGGATCGCGATCCCGATGAGCGCGTAGTTGAGCAGCGCCGAGCCGACGTGCCCGACCAGCACCGCCGCCCACCAGACGGCCGGCCCCTGGATCCGGATCACCACGAACGCGACCAACGCGGTCAGCGCGATCTGCGGCGCGGCCACCCCGTCGACGACCAGGCCGCTCGTGATCAGGCGCCAGAGCTCGCCGTCGCCGACCTGCTCCGCGCTCGACTGGAGCGCCGAGGTGTCGGCGTAGGCGGTTAGGACCGCGACCGCGACGAAGTACGCGACCGCGGCGGCGCCGAGCGCCGCCTCAGCCGGCGACGACCGCCAGGAACGCCTCGTAGCGCTTGACCTCGCGCTCGGCACGCGAGCGCTCCTCCGAGCCCTCCTCGGCGCGGTCGGCGGCGTCGCGCGCCTCCTTCAGGCGCGCCTCGAACGCCCCGCGGTCGATCTCGTCGGGGGCGATCGCCTCCTCGACGAGCACCAGGGCGGAGTTGTCGACCACCTGCAGGTAGCCCTCTCCCTGGGCGAAGCGCACCACGTCGGAGTCGGACTTGTAGAGGCGCAGCTCGGTCGGCTCGAGGATCGCCATCAGCGGCGCGTGGTTGGCCAGCACGCCGATCGAGCCGGTCGTCGTCCGGGTCGAGACCATCTCGACCTCGTCCTCGAAGACCTTCCCCTCCGGGGTCAGGACCTCGACCGGGAAGCTAGTCCTCGCCACGACTCCCCTTC
>CAWKFR010000008.1:0-92500 GCA_963848885.1 uncultured Thermoleophilaceae bacterium
TACTACATCTGAAAACGGGTGCAACACAGAGCCAAGCTTGGCTCTAGCGAGCGGTGCGTTCATACCAGCGGATCTGGGAAAACCTCAGTAAGACCCGTCGAGATCATGAGCTCCCGCGAGACACAGCATCTGCGCGTGCTCATCGCCAACGAGAGGCGCGATCGACTCGCCCTGGTAGCCGCGATCGTGGCTGCCCTCGGACACGAGGTGATCGCCCGCGAGATCGAGGTCGACGAGGTCGGGCCAGTCACCGCACGAGAGCGTCCGGACGTGGCGCTCGTGGGGCTCGGCGAGAGCTCCCAGCATGCACTCAACCTGATCGAGAGGATCGTCAAGCAGGCCTTCTGCCCGGTGATCCTGCTGATCCATGAGGCGAATCCCGGCTTCGTCCGCGAGGCGTCGCGGCGCGGCATCTTCGCCTACATCACCGATGGCGAGAGCGAGGACGAAGCATCGGACTGGCAGAGCTCGATCGACATCGTGCTGCGGCGCTTCGCCGAGTACCACGACCTGCAGGGAGCGTTCGGCCGCCGTGCGGTCACTGAGCGCGCAAAGGGAATTCTGATGGAGCGCCACGCCGTCGGCGACGACGCGGCCTTCGAGCTGCTTCGGAGCCACGCTCGAACAAGCAACCGGAAGCTCGTCGACGTCGCCACCGCGGTCGTCGACGGGCACGCGCTGCTGCCCAAGCAGGCGCGCGAGCCGGCCGACTAGCACCGAATCGGCCAGGCCTGGCGCGGATCGGGGCGCCCTCAGGGCACCGCTGGCCGTCCGAGCGCAGAGTCGTCCGTCGGACCGGTCAGATAGAGGTCGAACGTCGGGCCGAGCCAGTCCGCGATCTCGTTGCCGCTCATCGACGCCAGTGGCTCGACGGCGACCACGAAGCGGGCGAAGACGACGCCGAGGAATTGCGTCGCGAGCAGGCTGGCGCGCACGTCTGGCCGGTCGCCGTCCATCGCCCGCGCGAACTCGATCAGCTGACCGCCGATCATCCTGCGCACGATGTCGGCGGCCGCCGGCTCACTCGACGCCGATCGAATCCGGGCGAGCAGGGCCTGGCGAGCGCCGTCGTCCTCGAGCCAAAGCATCAGCAGGCGGGCCAGCCGCAGGCCCGGGCTCGCGGACGAGTCCGCGGTCGGGGCCGCCGATAGCTCGGCGAGGGTCACCGGCGGGACGGTGGCGGCGGCGAACAGGTCCTGCTTCGAGCCGAAGAACTGGACCACGAGCGCGGGGTCGACGCCGGCATCTGCGGCGATCCTGCGAAAGGTGGAGCGGTCGTAGCCGTCGTCGGCGAACCGTCTCCGCGCCGCCCGCAGGATCTCATTGCGGGTCGAGCTCGGGCCCGGCCGCCTTCCGGTTCTCGGCTTGCTGCTCATACGGCATAACTCTACAGATGTTGACATGGGAACCCCGACGCGTTAGGTTGGCCCCAGGAGATATCAACGTACGTTGAGAAACGTGAGAACGGGAGAGACAGCGTGACCGCACAAGCAGCAACCTCAACGACAGGCGACCGCAAGGTCGCGAAGCTGTTCGGCCTTGAGGGGGACAGCTGGATGAAGCACGCTAACGCTGCCAGCGTGTGGACCAGGTTCAGCGTCGTGTCCCTGCTCGCGCTCGCGATCTGGAGCCGCGAGTGGATCGGTATCTGGTGCCTGATCCCGATCGGGCTTTCGATCGCCTGGATGTTCGTCAACCCGTTGCTGTTCGACGTGCCGGAGTCGACTCGCAACTGGGCCTCGCGCAGCGTCCTCGGCGAGCGGATCTGGGTTGACCGCGACAAGGTCGAGCTCCCCGAGCAGTTCCGCTCGCCGGCCGCGTCGCTGGTCGCCAATGCCTACTCGACGATCGGCATGGGGCTCCTCGCCTTCGGCCTGATCGACCTCAACCTGCTCGCGGTCCTCACCGGGATCCTCATCACCCACGGCGGCAAGGCCTGGTATCTCGACCGGGTCCAGCTGCTGTTCGCGCAGATGAAGGACCGCAAGCCCGAGTACGCGTCCTGGGACTACTGATGTCACCGAGCCGGCGACTAGGTGCGCCTGCTGCCTTGACGAGACGCGGTGGAAACGGAGCCTCGCTCGGAGCGGTGCTGACACTGTGGGACCATCGTCGTCGCAGCGCGGAGAGTCGGCTGCTGTCCGGAAGGAGGAGCCACGGCGTCGGATCGCCCCGAGCTTTCGAGCATGGCAGACGACTACGCGCGGCACGCGCTCTCGCAGCGGGCCGCGTTCGAGGCGACCCGCCCGGACGTGCTTGCGGCCGCGCGGCTGTTTGCGGACGAGCCGGTGCTCCGCGTGGTCGATCTCGGCGCCGCGGACGGAGTCAACTCCCACGGCCTCATCCGCGATCTCGCGGAGGAGCGCGCCGGCCGGCCGCTGATCTACGCGCTCGTTGATCTTCCAACAAACGAATGGGGGGTCGCCGCCGACCACGTGCGCCGCGCCTTCGGTGGAGCGGCGGACGAGCCCGGGGTGGTTGTCATCCCCTCGTCGGGTGACACCGGGACGGGGATCGCCGATGCAGGCACGGGCGCCCACTTCGCCTCGCCGGAGGCGCACGGCGAGGCCTGCCGGCGAGCGGTTGAGCACGGCCCGCCCCCCGCGACGGTGATCAGCATGGTGGGGATCCCCCTCCAGCAGGCGCCCTGCCTGCCGACGGGTTCCGTGCACGTCGCGGTCACCGGGACGGCGATGCACTGGGTCGCCGACGCGGCCGGCCTGGCCTCGTCTGGGTCGGTCTTCCCGGGCTACCCGGATCACATAGACGAGGCCGAGAGGCGAGTCTGGCGCATGACCGCGGCGCGGCAGTGGGAGCGCCTGCTGGAAATGCGCGCCATGGAGCTCGCGCCGGGCGGCTGGTTCATCGCGGCGCTCCCGGCCTCGCCCACTCCGTGCCCGGAGAGGACGGGGCTCTACGTGGAGATCATCGGGGACATGAACCGGGTGCTGGCCGACTGGTGCCGCGCGGGGCGCATCGGCGCCGCCACGGTCGCCGCGGTGGTCGTTCCGGTGTGGATGCGCACGCTCGATGAGATCAGGCGCCCATTCGAGGCTGGCGGAGGGCGCGTCGCCGGGCTCGAGCTCGAGAGGGCCGAGCTCTTCCGTCTCGACAATCCCTATTGGCACGACGATCCCGCGGTGTTCGCGCGGGGCTACGTGCGGAGTGTCACCGCATGGGGCGGGCCGCTCTTCCTCCGCGCCTTCGCCCGTGAGGGCGAGGACCGCGCCCCCGGTCTCGTGGCGGACTTCCTCGGAGAGCTCGAGGAGCGCGTCGCGGCTGCCCCCGACCGCTACCGCTGGGACTACATCGAGGCCCTCGTCATCTGCCGGAAGGTGGACGGTACCGGGCGCGACGGACGCGCTCATGAGCTGGCCAGCGGCTTGCCGAACGCGCACGCAACGAGCCTGCACCCGGCGCTCGTCTGAGGAAGGAGGCACCCTCGCCGAGCCAGCGCTCGCTCCCGCTCGGGACGAACACCAATAGCGGCGCCACCCTCCGGCCGAGGTCGCGGCTCAGAGGCTTTCCGGCGGCGTCGGAGCAGCACCCGGTGACGGCGTAACGGTCACCGACGACAGGTCGTAGTCGTCGCCGGGCACTGCGTCGAGCCTCGAGGCAGACCAAGCCCCCCGCAACAGCTCCGACGCGAGCTCGCGCGCCCGGACGATCGACGCGGCACGGATCGCGAACGTCACGCGGAACCCGGTCTTCGTGACCCCCTGTTCCACATCGCGCGCCCGGGCGTCGTCGTCGAGCCGCAGGGCGATCGCTCGGGCAACCTCCGAGGCATCGTCTCGAAACCACCCCGTCCGCCCCTCGACTTGCCAATCGGAGAGGTCAGCGGCCGGCTCAGAGGGCGGCTCCTGATCATCGCCGTGACCCTGCCAGCTCGGAAGGTCGCGCACGGCCTCTGACCCTGCGGTGTAGAAGTCGCTGCCGACCCGCACGGTCACCCGCTCCGCACGTCCGCGTGCCCACGTGATCGCCTCTTCTGGACCGACACCCGTCGGACCTTCGACATGGGAGAACGGGCCGTCCTCGTCGCAATCCACGTGCGCGCTGAACCGTCCATCGCCGTCATCGCCGACGTACGCCCGGGGCATCGAGGGGATTATCGCGCCGCTCAGTACCAGCGGCCCTTGGCGAAGCTCCTCGCCGACCATGTCGAGCCGCTCCCACTCGTCGTTCCAGCGGCTCCACATTTCGCGGACAGCGGCTGGTCCCCGCGCGGGAAGCTCCTGTCCGACCTCCCAGACCGCGTCGGGTGCGAGGTACGCCGTCGCCTGGTCCCACTCTCCCGCCCGGTAGGCCTCGATCGAGCGTCGCACAGCCTCCTCGTTCCCCTGCGACATCGCCCGTCCAGTATCCGCAAGGTGGGGGGTAGGGGGCAACCGTCGGCAAGCTCGCTCAAGGCCGCCGGGGTGGGTCTGAGTGATGCCGCTGCTCAGTTACCAGGCTGGATCAGCGCGACCGAGAGCGCGCCGAGCAGGCTGAGCACCAAAAGGATCCCGAGCGCTATCCAGACCACCTTCGCTGCGAGGGTCATGCCGGTGATGGGACCAGATCGGCGACCGCGGTGTCAAGGCCTCGCGGCCTCGAGCGCGTGCGCCTTGTCGGAATGGTGGGTCGCTCGGACGATCTTCCCGTCGGAGAACGTCAAGACCTGCCAGAAGCGGGATTCGACGGTCGCGCCGCTGCCCTTGCCCCGCCCCCACTGGTGGATGTGAACGAGGACCGAGTCTCCCGCGTCGATCAGCTCGCCCACTTCGTAGCCCCATTCGTCAAAAGCGCCAACCCAGCGGCGGAAGAACTCCCTGACGCCCGCCGGCCCTCGGAACTGCGTGACGCCCGCGTCCGGGATGTCGAGGGCCGCGAATTCCCACGACACGTCGTCGGCGAGGATTCCCCAGAGAGCGCTTGGGTCGTGCTGTGCCTCCCCGAGCACGCGCTCGACCAGGTCGACGTTCTCCTGCGACATCGCGGGCCCAGTATCTCTAGAGACCGCTCGGGTGTTTTCTGGCCTTCGTCGCGACGAAGCTGACGCAGCCACCCTGGTTCTTGAAGCCCGGATAGCTTCGCCAGCCGCCGTTCTTGCATTGGTCCTTGGAGGTTGGGAGGGCGGGGGCGTCGGTCACGGTGATGTCGCCGGAGATCGTCGCGGAGCCGAGCACCCCGCTCGGGACCGGACAGTCGCTGGGGAGCACCGCCAGCGGTTGCCAGCCGATGCGGTCCTGGCCCGTCCCGTTGTCCTCTACCGAGACCACGATTCCCGGTGGGACGAGGTTCGGCTCGGGCGCGAGCACGATCATGTTCGCCTTGTTGGCGCTGACGCGCAGACAGCTGATGTCGAGCGGCCCGAAGTTGACCAACGGCCCACGGAAGGCGACCGTGCCCGTCGGGTTCTCGCCCGAGGGCCCGCTACGTGCGTCGAGGGTGAACTGCACGAAGCTGCGTCCGAACCCCGTTGCGGCCGTGCCGCTGACCGAATCCTGGGTCGGCACCTGAGCAGCCGCGCTCGGCGCGACCATCGCCGCCAGGACCATCGATCCCAGCGCGACCGCCCTCTTCATCTTCGGCCCAGTTCAGTGTCCATGTGCTGCGAGGCCTACACGCACCGGGTGGGTGAAGTCAAACCCGGCAGGCCGCCTACTCCGACAGCCCCACGGCTTCGAGGGCTTCACCCTTGTGCTCGAAGAGCTTCACGTGCGTGATCTTGCCCGCGCGCAGAGTCCAGACACTGGCTGCGTGCGAGACGATCTTGACCTTGTTCCTGCCGAGGCCGACTATCCGCGTCGTCACGACGACTCGGTCCTCGTCGACCGAGATGAACTCCTGCGGTTCCAGGCGCCGGCGCTTCCCCAGCCCCCGCTGGAGCGACAGGAACTCGCGCAGGCCATCGTGTCCGCGAAAGGGATCGGCGTCGACTGGCCTCGTCGGCGTGTCCACCTCGATGTCCGCATCGAACGGCCCGAGGTCGAGCCCGGCCGCGCCGCTGAAGCCCGCGTCGTCGAACATCTTGTAGGCGCGGCGCACGGTCTCCACGTTCTCCTGCGACATCGCCCGCGCAGTATCTCCGAGGGTGCCGGCGCTAGCCGCCCGCCCGCTGACGGACGCAGCGCGGCATCGCGAACAGATCGAATCGACCTATGCCGTACTTCTCACGGAAGGCGCGTCGACCGATCGCCGTCCTTTCCAGCACGCACGCCCTGTTGGCCTGGTGCACGACGAAGCTGATGCAGGCGCCCTGGTTCTTGAAGGCGCCATAGCTCTTCCAGCCGCCGTTCCTGCACTGGTCCTTGGAGGTCGGGACGACGGCGAGCCTGCCGATCTTGTTCGTGTTCGACTCGGTGAACCAGACCGCCCCGTCGGGCCCCGCGGTGATGCTCTGCGGGAGGCTGAGAGGGGTCGGTATCGGGAACTCGGTGATTGCGCCTGTGGTCGTGATGCGGCCGATCTTGTTTCCGAACAGCTCGGTGAACCAGAGCGCCCCATCGGGTCCGGCCGTGATCCCGGTGGGTTGGCTCGAGGGCGTCGGGACGGGGAACTCGGTGACGCTTCCCGTGGTCGTGATGCGGCCGATCTTGTTGACGTTCGACTCGGTGAACCAGAGTGCGCCGTCAGGTCCGGTCACGATCGACTCCGGGAAGCTGTCCGGGGTGGTCGTGGGGAACTCGGTGACGTTCCCCGCCACCGTGATCCGCCCGATGCTGGCGGGGAATTGGGTGAACCACAGGGCTCCGTCAGGCCCGGCCGTGATCCTGACGGGGGAGGTCGTGTTCGTCGGCGTCGGGAACCCGCTGACGCTCCCGGCCGTGGTTATCCGGCCGATTTGATCGGCCCCCGGGAGTCCGAAGGTGGCTGCCGTGAACCACAGCGCCCCATCGGGACCGGCCGTGATCCCGCGAGGCTCCCGTAACGCTGCCGGCGACGTCGGGATCGCGAACTCGGTGACGCTTCCGGTGGTCGTGATCCGGCCCACCTTGTTCCCGCGGAGCTCGGTGAACCACAGCCGCCCGTCGCCGCCTGTCGCAATCTCCACGGGCGTCGCCCCGGCGGTCGGCACCGGGAACTCCTGGAAGCTCCCGGCCGTCGTCAGCCGCCCGATCTTGTTGCCCGCGGCCTCCGTGAACCAGAGCGCACCGTCTGGACCGGTGGTGATGCCGGACGGAATGCTGCCGGCGGTCGGCACCGGGAACTCGTCGATGGCCGCATCGGCAACCTGCGGCAGGGCGAGTACGACCAGGACGGCGCCGAGCCCCGCGATCCGCATCCTCATGGTGCGTGGCCTACACGGGCCACCGGGTCGAGTCAAGCGCGATCCGCGCGGCTAGTCGTTCAGCCTCTGACTGACACAGCGGCGCATCGCGTGCCGCTTGTGGATCCCGCCCCCGTACTGATCCCTGAACGCCGGACGACCGACTGCAGCCCGGATGAAGAGGCACTCCTGGCGGGCTTGGCGTCGGGCGGCGGCGACGCATTGCCGCCGGTTGGCGAAGCCGAACGTCTGCCAGCCGCCGGCCTTGCACTGCGTCCTGCTCGTGGGCGGCGCGCCATCGAGCACGACGAGGTCGCCGCGCTCGTTCGCTGCCCCGTCCGCCGCTGGGGCTGAGGAGCAGTCCGGCGTTGGGGGGTCGCCGGGCGGCGTGTTCGAGAACAGCAGCGTGGGCGAGAACCGATCGAGGCGGGATGCCTCGCCACCCTGATCCCTCACGGTGATGATCGCCGAGGCCGGTATGTCGATGCCGAGGCCAGGGGCGACGGCCCGCCCGACGATCCCCAGCACCGCCACGTTGCCGTGCACGGACAGGCAGACGACGCCGCCCGTGACCTGGGTCCGGCCACGCCCGAAGCCTTGCGTGTACGAGGCCTGCCCCGTCGGGTTCTCGCCCGCCGGCCCGCTGTGAGCGTCCACGGCGAAGATCGTGTCCGCCGGCGTTTCCTCGGCGCACGTCTCGTCGAAGAGGCAATCGCGCAGGGAGCCGACGACCGAGTCCCCCGCGGGTGCCTGCGCGGCTGCGCCCGCCACGGGTAGCAACGCCGCGACCCCAAGCGGCAGAGCGGCGAGCAGCAAACGTTTTCGCATCGGGTCCCTTCGGTCGACTCAAATGCCCTGCGTAGTGCATGGCCTACACGGGCGGGCGGAGCGAGTCAAGATTCCGCCTCGGTAGGTCACGTGAAGATGTTCACCGCCCGCGCGATCACCAGGCCCAGGATCGCGATCGAGATCAGCGACTGGACTGTCATCGTGATCTTGGCCCAGGGGACCAGCGGCATCGCGTCGGTCGGGCTGAACGCGGTCGCGTTCGTGTAGGCCAGGTAGAGGTAGTCGGCGAAGCGTGGGCGCCAGCCGGCCTGGGCGAGCTCGGGGTTGAGCTGCTGGGGGAAGGCGAAGTCCGGGTGGGCGGGCGCCTGGAAGGCCCGCGCGGCCGCCCCGCCGCTGTCGAGCTCCCAGTAGACGAGCGCGAAGGCGACGATGTTCAACAGCCAGACCACGGAGCCCGCCTCGAGCAGGTCGCTGGCGGAGTTCGTCGTCGAGCCGCCGTCGATCAGATCGTTGATCAGCGCTGCGGTCGCCCACAGAGCCCCGCAGACGAGCACGAACGCGAGCCCGATCGAGAGCACGCGCAGCGCGTTCGAGCGGCGGTCGATCTTGCCCGGGTCGCCCGCGATCAGGGCGGCGAGCAGCAGGCCCTCGAGCACCGGCAGCAGCAGCCGCGGCCCGGCGCGCAGCGACTCCGGCAGGAGGAGCGTGAGCACCATCGCGGCGATCACGGCGCAGGCCATCGGCCAGCGCGGCTCCCCGCCCTGGAATTCGTCGGCACGGGGCTCGGGCGGCATCGCTTCGCATCGTAAGCTCCCGGGATGGCTCTGCTCAGCCAGATGATCCGGGCCTCCGCGATCACCGGCCGGCCAGATCAGGTCCACGCGTGGTTCGGCACGCGGCAGGGCGGGCGCTGGGCTGACCAGACGATTCGCGCGGCCATGCCGTCGGCCGCGTCGCACCGGCTACGAGAGCTGGCCGACCTGCATCGCCGCGGGGTGCTCACCGACGCCGAGTTCGCAACCATGCGATCCCGTCTGGGCGTGTGAGCGACGTCGAGCTCGTCCGGCGCGCCTTCGAGGCCTTCGGGCGCGGGGACTTCGACACCGCCTTCGCGGACTTCAGCCCAGACGTCGAGTGGAGCATGTCCGCGGACGAGCCCGACGCGCGCACCCATCACGGGATCGCAGCGGTGCGCCGGTTCGTCGACTCGCTCTCCGATCCCTGGGCGAACCGCTTCTCCGACGTGATGCGGTTCGAGCCCCTGATCGACCGCGGCGACGCCGTCGTCGTTCCCTGGACCGCCCGCGTCACTGGTCGCGAGAGCGGGGTAGAGCTGGACGTCAACGAGACCTACGTGGTCACGGTCCGGAGCTGGGAAGATCGTGCGCGTGGACGAGTACCGCACTACCGAGGAGGCCCTGCGTGAGCCCTGAGGCCAGGCTCGACGAGACCGACGCCGGCCTCGTCCCGGCCGGTCCCGGTTGGTTCGTCGTCAACGCGCGCGACGCGCGCTGGATCGATCGGCCCGGGCGCGGGCACAGCCTCCCGTTCACTGGCTGGCACGACAGCGAAGCCGAGACGCTGTTCGGGCAGCTCGGCGTCGCCATCGTGGTCCTGGAGCCCGGCGAGCCGATCGGCATGTACCACTGGGAGGCCGACCAGGAGGGCTTCCTCGTGCTCTCCGGCGAGCCGCTGCTGATCGTCGAGGGCGAGGAGCGGCCGCTGCGCCGCTG
The DNA here is from genome assembly GCA_963848885.1 of uncultured Thermoleophilaceae bacterium. Lineage (GTDB taxonomy): Bacteria > Actinomycetota > Thermoleophilia > Solirubrobacterales > Thermoleophilaceae > JACVRW01. The sequence goes on from CAWKFR010000008.1 coordinate 9,778, forward strand.
GGACTTCGTGCACTGCCCGCCCGGTGCGGCGCACATGATCGTGGGGGCCGGCGACGGACCCTGCGTCGTCGTGGCGGTGGGGTCGCGCGAGCGCATCGGTGAGGACTGCAACGGCGGCGCCTACACGGTCGACGAGGTGGCCCTGCGCCACGGCGCGGGCGTACGGGAGCAGACGAGCGACCCAGCTCGCGCCTACGCCCACCTGCCGGACTCGCGGCCGACGCGGTACGGCGGCTGGCTGCCCGGCTAAACCCTGCTGAGGCCGGCAACGCCTACCACCTGGAGCTCGCGCCGCCTTCCTGAGGGAGCCGTCGCTTCGGTGACCCGGCGGCTACAGTCGGGCCATGACCGTACCGCCGGTCACCGGAGCCATTCCGCAGAACCTCGCCGACCTGGTCGGTCACACGCCGCTGGTGCGGCTCACGCGCCTGGCCCCGGACTGCGACGCCGAGCTGCTCGCCAAGCTCGAGGCCTACAACCCGGCCGGGAGCGTCAAGGACCGGATCGGCGTGTCGATGATCGACGTCGCCGAGGCCGAGGGGCGCATCGAGCCGGGCCGCAACACGATCGTCGAGTCGACCTCGGGCAACACCGGCATCGCGCTCGCCTTCGTGTGCGCCGCCAAGGGCTACGACCTGATCCTGACGATGCCGCAGGGCATGAGCCGCGAGCGCGAGAACCTGCTGCGCCTGTACGGCGCCGAGGTGGTGCTCGTGGAGTCGATGGGCGGCATGGACGAGGCGATCGAGGAGGCGCGCCGCATCTGCCGCGCCCGCGGCGACTGCTGGGTCCCGAACCAGTTCTCCAACCCGGCCAACCCCGAGATCCACCGGCGGACGACGGCGGAGGAGATCTGGCGCGACACCGACGGGCGCGTGGACGTGCTGGTCTGCGGCGTCGGCACCGGCGGCACGATCACCGGCTGCGGCGAGCGGCTCAAGGAGCTCAACCCCGACCTGCGCGTGGTCGCCGTGGAGCCGAAGGCCTCGCCGGTGCTGTCCGGCGGCCTGCCGGGGCCGCACAAGATCCAGGGCATCGGGGCGGGCTTCGTCCCCGACGTGCTCAACCGAGACGTGCTCGACGAGATCGTCGGCGTCGACGACGAGGACGCGATCGAGACCGCGCGCCGGAGCGCCGCCCGCGAGGGCGTGCTGGCCGGGATCTCGGGCGGGGCGGCGCTGGCGGCGGCGATCGAGGTCGGCTCCCGGCCCGGGATGACCGGGAAGCGGATCGTGACGATCGTGCCGGACTCGGGGGAGCGCTACGTGAGCACGCCATTCTTCGCGCCGTGATGGGCCTGCGGACATTCGCCCAGGTCGCGCAGGAGGTGCGCGAGGACCTGACGGCCGCGCAGCAGCGCGACCCGGCCGCGCGCTCGGTCAGCCGGATCGAGATCCTGCTCACCTACGGCGGCGTGCAGGCCCTGCTGGCCCACCGGGTCTCGCACGCTCTGCACGAGGCGCGCGTGCCGCTGCTGCCCGGCATGCTGGCCAACGTGTTCAGGGTGATGACCGGCGTCGAGATCCACCCGGCCGCGCGCATCGGCCGCGGCCTCTTCATCGACCACGGCGCCGGCGTCGTGATCGGCGAGACGGCCGAGGTCGGCGACGACGTGACGATGTACCAGGGCGTGACGCTCGGCGGCACGGGCTTCGCCCGCGGCAAGCGCCACCCGACCGTGGGCGACCAGGTGATGATCGGCTCGGGCGCGAAGCTGCTCGGCCCGATCGTCGTCGGAGCGCGCTCGAAGGTCGGCGCGAACTCGGTCGTCATCCACGACGTGCCGCCCGACGCCACGGTGGTCGGCAACCCCGGCCACCCGGTGCGCGTCGACGGCCGCCGCCCGGACGGCCCCGACGCCGACTGGGCGCACCTCCCGGACCCCGTTGCGGACGCGATCGGCGGGCTCGCCGACCGCCTGACCGAGCTGGAGGAGCTGGTGGCCGAGCAGACCGGCCGCAAGCCCGAGGGTGCCGAGGTTCGCCGCCTGGAGCGCCGGCGCGGGCCGGACTCGGCGGGCGGCTAACCCGGCGAGCGATGTCGCAGGGGAACGTGGAGGTGGTACGGCGGGCACTCGCGGCGCTCGACCGCCGCGATGTCGAGGCGTACTTGGAAGTGGCCTCGCCGCAGATCGAGCTCATTACCCCCGCCTTGCCACTTCAAGGGCCGATCACCGGGCACGAAGGCATACGCGACTTCTTTCGGGAGCTGTGGAGCTTCTCGGAGGCGAGCGGGTTCCAGGTCGAGGAGATACGAGCCGTAGAGGGGCGCGTTCTGGCCTTCTTCGTCATCACAGCCACTGGCCCACAGGGCATCCAGACCTCCTCGCGGGTCGCCGGCGTCTACGACCTCGAAGGCGGGAAGATCCGCCGCGCCCATATCTTCGCCGACCGCACCGAAGCCCTCGAAGCCGTGGGGCTGACCGAGTAGGCCTAGTAGTAGACGCTCCGGGTGCGGTGCCGCGGGATCGCCTTGTACTCGGGCGCCTGCCCGCGGTTCCAGAGCCGCACGTCGAGCAGCCGGGCGGGCACGCCGGTGCGCTGGGCGACCTGCTCGCAGGCGTGCACGGCGCAGGCGCGGATCTCGCGCTCGGCGCGCCCCTGCGGGAGCAGCTCGCCGCCGTCGATGCGCGCGGCCAGCCCGTGCTCGTAGCGCAGCACGCCGTCCACGCGCAGCACGTGCGGCACGAGGTTGTCGGCGAAGATCGTCAGCGAGTCGAGGTCGCCGAACTCGGCCAGCCCCGCCAGCGCCAGGTCGCTCGGAACGATCTGGGCGCGCTTGTAGAAGCCGCGGTCGTCGAAGAAGCGCATGCCGCGGGCGAGCAGCTCCGCCAGCCGCTCGGCGGAGCCGCCCGCCTGCTCGACCAGGTCCAGGGCGCTGCGGTCGCCCATGAATCGGCCCAGCTCCCGCAGCGCCTCGGCGTACAGGCGCATCAGCGGATGGCCCTGGTCCTGGCCCAGCACCGCGGCGACGCGCCGGCGCGTCGAGCCGGCGCAGCTCGTCGTTGCCCCAGGGCCCGTGCTCGCCGAGAGCCGCCTCGACCGTCCGGTAGCCGGACAGGCCGGGCCGCTTGCGCAGGGTCGGGAACCAGCCGGAGCCGAAGTTGATCGCGTCGAGCTGCAGCAGGTGGTCCGCGCCCCCCGGCGGGGCCGCCGCGGGACCTGCCTGCGGCGGCTCCGACCAGGCGTCCAGGTCGATCGAGACCCAGCGTGCGTCGCGCGCGATCGCGCGGCAGTTGGAGCGCACCTCGTCGAGCAGCTGCATGGCCCCTTCCTACACTGCGGCGCGTGCCGGCCACCTTCGCGTGCTCAGAGCTGTCCAAGCGCTACGGCTCGACCGTGGCGCTGGCGGGCGTCGACCTCGAGGTCCAGCCGGGCGAGCTGGTCGGCCTGCTCGGCCCGAACGGGGCCGGCAAGTCGACGCTCGTGAAGATCGCCTGCGGGCTCGTGTCGCCGTCGGGCGGCGACGCGCAGGTCGCGGGCGAGCCGGCGGGCTCGTCCGACGCGCGCGCGGCGATCGGCTACCTCGCCGAGCTGTTCCGCTTCCCCGACTGGCTGCGCGCCGACGAGCTGCTGCTGCTGCACCAGCGCCTGTCCGGCTCGGAGGGCGGCTCCGAGGAGCGGCGGGAGCTGCTCGAGCTGGTCGGCCTCGAGGACGCGGCCTCGCACCAAGGTGGGCGCCATGTCGAAGGGCATGCAGCAGCGGCTCGGAATCGCCCAGGCGCTCGTGGGCACCCCGCGCCTGCTGATGCTCGACGAGCCGACCAGCGCGCTCGACCCGGTCGGGCGCCGGATCGTGCGCGACCTGCTGCTGGAGCTGAAGCGTCGCGGCGTCGCGGTGTTGCTCAACTCGCACCTGCTGAGCGAGGTCGAGCGGGTCTGCGACCGCGTCGCGATCCTCGTCGGCGGCCGGATCGTCGCCCGCGGCAGCCCGGCGGAGCTGGCGAGCGCCCGCGGCGTCGAGGTGGAGCTGCAGGAGGGCGTGCGGCAGTTCCCCGACGCCCGGCGCGAGCAGGTGCCGGAGATCGTCGCGCGGCTGGTGGCCGAGGGCGAGCGCGTCTACGGGGTGCGGGTGCTGTCGTCCACGCTCGAGGACACCTACCTCGAGGCAGTCGAGGCGGCTTCGTGAAGGGCGCGCTGACCATCGCGGGCTACGCGCTGCGCGAGTCCACGCGCAGGCGCGTCTTCGTCGTGGTGCTGATCCTGACCGCCGCCTTCCTGGGGCTGTACGGGGTCGGCGCCGAGGCGGCGTTCGACTCGATCGACGCCGAGGCCGCCGGCGCCGCGTTCGACGTGGACGACAAGGTCCTGACGGGCTCGACGCTGCTCGGCCTGGCGATGTTCACCACGCTGTTCCTCGGCTGCGTCCTGGCGGTGTTCCTGACCCTCGGCGCGATCCGCGGCGACGCCGAGCGCGGCCTGCTGCAGCCGCTGGTGGTCCGGCCGGTGGGGCGGACGTCGCTGCTGGGCGGGCGGTTCGCCGCCGCGGCCGGGGTCTGCGGGGTCTACGTCGGCGTCGTCTACGCCGGCGCGATGGTGATCACCGGGGTCGCCGGCGGGTGGTGGCCCGCTGATCCGGTCGGCCCCGGCCTGGCCCTGATCGCAGGGGTGATCCTGATCGCCGGGCTGTCGCTGCTCGGCTCGATCTTCCTGTCGGCGACGGCCAACGGGATCGCCGTCTTCATGGCATTCGGAGCCGGGCTCGCGGCGGGCCTGCTCGGCCAGATCGGCGACGCGCTCAACGTCGACACGCTCAAGAACGTCGCCCAGGTCGCGTCCTGGGCGCTGCCCTTCGAGGCGCTCTACCAGGGCGGGCTGAACTCGCTCACCGAGGGCGTCGGAGGCACGACCGGGTTGATCGTCCAACTCGGCCCGTTCGGCGGCGCCCAGGAGAGCGGTCCGCTGCTCTGGCCGTGGACCGCGGCCTACCTCGTCGCGGTCGCCGCCGCGGCCCGGTTGGCGTTCGCCCGGCGCGACCTCTGAGCGATAGGCTCGCCCCATCGGGAGAGGGGCACTTACCGGTCTGCTGGTCGTGTTGGTCACGTGCACGGGGTGTGCGACGGGCCTGACCGGCAGCCCGGCGGAGGTCAGCACCGACAACGCGTTGGTCACCGGCCAGGTCGTCAGCGACGCCGGTGGCCAGGTCGAGTACTGGGTCCAGTACGGCCCGACGCGCGCCTACGGATCGCAGAGCGGCCACCAGACCGTCAGCGTGGCCCAGAACGCGCCCGACCGCGGTGACGGCTTCGTTCGCCGGGTTGACGCGGTCGACGCTCTACCACTACCGGCTCTGCGCCCAGGACTCCACCCAGCGCGGCGGGCCGGGTTGCGGCCAGGACCAGACGGTCAAGACGCAGAGCTTCGCCTGCGGCGAGACCGTGACCACGAACGTGCGTCTGACCGGGAACCTCTCCTGTCGGGACGCGTCGGTTGTGGCCGCCGGCCTGGTGGTGGGAGCGCCGGGCATCCTGATCGACCTGCACGGCTACGGGATCACCGGCCCCATCATCAGCGGGGGCGGGTCCGCGCCCGGAATCGACAATCGTGGCGGCTTCGACGACGTCACGATCCGCGACGGCCGAGTCGCCAACTTCGGGGATGGGATCGCGCTCACGGACGCGAGTCGCAACCAGATCCTCAACGTGAGCTCGGCCGGGCCGAGCGACGGGATCGAGATCCACGGCGGCGCCGCCAACGAGATCCGCCACTCTGAGGCCGTCGGTCGCGGTGTCGGCCTGGTCGCCACGAACACGAGCGGCCTGATCGTCGCCGACAGCGAGGCCGACGCCGCCTTCAGCGACGGCATGACCCTGTCCGGCCTGGTCGGGAGCCGGGTGGTGCGCAACGTGGTGGTCGGCGGCCAGGGGTGTTGCACGAGCATCGGGATCTCGATCGCCGGCAACGAGAACGTCGTTCAGGCGAACCACGTCAGCGAGTGGGGCGGCGGCAACGTCGCGCTGCAGTCGGGCGCCAACAACAAGCTGCTCGACAACGAAGCGTTCGACGGGCCAACCGACGGCATCTTCGTCGGCGCCTTCACGGCCGGCACGATCGTGCGCAGCAACAACGCGCACGGGAACGACGACGACGGCATCGACGTCCGTGGCGTCGCGACCCGGATCGGCGACAATGCCGCCGACGACAACGGCGACTTCGGGATCGACGCCGTGGCTGGCGTGACCGATCTGGGCGGCAACACGGCGAGCGGGAACGGCAACCCGCTGCAGTGCCGCAACGTCTTCTGCCCGTAGCGCTGCCTATCCTCGAAGGGTGAGCGCACCCGTCGCCACCGACGCCCTCCTCGAGGGGCTCAACGAGCCCCAGAGACAGGCCGTGCTGCACGGCGAGGGGCCGCTGCTGATCCTGGCCGGGGCGGGGTCGGGCAAGACGCGCGTGCTCACCCACCGGATCGCGCACCTGGTGGGCACCGGGCAGGCCGGCGCGGGGGAGATCCTCGCGATCACCTTCACCAACAAGGCCGCGCAGGAGATGCGCGAGCGGGTCGAGCTGCTGGTCGGCCGCCGTGCTCGCGCGATGTGGGTGATGACGTTCCACTCCGCCTGCGCGCGCATGCTGCGCGCCGACGCGGAACGGCTCGGCTACACGCGCGGCTTCACGATCTACGACGAGCAGGACTCGCTGCGCCTCGTCAAGAACTGCATCGAGGAGCTCGACATCGACCCCAAGCGGTTCCCCGCGCGGGGCCTGCGGCGGCAGATCTCCGACGCCAAGAACGCCCTGCTCGACGCCGAGGCCTACCGGCTCAAGGTGGGCAGCTTCTTCGAGCAGACCGCGGCGGACGTCTACGACCTCTACGAGCCGCGCCTGCACGCCGCCAACGCGATGGACTTCGACGACCTGCTGTTCCGCTGCGTGAACCTGTTCGAGCTCTACGAGGACGTGCGCGACCGCTACCGGCGCGCGTTCCGGCACGTGCTCGTCGACGAGTACCAGGACACCAACCGCGCCCAGTACCGCTGGCTCCAGCTGCTCGCCGAGGAGCACCGCAACCTCGCCGTCGTCGGCGACGACGACCAGTCGATCTACCGCTTCCGCGGGGCCGACATCCGCAACATCCTCGACTTCGAGGACCACTTCCCCGACGCGAACGTGATCAAGCTCGAGCAGAACTACCGCTCGACCCAGACGATCCTGAACGCCTCCAACGCGGTCATCGCCAACAACAGCTCGCGCAAGGACAAGACGCTCTGGTCGGAGCTCGGCGAGGGCGACCCGGTGCACGTGCGCGAGCTAGAGGACGAGCACGCCGAGGCCCGCTTCGCGGTCTCCCAGATCGAGAAGCTGGTCGACGAGGGCGGCTCGCGCGACGACATCGCCGTCTTCTACCGCGCCAACGCGCAGAGCCGCGTGCTGGAGGACACGCTGGTCCGCTACGGGGTCGCCTACCAGGTGATCGGCGGCACCCGCTTCTACGAGCGCGCCGAGATCAAGGACGCGATGGCCTATCTGACGCTGCTCGTGAACCCGTCCGACACGGTCGCCTTCGGGCGCGTCGTCAACTCGCCCCGGCGCGGGATCGGCCAGACCACCCAGGCCCGCCTGATCGGGCACGCGAACACCCTCGGGTCGCCGGTGTGGGAGGTCGCCGCGGAGCCGGACAAGGTCCCAGGCCTCGGCGCCGCGGCGGTCAAGGCCGTCGGCCGCTTCATGTCGGTCATGGAGCGCCTGCGCGAGCGGGTCGGTGGGGGCGCGAGCGTGGGTGACCTGCTGTCCGAGACGCTCGAGGAGAGCGGCTACACCGAGGCGCTCCAGGCCGAGCGCACGGTCGAGTCCCAGGTGCGCCTGGAGAACCTCGAGGAGCTGGTCGGCGTCGCGCGCGAGTACGACGCCACGGCCGAGGAGCCGTCGGTAGAGGAGTTCCTCCAGCAGATCGCGCTCTTCTCCGAGCAGGACAACCTCCGCGACGAGCAGGGCCTGTTGACGCTGATGACGCTCCACAACGCGAAGGGCCTGGAGTTCGGCACCGTCTTCATCATCGGCATGGAGGACGGCGTCTTCCCGCACGCGCGGTCGATCGAGTCGGGCGACCTGGAGGAGGAGCGACGGCTGGCCTACGTGGGCATCACGCGCGCCAAGCGCGAGCTCTACCTCACCCACGCGCGCACCCGCGCCCTGTTCGGCAACCGCGACTGGAATCTGCGCAGCCGCTTCATCGACGAGATCCCGATCGACCTGACCGACCGCGAGGAGCAGGGTCCCGTCGGCCGCGAGGCGGCCTCCACCTGGGGCGCGACCAGCGCCGCGCCGCCCGAGCCGACCGGCCCGGGCGCGATCTTCGCGGTCGGCGACGACGTGATCCACGCCCAGTTCAACGAGGGCGTCGTGATCGGCGTGGAGCCGGGCGGCCTGGTCGTGGTGCGCTTCGCCGCCGACGGCTCCGAGCGCAAGCTGATGGCGGACTACGCGCCACTCAAGAAGCGCGCCTGAGTAGGCTGCCCGCCCGTGATCATCGACGGGAAGGCCGTAGCGGCGCGGGTCAAGCGGGAGGTGGCGCAGGAGGTTGAGCAGCTGCCCGTCACGCCCGGGCTGGCGACGGTGCTGGTGGGCGATGATCCGGCTTCCGCGATCTACGTGCGCATGAAGCGGGAGGACTGCGCCGAGGTCGGCATCGAGTCCTTCCACCACGAGGTGCCCGGCGACGTCGAGCCGGACGAGCTGGCCGGCCTGCTGCGCGAGCTCAGCTCCGACAGCCGCGTCCACGGGATCCTGCTCCAGCTGCCGCTCCCGGACCACCTCGACCAGGACGAGTTCATCGGGCTGATCGATCCCGCGAAGGACGTCGACGGCCTGACGACGGCCAACGCCGGCCTGCTCATGCAGGACCGCGAGGAGGCCATGGTGCCGTGCACGCCGGCCGGCGTGATGGAGCTGCTGCGCGAGGCCGGCGCGGACCTGGAGGGGGCGCGGGCGGTCGTGATCGGCCGCTCGATCCTCGTCGGCAAGCCGCTCGCCCAGCTGCTGCTGGGGGCCAACGCGACCGTCACGCACTGCCACTCGCGCACGCGCGACCTCGCCGCGGTCTGCCGCGAGGCGGACGTGCTGATCGCGGCGGTCGGGTCGCCCGGCCTCGTGACGGGCGAGATGGTCGGCGAAGGAGCCGTGGTGATCGACGTCGGGACCAACCGCACCGACTCGGGGCTGGTCGGCGACGTCGACTTCGAGGCCGCCAGGGAGCGGGCGCGGGCGATCACGCCGGTGCCCGGCGGGGTGGGGCCGATGACGCGGGCGATGCTGCTTGTGAACACCGTGCGAGCGGCGCGCCGGCAAGCCTGAGCGAAGGTACGGTTAACCGAACCCTCGGAATGCGGCCGCCCCCACTGTTGGGTCGTGCGTGCCGGTGGGATTCTTCTTGCTGCTCGGGCGTAGCGTCCCAGCGGGTCGCCGGCAAACACCGCCCGAGCTTGCAGCAGGGTCACGGCTTCCCCCGCGGCGGCCCTGCCTGATCCGGCCCGCGCGCCTCCGGCGACTCCCTCAGAGCCGGGGGCGGCGGCGCCGGGTCCCTTGCGCGCGGATTCGCATCGTCCCGGATACTCTGCCAGCGCGATGGACCTGAGCAGGCTGCGCACCGGCGAATGGGTGGCGGCGGCGTCCGGGGTGGCGCTGCTCGTGTCGCTGTTCCTGCCCTGGTACGGGCCGGACAGCGCGACCGCCTGGGAGTCGCTGTCGGCGATCGACGTCCTGCTGGCGTTCGTGGCGGCCACCGGCGTCCTGCTGGCGATCGTCACCGCGACCCAGCGGGTGGCCGCGATCCCGATCGCCCTGTCGGCGCTGGTGGCGGTGGCCGCGATCGTCGGGGTGCTGCTCGTGCTGTTCCGGATGCTCGACGTCCCCGACGGGGCGAGCGGGCGTGAGTGGGCGCTCTGGCTGGGCCTGGTCGGCGCCGCCGGCATCGGGGTCGGCTCCGTCATGGCGATGCGCGAGGAGGTGCGCCCCGACGCGAGTCAGCCCGCGATCGAGGCAACCCCGGCGCCGCGCCCGTGAGCATCGAAGCGGGCATCGAGCGCAGCGACGCGTTCACGGCCGAGGGCCGGCTGCTCACCGACGTCGGCGGCACGATCGGCGTGAAGGTGCTCTCGACGCCGGGGATGATCTCGATGATGGAGCGCTGCGCCTCGATCCTCGCCTTCGAGAACCTGCCCGAGGGCAAGGCGACGGTCGGCTTCGAGGTCTGCATCAAGCACGTGGCGGCGGCGGGAGAGGGGAGCACGTGCACCGTGCACGCCCGGCTGGGCGAGGTGGTCGACGGGCGCAAGCTGCGCTTCGACGTCGAGGTGCGCGAGGGCGAGCGGACGATCGGCGTCGGCACGCACGAGCGGCGGGTCGTCGACCGGGTCGGCTTCGGCAGCTGAGCTACCTAGAATCGCGGCGATGATCGATCGCGACCAGGTGCTGCACGTGGCCCGGCTGGCTCGCCTCGCGCTGACCGACGAGGAGCTCGAGCGCATGCCCGGCGAGCTGTCGAAGATCCTCGAGCACGTCGAGAAGATGGACGAGCTCGACCTCGACGGCATCGAGCCCACCACGCACGTGGTCAAGCTCGAGAACGTGCTGCGCGAGGACGTCCCGCGTCCCTGCCTGCCGCGCGACAAGGCGCTGGCGGGGGCCCCGGACGTGGCGGACGGCGGGTTTCGCGTGCCCAGCCCGGGCGGCTCGTGAACGACCTGCTCGGCCTCACCGCCGCTCGCCAGGCGGAGCTGATCGCATCCGGGGAGGTGTCCGCTGCCGAGGTGTTCGAGTTCTGGCGCGGGCGCGCCGCCGGCGACGACCTCGGCGCCTACCTCTGGGTCGCCGAGGAGACGCCCGCCGACCCGGGCACGCTGCCGCCGGTCGCGGTCAAGGACCTCTTCTGCGTCGAGGGCGTGCCCAGCTCGGCCGGGCTCGCGCATCCTCGAGGGCTACCTGCCGGTCTACACCGCCACCAGCGTGCGCAACCTCCAGGAGGCGGGCGCCGCGGTGGTCGGCAAGACCAACCAGGACGAGTTCGCGATGGGCTCGTCGAACGAGAACTCCGGCTTCGGGCCCGTCCAGAACCCGTGGGATCGCACGCGCGTGCCGGGCGGCTCGAGCGGCGGCAGCGCCGCCGCCGTCGCGGCCGGCACCGCGCCGTGGGCGATCGGCACCGACACGGGCGGCTCCGTTCGCCAGCCCGCCTCGCTCTGTGGCCTGGTCGGGCTGAAGCCGACCTACGGGGCGGTCAGCCGCTACGGGATGATCGCCTTCGCGTCCTCGCTGGACCAGTGCTCGCCCCTGACGCGGGACGTGACCGACGCGGCTCTGATGCTGCGCGCGCTCGAGGGCCGCGATCCCTGCGACTCGACTTCGCTGGGCCTTCCAGAGCCGCTCGCGCTGCCGAGCGCGGAGCGCCTCGACGGGCTGCGCTTCGGCGTCTGGGGCCTCGAGGAGGAGGGCCTCGAGCCGGGGTGGCCGCCGAGGTGCGGGCCACGATCGACCTGATCGAGGGGCTGGGCGGAAGCGTCACCGAGGTCGACCTGCCCAGCGCGCGCAGCGGCATCTCCGCCTACTACGTGATCGCGCCCGCCGAGGCGAGCGCCAACCTGGCCCGCTACGACGGCGTCCGCTACGGCCACCGCACCGAGGACTTCCACGACCTGCTCTCGATGTACGAGAACACGCGCGCCGAGGGCTTCGGCGAGGAGGTCAAGCGGCGCATCATGATCGGGACCTACGCGCTCTCGTCGGGCTACTACGAGGCCTACTACGGCACCGCTCAGAAGGTCAGGACGAAGATCGCGCAGGATTTCGCGGCGGCCTTCGAGCAGGTCGACTTCGTCGTGACGCCCACGTCGCCGACGGTCGCCTTCGAGCTCGGCGAGCGCACCGCGGACCCGCTGGCGATGTACCTGTCCGACTACTTCACGGTCCCGATGCCGCTGGCCGGCCTCCCGGCGGTCTCGATCCCGTGCGGGCTGTCCGAAGGGCTGCCGGTCGGCTTCCAGATCGCCGGGCCGGCGTTCTCGGAGGGCCGCATCCTCGACGCCGCCTACGCGCTCGAGCGGGCGATCGGGTTCGAGGGGGTGCCCGTGCCGTGAGCTACGAGCCCGTCATCGGCATCGAGATCCACGTCCAGCTCGCGACTCAGACGAAGATGTTCTGCTCCTGCGAGCTGTCGTTCGGCGAGGAGCCCAACACGCGCACCTGCCCTGTCTGCCTGGCGCACCCGGGAGTGCTGCCGGTGACCAACGCCGAGGCGGTCCACTACGGGCTGATGATCGGGCTGGCGCTGGGCTGCGAGATCGCGCCGCGGTCGATCTTCCACCGCAAGAACTACTTCTATCCCGACAGCCCGAAGGCGTACCAGATCAGCCAGTACGACGTGCCCCTGTGCACCGGCGGGCGGCTCGGCGACGTGCGCATCCACCGCGTGCACCTCGAGGAGGACGCCGCCAAGCTCGTCCATGCCGGCAGCTCGGGCCGGATCCACGGAGCGGAGACGAGCGTCGTCGACTTCAACCGCTGCGGCACGCCGCTCGTCGAGATCGTGACCGAGCCCGACCTGCGCTCGGCGGCCGAGGCCGCCGAGTTCGGCAGGCTGCTCCAGGCGACGCTGCGGCGGATGGGCGTGTCGGACGTGAACATGGAGGAGGGCTCGCTGCGAGTCGACGCCAACGTGTCGGTGCGGCCCGCGGGCGAGGCGGCCCTGGGCACCAAGACCGAGCTGAAGAACATGAACTCGTTTCGCTTCCTCGAGCGCGGGATCGATGCCGAGATCGCCCGCCAGGAGCGGGTTCTCGGCGAGGGCGGGACGATCGAGCAGGAGACGCTCCACTTCGACCCCGTGAGCGGCTCGCTGACGTCGCTGCGCTCGAAGGAGGAGGCGCACGACTACCGCTACTTCCCCGAGCCCGACCTCGTGCCGCTGGCGCCCACCGAGGCGATGATCGAGCGGGCGCGCGCGGCGCTGCCGGAGCTGCCGGCGGCGCGCGCCGAGCGCTTCGAGCGCGAGCTGCCCGCGGAGCTCGCGCGGCTGCTCGCGTTCCGGACGGAGCTGGGCGACTTCTACGAGGCGGCGCTGGAGGCGGACCCGTCGCACCCGCGCCAGCTCGCGAACTGGACCGTCAACGACCTGCTGGCGGCGCTCGGCGACCGCGACCCCGACGAGACCAACCTCGACCCAGCGGACTTCGCGCGGTTGGTGGGCCTCGTGGCGGACAAGCAGGCGTCGGCGAGCGCGGTACGCGCCGCGCTGCCCGGACTGCTCGAGGACGGCAGCGTCGAGGACGTGATCGCGGCGTCGAGCGTGGCCGGGGAGGACGAGCTGGGCGGGATCGTGGACCGGGCGATCGCAGAGAACGCGGACGCCGTGGAGAAGATCCGGGCCGGCAAGGGCCAGGCGATCGGCGCGCTGGTGGGCGCCGTGATGCGCGAGACCAAGGGCCGCGCCGACGGCGGCGAGGTCCAGCGCCTGATCCGCGAGAAGCTCGGGGCTTAGGCGTATCCTCACCTCCATGGCGAAACTGATTCGCATGGACGGCACTGGGCACACCACGCTGGCGGAGTGGACCGCGGCCGACGACGCCGCCTTCGCCGAGGCTGTGGATGAGTTTTCCTCGCAGCAGGAGCTCGGCTACATCGGCACGGTCCCGGACGGACCGGGCAAGGCGACGCACGTGCGTCAGCTCCCGCGCGAGGCGGACCTCGTGATCATGCGCCGGCCGATCGCCGGCGGCTAGACGCTCGAATGACCGCCGGCCAGGCCCTGCCCGAGCTGGCCTCGGTGCCGTGGCGCGCACGCACCGACCAGCGCTGGCTGCGCCGCTGGGGGCGGATCTGGCATGCGTGGACGCTGCTCTACACCGTCCCGTTCCTGGCCGCCGGCGCGGGCATGCTCTGGCTCGACCCGATCACAGCCCCGGTGGCGCTGGTGGCCGCCGCGCACGCCTGGATCATTCCCGAGCTCTACGCCGCGCGGGGCGCCACCGTGGCGACGCCCAAGGGCCCGCGCCGCGCCCCCGCGGAAGCCGTCGCCCAGGGGCTGCTCGCCGACCTGCTCGGCCACCGCGAGCGCGAGCTCCAGCGCGAGACCGGCCTCGCTCTCGAGCGCGGCCAGCTCGGGATCTGGCTGGTGGGGGAGGCCGGCGCGCTGCTGATCAGCCCCGGTGGCAGGCGCGTGCACGCCTTCTGCGTCGCCGCCACCGACTCCGAGCTGCCGCCCTCCGACCGCGTCGCCCACCTGCTGCTGGCCCTGCGCGTGGACGAGGAGGGCTTCGCCACGGTGGCCAACCACGCCTTCGCCGGGGCGCCCTGGCGAGTGCGCAGGCGCCTGCCCGAGCGGATGCGCCCGGCCATCGACGAGGCCCGCGCGGCCGCGCGGCTGCCGGCGGCCGGGTCGCGCTAGCCTCGGCGGCTGTGGCATACGACGTCGTAATCGCCGGCGGGGGCTTCGGCGGGTTGTACGCGGCGCGCCGGCTGGAGCGCCGTCTGCCCCGCGGCAACGCGCGCATCCTGCTGATCAGCGACGCCAACTTCATGCTCTACACGCCGCTGCTGCCGGGCGCCGCCGCCGGCTCGCTGGAGCCGCGTCACGTCGTGGTGCCGCTGCGCGAGGAGCTCGAGTGGACCGACCTGCACCTCGGCCGCGTCACCGGCGCCGATCCGAACCGGGACGAGATCCACGTCCAGACGGTCGACGGCCGCGACGAGACGCTCCACTACGACCAGCTGATCGTCACGCTCGGCTCGGTGTCGCGCGTGCTGCCGGTGCCGGGGCTGGCCGAGCACGGCCTCGGCTTCAAGACGCTCGCCGACGCGATCGCGCTGCGCAACCGCGCCCTGCTCAACCTCGAGATCGCGGAGTCGCTGCCGCACGACGAGGACCGGCGCGCCTACCTCAGCTTCGTGTTCGTCGGCGCGGGCTACGCCGGGCTGGAGGGCATCGCCGAGCTGCAGGACTACGTGGGCGACGTGATCGAGCGCTACCCGCGCTGCCGCATGATCGGCACGCGCTTCATGCTCGTCGAGGCGCGCGAGCGCGTGATGCCCGAGATCCCCGCCAGCCTCGCCGACTTCGCCACCAAGGAGCTGCGCAGCCGCGGGATGGAGATCCGCACCTCGACGATGCTGGACTCGGTCGACGACGACTCGGTGACGCTGTCGAACGGCGAGCGCGTCCCCACCAAGCTGCTCTGCTGGACCGCCGGCGTGATGCCGGCGCCGGTTGTGTCGAAGCTCGGCCTCCCGCTCGGGCCGAGCGGCCGCATCGAGGTCGACGACACGATGCGCGTCGCGGGCAGGCCCAACGTCTGGGCGATCGGCGACGCCGCCGCCGTCCCCGACCCGGCCAAGCACCGCCGCAGCCCCAGCCCTCCCACCTGCCAGCACGCGATCCGCCAGGGCCGGCGCGTGGCGGAGAACGTCGCCGCCACGCTCGGCGGCCACAGGCCGAAGCCCTTCCGCTACCGGACGCTCGGCGTGTTCGTCGACATGGGCGAGCACAAGGCCGTCGCCACGATGCTCGGCGTGCGTCTGCGCGGCTTCCCCGCCTGGTTCGCCGCCCGCACCTACCACCTCGCGATGATGCCGGGCCTGTCGCGCCAGGTGCGGCTCGCGTTCGACTGGACGGTCGGCCTGCTGTTCGGCCGCGCCTCCGCGGAGCTGGGCCAGCTCGGCCACCCGCCCGTCCTCGAGGACCGTCAGGAAGAAGCGGCGATCCGGTGAGCGTCCTCTCGTTTCGCGAGGGACGCGCCTCCGACCTGCGCGCCACCTTCGAGCTGGGCGAGGCCGCGCTGGACGCCTCGCGCAAGGACCGCGGCCTGCTGCCGCGCGAGCATCAGCGCCCCGAGGACGACCTGGCCGACCGCTGGGAGCGCGAGCGCGGGATGCTCGAGTTCATCGTCGCCCAGGCCGACGGGTCCTACCTGATCTGCGAGGACGAGGACGAGATGGTCGGCTACACGCGCATCGCCCGCTTCGGGCAGATGGACGAGCTGACCGAGCTGTGGGTCGCGCCCTCGCACTCCGGCCTGGGAGTGGGCCGGGCGCTGCTGGAGCGCTGCTGGCCGGAGTCGCCGACGCCCGACCTGGGGCGCGTCGTGCTCGGCATCGGCCGGCCCGCCGACCTGACCCTCTACACCCAGTTCGGGGTGATGCCCGTCAGCGGCCACTGGCACCTGCGCCACCGCAGCGAGGAGTACCTGGAGCGCCGCTCGCAGGAGATCGACGCCGTGCCGCTGCCCGTGCACATGCTCACCTCCGAGCGCGCCGTGGCCGAGTGGAAGCGGCTCGAGCCGCCCGCGATCGGGCACGAGCGCCCGCTCCTGCACGAGTTCTTCGGGCGCACGCGCACCTGCCTGGCGACGATCGACCCGGAGCGCGGAGAGGCGAGGGGCCTCTGCTGGATCAGCTCCGACGGCGACATCGGCCCCGCCGTCGGCGAAGTGGCGCAGGACCTCGTGCCGGTGGTGCTCGCCGCGCTCGACCGGGTGGCGAAGTCGATGGAGCCGGAGAGCGTCGGCGTGTTCTGCACGACCGACTCCTGGTGGCTGCTGGACCGCCTGCGCCGGCTCGGCTTCAGGGTGCACTGGCCGGGCTGGGTGATGAGCTCGGTGCCCCTGCCGGGGCTCGACCGCTACCTGGCGACGCGCCCCGCAAGATGCTGCTCGTCGGGAGCCGTGCGCGCGCTCCCTAGAATGGGAAGCCATGGGTGAATTCGTCGCGGATGCCGGTCGCAAGCTGCTCGCCATCGCGGTGCTTGTCATTGCGGCCTTCGTCCTCTTCAAGGTCGTTCTCGGCTTCGTCGCCGCGGTCGCGTGGATCGTGGTCGCCGTCGTCGCGGTCGTGGCGGTCGTCTGGGCCATCGGCGTACTCCGCTGACGCGGGTCAGCGCGCGTGGAGTACGTCGTCCTCGCGTTCTTCTGCGGCCTCTCGGCCGGCGTGATCGGCAAGCTCAAGGGCAGCTCCTTCTTCATCTGGTTCCTCGTCGGCGCTGTGCTGCCGCTGCTCGGCACGATCGCCGCGGCCGCATACCGCGTCGAGCACCGCGAGCCGAGGCGGGTCTGCCCGGAGTGCGGGAAGGTGCAGGCGCTCCACGTGCAGGTCTGCACGCGCTGCGGGCGCGATCTTGAATGGCCCGATGAGGTGATTCCCGCCCGATAAACTCGCTTGTCCTTCCGTCCCCGAAAGGAGCAGGTCAGGTCATGCGAGCCGTCGACGCCATCATGGAGTGCCTCAAGGCCGAGGGCGTCGAGCACGTATTCGGGATTCCGGGCGGCGCCAACCTCCCGACCTACGACGCGCTCTACGACGGGGGCATCCGCCACGTGCAGTGCCGGCACGAGCAGGGCGCCGGCCACGCCGCGGAGGGCTACGCCAAGGCGAGCGGCCGCGTCGGCGTGGCGCTGGCCACGAGCGGGCCGGGAGCGACCAACCTGGTCACCCCGATCGCCGACGCGATGATGGACAGCGTCCCGACCGTGTTCCTCACGGGCCAGGTGCGCACCGACCTGATCGGGACGGACGGCTTCCAGGAGGCCGACATCTCCGGCATCACGATGCCGATCGTCAAGCACTCGATCCTGATCCAGGATCCGCGCGACATCCCGAAGGCGATCCACGAGGCGTTCCACATCGCCTCGACCGGTCGCCCCGGACCGGTCCTGGTCGACTTGCCGCAGGACCTGTCGCGGGCCGACATCCCGTACGAGCCGGTCGACAAGCTCAACCTCCCGGGCTACCAGCCCACCACGGAGGGCAACGCCAAGCAGATCCGGCTGGCCGCCAAGGCGATGGCCAACTCGCGCCGGCCGGTCGTCTACGGCGGCGGCGGCGTGATCAACGCCCACGCGGCGCAGGAGTTCCGCGACCTGTGCCTGTCGGACAACCTGCCTGTCACCTGCACGCTGATGGGCCTGGGGGCGTTCCCGGCCGACGGCGAGCAGTGGCTCGGCATGCTCGGCATGCACGGGACGCGCACCGCGAACTACGCGATGGACGAGGCGGACCTGATCGTCGCGATCGGCGCCCGCTTCGACGATCGCATCACCGGCAAGCTGTCCGAGTTCGCGCCGCGCGCGAAGTTCATCCACATCGACGTCGACCCGGCGGAGATCTCGAAGAACGTGCCGGCGCACATCCCGATCGTCGGCGACGCGAAGTACATCCTGCCCAAGCTGACGGCCGAGTACCGGGCGCTCGAGGCGGACCCGGCGCGGCTGGAGGGCTGGTGGCAGCGCCTGCACGGCTGGCAGGAGAAGCACCCGCTGCACTACGAAGACAGCGCCGATTCCGAGATCAAGCCGCAGTTCATGGTGGAGGCGATGTTCGAGGCGACCGGCGGCGACGCGATCATCACCTCCGACGTCGGCCAGCACCAGATGTGGGCCGCGCAGTACTACGGCTTCACGCGGCCGCGCCAATGGATCAACTCGGGCGGCCTGGGGACGATGGGCTTCGGCCTGCCCTCGGCCATGGGCGCGAAGGTGGCCTGCCCCGACCAGGACGTCGTCTGCCTGGCCGGCGACGGCTCGCTGATCATGAACGTCCAGGAGTTCGCCACCTGCGTCGACGAGAAGATCCCGGTCAAGGTGTTCCTGATGAACAACGGCTACCTGGGCATGGTCCGCCAGTGGCAGGAGCTGTTCTGGGACAAGCGCTACTCGTCGGTCCAGATGGGCTCGAGCCCCGACTGGGTCAAGCTGGCCGAGGCGTTCGGCGCCAAGGGCATGCTCGTGTCCGACAAGTCGGAGCTCAAGGACGCGTTCCGCTCCGCCCTGGCGGAGGAGGGCCCGGTGCTCGTGGACGTGCGCGTGACCAAGGAGGAGAACTGCTACCCGATGATCCCCGCCGGCCAGGCCGCGCGGGACATGGTGGGCTGAGCCATGTTCGCGAGCGAGCACCGAGCAGTCCAAGGACGCAGGTCCGAAGCCTTGGCCCGCCAAGGCGAGGACCGAGGACGCCGGAATGCGAAGGTGGGCAGCCGCGATGGGTGAGCCTGGAACCAAGGAAGTGCTGGTCCTGGAGGACCTCGAGGTCAGCGGCGGCGGTCGCACCGGCCGCAAGCACGTGCTGTCGATCCTCGTCGAGAACAAGCCGGGCGTGCTCGCGCGCATCGCCGGCCTGTTCGCCCGGCGCGGCTTCAACATCGACTCGCTCGCCGTCGGCCCGACCGACGACGACTCGGTCTCGCGCATCACGCTCACGGTGGACGGCGCGGCGCACCCGATCGACCAGGTCACGAAGCAGCTGCACAAGCTCATCCACGTGATCAAGATCCGCGACCTCGAGCCGGGCGAGACCGTCGCCCGCGAGCTGGCGCTGCTGAAGATCTCGTGCCAGGACGGCGATACGCGCGCCCAGGTCATGCAGTACGCGGACATCTTCCGCGGCAAGACCGTGGACGTCTCGAAGCGCTCGGTGACGGTCGAGGTGACCGGCACCGACGACAAGATCGCCGCCTTCGAGGAGCTGGTGCGCCCGTTCGGGCTGATCGAGATGGTCAGGACGGGCGAGATCGCGGTATCGCGCGGGCGCGGCACGACCTAGGCGACCGAACACGACCACGGATCGCGCCGAGGGCCCGAGACCGTCATCCTGTAGCCCGTGTCGTTCACGGCAACCCGCACCGAGAGCCCGTTCGCGCTGAGCGACGAGGCCCGCGGGAGGCTCGAGCGCCGCGTGGACAGGGCGCTCGAGCGCTCGCGCCGCGAGCGGGCGCCTGCGCTGGCAGCCGTCACCGTCGCGATCCCCGCCGACCTCGACCTGTCGGCCGCGGTCATGGCGGCGCGGCGGGCCGACGACCGCTTCTTCTGCTTCGAGCAGCCCGACCGGGACGGCTTCGTGCTGGCCGGGCTCGGCAGCGCGATCGCGCTCGAGTCGCGCGGGGCCGGCCGCTTCCGCGAGGTCGCGGTGCGCGCCCGCGACCTCGGCAGGCGGGCGTTCGCCGACGACGCCTCGCGCGATCCCGACCGCCCGGCGGCCGCCGGGCCGGCCTTCGTCGGCGGCTTCGCCTTCTCCGATGAGGGGGGCGCGACGCCGGAGTGGTCCGCGCTCGCGCCGGCCTCGCTCGTGCTGCCGGAGATCTCGCTGGCGCGCCACCGCGGCGAGGCGCGCATGACCGTCTCGGTGGTGGTGCAGCCCGACCGCGCCCACCGCCTCAACGACGTCCTGCGCCGCACCGAGGAGCTGCTGCCCGCCTCGATGCCCCTGATCGACCCCGACCCGGTCGAGCGCACCCGGGTCGCGAGCGCCGCCCCGCCGGCGCACTTCGAGCACGCGGTCGAGCGGGCCGTCGAGCGCATCAGGGCGGGCGAGCTCCAGAAGGTGGTGCTGGCGCGCGAGGTGCGCGCCCACTCGGCCCTGCCGCACGACCCGGGCGCCGTCCTGGGCGGGCTGCGCGAGGTCTTCCCGGCCTGCTTCTGCTGGTGCGTCGGCACCCCCGAGCTGGCCTTCGTCGGCGCGAGCCCCGAGCTGCTCGTGCGCCGCGACGGCGCGCGCGCCCAGACGGTCGCCCTGGCCGGCACGACGCGCCGCAGCGCGGACCCGTCGGTGGACGACCACCTGGGCGAGCAGCTGCTGCGCTCAGACAAGGACCGCGAGGAGCAGGCGATCGTCGTGCGGCGGATCGAGCGCACGCTCGAGCCGGTCAGCGTGTGGGTGACGGGGGCCGACGAGCCCATGGTGGCGAAGGTCCAGAACGTCCAACATCTGGCTACCCCGATTCGGGCACAGCTCGCGGACCCGCTCCCCGCCGTCGAGCTCGCGGGCATGCTGCTGCCGACCCCGGCGGTCGGCGGAGAGCCCCGCGAAGCCGCATTGCCACTGATTCCGGCGCTCGAAGGGCTCGACCGCGGCTGGTACGCCGGGGCCGTCGGCTGGACGGACCTCGGCGAGGACGGCGAGTTCTGCGTCGCGCTCCGCTGCGCCCTGCTGCGCGGACCGGTAGCGCATCTCTATGCGGGCTGTGGGATCGTCCGGGACTCGGTGCCGGCCGAGGAGCTCGCGGAAAGCGAGGTCAAGCTCCAGGCGCTCCTGCCGCTGCTCTCCTGAGCCGCAGCGCGCCCGGATCCGGATGATGTCGAACTCACAGAGGGGGACATGAGCGGGGGAGGTGACGGGGCATCACCGGCGGTTCGCGGGGTCGTGGCTGGCCTGATCGTGATCGTCGCCGTGGCCGTCGTCGTCCTGCTCCTCACCGGCGGCGGCGGTTATCGGGTCACCGCTGAGTTCGTCAACGCGGGCCAGCTCGTCAAGGGCAGCGAGGTGCGCGTGGCCGGCATCAGCGTCGGCTCGGTGGAGGACATCGACATCTCGCAGAGCGGGACCGCCGAGGTCACCTTCTCCGTCAACGACGACTACGCGCCGCTGCGCCAGGGCACGCAGGCGACGATCAAGCCGACCTCGCTGTCCGGGATCGCGAACCGCTACATCGACCTGCAGCTGGGGCCCGACGACGGCCAGGACATCGAGGACGGCGGGCGTCTCGGTCCCGACCACACGGCCACCGCGGTCGAGCTGGACGAGGTCTTCGCCCTCTTCGACAAGGAGACGCGCTCGTCGCTGCGGGGCGTCATCAAGGGCCAGGCGGACACGCTGCGCGGCCGCGGCCCCGAGCTGCGGCGCGGAATCCGCTACCTCAACCCGGCGCTCTCGACGGGCGCTCGCCTGTTCGGCGAGCTGACCCGGGACCGGGCGCTGCTGAAGCGCTTCGTGGTCGACTCGGGGACGCTCGTCAACGCCCTCGCGCGCCGCCGCGACGACCTGACCGGCGTCGTCTCGAACCTCAACGCGACATTCGGCGCGCTCGGCAGCCAGCAGGCCGCGCTGGGTGAGTCGATCGAGCGCCTGCCGCCGTTCCTGCGGCGCGCCAACACGACCTTCGTGAACCTGCGCGCCGCGCTCGACGACGTGGACCCGCTCGTCGACGCCGCCAAGCCCGCCGTCCGGCGCCTCGGCCCGTTCCTCGACCAGGCGCGCCTGTTCGCGGCCGACGCGGAGCCGACCGTGCGCGACCTGTCGCGCACGATCAGCAGCCCCGGGTCCGCCAACGACCTGATCGAGCTGATCAACAGCTTCCCGCCGCTCACGCGGGTGGCGCTCGACGACCAGAACGTGAACGGCGCCACGCGCCCCGGGGCGTTCCCCGCCACGACCACCGCCCTGCGCGCCGCCGCGCCGACGATCGCCTTCGCCCGCCCGTACACGCCCGACTTCGTCGGCTGGCTCGACGACTTCTCGACCACCGGTGGCTACGACGCCCAGGGCGGCTACTCGCGGGCCTGGATCAACCTGTCCGAGCTGCTCTACGGGTCCAACCCGAAGACCGGCCAGTTCCGGCGCTGCCCAGGGGCGAGCGACGCGGCCGCCGACGACGGGAGCAACGTCTGGTCGGCCGACGAGGCGGCGCAGCTCGACTGTGACCCGAGCCAGAGGGCGGTGGGCCCGTGAAGCGCCCGTTCGCGATCGCGGCGGTGGTGGCCGCCTGCGTCGCGGCGGCGCTCGCGCTCGGCGCCTCGGGCGGCGACGACGACGCCAAGACCTACGACATCGTGCTCGACAACGCCTTCGGTCTGACCCAGGGCGGCGACTTCAAGATCGCCGGAGTGCGCGCCGGCGAGACCGGCGACGTCCACCTGGAGGGCCAGGCCCATCCCCTTGCGGTCGTCGAGGCGAACGTGTCGGAGCCTGGCCTGGCCGACCTGCGCACGGACGCCCGCTGCGAGGTGCGCCCGCAGTCGTTCATCGGCGAGTACTTCATCGACTGCCAGCCGGGCACCTCGCCGCGCCGGATCCCCGACGGGGGGCGCGTTCCGGTCAGCCAGACCACCTCGACGATCGGGCTCGACCTCGTCAACAACATCCTGCGGCGGCCCTACCGCGACCGCCTGCGCCTGATCGTCGGCGAGCTCGGCGCCGGCCTCGCGGGGCGCCCGGACGACCTCAACGACGCCATCCGCCGGGCCGCGCCCGGCCTGCGCGAGACGAGCGAGACGCTGCGCATCCTCGGCCGCCAGACGCGGACGATCAGGTCCCTGATCACCGACGCGGACCGCGTGATCGGCGCGCTCGAGGCGCGCAAGGGCGACGTCAGCCGCTTCGTGCGCGAGGCCGGGCGGACCGCCGAGACCACGGCGAGCCGCCGCGACGCGCTGGCCGCGTCGTT
Organism: uncultured Thermoleophilaceae bacterium; assembly: GCA_963848885.1. Taxonomy (GTDB): domain Bacteria; phylum Actinomycetota; class Thermoleophilia; order Solirubrobacterales; family Thermoleophilaceae; genus JACVRW01. The sequence continues at coordinate 32,911 of CAWKFR010000008.1, forward strand.
CCGCGACCTGCCCGCCTTCCTGGGCGAGCTCCAGCCGTACGCCAACCAGCTCGGCGCGCTGGCCCGCGCCCAGACGCCGGTGCTGCGCGACCTCCAGGCCGCCTCGCCGAGCCTCGAGACGTTCCTGAGGCGCCTGCGCCCGTTCGCCGCCGCCGGCACTCCCGCCTTCGAGGCGCTCGGCGACGCATCGGTCGTGGGCCGCCGCGCCGTGCGCGCGAGCTCGCAGGAGATCCACGAGCTGCGCCTGCTCGCGAACGACGCGCCCGGCCTGGCCAAGCCGCTGCGCCAGTTCCTCCAGACGATCGACCAGCGCGACCGCGCGGTGGAGCCCGACGAGCGCGCCGCCGCCACCGACCCGCCCGCTCCCGACAAGACCCACATCGCGTCCGGCAGCGGCGGCTTCACCGGCATGGAGGCGATCTGGAACTACTTCTACTGGCAGGCGCTCGGCACCAACGCGCTCGACAACGTCGGCAAGGTGCTGCGGCTGGGTGTCATCGAGCCAACGCAGTGCCTCGCCTACGCGAACAACGCCGAGCCGCCCGAGTGGAAGTGCAGGCAGTGGCTCGGCCCGACGCAGCCGGGCGTGACGACGCCCGACCCGACCCTGAGCCCGTCCGCGGCGACGACGCCCGCGCCCCCGGCGCCCGCCGTGCCCGCGCCGCCCGACGACGCCACCACGACCGCGCTCACCGACTACCTGCTCGGCCCATGAGGAACGCCGGCCGACAGCTCGCCGCCAGCCCGGTGCTGATCGGGGCAGTGACCGTGCTCCTGGTGATCGTCGCGGTGTTCATCTCCTACAACGCCAACCAGGGGCTGCCGTTCGTCCCGACCTACAAGCTGAACGCCGAGGTCCCCAACGCCGCCAAGCTCGTCCCCGGCAACGAGGTGCGGGCCGGCGGCTTCCGGGTCGGGAGCGTCGACGACATCACCGTGGTGCGCCGCCAGGTCGCCGGCCAGGAGCGCTCCGTCGCCCAGCTCGAGCTCAAGCTCAACAAGGACATCGAGCCGCTCTCGGTCGACACGAAGGTCGGCGTCAGGCCGCGCTCGGCGCTCGGCCTCAAGTACGTGGAGCTCCTGCCGGGGCGCTCCGAGCGCACCTTCGAGGACGGGGCCACGATCCCGCTGCGCAACGCCTCGCCGCCCGCGCCAGAGCTCGAGGACGTGCTGTCCACCTTCGGCCCGCGCACCCGCCGGGACGCACAGAAGTCGCTGCTCGGGTTCGGCGACGCCTTCGCCGGCCGCGGTGCCGACATCAACGAGACGATCCGTCAGCTGCGCCCGTTCCTGGTGCACCTGACCCCGGTCATGCGCAACCTCTCGAGCCCGCGCAGCGAGCTGCGCAACCTGATCCCGGCGCTCGGCGCGGCGGCCGCCGAGGTGGCCCCGGTAGCCGAGGTGCAGGCGCAGCTGTTCGCCGACCTGGGCGACACCTTCGCGGCGCTCAACCGCAACCCGGCGGCGCTCCAGCAGACGATCGAGGAGACGCCGCCGACGCTCGAGGCTGCGACCGCCTCGTTCCGGGTGCAGACGCCGTTCCTGGCCCGCTTCGCCGACGTCTCGCGACGCCTCCAGCCGGGCGTCGCCGAGCTGCCCCAGGCGCTGCCGCTGATCAACGGCGCGCTCGCCGCCGGCGTGCCCGCCTTCGAGCAGACGCCCGAGCTGAGCGACGACCTCGAGGACCTGTTCGAGGCGCTCGACTCGCTGTCGGAGAACCCGAACACGCTGCTCGCGCTCAAGGACCTGCGCCGCGCGGTGCAGGTCTCGAAGCCGGCGCTCGTGCACGTCGCGCCCTACCAGACCGTCTGCAACAACCTCGTCTACTTCTTCAACCCGCTCGGGACGCACCTGTCCGACCCGGTGCCCGGCGGCACCCAGGAGCGCATCAAGGCCAAGATCGTCGGCCTCAACCAGCCCAATACGCTCGGCTCGACGCAGTCCAAGCGCCCGGTCGACGTGCCGTCCGACCAGGACCCGAACTCCACCGATCCCGATTTGCTGCAGGCGCTGCACGGGCAGACGTACGGCCCGGCGATCGACTCGCAGGGCAGGGCGGACTGCCAGACCGGCCAGACCGGCTACCCCAACCGGCTCGTGACCGACCCGCGCTGGCCCGCGGCGCCGGCCGGGCCCAACTTCAAGGGCGGCGGCAGCCACGTCGTCGTGGACAGCAACACGCCCGGCCGGGCCGGCGGCACCTACAAGTCCCGCGAGCTCGGCATCGACAGCCTGAAGGACGTGCCATGACCGCGTTCCGGGCAGGCGTGCTGACCCTGGTCGTGCTCGTGGTCGCGGGCTACTTCGGCTTCACCAAGTCGAACCCGTTCGCCAACCCGTACGAGCTCAAGGCGGTCGTGCGCGACGCGCAGAACCTCAAGCCGGGCGCGCCGGTCCGCACCGCCGGGGTCGAGGTCGGAAAGGTCACCAGGATCGAGGCCGAGGGCGACGGCGAGCCAGCCGCGAAGGTGACCATGGAGCTCAAGGAGGACGCGCTGCCGATCCGCTCCGACGCGCGCATGCAGATCCGCCCGCGCATCCTGCTCGAGGGCAACTTCTTCGTCGACCTCGAGCCGGGCTCGCCGTCCGCGCGGGAGCTCGACGACGGCTCGACGATCCCGGTCACCCAGACGACCACCTCGGTGACGCTGCCGCAGGTGCTGTCCGTGCTCGACTCGGACACGCGCATCGACCTCCAGAGCCTCCTGCGCGAGTACTCGAAGGCGCTCGGCGACGGCGGCGCGCAGGGGCTCAACCGCGCGCTCCCGGAGCTCGCGCCCGCCTATCGCTTCAGCGCGATCACCAACGAGGCGCTGCTCGGCGTGCAGCCGACCAAGGACCTGCGCCGGATCCTGCGCTACCAGACACGCGTGGCGAAGGCCCTGGCGGGCAACCCCGAGGCGCTGTCCGACCTCGTCACCGACCTGAACACCACCGCGGGCGCCGTCGCGAGCCAGGACACCGCGCTCGCCGAGTCGGTTCCGGCCCTGCGCGACACCCTGCGCGTGGGCTACCCGGCGCTCGGCGACCTCAACGACGCACTGCCCACGCTGCGCGCCTTCTCGCGCGAGGCGCTCCCGGGCGTGAGGTCGACGGTGCCGATGCTGAACGCGGCGATCCCCTGGATCGTCCAGGCGCGCGGGCTGGTGTCGGAGGACGAGCTCAAGGGCCTGTCGGCCGACCTGCGCCAGGCGGTGCCCAGCCTCGTGAAGCTGAACAAGCGCCTGATCCCGGCGCTGCGGCAGCTGCGGGCGCTGTCGTCCTGCACGAGCTCCGTGCTGGTGCCGTTCTTCGAGTCGCGGATCCCCAGCATCGAGGCCGGCAACTCGGGCAATCAGGTGCGCTCGCAGGTGATGCACAGCTTCGTCGGGCTGGCCGGCGAGAGCCGCGTGAACGACGCCAACACGCCGCTCTTCCACATCCAGGGCGTGAGCCCGACCAACCTCACGGCCGGCCGCATCGAGCCGGCTGCGCCGCCGAACCCGAACATGCCGCCCGAGCACCGCCCGGACGTGCCCTGCGAGACCCAGCAGCCGCCCAACCTGGCCGCCCCGAGCGGCTCGGCCCTCGACCCCGCGCTGACCTCGCTGTCGCCATGATGCTCGCGATCCGCAAGCACTACCGCGAGGCGCTGGCGATCCTCGGCCTGATCGTGCTCGCGCTGGCCGTGGCGGTCTACATCCTCGCCTCGCAAGGCTTCCGCTTCCCGGTCGTCGAGGCGACGCCGAAGCACATCCAGATCGAGCTCCAGAACGCCCAGGCCGTCGAGCCCGGCCAGGGGCAGACCGTGCGCGTCGCGGGCGTCGAGGTCGGGCAAGATCTCGGGCGTCGAGGTCGAGGAGGGCGTGGCGGTCGTCGACGTCGAGGTCGAGCACGACTACGAGAACCTGATCCGCGAGGACGCGACGGCGCTGCTGCGGCCCAAGACCGCGCTCAAGGACATGTTCCTCGAGGTCACGCCGGGGACCGGCAAGGTGCTCCCGGACGGCGGGCGCATCTCGGTCGCCAACACGCTGCCAGACGTCGACCCCGACGAGATCTACGCCGCGCTCGACGCGGACACGCGCCCCTACCTGAAGCTGCTGGTCGTGGGCGCAGGCAAGGGGCTCCGCGGCCGCGGTGGCGACCTCAACGAGGTGTTCCGGCGCTTCGAGCCGGTCCACCGCGACCTGGCGCGCGTCACGCGAGCCACCGCCTCGCGGCGGGTGGCGCTCAAGCGCCTGATCCACCGCTACGGCCTGCTGATGCAGGAGCTCGGTCGCCGCCCGGGCGAGCTGCGCCGGCTGGTCAGCTCGTCGGGCGCCGTGTTCAGCTCGCTCGCCGGCGAGTCGGGCAACATCTCGACCTCGGTCGCCCGCCTGCCCGGCTCGCTGCGGGCCACCGAGAGCGCGCTGGCCGAGGTGCGCCAGTTCGCACCGGCGCTCCAGAGCGCGCTCGAGTCGCTGCGCGAGCCGGTCCGCGAGCTGCCCGCCACCAACGCGGCGCTGACGCCGTTCTTCAAAGCGACGACGCCGGTCATTCGCGACGAGATCCGCCCGTTCGTGCGCGCGGCCGGACCGTTCACCGACGACCTGCGCGTCGCGGCCAACGGCCTCAGCAAGGCGACGCCGGACCTGACCGCCTCGCTCGAGGAGACCAACCGCTTCTTCAACATGGGCGCCTACAACCCGGGCGGCGCCGAGGGCCTCGGCGGACTCTCGACCGCCGAGCAGCGCGCCCGCCAGGAGGGCTTCCTGTACTGGCTCGCCTGGACCTCGCAGAACGGGACCTCGCTCTTCAACACCGCCGACGGGCAGGGAGTGTTCCGGCGCGTGACGATCTGCGGCGTCGACCTGCCCGTGCTCCAGGCCACGGTGATCGGCCCCGTGCTGGACAAGACGACCGAGACCAATCCCGGCCTCGTCCAGCAGCTCATCGGCGGCGCGGGGACGACCATCCAGCCGGGCAGCCCGATCGCCAACCTGCTCGCGACCGGGTTCGGCTCCTGCAACTTCAAGGCGCCGACGCCATGAACAAGAACCCGCCCAGCACCGGCAGGATCGCCGCGATGGTGCTGTTCACGCTGTCGGTGTTCGCGCTGCTGCTGTTCCTCTGGGTCTCGTTCGGCGGCGTGCTGCCGCTCAAGGCGCAGGGCTACCGCTTCAGTGCCGACTTCCCCGAGGCCGCCCTGCTGGCCAAGGAGGCGGACGTGCGCATGGCCGGCGTCAACGTGGGCAAGGTCAGGTCGACCGAGCTGGGCCCGGGCGGGCGCAGCACGCGCGCCGAGCTCGAGATCGACGACCGCTTCGCACCGGTCAAGATCGACACGCGCGCGATCCTGCGCCAGAAGAGCCTGCTCGGCGAGACCTACGTGGAGCTGTCGCCGGGCCAGCAGGACAGCGAGAACCTCCCGGACGGCGGGGTGCTGCACGACACGAACGTGCAGGACACCGTCGAGCTGGACGAGGTGTTCAGGGCGTTCGACCCGCGCACGCGCCGGTACTTCCAGGAATGGCTGCACGACGCCGGGATCGCCTCCACCGGCGAGTTCGCGGCGGACCTGAACGACTCGCTCGGCAACGCCGCGCCGTTCTTCAAGGGCGGGGCCGACCTGCTGCGGCCGCTCGACGAGCAGGAGGTCGCGCTGCGCCGGGTCGTGCGCGACACCGGCCGCACGTTCGACGCGATCTCGCGCGAGAACGGCCAGCTGCGCGGCGTGATCACGAACGGCGAGGCGACCTTCTCGGCGCTCTCCGCGCGCGACGACGCGCTGGCCGAGACGTTCCAGATCCTGCCGACGTTCCTGCGCGAGACGAGGACGACGGTGGGCCGCCTCGAGCAATTCGCGCGCAACACCGACCCGCTCGTGCGCGACCTGCGCGAGCCCGCCGACGACCTGGCGCCGACGGTGCGCGACCTGGGCGACCTGTCACCCGACCTCGAGCGGCTGTTCAACGACGTCGGTCCGCTGGTGGACGCTTCGTCGACCGGAGTGCCCGCGGCAACGCGCTTCCTGCGCGGCGCCGAGCCGGTGCTGGCCTCGACCCACACGTTCATGCGCCAGCTCACCCCGATCCTGTCCTACCTGTCCTTCGGCCGCAACCAGCTCAGCGAGTTCATCTCGGCGGGCGCGGCGACGCTCGCCGGGACGGGCGTCGGCGGCTATCGCGGCAACGGGGCCGGCGAGCACTACCTGAACCAGCTGGCGGTGATCGACGAGCGCTCGCTGCTGCAACGCACCCAGCGGCCGCCATGGGATCGCGGCAACGCCTACGTCGCGCCGAACGCCTACGCGCGCGCGACGCCGCTCGGGGTGATCGAGAGCTTCGACTGCACCCCGGCCGGCGGCAAGCAGCGAAACCCGTCGGGCTCCGGCGGCACCGCCGCGCCGCCCTGCTTCGTGGCGCCGCGGTCGCTCTTCCAGGATCAGAAGTACCCGCGCCTGCGGGCCGGGCACGCGCCGGTCGTGAGCGCCCCGCGCGGGACCCAGGGCAACTCGCCGGCCCGGCCCTAGAGGGCTCGCTCGACGCGCTCGACCGCCTGCCGGTGCAGCTCGACGTTGGCGGCGCGGTCCGTGCGGATCTCCCTCACCTCGGGGGCGAGCGTGCCCAGGTCCACGGCCACCGGCGTGGCGATGTGCTCCTCGTAGGCCGCGCGGTCGGCGTGCTCGGCGACGGGCAGGAAGTCGAAGATCCCGCCGCCGCCGTTGTTGAGGCAGACGACGTGCAGGTCGGCTCCGGCGCGGCGCGCGGCGAGCAGCCCGCCGGCGTCGTGCAGCAGCGCCAGCTCGCCGGTCAGCAGCCAGGCGGGCGAGCCGCTCGCCAGCGCGGCGCCCGCGGCCGAGGAGACGACGCCGTCGATCCCGTTCGCGCCGCGGTTGGCGAGGAAGCGCAGCCGCTTGGGCGACTGGGGAAACCAGGCCTCGACGTCGCGGACCGGCATCGAGGAGCTGAGCCAGACGATCGCCCCGTCGGGCAGCTCCGGCTCGAGCGCCGCGAGCAGCTTCGGCTCGAAGTCGTCCGGCGCCTCGGCGAGGGACGCGCTCGCGACGGCGTCCGCGGCGCGCCAGCCGTCGAGCCAGGCCGGGTCGGCGGCGGGGCCGCGCAGCTCGACCGCGGCGGCGAGCGCGTCGAGCGCCGGGGCGGCGGCGCTGCGCAGCAGCAGCTCGGCGCGCCGGGTCGGCTCGTGCCACGCGCCGTGCGGGTCGAGCACGACCTGAGCTGAGCGCGCGGCCCAGGCGCGCAGGGGCTTGGAGGTCGGCATGTCGCCGACCCGCAGCAGCAGGCCGGGGGAGTGCTCGTCGGCGAAGCGCCCGGCGCGCAGCAGCACGTCGTAGTGGGCCACCACGTGCGAGCGGTCGTGGGGCCCGCAGCGGACGCCCGAGGTCGGCTCGGCGAGCAGCGGCCAGCCGGCGGCGGCGGCCAGGCGCGCGGCAGGCTCGGCCACCTCCTCCGAGGTCGGGCCGCAGACGATCGCGCCGCGCGGGGTCCCGGCGATGCGGGCGGCGAGCTCCTGCACGTCGTCGGCGTGGGGCGCCGCGGCGTGGTCGCGCAGCTCGGTCCAGGGGCGCCCGCCGGGGCGGCCCTCCCAGTCCTCGGCGTCGAGCGGCTCGGGGCGGGGGGCGAGCGGCTCGCGCAGCGGGAAGTTCAGATGGATCGGGCCGGGGCGCTCGCCGGCGGCCGTCCACCAGGCGCGGCACGCGAGCGCGCGGTGGTGGATCGCCGTCTCCCGGCTCGGCTCGTGGTTGCCGACCTCGACGAACCACTTGACCGCGTCCCCGTACAGCTTGATCTGGTCGATCGACTGCCCGGCGCCCACCTCGCGCAGCTCGGGCGGCCGGTCGGCGGTCAGCACGATCAGGGGCACGCGCGCCTCGCGTGCCTCGATCACCGCCGGGTGCAGGTTCGCGGCCGCCGTCCCGGAGGTGCACGCGACCGCGACCGGCCGCCCGGTCGCCTTCGCCATGCCCAGCGCGAAGAAGCCCGCGGAGCGCTCGTCGAGCACCGATACCGCCTCGAGCTCGGGGCGCGCGGCCAGCGTGAGCGCCAGCGGCGCGCTGCGCGAGCCGGGCGACGTGACGGCGTGGCGCATCCCGCAGCGCACCAGCTCGTCCACGAAGGCCTGGACGGGCGCGTAGGTGCTGTTGATCGGCTCCACGGCGCGAGACGCTACCCGCCCTTCACAATCCAGGGCCGATGGCTCCACCGGTCCTGTTGATCCCCGGCTTCATGCAGCCCGCCGAGGCGTGGGCGCCCGTCGCCGAGCGGCTCGCGCCCCCGACGGTCCTGCTCGACCACCGCGAGCACACCTTCGAGGGCCGCCTGGGGGAGATCGCCGCCGCCGGCGAGGGGGCGCTGCTGGTGGGCTACTCGCTGGGCGGGCGGCTGGCCCTGCGGGCCGCGCTGCGCGACCGGGCGCGCTACGCCGGGCTCGTGACCATTGGGGCGACGGCGGGGATCGAGGACCCGGCGCAGCGCGCCGCGCGCGCCGAGGCCGACGACCGGCTCGCGTCGTGGATCGAGGCGGCGTTGATCGAGGACGTGGTCGGAGTGTGGGAGCGCCAGCCCCTGTTCGCGGACCAGGCCGAGACGCTCGTCGAGCGCCAGCGCCCCGGCCGCCTGGCCCAGGACCCGGCGGAGCTGGCCGGCCTGCTGCGCAGCGCCGGGCAGGGCGTGCTCGAGCCGGTCTGGCACGAGCTGCTGACGCTCGACCTGCCCGTACTGGCGCTCGCGGGCAGCCGCGACGAGGGCTACACGAGCGCGGCCCAGAAGATCGCCGACACCGCCCCGGGCGCGCGCTCCCAGATCATCGAGGACGCGGGGCACGCGCCGCAGCTCCAGCAGCCCGAGCGGGTGGCGGCGCTCGTCGAGGAGTTCCGCTCGAACCTGGGCTAGCGGCGCTGCGTATGCCGACGCATGAGGAGGAGGCGGATTCATCTCGCAGGCGCGGTCGCGATCCTGGCAGTCGCGGCCGCGGTAACCACGACGGCACTCGCAGGCGGCGAGCGGGAGGTGAGGACCCACCTGACCGGCTACCAGGAGGTGCCGGCGATCTCCACCGACGCCGGCGGCAAGTTCAAGGCCAAGCTGCACGCCAGCAGCCAGGAGATTCGCTTCGAGCTGAGCTACGCCAACCTCACGGGCGCGGTCCAGCAGGCGCACATCCACCTGGGCCAGCGCGGCGTGAACGGCGGCATCAGCGCGTTCCTGTGCACGAACCTGGGCAACGGCCCGGCCGGCACGCAGGCCTGCCCGCCGGCCCCGGCCAAGATCACCGGCACGATCCGGCCGGCCGACGTCGTCGGTCCAGCCGGCCAGGGCATCGACCCGATGGAGTTCGACGAGCTCGTCGGGGCGATCCAGGCCGGAGTCGCCTACGCCAACGTCCACAGCGCGACCTACCCGAACGGTGAGATCCGCGGGCAGCTGCGCGACTAGGCGGACAGCTCGTCGACGACGACGGCTGAGAGAGCGCTGTCGTCGACGCCCAACCCGGGCCCGCCCGGCACCTTCAGCGTCCCGTTGACGGGTGCCGGCAGGGCCCGGGCGAGCGGCGAGTCGAACAGGCCGAGCGTCGCCAGGCCGCACGCCAGCTGGATGTCCTCGGCGGCGGCGAGCTGCAGCGCCGCGGAGATCCCCCAGGGCCCGTCGAGCGTGCTCGACAGGAACGCGCCGAGGCCCTTCGAGCGCGCCACCCGCAGCGCCTCGCGCGCCGCCCGGAAGCCACCCGCGCTCGCGAGCTTCACGTTGACCACGTCGCAGGCCTCGGCCTCGACGGCGCGGCGCACGGCCCGCGCCGTCCCGACCGACTCGTCCGCCGCGATCGGGGTGGACACGCGGCCGCGCACCTGGCGCAGCTCGTCGAGGCTGCGGCAGGGCTGCTCGACGAACTCGATGTCGTACTCCTCGAGCGCCCTGATCTTGGTGACCGCCTCGTCCACGCTCCAGGCCCGGTTGGCGTCCACCCGCAGCGCGGGCCACGGGCCGACGGCGTCGCGCACGGCGGCGACGCGCTCGGCGTCCTCGGGCAGCCCGACCTTCACCTTGAAGCAGGCGTAGCCGGCGCGCAGGCCCTCGCGGGCGCGCTCGGCCACCTCCTCGGGCGGCCCGGCCGGCAGGGTCATGTTCACGGGCAGCGCGTCGCGGGCCGGCTCGGCCAGCGGGCGGTGCTCCTGGCGCGCCTCGAGGTCGAGCCGGGCCATCTCCTCGGCGGCGCGGGCCTGCGGCGGCCGCCGCCCCCCGCCGCCGCTGAGCGCGGCGATGGCCCGCTCGAGCGGGACGCCGTCGTAGGGCTCGAACGGCGCCGCCTCGCCGTAGCCGACCGTCCCGTCGGACGCCTCCAGCCGCAGCACCACCAGCTCGCGCGAGCTGAAGACGCCGGACGAGGTGACGAACGGCTCGCGGAAGGGGAGCGAGAGCCGCAGCAGCGTCCGCTTCACGAGAGCAGGACGCCCCCGGCCAGCAGCAGCGAGAACACGGCGAGCAGGCGTCCCGTGCCCGCCAGCGCTCCGTTCAGGGCCGGCCCGTCGGTGCGCGAGGAGACCGTCTCGATCAGCGGCGGGGCGAGCGGGAGCGCCGCCAGCGTGAGCAGCAGCCAGGCCGACAGGCCGCCGCAGGCCCACGTCGCGGCGGGCGCGGCGAACGCGAGGATCACCATCGCCGCGTACAGCACGCGCGCGCGGTCGCGGCCCAGCTTGACCGCGAGCGTTCGTTTGCCCGCGCGCCGGTCGGTGTCGATGTCGCGCACGTTGTTGACCACGAGGATCGCCGAGGCGAGCAGCCCGACCGGGACGGCGAGCGCGAACGCCTCCCAGCGCAGCTCCTCCGCCTGCACGTAGTAGGAGCCCACGACCGCCACGATGCCGAAGAACACGAACACGAACAGCTCGCCCAGCCCCTCGTACCCGTAGGGCCGCGGCCCGCCGGTGTAGAGCACGCCGGCGAGGATCGACGCGGCGCCGACCACGAGCAGCTCCCAGCCGGCGACCGACGCCAGGTAGAGCCCGGCCGCCACGGCGACGCCGAAGGCGACGTAGGTCCCGACGAGCACGCGCCTCGGCGGCATCAGGCCGCCGGCGGTGACGCGCACCGGCCCGAGCCGCTCCTCGGTGTCGGCGCCGCGGCGGGCGTCGGAGTAGTCGTTCGAGAGGTTCGTCCCGATCTGGATGAAGATGCTGCCGATCAGCGCGGCGAGGAAGGGCAGCAGCCTGAAGTGGTCCTCGGTCGCCGCCAGCGAGGTTCCCACCAGCACGGGCGCGATCGCCGCCGGGAGGGTGCGGGGGCGCGCCGCGAGCAGCCACAGCTTGCCTGTGCCGCGCGGGGCCGCCGCTCGTCCGACCGTCCCGCTCACGGCCGCTTGGGGAACTTTCCGAAGTCCGGCCGGCGCTTCTCGCGATACGCGTCGCGGCCCTCCTGCGCCTCCTCGCTTCCGTAGAAGAGCAGGTTGGCGTCGTGGGCCAGCTGCTGGATGCCGGCCAGGCCGTCCTCGGCGGCGTTGAAGCTCGCCTTCAGCAGCCGCAGGGCGAACGGCGACAGCTGCAGCATCTCGCGGCACCAGCCGACCGTCTCCGCCTCGAGCTGCTCGAGCGGGACGACCGTGTTCACGAGCCCCATGTCGAGCGCCTGCTCCGCCGAGTACTGGCGGCAGAGGAACCAGATCTCCCTGGCCTTCTTCGGTCCCACCTGGGCGGCGAGCAGGCTGGCTCCGAAGCCGCCGTCGAAGCTGCCGACGCGCGGGCCGGTCTGGCCGAAGCGGGCGTTGTCGGCGGCGATCGTGAGGTCGCAGACGACGTGCAGGACGTGACCGCCGCCGATCGCGTAGCCGGCGACCATCGCGACGATCGGCTTGGGCGTGCGCCGCATCTGCACCTGGAGGTCGGTGACGTGGAAGCGGCCCACGCTGGCGCCCCCGGCGACGTAGCCGGTGTCGCCGCGCACCTGCTGGTCGCCACCCGAGCAGAAGGCGAGCGGCCCCTCGCCGGTCAGGATGATCACGCCGACCTCGGTGTCCTCGCGGGCGCGGTCGAGCGCCTCGGAGACCTCGATCAGCGTCTCGGGCCGGAAGGCGTTGCGCACCTCCGGCCGGTCGATGGTGATCTTCGCGATCCCCTCGGCGAGCTCGTAGCGGATGTCCTCGTAGTCGCCGCCGCCGGGACGCCAGTCCGCGGCGGGCTCGATCTGGCGCTGCGCCTGCTGCTCGGTCCAGGAGGTGGCCATTCGTCGACAAACGATAAAGCCGCGTCACCCGCGTCCGCTCTGTTCGGGCCGGCCGCTCGAAGACCAGCTGAAGCGAGTCACGTCGGTGGCGGGCGCGAGCGCCCCCGGGCGGGAGCCGCGCCGCACGAACAGGACCGGCGCCGGGGCGGCCCTGGCGATCTCGGCCCGGGTCGGCCCGAGGCCCTCCGAGCGCCAGCGCTCGGACAGCCCCACGACGAGCAGCGCGGCGCCCGAGGCCGCCGCCAGCACGCCCGCTCCGCCGGCCTCGGCGACCAGGGGCTGGGCGGTCACGCCCGCGTATTGCTGGAGCAGCAGTCCGGCGTCGCCCAGCAGCTGCGTGACGTCCTTGTCGTCGGTGCGGCCGGCCGCGCCCAGCAGCTTCAGCGGCGCCCCGGTGGCCGCCGAGATCCAGGCGCCCAGCTCGAGCGCCGCCCAGTCGTGGTGGGCGCCGCCGAACGGCACCAGCACCGATCCGCCGCCGTCGAGCAGCACCTCCAGGCCCTCGCGCGCGACCAGCACGCCCACGTCGCAGGGCGCCTCGCGCAGCACCGCGGCCACGTCGCCGCGCGGCACGGCATCGCCGAGCAACGGCCGGCGACCGTCGATCAGGAGCAGGTCGACGTTCTCGCGGCCGGCGAGCCGGGCCAGGTCGGCGCCCGGGTCGACCGAGACGAACGCCACCGACCGCGCGGCGATGCCGCCTGCGACCAGCTCGTTGCGCGCCGCGGTCACCTCGGCCGACGCCCGGTCGAGCAGGCGGCTCTCGGTCTGCAGCCCGCCGCGCACCGACGCGCCGCGGGGCGGCCGGACCAGGCGCGCCAGGATCAGCTCACGCGGAGGCTGCGAGCCTGCAAGCGGTCGCGCCAGAGCGAGCAATGGCCCTACGCCCTCGTCGGTGTGGGCGGCGACCAGGATCGACCGCTCCGGTACGACCAACGCGGGGAATTCGGCCTGGGATTCCACGCGCGCCTCGTCGACCTCGTCCTCGGCGGAGGCCCCGTATTCGTTGCGAGGGTCGAGCAGGCTGAGCAGCGGCCCGGTCATGAGGGTGGTGACGAGCGCCATGATCACCAGGCTCGCGAAGAGGGCGTCCGAGATCACGCCTGCCTCCAGCGCGAGGTTGAGCACGATCAGCTCCGTCAGGCCGCGGGTGTTCATCAACGTTCCGATGACCGCTGCCGAGCGCCAGCCGAATCCCGTCAGCCGCGCGGCCAGGGCCGCCCCGACGAGCTTGCCGACGATCGCGACCGCTATCAGCAGGAGCGTCAGCAGCCACAGCTGTGGGCGGTCCAGCAGTCCGACGTTCGTGCGCAGGCCGGTGAACGCGAAGAAGAGCGGCAGCAGCAGCGTTACGACGAAGTCCTCGATGCGGCCGGTCACGTCCTCGGTGAGCTCTGTGCGCCGCGGCATGATCAAACCCATCACGAAGGCCCCGAAGATGAGGGCGATGCCGATCGTCTCGGTCGCGTAGGCCGACAGCAGGACGCCGGCGAAGATCGCGGCGATCCAGCTGCTTGGCACGCGCCCGGCCTCGTCGTAGGCGGTGGAGACGCGGGCCAGCAGCGGCCGCCCGACCAGCCCCATCGCGAGGCAGAAGGCGATCGCGAGGCCGACCGTCGCGGCGACGTCGGCCGCCGACCCGGCCGTCGCCACCGCGGCGGCGAGCGCGATGAGGAACCACGCCGTGACGTCGTCGATCGCGGCACACGCGAGCGACAGGGCGCCGACCGGGCGCTTGAGCATCCGGCGTTCGACCAGGATCCGGGCCAGCACTGGGAAGGCCGTGATGGACATCGCCACGCCCATGTAGATCGCGAACGGGAGAAAGTCGTCGTCAGGGCTGAGTAGCTCGTAGAGGGGCAGAGCGATCGCGAGGCCGAGCACCATCGGCAGCGCGACGCTCGCGTTCGAGATGGCCGCCGCCTGAGTCACCCGGCCGCGCAGCTGCTCGGGGTCGAGCTCCAGCCCGACCAGGAACATGTAGAAGATCAGTCCCAGGTTCGCTACGACGCCGATCAGCGGGATCACGTCGGTCGGGAAGATCGCGGCCTGCAGCTCGGGCAGGACCGCCCCGAAGAAGGTGGGCCCGAGCAGGATCCCTGCGACCACCTCGCCCATCACACGCGGCTGCCCGATCCTGACCGCCACTGCCCCGGCCAGGCGCGCCGCGAGCATGATGAAGGCGACGGCGACGAAGAAGGCCGCCAGCGTCTTGGGGAACTCGCGCTGCTTGGTCGCGACGACGCGCTCGGGTGCACCGGCCCGCGGCTCGACGGTCAGGTGCAGGTCGCGGTTCTGCGCCTGCCCCTCGAGCCGCGCGGCGTCGCCGGCCTTGCACGTGACGCGCCCCGCGAGCAAGCCGTCGCGATAGGTCGCCTCGCCCGCCTCGCGCTCGCCGGCCCTGATCGTGTAGCGCGGGGCGTCGCCCTCCAAGGCGACCTTGCTGCCCAGGCAGAGCGAGTCGGGCGCCAGCTTGTAGTCGCCCGCGATGCCGCCGGGCACGCGTGGCTTCTGGGCGCCGGGGGCGGGGGGCTCGCGCACCAGCTCGGCGCGCACCGGTGCGTCGCCGAGCCGCCCTGCGATGTGCTCGTTCGCGACGCGCGCGTCGATCTGGGCTTGGCGACCGCTCACGCACGTGACGTCGCCGGTGAGCCTGCCGTGCTCGAAGCGCAGCGCGCCGCCGAGCTGGTCGGCCGCGCTGTCGAGCGAGACGAACTGACCGGATTGCTTGAGGTCGAACTCGGTGCCCAGGCAGCCGGGGGTCGCCGCGTGGTAGCCGCCCGCGATCTCCGGCTGCGCGTGCTCGTCGGCGCCCGCGGCGATCACCAGGACGACGCAGGTCGCCGTCACCGCCGCCAGCAGCAGGTAGAAGACGACCAGTCGCCGGCTGCCGGCGGGCGTGCCGGTGTCGTCGCCGGCGCTCAACTGCGGCCGACGGCGGCGAGCGCCCTGCGCAGGTCCTGCTCGGCCGCCGCTACCTGCCTGCTCGCCGCCCGGTAGGCGCCCTCGTTCGCGTTGCGGGCAGCGGCGGCCAGCCGCGTGTAGGCCTCGGAGGCCTGGCGCAGAGCCCTTATGACCCGTGCGTTCCTGGCCGCGAGCTCGGGACTGACCTGCGTGGAGGCGAGCGTGCGAGCGGCATCGCGGTAGGCGCCGGCCAGCTGATTCGCAGCTTTGGCCTGCCCGCGCGCGGTCTTCGCCTGGCGCAGCGCGCGGGTCTGCTTCGACCTCGCCGCGTTGAGCTTCTTGATCGTCGAGTTCAGCTTGCGCGAGTAGGCCGGGTCGGCCCCGAGCGGATAGGCGTCCCCGGAGACCAGCTCGAGCGTCGTGGCAGCCGCCTCGCAGTCGGGCATGAAGGCCCCGGAGACCTGGATCGGAGCGGCGCAGGCGACCGTCGCGACGCCCTCGGTCGTCGGCGCGACGTAGACGTTCAGGCGGCGCTTGAAGCCGCGCACCTGGAGGTCCGCGTAGCGGTAGGCGTCGAAATCGCCGAGGCTCACCGGGTCGTCACGCGGGGGCGCTCGGTCCAGGCGCTCTGAGCAGCGTCGCCGGCAGGAGCGTGGGACCCGTGGCGTTCGTCGTGCCGACCGCGAGCACGCCCTTGGCGTCGTTGCCGTCGGGCGCCAGCGCCGTCTCTCCGGACAGGCGCAGGCCCGGGACGGCGAAGGCCGTGCCGGGCGGGACGCCAGGACGAGGGCGGGCTGACGGCGAGCGGCCCGGACGCGACGGGCTGCCCGTCGCTCGAGCGGCTCGTCGTCCGACCCCGAGTGCCCGGCCAGGAAGCCGACGACGGCGAGCGCCGACGAGGAGGCGCCCAGCCCAGGAGGCCGAGCAGCACCGGCGAGGTGCCCTGGCGCGCGGGCGGGCGACGGCGCGGCGCGGGCCGCCGGGCGCGCTGCGCCTGGGCAGGCGTCGTGCCGGAGGCGGCGCGGCGGACCCGGAGCCGCGGGCTGAGGCGGCCTGCGCCATGGCAGGCGGGCGTGCCGGCGGCGCCTGGGCGGCGGCCGGCGCCGTCGCGGCTGGCCCGCTGCCGCCCGGTGTGAGGAAGGTCTCGCTCGGGCCGCGCGGCGGTGGTGTCGGCCGGCGGGCGGCGGGCTCGCCGTCGTCTCGACCGGTGGCGCCGCGGGCGGCACGCTCTGCGGCGGGGTGCCGCGGGCGGCACGCTCTCGGGCGGCGGCGCGGCGGGTGAGGTCGGCGCGGCTGGCGGGGCTGCGGCCTGGGTCGGCTCCACCGGGAAGACCTGGTCCGCGCCCGGCTGCTCCGACTCGCGCGTCCCGACGTGTTTCTCGGCCGGCCGGATGCCCGGTCTCCTCGGGCACCTCGATCGGCCCCGGCGGGGTGAACGCGGCGCGCATCCGCCGGCTGAAGGCGCGGTTGACGTCGAGCATCAGCGCGCTGGCCGACGGCGGGCCGCTCGGCGGGGTCCTTGGCCATCGCCTGTGGCCATCACCTCGTCGAGCTGCCCCGGCAGGTCGGGGCGATGGTCGCTGACCCGCGGCGGCGGGATCGGCCATGTGCGCGTAGAGCACGGCCGCCTCGGACTCCTTGGGGAACGGCACCACCCCGGTGAGGCACTCGTACATCACAGCCGCCAGCGCGTAGACGTCGCTCTGCACGGCTGCGCGGTCGCCGCGGATCTGCTCCGGCGAGATGTAGTCGAGCGTGCCGACGAACTGGCCGGTGCGGGTCATGCTCTTGTCGCCCGACGCCTTGGTCAGGCCGAAGTCGGCGAGGAAGGCGTGGTCGCGACCCGACACCAGAATGTTCTGCGGCTTGATGTCGCGGTGGATCAGGCCGGCGCCGTGCGCGGTGTCGAGCGCCTCGGCGACCGGCGTCAGGATGCGCAGCGTGCGCCCGGCGTCGAGCTGACGGGAGACGATCAGGTCCTTCAGGGTCGGGCCGCGCACGAGCCGCATCGCGATGAAGAAGCCGTGCTCGGTCTGCCCGGAGTCGAACACCGTGACGATGTGCGGATGGTCGATGCCGGCCTGGATCTGGCCCTCGCGCCTGAAGCGCTGCTGGAAGAGGATGTCGTCGCTCAGGTGCAGCGGCCAGCACCTTGAGCGCGACCACCCGATCGAGCGAGAGCTGCGTCGCCTCGTAGACCACGCCCATGCCGCCCTGGCCGAGGATCCCGTCGATCCGGTAGCCGGCTACGGTGGTGCCCTTCGGCAAGGACGCCGGCGGCCATCGGTCGCGACTACCTCAGACGGGCGTTGACGACGAACGACCTGCCCGTGGGGATCTCGAGCCCGGCGACCTTGAGCCGGTCGCCTGGCTGCTTCGAGTTGACGATGTCGCAGACCTCCGGCACGTCGCCGACGGGCGTGTTGTCGATCTCGACGATCGCGTCGCCGAAGCGGAGGCCGGCACGGTCGGCCGGCGAGCCGGCGTCGGTCCCCTCGACGAACAGGAAGTCCCTCTGCGCGTCGATCGGGACGAGGTCCCAGCCGACGTAGCCGGAGTCGCGGTTGGCCTCAGGTCCGGGAGCAGCGAGCGCGACTCGGTCGATCGAGATCGCCTGGTTCTGGTTCTGCCGACCGCCCTCGCCGGTCGAGGCGAGCGTGTTGATGCCGATCACCTCGCCCTTCTCGTTGAACAGCGGGCCGCCCGAGTTGCCCGGGCTGATCGGGGCCTGGTGCTGGATCAGCGCCGGGTACTTGGGCAGCGCGGGGCTGATCGTCGCTGCCGTGACGCCTGACGAGACGGTGCCCTCGGTGGCCTGCAGCTGCGCTCGGGTGAGGTCTGACTCGAGCGCGCCGGGATAGCCGAGCGCGGTGACCGGGTCGCCCGCGTGGACGGCTGCGGGCGCGGCCGAGCGTCGCCGCCTCCAGGGTGCCCGGCACCGGGCGGAGCTGCAGCACGGCGAGATCCTCGCACGGCGCCTGCCCGCGCACGCGCGGCGCTGACCTCGTCGCCGCCCATGCTCACGTTGAGCGACGTCGCGCCCGCCACGACGTGGGCGTTGG
This sequence comes from uncultured Thermoleophilaceae bacterium, assembly GCA_963848885.1. GTDB lineage: Bacteria > Actinomycetota > Thermoleophilia > Solirubrobacterales > Thermoleophilaceae > JACVRW01. Next base: position 51,071 of record CAWKFR010000008.1, read on the forward strand.
TGACCACGAGGCCGCGCTCGGCGTCGATCACGACGCCCGTCCCTCCGCCGGACTGGACGATGCGGTTGCCGTCGTCGTCGCGCGCCGGGCCGCGCGTGTTGATGCTGACCGGTGGCGGCGCGGTTCTGGTCCACGATCTCGACGCGTGCGTGAGCGTCTCGGGCTCGTCGCTGCCGCCCGTCAGCAGCAGCACGCCGACGACGACGGCGGCGACCACGAGCGCCAGGCCGCCCGAGCAGTGCCCAGCGCCCGAGGCCGCCTGTCGCGCGCGGGTCGCGGGGTGGGACGGCGCCGGCCCGCCGGGCTGGAAGCTGCGCGGTGGCGCCGACGGGGGCCAGCGGGGGTGCAGGGAGGGGGCGCCGCGCCGGGCGGCGGGACGGCGCCGCCGGCGGGTGGCTTGGGCGGGATGAACATGGCTCCGCCCGGTGTGGCCTGTGCCGCGGGTGGCGCCGCCTCTGCGGGGGGCGGTGCGGCCGGCGCAGGCGGGGCGGGTGGCGGCGCGGCCGGCACCGACGCGCGCGTGGCTCCCGACGTCACCCGCTGCCCGCCAGCGCGGTCGCCTGGAAGGCGTTGCCCTCGCTGTCGAGCAGCTGCAGCGTCGTGGTGCCGACCTTGATCGTGTCGCCCGGGGCGAGCGTCCGGGGCTCGCTGATCCGCTCCTCGTTGACGAGGGTGCCGTTGGTCGAGCCGAGGTCCTCGACCATCAGCCGGCCATCGGGTACCACGCGACACCCGCGCGTGGTTGCGCGAGATCTCGGGGTCGTCGCCGAGCTTGCCCTCGCCCGGCGCCGCCCGGCCGATCAGGAACTCGCCCTCGAGCGGGATCTCCGTGCCGCTCGCCTTGCCGGACGATCACCCGCAGCGACTCACCGGCCACGGGGTCCTCCGCACGCGGGCCGTCTGTCCATGAGGCTAGAACTCGCCGGCGCCGGAATGTACCGAATTGGTCCGTTCCGCCCGAGTCACCGCCGCCGGTCCCGCCCGTCGTACCACCGCCGGTCGTACCGCCGCCTGTTGGGCCACCGACGCTTCCGCCGCCCGTCGCCCCGGAGCTGTCACCGGTGCCCTGGGTCGACGAAGAGCTCGTCGACGCCTCGGCTTTCGCCTGTCGGGGCGCGGAAAGAAGGAATCGAGCCCGTGCTCGCCAGCGCCGGCGCGTTGACCAGCGATCGGCAGGCTGTGCGGGCTGCGCCTTTGTGAGTCCGGGCGTTGCGTCCGGGGCTGGTCGCCTTGCCGATCCCGAAGGCGAGGACGCCGGCGAGGACCAGCCCGAGCCGAGGAAGCCACCGAAGACGGGCTTCATCGGGAACCCCTTGCACTTCCCGGCGCCGGCTTGCGCTGTCCCACGTTGACGCAGTGGTCGATCGGCGGGGGGCCTTGTTGCGGCTGGATCTTCCACTGCGTGTAGGAGCCGATCCAGTCGCGCCTTGGTGACCAGGACGGTGATCGTCGACCCTGCGGAAGATGCTGCGATGCAGCCCACGCACCACGACGTTTCCCGCCCGCTTGCGGCGCACCTTGCAGCGCGGACCCGCACGAGCGCGGCCGTGCTTGCACCGTGACTGACCGCGCGCCCTTAGGGACGTTCGGGACGGTGATGCGTCGAAGATGAAGATCGCGCCGGCGAGCCCTTCAGACCGGCGAGACCTGGATGCGCTGGAAGCCCGCCTTCGCTCGTCGCAGTTCTCGTCGATCCTGTTGCCGCGCACCTCGGGCGCCGTGGATGGATGTTCGGGTTGTTGCCGGCTGGCAGTCCTGGGGCCGCGGGTAGCCGTCCGAGTCCTTGTCCGGATCGACGACCTCGTTGCAGTCGTCGTCGATTCCATTGTTGACGTCGGGCGCGCCGGGGTGGACGCGCCGTTGTTGTCGTTGCAGTCCCGGTTGCGCGGGTAGCCGTCGTCGGTCGAGGTCGAGGTCCTGCGAGTAGCGCACGTCGAGGGAAAAGGTGCCCGTGTCGGGGCCGAACACCCTAGGCCGGATCGTGGGATCCACCGTGTGCAGGGGGTCGTAGTCGTAGGTGCCGACCTGGACGATGTAGTCGCCGGGGTTGAGCGTCAGCTGGACCAGTGAGCCACCGTAGTCCTGACCCGCGCCGTCGTCCTGACAGCCGAGCGCCGCATCGCTGATGAGCCCGGTGCGCTGCACGGACAGGACCGTGTCCAGGGGTGGGGGTAGTCCCAGGCGCTGGTCCCGACGCGTGGTCACCGCGACCTGACCCCCTGGCCGTGACGGTGAAGGCGTACCAGACCGTGTGGCCGTAGACGTGTCCCGCGCAGTTCAGCCGCTCGCCGGCCTGGAGTCGAGGCGCCCAGCACCGGTTGGCTCTCCAACGGTCGTGTTGAGGGCGACTTCCGTGCGCGGCGTTGCCAGCGTCGTTGGGCGGGGGCGTCGCGACGCCGTCGTGGTCCGCCTGAGCGGCGGACGCGGAAGGCCAAGGCTGAGCGCCAAAGCGGCGGTCAGTGCTGCTGCGAGGCGGCGACGAAGCATGGGAGAGACCCTTTCGACCGGGGCCAGCGGGCGACTCGATGGGGCGCGTCCATTGGACCGGAGGGTCAAGTGCCAAGTTGAACATGTCTGGCCCCAAACCGCAAGCGGGAGCGCGCCCTTTCCATTGAGCGGACCGCCAGTTAAGGTCGCTCACAGGGCTCGATGATCTCGTCCAAGGCCCCAAACCGCAGGACTTCGTCATCGGCGTCGTCGGCGACGGCTTCGGGGCGCTTCTGACCTACACCGCCGCCGTCTACCTCGGCTTCCGCCCCGAGCAGGTCGGCATCTTCGGCGAGAACCCCGACCCGGTGACGACCTACCTGGGGTTCGCCACCAATCTCGGTCAGACGGTGCTGCGCTCGGAGTCCGAGTCGCACTTCCTGCCGGCCGACTGGCCGACCTTCGCGCAGGTCGACGCCTACGCCCGGCACGATCCCTCGCCGCTGTTCCGGTCCGTTGGCCGCAAGTTCAACCCCGGCGTGCCCGAGATGATGGCCGAGGCGCGCACGGTCGCGCGCGAGCTCGGCTTCGCGAACCAGGTCGTCGGTGGCACCAAGGTGGGTTGGCTGATCCGCGAGCCGGGGCCCCCGCCGCACTTCTCGATGTACGACGAGGAGGCGCGCTTGCTGGGGCGCGCGAAGCACGTGCTGGTGGCGATCGGGCACGGGCCGCTGAGCTTCCCGGGCGCGCTCGGAAAGGCGCGCGAGGACCCCGCCACGGCCGACCGGATCGTCCAGGCCTACGAGCAGAAGTCCTATTACGCGGGCGGGCGCTACATCGTGCTCGGCTCGGGGATAGCCGGGGTCAACGAGTGGGTCAACATCCTCGACGCGGGCGCCGAGTGCATCGCCCTGCGCCGCAACCCCCAGCCCGAGGAACAGGACCTGAACGTGCCGCGCTGCCTCTTCGACGGCAGCGGCATCGACGCGTTCGGCGGGCTGACCTTCGATCAGCGCGTGGACTTCCTCGCGAAGGTGCTCAAGGGCACGTCCCCGCAACGGCGCAACTGGGCCGCCGTGGTGAAGCAGGGCGTCGAGCAGAATCGCTTCGAGGAGGTGATCGGCAACGTGGCGCAGATCCAGGCGGGACCTGCCGGCTTGATCGTCGACCTCGACCTCCACGGCGGCGAACGCGTCCGGCTCGACGCGACCGGGGTCGTGTCGAGCTCGGGGTTCGTCAAGTCGGCTTTGTCGCTCCCGCTGCTGCGCCGCCTGGCGCAGACCTACGCCGTGCCGGTCGAGCACGAGCGGATCCGCATCAAGACCAACTGCGGCATCCCGCCACTCGACCGTGAGGACTCGCGTCTGTGCCTGATCGGGCTCAACGCGAACACGGTGGTCCCCAACGGCGACACGATCGCCGGGCTCAAGTACATCTCGCGGCGATTCGTAGGCGACGTGGCCCGCGCGGAGTCGCTGACCTATCGATCCCTACCCGGGCGGCTGGCGTTGCAGATGCGCCTGGCGCGCAAGGCTGCCGGCGAGATCCGCCGGCTCGACAAGACAACGCAGCTGGCGTAGGGGGGAGCCGCATGTGCCCGACACCACTCGGCCGCGTCCACACCCGAGTCGCGATCATCGTCGGCCCGGCGCTGCTCGGGCTGGTGCTGTCATTGGTGACCGGCCGCGCCGACTGGATCGTGCTGATCGGGGTCTACCTCCTGCTCGGCGTGTTCCTCGACACGTGCGTCTACTCGTGGGTGCTCAAGTACCAGCCTCCGTGGATGACCGGGGTGCTCGGCCTGGTGGAGTTCGGACTGATCTACGTGCTCGCGAACGTGCTCAAGCTCGACCTGTCGCCGGTGGAGGCGATCGCCCTCTACTGGGCCTCGTGGGTGCTGGCGACGGTGACGCGGATAGTCGTGCTGCCGAACCTGTCGCTGACCTACATCGAGTCGGCCGGCGAGTTCAGGCGCATCGAGTGGTCGCTGCCGCCCGAGCAGACGCCCGTGCCGGTGGTGGCCTCGGTGCCGGACAGCGCGATCCGGCCGGGCGCGCTGGTCGACGCGGCGTCGGGTGCGCACCAGGTGCCGCTCGAGCTCCAGCCGAGCCCGTCGAAGGCGCACGAGATCCCGGCTGGGGCGCGGCCGCCGCAGCGGGTCTAGGCTGACCAGGTGGCCGGCGGCTCGCCAGTGGAGGTGGTTACGAAGCTCGACGCCGGGGACCGCGTCGGCCCCTACCTGATCGAGCAGCGGCTCGGCGAGGGCGGGATGGGTCTCGTGTTCAAGGCGCGCGCCCCCGACGGACAGATGGTGGCGCTGAAGCTGGTGCGCGACGAGCTCTCGGACGACGCGGTCCTCCGCAAGCGCTTCGAACGCGAGGCGCAGGCCGCCCGCCGGGTCGACTCGCCGCACGTGGTCGGGGTGCTCGCCACCGGGGAGTTCGAAGGCGTCCCCTACATGGCCCAGCAGTTCATTTCCGGCGGGACCCTGAAGGAGCGAATCGACCGCGAGGGCCCCCTCGCGCTGGAGGCCGCGGTGCTCGTATGCCTCCAGGTGGCGAAGGGCCTCGACGCGCTGCATGCGGTGCACCTCGTCCACCGCGACCTGAAGCCGGGAAACATCCTGCTCGACGAAGGCGACGACGCGCACATCGCCGACTTCGGGCTGGCGAAGGACCGCGACGCGAGCGTGCTGACAAAGTCCGGCACGTCCGTGGGCTCGTTCGACTACATGGCGCCGGAGCAGATTCGCGGCGAGCAGGTCACCCCCGTCAGCGACGTCTACGCGCTCGGGTGCGTGATGTACGAGTGTCTCTGCGGCGAGCCCCCGTTCGGCGACCGCGACGGCATGCAGGTGCTGTGGGCCCACCTGCGCGACACGGCGCCGGACGCTTGCGCCACGCGTGCCGACGCCCCGGCGGACCTCGGCTGGGCGGTGGCGCGCGCCCTCGAGAAGGAGCCCGAGCGCCGGCCACCGAGCGCGACGGCCTACGCCCGGATGGTCCAGGTGGCCGCCGGGGTCCCGCCCCTGAGCCCGGGAGATCGATGATGGAGTTCGTGTTCGTGGAGGAGCTGCCGATGGCCGGTCACGAGTGCCTCGTCGCGCCGGGCATGACCGTCGGCCGAGAGGGCTGCGACCACGTGCTGCCCGACCCCGAGGTGTCGCGCACCCACGCGACCTTCCGCGGCGTCGACGGCAAGCTCGGGGTCGAGGACGGCGGGTCCACCAACGGCACGTTCGTGAACGAGGTGCGCGTGGCCGGGATCCAGGTGCTCGTGCCGGGAGACCGGGTGCGGTTCGGTAAGACGGTCTGGCGCTTCGAGCGCGCCTCCGAGTCGCGCGCCCCGGCCTCCGCCACGGTCCATGCCCAGGTGCCTGTGGCCGTGTCTGCGCCGCCGACCCAGGGCGGACCCGACCGCGTCCCCACCGGGCTGCGATCGGCCATCCCTTCCGAGGCCGTCGCGGGCGCCCTGCCCGTCTTCGACGCGGCCCGACCGCCCAGACGCATCCTGGGGGCGTCTGCCGCGCGCCGCATGGAGGCGACGCTCGCGTGCTACGCGGTGATCGGCGCGACCGCCTGCGGCGTCGTCGCGTTCTTCATCCAGCGCTAGCGGACGCCGAAGAAGATCAACACGGCGAGCGCGCTCGCCGACAGCAGCGCGAACACCGCGACGTTGGTCTGGCGCTTCACGCGCGAGTCGACCAGCGCGGCGACGGCGGCATAGCCCGGGTCGCCCTGGTCCGGGCCCGCGGCGGGCGGCGGGCTTGCCTCGGCGGGCGCGAACGAGGGCAGCTCCTGGGAGGGAAGTCGCTCGCGCGGCACCGGCCTCAGCATGTCTCCACCCACCGTCGCCATGCTGGGGACGGGGATGACGGCCGAGGGGCTCTCGCGCACCTGCTCGGCGCTGCGCAGCTCGAGCACCGTCATTCCGACCCGGATGCGGTCGCTAGGGCGCACCTCGCGCCGTCCGTAGATCGGCTGCTCGTTCACGAAGGTGCCGTTGGTCGAATCGAGGTCGGTCACGACGGCTGCGTCTCCGAGCGGCTCCACGCGGAGGTGGCGCCGCGACGCCTCCAGGTCGTCGAGCGTGATCTGCGCCTCGGTGCTGCGCCCAACCTCGACCGGGCCGGCGAGGGCAACCTGGGTGCCGGCGCCGGCACCCTCGACGATCTCGAGTATCAGCGCACCCATCGGCAGCGAGCCTACCCCCGCGGTCGAGCGGATGCGAGTGACCGTGTCCGCGCTGCTTCCACCCGTGTTACCGTCGCCCACCATGCGCTGCGCCGCCGTGGCCCTCACCGCGCTCGTCCTGTTGATCCTGCCTTCAGCCGAAGCCATCGGCGCGCAGCGCAGCGTCGACCCCCGCGCCGCGTCCGCATCGCAGCTGCGCGCCGCCGTCGGGCCGAAGGCAATCGTCTCGCTCGACCGGAGGACCGGCCGGCCGCGTCTGCTCGCGCGGCGGGACGGGTTTCTCACGCGGGAGAGCGACCGACGCCCGGCGGAGGTCGCGCTGGACTTCATCCGCGCGCACGAGCGGGCCCTCGGCATAGCCGCCGACGACCTCGCCGGCCTCGAGCTGGTGCGCTCCTATCGCTTCGGCGGCGGTGCCGTTCACCTCCAGTGGCAGCAGACCCTGCGCGGGATCCCCCTGTCCGGCCCCGGCCTGACCGCGAACGTCTCCGCCGACGGGCGCCTGATCAACGTCACCGGTGCTCCGCGCGCGGACCTGAGCGTCGCCTCGCTGGAGCCGCGTCTGTCGGCGCTGGACGCGCTACTGGCGGCGGCCCGGGACGCCAACGCACCGCTCGCCCCGGGGCGGCCACGCGCGACCGCCGGGCCTGACCGGCTGACCACCTTCTCGGGCGGCAGCCAAGCGCAGCTGACGATCTTCGACGGTGACCGCCCGCGGCTCGCGTGGAGGGTCCTGCTGCGCGCCGACGCGCGCGCCTACGACGCGATAGTGGACGCCGCGACGGGCGCGACGCTCCACCGCGCCGACCTCGTTCGCAGCGCAACCGCGCGGGTCTTCGACAACTATCCGGGTGCCCCCCGCGGCGGGGTACAGGTGGACCGTGTCATCCCCGACGCCTGGTTCAGCTCCGCCACGACGCTGTCGGGCAACAACGCGCACGTCTACTCAGATCCGGAGGACGTCAACATGGGCAGCGGAGTCCCGGGCGCGGCACCGGGCGCGGCCGACGAGATCACCCCGACGGGGACGGGTGCGTGGCTCTACTCGCAGGACGCACGGGCCGCCAGCACAGCGGGGCAGAGCTGCCCCCCGACGCCGGGTTGCTCGTGGAACTTCGACCCGAGCGGCGGCTTCAGCTGGCGCGTCAACCGGGCGCAGGCGGGGACCCAGCTCTTCTACTACGTCAACCTCTTCCACGACCACCTGCGCGACGCGCCCGGAATCGGCTTCGGCGCCACCTCCGGGAACTTCGAAGGCGGTGACCGCGTGATCGCTCAGTTCGACGACGGGGCCGCGACGGGCGTAGGCGCCCTGGACGACTTCCCCGCCTGCGACCACGCCAACAATGCGTTCGTGATCCCGCCGCCGGACGGGACGCCGATGGTGATGCAGCTCTACCTGTGGACGAACGGCTGCTCGCCGGGCGGCAGCGTCCGCGACGTCAACGCGGCCGACGACGCCGTGGTCGTCTACCACGAGTACACCCACGGCATGACCAACCGGCTCGTCACCGACGCGCTCGGGATGCCTGCGCTCAACGGGGTGCAGCCGGAGGCCATGGACGAGGGCTTTGCCGACTGGTACGCGTTCGACCTCCTGAACGCGAGGGGGTCCGAGCTGGACACGGGCGCGCCGGGCGAGCTGAAGCTGGGCCGCTACGAGAACCTCTCGCTGCGCACGCAGGGCCTCGACTGCCCGGTCGGCGGGACGGCGCCGTCCTGCCCCGGGACCGGCACCGCCGGGGCCGGGGGCTACACGTACGGAGACCTCGGCGCGATCCTGGGCGTAGTCGAGCCGCACGCCGACGGCGAGATCTGGGGGGAGACGCTGTGGGATCTGCGCGCCCGCCTGATCGCCGGGCACGGAGCGGGGGACGGGATCAACCGGGCGCGTGCGCTGGTCACGGACGGCCTGCGGCTGGCGCCCGACAACCCCACCTTCCTCGACCTGCGCAACGCGATCCTCCAGGCGGACGTGAACCGTCGCTTCGGCGACCGCGACCGGATCTGGGCCGCGTTCGCGGCCCGCGGCATGGGGCTGCGTGCAAGCACGTGGGGGGCCGCCGACGCCGACCCGATCGAGGACTTCTCCGCGCCGCCGCCGCTGCCGCCGCCTGTGGCGGCCGACACGACGGCACCGCGGGTCTCGCGCGTGTCGCTGACGCGCACGCGCTTCGCGGTCGGTCGCAAGGCCACCGCGGTGAGCAGCGCACGGCCCAAGCAGAAACGGCGCAAGACGCCACGCGGGACGATCTTCCGCTTCCGCCTGTCGGAGCGGGCCACCGTGCGGATCGTGCTCCAGCGGGCTACGGTGGGGCGCCGCGCGAACGGGAAGTGCCGACGCGCCACGCGCCGCCTGCGCGGCCGGCCGCGATGCACGCGCTACGTCGTCTCCGGCACGCTGGTACGCCGAAAGCTGCGGTCGGGGACGCGACGGGTCAGCTTCACCGGCAGGGTCGGGCGGCGAGCGCTGCACCTCGGCGTCCACCGCGCCTCGCTCTCGGCCGCCGACGTAGCCGGCAACCGCTCCACGCCGCGGCGGCTCCGCTTCCGGATCCTGCGCCCCTGAACCGCTGACGTGGAGGACTGGCTGACCGCCGCGGCCCGTGCCCGCCCCGGGCACGTGGCGATCGCCGCGGACGAGGGCACGGCGACGTTCGCCGAGCTCGACGAGCGGGCGCGGCGCCGCGCCCGCGAGCTCGCCGCGGACGGGGTGGCGCGCGGCGACCGGGTCAGGGTCACCCACCCGCCGGGGCTCGCCTTCGCCGAGCTGCTGCACGCCCTGCCGCGCGTGGGCGCGGTGCTCGCGCCGGGACCGCCCGCGCAGCCCCCGCAGCCCGCCGCGGGCGGCGCGGCGCCGGACGCGCAGCTGGTCTCCGCGTTCGAGCCCGACGCGGTCCACACGCTGATCGAGACGTCGGGCACGACCGGGGCGCCCAAGCCGGTCGAGCTGACCTACGCCAACCACGCCGCCAGCGCGCGCGCCTCCGCCGACGCGCTCGGGGTGGAGGAGGGCGACCGCTGGCTGTGCCCGCTGCCGCTGCACCACGTCGGCGGGCTCAACGTGCTGATCCGCAGCGTGATCAACGCGACCACGGTGGTCGTGCACGAGCGCTTCGACGCGGGTCGCGTGAGGGACGCGCTCGAGGCGGGGGAGGCGACGCTCGCCTCGCTCGTGCCGACGATGCTCGCCCGCCTGCGCGACGCGGGGCTGCGGCGCGCCCCCGGGCTGCGGGCGATCGCCCTCGGCGGCGGGCCAGTGCCCGCGGGCCTGCTCGACTGGGCGAGCGAGACCGGCATTCCGGTCGTGCCCGTCTACGGGATGACGGAGACCTGCTCGCAGGTCGTCGCGGGCAGCCCCGGGCGGCCGCTCGCCGGCGTCGAGCTGGAGATCGTGGCCGGCGGGGAGATCCTCGTGCGGGGGCCGATGGTGGCGCCCGGCGCGCTCGCCGCCGACGGCTGGCTGCACACCGGCGACCTGGGCCGCCTGGACGCCGACGGGCGCCTGGAGGTGCTCGGCCGCCTCAAGGAGCTGATCGTCAGCGGCGGCGAGAACGTGGCGCCGCTCGAGGTCGAGCAGGCGCTGCTGGCGCACCCCGCGGTCGCCGACGCCGGGGTGGCGGGCGTGCCGGACGCGGAGTGGGGTGAGGCTGTGACCGCCTTCGTCGTGCTCAGCGAGCCCGTCGAGCCAGGGGAGCTGCGGGCCTGGGCGCGCGACCGGCTCGAGCCGTTCAAGGTGCCGAAGGCGATCCACGCGGTCGACTCGCTGCCGCGCAACCGCGGCGGCAAGCTGGAGCGCGACCGGCTAGCCGAAACGGCGCCGTAGGCGCCGGTGACGGTGGCGGAAGGTCGCGCGGACGAAGCCCTCCAGCAGCGGGCCCATGCCCGGTAGCCGGGGCTTGAAGGAGAGCCGGTCGCGCAGCAGACAGCCTGCTCCCGCCGGCGCGAGCGTGCGCTCGTGCTCCCAGACAGGCATCGAGGCCATACGCGAGCGCTCGTGGAAGCCGTGGCCCGGCTCCAGGGCGACCAGCGTGAGGTCGTCGTAGTCGATCGGCAGGACGCCGAACAGCAGGATCCAGGACCGGAAGATCCGCTGGCCCAGCACGACGTCCGCGGGCTCGAGCGAGCGGATCGTGGCCGGCGCCGTCATCCGCATCAGGGGTCGCAGCTCGTCGTTGATCCCCTCGAAGGTCGAGATGCGCTCCCAGACCGCCTCGGGCGTGGCGGACAGGATCGATTCCTGCTGGACGGTTCGCATGGTGAGTATCTTCCACCGCCCATGATCTACGACAAGGACGCCGACCTCTCCAAGCTCGACGGCAAGACCGTGGCCATCCTCGGCTACGGCTCCCAGGGGCACGCGCACGCGCTCAACCTCAAGGACTCTGGCGTGAACGTGGTCGTAGGCCTGCGCGACGGCTCGGCCTCGGCCGACAAGGCCCGCGCCGACGGCTTGCGGGTCGCGTCGGTGGCCGACGCGGCCAGCGAGGGCGACGTGGTGATGGTGCTGCTCCCCGACGAGCGGCAGGCCGAGGTCTGGGAGGCGGAGATCGCCGACGGGATCGCCCCCGGCAACCTGCTCATGTTCGCGCACGGCTTCTCGATCCACTTCGAGCAGATCGACCCGGGACCCGAGGTCGACGTGGGCATGGTCGCGCCCAAGGGCCCCGGGCACCTGGTGCGGCGCCAGTTCGTCGAGGGCAACGGCGTTCCCGGCCTGATCGCGATCGATCGCGACGCGAGCGGCCAGGCGCACGACATGGTGCTCGCCTACGCCAAGGGCATCGGCTGCACCCGGGCGGGCGTGATCGAGACGACCTTCAAGGACGAGACCGAGACCGACCTGTTCGGCGAGCAGGCCGTCCTCTGCGGCGGGGTGTCCGAATTGGTCCGCGCGGGCTACGAGACGCTTGTGGAGGCCGGTTACGACCCACGGCTCGCGTACTTTGAGTGCCTGCACGAGCTGAAGCTGATCGTCGACCTCATGTACGAGAAGGGCATCACCGGCATGCGCTACTCCATCTCCAACACCGCCGAGTACGGCGACCTCACGCGCGGCAAGGCCGTGATCGGCGAACCGACGCGCGAGGCGATGAAGAAGATCCTCGGCGACATCCAGTCGGGCGACTTCGCGCGCGAGTGGATCGCCGAGAACAAGGCCGGGCAGGAGAACTTCCAGCGCATGCGCGCCGAGCAGCAGAACCACCAGATCGAGCGCGAGGGCAAGGAGCTGCGCTCGATGATGGATTGGATCGACCAGGAGTTCTGATGGCGGACCCGTACGTCAAGCCGTACCTGATGACCGCGGGGCCGACGCCGCTGCCACCGGCGGTGTCGCAGGTGATGGCGGAGCCGATGCTCTATCACCGCGCCCCGGCCTTCATCGAGGTCTACGCGCGCGTGCTCGAGCGCCTCAAGCTCGTGTTCGCGACCGCCAACGAGGTCCAGGTGTTCTCCTCGTCGGGCAGCGGCGGGATGGAGTCGGCGGTCGCCAACCTGGTGCGCCCCGGCGAGCCGGCGCTGGTCGCGAGCTGCGGCAAGTTCGGCGAGCGCTGGGCGGAGCTGTGCGACGCCTACGGGGCCGAGACGATCCACTGGGAGACCGAGTGGGGGCGCCGGGTCGACCCCGCCGAGCTCGACGGCCGGCTGAGCGAGCACGACGGGGTGGAGGTCGTGTTCACGACCCTGTCGGAGACCTCGACCGGAGTCGTCAACGACGTGCGCGAGCTGACCGAGGTGGCCCACCGGCACGGCGCGTTGATCGTCGTCGACGCGGTGTCCGGGATGGGCGCGGTCCCGCTGCCGCAGGACGAGTGGGGCGTGGACGTGGTCGTGGCGGGCTCGCAGAAGGCGCTGATGGCGCCGCCCGGGCTCGGCTTCGCGAGCGCCAACGACGCGGCCCTCCAACGGGCCGCCGCGGCCCCGGGACGGCGCTACTACTTCGACTGGGAGCGCACGGTCAAGGGCCAGCGCGCCGACCCGCCCGACAGCCCGTTCACCCCGGCGGTGGGCCTGGTGCGCGCGCTCGACGTGGCGCTCGGCCTGATCGCCGAGGAGGGCCTCGAGCAGGTCTACGAGCGCCACCGCCTGCTCGGCCGGGCGACCCGCGAGGCCACGCGCGCCCTCGAGCTCGACACGCTCGGCGAGGCCGACGAGAACGCCAACGTCGTCACGGCGATCGCGCTGCCCGACTCGATCGACGGGGCGAAGGTCCCGAAGCTGATGCGCGACCGCTTCGGCATCACGATCGCGGGCGGCCAGGGCCACCTGAAGGGCAAGATCGCCCGCGTCGCCCACTGCGGCTACTTCGGCGCCTTCGACATCGTCGTGACGATCGCCGGCCTCGAGATGACGCTGCGCGAGCTGGGATACGACCTCGAGCTGGGCGCGGGCGTGGCCGCGGCACAGCGCGTCTTCCTCGAGGCGGGCGTGCCGGTGTCCTCACCTGCCTGACGTGAAGGTTCTAGTCAAGGAGAAGATCGGCGAGTCCGGCGTGCAGCTGCTGCGCGACGCGGGCTTCGACGTCGAGCTCGGCGTGGACTGGGAGGACGGCGAGCTCGACCGGCGCATCGGCGAGTTCGACGGGATCCTGATCCGCTCGGCCACGCAGCTCACCGCCGACCTGATCGAGCGCGCCGGCCGGCTCAAGGCCGTCGGGCGGGCGGGCGTCGGCGTCGACAACGTGGACGTGGAGGCGGCGACCAAGCGCGGCGTGGTGGTCGCCAACGCGCCCCAGTCGAACGTGATCACGGCCGCCGAGCACACTCTCGCGATGCTGCTGGCGCTCGTCCGCAAGGTGCCGCAGGCCCACGGCTCGCTGACCGGCGGCAAGTGGGACCGCTCCAGCTTCAGCGGCGTCGAGCTGTACGAGAAGACGCTCGGGGTGCTCGGCTTCGGCCGCATCGGCCAGCTCGTCGCCCAGCGGGCGCTCGGGTTCGGCATGCGGGTCGTCGCCTTCGACGCCTACGTCGCCGAGGAGCGCTTCCGCGAGCTCGGCGTGGAGCGCGCCGAGACGTCCGAGCAGCTCTACGCCCAGGCCGACTTCATCACGATCCACCTGCCGGTCACGCCCGAGACCGAGAACTGGCTCGACGCCGAGACGTTCGCGAAGATGAAGGACGGCGTGCGGATCGTGAACGTCGCGCGCGGCAAGCTGCTGGTGGAGGAGGCGCTGCGCGACGCGCTCGAATCGGGCAAGGTCGCGGGCGCGGCGCTGGACGTGTTCCGGGACGAGCCCGTCACCGAGAGCCCGCTGTTCGGCTATCCCAACGTCGTCGTCACGCCGCACCTCGGCGCCTCGACCGCCGAGGCGACGGACCGCGCCGGCTACCAGGCCGCCGAGCAGGTCGTCGCCGCGCTCACCGGCGGGGTGGTCACGAGCGCCGTCAACGTGCCCGCCATCGCCGCCGGAGGACCTCGAGGCGCTCGGGCCCGTTCCTGCCGCTGGCGTCGAACCTCGGGCGGATCGCGGTCGCCCTGGCGGAGGGGACGTCGGTCGACGCGCTCGAGACCGAGTACAGGGGCCGGATCGCCGAGCGGGACACCCGGCTGCTGACCGTGCAGATGCTGAAGGGTGCGCTCGCCGGGCACACCGAGGAGGAGGTCAACGAGGTCAACGCGCCGGCGATCGCCGAGCAGCGCGGGATCGCGGTCTCGCAGACGAACAGCTCGCAGGCACGCGACTTCACCGACCTCGTGCGCGTCACCGTGCGCAGCGGCGGCACCGCCACCCGCGTGGTGGGGACCACGCTCGGCGGCCAGCACCACCCGCACCTGCTCGAGGCGTGGGGCTCGCGCTTCAACGTCCAGCTCGAGCAGCACCTGGCGATCTTCCGCTACGAGGACCGGCCGGGCATGCTCGGCCGGGTCGGAACGATGCTCGGCGAGGCGGGCATCAACATCGTCTCGGCGGCGGTCGGCCGGCGACCCGAGGACGACGCCCAGGGCGGCGCGGTGATGCTGGTCACGGCCGACTCGCCCGTGCCGAAGGAGATCGTCGACGAGATCGTGGCCGGCGACGGCTTCGAGGCCGGCCGGACGGTCAGCCTCTAGGGCAGCCCGGAGCCCGGGCAGGCCCAGGCCGTCGGTCACGGGAGCGGTGAGCTCCTTCACCTTGGGGAGAACCGGCGGCACTCCGGGCAGTGCCGGGAGCGCCGGCGCGGCGGGCAGCTGCGGCGCGTCCGGGGCATCCGGCACGCCGGGTGGGTCGGGCACCGTGGGTGTGGCGGGCACCTGCGGCAGGTCCACCGCCTTGTCGCCCCCGCCACCCGACTGGAGCTCGCTCACGCCGACCGGCGCCGGATCCGGCGACTGGATCGCGCGCGTGCCGCCGCGCTCGCGGGTCGGCGGCGCCGCTCCGCGGCGGGCCGGCGGGCTCGCCTCGCGCGCCGCCGTCTGCCGCGGCGCCGCGTGCGCGGGCTCGGCCCGGACGCTGGACGCGAGCTGGTCGACGGCCGCGCGGTGCACGGCTCGGTCGGCGGCGGCCTCTGGCGCCATCGAGCCGCCCAGGCACGCGCCGATCAGCGCGACCCCGCCGACGCCGCAGGCGGTCTGGGCGATCGGGGCGACGCCGGCCGCGACGCCCGACTGCACGCCGCCGAGCCCGGACAGCAGCCGCTGGGGGGCCGCGGCCAGCACCGCAGCCAGGCCGACCGACCGCCTCGCCGAGTAGTAGCTCACGAACGCCGCCACGGCGGCTGCGTCGAGCTGGATCCCGGCCTCGCGCTCGAGGATCTCGATCGCCTGCCGGTGCGTGCGCGACTTGCGGTACGCGCGCGTCGAGGTGATCGCGTCGAAGGTGTCGGCGACGGCGATCACGCGCGCCCCCACGGGGATGTCCTCGCCGGCGAGCCGGTCGGGATAGCCGGTGCCGTCCATGCGCTCGTGGTGGTGGCGCACGGTTGCGGCCAGCTCCGGGTCGCCGAGCTGGGCGACCATCGCCGCCCCGTCGGCGGCGTGGCGCTTGACGAGAGCGAACTCCGCCTCGGTCAGCTTGCCGGGCTTGGTCAGGACCGGGCGCGGCACGTTGATCTTGCCGATGTCGTGCACCAGCGCCGCCGCGCGGATCTTGGCGATCTCGCCGCTCGACAGGCCGATTCCCTGCGCGATCCGCTCGGCGTGGCGGGCGACCCGGCGGCTGTGACCGTGGGTGTACGGGTCGCGGGCCTCCAGCAGGGTGCTGAGCCGGCGCAGCAGCGCGGCGCGATCGGCCGTGGCGCCGGCGGGGCCGGCCAGCTCCTGGGTCGTCGGAGTCGAGCCGGCGCTCGGCGAGCGCGCGCCGCAGCCAGCCCCACAGCAGCAGGTCGCCGAAGACGAGGTCGCTGGACTGCTCGTGACGGGTCCAGAGCGCGGCCAGCAGCCGGGCGATCAGCGTCGACAGCGCCACCGCGGCGAGGACGTGGACGGCGATCGAGACAGCCCCGTGCGCCGGCCCCAGCTGCGGAGACGGCCAGCAGCGGGACCGCGGTCACGGCCAGCGTCACGCCGACCGAGAGCGGCAGATAGCGGCCGAGCCGTACACCGTCCAGTGGCCGAGCCCCCACGGCATGTGACCGCATACGCACTTGGTCGACTGTTCCCTGCGGCCGCACGAGGCATGTGCCACGAGCGCCGAACATTCGGCCATACAGACTTGTTCAGGCGAGCGCCCGGCGCAGATCCTCGACGAGGTCCTCGGCGGCCTCGACGCCGCAGGAGAGCCGGACCAGGTCGGGCGGCACGGCGGCCGCCGAGTCCTCGACCGACTGATGCGTCATCGCCTGGGGCACCTCGATCAGCGACTCGACCCCGCCGAGCGACTCGGCCAGCGCGAAGATCCGGGTCGCGGCCGCGATGCTCGCCGCGCCGCGGATGCCGGAACGAGACCATGCCGCCGAAGCCCGGCCAGCGCACGTCCTCGACGCCGTCCACGCCGCGCAGGAACTCGCTGACCGCGGCGCCGTTCTCCGAGTGGGCGGCCACGCGCAGGTGCAGCGTGCGCAGGCCGCGGTGCACCAGGAAGCAGTCGAGCGGCCCGGGCACGGCGCCGACGGCGTTCTGGACGAAGCGCACCCGGTCGTGCAGGTCGGCGTCGGCTGCGATCACGGCGCCGCCGACGGTGTCCGAGTGCCCGCCGAGGTACTTGGTGGCCGAGTGCACCACCGCGTCCGCGCCGAGCTCCAGCGGGCGCTGGACGGCCGGGGTCGCGAAGGTGTTGTCGACCGCGACCAGCGCGCCGCCTGAGCGGGCGACCACGCCCTCGACGTCGACCACGTTCAGCAGCGGATTGGTCGGCGTCTCGACCCAGATCAGCTTCGTCTCGGGGCGCAGGGCGCGCTCGAGCGCGTCGAGGTCGGTCTGGTCGACCATGGCGTAGCTCAGCGCCGAAGCGCTTCAGCACCTTGTCGACGAGGCGGTAGGTGCCGCCGTACAGGTCGGTGGGGAGGATCACGTGATCGCCGCCCGAGCACTGCGCGGTCAGCAGCGCGTGCGTGGCCGCCATCCCGCTCGAGAAGCACGAGCCGAGGCCGCCCTCGAGCTCGCCGAGGGCGCGCTCGAGCGCGGCGCGCGTGGGGTTGGCCGAGCGCGCGTAGTCGTAGTCCTCGACGAACTCGCCCAGGGCGGGCTGGACGTAGGTCGAGGTCTGGTGGATCGGCGGGACGATCGACCCGTAGCTCGGGTCCGGATCGAGGCCGGCGTGAACGGCCCGAGTGGCGAAGTGGGCCGGGCGCTCGCTCACCGTGCGAGAGATTCGAGCAGGTCGGCTCGCGTGACGATGCCCGCGGCCCGGCCGTCCATGTTGACCAGCAGCGCCTCGCGCTTGTCGGCGAGCAGCTCGACGGCCTCGCGCACGCCGTCGCTCGCCGAGACCGCCGGGAACGGCGGCTCCATCACCGCGACGATCTCGGCGCCGAGCAGGGCCGGGTCGTCCATCGCGTGGCGCAGCAGCCCGCGCTCGCTGACGGAGCCGACCACCGTCTGCGGGTCCTGGCTGGAGACGACCGGCAGCTGCGAGACGCGATGCTCGTGCAGCAGCGCGACGGCGTCGCGCACCTTGGCGTGCGTCTCGACCGTCAGCAGCGGCGGGATCTCGCCCTCGTCGTGCTTGCGCCGCAGCACGTCGCCGACCGACAGCGCCTCGTCGCGGTCGAGGAAGCCGTACTGGCGCATCCAGGCGTCGTTGTAGATCTTCGACAGGTAGGAGCGGCCGCCGTCGGGCAGGATCACGGCGACCATCGCGCCGGGGTCGTCGATCTCGCTGGCGACCTGGTAGGCGGCGTAGACGGCGAGCCCGCCGGAGCCGCCCGCGAGGATTCCCTCGGTCTCCGCCAGCCGGCGCGTCCAGAGGAACGAGTCGCGGTCGGAGACGGTCACGTAGCGGTCGACGATGGACGGGTCGTAGGTGTCCGGCCAGAAGTCCTCGCCGACGCCCTCGACCAGGTAGGGCTTGACGGCGTCCTCGTCGCCCGAGTAGATCGAGCCGACCGGGTCGGCGCCGACGATCACGATGTCGGGGTTCTGCTCGCGCAGGTAGCGCCCGACGCCGGTGATCGTGCCGCCGGTGCCCACCCCGGCCACCAGGTGGGTGAGCTGGCCGCCCGACTGGCGCCACAGCTCCGGTCCGGTGGTCAGGTAATGGACCTCCGGGTTGGCGGCGTTGCGGTACTGGTTGGGCTGGAACGCGCCCGGGATCTCGGCGGTCAGGCGGTCCGCCACGCGGTAGTAGGACTCGGGCGAGTCGGGCGGCACCTCGGTGGGCGCGACGACGACCTCGGCGCCGTAGGCGCGCAGCAGGTCGATCTTCTCCTTGGACATCTTGTCGGGCATCACCGCGATCACGCGGTAGCCCTTGAGCGAGGCGGCCATGGCGAGGCCGGTGCCCGTGTTGCCGCTGGTCGGCTCGATGATGGTCGCGCCGGGGCGCAGTCGCCCGTCGCGTTCGGCGGCCTCGATCAGCGCCACGGCGACGCGATCCTTGATCGAGCCGCCCGGGTTGAGCGCCTCGAGCTTGGCGACGAGGGCCGGCCGCAGCTCGCGGCCGAGCCGCGACAACCGGACCAGCGGCGTCTCTCCGATCGCCGCGAGGATGGACTCCTTGACTTCCGTCCCGGCGCTGGAGGCGGTGTCCATGACTTCACGATAGAGGGGTGGAGCTGCAACGTTTCGTGCGGGGATTCCGGCTCACATGAGGAACAAGACGTCATGTCGCTGACCCTCCTGCTCGCAGGCGCTTCATTGGCGCTGCTGCTCGCAGCGGCGATCGGCTACGCCTGGCCGCTGCTGCGGCGGACGCGGCCTGCGGAGGAGGCGCTCCCCGAGCAGCCCGCCGACCTGGGCTTCACCTGGAGCGCGAGGCCGGCGATGCCCTCCTTCGCTCAGGCCGAGGGCGAGCGCGCACTCGGCTACACCACCTTCCCCGAGCGCAAGCGCGCCGTCAGCCCCGAGGGCCGCTACCAGGCGCGCCGCATCAGCGCGGCCTGCGAGGCGCGGGGGATGGTGCTCCACAAGCTCGTCGGCGACGTCGAGTCCTACTCCGGCCCGGACCTCCAGCGGCCCGGCCTCAACCACGCGCTCGACCTGCTCAGCGCGGGGGAGGCGACCTGCCTCGTCGTGGCCGGGCTCGACCGCCTCAGCACGTCCGCGGCCAACCTCGGGACCGTGATCGAGTGTCTGGAGCAGATCGGCGCGCGGCTCGTGGTGATCGACATCGACCTCGACACCCACACCGACGAGGGAAGGGTCGCGGCGCGAGCGCTGACGCGGGTCGGCGCGCTCGAGCGCGAGGCCATGGGCGCCGCGCGCCCGGAGCCGCCTGCCGGGCTGAGATGATCCCGCCATGCGGGCTCTCGTGATCACGGAGCACGGGCCGCCCGAGGTGCTCCGCGTGCAGGAGCGTCCCGATCCGGTTCCCGGCCCTGGCGAGGCGCGCGTGCGCGTGCGCGCGGCCGGCGTCAACTTCGCCGACCTGCTGGCGCGCGTCGGGCTGTACCCGGAGGCGCCCAAGCCGCCGTCGGTGGTCGGCTACGAGATCGCCGGGGAGGTCGAGTCGCTCGGACCGGGGGTGGAGGGACTGGAGGTCGGCCAGCGCGTGATGGGCGGCTGCCGCTTCGGCGGCTACGCGGAGCTCGTCGTGACCGGCGCGAGCGCGCTCGTGCCGCTGCCCGACGGGTGGAGCTACGCCGAGGGGGCAGCGATGCCGGTCACGTACGCGACCGCCTACGCGGCGCTGATCCGCTACGGCTCCCTGCACGCCGGCGAGCGCGTGCTGATCCAGGCCGCGGCCGGCGGGGTGGGAATCGCGGCCACCCAGATCGCCAAGCTCGTCGGCGCCGAGGTGTACGGCACCGCCTCGCCGGCGAAGCACGCCGCGATCCGGTCGTTCGGCGTGGATCACGCGATCGACTACCGGGGCCACGACGTCGTCAAGGAGGTGCGCCGGATCGCGGGTCAGAAGCAGCCGCTCGACCTGGCCCTGGACGCGGTCGGCGGACGCAGCTTCCGCAAGAGCTTCTCGCTGCTGCGGCCCGGCGGCCGGCTGGTCTGCTTCGGCGCCTCCGAGGTCCAGTCCGGGGAGAAGCGCAACCCGCTGCGGGCGCTGCGCACGCTGGCGGAGATGCCGCGCCACAACGTGCTGCGCCTGATGAGCCAGTCGAAGTCGGTCATCGGCCTCAACATGCTCGTGCTGTGGGACTCGAAGCAGTCGCTGGACGAGTACGTCGAGCCGCTCACCGGCTGGCTCGAGCAGGGCGACATCCGGCCCGTCGTCGCGCAGACCTTCGCGCTCGAGGACGGCCCCGCGGCGCACCGCTACCTGCACGAGCGGCGCAACGTGGGAAAGGTCGTCCTGGAGCCGTGAGGGTGATGTACGCTTCATCCTCCATGTCGCTGCTCGCCGACCTGCGCCTTCTCCTTCTTCTCCCCCTTCGGGGGGAATAACGCGTGGCGGCCGCCAGCCGCAAGCTCAAGGAGAACCAGGTAGGGCCAACGAAGAGGAGCAGGACGTGGAACGCAGCGAGACCGACCGAGTAAAGATCTTCGACACCACCCTGCGCGACGGGGAGCAGTCGCCCGGGATCTCGCTCAACAGGCAGGAGAAGCTCGAGATCGCCCACCAGCTGGCGCGGCTCGGCGTGGACGTGATCGAGGCGGGCTTCCCGATCACCTCGCCCGGCGACTTCGAGTCCGTGCAGGCGATCGCGCGCGAGGTCCACGGGCCCGTCATCTGCGGCCTCGCCCGCACCGGCGTGCAGGACATCGACGCGGCCTGGAACGCCGTCAAGGACTCCGAGCGGCCGCGCATCCACACCTTCATCGCCACCAGCGACATCCACATCGAGCGCAAGCTCCAGACGACCCGCGAGGACGTGAAGGGCCAGGCCCGCGCCGCGGTCGCGCACGCGCGCCAGTTCACCGAGGACGTGGAGTTCTCGCCAGAGGACGGCTCGCGCTCGGACATCGAGTTCATGGCCGAGGTGATCCAGATCGCGATCGACGAGGGCGCGACCACGATCAACGTGCCCGACACGGTCGGCTACACGATGCCCGAGGAGTACGCGGAGATGTGGCGCCGCCTCTACGAGCTGGTGCCCGACCTGGGCGAGGTGACCACGTCGGTCCACTGCCACAACGACCTCGGGCTCGCGGTCGCCAACTCGTTCGCCGGCGTGATGGCCGGCGCGCGCCAGGTCGAGGGGGCCATCAACGGCATCGGCGAGCGCGCCGGCAACGCCTCGCTCGAGGAGGTCGTGATGCTGCTGCACACGCGCGAGTCGAGCGTGGGTGTCTGGAGCAGCGTCAACACGCGCGAGATCGCGCGCACCTCGCGGCTCGTGTCGCGCCTGACCGGCTACCCGGTCCAGCCCAACAAGGCGATCGTGGGGCGCAACGCGTTCGCCCACGAGGCGGGCATCCACCAGGACGGCGTGCTCAAGGAGCGCACGACGTACGAGATCATGGACGCCACCACGATCGGGCTGGAGACAAACTCGATCGTGCTGGGCAAGCACTCGGGGCGCCACGCGCTGCGCAAGGCGCTCGAGGAGCTGGGCTTCGCGGTCGAGGGGGCGGCGCTGAACACCGCCTTCAAGCGGTTCAAGGAGCTGGCGGACAAGAAGAAGAAGGTGACCGCGCTCGACCTGGAGGCGATCGTCTCCGACGAGATGAAGCAGGCGCCGTCCGCCTACTCGATCGAGTCGTTCGAGGTCGAGGCATCCAACGTGCGCGCGCCGCTCGCGAAGGTGACGGTGCGCATGCCCGACGACAGCGTCGGGTCCGGCTCGTTCACAGGGGACGGCCCGGTCGACGCGTTCTTCAGTGCGATCAACGCGGCGATCGGCCACGACGCGCGCCTGCGCGAGTTCCACGTGTCGGCCGTGACCGGCGGGCGAGACGCGCTAGGCGAGGTGACCGTGCTGCTCGAGCTCGACGGGCGCGTGGCGTCCGGCACCGGCGTCTCGACGGACATCCTCGAGGCCTCCGGCAAGGCGTACCTGCGGGCGATCTCGAACGTGCTGTCCGACGACGCCGTCGCCGAGGCGGAGCACGTGCTCGAGCAGGAGGCGCGCTCCGCGCCGGCCTCCTGAGCGTGTTCACCTGGCGCGACGGAGAGCGGCTGATCCGCTTCGGGCCGCTCGGCCCGGTCGGGGAGCGATTCGTGCTGCTCACCACGGCGCGCGCCGCCATTCCGGCGCTTACGGAAGCGGCCACGGAGGTGGTGCACGTGCCGCCGGGGCGCGTCGACGAGATCTCGGCCGAGCTGCTCTCGGCGCACTCCTTCCCGTCCGACGAGCTGCTCGTGGGCCTCGGCGGCGGGCGCGTGATCGACACGACCAAGGCGATCGCGGGGGCCGTCGGCGGGCGCTGCGGCGCGATCCCGACGACGCTCTCGGGAGCCGAGCTGACGCCGTTCCACCGCACGCCGGCGGGCGTCGAGGGCGCGCGGCTGGTGCGGCCCGCGCTGGTGCTCGCCGACCCGGAGCTGATGGCCAGCGCGCCGGCGCCGAAGCTGGCGGCGACGGCGATGAACGCGCTCGCCCACGCGCTCGAGGCGCTCTACACGCCGCTGGCGAACCCGGTCACGACCATGGCCGCCCTGCGCGCGGCTGCGCTGCTCCCGCAGGAGGATCGCGAGTCGCTGGCGCTCGGCGCGCTGCTGGCGGGCTACGCCTCGGGCTCGACGGGGATCGCCGTGCACCACGCCGTCTGCCAGACGATCGTGCGGACCACCGGGACGCCGCACGCGGAGACCAACGCGGTGATGCTGCCGCACTCGGCGCGGCTGATGGAGGGGCGAGCGCCGCAGGCGGTGGCGGCATTCAGGGAGGCGGTGGCGGTCGACCTGTCCGAGCTCGCCGGGCGCTGCGGGCACACGTCGCTCGCTTCGCTTGGCGTTTCGGAACAGCAGCTACCAGGGGTGGCCGAGGCGGTTGCGGCGCACCCGCTGCTCGGCAACACTCCCGAGCCGCCCGGCGAGGACGAGCTGCTCGCCTGGCTGCGCACCGCCCTCTAGCGCGGGCGAGTGCTCCGCGCGTAGGATCCGCCCGTGCTTCGCACCTTCGTCCACGAGGCGTTCCTGAGCATGGCGCCGGGGAACGACATCGCAGCGCCGGGCGCCGCGATCACAGTCGAGCTGCTGGCGCCGCATCACACGCAGGCCGAGCGGGTCGCTGACGAGGTCCGGGTGCGCACCGTGTTCGCCGTCGAGCCCGACCGCGAGGACGAGGTCCGCGAGCGCATCGGCGCCGCGCTGGCCAGCGGCCGGCTGGTCGGGCCCGACGGCCGCGAGTCGCGCTGGCGGCGGCGCTCGGACGGCCCCTCGGCCGTGCGCGCCGACGAGCAGGACCACGCCCGCCGGCTCGCGCGCGCCTAGGCGCCCGCGGTCAGCTTCTGCCGCTGGCGATCCTTGGTGATCAGCACGACGTTCCAGGCCAGCCCGAGCCGCTTCATGGCGCGGATCAGCCAGCCGCCCGGGTCGAACTCCCACCAGCGCAGCCCGTGCAGCGCAGAGCGCGGGAAGGCGTGATGGTTGTGGTGCCACGACTCGCCGAACGACGGCAGCGCCAGCCAGAACACGTTCGTGGACTGGTCCTCGGTGGTGAACCGGCGGCGGCCGAAGAAGTGGCAGATCGAGTTGATCGAGAAGGTCACGTGGTGCACCAGGAAGATGCGCACGAGCCCGGCCCAGAACAGCGCCGTCAGGCCGCCCGCGAGCTCGCCGTGCAGGCCCCAGCCGGCCAGGAACGGGATCACCAGCCCGGCGATCACGAGCGGACCGAACAGCCTGTGCATCACGCGCATGCCGCGGTCCTCGAGCAGGTCGGGCGCGTGCTTGTCGGCGTCCTTGGCGGTGGGATGGTCGAACAGCCAGCCGAGGTGCGCGTGCCAGAGCCCGCGCAGCGTCCCGGCGAAGCCGCCGCCGTGGCCGTGGGGGCTGTGCGGGTCGCCGTCGGCGTCGGCGTGCGCGTGATGGCGGCGGTGATCGGACACCCAGCCGATCACGGGCCCCTCGACCGCCATGGAGCCGAAGGCCGCGAACAGGTACTCGATCGGCTTGTAGGTCTGGAAGGCGCGGTGGGTCAGCAGCCGGTGGTAGCCGACGGTGATGCCGGCCGTGCTGACGGCGTACATGACGAAGAACAGGAGCAGGTCGCTCCACCCGATCAGGTCGTTCCACAGCATCGGAACCGCCGCCAGCACCGCGGCGAAGGGGAGCACGACCGCGGTGATGTTGACGTTCCGGTGCAGGCGCGTCACGACTGGTCAGGGTAGTCCTCCGGAGCCGATCGTGTAATCATCGCGACGGCATGGCGGGTCAGCCACTGGAGGGCCGCGTAGCCGCGGTCACCGGCGCCTCGTCCGGAATCGGCGCGGCCACCGCGAAGTCACTCTCCGCGGCGGGCGCCACAGTGGCGCTCGCGGCGCGTCGCAGGGACCGGCTCGAGCAGCTCGCAGAGAGCCTGGAGGGCCCGGTCTCCGTCCACGAGGTGGACATCACGGACGAGGCGCAGGCGCGCGCGATTCATCGAGGCCGCCCACGCCGAGCACGGCGGGCTGCACGCGCTCGTCAACAACGCCGGGCTGATGCTGCTCGGTCCAGCGGGCGGGGCCGAGACCTCCCAGTGGCGCCAGATGATCGACGTGAACCTGTGGGGCCTGTTGATCTGCACCCACGCCGCGCTGCCGCTGATCGCGGGCAGCGGGGGCGGCGACATCGTCAACGTGTCGTCGGTGGCGGGACGCCGCGCGGACGCAGGTGCCGCCGTCTACAACATGACCAAGTTCGGCGTGCACGCGTTCTCGGAGGCGCTCCGGCAGGAGGCCCTGCACCAGGGCGTGCGCGTGACCGTTGTCGCGCCCGGCATGGTCGACACCGAGCTCCAGGGCCACAACACCGATCCGCTGGTGCAGCAGGCGATGGCGAAGTCGCGCGAGCAGATCGGCGAGGCGCTCCAGCCGGAGGACATCGCCGATGCGATCGTCCACGCCGTCACGCGCCCGGCGCACGTGTGCGTGAACGAGGTCGTCGTGCGGCCTACGGGCCAGGCTCGCTGAGCCGCCGGAAGGCGCGACGCGCGACGCGCACGGCGCTGCGCCTGTCGGCCGCGCGCACCCGCAGGATGCGGTTGTCGTCGTAGGCGATCAGCTGCTTCTTGCTCTTCGTCCACCACGCGCCGGCGCCCCCGTATGCCTTGTCGTCCCCAACGTGCTTGAGCTGGTAGGGACGCCGCAGCGGATCCTGGTTGTAGTACTCGAGCTGTTCGGAGTGCTGGTTGTAGAAGCGCAGCTGGGCGCGAGGGGCCGTGTCCAGCACGAGCTGCACCCGGACGCCGGGGCCGCGCCAGTCGCAGATCGACAGGTCGGTGGAGTTGTTGGTCGCCGGGTCGAGCCGCACCCCAGGCCGCCGCACCAGGCGAGCCACCTGTCGGGGCGAGAGCAGGGCGCAGGCCGTCCGGCTCTCGCGCCCCGACTCCTCGGGCTTGCGCAGCGGGGTCTGCTCGAAGCGCTCGGTGCGGTCCTGCGGGGGGTCGTCCCCGCAGCCGGCGACGAGCACGATCAGCAGAGAACATACAAACGTCTGTGATAACGTACGGCGTCCCATGGCAGTCAACGGCCACGTGTTCGGTACCCGGGTCCGTCACCTGCGTGAGGCGATGGACCTCTCGCTGCGCGATCTCGCCGATCGCAGTGGCGTCTCGGCGCCGATGCTGTCACAGGTCGAGCGCGGCGAGACGAGCCCCACGCTGTCGGTGGCGGAGCGCATCGCGGCCGGGCTGGAACTGAGCCTGTCGCAGCTGCTGCGCCTCGACGACACGGAGGGCGTGACGATCGTGCGCGCCGGCGAGCGCCGCCACGGCGGCGGCTCCCAGCACGGCTACGAGGTGCTGACGCCGCCCCTGCCGGGGCTGCGCGCGGAGGTGTCGCTGCACACGCTCGCGCCGGGGGCGGCCACGGCCGGGCCGGGCGACCCGCCCATGCACGAGCCGGGTAGCCGCGAGACGGCGGTCGTGATCGAGGGGAGGGTCCGGCTCGTGTGCGGCGCCGGCGGCCACGACCTCGGCAGCGGCGACGCGGTCACCTTCGACGCCGACCTGCCGCACCACTTCGAGAACCTGGGCCCCGGCGAGGCGCGCTTCTACGCCGTCGTCGCGGCCGGACTACGCAGGAGCTGAGATGCCGAAGAGTTTGTTCGACAAGATCTGGGACGCCCACGAGGTCGCCGAGAGCCTGCTCTACATCGACCTCCACCTCGTGCACGAGGTGACCTCGCCGCAGGCCTTCGAGTCGCTGCGGCTCGCCGGCCGGCCCGCTGCGCCGCCCCGACCGCACGCTGGCCACCGCGGACCACAACGTGCCGACCGACGGCTCCAGCGCCGCGGCCCAGATCCGCGACCACCTGTCGCGCGTCCAGGTCGAGACGCTCGAGCACAACTGTCGCGAGTTCGGCGTGCCGATCTACTCGCTCGGCTCGGAGCATCAGGGCATCGTCCACGTGATCGGCCCCGAGCTGGGCGTCACCCAGCCGGGCATGACGATCGTCTGCGGCGACTCGCACACGTCCACCCACGGGGCCTTCGGCGCGCTCGCCTTCGGCATCGGCACGAGCGAGGTCGAGCACGTGCTCGCCACCCAGACGCTCCAGCAGCGCAAGCCCAGGTCGATGCGCATCCGCTACGAGGGCGAGCTCGGCTACGGCGTGACGGCCAAGGACCTGATCCTCGCGACGATCGGCAGAATCGGCGTCGCCGGCGGGGTCGGGCACGTGATCGAGTACGCCGGGCCGCCGATCGAGGGTCTCTCGATGGAGGGCCGGATGACGATCTGCAACATGACGATCGAGGGCGGCGGCCGCGCCGGGATGATCGCCCCCGACGACACGACCTTCGAGTGGGTCGCGGGCCGCTCGGCGGCGCCCGACCCGGTGCCCGCCGACGACTGGCGCGCGCTGCGCACCGACGACGGCGCCCGCTTCGACAGCGAGGTCGTCATCGACGCCGGCGAGCTGTCGCCGCAAGTCACCTGGGGGACGACGCCGGGGATGGTCACCGACGTCACCTCGGCGGTGCCCGAGCCGCGCGACGAGGGCGAGCAGCGCGCGCTCGACTACATGGCGCTCGACGCCGGCACGCCCATGCAGGAGATCACGCTCGACCGCGTCTTCATCGGGTCGTGCACCAACTCCCGCATCGGCGACCTGCGCGAGGCCGCCGAGGTCGTGCGCGGGCGCCGCGTCGCCGCGTCGGTGGACGCGATGGTCGTGCCCGGCTCCCAGCAGGTGAAGGCCGAGGCCGAGGCGGAGGGCCTGGACGAGGTCTTCCGCGCGGCCGGCTTCGACTGGCGCTCGGCGGGCTGCTCGATGTGCCTCGGGATGAACCCCGACATCGCGGCGCCGGGCGAGCGGGTCGCGTCCACCTCGAACCGCAACTTCGAGGGCCGCCAGGGGCGCGGGGCGCGGTCGCATCTGGTCAGCCCGAAGATGGCCGCCGCCGCAGCCATCGAGGGCCACTTCGTCGACATCAGGGGGTGGGAGTGATGGAGCCGGTCCGGGTCGTCGAGGGCCAGGTGTCGGTGCTCGACCGCAGCGACGTCGACACCGACCAGATCATCCCCAAGCAGTTCCTCAAGCGAGTGGAGCGCACCGGCTTCGGCGAGTTCCTCTTCCACGATTGGTCGAAGGAGCCCGGCTGGGACCTGCCGAGCAACCCGATCCTCGCGGCGGGGCGCAACTTCGGCTGCGGCTCCTCGCGCGAGCACGCGCCCTGGGCGCTCGAGGACTACGGCTTCAGGGCGGTCGTCGCGCCCAGCTTCGCGGACATCTTCTTCAGCAACTGCACCAAGATCGGCCTACTGCCGGTCGTGCTGGACGAGGCGGACGTGAAGGAGCTGATGGCGGCGGGCCACGCCCGCATCGACCTGGAGGAGCAGGAGGTCTCGTTCGCGGGCCGCCAGGTCCAGTTCGAGATCGACCCGGAGATCGCTCGGCGCCTGCTCGAAGGCCTCGACGACATCGGCGTCACGCTCCAGCAGTCCGACGCGATCGGCGCCTACGAGGCCGCGCGCGAGCGCACCGGGCCGGTCACCACGTCGCTCGGGTGAGCGGGCGCGACTGGAACGCGGCCAGCTACGACCGCGTATCGACGCCGCAGGTCGAGATGGCCCTGCCGGTGCTCGACCGGCTGCCGCTGGACGGCGACGAGACCGTGCTCGACGCCGGCTGCGGGTCGGGCCGCGTCACGGAGCTGCTGCTCGAGCGGCTCCCGCGCGGGCACGTCGTGGCGGTCGACTCCGCGCCGTCGATGGTCGAGCACGCCCGCGAGGCGCTGCGAAGGCGATCGGGCGGGCGAGCGGGGCGCCAGCGCGCCACCGTCCTGTGCCAGAGCCTCACCGAGCTCGAGCTCGACGAGCCGGTAGACGCGGTCTTCTCGAACGCCGTGTTCCACTGGATCGGCGACCACGAGCGGCTCTTCGAGCGGCTCGCGGCCGCGCTCAGGCCGGGCGGCCGGCTGGTCGCCCAGTGCGGCGGCAAGGGCAACATCGACGCGTTCCGCCGCCTGGCGGACGAGGTGGCCGCCGAGCCGCCCTTCGCCGAGCACATGACCGACTTCCGCGGGCCCTGGAACTACGCCGACCCGGACGAGACCGAGCAGCGCCTGCGCGCAGCCGGCTTCGACGACGTGCGCTGCTGGCTCCAGCCCTGGCCGGTCACCCCGGACGACCCGCTCGAGTTCGCCCGCACGGTGTGCCTGGGCAACCACCTCGAGGCGCTGCCGGAGGACCTGCGCCGCCCGTACGCCGAGGAGGTGGTGCGCCGCTGCGGCGACCCGCTCGTGCTCGAGTACGTCCGCCTCAACATGGACGCACGCGCTGCGACACATCGGACATCAAATCGATGTCGAATGTGCGGCGGCCGTTGGGGCTGGGCTTGGTTTTGCGCTGAACCGGGTAAAGCGCCTGCGTGTTCAGAAACGCGCGGGTACCCATAGCAATCGTCACGTCGATCGCGGCTGTCGCGGCCTTCCTGCCGGGCACGGCAGCGGCCTGGGCGCCGGCAGCCACGGCGACCGTTCATCCGGGGGTTCAGACGGACACCGCCGGCGGCCAGTGCACGGCCAACTTCATCTACACGGCAGGGGGAAACACCTACATCGGACAGGCGGCGCACTGCGCGAGCACCGGTGCCGCGACGGACACGGACGGCTGCCTGGCGAGCTCGCTGCCGCTCGGCACACAGGTCAACGTCACCGGCGCCTCGCGGCCCGGGACGCTGGCCTACAGCTCGTGGCTGTCGATGCAGGCCGAGGGCCAGACGAACGCCGACACCTGCGCCTACAACGACCTCGCGCTGGTCAAGATCGACCCGGCGGACGTCGGCAAGGTCAACCCGTCGGTGCCCGGCTTCGGCGGACCGACCGGGGTCGGGGGAGCGTCGGCCACCGGTGACGACGTCTACTCCTACGGCAACTCCTCGCTGCGTTTCGGCATCACGCAGCTGAGCCCGAAGAAGGGGATCGTCGTCCAGACCGAGGGCAACGGCTGGAGCCGCACCGTCTACACGGTCACGCCGGGCATCCCGGGCGACTCGGGCAGCGGGTTCCTGAACGGCTCCGGGCAGGCGATCGGCGTGCTGTCGACGGTCGCGCTGGCGCCGCTGCCGGCCTCGAACGGCGTCGGCGACCTGAGCCGCGAGCTCGCCTACGCGCGCGCCCACGGGCTGCCGGACCTGCAGGTCGCGAACGGCACGGAGCCGTTCACGACGGACGTGGTAGGGGCGATCCTGGGCGCGGGCTAGCGGCTCGCCTCACGGAACCAGCGCAATACCCGCGCACGGCCCCACGGCGGGCCGGGTCGCATCAGCATTCGAGTCTGTTGCGGCCGCGGGAGACGGCTTGACCCGGCCGCCCCGGACCTTCGAGGACTGGGGCGGCCGGTGTCGTGTTCAGAACCAGTCCTCGGCGCTCGCCGGCATCCGCCGGTTGAGCCAGAGGATCTGGACCGGCACCGACACGAACCAGGTCGCGACCGCCAGGCCCGTGCTGACGAACGCGATCGGCACCGAGGCGAACAGGAACAGCACCGGCAGGGTCGAGGCGGTGATGCCCCAGCGGTAGACCTCGGCCGGCATCTCGCCCGCCAGCAGGCCGTCGTCGTGCGCCCGGCGGAACAGCACCACCTCGAGGCCGCTGATGATCGCGACGATCACCGCGTACGTGGCCACCGCGAGCGGGTTGTGGAAGTAGTTGCCGAGCAGCGCCGTCGGGAACGGGAGGAAGGCGACGAAGCCGAGATAGATCAGGTTCTGCCAGACGAGCCGGTAGTTGAGCGCCTCGACGCGGGCGAAGAAGCGGTGGTGGGCGACCCAGTAGCGCCCGATCACGGCGAAGCTGATGAAGAACGAAATGACCTCGGGGTAGAGGTCGCCGAAGTCGTCCCACAGCTCGCCGACGCTGCCCCCGTCGCGTAGGTCGGGCACGCCGATCCCGACCACCAGCAGCGTCATCGCGATGGCGAACATGCCGTCGCTGAAGGCCAGCACTCGCGAGAACTCGTCGCTGCCACGTGCGATGCGCACCGGCGGCGATCGTATGGGAGAGTTCCGCGCCGTGTCCAAGCGCATCGTCACGCTCCCCGGCGACGGGATCGGCCCCGAGATCATGTCCGCGGCCGAGGTCGTGCTGGCCGAGCTCGGGCGAGTTCGAGCTGGACGAGCGGCTCGTCGGCGGCGCGTCGATCGACGCACTCCGGATCGCCGCTGACCGACGAGGTCCTGGACGCCTGCCGCGGCGCCGACGCGGTGCTGCTGGCGGCGGTCGGCGGCCCCAAGTGGGACACCACCGACCCCGGGCGCGCCCCGCCCCGAGCAGGGGCTGCTCGGCCTGCGCAAGGGCCTCGGGCTGTTCGCCAACCTGCGCCCGGTGCGGCCCAGCCCGGCGCTGCTCGACTCGAGCCCGCTCAAGCGCGAGCTGATCGAGGGCGTCGACCTGCTGGTCGTGCGCGAGCTGACCGGCGGCATCTACTTCGGCGACCGCGGCCTCGACGGCGACACCGCGCACGACACCTGCGTCTACTCCGAGGGCGAGATCGAGCGGATCGCGCGCGTGGCCTTCGAGCTCGCGCGCGAGCAGGTGACCAGCGTGGACAAGGCGAACATCCTCGAGACGTCCCGGCTGTGGCGCAAGGTCGTCGACCGGATCGGACAGGACGAGCGGGTCCCGCTCGTGCACATGCTGGTCGACAACGCCGCGATGCAGCTGGTGGCGCGCCCCGCGGAGTTCGACGTGATCCTGACCGAGAACATGTTCGGCGACATCCTCAGCGACGAGGCGGCGATGCTGACCGGCTCGCTCGGGATGCTGCCGAGCGCCTCGCTCGGGGACGGCTCGGGTCCGGGACTGTTCGAGCCGGTGCACGGCTCGGCGCCCGACATCGCGGGGACGGGACGGGCCAACCCGCTTGCGATGTTCGGCTCGGTGGCGCTGATGCTCCGCCACGGACTGGCTATGGAACAGCAGGCCTCTGCCCTAGAATCCGCCGTCGATCGCGCGCTCGGGGATGGCCTCCGGACCCCGGACCTCGGCGGCGACGCATCCACAGAGGCCGCCACCCGGGCGGTCGTCGCGAGCCTTTAGGAGCAGTACGTGAACACCGCCGACCTCATCTGGCTGAACGGGGAGTTCGTCGCCTGGGAGGACGCGAAGGTACACGTACTGACTCACGCGCTTCACTACGGCACGGGCGTCTTCGAGGGCATCCGCGCGTACGAGACCGAGCGCGGAACCGCGATCTTCCGCAACCGCGACCATCTCGACCGCCTCGAGGCCTCGTCCAAGCTCTACTACATGGACCTGCCCTACACCAAGGAGCAGATCCGCGAGGCGATGCACGAGCTGATCGTGCGCAACGGGTTCAAGAGCTGCTACGTGCGCCCGCTGGTGTGGCGGGGCTACGGGCCGATGGGCCTCAACCCGCTCGACAACCCGGTCGAGGCGATGCTGGCCGTGTGGGAGTGGGCGCCCTACCTGGGCGAGGAGGGCAAGCGCGACGGCGTGCGCGCGCGGGTGTCGTCCTACCGCCGCATCTCGTCCGACTCGCTGATCCCGCATTCGAAGGCGTCCGGGCAGTACCTCAACTCCGTGCTGGCCAAGATCGAGTCGATCAAGGCCGGCTACCAGGAGGCGATCCTGCTCGACGACAAGGGCCACGTCTCCGAGGGCAGCGGCGAGAACCTGTTCGTGATCAAGGAGGGCGTGATCTACACGCCGCCGCAGACCGCCGGCATCCTCGACGGCATCAACCGCAAGTCCTGCATCCAGATCGCCCGCGACCTCGGCTTCGAGCTGATCGAGCGCGACCTGGCGCGGGCCGAGCTGGCGCTGGCCGACGAGGTCTTCATGACCGGCACGGCCGCCGAGCTGACGCCCCTGCGCGAGATCGACGACCACCCGATCGGCACGGGCCGAGCCCGGCCCGATCACCCGCCAGATCCAGGAGCTGTTCGACGACGCGCTGCACGGCCGCGCGCCGCAGTACGCGGAGTGGCTGGACCTCGTGCCGGTCCCGTCGCGCACGTGATCACCGTCTACGACACCACCCTGCGGGACGGGATGCAGGGGGAGGGGATGTCGCTCTCGGTCGAGGAGAAGCTGCGCGTCGCGCACGCGCTCGACTCGCTCGGGGTGCACCTGATCGAGGCGGGCTTCCCCGCCTCCAACCCCAAGGAGGAGGAGCTGTTCGAGCTGCTCGCGGGGGAGACCTTCGAGACGGCCGAGCTGGCCGCCTTCGGGGCGACCCGGCGGCGCGACGCGACCGCCGACTCCGACCCGGGGCTGCGGCTGCTCGCCGACGGGTTCACACCGGTCTGCACGCTGGTGGGCAAGACCTGGTCGCTCCACCTCGAGAAGGTCACGCAGGTCGACCCCGAGGAGAACCTGCGCATGATCGCCGACTCCGTCGGCTTCCTCGTCGCGCAGGGCAAGCGGGTCGTCTACGACGCCGAGCACTTCTTCGACGGCTTCCGCGCCGACCCGGCCTACGCGCTGAGCTGCCTGCGGGCCGCGGCC
The DNA here is from genome assembly GCA_963848885.1 of uncultured Thermoleophilaceae bacterium. Classification (GTDB taxonomy): domain Bacteria; phylum Actinomycetota; class Thermoleophilia; order Solirubrobacterales; family Thermoleophilaceae; genus JACVRW01. The sequence goes on from CAWKFR010000008.1 coordinate 84,222, forward strand.
GAGGCGGGCGCGGACAACGTGACGCTGTGCGACACCAACGGCTCGTCCGTCCCCGCGCAGGTCAGCGAGGCGACCGCCGCCGTGGTGGCCGAGCTCGGCGACTCGGTCCAGGTAGGCATCCACACGCACGACGACGCCGGCTGCGGCGTCGCCAACACGCTCGTGGCGGTCGAGGCGGGCGCGCGGATGGTCCAGGGCACGGTGAACGGCTACGGCGAGCGCTGCGGCAACGCCAACCTGGTCACGATCGTCCCGACGCTCGAGCTGAAGATGGGCCTCGAGTGCATCGGGCGCGACCGGCTGGCCCGGCTGACCGAGGTGTCGCACCTGGTCGACGAGCTCTGCAACGTCACCCCCAACCCCAACCAGCCCTACGTCGGCGCCAACGCGTTCGCCCACAAGGGCGGGATGCACGTGGCGGGGGTCAACCGCGACGCGCGCACGTTCGAGCACATCGACCCGGCCGACGTCGGCGCCGACCGGCGCGTGCTGGTCTCAGAGCTGTCCGGCAAGGGCACGGTCAGCGCCCGCGCGGACGTGGACGACCAGACCGCCGCGCGCGTGGTCGACCGCGTCAAGGAGCTGGAGCACCGCGGCTACCAGTTCGAGGCGGCCGACGGCTCCTTCGACCTGCTGATCCGCAAGGAGACGGGCGACTACGAGCCGCTGTTCCGGCTCGAGTCCTGGCGGGCGATCGTCGAGAAGCGCGCCGACGGGCGCGTCGAGACCGAGGCCACGATCAAGATCTGGGTCGACGGCGAGCGCTACGTGCGCACGGCAGAGGGCAACGGGCCGGTGCACGCGCTGGACCGCGCGCTGCGGGAGGCGATCGGCGAGCGCTACCCGCACCTGCGCGACATCGAGCTCGTCAACTTCAAGGTGCGCATCCTGGACGAGCGCAAGGGCACCGCCGCGATCACGCGCGTCCTGCTCGACGCGAGCGACGGCACCGACACGTGGGGCTCGATCGGCGTGTCCGAGAACATCATCGAGGCGAGCTGGGAGGCGCTGGTCGACTCGCTCGAGGCGGGCATGCTGCCCGCGCGCGTAGGGCGGGCACCGGCCGCATCGTGATTTCTGCGTCGTGATTCCGCTCGCCAAGCCGCTCGTCGGCCCGCGCGAGGAGGAGCTGGTGCTGGAGACGCTGCGCTCGGGCCGGCTGGCGCTCGGCCCGCGCCTGGCCGAGTTCGAGGAGCGCCTCGCTCGCGTCCTCGGGCACCCCGTCAGCGCGGTCTCGAGCGGGACCGCCGGCCTGCATCTGGCGATCCGCGCGGCCGGGGTCGAGGCGGGCGACGAGGTCGTGACGACCCCCTTCTCGTTCGTCGCGTCGGCCAACTGCCTGCTCTACGAGAACGCCCGGCCGGTGTTCTGCGACATCGACCCGCGCACGCTCAACATCGACCCGGCGGCGGCCTCCGCGGCGGTCGGCGAGCGGACAACGGGCCTGCTGCCCGTGCACATCTTCGGCTACCCCGCCGACATGCCCGCGCTCGAGCGGCTGGCGGCGGAGCGCGGCCTGTGGATCGTCGAGGACGCCTGCGAGGCGCTCGGAGCGCGCCACGCCGACGGGCCGACGGTGGGCGCACGCGGCAACCTGAGCGTGTTCGGCTTCTACCCGAACAAGCAGATCACGACGGGGGAGGGGGGCGCGGTGGTCTGCCCGGACGGCGACGTCAAGCAGCGCGTCGACTCCGAGCGCAACCAGGGCCGCGCGCCTGACATGGGCTGGCTCGACCACGACCGGCTCGGCTTCAACTACCGCCTCGACGACCTCTCCTGCGCGCTCGGGATCGCGCAGCTCGAGCGTCTGGACGAGCTGCTCGCGGGGCGCCGGCGCGTGGCGGAGCTCTACTCGGAGGCGCTCGCCGGCGTGGAGGACCTGACGCTGCCGTGCCCGGACGCGGGGGGCGACCGCCGGTCCTGGTTCGTCTACGCGGTCCAGCTGCCCCGCGGCGTCGACCGCGACGCCGCCGTCACCGCGATGCGCGACCGGGGCGTGGACACCAAGCCATACCTGCCGGCGATCCACCTGATGAGCCTCTACCGCGAGCGCTTCGGCCATCGCGAGGGCGAGTTCCCGGTCTGCGAGGAGGTCGCGCGCCGCTCGCTCGCGCTGCCGTTCTTCGGCGACCTGAGCGACGGCCAGGTCGAGCAGGTGGTGACGGCGCTGCGCGCGACGATCGAGTCTCAGCTGAGCGGCTTGACGAGCGCCACGAACCCCGGCAGTCCGCGCGCCGCCGGGCGGTAGGCCACCTCCTCGAAGCCCTCGCGCGCGTACAGCGAGCGCGCCCCGGCGTTGCCCTCGGTGGTGTCGAGCGCCACCGAGCGCAGGCCGCGTTCGCGCGCCTGGCGCTCCGCCTCGCCGAGCAGGGCGGCGGCGGCGCCGCGCCTGCGGAAATCCGGGTGCGTGGCGAGCGCGTCGACGTAGAAGGCGTCGGGCGGCGGGGTGGGCGCCGCGCGGCCGCCGACCCAGTACAGGCGCAGCGCGGACAGCCAGACCCACGGGGGCGCGATGCGCAGGGTGAGCCGCAGGAAGCCCATCGAGCGGCCGACCGCCTCGGCGACCGGAAAGCCGGCCATCCCCGCGGCGACCTGACCGTCCAGCTCGGCCAGCCAGACGACCTCGCCGCTCGAGGCGTTGCCGGGCCGCGCGAGCGAGCGCTCGAGCAGCCGCAGCGCGCGCTCGCGGCCGCCCGCGAAGCGGTCGTACATGTCGGCGGCGCTCTCGTGGAGCAGGCGGGCCGCAGCCGGGAAGTCGGCCGGCTCGGCCCGGCGTATCTCAGGCAAGCGTCGACACCACCGCGCGCAGCCCCTCCTCCAGCGGCGTGGGCACCCAGCCCAGCTCGCGCTCGGCCTTGTCCGAGCGGGGGCGCACGTCCCAGAGGAAGAAGTGCAGCTGCCCCTTCGGCAGCAGCGGCGGCTTGCGCAGGATCCGCGAGCCGGCCTCGCCCGCGGCGGCGAGCGCCTTCGCGACGCCGACCGGCATGACCGGCGGCACCCTCCCGCGGCCGGCGAGCACGACGGCGGTCGCGGCCAGCTGACGGAAGCTCATGTGGCCGTCGCAGAGGATGTAGCGCTCGCCGGGCACCCCGCGCGCGGCGGCCAGCAGCTGGCCGGTCGCGAGGCCGGTGGAGTAGACCAGCCCCATGCCGCCCGGCGGCAGCGCCGGCACGGCGGTGCGGTTGCGCTCGATCACGGGTCGCAGCAGCGCCTGCTCGATCGAGGTGGCGGCGCGCCCCGGCCCGGGCCCGTAGACGCCCGCCGGGTTGACGATGACCAGCTCGATGCCGGTCTCGGCGGCGGCCGCGAGGGCGAGCTCCTCGGCGCGCTGCTTGGAGCGCTCGTAGGCGGTGCCCTTGGGGTAGGGGGCGACGTCGCTCTCGTCGAAGGCGGTGCCGCGCTCGGCGTGGAAGACGTCGATCGTCGACGTGTGGACGACGCGGCGCGCGCCGGCCGCCGCGGCCGCGCGCACGACCGCCTCGGTCCCGCGGGCGTTGACCTGGTCGAACACGCCCTGGTCGGGGACCCACTGCTCGGGCAGGCCCATCGCGTTGAAGACGAGCTCGCAGCCCGCCGCGGCGCGCTCGACCGAGGCGCGGTCGGTGACGTCGCCGCGGACCGCCTCGATGCCCGGCGGGAGCGCCACCGAGGCCTCGCCCGGATTGCGGACCAGCGCCCGCACCTCGTCGCCGCGTTCGAGCAGCGCGCGCGACACCGCGTACCCGACTCTCCCCGTGACCCCGGTGACCAGCGCTCGCATGGGCGCGCATCTTAGGTCTGAGAGACTGGCGGACCCGATGAGCCGCTTCCGCGACCCCCAGGATCCGCTCTTCCGAGCGCTCAATTCGTCGATCTCGTTCGACTACCGGCTGGCGCCCTACGACCTCGAGCAGTCGCTCGCGCACGCGCGCATGCTCGCCCACAGCGGGATCATCGCGGCCGAGGACCTGGAGCAGATCGAGAGCGGCCTGGCGCAGGTGCGCGCGGAGATCGACGAGGACCGCTTCGTCGTCGCCGAGGGCGACGAGGACATCCACATGGCGATCGAGCGGCGCCTGACCGAGCTGATCGGGCCGGCGGGCGGCAAGCTGCACACGGCCCGGTCGCGCAACGACCAGGTCGCGACCGACGTCGCGATGCTGGTGCGCGCCCACGCGCTCGACGCGCAGGCCCTGCTGCGCGAGCTGATGACGACGCTCGTCGAGCTGGCCGAGCGCCACCTCGACTGGCCGCTGCCGGGCTACACGCACCTCCAGCGCGCGCAGCCGGTCTACCTGTCGCACCACCTGCTCGCGTACTTCTGGAAGCTCCGGCGCGACGTGCAGCGCTTCAAGTACTGCATGACCGCCACCGACGACCTGCCGCTCGGGGCGGGCGCGCTGGCGGGCGTGAACTTCGACACGAGCCGCATGTTCGTCGCGCAGGAGCTGGGCTTCGGGGGGATCGCCGAGAACTCGCTCGACGCGGTCTCCAACCGCGACTTCGTGCTCGACTACCTGAGCGCCGCCGCCACCTGCGCCGGGCACCTGGCGCAGCTCGGCGGCGAGATCGTGCTCTGGTCGACCTCGGAGTTCGGCTTCTGCCGCGTGTCCGACTCGTTCGCGTCGGGCTCGAGCCTGATGCCGCAGAAGAAGAACCCCGACGCGGCCGAGCTGCTGCGCGCCAAGGCCCCGCGCGTGGTGGGCGACCTGACCACGCTCCACGGCGTGCTGCACGGCCTGCCGCTCACCTACAACAAGGACCTGCAGGAGGACAAGGAGCCGCTGTTCGACGCGATCGACACGCTCGAGCTGAGCCTGCGTGTCGCGCGCGGCATGCTGGCCGAGATCGAGTTCGACCGCGAGCGCATGGCGGCGGCCGCGTCCGACGAGCTGATCGCGGCCACCGACGTCGCGGATGCCCTGGTGCGCACAGGCGTGCCGTTCCGGGAGGCGCACGGCATCGTCGGCGGCGTGGTGAGGGCTTCGATCGAGCGCGGCAAGCTGCTGTCCGAGCTGGGCGACGACGAGCTCGCCGAGCTGGCGCCCCAGCTGCCGCCGGCGGACTTCCGCGCGCTGCTCGAGCAGCGCCAGTGGCTCGAGTCGAAGGCCTCCGAGGGCGGCACGGCGCTGGCGCGCGTGCGCGACCAGCTCGCCGAGGCGCGCCACGTGCTCGAGGAGGCCCCCGCTTGAGGCTCGGCGAGGACTTCTACCGGCGCTCGGTCCACGACGTGGCGCGCGACCTGATCGGCTGCAGCGTGCGCCACGGCGAGACGGCGGGCCGCATCGTGGAGACCGAGAGCTACCACATGGAGGAGCCCGCCTGCCACGCGTACGTCGGCCTGACGGAGCGCACCAAGACGCTGTTCGGGGCGCCCGGGCGCGCCTACGTCTACTTCTCGTACGGAGTCCACTCGCTGCTCAACGCCGTCTGCGAGCCCGAGGGAGTCGGGGCCGCAGTGCTGATCAGGGCGCTCGAGCCGGTCGACGGGATCGAGACGATGCGGCTGCGCCGCGGCGTCGAGCGCGACCGCGAGCTCTGCTCGGGTCCCGGCAAGCTCACCCAGGCGCTCGAGATCGGCCTGTCGCTGAACGGCAGCTCGCTGCTCGACGGGCCGATCGAGGTGCTGGAGCGCGACGCCGAGCCGCGCATCGCAACCGGCGAGCGGATCGGCATCACGAAGGCGGCGGAGCTGCCCTGGCGCTTCTGCGACGCGGACAGCCCGCACGTGTCGCGCCCCTGGCCCGCGCAGATGCGCCAGGCGGCCTGAGCGCCTAGCCCGGCGGCGTGTTCGGCGTGACCCCGCCGCCGCCGTTGCCGCCGGTCGGCGGCTGGGTGGGAGTGGGGGCCGGCTCGGCCGGCGTGGGCGGCTGCTGCGGCGTCTGGGTCGGTGGCTCCGGAGCCGGGGCGGCGTCGGGCTGACCCTGCCCGCCGCCGGTGTCCGCGCCGCCGCGGTCGGCCGGCGCCTGGTCGGTCGGCTGCTCGGCCTCGGGGACGGCGTTCGGGTCGACCGGCTGCGTGGGCGTGACCGGCACCGCCTCGGTGGTCGTCTCGTCGTCCTGCTTGTGGTGGCCGTAGGTGAGGCGCCGCTGGTCGCGGATCGTGAGCCAGGAGGTGAGGAAGTCGTGGAAGATCTCGGCCGGGAACGTGCCGCCCGCCACCGGGCCGCCGGCGTGCTCGTACTCCATCGACTGGACCTTGTCGGGGTAGCCCACCCAGACGGCGACCGTCATGTCGTCGTTGCCGCCCACGAACCAGGCGTCGCCGTAGTTCTCGGTGGTGCCGGTCTTGCCCCAGATGTACTCGTCGCCGACCTGGGCCGCCTTGCCCGTGCCGCTCGTGACGACCAGGTGCAGCATCTCCTTGGCGAGCGCCCCGACCTTCTGCGGGAAGACGCGCACGCGCGTGGCGTCGTTCTTCTCGTCCCTGCCGTGCTCCTTGACCTCGTCGAAGCCGATCGGGCCGGCGTCGGGGGCGAACGAGCTCGAGATGCGCTCGCCCTCGTTGGCGATCGTCGAGTAGGCGTAGGCCATCTCGAGCGGGGTGACGCCCTCCTCGAGCCCGCCGAGCGTCATCGCCGGGTTGGTGGAGAGCTTGGTGCGGATGCCCATCCGGCGGGCCAGCCGGGCGATCCGCTTCGTGCCGGTCTGGAGCCCGAGCTCGGCGTAGACGGAGTTGTCGGAGGTGGCCGTCGCCGACCACAGCGAGGCAGAGCCGAGGTAGGAGTCCTCGTAGTTCTTGACGACGAACTTCTCGCCCGGCGAGTTCGGGACCGGGAAGATCTTCTGTTGCGAGGCCCAGGTGCTGTTCGGGTCGACGCCGTCCTCGAGCGCGCGGACCAGGATGAACGGCTTGATCGCGGATCCCGGCTGGCGGTGGCCGTTGGTGGCGAGGTTGAACGGCCGGGCGTTGAAGTCGGTGCCGCCGACCATCGCGCGCACCTCGCCGGTGTCGTTGTCGATCGCGACCAGCGAGGCGCTCGGCCCGACCCCGGCCAGCCGCCCGGCGATCGCCTGCTCGGCCGCGGCCTGCAGCTCCGGGTCGATCGTCGTGTGGATCTGCATGCCGCCGCTGAAGATCTGCGCCGGGTTGTAGCGGTCGAGCAGCTGGCCGGTCACCCAGCTCGTGAAGTAGGGCTGGTCGGACTCGACGTCGGGCGGGTCGACCTGGTCCTCGTCCGGCACCGCCTGCTTGACGGCGTCGTCGTACTGCGCCTTCGTGATCATCTTCTGGTCGAGCATGCGCGTCAGGACCAGGTCGCGGCGGGTGCGGGCGGCGACGGGGTGCTGGAGCGGGTCGTACATCGACGGCGAGGAGATCATCCCGGCGAGCAGCGCCGCCTCGGCGGGCGACAGCACGCGCGACTCGCGCACGTCGGGGTCCTGGTTCTCGTCCGGGGTGGTCGTGCTGGGCGCGACCGTGACGCCTGGGCGTGTCCTTGGTGGCGTCGGCGCGCTCCTCGGGCTCGTCGCCGTCGCCGAAATAGGTGCGCGCGGCGGCCTCGACGCCGTAGGCGCCGTTCCCGAAGTAGACCGTGTTGAGGTACTGGGTGAGGATCTTCTCCTTCGACCACTTGCGCTCCAGGTGGTAGGCGAGGGCCGCCTCGCGCAGCTTCTGGAACACGGACCGGTCGCCCTGCGCCGACAGCGCGTTCTTGACGAACTGCTGTGTGATCGTCGAGCCGCCCTGGGCCGCCCGGCGGCGCAGCACGTCCTGCCAGAGCGCCCGCGCGATGCCGGTGTAGTCCACGCCCTGATGCGTGTAGAAGCGGCGGTCCTCGATCGCGATGACCGCGTTCTTGAGGTTGGGGGAGACCTCGCCCTCGTTGACGAGGATCCGGTTGAGGTTGCCGGTGAGCTTCGCGATGCGTGCGCAGCCATCGCCCTCGAGCGAGCGGCACTCGGGCCCGCGCGCGTATAGGACGGAGTTCTCGGCGGCGCGGAACTGGGCCTTGCTGTCGAGCGAGGGCAGGTCGCTCGCGACGGCCATCAGCATCCCGAACACGGTCGAGATCACGGCGAGCACCGACAGCCCGAGCACGACCAGCGCCAGCCGCAGCTTCTTGAGCTTGGGCTTGGGCGGCCGCGGGGGCTCTGGCGGGGTGCCGTTGCCTTCACGCACGAAGCGCGGCCCGTGCGCGGGCGAAGGCTGGATGATGGACGTCGGGGGCTCCTGCATGCTCTGCGTACGGGTGAGCCTACGAGTGCCTCGGCGCGCCCGTCCCGTACGGAGACTCCCACCGGGCGGCCGGCGAACGCAGCAGTCTAGCATTGGCTTTATGACGGATTCGGCGGGCGAGG
>CAWKFR010000008.1:97500-708008 GCA_963848885.1 uncultured Thermoleophilaceae bacterium
AGCCCGTTACGGTGAGGTGCGATGCCAGCTGGCCGGAAGGCCGGCGAGTCCCTGACGCCATGCCCCCGAGAAAATCCTCTAGGCAGGATGCGCGTGCCCGTACCAAAACCGACACAGGTGGACAAGTAGAAGATACTAAGGTGATCGAGATAACCCTCGTTAAGGAACTCGGCAAAATGGCCCCGTAACTTCGGGAGAAGGGGCGCCCCGGTAGGGTGAAGGTCTTCGCGACCGGAGCCCGAGGGGGCCGCAGTGAATTGGCCCAACCGACTGTTTACCAAAAACACAGGTCTCTGCTAAGTCGCAAGACGACGTATAGGGGCTGACGCCTGCCCGGTGCCGGAAGGTTACGTGGAGAGGTTAGCCGCCTTCGGGCGGCGAAGCTTTGAAACTAAGCCCCGGTAAACGGCGGCGGTAACTATAACCGTCCTAAGGTAGCGAAATTCCTTGTCGGGTAAGTTCCGACCTGCACGAATGGCGTAACGAGTTGGGCGCTGTCTCAACGAGGGGCTCGGTGAAATCGCAGTCTCGGTGAAGATGCCGAGTACCCGCGGCAAGACGGAAAGACCCCGTGAACCTTTACTACAACCTGATATTGGAGTCTGAGGCACCTCGCTCAGGATAGGTGGGAGGCTATGAAGCAGGGACTGCGGTCCCTGTGGAGCTACCCTTGAGATACCACCCTTGGTGTCTCGGGCTTCTAACACCACGCCGTGAATCCGGGTGGTGAACAGTGTCAGGCGGGTAGTTTGACTGGGGCGGTCGCCTCCCAAAATGTAACGGAGGCGCGCAAAGGTTCCCTCAGTACGGTTGGAAATCGTACGTAGAGTGCAAAGGCAATAAGGGAGCTTGACTGCGAGACAGACATGTCGAGCAGGTGCGAAAGCAGGCCTTAGTGATCCGGCGGTAGCAAGTGGAAGCGCCGTCGCTCAACGGATAAAAGGTACTCCGGGGATAACAGGCTTATCGGGCCCAAGAGTCCACATCGACGGCCCGGTTTGGCACCTCGATGTCGGCTCGTCGCATCCTGGGGCTGTAGTCGGTCCCAAGGGTTGGGCTGTTCGCCCATTAAAGCGGTACGCGAGCTGGGTTCAGAACGTCGCGAGACAGTTCGGTCCCTATCTGCCGTGGGCGTTGGAGAGTTGAGGGGAGTCGTCCCTAGTACGAGAGGACCGGGACGAACGCACCTCTGGTGTACCAGTTGTCCTGCCAAGGGCACTGCTGGTTAGCTACGTGCGGATCGGATAACCGCTGAAGGCATCTAAGCGGGAAGCCGACCTCGAGATGAGCTCTCCCATCCCCTTGAGGGAGTAAGACCCCTGGAAGACCACCAGGTGATAGGCCGGATGTGTAAGTGCAGCAATGCCCTTAGCAGACCGGTACTAATGGTTCGAGGGCTTGACGGATATTTTGATCTTCCGACGTGCGGCCAGCTGTGCAGTTTTCAAGCTCCGGCGAGGGCCGGGCTGGCCTCGTGCTCGCTCGGTCTCGCCGATTTTCGGTGGTGATAGCGAGGGGGAAACACCTCTTCCCATTCCGAACAGAGCAGTTAAGCCCCTCAGCGCCGATGGTACTTGGCTCGCAAGGGCCTGGGAGAGTAGGTCGCCGCCGATTTAACTTGGGCCGCCCCTCGGGGCGGCCCGGCCTGTTTCTGGGCCCGGCCGGCCTCCCTGTCCTACACTGCGGCGCTCATGTCCACCCTGGCAATCGTCCTGATCGCGCTCGGCGTGGTGATCGTCCTGTTCTTCATAGGCGGTCTGCTCGCCGTGCGGTCCCGTGCGCGCCGAGAGGCGGCGACGTTCACCGAGCACGTGCGGGCCGCCGACGTGGCGCTCGAGCAGGCCCGGGCGCTCGACAGGGGCTGGCACCGCGACACGATGGAGGCGGTGGCCCGCGACGCGGTCGCCCAGGCCCGCCCCGGCTGGAGCTACGAAGACCTCCACCTGGTGCTGGTGGACGACCGCCCCGGCACCGCGGAGGACCGGGCTCACTTCGTCGCGATGGCGCCCGACGACCAGCTGCGCGTGATCCTCGCGCGCGAGGGCGACGAGTGGGTGCTGGCCGAGGTGCCCGACCAGGCGTAGGGCCGACGCGGCGAGGTCGCGCGGCCGAGTGTGGGCCCCGAAACCGGGGAATATCCCGCAAACCAGGGCCCACACGGCTGGCCGCGGCCCTGGACAAGCGGCGCTGGGGACGGAGGCGCCGCGCGGCTGGACAGGCGCCGGGGACGGAGGTGCCGGGCGGGCTGGACAGGCGGCGCTGGACGGACGCACCAGGCGGGCCCCAGCCGGGCGCCAGGCCGCGCTAGACCGCCAGGCAGAGCTGCTCGCCCACGGCCGCCACGCGCGGGCGCGGCTTCGGCCGCGGGGCGGCGTGCTCGGCGCGGGCGTGGCGCCGCTCGCCGCGACAGGCGGGCTCGCGCGGGTCGGCGGCCGCCTCGGCCACCGCGATGTCCCTTCCGAGCCGCCTGGCCGCGGGGGTGACGGCCGGCGCAAGGCCGGCCGCTCCGCCCGCGACGATGCGGCGGACCGCAGCACGGCCGGCGAGGGACTCTCCGGCGCCTCCCAGCTGCGGCACGCGCTCAGGAGCGTGGGCGAAGGCGCTCGAGGGCCGGAGGACGCCATCGGCGTCCAGCCGGTACTCGCCGAGCGTCGAGAACTCGACGATCAGGTCGAGCGCGGGCCCGATTCGCTGTCTGAGCTGAGGGAACATGCGTTCGGTAAGGTACGGCGGCGCTCGGATGGAAGCCGGGATTTGCTGCAAGTTCTCTTGCACGGGCCCTGACATAGGCTCTCCGCGTGGCCCTCCGCGCGAATGCCCGGCGCGCGCGCACCCCCGCGGGTGCCGCTCTGTTCGTCGGCGCGCTGGGCGTTGTCTTCGGGGACCTCGGCACGAGCCCGATCTACACGGTCCAGACGGTCTTCAACCCGGGCGACCCTCATCCGGTGGCGGCCACGCGGGAGGCGGTCTTCGGGGTCGCGTCGCTGATCTTCTGGTCGGTGACGATCATCGTCACGGTCACCTACGTGCTGCTCGTCATGCGCGCCGACAACGACGGCGAGGGCGGCATCATGGCCCTGATCACCTTGATCCGGCGCGGCGGCGACCGGCGGCCCCCGGACCAAGGTGGTGCTCGCCGGGCTCGGCATCTTCGGCGCCTCGCTGTTCTTCGGCGACAGCATGATCACGCCGGCCATCTCCGTCCTCTCGGCGGTCGAGGGCCTCAAGGTGGCCCAACCGTCGCTCGAGCATCTCGTCGTCCCCATCACAGCGGCGATCATCGTCGCCCTGTTCATGCTCCAGCGCCTCGGCTCGGGTCAGGTGGGGAGGCTCTTCGGCCCGGTCATGCTCGTCTGGTTCGCCGTCATCGGCGCCTGCGGGGTGAACGGGATCGCGGACCACCCGGAGGTCCTCAAGGCGCTCTCGCCCACCTACGCGCTCGACTTCTTCTTCAATCACTTCTCGACGGCCTTCTTCGCGCTGGCGGCGGTCGTGCTGGCGGTCACCGGCGCCGAGGCCCTGTACGCCGACATGGGCCATTTCGGGCGCGCCCCGATCATGCGGGCGTGGCTGTTCATCGTCTTCCCCGCCTGCATCCTGAGCTACCTGGGCCAGGGCGCGCTGCTGCTCGAGCACCCCGCGGAGAGCATCGGCAGCCCGTTCTTCCTGCTGGCGCCCGACTGGGCGCGCTGGCCGCTCGTCTTCCTGGCCACGGCAGCGACCGTGGTCGCCTCGCAAGCGGTCATCACGGGCGCCTTCTCCGTCGCCTCTCAGGCCGTCCAGCTCGGCTATCTCCCGCGCCTGCGCATCCGGCATACCTCCTCGCACGCGCACGGGCCAGATCTACGTCCCGCAGATCAACTGGCTGCTGATGGTCGCCGTGCTCGCGCTGGTCTTCACCTTCGAGAGCGCGACCGCGCTCGCGTTCGCGTTCGGGATGGCGGTGACGGGCACGATCACGATCACCACGCTGCTGTTCTTCTACGTCGCGCGCTACCAGTGGCATTGGTCGCTCTGGCGGGTCGTCCCCCTGGCTGCCTTGCTGCTGACCGGCGACCTGCTGTTCCTGGCGGCGAACTCGACCAAGATCGGCCACGGCGCGTGGCTGCCGCTGCTGATCGCGGCGATCGTCTTCGTCCTGCTGACCACCTGGCAGCGCGGGCGCGAGATCGTCACGGCGCGGCGCCACCGCGAGGAGGGGTCGCTGCGCAGGTTCATCGGCGAGCTGCACCGCAAGCGGCCGCCGGTCGAGCGGGTCGCCGGGACCGGCGTGTTCCTCAACCGCGAGCCGGAGACGGCGCCGCTCGCGATGCGCGCGAGCGTCCGGCATCTGCGCGCCCTGCACGAGCACGTCGTGATCCTCACGATCGAGACGCAGCCCGTGCCCCACGTGAAGCCCGCCGAGCGCGTGCGGATCGACGACCTCGGCTACCGCGACGACGGCATCACGCACGCGACCGCCTTCTTCGGCTACATGGACCGCACCGACGTGCCGCGCGTGCTGCGGCAGATGCAGAAGCAGGATATCGAGTTCGAGCTCGACCCCGGCTCGGCGTCGTACTTCCTGTCCAAGGTGGAGCTGATGCCGGGCGACGACGAGAGCATGGCGCGCTGGCGCAAGCACGTCTTCCTCGCCTCGGCCACGTGGCCGCGGACGCCGCCGAGTACTTCCACCTGCCGCGCGAGCGCACGCTGATCATCGGCTCGAGGATCTACGTCTAGACGGAGCCCTAGGCTCCCGCCGATGGTCCACCTGCGGATCGTCGCGCCCGGCGGATCTCGCCGAGCGGGTGCTCGAGCTCCTCTGCGCCTCGTCCGCCGTCACGAACGTGGTGCGCCTCCGCGCAGGTCGCCCACAAGCCCGAAGGGCGACCTGATCCTGTGCGACGTCGCCCGCGAGGAGGCCAGCCAGATCATCGGCGACCTCAAGGACCTCGACGTCCCGAGCGTCGGGTCGATCGCCGTCGAGCTGATCGACAGCTCGATCTCCAAGGTCGCAGCTGCCGCCGAGCGCGCCGCGCCCGGCCTGCCCTCCGACGCGGTTGTCTGGGAGGAGGTCGAGGCGCGCACCTCCGAGCAGACAGAGCTATCGGTCAGCTTCCTCGCCTTCATGGTCGCGGCGATGCAGATCGCCGCCGTCGGGATCATCCTCGACCAGCCGATCCTGATCGTCGGCGCCATGGTGGTGGGGCCCGAGTTCGGCCCCCTGGCGGCGATCTGCGTGGCCCTCGTCCGCCGGCAGGGCAGCCTGGCGCAGCCGCTCGCTGATGGCACTGGCCGTCGGCTTTCCGATCGGGATCGCCCTGCACGCTGCTCGCGACGCTCGCGCTGATCGCCGTCGGCGCGTTCCCCGACGACTACGGCACCCACGAGTTCACGGACTTCATCTCCAACCCGGACTTCCTGAGCTTCTTCGTCGCGGTCGTTGCGGGCGGCGCGGGGATGCTGTCGCTGACGAACGCCAAGTCCGGTGCCCTGATCGGGGTGCTCGTCTCGGTGACGACCATCCCGGCGGCTTCCAACATCGGCGTGGCGGCGGCGTACGGCGAGTGGGACGCGGCGGTCGGCGCGCTGCAGCAGCTCCTGATCAACCTCGGCGGCGATCGTCGTCGCCGGAGTCGTCGACGCTGACGATCCAGAACCACGACTTCGTCGTGCGGCGCCGCCGCCATCTGCGCGAGCAGCGCTAGAGCGAGGCCCAGATGTCGATCTTCGTGCGCACGCGCGCGATCACCTCGTCGGTGAACTCGGTCGTGCTCGCGTGTCCGCCCAGGTCCGGCGTGCGCACGCCGGTGGCGGTCGCCTCGAGCACGGACTCGTAGACCGCACGCGACGCGGTCTGCTCGTCCGCGTAGTGCAGCACCGCCGCGACCGCGAGGATCATCGCGATCGGGTTGGCGATGTCCTTGCCCTGCAGCGCCGGCGCCGTGCCGTGGGGAGCCTCGGCCATCACGGCGCGCGGCTCGTAGTCGTCGTCGAACGCCAGCAGCACGGACTCCGCGCCCGCGATCGACCCGAACAGCGGCATCACCATGTCCGACAGGCAGTCGCCGTCGCGGTTGAGCGCGGGGATCACGAGCGGCGCGTCGGCGGCGCCCGAGATCAGCCCGGCGTAGGTCGCGTCGATCAGCACGGGGGAGTAGGGAACCTCCGGGTGGCGCTCGGCCGCCGCGTCCATCTCCTCCTTGAGCATCCCCTCGTAGACCGGGCTGACGGTCCACTTCGGCCCGCCGTAGACGCGGCCGTGGATCCGCCCGGCGGTCCGGAAGCTGTACTCGGCGACCGCGCGGCAGACGCTGCGCGAGATCCGCTCCGTGCGGTAGGCGATCTCGTCGCCGTCCTCCTCGGCGCGCCACTGCTCGGCGCCGTAGGCGTCGCCGACCGCCATGCGCACCACCGCGATCGGGTAGTGGACGCCCGCCACCGGCGTGACGCCCGGGATGCGCCGGCCCGTGCGGATGATCACCTTGCCGTCGATCGCCTCGCGCAGGATGCGGTTGGGGCTGCCGACGTCGTCGGCGCCCTCCGGCGTGACCGTCGCCGCCTTGATGCCGAAGCGAGCCTCCACGAGCGCCCGGGCGGCCGCCGAGACGACCTCGTTGCTGGTCTTGCGGCGGTTGTCGAGCGACAGGTCGTAGTGCTCGAGCTCCACCTCGACCCTCGTCACCGCGGGATCGAGCACGCGCAGGGCCTGCTCGAGCAGCTCCTGGCCGGTCTCGTCGCCCTCGAGGACGATGACCCGCAGCGCCATCAGGCGGACGCCATCGATGACATCAGCTCGCACCCGGCCGAGCCGGGTGCTCGCTGCCAAGCAATCCCAGCTCGTCCGCGCGCTCCTCCATCGCGGCGATCAGGAAGGCCACGTGCTCGTCGAAGTCGACGCCGAGCTCCTCGGCGCCCTGCCGCACCTCGTCCCGGTTCACGCCGGCGGCGAAGCTGGGCTGCTTGAGCTTCTTCTTGACGGACTTGGGCGTCATGCCCTCGATCCCGGTCGGCCGCACGAGCGCGCAGGCCGCGATGAAGCCGGACAGCTCGTCGACGGCGTAGAGCGTCTTGGCCATGCGGGTCTCGCGCGGCACGCCCAGGAAGGTGGCGTGCCCGGCCACCGCGTCGATCAGCTCCTGCGGGTAGCCGTTCGCGCTCGAACAGCTCGAGCGCCTTGCGCGGATGGCCGGTGTCGAGGTCCGGATAGCGCTCGTAGTCGAGGTCGTGCAGCAGGGCGGTCGCGGCGTACAGCTCCTCGTCCTCGTCCCACCTGCGCGCGTAGGCGCGCATGCCCGTCTCCACGCCCAGCAGATGCTTGCGCAGCGACTCGCTCTGCACCCATTCCTCGACCAGCGCCCAGGCCTCTTCGCGCGAAGGCTCCACGGTGGTGCAGGGTATCCGCCCGCCGGCCCGAACCTGCGGGAGGATGGCCTTCGATACCCTTGGCCGCCGGTTTTTTCCCGGCTCCCGGACGGACCCGCGCATGGAGAAGTTCATCATCGAAGGCGGGGCGCCCCTCTCGGGGACGCTCGTTCCCGCCGGCAACAAGAACGCTGCTCTGCCGGCCCTCGCCGCCACCGTGCTGACGGCGGAGGAGGTCGTGCTGCGCAACGTGCCGCGCATCCGCGACGTCGAGGCGATGGTCGAGCTGCTCGTGCACCTCGGGGCCAGCGCCGAGTGGCGCGACGAGAACGTGATCGCCGTCCGCTGCGACGAGATCTCGCACACCGCGGTCGACGCCGCGCTGTCCGAGCGCATCCGCGCCTCCTTCCTGCTGGCCGGCCCGCTGCTCGCGCGCTTCGGCCGGGCCGACATGCCGCCGCCCGGCGGCGACGTGATCGGCCGCCGCCGGCTCGACCCGCACCTGGACGCCTTCCGCGCCCTCGGCGCCGAGGTGCGCGCCGAGCGCTCGTTCGAGCTGCGCGCGCCCGACGGGCTGCACGCCTGCGACTTCTTCATGGACGAGGCCTCGGTCATGGCGACCGAGAACGCCCTGATGGCCGCGGCGCTCACGCCGGG
Source organism: uncultured Thermoleophilaceae bacterium (assembly GCA_963848885.1). Taxonomy (GTDB): domain Bacteria; phylum Actinomycetota; class Thermoleophilia; order Solirubrobacterales; family Thermoleophilaceae; genus JACVRW01. The sequence goes on from CAWKFR010000008.1 coordinate 105,505, forward strand.
CTCGACCGTGATCCACAACGCCGCCTCGGAGCCGCACGTGCAGGACCTGGCGCGGCTGCTGATGCAGATGGGCGCGCGCATCGAGGGGATCGGCTCGAACCTGCTGATCATCCACGGCCAGGAGGAGCTCGGCGGTGCCGACTACGCGATCGGCCCCGACCACATCGAGATCGGCTCGTTCATCGCGCTGGCCGCCTGCACGGGGGGCGAGCTGCGCATCCGCGACTGCGTCGCAGAGGACCTGCGCATGACGCGCCTGGCCTTCGAGCGGCTCGGCTGCGAGATCGAGTTCGACGGCAGCGACGTGGTGGTGCCCGCCGGGCAGAACCTGCGCGTGAAGTCGGACGAGGGCGAGGCCGTCTCGAAGATCGAGGACGGCCCCTGGCCGGCCTTCCCGGCCGACCTGACCAGCATCGCGCTGGCGATGGCCACCCAGGCCGACGGCCTGGTCCTGATCCACGAGAAGATGTTCGAGAACCGCTTGTTCTTCGTGGACAAGCTCGTCTCCATGGGCGCTCGGGTGATCGTCTGCGACCCGCATCGTGCGGTCGTCAGCGGCCCGAGCCGGCTTCACGGCGAGCGCATGGAGAGCCCGGACATCCGGGCAGGCATGGCGATGCTCATCGCGGCGCTGTGCGCCAAGGGCACGTCGGAGATCGGCAACATCCGTCAGATCGACCGCGGCTACGAGCGGATCGACGAGCGGCTGCGGGGCCTGGGTGCGCGCATCGAGCGCGTCGCCACCGAGCGCGTTCCGGCGTAAGGAGTCCCAGTGAACAGGGATCCCTCCGGTGCGGGCCAGCCCGCCCCTCGGGCACTGCCCCGATCCCGCCGGGCACGCGCGACGTGCTGCCTGACGAGATGCGCGAGCTGCGCGCGATCTCCGCGCGCATGCGCGGCGGAGTTCGAGCGCGCCGGCTACGGCGAGGTGCACACGCCCGCGCTCGAGTACGAGGAGGTGCTGCGGCGCGGCGAGGAGCGCGCGGCCGGGGCGCGCTACCGGACCTTCGACGAGCAGGGCGACGTGCTCGCGCTGCGCTCCGACATGACGATCCCGATCGCGCGCGTGGTCGCGACGCGCTACTCCGACGCCGAGCCGCCGCTGCGCTTCTGCTACTTCGCCCACGCCTGGCGGGCGACCGGGCGCGGAGTGGGGGAGCCGCGTGAGTTCCTCCAGGCCGGGATCGAGCTGCTCGGCCCGCCCGCGCCCGAGGGCGACGCCGAGGTGCTCGCGCTGACGATCGCCGCGCTCGACGAGGCCGGCCTGCGCCGCCACCGCGTGGGCGTGGGCGACGGCTCGCTCTACCGCACCCTGCTCGCCGCGCTCGACGTGCCCGCGCAGGAGCACCTGCCGCTGCTCGAGTGCCTCTCGCGCCGCGACCTGGTCGCGCTCGAGATGCGCATCGCGCGGCTGCCCGGGCTCGGCGAGCCCGAGCGCGAGCTGCTCGTCGGGCTGCCCGAGCTGCGCGGCGGTCCGGAGGTCCTCGAGCGTGCCGACGGGCCCGTCGCCGATGCCGTCCAGGGCCTGCGCGCCCTGCACGAGCTGCTGGCCGAGCGCGGCGTGGCCGACCGCGTGATCTTCGACCTCGGGCTGGTGCGCGAGCTGGGCTACTACACGGGCGCGGTGTTCGAGGTCTACGACCCGGCGGTGGGCTTCGCGCTCGGCGGCGGCGGGCGCTACGACGACCTGCTCGGCCGCTTCGGCAGGCAGCTGCCGGCGTGCGGCATCGGGCTCGACGTCCAGCGCATCCACATGGCCCAGGCGGCCGAGGAGGCGCTGCGATGAGCCTCACGATCGCGGTCCCCCGCGGAGCGCTCTTCGACGGCGCGCTCGACCTGCTCGACGAGATCGGGGTGGACACCGCCGAGGTCCGCTCGAACGACCGCAGGCTGCTGTTCGAGGAGGCCGGCATCGTGACGATGCGCCCTTCGGACGTGCCGACCTACGTCGAGCACGGGTCGGCCGACGTGGGCATCGTCGGCAAGGACGTCCTGCTCGAGCAGGAGCACCGCAACGTCTACGAGCTGCTCGACCTCGGCTTCGGCGAGTGCCGCATGGTGGTCGCGACGCGCGAGGGCGGCGACCCGATCGGCTCGGCCCTGCGCCGGCTCGGCCGGGTCAGGATCGCGACCAAGTACCCGCGCATCGCCGCCGCGCACTTCTCGGCGACCGGCCGCCAGGCCGAGATCGTCGAGGTCAACGGGCTCGGTCGAGCTGGCGCCGCTGACCGGGCTCGTCGACGGGATCGTCGACCTGACCGCCACCGGCACGACGCTGGCCGAGAACGGGCTGCGCGAGACGGAGCAGATCGCGCTCTGCACCGCGCGCCTGATCGCCAACCCGGTGGCCCACAAGCTGAAGGCGGCGGAGATCGACGCGATCGTGGAGAGGGTGCGGGCGCGGTGAGGGAGCAGGTCGCGGAGATCCTCGCCGACGTGCGCCGCCGCGGCGACCAGGCCGTGCTCGACTACACCGAGCGCTTCGACAAGGCCGAGCTGGGCCCCGAGCAGCTGCGGGTGGACGCGCGCGAGCTCGAGGCGTCGGTCGGCGTGCTCGAGCCCGACGTGCTCGACGGCCTGCGCACCGCGATCGCCAACGTGCGCGCGGTCGCGAAGGCGCAGCTGCGCGACCCGGTCGCGGTCGAGCTGCCCCAGGGGCAGAGCGTGGAGGTCGTCGAGGTGCCGGTCGGCCGCGTGGGCGTGTACGCGCCGGGCGGGCGCGCGGCCTACCCGTCCACGGTCGTGATGTGCGCGGTGACCGCGCGCGTGGCGGGCGTGCAGCAGATCGCGGTGTGCGCCCCTCCGGGTCCGGGCGGCCGCGCCCACCCCGCGATCCTGGCCGCCTGCGTGCTCTGCGAGGTCAGCGAGGTCTACCGGATGGGCGGCGCGCAGGCGATCGCCGCGCTGGCGTACGGGACCCAGACCGTGCCCGCGGTGGACGTGATCGCGGGACCCGGCAACGCGTGGGTCACCGAGGCCAAGCGGCAGGTGTTCGGCCAGGTCGGCATCGACGGGCTGGCGGGGCCGAGCGAGCTCGTCGTGGTGGCGTCGAGCGGTGCGCCGGCCGAGCTGGTCGCGCTCGACCTGCTCGCCCAGGCGGAGCACGGCGAGGACAGCCCGGTGTGGCTGATCTCGCCCGATCGCGAACTGATCCAGGCGGTCGCGGCCGAGGTCGAGCGCCTGGCGGCGCAGCGCCCGACGATCGGCAAGGTCGCGCTCGAGACGATCCCCGTCGACTCGCTCGCGGACGCGCTGGCCCGCGCCGAGCAGATCGCGCCCGAGCACCTCGAGCTGGTCGGCGCAGACGCCGAGGCGCTGGCGGAGCGCGTCACGCGCGCCGGCTGCCTGTTCGTCGGCCCCGGCGCCGGGACCGCGTTCGGCGACTACGTGGCGGGCTCCAACCACGTGCTGCCCACGGGTGGCGCCGCGCGCTTCCAGAGCGCGCTGTCCCCGGCGACCTTCCGGCGCCGCATGGCTCGCGTATCCTTGCCCGGCGACGCGGCGGCCCGCCTCGCCCCCGCGGGCGCCGCGCTGGCCCGCGCCGAGGGCTTCCCCGTGCACGCCGAGTCCATGGAGCGCCGAGCGTGAGCCGCACCGCCCACATCCACCGAGTCACCGGAGAGACCGACGTCTCGCTCTCGCTCGGCCTCGACGGGACGGGCGCCGGCGAGCGCAGGACCGGCGTCGGCTTCTTCGACCACCTGCTCGACTCCGTCGCGCGCCACGGCGGCCTCGACCTCGACGTGATCGTCCAGGGCGACCTCGAGACGGGGCCCCACCACACGGTCGAGGACACCGGCATCGCGCTCGGCCAGGGGCTCGACGAGGCGCTCGGCGACCGCTCCGGCATCGCCCGCTTCGGCAGCGCAGTGGTCCCGATGGACGAGGCGCGGGCGGCCTGCGCGATCGACGTCTCCGGCCGTCCCTACACGGCGGTCGAGGCCGACTTCGGGGCCGAGCGCGTGGGCGACTTCGACACCGACCTGGTCGAGGAGTTCCTGCGCGCGGTCGCGAACGCGGCCAGGCTGACCCTGCACGTGGACGTGGAGGCGGGCACGAACGCCCACCACATGGTCGAGGTGTCGTTCAAGGCGTTCGCCCGGGCGCTGCGGCAGGCGATCGCCGAGGATCCGCGCGTCCAGGGGGTGCCCTCCACCAAGGGGCTGCTGTGAGCGCGCGGCCAGGCATCGCCATCCTCGACTACGGCATGGGCAACCTGCGATCGGTCTACAAGGCGCTCGAGCACGTCGGCGCCGAGCCCGAGCTGACCGCGGACCCCGCCCGCGTGCGCGCGGCGGACGCGATCGTGCTGCCGGGCGTCGGCGCGATGCCCAAGGCGATGGAGCGCGTGCGCGCGCTGGCGCTCGACGAGCTGCTGCGCGAGCGGGTCGCCGCCGGGGTGCCGGTGATCGGACTGTGCATGGGGATGCAGCTGCTGTTCGAGTCGACCAGCGAGCTGGGCGGGGCCGAGGGGATCGGGCTGCTGAGGGGGGCCGTCGAGCAGCTCGAGGCGCCCAAGATCCCGCAGATCGGCTGGAACGAGGTGGCCTGGCGGCGGAGCAGCGTGCTCAACGAGGGGCTGCCCGACCCGTGCGCCTTCTACCACGCGAACTCGTTCGCCCCGCGGCCCACCGACCCCGAGGACGTGCTCGGCACGGCCGACTACGGCGGCGAGTTCGTCAGCGTCGTGGAGCGGCCGCCCGTCTACGGGCTCCAGTCCCATCCCGAGAAGTCGGGACCGGACGGCCTGCGGCTGCTGAAGAACTTCGTGGGCTTGCGCAAGCCGCGGGCTCGGCCCGCGGCGCAGCGATGATCCTCCTGCCGGCCGTGGACATCCGCGACGGCAAGGCCGTCCGCCTGCGCCAGGGCCACTTCGACGAGGAGACGGTCTACGCGGACGACCCGCTCGAGGCCGCGCGCTCCTTCGTCGAGGCCGGCGCGCGCTTCCTGCACGTGGTCGACCTCGACGGCGCCCGCGAGGGCGAGCCGGTCAACCTGCACCACGTGGAGCGGATCACGCGCGAGCTCGAGGTGCCCGTGGAGCTGGGCGGCGGCCTGCGCTCGATCGCCTCGATCCGGCGCGCGCTCAAGGCCGGTGCCGACCGCGTCGTTCTCGGCACCGCGGCCTTCACCGACCCGGACCTGCTCGACGAGGCGCTCGCGGCCTTCACCGCGCGCGTGCTGGTCGGGGTCGACGTGCGCGAGGGGAAGGTGTCCGTCTCCGGCTGGACGCGCGAGACGCAGACGCGTGGGGACGACGCGATCCGCCTGATGCAGGGACGCGGCGTGACCCGCTTCGTCTACACCAACGTCGACCGCGACGGGATGCTCGAGGGCCCCGACCTGGAGGAGATCCGGCGGGTGGGGGATGCCGTTCGCGGGCGCTTCCTCTACTCGGGCGGGATCGGCTCGCTGGCCGACCTGGAGGCGCTGCGCGACCTGCGGCTCGTCAACCTCGCCGGGGTGATCTCGGGCAAGGCCCTCTACGAGCACCGCTTCGAGGTCGCCGAGGCCCAGCGGGTGCTGGACGGCTGATGCTGCTGCGCCGGGTGATCCCCTGCCTCGACGTCGACAAGGGCCGCGTGGTCAAGGGCGTCGAGTTCGTGAACCTGCGCGACGCCGGCGACCCCGTCGAGCTGGCCGTCCGCTACCAGGACGAGGGCGCCGACGAGATCGTCTTCCTCGACATCACGGCCTCACACGAGCGGCGCGAGACCGTCGCCGAGCTGGCCCGCCGCTGCGCCGACGACGTCTTCATCCCGTTCACGATCGGCGGCGGCGTGCGGTCGGCCGCGGACGCCCAGGCCGTTCTGGACGCCGGAGCCGACAAGGTCTCGGTCAACTCCGCCGCGGTGGCGCGGCCCGAGCTGCTCGGGGAGATGGCCGGCGTGTTCGGCGCCCAGTGCGTGGTGCTGGCGATCGACGCGCGCCGCGAAGCCGGCGCGGCCACTACGGCGTCTACGTCGAGGGCGGCCGCAGGCCGGTCGGGCGCGACGCGGTCGAGTGGGCTCGCGAGGGCGTGGAGCGCGGCGCGGGCGAGATCCTGCTGACGAGCATGGACCGCGACGGCACGGAGGACGGCTACGAGCTCGAGCTGACGCGCGCGGTGTCCGACGCCGTCGACGTGCCGGTGATCGCCAGCGGCGGCGCCGGCTCGCTCGACCACCTCGTGGACGCCGTGGAGCGCGGCGGCGCCGACGCGGTGCTGTGCGCGTCGATCTTCCACTACGGGCAGCACACGGTGCGCGAGGCCAAGCAGCGGATGCGCGCGGCCGGGATCCCGGTGAGGCTGTGACCGACGCCCTGCGCGAGCGCACGCGGCGCCTGCCGGGCATGGACCGCCTGCTTGGTGCTCTGGACGGCCTGCCGCCCACCTATCTCGTCGGCGGCGCCGTCCGCGATCTGCTGCGCGGCGCCCAGGCGGTCGACCTCGACCTCGCCGTCGAGGGCGACGCGCGCTCGGTGGCGCGTGCCCTTGCCGAGCGGCTCGGCGGGGGTGCGCGCGAGCACGAGCGCTTCGGCACCGCGACGGTCCGTGCGCCCGATCTGCGCTTCGATCTGGCCACCACCCGGACCGAGACCTACGACGAGCCGGGCGCGCTGCCGCGCGTCGCCGAGGCGACCCCTGGCGGAGGACCTGCGCCGGCGCGACTTCACGATCAACGCCATGGCGATCGCCCTCGCCGGCGACGACCTCGGCCACCTCTACGACCCCCACGGCGGCCGTCGCGACCTCGACGCGCGGCCTCGTGCGCGTGCTGCACTCCGGGTCGTTCTTCGACGACCCGACCCGGCTGCTGCGCGCCGTCCGCTACGAGACCCGCCTGGGCTTCGGGATGGACGAGGACACCGAGCGCACCGCGCGCGCGGCGGTCGCCGAGGACGCGCTCTCGACGGTCTCCGGGGCGCGCGTGCGGGACGAGCTGATGGACCTGCTGGCCGAGCACGAGGCGCCCGCCGCCGTCGAGCGCATGCACGACCTCGGGCTCGACCGCGCGCTGGACACGGCGCTCGACGTCGACCCTGAGCTGGTCGCCTCGGCGTCGCTGGGAGCGGCGGCGATCGGCGCCGACCGCGCGCTGGCGTCGCTCGCGGCGCTGGTCGCCGAGGCGCCCGACGCGCTCGACGACTGGCTCGACAGCCTCCAGCTCGAGGCTCGCGACCGCATCGCCGTGGCGCGCGCGGCCCGCGCCGCGGCGGAGATCGTGACGCTGCTGCGCGAGCGCGAGCGCATGCCCTCGGAGCTGCGCGACCTGCTCGCCGGCGAGCCGCCAGAGGCGCTCGCGCTGGCGCTGGCGCTGGGCGCGCCCTCGGAGCCGATCCTGCGCTGGGTCACGGACCTGAGCGGCGTGCGGCTCGAGATCGGCGGCGCCGACCTGCTGGCGCAGGGCGTGCCCGAGGGGCCGGCGCTCGGCCGGGCCCTGGAGGAGACGCTGCGGCGCAAGCTCGACGGCCTCGTGCAGGGACGCGAGCAGGAGCTGCGCACGGCGCTGGAGCTGGCCCGATGATCGACACGATCGAGCTGCCGGATGCCCGCGCGATCTTCTCCACCCGCCGAGGGGGCGTGAGCGAGGGTCCCTACAGCTCGCTCAACCTCGGCGTCCTGACCGACGACGACCCCGTGCGGGTCACGCGCAACCGCGCCCTGCTCGCGGAGGCGGCCGGGGTGGACGGCGAGCGCGTCGCGATGGGCTGGCAGGTGCACGGCACGGACCTGCGTGTGTGGGACGGCCCGGACCCCGAGTCGGCGTACGCGCGGCCGGGTGACAAGCAGCTCCCGCGCGTGGACGGGCACCTGACCACGGTGCCCGGCCTGGCGCTGCTCGTGCTGGTGGCCGACTGCTATCCGGTCGCGCTCTCCGACGGCGAGCGAGTGGCGATGCTGCACTGCGGCTGGCGCCCGCTGGCCGGCGGCATCATCGCCAGGGCGGTCGCCGAGTTCGACAGGCCGCCGGCCGCCGCCGTCGGCCCCGGTATCGGAGGCTGCTGCTACGAGGTCGGGCCGGAGGTCGCGGAGCGCTTCGCCGGCGTGGAGGGCGCCGTCAGCGGGCGGATGCTCGACCTGCGCCGGGTGATCGAGGCCCAGCTCGATCAGGCCGGCGTGCGGGCGATCGCGCAGCTCGACCGTTGCACCAGCTGCGAGTCGGATCTGTATTTCTCCCACCGGCGGGACGACGGCGTCACGGGAAGGCAGGGCGGTCTGTGCGTGCGCAGCGGATAAGGGAGAACCTGGAGCGGGTCCGCGAGCGGATCGGCTCCGAGGTCGAGGTCCTGGCGGCGGTCAAGTACGTGGAAGCCGACGACCTGCCGGCGCTCGCCGAGGCGGGGATCGAGCTGGTCGGCGAGAACCGCGCCCAGGAGCTGCTCTCAAAGCAGGAGCGCCATCGCGACCTGTTCACCTGGGACTTCATCGGCGCGCTCCAGAGCCGCAAGCTGAAGGACATCGCCCCGAACGTGCGGCTGATCCACTCGATCGCGTCGGAATCGGCCCTGCGCCGGCTCGAGGCCAACCCGGCGCGCGAGGTGCTGATCCAGGTCAACGTGGCGGGCGAGCAGTCCAAGGAGGGCATCGACCCGGCGGAGCTCGGGACCTACGTCGAGAGCTGCCCCTGTCCGGTGACGGGCCTGATGACGATGCCGCCGTTCACCGAGGACCCCGAGCGCAACCGGCCCTACTTCGCCCGCCTGGCGGAGCTGGCGGCCGAGCACGGGCTGAGCCGGCTGTCGATGGGCACGTCGCAGGACTACGCCGTCGCCGTCGAGGAGGGCGCGACGATCGTCAGGCTCGGCAGCGTGCTCTACGAGGGCGCGTAGCCGACCCGCTCGAAGAAGTCCGCGATCGCGTTCGACAGCTGCGCGCCCTGCCAGGCCAGCGGCGACTTGCCCTCCTCCTCGACGACGAGCTCGGCGTGGGGGAGCAGGCGCTCGTACTCCTGCGCGACCGCGAGCGGGTGGAGGTGGTCCATCTCGTCGCGCGACGCCACGATCAGGACGGGTGCCTGCACGCGCTGGAGCGCCTCCAGGCCGTCCCAGGCGACCGAGCGCGGTATCTGGCGCAGCGCCTTGGCGACCTCGAGCGGGTGCTCGTGGCGCTCCATGCGCTGGCGCACCGCCTCGCGCGCGATCTGCCTCCAGTCCTCGGCGGCATCGGCGGGCTGCGCCACGTCGACGAAGGCGTCGACTCCGCCCGACTCGAGCCCGTCGGCCATCGCGTCCCAGGCGCCGTCCTCGACGTTGCCGGTCCTGGCGGCGCCGTTGTAGGCGGGCGTGATCTGGACCAGCGCGGCCGTGCGCTCGGGGTGGCGCAGCGCGAAGGCCATGGCCGTCGCCGCGCCCATCGAGCTCCCCACCAGCGCCACGCGCTCGAGCTCGAGCTCCGCGAGCACGGCCTCGAGATCCTCGATCAGGTCCGGATAGGTGTAGCCGGGGGCGGGGGAGGAGGCGCCGTGGCCGCGCGCGTCGTAGGCGATCACCCGGTAGCCGCGCCGCAGCAGGGCGCGCGAGCCCTGCACCACGTTGCGGCGCGTGGCCGACAGGCCGTGCAGCAGCACGACCGGCGGCCCCTGCCCGGCCAGCTCGCCGCGCAGGGTGACCCGGCCTCCGGCCGGGAGCGCGCGCGGTGACCTCGAACGCCTGCGGATCCATCGTCCAGACCCTACGGGCCTCCGGGAAATACCGGGGTAAATGCGAGGGGCATCACCCATTGCACAACCCTCGTCGACCCATATAGCGTCGCGGTCATGTCAGCTCCAGCCCGCATAACGCTGATCGCGACCGTCCTGGCCCTGGCGGCGCTCGCCCCGGCTACCGCCTCCGGGCAGACGCAGCTGCCGGTGGGCGAGGCCAAGGGCGTGCGCATCGAGCGCCCGCACGGCAGCGTGGTCCTGATCTTCAGCCCCAGCGCCGCGCGGCTGCGCGAGCGGATCAATAGCCGCTACGCCTGGATCTCGTGCACCAACCTCGATGAGCCGTTCAGCAGCACCGGCAGCGGTAATCTGGACGTCCGCCGGCACGGCCGCCGGGTGCGAACCGGCTTCGCGGTGGAGGGAGCCGACTTCTGCGAGATCTACCTGCGCGCGCACACGATCCGGCGCCCGCACCAGACCATTCACTTGCCCGATCGCACGCTCGTGTCGATTCCGCTGACGCAGGCGGGGGCCGTCTACCTCGACGAGCGCAAGGACGCCCGTGCGATGTTCGTGATCGTCGGGGTCGCGGCGTTCGTGAAGGACGACGAACACCTGCCCGGGGTGCTGACCTACGCCCAGCTCGTCAAGGCCTACCCGCGCCTGACGGGCAAGCTGGTGGAGCTGGCGGCACCGGGCGACAGCCCACCGCCTCATCGGATCGGGTACTTCAGCGACGGACAGCAGCACACGGTGCTGGCGACGCTGTCCGCCTGCGGCCGGCGGCTGTTCATCGAGCAGGCCGCGGACGAGGTACTGAGCACCAACGTCTCGAAGTACCTGTTCGCCCTGTTCGCCGGCTCTCGATAGCTCTCGGGCGCGGTCTTCCTGGCGCTACAGTGCGACAAGGAGTTTCCCGCTTACGCGCGAAAAGCACGGCAGTATGGCCCTTCGCGATACATGGCACCGCACGCTGGTCTACTTCGGCCTCGCCGAGGAAGAGGACCCGCGCTACGAGGCCGTGCGGGAGCCTGAGCCCGAGATCGAGCTCGAGGATCGCTACCGCGACCGGCCCAACGTGCGCCGGCTGCAGCGCCGCCGGCGCGACGAGATCGACGACATCTTCGCCGAGGAGCCGCGCGGCCCCGCCCGCGAGACGCGCCAGCTGCGCCCGGTGGGCGGCAACGGGCGCGGCAACGGCGGCGACATCCAGGTCCACCTCGTCATCCCCAAGAGCTTCAACGACGCCCAGCAGATCGCCGACCAGTTCAAGGACGCGATCCCGGTGATCCTCAACCTGCAGGGAACCGACACCGACCTCGCCAAACGCCTGATCGACTTCGCCTCGGGCCTGACGTACGCGCTCGACGGCGGCATGCAGCGCATCGCCGACAAGGTCTTCCTGCTGACGCCTCGCAACGTCGAGGTGTCGGCCGAGGAGCGCGCTCGCCTGATCGAGAAGGGCTTCTTCAACCAGTCCTAGGCATGGCGTTCGGGCGCATCGTCGCGCTTGCCCTCGTGGCGTTGGTGGTTCCGGCCGGGGCGCAGGCGCGCCCGTACGAGCTGAAGGCGCGAGGCAGCGCCAAGAGCTTCGGCGCCGTGCAGGCGATCGGCGACTTCAAGCCGGGCAGCGATGCCACGCTCGGGGCCGCGATCGACGTCTGGGGCGAGCCGGCCTCCGCCCGCTCCGTCTACCGCGGGACCGGCTGCAAGGTCGCCTGGCCCGGGCTCGGGGTGAGGATCACCTTCGTCAACCTCGGCGGCGGTGGCAGCGCGTGCAAGCCCGACCTCGGAAGGGCCCAGGCCGCGCGTGTGCTGCGCAACGAGCGCTGGCACACGGCCAGGGGCCTGCACGTCGCGGACGGCCTCCGGCGCCTGAAGCGCCTCTACCCCGGCGCCAGCCGCCACGGCCGGGCCTACTGGCTCGTTACGGGCAGGAGCCTCTTCGGCCCGCAGCCGACCCGCTACGCGGTGCTGGCCGCGACGGTCCGGGACGGCAAGGTCAGCTCGTTCACCCTGAGCATCGGCGCCGCGGGAGAGTAAGCCCTGCGCAGGTAGAGTCTCGCCGCGTGAGGCTGGGACTGATCGGCGCAGGCAACATGGCGACGGCGCTGGCGAGGGGCATCGGCGAGCCCCTGCTGGTGGCGGACGTCGACGCGCCAAGGGCCGAGGCCCTCGCGCGCGAGCTCGGCGGCGAGGCGGTCGCCTCCAACGCGGAGCTGGCCGAGCGCGCCGACGTGGTCGTGCTCTGCCACAAGCCCAAGCAGCTCGACGAGGTCGCGGCCGAGGCGGCTGGGCGCGCCGGCGCGGTCGTCTCGATCCTGGGGGCGACCACCACCGCGCAGGTCGAGGCCGCCTACGGCGACGTGCCCGTCTACCGCTTCATCCCCAACATCCCCGCCGAGGTCCGTCAGGGCGTGCTCTGCTACGTGCCCGGGGAGCGCGCGTCCGACGGCCCCGAGCAGCAGATCCTCGACCTGTTCGGCCGCGCCGGCGCCATCATCGCGCTCGACAGCGAGCCCATGATCGAGCCGGCGATGGCCCTGATGAGCTGCGGGCCCGCCTTCATGGCGCTGGTGGCCGAGTCGTTCGCCGAGGCCGGGGCCGCCCACGGGCTGGCGCCCGACGAGGCGATCCGCATGACCGTCGAGACGATGGCCGGCACCGCGGCCTACCTGCGCGAGCACGGCTACGACACGGAGTCGCTCAAGCTGCGCGTGGCGACCCCCGGGGGCGCCACCGAGCGCGGCCTGATCGCCCTCGAGGATCGCGGCCTGCGCGACGTCTGCCGCGCCGCCGTCGACGCCGTGGTGGAGGGGACCCGATGATGGACGCCGTGTTCGCGATCACGCGCCAGGACGTGGGCGACTACGTCTACACGCTGGCGCTCGTCTACCTGGTCCTGATCTTCATCCGGATCATCCTCAGCTGGATTCCGCGGATCCCCTACAACCGCTGGCTGGCGGCGTTCATCAAGTTCGTCACCGACGTCACGGACCCGTACCTGAACATCTTCCGGCGCATCCTGCCGCCGGTGCGGATGGGACCGGGAGCGCTCGACCTCAGCCCGATCGTCGCCACCTTCGTGCTGATCATCGTGAGCAGCCTGCTCGCCGACTTAATCCGGGGGTGAAGGTCTCAGGCCCGGCTGCGGCGGTCGCCACCGCTGGCCTGGTCGTCGCGGTCGATCAGGTGACCAAGCAGCTGGTGGCGACGCAACATCGCGCCCGGCGAGCAGGTCGCCGTGATCCCGGGGCTGGACTTCACCTACACGCGCAACACCGGCGTCGCCTTCGGGGCGCTGGCGGGCGGAGGGCTGATCGTGGCGCTGCTGATCGGGCTCTCGCTCGCGTTGCTGATCGGCTACTTCGCCGCCAACAGGGACAGGCCGCTGCTCTGGCTGCCCGTTGGCATGCTGCTGGGGGGCGCGCTCGGCAACCTGGCCGACAGGGCGCGTGAGGGCGCGGTGATCGACTTCATCGACCCCGTCGCGTGGCCGGCCTTCAACGTGGCCGACTCGTGCATCGTGGTGGGCGTGTTCCTGTTGCTCTGGGTCGTCGAGGGGGGACCACGGCGCAAGGGCGCCTAGAGGCGAGCGCCGCCGACGCCGGGCTGCGCCTGGACGCCTTCCTGGCCGCGCGCGGTGCCGCCGGGTCGCGCTCCGCCGCCCAGCGGCTGATCGACGAGGGGGCCGTGCTGGTGGACGGCGCGCCGCGGCCGAAGAACCACCGCCTGGCGGCTGGCCAGGTCGTGGAGGTCGACAGCGGCGCCGAGGCCGCCACGCCGCCGGAGCAGCCGCCCGAGTTCGAGGTCGTCTACGAGGACGCCGACCTGCTCGTGATCGACAAGCCCGCCGGGCTCGTCACGCATCCCGCCCGCGGCCACCGCGGCCCGACGCTGGCGGAGGCGCTGCGCGGCCGCGTCGCGGGCGGGCCCGACCCCGAGCGGGCGGGCATCGTCCACCGCCTCGACCGCGACACGTCCGGGCTGCTCGTCGTGACCAAGACCGAGCAGGCCCACGCCGCGCTGGCCGCCCAGCTGCGCGCCCGCGAGGTGCGGCGCGAGTACCTGGCCCTGGTGGCGGGCCGCCTGGACGCCGAGACCGGGACCATCGACGCCCCGATCGGGCGCGACCGCGGCCGCCGCACCGTGATGTCCACGCGCAGCGACCGGCCGCGCAACGCGGTCACGCACTTCGAGACGCTCGAGCGCCTGCCGGCCACCACGCTGCTGCGCGTGCGGCTGGAGACCGGGCGCACCCACCAGATCCGCGCGCACCTCGCCGCGATCGGCCACCCGGTGTGTGGAGACCGGCAGTACGGGGGCACTCCGTGCGGTCGCCGATTGGATCTCGAGCGCCAATTTCTGCATGCGGCACGACTCATGTTTAGGCATCCAGCTACCGGGGAAATCGTGGATTGCGAGTCCAAACCACCCGTTGACCTGCGTCGCGCGCTCGATGCAGCAAGACGGGAGCCAGTCTCCGGAGGGCCAGACGGAGGCTGAAAATAAGAGCGAGGCGGCTTCCAAGCCGCCTCGCTTTATTTTTGGGCGGCTATCCTTGGCGCCGACCGCTGTTCTAACCCCCGTCGGCCCATACGGCCGCGGCCCTGCCCGGGCATTGAATCCGGGTCCGCGAGCCAGCCGGCGGGTGCACCCAACACCACAAGGGAGTCTTTTCTTTGGCCACAGAGGTAGGCATCAAGGAGCTGCTGGAGGCCGGCGTTCATTTCGGCCACCAGACGCGCCGCTGGAACCCCAAGATGCGCCGTTTCATCTTCGGCGAGCGCGGCGGCATCCACATCATCGACCTGCAGAAGACCGAGCGGCTGCTGCACAACGCGCAGGAGTTCGCCGGCGAGCTCGCCGGCCGCGGCGGGACCGTGCTGTTCGTGGGCACCAAGAAGCAGGCCCGCGACACGATCCGCGAGGGCGCCGAGAGCTGCGGCATGCCGTACGTGAACCAGCGCTGGCTCGGCGGCCTGCTCACCAACTTCCAGACGATCTCGAAGCGCATCCGGCGCCTGCACGAGCTGCGCGACTGGACGGAGAGCGGCAGCATGGACCTGCTGCCGGTGCGCGAACGCATCGGGGCCATCAACGAGCGCGACAAGCTGGAGACCAACCTGGGCGGCGTGGCCGACATGCAGCGCCCGCCCGACGCGATGTTCGTGGTCGACCTCAAGACCGAGGCGATCGGCGTGCGCGAAGCCGTCCGCCTGAAGATCCCGGTCATCGGCTTGGTCGACACCAACTGCGACCCCGACCCGGTCGACTACGTGATCCCCGGCAACGACGACGCGATCCGCTCGTGCCGGGTCGTGATCAATGCGATCGCGGACGTGGTCGGCGAGCGCTCCCAGCGGTTTCGCGCCGAGGAGGAGGCCGCGCGGCGCGAGCGCGAGGAGCAGGAGCGCCGCGAGGCGGAGGAGCGCGCCCAGCGCGAGCAGGAGGAGAAGGAGCGCCAGGAGGCCGAGGACCGCGCCCGCCGCGAGGCCGAGGAGGCCGGCTTCTCGCCCGACGAGCCCGCCACCCCGAGCGGCACGCGGCCCGAGGCCGCCAGCGGCGCCGGCGCCCCGCGCGAGCGCCGCACGTTCGATCCCGACGACGATTCCTAGAGGAGCAAGAAGTTGAGCACCGCCATCACGGCCCAAGACGTAAAGGCCCTGCGCGAACGCACCGGCGCGGGCATCATGGACGCCAAGTCGGCCCTGCAGGAGTCCGGCGGCGACGTCGACAAGGCCATCGAGATCCTGCGCGTGAAGGGCCAGGCGTCGGCCGCCAAGCGCGGCGGGCGGGTGGCCGCCGAGGGCGTGGTGTCGAGCTACATCCACGCCGGCGGCAAGATCGGCGTGCTGGTCGAGGTGGACTGCGAGACGGACTTCGTCGCCCGCACCGAGGAGTTCCAGGACTTCGCCCGCGAGCTCGCCCTGCACGTGGCCGCCGCCAACCCGCTCTACGTCTCCTACGAGGACGTCCCCGAGGAGGACCGCGAGGCGGAGCTGCGCGTGCTGCGCGAGCAGGCGGCCGCCGAGGGCAAGCCGGAGAACGTGCAGGAGAAGATCGTCGAGGGGCGCCTGAGCAAGTGGCTGGAGGAGGTCGTGCTGCTCAACCAGACGCACATCAACGACGAGAAGCACGGAGGCAAGACCCTCGAGGAGCTGCGCGCCGAGCTCGCCTCGAACACCGGTGAGAACGTCGTCGTGCGGCGCTTCACGCGGTTCCAGGTCGGGGAGGAGTGACCGACCCCGGCCCTTCGCGCGAGCAGCCGGCTCGGCCGGATGCGAGCGATCCCGCGTTCAGTCGTGTCCTGCTGAAGCTCTCGGGAGAGGCGCTGATGGGCGACCTCTCCTACGGAGCGGACCCCGAGCGCATCGCCGCCATCGCCGGGGCGATCGCGGACGTGAACGAGCGCGGCGTGCAGATGGCCGTCGTGGTCGGCGGCGGCAACATCTACCGCGGCCTGACCGGCGCCGCCGAGGGCATGGACCGCGCCACCGGCGACTACATGGGGATGCTCGCCACCGTCCTGAACGCGCTGGCGCTCCAGGACGCGCTCGAGAAGGCCGGCGCGACGGTGCGGGTGCTGTCCGCCCTGCACATCCGCGAGGTGGCCGAGCCCTACATCCAGCGCCGCGCCATCCGCCACCTGGAGAAGGGGCGGGTCGTGATCTTCGCCGCCGGGACGGGCAACCCGTTCTTCACCACCGACACCGCCGCCGCCGTGCGCGGGCTGGAGATCGGCGCCGAGGCCCTGCTGATGGCCAAGAACGGGGTGGAGGGGGTCTACTCGGCCGACCCGCGCGTCGACCCGACGGCCGAGTTCATCCCCGAGCTCAGCCACCAGCAGGCGATGGAGCAGCGGCTCACCGTGATGGACTCGACGGCGCTGTCGCTGTGCATGGACAACGCGCTGCCGATCTACGTCTTCAACATGGAGGACGAGCGCAACATCGACCGGATAGTGTGCGGCGAGCGCGTGGGAACGGTGGTGAGAAGTGGCTGAAGACGACGTCATCAAGGACTTCCTCAGCGAGGCGACGGGCCGTATGAAGAAGTCGGTCGAGTCGACGCGGGCGGAGTTCTCGACCGTCCGCACCGGGCGCGCCTCCCCGCACCTGCTCGACCGCATCGAGGTCGACTACTACGGCGCGACGACCCCCCTGAAGCAGCTGGCCCAGGTGTCGGCCACCGAGGCGCGACTGCTGACGATCACGCCCTACGACAAGAACTCGATCAAGACGATCGAGAAGTCGATCCTCGAGTCCGACGTCGGCCTGACGCCCTCCAACGACGGCCAGGTGATCCGCCTCCAGATCCCCGAGCTGACCGAGGAGCGGCGGCGAGAGCTGGTCAAGGTCGTCCACGGCATCGCCGAGCAGGGCCGGGTGGCCGTCCGCAACATCAGGCGCGACGTGATGCACGACCTGCGCGAGCTCAAGAACGAGGGCGAGGTCGGCTCGGACGACGAGCACCGCGCCGAGTCCGAGCTCCAGAAGCTGACCGACTCGCACATCGGCGAGATCGACGGCGCGCTCGCGGGCAAGGAAGAAGAGATCCTCGAGGTGTGACCGCCGCGTCGCGGGCGCGCTACGTCGCGATCATCACGGACGGCAACGGGCGCTGGGCGAAGCAGCGCGGCCTGCCCGTCCTGGCCGGGCACGAGGCCGGCGCCGACGTGGTCAAGGCCCGCCTGCGCGACGCCGTCGAGCTCGGGATCGAGGAGCTGACCGTCTTCTCGTTCTCCACGGAGAACTGGACGCGCCCGCGCGGCGAGGTGGACGGCCTGATGGCGATGTTCGCCCGCCGCATCGACCTCGAGACGCCCGAGCTGGACGAGCAGGGCGTGCGCATGCGCTTCGTAGGCCGCCGCGAGGGGCTCGACGCCGAGCTCGTGCGGCGCATGGACTGGGCCGAGCAGACGACCGCCGCCAACGAGCGCATCACGCTGTTCGTGGCCTTCAACTACGGCGGCAGAGCGGAGATCCTGGACGCGGCGCGAACCTTCACAGGAGAGACCGAGGACGACTTCCGGCGCCAGCTCTACGCACCCGACATGCACGATCCCGATCTGCTCATCCGGACGAGCGGCGAGCAGCGCATCTCCAACTACCTGCTCTGGCAGCTCGCCTATGCCGAGTTCGTCTTCCGCGACGAGCTCTGGCCCGACTTCTCGCGTGAGGTGTTCGAGGCCTCGCTGGAGGAGTACGGCGCGCGTCAGCGCCGGTTCGGAGCGAGGTAGCCGATGCGCGACGGCGGCGGCTCGGATCTCGCTGCGCGCGTGCTCGTCGCGCTGATCCTGATCCCGATCGCGATCGTCATGGTCTGGCAGGGGGGCGAGGTGTTCGCGCTCGGCCTGGCCGTCCTCGGCGTGATCATGCTCGGCGAGCTGTACACGCTGATGGAGCGGGTGCGGCCGCCCGCCCTGGCCGGCTTCCTGACCCTGATCGCCCTGATCGCCGCCGCCCTCTACGGGGAGCAGCGCCAGGTGATCCTGGTGCTGGTGGCCGCCTTCCCCGTGACGTTCTTCCTCGCGCTGGCGCGGCCGCGGCGGGCGAACGTGTCGTGGGCGATCGCCGCGACACTGTTCGGGGTGCTCTGGATCGGGCTGCCGATGGTGCACGCGATCTGGCTGCGCGACCTCGGCATCGACCAGGACGGCGAGACGGTCCGCACCGGCATGGGGCTGGTCTTCGACGTCCTGATCGCGACCTTCGTCGGCGACACGTTCGCCTACTTCGTGGGGCGCGCCTACGGCCGCACGCAGATCGCACCGCTGATCTCGCCCAACAAGACGCTGGAGGGGCTCGTCGGCGGCGTGGTGGGGGGAACGATCGCCTTCTGGTGCGCCGGCCTCTACCAGGACTGGCTGAGCGGCTGGGACGCCCTGCTGATCGGCTTCCTGGTGGCGATCGCGGCGCCGATCGGCGACCTGTTCGAGTCGCTGATCAAGCGCGACCTCGAGGTGAAGGACACGGGCACGCTGCTCGGCGCCCACGGCGGCGTGCTGGACCGCCTGGACGCGGTGCTGTTCACGATCGTCGTCGGGTACTACGCGGCGGTGGGGCTGGGGTACGGGTGGGTCGGTCGGCGCCGCTAGAACTGCGGCGCCGCGCCGAACATCTCCGGCACGCGGGTCGCCAGCCCGAGGTCGCCCTGCACGTCGAAGCGCCCCGAGAACATCAGCTCCTGCGGCTCGACCTGCTCGGCCAGCAGCCGCGCGAAGTCGGGGATGCTCAGCTTGAAGGTGATCGCCGGGGTGCCGTCGATTCCCTGTACCGCCGCGGCAGCGCCGTCGCGCACCCGGAGCGTCCACCGGGAGGGCAGCTTGCCGTTGCCGTGGTGGCTCAGCTCGTACGCGATGTCGCCCTCGAAGCCGTGCGCGAACTTCGGCTCGAACTGCTTCGCGATCCCGGTGAAGATCGCGCGCTGGGCGAGCGCCGCCCGAAGCGCCGCTCCAGCTGCTCGTCGCTTGCCCCCTTGACCAGCCGCGCCAGCGCCTCCTGGGCGCGGCGGCGCGCAGCCGCTCGCGCAGCGCCCCCCGGCGGGCGGCGCGGCGCGGGCCAGCTCGGCCTGCTCGTCGATCACGTAGCCGGGCGGCGGCCGGCGGGCGGGCTCGCGGCGCGCCAGTGCGCGCGTCACGGCAGGCGCGAGGCGGTCGTGCTTGGCCTGCTCGCGGTGCTCGCGGTCGAGCGTGAACTCCGGCATCACCCGCTGCGCGAACAGCTCGAGGCTCTCGCAGATGTGCTCGTGGCGGTTCGGCCCCGCCTGGAGCACGAAGATCACCTGGTCGACACCGACCGCCTCGTAGCGGCGGCAGAGGTCGAGCACCTGCTCGGGCGTGCCGATCGCCCCGCGCAGCGAGCCGAGCCCGTGCTGCATGATCTTGACCGCCAGCGGCGCCGCGTCCGGGGTCACGATCGAGCGGGCGAAGCCGCGCTCGTCGCGGTTGCGCAGGAACTCGTCCCAGACGACCGTCTGCCCGGGCTGGTGGCGGCCCATGCCGTAGTAGTGCGCCAGCGAGTAGCCGAAGAAGTGGGCACCGTCGATGCCGCGCTCGATCGCGGTCGCCTCGTCGTCGTGCAGCATCATCGGGAGCACCACAGCAACCGCCGGGTTGACGCTGAAGCCGACGGGCTTGCACTGCTCGGACTCGATGATCCCGTAGTACTCCTCGACCCACTGTCCGGCGTCCTCGGGCTCGACGAACGAGAACGACAGCGCGCCGATGCCGTTGCGCGCGGCGAACTGGATCGTCTCGCGGCGGCTGCAGGCCACCCACAGCGGCGGGTGCGGCCGCTGGAGGGGCTTGGGCACGACGTTGCGCGGCGGCATGCTCCAGAACTCGCTGTCCCAGCCGGCGAACGGCTCCTCCACGAACATGCGCGTGATCGCGGGCATCGCGTCCTCCCACATCTCCCGCTTGCGCGTGCGGTCGACGAGGAAGCCGCCCAGCTCCGCCGCGGAGGAGGACTCGCCGGTCCCGAAGTCCACGCGGCCGTCGGAGATCAGGTCGAGCGTCGCCACGCGCTCCGCCACCCGCGCCGGGTGGTTCACGGCGGGCGGGATCTGGACGATCCCGTGGCCGAGCCGGATGCGCTCGGTGCGGGCGGCCGCCGCGGCCAGGAAGACCTCCGGCGCCGACGAGTGCGAGTACTCCTCGAGGAAGTGGTGCTCCACCTCCCAGACGTAGTCGAAGCCGAGCCGGTCGGCCAGCTCGACCTGGGCCAGGGCGTCCTTCAGCAGCGCGTGCTCGGAGCGCCGCTCGGTCCACGGTCGCGGGTTCTGGTGCTCGTAGAAGATCCCAAAGCGCATTTGGCGGGTGAGTTCCTCAAGCTTGCGCGCCTTTGACCCGATGTTCATGGGGTGGAGCCCGCAAGGGGAGTCGCCGCTGCGCCAACGTTCGGACAGGCAGGGTCCGAGCGCGAAGCTCTGCTGCGCGTGGCGGCCGCCGCCGCGGGGGCCCACGACCTCGAGGAGGTGCTCGAGGTCGCGGCCGAGGAGGCCCGCGCCGCGATCGGCGCCGCCTCGCTTTCCGTCAGCCGCTGGGAGCGCGAGCAGGGCGTGCTGCGGACGATCATCAACGTCGGCGAGCTGGGGCCCGAGGAGGAGCGCTACCCGGCGGCCGAGATCCACGCGCTGCGCGAGGACCCGAACGCCGAGCGCCTGATCCTCGACGGCGTCGCCTACTTCAACTCGGTCGACGCGCCCGACGCCGACGCGGTCTCCACCAAGCGCCTCGTGCGCCTCGGCAAGGAGTCCGAGGTCGGCGTGCCGATCCTGGTCGAGGGCGAGGCCTGGGGCGAGGTCTACGCGACCACCGCGCCGGGCCAGCCGCGGTTCCGCGGCGCGGACGTGCGCTTCCTCGAGACCGTGGCCGGCCAGCTCGCCGTCGCGATCGGCCGGGCCGAGCTGTTCTCGCGTGTGTCCCGGCTCGCCTACGAGGACCCGCTGACCGGCCTGGCCAACCGGCGCGCGCTCGAGGAGCGGCTCCAGCGAGCGGTCATCCGCGCCACCGGCCGCGAGGCGACGCTCGCCGTGCTGCTCTGCGACGTCGACGAGCTCAAGAAGATCAACGACCAGGCCGGCCACGACGCCGGCGACCGCGCCCTGCGGCGCGTGGCCGAGGCGCTCGTGGCCGCGGCCGCCGCGCGCCCGGGCAACCTCGTCGGGCGGCTGTCCGGCGACGAGTTCTGCGTAGTCATGGAGGGCGCCGGCCTCGACGACGCGCGGGGGCTCGCCGCGGCGACGCTCGCGGACCTGGACGAGGGCAACGGCACGGGCATCCTGATCTCGTGCGGCGCCGCCGCGCTCGGACGCGGCGTCGACTCGCTCGCCGAGCTGATGCGGGCCGCCGACGCGGCCCTGTACCGCGCCAAGCGCAGCGGCGGCGGGCAGATCTTCACCGCCGGCTCGCGGGCGTCCGACGTCACGCCGCGGCCCGAGCGCCGCACGATGCGGCGCACCACCCAGGAGCGGATCCGCGACGCCGTCCAGGAGCTGAACGGGCGCTTCTGCGACGACCTCGCCCACGAGGGGCCGCTCGAGCGGATCGAGGCGGTCGCCGTCGCGCTCTCGGAGGCGCTCAACACCGCCGCCTGGGCGATCTCGTTCGCCCCGGCGGGCGCGAGCTCGATCCACACGGTCTCGCAGGCCGACGGGCGCGACAAGCGCCTGGAGGGGCTCCACCTCAGCCTCGACAACGACGTCTACTCGATCGACGAGTACCCCGCCACGGCGCGGCTGCTCCAGGCCGGCGCCGGCTCGTTCGTGGCCCGGGTCGACGACCAGAGCGCCGACCGGGCCGAGCGCGCCCTGCTGGAGCTGCTCGGTCGCACGAGCGTGCTCGCCGCCGCGGCGGCCGACCACGACCTGACCTGGCTGCTCGAGCTGTACGCGGACCCCCGCACCGCGCCGCTGGACGAGGGCCTCGTGGAGGCCTCGCTGCTGTTGCGCGCCGCGATCCCGCCGCGCTCGGCGCGCAAGAGCGCCGCGCTGCGCGAACGCTGGGCGCAGCAGGTCGGGCTGACCAACGCGCTCGGCCAGCGCCTCGAGGACGAGGTGGACGAGCAGGCCATGATCGAGGCCGCGGTCGAGGAGGTGCACGCGACGATGGGCGTGCACGCCAGCGTGCTGGTGAGGCTGCGCGAAGACGGGCGGCTGGAGATGCCGGCCGGCGCCGGGGTCTTCGAGGACGTCGACCTGACCGGCTACACGATCCCGTCCCAGCGCGGCCTGGTCGGCCGCTGCCTGCGCGAGCGGCGCGTGGTGCTCGTGGGCGACGTGGCGCGCGAGCCGGATTACGCGGCCACGCCGGCCACGATCGGGGTGCGCTCGGAGCTCGACGTGCCCGTGATCGTCGACGGCCGCCCCTGGGGCGTGCTGTCGGTCCAGTCGACGGACCCGGACGCCTTCGACGAGGGCGACGCCAGCATGCTCCGCTCCGCCGCGCACCAGCTCTCGGCCGGCCTGCGGGCGGCGCAGCTGCACGAGCGCCTCGACCGCGCCCAGCGCGGAACCGCGGAGGCGCTCAAGGCGGCTCTGGACGCGCGCGCGAGCGCTACTTCGGAGTCGCTCGTGCAGCGCTGCGAGGCCGTCGGGCTGGCGATGGGGCTCGACGAGGCCGCGCTGAGCGCCCTGCGCTACGCCGCGACGCTGCACGACATCGGCGAGCTGGGCGTGCCCGAGGCGATCCTCAACAAGCCCGGCCCGCTCGACGAGCGCGAGCGGCCCGCGATCGAGCGCCACCCGCTGATCAGCGAGGGGATCCTGTCCCCGGTCGAGTTCTTCGCCGACACCGTCCCGCTCGTGCGGGCGGCCCACGAGCGCTGGGACGGCAGCGGCTACCCCGACGGCCTGGCGGGCGAGCAGATCCCACTGGGGGCGCGCATCCTGTTCGCCTGCGACACCTACGAGGCGATGATCACGCGGCGCCCGTACCGCGACGCGCTGGGGCCGGACGAGGCCAAGCTGGAGCTGCGCCGGGTGGCCGGTACGCAGCTCGATCCGCGAGTCGTGGAGGCTCTCCTGGGAGTTCTCGACTCCGGCTCCTAGACTGAGCCTGGTGCGCAGAATCGTCATCGTCGGATCGACGGGCTCGATCGGCACCCAGGCACTCGACGTGATCGAGCGCAGCGACGACCTGGAGGTGGTCGGGCTGGCCGCCGCCTCGAGCTGGGAGCTGCTCCTGGACCAGTCGCGCCGCTTCGGCGTGGAGCGGATCGCGCTGGCCGACCCGGACGCGGCGGCGCGCGCCGCCGAGCACGTCACGGTGCTGGCCGGGGCCGAGGGCCTCGTCGAGCTGATCACCGACGCCGACTGCGACCTCGTGCTCAACGCGCTCGTCGGCTCGGCCGGGCTGGGGCCGACCGTCGCGACGCTGGGTGAGGGCATCGACCTGGCGCTCGCCAACAAGGAGAGCCTCGTCGTCGGGGGCGAGCTCGTCATGGCGCTCGGCGAGGCGACCGGGGCGCACCTGATCCCGGTCGACTCCGAGCACTCGGCGCTCTTCCAGCTGCTCGACGGCCAGCGCCCCGGCAGCGTGGACAGGCTGATCCTGACCGCGAGCGGCGGCCCGTTCCGCGGCCGCACAGGCCTCGACGGGGTCACCCGCGAGCAGGCCCTCGCCCACCCGACCTGGGACATGGGCGGCAAGATCACGATCGACTCGGCCACCCTGATGAACAAGGGCCTGGAGCTGATCGAGGCTCACCACCTGTTCGGCCTGCCCTACGAGGCGATCGACGTGGTCGTGCACCCGCAGTCGATCGTCCACGCGCTGGTCCAGCTCAACGACGGCGCGTCGCTGGCCCACCTCGGCTACCCCGACATGCGCGTGCCGATCTCATACGCGCTGCACCATCCCGATCGCGCCGACGTGCCGGTCCGCAGGCTCGACCTCGCCGAGCTCGGCCAGCTCACCTTCGAGGAGCCCGACACGCGCACCTTCGCCTGCCTGCGCCTCGCGCGCGAGGCCGCCGAGGCGGGCGGCACCGCGCCCTGCGTGCTCAACGCGGCCAACGAGGTCGCCGTGCACGCGTTCCTGGAGGGGGAGCTGGCCTTCACCGGCATCGCGAGGGTGATCGAGTCCACGCTGTCGGAGCTGCCGGCGCGGCCGGTGCGCCACTTCAGCGACCTCTACGAGGCGGATACCGAGGCGCGCGCGATCGCAAGGGGGGTCGCCGCGTGAGCTGGTTCCTCGCCTTCGCCGGCTTCGCGGTGCTGGTCATCCTGCACGAGCTGGGCCACTTCACGGCCGCCAAGGCCGTCGGCATGCGCGTCGAGAAGTTCTCGCTGTTCTTCCCGCCGACGCTGCTCAGCAAGAAGGTGGGGGAGACCGAGTACGCCATCGGCTCGATCCCCGCGGGCGGCTACGTGAAGATCAGCGGGATGAACCCCTCGGAGGACCTGCCCGAGGAGGTTCGCGACCGCGCCTACCACTCACAGCCGGTCTGGAAGCGGATCGTCGTCATCGCCGCGGGGCCGGCGGTCAACCTGGTGCTGGCCTTCGTGCTGCTCTGGATCTTCTTCTTCGCGATCGGCCCGCAGGAGCTGAGCGGCAACGTCTCGAGCGTCGAGAAGGGCATGCCGGCGGCGCACGCGATCAAGCCGGGAGACAAGCTGATCGCGGTCGACGGGGTGCGCGCGGCCCCCAAGCGGCTCTCCGAGCAGATTCAGTCGCACCACTGCAAGGGCACGCCGCGCGACGGCTGCAAGGCCACCACGCCCGCGACGCTGCTGGTGAAGCGCGACGGGAAGCTGATCAGGCTCAAGCTCACGCCCGTCTACGACGCCAACCCGGGTCCCGACCTCAAGCCGCGCACGCGGCTGGGCTTCGGCTTCGCGGCCGACGGCCCGCACATCACCCAGCCGGCCGGCGAGGCGTTCAACACGGCGACGAACAGCTTCTGGCTGATCACGACCCAGACGCTGTCGCTGCCCGCGCGCCTGATCAACCCCGAGCAGCGCAAGGAGATCAGCGGCGTGGTCGGGTCCTACGAGGCGACCCGCCAGACGATCCTCAACGACGTCGCCGACGCGGTCGGCATCCTCGCGATCATCTCGCTCTCGCTGGCGATCGTGAACCTGTTCCCGTTCCTGCCGCTGGACGGCGGCCACATCTTCTGGGCGATCGTCGAGAAGGTGCGGCGCAAGCCGGTGCCGTTCGCGGTGATGGAGCGCGCCGGCGTGGTCGGCTTCATGCTCGTGATCCTGATCTTCCTGATCGGACTCTCGAACGACATCGGCCGATTGTCGGGCGAAGGCTTCCAGGTCCGCTGTAGGTGCGTCGTGCAGCAAGCAGCCGGCTCGGCCGGCTGCGCAGCGGTCCGTTACATTCCGCACATGAGCGTTACGAGCGCGCGCCGCACGGCGCGGCCGGCGGGCCTCGACGCCTCGACGATCGCCGAGGCGTTCCAGCTGACGGCCGCCGCGAATCCAGACCGGGTCGCCCTCCGTACCAAGGACGACGAGTTCTCGATGACGTGGGGCGAGTACGCCGACAAGGTGCGCCGCGTCGCCGCCGGGCTGGCCGGGCTGGGCCTCGAGCGCGGCTCCAGCATGGGGATCATGCTGACCAACCGGCCCGACTTCCACTTCTACGACGCCGCCGCGCTGCACCTGGGCGCCACGCCCTTCTCGATCTACAACACCTACGCGCCCGAGCAGATCCAGTACCAGATCGCCGACGCGCAGGCGCGCATCGTCGTGACCGAGCAGGCGTTCGCCGACCGCGTCCGCGACCTCGACGGCGTGGACCACCTGATCGTGGTCGACGACGACGGCGACGACGTCGAGCGGCACGCCGCCGACGGGTTCGACTTCGAGTCCGCCTGGCGCGCCGTCCAGCCCGACGACGTGCTGACGCTGATCTACACATCGGGCACCACCGGGCCGCCCAAGGGCGTGCAGCTGATCCACTCCAACGTGATCGCCGCCGTGCAGGGGTTCGACGACGTGATCGCCTTCCCCAACGACGGGCGCGTCGTGTCGTGGCTGCCGATGGCGCACATCGCCGAGCGGGCCTGCTCCCACTACCTGCCGATGCTGCTCGGCTTCACCACGACGGACTGCCCGGACGCGCGCCAGGTGGTCGCCTACCTGCCGGAGGTGCGGCCGAGCTGGTTCTTCGCGGTCCCGCGCATCTTCGAGAAGCTCAAGGCCGCGATCGAGGCCGGCATCGAGGCCGAGCAGGACGAGGCGCGCAAGCAGGCGACCAAGTGGGCGCTCGACGTCGGGCTGCGCAAGGTCAGGCTGGAGCAGGCCGGCGAGCCGGTGCCGGAGGAGCTCCGGGCCGAGCACGCCAAGGCCGACGAGCTGGTGCTCTCGAAGATCCGCGTGGGGCTCGGGCTCGACCAGATCGAGTCGATCAACGTCGGCGCGGCGCCCACGCCGCGCGAGGTGATCGAGTTCTTCCACGCGATCGGGATTCCGGTCGCGGAGCTGTGGGGCATGTCGGAGACGACCGGCTACGGCACCTGCAACCCGCCCGACAAGATCAAGATCGGCACCGTCGGCCCGCCCTCGCCGGGCGTGGAGGTCAAGCTCGAGGACGACGGCGAGGTGCTGATCCGCGGCCCGGTGATCACCTCCGGCTACCGCAACCAGCCCGAGAAGACGCGCGAGGCGATCGACGACGAGGGCTGGCTGCACACGGGCGACGTGGGCGAGTTCGACGAGGACGGCTACCTGAAGATCGTCGACCGCAAGAAGGAGCTGATCATCAACGCGGGCGGCAAGAACATGTCGCCGGCCAACATCGAGGCGAAGGTCAAGGCCGCCAGCCCGGTGATCGGCCAGGTGGTCGCGATCGGCGACATGAAGCCCTACAACGTCGCCCTGATCACGCTCGACCCCGACGTGGCGCCGCCGTATACGCAGCAGCACGGCGAGGACGCGCTGCTGGCCGAGGTGGCGCGCGGGGTGGAGGCCGCCAACGACCAGATGGCCCGCGTGGAGCAGATCAAGCGCTACAAGGTGCTCGAGACGGACTGGCAGGCGGGCGGCGACGAGCTGACCCCGACGATGAAGCTCAAGCGCAAGCCGATCCACGAGAAGTACGCGACTGAGATCGAGGAGCTGTACTCGTAGATACCCTTCGGGGCGATGGCCTCGAAGCGCCAGATAGACGTCGGCGGCGTGAAGATCGGCGGCGGAGCCCCCGTCGCGGTCCAGTCGATGACCAAGACGGAGACCGCGGACTACGACGCGACCATGCGCCAGATCCACGCGATCGCGGAAGCCGGCGGCGACCTGGTCCGCTGCGCCGTGCCGCGTGACGACGACGTCCAGGCGCTCAAGCGGATCGTCGTCGAGTCGCCGATCCCGGTGATCGCCGACATCCACTTCAACCACACGCTGGCGCTCAAGGCGATCGACGCCGGCGCCCACTGCGTCCGCATCAACCCCGGCAACATCGGCGGGCACGAGAAGACCGGCGAGGTCGTGGAGAAGGCCCGCGCAGCCGGCATCCCGCTGCGCATCGGGGTCAACTCCGGCTCGCTGCCCAAGCACCTGCACGAGCTGGAGCGCGAGAGCCCCGTCGAGGCGCTGGTGGCGGCCGCGATCGAGCACGTCGAGCTGATGGACAGGCTCGGCTTCGAGGACTTCAAGGTGTCGATCAAGTCGACCAACGTGCCGAACACGATCGCCTCCAACCGGCTGCTCTCGCAGCAGATCGACAACCCGCTGCACCTGGGCATCACCGAGGCCGGCACCAAGTGGTCGGGCTCGCTCAAGTCCGCCGTCGGGCTGGGCACGCTGCTCGCCGACGGGGTGGGGGACACGATCCGCATCTCGCTGTCCACCTTCCACGCCGAGGAGGAGGTCAAGGTCGCCTGGGAGATCCTCAAGGCGCTGAAGCTGCGCGAGCGCGGCCCGGTGCTGATCGCCTGCCCGACCTGCGGCCGCCTCCAGTTCGACATGGACACGGTGGTGGCCGACATCGAGGAGCGCCTGCGCGCCTACGAGGACCCGATCGAGGTCGCGGTGCTCGGCTGCGCGGTGAACGGCATCGGCGAGGCCTCGCACGCCGACTTCGGCATCACCGGCGCCAAGAACGAGGGCCTGATCTTCGCCCACGGCAAGCCGCTGCGGAAGGTCCCGCAGGAGCAGCTCGTGGACGAGCTGTTCGCCGAGATCGACAAGTCGCTCGACGTGGGCCGCGTGGTCGTGGACGAGCGCAAGTCGGCCGAGGGCGCCGAGTGGCTCGAGCGCATCGAGGAGGAGAACGCCGGAGAGCTGACGCCCGAGCGGATCGCCGCCATGGAGGCCGCCGCGGCCGCCGGCGACGCGCTGGCCGGCGGTCAGGAGCTGCCCATGGCCGGCTCCAAGCAGGCCAAGCGGGTCGAGCTCGACGAAGAGGCCAGCCCCACTGCCGGCCGCCGCTTCACGCGGGCCTAGCCGTCCCCTCCACCTTCAATTTATAGCGCAGGTCGGGGTTGAAACAAGCCCCGGGTCATGCCCCATAATCGCCGGCCGCAAATGCACGGCCGACCGAATGGGAGCAGCGAAATGACCGAGCACGCGGTGGTGATCGCCGGAGGAGGTCCGACAGGGCTGATGCTGGCGGGCGAGTTGGCGTTGGCGGGCGTGGACGTCGCGATTGTCGAGCGGCGCGCCAGCCAGGACCTGGTCGGCTCGCGCGCAGGCGGTCTGCACTCACGCACGATCGAGATCCTCGATCAGCGGGGGATCGCCGACCGGTTCCTCTCGGAGGGACAGGTGGCCAATGTCGGGCAGTTCGCCGGGGTCTCCCTGGACATCGGCGACTTTCCCACCCGGCATCCCTACACGCTCGGGCTCTGGCAGAACGACATCGAGCGCATCCTGACCGGCTGGGTCGGCGAGCTGTCGGTGGCGATCCATCGCGGACGTGAGGTGACGGGCTTCGCGCAGGACGACGCCGGCGTCGACGTCGAGCTGTCCGGCGGCGAGTCGCTGCGCGCGCAATATCTCGTCGGCTGCGACGGGGGACGCAGCCTGGTCCGCAAGGCAGCCGGCATCGACTTCCCCGGCTGGGACCCCACGACCAGTGCCCTGATCGCCGTGGTCGAGCTGGCCGAGGAGGCGGAGTGGGGCGTTCGCCACGATGCCATCGGCATCCATGGCCTCGGCAGGGTGGACTACGAGATCCGCGACGGCGAGATCGTCTTCGCCGACAGCGGACCGGTGCGCGCCATGGTCACCGACGAGCACGTCGTAACCGAAGGCGAACCAACCCTGCGGGATCTCAGCGAGGCGCTCATCCGCGTCTACGGGACCGACTACGGGGTCCACAGCCCCACCTCGATCTCCAGGTTCACCGACATGACCCGGCAAGCCGCGGCCTACCGGGACGGACGGGTCCTGCTGGCCGGCGACGCCGCGCACGTGCATGCCCCGGATGGTGGACAGGGCCTCCAGACCGGCGTGCAGGATGCGGCCAATCTGGGATGGAAGCTGGCCCAGGTGGTCAGGCGGACCTCCCCAGACAGCCTGCTGGACACCTACCACGCCGAGCGTCACCCGGTCGCTGCCCGCGTGCTGCGCACCACGATGGCGTACGTCGCGCTCCGCCGCCAGGACGAACGCACGCAGGCCTTGCGCGACACAATCGCCGAGCTCCTCGGGGCGGACGAGGCTCGCAGAGGCTTCGCCGCGATGACGTCCGGCCTGGACATTCGCTACGACCTCGGCGACGGGCACCCGCTGGTCGGACGGCGCATGCCCGATCTCGACGTGGTCACCGCCAGCGGCCCGCTGCGGGTGTTCACCCTGCTGCACGACGCCCGGCCGGTGCTGCTCAACCTCGGTGAGCCCGGCGGCTTCGACGTCGGTCGGTGGGCGGATCGCGTTCAGTCGATCGACGCCGAATACGCCGGCGCCTGGGAGCTCCCGGCGCTCGGGGAGGTCACCGCTCCCACCGCGGTGTTGATCCGGCCCGACGGCCATGTGGCCTGGGCGGGAGACCCCGCCGATCCGGAGCTCCCTCAGGCGCTCACAACCTGGTTCGGGGCGCCCTAGGCAGCGGGCGTGAGTGGCCGCGCCCGCAATTCGGCGGACTCCGCGGCGGCTTCCATCTCGCGCTCGAGCACGCGCCCGAAGGCGTCCACCACGCGCGGGTCGAACTGCGTCCCTGCGCAGCGGCGCAGCTCGGCCACCGCGTCGGGCTGGCCGATGCGGTGGCGGTAGGGGCGGTTGGAGGTCATCGCGTCGAAGGCGTCGCAGACAGCGACGACGCGCGCGCCGAGCGGGATCTCCTCGGCGCTCAGCCCGTCCGGGTAGCCCATGCCGTCCCAGCGCTCGTGGCTCGAGCGCACCAGGCGCGCCACGCTTCGCAGCGCGGGCGCGGCGGACAGGATGCGCTCGCCGATGATCGTGTGCTGGCGCATGAAGCCCCACTCCGTGTCGTCCAGCGGGCCCGACTTCTGGAGGAGCGCGTCCGGGATGGCGATCTTGCCGACGTCGTGCAGCTCGGCCGCGTGCGCCACGTCGTCGAGCTGCTCGCCGTCCATGCCCAGCTCCCGCCCGACGGTGAGGGCCAGCTCGGCGGTGCCGCGCAGGTGGATGTGCAGGTCGGGCTGGCGCTCGGACAGGCTGCGCAGCAGCACGTCGCGCGACTGGCGGCCGGCCGACACGCGCCGCTCGCCCTTGCGGGCGTACATGCGCCGGTCGGCCAGCTGGAGCGCCTCGGTGGGGCTGTGCGCCTCCAGCGGAGCCTGCACGGTGCCGTGGGAGGTCGTCACGTCGAAGCCCTCGCCGTGCTCGGCCAGCGCCGCCACGCAGGCGTCGACCAGCACGTCGAGCCCCGCCGGGCCGGGCTGGATGACGACGCAGAACTCGTCGCCGCCGAGCCGGTAGGCGAGCCCGTGGCCGTGCGCCGCGTCTGCCAGACGCTCGCCCAGCCGCACCAGCAGCCCGTCGCCGGCCGGGTGGCCGAAGGCGTCGTTGTACTCCTTGAAGCCGTCGAGGTCGAACAGCACCAGCGCCAGCGGCTGCGCCGCGCTCGCCTCCGGCAGCAGGCGCTCGAGGTCGGCCATCAGGCTGCGGCGGTTGCGCAGGCCGGTCAGCGGGTCCGTGAGCGCCTCCTCGCGGCTGTGGGCGAGCACGCGGCGGTTCTCGGCGAACAGCAGCGCCGTGCGCACGAGCACGAGCAGCAGCGTCACGGCCGCCAGCGACACCGTGAGCCCGTTCAGCCGGGAGAAGTGGTCGTAGGCGAGCAGCACGACGGCGAGCAGGCCGCAGACCACCGGCACGATCACCAGGCGCAGGCTCTGGTCGCGCGGGGCGCGGGCGTACCTGGCGGTCTGCCAGGCCGACAGGCCCACCAGCAGCGAGGATGCGGGCCAGAGCGCGTCCACGAAGCTGCCCTCCTGGTAGGTGCCGTCCGCGGTCTGGATCAGGTAGAGGCCGTCGCCGACCGCGTTGAGCGCGAGCCCGACGCCCAGCACGAGCCAGGCGCCCCCGGGCCGCCAGCCCGAGAGGCCGAAGATCGCGACGATCACGCCCAGCAGGAACAGGTCGCCGACCGGGTACGCGAGGTTGGTGAGCA
This sequence comes from uncultured Thermoleophilaceae bacterium, assembly GCA_963848885.1. Taxonomy (GTDB): domain Bacteria; phylum Actinomycetota; class Thermoleophilia; order Solirubrobacterales; family Thermoleophilaceae; genus JACVRW01. The sequence continues at coordinate 137,161 of CAWKFR010000008.1, forward strand.
CCTCGGCGCCGAGGTCGCCGGCGCCGCCCTCGTGGACGACGGTGCCGTAGCCGAGCGCGGCGGCGAGCGAAGCCACGCCGACCGCCCCGATCAGGCCGTCGAGCCACAGGCTCGCGCGGGCGTCGCGCATGCGCGCGCGAACCAGCAGGAAGAGGGTGACGCAGCTGGCGGGGTAGAAGACCAGCCAGAGCGCGTCGGCGATGCTCGGGTAGGGCGGGTTGGCGTCGTCGGCGTAGACGGCGGTCCAGTAGATGTCGGCCGCCGTCCAGCTCACGATCGCCAGGCCCATGATCAGCCAGGCGAGGCGCTCGCTGCGCACCGCGGCGGCGCGCCACAGGCAGAAGCCCGCGCCCGCGAACAGCAGGGCGTTGTAGAGGTACTTCAGGAAGGCCTGGGTGACGGCGTCGCCCCCGATCCCGGTGACGAACTGGATCGCGAGGATCGCCAGCGCAAGGCCGGCCACGGACCAGCACACGCGCAGCGCTATCCGCTGTTCACGCGAGACTTGCATCACCTATAGATCGGCTTTTCGGTGCGGATGTTGAGGCCTACGGGGATATAGTCGCCCGCCGTGACCCGCCTCTCCCGCTACTTCCTGCCGACGACTCGCGAGGACCCCGCCGAGGCCGAGGCGGCCTCGCACCGGCTGCTCGTGCGGGCGGGCCTCGCGCGCCAGCTCGCGGCGGGCCTGTGGACGTGGCTGCCGGCGGGCTGGCGAGCACACCGCAAGGCCGAGCAGATCATCCGCGAGGAGCTCGACGCGGTCGGCTGCGCGGAGCTCCTGATGCCGGTCCTCCAGCCCGCCGAGCTGTGGAAGAAGACCGGCCGCTACGAGATCGACGAGCTGTTCAAGCTGCGCGACCGGCGCGACGCGGAGCTGGTGCTGGCGATGACCCACGAGGAGGTCATCACCACGCACGCCGCGCGCGAGATCCGCTCCTACCGCGACCTGCCCAAGCTGCTCTACCACTTCCAGGTCAAGGAGCGCGACGAGCCGCGCCCGCGCGCGGGGGTGCTGCGCACCCGCGAGTTCATCATGAAGGACGCGTACTCGTTCGACCGCGACTTCGAGGGCCTCGACGAGTCCTACGCGCTCCTCATCCAGGCCTACGACGCGATCTTCGAGCGCACCGGGCTCGAGTGGTACCGGGTCGAGGGCGACGTCGGGATGATGGGCGGCACCGGCGCGGACGAGTACATGGCGCCCTGCGCGGCCGGCGAGAACGACGTCGCGTTGTCCGACGCCGGCTACGCCGCCAACATGGAGATCGCGAGCGCGACGGCGCAGCCCGTGGATGGCCTCCCCGAGGCGCTGCCCGGGCCCGAGCCGGTCGAGACGCCCGGCGCGACCACGATCGCCGCGCTCGCGTCGATGCTCGGCGTGCCGGCGGGCGCGCTGATCAAGGCGCTGCCGGTGATCCTCGAGGACGGCAGGCCGGTTCTGGTGCTGGTGCGCGGCGACCACTCGCTCAACGAGTTCAAGCTTCAGAACGCGCTCGGCGCGCCGGCGCGGCCGGCGGAGGCCCAGGAGGTGCGCGACCGCTTCGGCACCGAGCCCGGGTTCATCGGGCCGATCGGCGCGCAGGTCGACGTGGTCGCCGACGAGGCGCTGCGCGGCCTGCACGGCATGGTCACGGGGGCCAACGAGCCCGACATGCACCTGCGCGGCGTGGAGCCCGGGCGCGACTTCCAGCCCGAGTGGGCGGACGTGCGGCGCGTGGAGGCGGGCGACACCGACACCCAGGGAGCGGTGATCCGCATCGAGCCGGCGATCGAGGTGGCGAACATCTTCAAGCTCGGCACGCGCTACTCGGTGCCCCTCGAGGCGACCTACCTCGACGAGCAGGGCAAGGAGCAGCCGATCGTGATGGGCTCGTACGGGATCGGCCCGGCGCGCATCGTCGCCGCCGCGATCGAGCAGTTCCACGACGAGCAGGGCATCTGCTGGCCGCGCTCGCTCGCGCCCTTCGACGTGGAGCTGATCACGCTCGGCAAGCCGGGGGAGGAGGCCCGCGAGGTGGCCGACCGGCTCTACGACGAGCTGCGCGCCGAGGGCCTCGACGTCCTCTACGACGACCGCGAGGGCAGCGCCGGCGAGAAGTTCGCCGACGCCGAGCTGCTCGGCTGCCCGCTGCGTCTCACGGTCGGCAAGCGGGGCCTGGAGGCGGGCCAGGTCGACGCCCAGATCCGGCGCGGCCAGGAGCAGCGCTCGCTGCCGCTCGAGGGCGCCGCCCGGGCCGCCGCTGAGCTGTGGACAAGCCTCCCCTGACCTTCCGCCGGCTGGTCGGGCTCGACCGGTCTGGCGGAGCTCCTCCCGAGACCCGGCGCGGGCAGCCCCTGCACCCGTGGACGATCCCCAACGCGATCGGGATCGGCCGCATCCTGCTGATCCCGGTGTTCCTCGTGCTGGCGCTCGACTCGGGGGACGGGCGCGACACCACCGCGACGATCATCTTCGCCTTCGTCGCGGCCACCGACTGGTTCGACGGCATGGCGGCGCGCATCACGGGCCAGTACAGCCGGCTGGGAGCGCTGCTCGACCCGCTGACCGACAGGCTGCTGGTCCTCTCCGGCGCGATCGTCGCCTGGGAGTTCGAGCTGCTGCCGCGCTGGGCGCTGCTCGTGCTGGCCGCGCGCGAGGGGCTGATGCTGCTGCTGACGCAGGTGGCGCTGCGGCGCGGGATCGACCTCAACGTCAACATGCTGGGCCGCTGGGCCGTCTGGCCGGTGATGGGCGCCCTCGGCCTGGCGATGATCACCGAGACCTGGGTGTCGGACGCGCTGCTCTATTTTGGCCTCGCGCTCACCCTTGCAGCCACCGCGCTGTACCTGCAAGATGGTCTTCGAGCCTTGCGCAAAGGCTCAACCTCAACTTGAGCATCGGCTATATTCGGCGTCAGCCGCCCGCCCGTTCCCCCCGAAAGGAAAGTCTTGGACACATTCCCTGATCTCGGAGCGCTCTCCGATCGGGAGCTGAAGGACATGATCCAGCAGCTGACCGAGGAGGAGCAGGAGGTCTCGTACCGCCGGCGGATCCTGCACGGCAAGATCGACATCCTGCGAGCGGAGCTGGTCAACCGCCTGCGCAAGAAGCACGAGGAGGGCGAGACGCTGATCACCGGGGCGGACGTCCAGCAGCTGACCGACATCCTGTCCGGCAAGGGCTTTGCGGCGGAGGGAGACGTCGAGTAACCGTGCACTGCCCGGAATGCGGCTTCATCAACGCCGAGGGCGCGAACTACTGCCAGAAGTGCGGCGCGTTCCTGGGCGAGGCCGAACAGGGCAAGAAGCCCGGGGACACGACCGAGGTCTACCAGGTCGACGAGGCCGGGGACCTGAAGGCGGTCGACCTCGAGGAGGTCACCCACGAGGGGGCGACGCTCGTGATCCGCTCGGGCGGCGGGCGGGCCGGTGAGGCCTTCAACGTGACCGGCGAGCGCATGACGATCGGGCGCAGCCCGGAGGCGGAGGTGTTCCTCGACGACGTGACCGTCTCGCGCAACCACGCGCTGCTGGTGGCTCGCCGCGACGGCCTCTACATCGACGACCTCGGCTCGCTCAACGGGACGTACGTGAACCGGCGCCGGATCGAGTCGCACCGCCTTCAGAACGGCGACGAGCTGCAGGTCGGCAAGTACAAGCTGACCTACCTGGACGAGCGATGAGCACCGAGGTAGCCAGCGGACCTCCGCCGCGCAAGGAGAAGGCGCTCACGATCGGCGCGGTCGTCAAGCAGCTGGAGCGCGAGTTCCCGGACATCTCGATCTCGAAGATCCGCTACCTGGAGGACCAGAAGCTGCTGTCGCCGCGGCGCACGCCGGGCGGCTACCGGCTCTACGGGCCGGCCGACGTCGACCGCCTGCGCACGATCCTGCGCCTGCAGCGCGACGAGTTCCTGCCGCTGCGGGTGATCCGCCAGGAGCTGGCCGCCGGGCTCACGGAGGCCGAGACCCCGCCCGTGCCAGAGCCGCGCGGACCGCGCCGGGCCACGGTCGCCCTGCGCGGCCCGGGTTCCCTGTACCGGCTCGACGACGTGCTGGAGGACACCGGCGCCGACCAGGCGCTCGTCAAGGAGCTCGAGGACTACGGAGTGATCAAGGGGGAGCGGCGCGACGGCGAGCAGCTCTACGACGACACCGAGCGCGAGATCATCCGCGCGGTCACCGAGCTCAAGCGCTTCGGGGTGGGCGGGCGCAACCTGCGCGTGTTCCGCACCTCGGCCGACCGCGAGGCCGCGCTGCTCGAGCAGATCCTCGCCCCGGCGCTGCGCTCCCGCAATCCCGAGCGCCGCAAGGAGGCGGTCGAGGCGCTCGAGAACCTGGCCGCGATCGCGTCCCACCTCAAGCACCTGCTGCTGATCCGCGACCTGCGCAAGCTCGCGCGCTGACACTGGACCTCGACGCCCACGTGGGCCGGGTGCCGGACTTCCCCAAGCCGGGGATCCTCTTCTACGACGTCACGACGCTGTTCGGAGACCCGGCGGCGCTGCGCGAGACCGTCGACAGGCTCGCGGACTACGCGCGCACGCTCGAGGTCGACCACGTCGTCTCCGCCGAGGCGCGCGGGTTCGTGCTCGGGGGCGCGATCGCGGCGGCGGCCGACGCCGGGTTCATCCTCGCGCGCAAGCCGGGCAAGCTGCCGCGCGAGGTCACCTCGGTCGAGTACCAGCTCGAGTACGGGGTCGACACGCTCGAGGTCCACACCGATGCGATCAGCGACGGCGCCCGCGTGCTCGTCCACGACGACCTGCTCGCGACCGGCGGCACGGCCAGGGCGCTGTGCAGCCTGGTGGAGCAGGCGGGCGGCGTCGTGGCAGGATGCGCGTTCTTGATCGAACTGTCCTTCCTCGAGGGCCGGGCGGCGCTGGCGGACTACGACGTCCACTCGCTGCTCACCTACGACTCGGAGTGATCGTGCGGCGCGAGACGGTGGTTGCGAGGGCGCCCGAGGACGTCTGGCAGGTCGTGAGCGACCCCGACCAGCTGCCGCGCTGGTGGCCGGGCGTCAGCCGCGTCGAGGAGGCCACCCGGCTGGCCTGGACGACGGTGCTGACCTCGCCGAAGGGCAAGGCCGTCCGGATGGACTTCACCCGCGTGACGGCCGACGAGCCGACGCGGCTGGTGTGGCGTCAGGAGCTCGAGCAGACGCCCTTCGAGCGCATCCTGGCGGAGGCCGTCACGTCGCTCGAGCTGGCGCCGGACGAGGACGGCACGCGCGTGACGATCGAGCTCGAGCAGAAGCCGCGCGGCTGGGCGCGCTTCGCCCCGCTGCAGTTCCGCTCCGCCGGGACGCGCCAGGTGCAGGGCGCCCTCGAGGGCCTGGAGAGGCTGTTCGCATGAGGTGGTGGGGGTGGGGCGAGGACGGGCACGACGTCGTCCTGCCGGAGCACGCGCTGGCGATGCTGCGCGAGGAGATCGGCATGGACCCGGCGTCCGGGTCGCGCCCGGTTGCGCTCGAGCAGGTGAACCTGTCCGCCTCGCGGCTGGACGGCGCCCTGCGCGACCGGCTGGCGCGCATCGTGGGGGAGGAGCACGTGCGCGACGACCGAGCCGCGCGCGTGGAGCACGCGGCCGGGCGCAGCTACCCGGACCTGTTCCGGCTGCGCAGCGGGGCGCCCGCCGCGGCTCCCGACGCCGTCGTCGAGCCGGCGTCGGCCGACGAGGTGCGCGCGCTGCTGAGCGCGTGCGCGGAGGGGCGGATCGCGGTCGTGCCCTTCGGTGCCGGCAGCAGCGTCGTCGGCGGGGTCGACCCGGTCGCGGACGGCTTCCCCGCCGTGATCTCGCTCGACCTGCGCCGCCTCGACCGCGTCGTCGCCGTCGACCGCACGTCGTTGACCGCGACGCTGGAGGCCGGCCTGTTCGGGCCCGAGCTGGAGCGGCGGCTCGCGGCCGAGGGCGTCACGCTCGGGCACTTCCCGCAGTCGTTCGAGTTCTCGACGCTGGGCGGCTGGGTGGCGACCCGCTCCGCGGGGCAGGCCTCGACGGGTCACGGCCGCATCGACGAGCTGGTCGAGGGCCTGCGGCTGGTCGCGCCGGCCGGCGACCTGAACCGCCGCGCCGTGCCCGCGACTGCTGCCGGGCCGGACGTGCGCGAGCTGGTGGTCGGCTCGGAGGGCGTGCTGGGCGTGATCTGCGAGGCCACGCTGCGCGTGCGCGCGCTGCCGGCCACGCGGCACTACGAGGGCTGGTCGTTCCGGTCCTTCGCGGAGGGCTGCGAGGCGCTGCGGGTGATGGAGCAGGCGGACGCCTCGCCGGACGTCGCGCGCCTGTCGGACGAGCACGAGACGCGCCTGTCGCTCGCGCTCGCCTCTACCGGGAGCGCCACCGAGCGGGCAGGCCGCGCCTACCTGCGCATGCGCGGCCACGAGGGCGGCTGCCTGGCGATCGTCGGCTTCGAGGGCGACCAGGACGACGTGGAGCGCCGGCGGCTGCACAGCGGCGCGCTGCTGCGCGCGGGCGGCGGGCTGCGGCTCGGGCGCCGCCCGGGCGAGGCCTGGCTGCGCAGCCGCTACGCGGGCCCCTACCTGCGCGACGCCCTGCTCGACCACGGCGGCTTCGTCGAGACGCTCGAGACGGCGACGCACTGGAGCAACCTGCCCGTCCTGTACGCCGCGGTGGGCGACGCGCTGCGTCGCTCGCTGTCCGAGCGCGGCACGCCGCCGCTGGTCATGTGCCACGTCTCGCACCTGTACCGCTCGGGCGCCTCGCTCTACTACACCTTCCTGGCCCGCCAGGAGCTCGGCGCGGAGCTGGAGCAGTGGCGCGCGGCCAAGACGGCCGCCTGCGACGCGATCGTCGCGAACGGCGGGACGATCACCCACCACCATGCCATCGGCCGCGACCACGCGCCCTGGCTGGCGGCGGAGGTGGGGGAGACCGCCATCGACGTGCTGCGGGCGGCCAAGCAGCGCCTCGACCCCGCCGGGATCATGAACCCCGGGAAGCTGCTGCCCTAGCTAGCGATGGACCGCGGCCAGCAGAGCCGCGTACGAGCGCACGAGCAGGGCCCGCTCCTGCGCCAGCATCGGGTTGGCCGGGTCGCTGCCCGCCTCGACCCACCGGTCTGACACGTCCATCGCCTCCGCGCGCAGGCGGGCGGCCTCGCGCACCTCGGCCGGGTCGGCCGCATAGGTGTAGGCGTACAGGTCCTGGAGCGCCCCGACCAGGCCGTCGGGCGAGTCGCCCGCGTGCTGGTGGTCGCGGTGCACGCGCCACCACTCGACCTCGAGCTGCGAGGCGCGCGTGGGGTCGAAGGGCGCCGACTCGCTCTTGCGCAGCAGCTGGTAGAAGCGCCGCATCAGCGCGCGCGCCTTGTCGGGGTCGTTGTCGGGGAACGGCGCCCAGACCATGTTCGCCCGCAGGACCAGCCAGGCGCCGACCAGCGTGCGCGGCCAGCTCATCCGGAACGCGGACCGCACGAGCCCGACCGACGCCACCAGGAAGGCGCCCCACTTGCGGCGGTAGTACGTCTCCCAGGCCCGGCACTCGAGGCCCCCGACCCGATGCGGGTCGAAGGAGCGCATCGGGCTCGGCCGCATCAGCCGTTCGAGTTCGGCAGCGGCTGCAGCGCGATGTTGGCGAGCACGGTCGCCTGGTTCTTGCCGCTGCCGGTCTGGACCGGCTTGCTCGCGAGCTCCAGCAGCCCTCGCAGCACGGACGGGCCGGTCTCGACCTTGCGGTCCTTGCCCTGACCCGTGATCTTGACCGTCGTCACGTCGACGTACTTCCAGTCCTTGTAGTCGGCCGGGAGGGCGCCGATGACCTGGAGGTTGCCCTGCTTGTCGGTGGCTGTGGCCCCGAGCGACTTGCGCTTGGAGGTCGAGTCGTACAGCCAGACCTGGTAGGCGGTCGTCTGGGTGCTCGGCTTGAGCCCGCGCGCCTGCACGAGGATCTGCGTCTTGCCCTGCTGCTCGGCGATGATCGCGGACCCCTGGCGCTGCTTGGAGATCGGGGCGCTGGCGCTGCTCGCCGAGCCGCCGCCGTTGTCGTCGCTCCCCGTCAGCAGCCCGATCGGCCAGAGAAGCACCGCGACGAGCACCACCACGGCGCCGCCGGCGGCGGCGAGCAGGCGCCGGCGCCGAACCGCCGCCGCCGCGCTCGGCGCGAGCGGGTTGCCCTCGGCGACGGCGGCGCCTCCCGGGGGCGGGGGCGCGGCCGCCTGGCGCCGCGAGCCGCGCTCGCCGTCCGGGATCACGGGGACGTCGCCGTTGGGGTAGAGCTGCTCCAGCGAGTCGAGCAGGGAGCTCGTCCAGCGCCGCGCCGCCTCGGAGCGGCGCAGGTGGCCGCGCGTCGCGGTCAGCTCGGGGCCGGCCTGCTGGCCGAGCACGTAGTCGGCGAGCTGGCCGCGCCAGTCCTGCTCGACCCCGCGGGCGCTGACGGGCGCCAGCCCGACGAGGGCGTCGCGGGCGCGCTCGCGCACCCTTTCCTCGGGGATGCCGAGCATGTCCGACAGCTCGTCGTAGCTCTTGCCCTGCTGGAGCACGAGCTCGACGATCGCCCTCTGCTCGTCAGGGAGCTGATCGAAGGTGGCCATGAGCAGGGGGAACTGTAGTGTGCGCGCCCGTGACCGAGCGGCTCTTGGAGGGATACCCGCCGCCGGGCGGACTCGACGACGTGCTCGGCTTCGAGATCTTCCAGGCAGACGCCGAGGCCTGCCGCGGCCGTTTCACCGTCGACCTGCGCGTCCAGCAGCCGTACGGGCTGGTCCATGGAGGGGCGTACGCCGCGCTGGCGGAGTCGATGGCGTCGTTCGCCACGGCGCAGTCCGTCCTCGATCGCGGTCAGATCGCCGTCGGCATGTCCAACAACACGACCTTCCTGCGGCCCGTGACCGAGGGCCACGTCGACGCCGCCGGCAAGCCCCAGCACCGAGGCCGGACCACGTGGGTGTGGGACGTGGAGTTCAAGGACGCCGTCGGGCGCGTCTGCGCGCTCTCGCGCGTCACGCTCGCCGTACGGGCGGCCCCGTCGGGCTGACGCGATGGTCACCGTCGACGAGGTGCGCGCCGTGCTCGACGGGCTGCCGCGCTCCTACGAGGTCGTCGTGCGGGGGCGGATCAAGTTCCGCGTCGGCCAGATCGTCTACGTCGCGTTCTCCGGTGACGAGACGCTGATGGGCTTCGCGTTCCCCAAGGAGGAGCGGCCCATGCTGGTCGAGACCTACCCGGACCGCTTCCAGCTGCCGCGCGAGTCCGACATGCGCTTCAACTGGGTGGTGGCACGGCTCGACGCGCTCGAGCCCGCCGAGATGGAGGAGCTCGTCCTCGACGCCTGGCGGATGGTCGTCCCCAAGAAGGTCAGCGCAGCGCTCGGAGCCGAGGCCGGCGAGTCTCGGCTCGTCCCGCGTAGCGATTCGTGATCGGCAGGCGCCGGTCGCGCCCGAACGCCTTGGTCGACACCTTGATGCCGGGCGGGGCCTGGCGGCGCTTGTACTCGGCGCGGTCGACCATCCTGATCACGCGCTCGACGTCGTCGGCGGGCAGGCCGCGCCGGACCAGCTCCTCGGCGTCGAGGTCCTCCTCGACGTAGGCCGCCAGGATCGCGTCGAGGACCTCGTAGGGCGGCAGCGAGTCCTGGTCGCGCTGGTCGTGCGCGCAGCTCGGCCGACGGCGGGCGCTCGAGCACGCTCTCCGGGACGAGCTGCTCCTGCGCGTTGCGCCAGCGCACGAGCCGGTAGACCCAGCCCTTGAAGACGTCCTTGAGCACGGCGAAGCCGCCTGCCATGTCGCCGTAGAGCGTCGCGTAGCCGACCGACAGCTCGGACTTGTTGCCGGTCGCCAGCACGAGCCAGCCGAACTTGTTCGACAGCGCCATCACGACGTTGCCGCGGATGCGCGCCTGCACGTTCTCCTCGGCGATGTCCGGCTCGGTGCCGGCGAACGGCTCGGCGAGCATGTGCCCGTAGGCCTCCATCGCCTCGGCGATCGAGAGCTCGCGGAAGTCGACGCCGAGGTTGGCGGCGATGGCGCGGGCGTCGGACTTGGTGCCCTCGCTCGAGTAGGGGGAGGGCATCGACACGCACGTCACCGCCTTCGGCCCGAGCGCGTCGACCGCCACGAGGGCCACGAGCGCGGAGTCGATTCCGCCCGACAGGCCCAGCACGACGTGCTCGAACCCGTTCTTGCGCACGTAGTCCCCGAGGCCGGTACGCAGCGCGGCGTAGACCTCCGCCTCGGGCTCGAGCAGGTCGGCGACCTCGCCGCCGACGGTCCTGCCGCCGCCGGACACCTCGACGCTCGCCATGTGGACCACGGGCGGCTCCGCGATCGGCCCGGCGCGGCGCTGGCGGCGCACGTTGGCCCGGTGGCGGGTGTCGCGCAGGCGCGCCGAGGCGACCTCGCGCGGGTCGATCGTGCAGAGGGTGAGGCTCTCCTCGAACTGGGGGCAGCGGGCCAGGATGCGCCCGTCCTGGTCGACGGCGAGGCTGTGCCCGTCGAAGACGAGCTCGTCCTGGCCGCCCACGGTGTTGACGAAGACGACCGCGGCCAGGTTGTCGACGGCGCGCTGCGCGAGCATGCGCTCGCGGCCGTGCCCGTAGCCGATCCGGTAGGGGGAGGCGGACAGGTTGACGATCACCTGGGCGCCCGCGAGCGCCTCCGTCATCGCCGGCGGCCCCGGCTCCCAGATGTCCTCGCAGATGCTGACGCCGATCGGGATCCCGTTGAGCTCGAAGATGCCGGCCTCGGCGCCGTTCTGGAAGTAGCGCTGCTCGTCGAAGACGCCGTAGTTGGGCAGGTACATCTTGCGGTAGACGGCCGCGACCTCGCCGTCGGCGAGCACCGCCGCCGCGTTGTACACGTCCTCCGCGCGCTCGGGAAAGCCGACCATCGCCACGATCCCGCGCGTCCCCGCGGCCAGCTCGCCGAGCGCCGCGGACGCGTCCTCGAGGAACGACGTCTTCAGCAGCAGGTCCTCGGGCGGGTAGCCGCTCAGCGCGAGCTCGGGGAAGACGACCAGAGCGGCGCCCGCGTCGCGGGCTGCAGCGGTCTGCTCGGCGATCTTGGCGGCGTTGCCGTCGATGTCGCCCACGGTCGCGTTGATCTGGGCCAGCGCGACTCGCAACAGGTCCTGTCCAGAGGCCATGCCTCCATTATCGCGACTGGCACCCCAGACTCAGGTCGAGATAGCGATCGCCCAGGACGCGATGCTCGAAGTGCCACCACTCCCGCCAATAACCGGTGAACCCGAAGCGCTCCATCGCGCCCTCGAGCACCAGCCGGTTGCTGCAGAGCGCGGCCGGTCGCGTTGCGGGTGTGGGCGCGCTCGCTCAGCTCGTCGTAGCGCGAGCCCATGCGCAGCGGGAGGCCGTCGCCGGCCCGCACGAGCGTCAGGTCGACCGCGCTGCCGGTGTTGTGGCGGCTGCGGCGGGCGATGTAGGTGCCGACCAGGTCGCCGCGGCCGCTGCGCTGCGCCCAGCGCACGAGCGCGCGCGATGCGCGGGCGGGGCGGTAGGCGTCGAGCACGAGGGAGGAAGAGAGGAGAAGAGAGTGGAGAGGTAGAAGGTGGGGAAGAGAGAGGAGCATGTGGTAGAAAGAGAAGATAGAGAAGGGAGAGTGCTGAGACGAGCGATCGGCAGCAGGCCGAGGCCGCGGCGACGCAGCCGGCGCTGGACGCGGGCGAGGTCGCGCGCCGCCGGGTCGAGCATGAGCGCCCATTCGCGGCAGTAGCCCGGCAGGCGTCGGAATGGTCGGGGCGCGACGCGCTGTGAAACCCGGCAGGCGCCGGCCGGTCAGGTTGCGAGCGCTGCGGTAGCGCAGGTCCACGCGCACGCCGGGCGCGTAGCGGTGGACGTCGACGAGGCCCGCGGCGCGCGTCTCGGGCGTGCCGGCGGCGGCCAGCGCCGCCATCAGCGCGACCAGCGCCGTCACCGGAACAGGCGCCGCGCGACCCCGCGCAGCGTCTGGGTCCCGTAGTCGTGCGACGGGTTGGCGTCGGTCAGCACGGCGAGCGAGAAGCGGCGGCCGCCGTGCTCGAACAGAGCGGCCTCGTGGACGAGCGAGCCGAGCCCGGTCTGGCGCCAGCCGCCCTTGAAGTAGGTGTGCCAGCCGCGCCGCAGCGAGAAGCGCGAGAAGCCCCAGCGCTGGTACGAGACGATCGACGACAGCAGCCGGAGCGCGTACTGCCGCGAGCGCGGCGGGACCAGCCTGTCGATGCGCAGGAACAGGCGCGCCTGGTCGGCAGCGCTGAACTGGACGTTGCCCCAGTGACCGCCGGGGACGATCAGGTCGCGCATCCCCGCCGCCTTGCCGACGGCCGCCAGGCCCGAGTCGCCGAGCCAGCGGTAGGCGGCGTCGGCGCTGTCGTTGTCGGAGATCCGGATCATCGGGTCGAGCACCGCGCGGTCGGACGAGCTCGGCAGGTGGTTGCCGAGCTGGCGCAGCCGGCCGACCAGCAGCATCGCCTTGACCACGCTCGCGGTCACGTAGCGCCGGTGGGGCGCGAGGCCGCGCAGCCGGCCGTGGCTGTCGATCAGCGCGAACGCCGACAGCGCCCGCCCGCGCACGAAGCGGCGGGCCGCGCGCACGCGGCGGGTGGACGGGAACGCGTCCGGCTCGCGCACGCGCACCACGCAGCCGCGCCCCGGCCGGGTCACGATGCGCACGCCGGCGCTCTCGCCGGCGTAGACGCGCACGCGCCGCGAGCAGCGGTCGGTGGGCGGGTCGAGCAGCGAGCAGTTGCCGTCGCAGGGGCGCTGGAAGCTCACGACCCGGTACAGCCCGGCGCGCGGTCGCAGCCGCACGCGAAACGCCCCCTGCCGCACGCGTCGCACCACCGTCCGGCCGTGGCGACGGATCTTCAGATACGACATCGATCCCTCGATGTAGGGAAGGCCCTTCGACAGGTCGAAGCGCTGGCTCACGGACAGCGTGCCGCGTGGGGATGAGCGCTGCGCCCCGGCAGGCGCCACCGCCAGCACGACTGCCCCTGCCGCGGCCGCGACGACGAGTGCGCGCCTGTGCGCCACGGGAGCATCGTCCCATACGTGGTGCGGCTGGCCGTACCGACGCGCGTGCCCGGCGGCCCTAGATTTGACAGCGTGGTGGCTCGCCTGAGGAGGGAGCTGGTCGCTCCGCGCACGTTCGGCCGGATCGGGTATCTGCTGATCGCCGGCGTGCTCGGGACGATCGAGTTCGTGGTGCTCGTCACCGCGATCTGCCTCGGCGTGAGCCTCGCGGTGGTCGTGATCGGCATCCCGATCCTGATCGCCACCGTCTACGCGTGGGGCGCGATGGCCGAGGCCGAGCGCCGCATCATCGCGTCGCTGACGGGCAAGGTGATCCCCAACCCGTACCGGCCGGTGCCGGCCGGCGGCGGGCGCTGGGAGCGGCTGAAGGCGCGCCTCGCCGACCCGGCGACCTGGAAGGACCTGGCCTTCCTGCTGCTCCAGTTCCCGATCGGCCTGGTGGCGCTCGTCGTGGCCGCGGTGGTCCTGGGGGTGGGGCTCCAGGCGCTCACGCTGCCGCTCTGGTACTGGTCGATCCCGGACGGCGTCGACGTCGGCGTCTTCCACGTCGACGAGCTCTGGCAGGCCCTCGCGCTGGTGCCGCTCGGAGCCGTCGTGCTGCTGCTCGGGGTGCCCGCGCTGAGCGCGCTCGGGCGCGCCTACACGAGCTACGCCGAGATGCTGCTCGGCTCGAACGTCGACCCGGCCGTGACCGCCGAGATGGTCGACCTGCGCGGCGCCCGCTCGCGCATCATCGAGGCCGCCGACGCCGAGCGCAGGCGGATCGAGCGCGACCTCCACGACGGCGCTCAGCAGCGCCTCGTCGCGCTGGCGCTGAACCTGCGGATGGCCGAGAAGCGGGCTGCCGAGGGCGACCCGATGGCGGCCGAGCTGGTGCGCCGCGCCGGCGAGGAAGCCGGGCTGGCGCTCAAGGACCTGCGCGACCTCGCCCGCGGCATCCACCCGGCGATCCTCACCAACAGGGGCCTGCCGGCCGCGCTCGACGACCTCGCCGGCCGCGCCTCGATCCCGGTCGACGTCGTCGCCAGACCCGACGAGCGGCTGCCCGACCAGGTCGAGGCGGCCGCCTACTTCGTCGTCTCCGAGTGCCTCGCGAACGTCGACAAGCACGCCCAGGGCGAGCTCCGCCACCGTGTCGGTCACCCCGGTGGACGGCGAGCTGCTCGTCAGCGTCGGCGACGACGGGGTGGGCGGGGCGTCACTCGGCGACGGCTCGGGGCTGCAGGGCCTCGAGGACCGCGTGGGGGCGCTCGAAGGCAAGCTCGAGGTCGAGAGCGCGCCAGGGGCGGGCACGCAGGTGCTCGCCCGCATACCGCTCGAGGAGCGGGTCGAGACGCTCGGCTTCGGCCCGCTGCCGAACCGCGTGCTCACCGACGAGGAGGCGGCCAGGCTGCAGGCCCATCGCCGTCACGGCCTGCGCGTCCGCGCCTCGGTGCTGGGGCTCGCGGCGCTCGTGATCGTCGCCGTCTGGGCGCTGACGGGAGCGCCCAACGCCTGGCCGGAATGGCCGCTGCTGGGGCTCGGGCTGATCGTGGCGCTCGACGCCTGGACCGTGCTCGGCATTCCGCCGACCCGCCGCTCCGACGTCGACGGCGAGCTCAACCCGCGCGCCCTCCACCGGCGCCGCGGGGTGCGCGCCACCGCCGGCAAGCTGGCGATCGTCAACCTGTTCCTGGTCGGGATCTGGCTCGCCAGCGGCTCGGACTACTTCTGGCCCGCCTGGGCGATGCTCGGCTCGGCTCTGGCGCTGGCGCTGAAGGCGGTGCCGTGGCCGCACGACTGGACGGATCGGCGGGTGCAGGGCGCGCCCTAGTGGCCCCAGCCCTCCGCCTCCGCGTGCACCACGGTCTCCTGGCCGCGCTCGCCGGTCCGGATCCGCACGGCCTGGTCGACCGTGTAGACGAACACGCGGCCGTCGCCGATCTCCCCGGTGCGCGCGGCGCCCACGATCGCCTCGACGACTGAGTCGACCAGGCCGGGCGGCACCACCGACTCGACCTTGATCTTGGGCAGCAGCGAGATGTTGGCCCGCGAGCCGCGGTACTGCTCGGTGTAGCCCTTCTGGCGGCCGCAGCCCACCACGTCGCTGACGGTCAGGCCGGACACGCCGAGCTCGTCGAGCGCGTCCTGCACGTGTTGCAGGCGCTCCGGCCTGATGATGGCTTCGATCTTGCGCATCTAGCCCTCCTGGGTTCGTGCCGCGAGGCTGGCGGCCAGGCCGGTGCCCAGCCTCGCCCCTGGAGTGTTCGGCGGGTGGTACTCCGATCCTGGAACCGGCATGAACTGCTCGGGGTAGCCCCACATGCCGTGCTCGACGATGTCGAGTCCACGGCGCTCCTGCTCGACGCTGACGCGCAGGCCGTGGGTGCGCTTGATCGTCCAGAAGACGCCGAAGCTGACGACGAACACGCTCGTGAAGGCCGCCGCGATGCCGAGCGCCTGGACGCCGAGCTGGTGGAACGAGCCCGTGTAGAAGAGGCCGCCCTCGCCGATCTCGTTGTAGGCGGCGAGCCGCGGCGAGGTGAACAGGCCGCAGGACAGCGTGCCCCAGATGCCCGCGATCCCGTGAGCGGAGAGCGCGCCGACGGGGTCGTCGAGGACCTTGTCGATGGCGATGATGCAGAACACGACGCCCACGCCGGCGACGAAGCCGATGATCGGCGCGGCCCAGTACTCCACGTAGCCAGACGGCGCCGTGATCGCGACCAGCGCCGCGATCGCGCCGTTGCCGGCCATGCCGATGTCGAACGTCCGCACGGCGAGCTGGCTGGACAGCATCGCCCCGAGCACGCCCGCCGCGGCCGCCAGGTTGGTGACCACGGCCACGTCGGCGAAGCGGCCGTCGACCGCGCCCAGCGTCGAGCCCGCGTTGAAGCCGAACCAGCCGAACCAGAGCACGAGCACGGCGAGGCCCACGAGCGGCATGTTGTGGCCAGGGATCACGTTCGGCGAGCCGTCCTTGCCGTACTTGCCGTCGCGCGGGCCGAGCAGCAGCAGCGCGGCCAGCGCGCCGGTGGCGCCGATCAGGTGCACCACGGTCGAGCCGGCGAAGTCCTGCATGCCGAAGTTGGCCTGGAGCCAGCCGCCGCCGAAGATCCAGTGGCTGATGATCGGGTAGATCAGCGAGCTGAAGATGACCGCGTAGATGAGGTACGCGCCGAACTTGATGCGCTCGATCGTCGTGCCCCAGACGATCGCGAGGGAGACCGCGCAGAAGACGAACTGGAAGAAGAACTTGGCCGGTACGGCGGCCTCCGAGAACGCCATCGCGGGGAACAGGTCGCCGTTGCTGGTGCCGAGGAAGGTCCCGGCGGTGCCCGCGAACCAGCCGGTGCCGCCGAACGCGAGCGCGAAGCCGACCGCCCAGTAGCAGAGCGCGGCGATCGAGAAGTTGGCCAGGATCTTGGGCACGATCGTCCCGACGTTCTTCATGCGCGAGAAGCCGACCTCGAGGAACAGGAAGCCGACCTGCATGAACATCACGAGGATCGCGGCGACCATCACCCAGACCGTCTGAATGGCAGGGATCGGCTGCCCGTTGAGCGGAGTCTCCATGCGCTGATGGTGCGCCGGGGGCGGGCGGAAGTCTTTCGCCCGGTGTACAGGATTCGGGAGGAGGGCTTGTACGGGCGGCTAGGCGCCGTCCTGGCCGACCGCCACGACGCGCGCCTTCACGCAGCGCGCGAGCTCGCGCGGATCGACCTCGAACAGGCTGTGCGGGTCGCCGGCCGCGGCCCAGACGCGCTCGTGCTCGAGCAGCGCCTCGTCGAACAGCACGGGCAGGTCGTGCCCGAACGGGGGCACGCCGCCCACGGCGAAGCCGGTGGCCGCGCGCACCTCGTCGGCGGCCGCCTGGCGCACCTCCGCGACGTCGAGCGCGTCGGCGAGCTTGTCGGTGTCGATCCGGTGCCGGCCGGAGGCCACGCACAGGATCGGATCGCCGTCGGCCACGAACACGATCGCCTTGGCGATCTCGGACTCCTGGCAGCCGACGGCGACCGCAGCGTCCTTGACGGTGCGGGTGGACGACCCGAGCCGCTGGACGTGCATCGGCAGCCCGAGCCGGCGGGCAGACTCGGCCAGGCGGTCTCTCATGCCCGGACGGGCTCCGGGGTGCGCAGCTCGATGCCGGCCGCGACGGCGAGCTCGGCGAGCGAGTCGTACAGGTCGGCGGAGAACTCGTCGAGGTCCCAGAGCAGGTCGAAGTCGCCGACCACGCCGAAGTTGATCGCCCCGTCGTAGGACAGCAGCGCGACGCCGATTCCCTGGCCCTTGGCGAGCGGCACCATCGGGAACGGGTCGAGCATGCGGCGGCCCATCAGGTAGAGCGGGAACTGCGGTCCCGGCACGTTGGTCACGACCAGGTTGAAGAAGCGCTGGCGCGCCATCAGGCGCGACGCCTGGTCCATGATCGTCGAGGGCGCGAACCCGGACAGCTCGGTGAGCACCTGCGCGCCGACGGCCTGGCCGCCCGACTTGAGCTCCTTCAGCTCCTCGCGCACGATGTCGAGCCGCGCCACCGGCTCCTGGCACCAGACGGGCAGCGGGGCCATGATCGCCGCGACGCGGTTGCCGAGCGCGCCGCGCTCCACGTCCTGGCGGACGCTGACCGGGACCATCGCCTTCAGCTCGAGGCCGTCGGTCCCGTGCCCGCGGCGGCGCAGGTGGCGCCCCAGCGCGCCCGCCACCGTGGCCAGCACCACGTCGTTGACGGTGCCGCCGAGGGAGTCCTTGATGCCCTTGATGTCGCGCAGGCTGGCGCGCATCCAGGTGAAGCGCCGGTGCGGGCCGATCGGCCTGTTGTAGGGGCTCGGCGGCGCCGGGTTGAGCCCCGCCCAGGCCATGGCCCCGACGCCGACGGCCGCGTCGCGGGCGGCGCCCAGGATGCGGCGCGGGCCGCGGAAGACGGCGCGCACGGAGCGGGCGACCTCGGCGGGCATCGTGGCCCGCTCGAGCAGCGCCTCGGCGAGCATCTGGGCGCTGCTCGGGAGCGGCCGCGGCAGCCAGCGGTCGCCCGCGGTCGGGCGGGACGACCGGCTCCGGCGACGAGTCGAACAGGACCGAGATGATGTCCACGCCCGAGATGCCGTCGACCAGCGCGTGGTGGGTCTTCGAGAGCATCGCGAAGCGGTCGCCCTCGAGCCCGTCGACCAGCCAGACCTCCCACAGCGGCTTGTCGCGGTCGAGCTGCTGGGAGAAGACGCGCCCGGCGAGGTCCATCAGCTGGCGCTCGGAGCCGGGGGAGGGGAGAGCGGTCGCGCGCACGTGGTAGCGCAGGTTCAGGTGCGGATCGTCGACCCACTTCGGGCGCCCCTGGCCGAGCGGCACGAAGGCCAGCCGCTGGCGGTAGCGCGGCACGAGCGGGAGGCGGCGCTCGAAGGCCTCGAGCAGGTCGTCGTAGGGGGGAGGCGGACCCTCGAACAGCATCACCCCGGCCACGTGCATGTGCGCGGACGAGTCCTCCAGGTGAAGGAACGATGCGTCTAGTCCAGTCAGCCGGTCGCCCGCCATGCGGCCCTCCAAACTAGCGCACGCGCGTCAAAGCGAAAGGGTCAGCTGATCGATGCTCGCGCTCACGCCGGGATCCTCGTCGAGTCCCGCGACCCGCACGCCGATCAGGCGCACCGGCCGCGGCGGGTCGAGCCGGCGCAGGAGCTCGACCGCGACCGTCCACACGGCAGTCCAGCTCGTTCACCGGGGCGGCGACCGAGCGGGCGCGCGTGACCGTCGAGAAATCGTCGTAGCGGACCTTGATCCCGATCGTGCGGCCGCGCCGGTTCTGGCGCTCGAGCGTCTCGCAGAGCTGCTCGGTCAGCCGGCGCAGCTGCGGCTCGAGCTGGCCCAGGCCGCGCAGGTCGTGGTCGAAGGTCGTCTCGCGCGACTCGGACTTGGCCACGCGCACGGTCTCGATGCCGCGATCGTCCTCGAAGCGGGCCAGGCGGCCCAGCCAGGGCCCGAGGCGCTGGCCGAACCACTCGCCGAGCTGGGCGTCGGGAATCGCCGCCAGCGCGCCGAGCGTCGCGATGCCCTGGCGCTCGAGCCGCTCCGCGGTCTTGGGGCCGATGCCGGGTATCAGCCCGGGCGGGGAGCCGGCGAAGCGCTCGCGCGCCTGCTCGGCGCTGAGGGCGACGAAGCCGTCCGGCTTCTCCGCGTCGGAGGCGACCTTGGCGACCAGCTTGTTGGGCCCGATCCCGATCGAGCAGCCGAGCCCGGTGGCGTTCTTGACGGCCGCCTTGACGCGCAGCGCGGCGGCCTTGGGCCGGTCGAAGCCGGTCAGGTCGAGGTAGGCCTCGTCGAGCCCGACCACCTCGACCCGCTCGACGTGGTCGCGCAGCACGCCCATGACGGCCCGCGAGGTCTCCCGGTAGGCCTCGAAGTCGGGCGTGATGAAGACCGCGTCGGGGCAGTTGCGGCGGGCGCGCTCGGCGGGCGTGGCGGAGAAGACGCCGAAGCGGCGCGCCTCGTAGCTGGCCGTGGTGACGACCGCCCGCGGGCCGCTGCCGGCGACGACGACCGGCTTGCCGCGCAGCTCGGGACGCCGCTGCAGCTCCACGCTGACGTAGAAGGCGTCCATGTCGATGTGGGCGTAGACGTGGGGCCAGGGCCGCACGAGTCCAGCCTGAATCGGCTACTCCGACAGCCCCACGGCCTCGAGCGCGGCCTGCCGCCCGAAGTACTCGCAGATCTCGATGACCTTCCCATCCCGGAGCGTGACGACCTGAGCCAGCGACTGCTCGAGGGTGACGCCGCTCCCCGTACCTCGCCCGCGCACGAGAAAGACGACCACGACCCGGTCTTCGAGGTCGTGGACTTCGAGGATCTCCGAGTCGAGGCCTTCGTACAGATCGTGCAGCTCGCGAAACCACCTGCGCACGCCGTCGTGCCCCCGAAAGACGCTTCCCTCGCCCTCGATGGCCTGCTGAGTCGCAGCTCGGTACTCGGCTTCCGGATGCACCCCAGCGAGCAGCGCCTCGAGATCCCCCTGGATCACCGCCCTGTGGATCCGCAGGACGAGATCCACGTTGTCCTGCGACATCGTTCGCCCTAGCCGGACTGGTGGATCGGCCGCACGAGCAGCTCGTTCACGTCCACGTGGGGCGGCTGGGTGAGCGCGAACATGACCGCCCGCGCGATGTCGTCCGACTCCAGGGCGCCGCTCGGGCGTGTTCTCGAAGAAGGGCGTGTCGACCATCCCCGGCTCGATCAGCGTGACCTTGATGTCGGTCTCGGAGACCTCCTGGCGCAGCGCCTCGCCCATCGCGGTCACCGCGTGCTTGGTGCACGAGTAGAGCGACCCCGGCAGCGCCCGCCGGCCCGCGACCGAGCTGGTCAGCACGACGTGCCCGGCGTTCTGCTCGCGGAAGTGGGGGAGGCAGGCGCGAATCGACAGCGCCGCTCCGAGCACGTTGGTCAGCACCATCGACTCCCAGTGCTCGACCGACTCCTCGAGGAAGCCGCGCTTGGCGCCGAAGCCGGCGTTGGCGAAGAACACGTCGAGCCGGCCGAAGCTGTCGAGCGTCTGAGCGACCAGGGCCTGCTGGTCGTCCCAGCTGGTCACGTCGCAGCGCAGCGCCACGGCGTGCTCCGGACCGCCGAGCTCCTCGGCGAGCTGCTCGAGCTTGTCCTGCGAGCGCGCCGCCAGGACGACGCGGTAGTCGAACTCGACGGCGCGGCGTGCGGTCGCGGCGCCGATTCCGGTGCTGGCTCCGGTGATGGCGAGAACGGGGGAATCGGGCATCGCCAGGTTCTATCAATACGCTCTGCGCGCCCGTGGCCGCACCGCATCCCACCGAGGCCCGCTTCCCGGCGGTGCCGGTCGAGGCCGGCCACTACGAGAGCTTCTACCTCAAGGCCTGCCGACCCGACGAGCCGCTCGGCGTGTGGATCCGCTACACGGTCCACAAGCGGCCCGGGGCGCTCCCGAACGGCTCGCTCTGGGTGACGCTGTTCGACCGCGCCGCGCAGGGCCCGCGGGCGCACAAGGAGACGCTCCCCGGCCCGGCGGCGACGGGAGGCGACTGGATCAGCGTCGGGGAGGCCGCGCTGCGGCCCGGCCAGGCGCAGGGGGCGATCGACGGCGCCGAGTGGGACCTCACCTTCAGCGCGCCCGAGCCGCCGCTGTTCCACCTGCCCCGGGCCTGGATGTACCGGACGCCGCTGCCGCGCACGAAGCTGCTCAGCCCGGCGCCCGCGGCCCGCTTCAGCGGGACGCTGCGCGTCGACGGCCGCACCGTGGTCGCCGACGGCTGGCCCGGCGTGATCGGCCACAACTGGGGCGCGCAGCACGCCGAGCGCTGGATCTGGCTGCACGGACTGACCGAGGAGGGCGACTGGCTGGACGCCGCGCTCGGCAAGGTAAAGCTCGGGCCGCCTGACCACGCCCTGGGTCGCGAGCGGCGCGCTCTCGCTCGACGGCGCGCGCCACGCGCTCGGCGGCCCGGGCCGCAAGCTCTCGGTGCGCGAGACGCCGGACGCCTGCGACTTCCTGCTGACCGGCAAGGGCATCCGCGTGAGCGGCCGGGTCGAGGCGCCGCGCAAGGACTTCGTCGGCTGGGTCTACGCCGACCCGGACGGCCCCGAGCACAACACCGTCAACTGCTCGGTCGCCGACATGAGCCTGCGCGTGGAGCGCGACGGCGCGCCGCCGCGCGAGCTGGCGATCGGCGGCGCGGCGGCTTACGAGCTCGGCATGCGCGAGCGCGACCACGGCATCCCGATCCAGCCGTTCCCGGACGGCTAGGGACCGAGGCGCTCGATCCGCCAGCCGCCGGCCTCGGGGAGGTAGCGGAAGCGGTCGTGCAGGCGATTGGGGCGGTGCTGCCAGAACTCCCAGGCCTCGGGCGCGAGCCGGTAGCCGCCCCAGTCGTCGGGCACCGGGAGCTCGCCGGGAGGTTCCTGGTCGAGCTCCGCCACGCGCCGCTCGAGCCACTCGCGGCTCTCGATGGGCCTGCTCTGGGGCGACGCCAGCGCGCTCAGCCGGCTGGGGCGTGAGCGGCTGCGGGCGTACGCCTCGGTCTCGGCGCGCTCAACGCGGCTGACGGACCCCTCGGCGCGCACCTGGCGCCCCAGCGCGGGCCAGTGGAACAGGATCGCCGCCCGCGGGTTGGCCTCGAGCTCGCCCGCCTTGCGGCTCCCGTAGTTCGTGAAGAACACGAGGCCACGCTCGTCGAAGCCCTTGGTCAGCACCATCCGCAGCGACGGGGCGCCGTCCGGCGTGGCGGTGGCGAGCGCCGCGGCGTTGGGCTCGAGGACGTCGTGCGCCTCGGCGTCCGTCGAACCAGCGGCGCAGCAGCGCCAGCGGGTCCGGGTCGAGGTCGCTCTCTTGCAGCGGGCGGTCGCCGAGTTGGCTCACGTGGCGGCAGCGTAGCCTTCGCTGGCGATGCCGAATCTGTTCGAGCCCGACTGGGACGCCGAGCGCGACGAGCCGCCCTTTCGCTGGCGCCGCGCGCGCCTGGGCCTCCAGGCGGGCGCACGCGAGCTGGGCGCGTCCCTGTTCGAGCTGCCGCCGGGCGCCGCGACCTTCCCGTTGCACGCGCACTTCTCGAACGAGGAGCTGCTGCTCGTGCTGGCCGGCCGCCCGACGCTCACGGGCTACGACGGGGCGACGCGCGAGCTGGAGCCCGGCGAGATCGTCGCCTGCCCGGCCGGCCGCGACGGCGCGCACCGGCTCGACAACCACGGCGACGAGCCGGCGCGCGTGCTGATCGTCAGCACCATGAAGGCGCCCGAGATCAACGAGATGGTCGAAAGCGGCACGTTCTGGGTGCGCGACTACGCGCCGGGGCTGACCCCGGAGGAGCCCGGGCTCGACGTGCCCGGCCTGCGCTCCTCGGAAGAGTAAAAGCGAACGCTCGATAATCGACGTTACGTAAACCTGACGATGAAGTTGGCTCAGGCCTTTACGCGCGCGTATGCGCCGATGTAAGGTCGCCGACCATGCGCGAACGGACTCGTACTCTGCTCCTGGCCATCGCGGCGGTCGCCGCAGTCGCACTCGCCGCGCCGGCGGCATCGAGCGCTCAGTCCAACAATGCCTCGGAGTGTCCGGACACGTTCGAGGTGCTGCACGACGACACCGTCGGGCCGCTGTATCTGCCCAAGGGCCACTACCGCATCACGCTGCTCGGCTCTCGGGCGCCGAGCTGCGCGGAGGCCTCGGACCTGTTCCGCACCTTCCTCGAGGACTGGGACGGCAAGCTGCCCAGGCCCTGGATCGTCAACGCGCGCGCATCCAGCTTCACCAAGGGCCGCGGCGGCAGCGGCTTCAGCGTCACCGCGGCGGGCACCGGCGGCGGTGGCGGCGGAGGCGGCCACTACCCGAGCGGGTCGGTCTGCCCGGGCACCTTCCGGGTGGTCCACAACGACCACATCGGCACGTTCAGGATCCCGAAGGGCACCTACCAGATCACCCTGCTGTCGGTCGGACGGATCACCTGCCGGCAGTCCTCGCGCTACCTGACGCAGTTCCTGAGCGACTACGACGGCATCCTGCCCGCTCCCTGGTTCATCGACCCGGAGACCGGCTCGTTCATGCGCGGCGGCCGCAACACCGGCTTCCGCATCAAGAAGCTGGCCGGCCCGCCGCGGCCGAGCGGCGGCGGCAGCGGCGTCTACCCGAACGGGCGGCGCTGCCCGGGCACTTTCGACGTCCTCCACAACGACAGCGTCGGCAGGCTGCGGCTGCGCAAGGGCCCGTACATCGTGACCCTGGTCAACCGGGAGATCCCCTGCACGCGCGTGTCGCAGCTGTTCAGGAGCTTCCTGGACGACTTCGAGGGCAACCTGCCGCGTCCGTGGCGCGTGAACGTCCAGACGGGCACGTTCACCCGCGGAGGCGCCAAGAGCCCCGGATTCAGGGTCAAGCCGGCCCGCTAACGGGCGCGGGCGCCCGAATGGGGACTGACGCCCGACCCGCCGGGCATACTCCTGGCATGCCCGCAGACCCCCATACGGACGACACCTCGACCCAGCGCTTCACAGGCTCGGCCTCGGCCTCCGAGCGGCTGCGCGAGGCGAGCTTTCCGCTGGTGATGCGCGGTTACGACCGCCACGCGGTGGACGAGTTCGTCGCGGAGCTGTTCGCGCTCGTGCAGGACCTCGAGTCGCGCCAGACCCGCGAGGGGGTGGTTCAGAAGGCTCTCGACGAGCTTGGCGAGGAGACCGCCGGCATCCTCCAGCGCGCCCACGAGACGGCGGACGACATCACCGCCCGCTCGCGCGCGCAGGCGGACGCGCGGCTCCAGCGCGCCGAGCGCGAGTCGGAGATCCTGCGCCACGACGCCGACGAGTACGCCGAGCAGGTGATCGTCGACACGCGCCTGCTCTGGGACGAGCGCCAGCGGCTGATCGAGGACATCCGCCAGCTGGCCGACGACGTGCTCGGCACGGCCGACGACGCGATGGAGCGGCTCAAGCTGCCCGAGCAGCTCGGCAGCGCCGAGGCGCCGCCGGCGGAGGACCCGGAGACGGTCGCGCTGACGGGCGCCGAGGAGGAGGCCGTCGAGCCCGCCGAGGGGCCGGCCGCGGACGCACCCGACTACGGCGACGAGAGCGAGCCGACGCAGGCGTTCCGGCTCGGCGCGGTCGAGGACCCGCCCGAGGAGCCCGAGGCGCGCGACCCGTCAGGCCACACGGTCGAGCTCGAGGCCCTGCCGGGCGGCTCCGAGGACGCCACCCAGCGCGAGCGCGACTAGCGGGTGCGGCTAGAGCGGCAGCTTGCCGCGGCCGCGCCGGCCGGTCTGGGCGCTTTTGTTGGTCGCCTTGCGCGAGGTTCCGAAGGTCTTGGAGAAGAGGCGCCCGACGATGCCCGGCGCCTTGCCGCCCGCTTTCTGGCCGACCCCGAGCGTCCGGTCCACCCCGCGCTGAGGGTGCCGCGACAGGCGCGGGACCAGGAAGCCGAGGATCAGCAGGACGATGCAGACGGCGATGATGATCCCGAGAGTCATGGGCGCCTGTTACCCCGCCCGCACGAGCGCGCAAACCGCGAATCGTCTGCGAGACTGCTCCGACGTGGCCAAGCAGAAGCAGGTCAAGATGCAGATGCAGGTCGGTGCCCTGGCTGCCATCCCGCAGCTCGAGAGCCGCACCGACGAGCAGCTCCAGAGCGAGTCCAAGCACCGCGTGGCGGCCAAGGCGATCCTCGGCGCCCGCGCCGCGGAGCGCTACGACGTAGACGCCGCGCGCAAGTACTTCAACGAGGCCCTGGCCGGCTGCCACCCGCAGGAGCGGCCGGCGCTGCGCCAGATGATGAAGGCCTCGATGGCCCTCGCCGAGCGCCGCCCGGACGACCTCAAGGAGGCGATGGAGAAGCTCGGCCAGCAGGCGCCCTCCGGCCGGCAGCTGTTCATGCTGCGCATGATGGGCCTGCTGATCCCGCCCGCCAGCGCGGGGATCGTGGCGCGCATCCGCGGCATCGTGCTGCTGGTCCTGCTCGTGATCGTGCTGCTCGCCGTCGGCCTCGGCCTGGTCAAGCTGATCGCGCTGCCCTTCGGCGGAGTCGGCACCGGCCCGGCGATCTTCTTCGGCTTCCTGCTCGTCGTCGTCGCGATCGGCGTGATGGTGCTGATCGGACGAAGGCGCCAGGCGCGGGCGCGCGAGGCGAGAGCCGCGCCCTAGCTCACTCCGCGCACTGGCTGCCCGGCGGGTGCGGGTGCGAGTGACCAAACGACGCGTATCTGACGCAAAACGGAACACGCACTCGGGTGGACCGGCGTGTCCACGCGTGCCGCGGAGGTCCGGGGGCGCAACTCCCGGCCGCGCCCTAGTTCAGGGCGGCCGAGAGCCGGCGCCGGTACTCGCGCGCGAGCGGGTCGTCCGCGCCGAGCTCGGTGAAGATCGCGACCATGACGCGGCGGATCGCGTCGCGGCGCTCGGGGTCGGCCAGCGCGCGCTGGAGGACGTCCAGGGCCTGTGCGTGGTCGCCGCGGTCCCAGGCCTCGAACGCGGGCGCCAGGTCCTCATCGCCGGCCAGCTCGGCACGGGCTGCCAGCCCGTCGGCGACGAAGTCTCCGGTCACGCCGTCGAGCAGCCGCCGCGCCTCCTCGACCTCCCCGCGCGCGAGCAGCCGCCGGGCGAGCTCGCGCCGGGCCGTCGGGTGCTGCGGATCGACCTCGAGCGCGCTGCGCAGCGACTCCTCGTCGCCGCCCTCGACCAGCTCGTCGGCCTCCGACGGCACCAGGCCGTCCACGAAGCGCTCGACGACCTGGGGCGGCTGGGCGCCGGTGAACTCGTCGACCACCTCTCCGTTGCGGAACGCCTTCACGGTCGGCAGGCCGCGGATGCCGTAGCGCGCGGCGGTCGCCTGGTTGCTCTCGGTGTCGAGCTTGGCGAGCTCCACCTTGCCCTCGTGCTGGTCGATCGCGCGCTCGATCACCGGGGCCAGCATGTGGCAGGGCTGGCACCAGTCCGCCCAGAAGTCCACCAGCACGGGGACCTGCTTGGAGCGCTCCAGGACGCGCTGCTCAAAGTCGGCGTCTGTGACCTCGATCGGCGCTGCCATGCAATCGAATCTAGCGATGCTCCCGCAGGGCCGCGCGCTCGATCACGACCGGCTGCAGCGGCGTCCCGGCGTCCCCGCTGGCCGGGTCGCCCAGCTTGCCGATCGCGTCAGCCACCGCCTGGCCCTTCACGACCTTCCCGAGCAGCGCGTACTGCGGGCGGCAGGCCCGCGTCGGGGGCGGTGACGATGTAGAACTGGCTGCCCGCGGTGCCCGGAGGCTCCGCGGCGGTCTTGGCCATCGCGACCACGCCCTTCGTATAGACCGTCCCCCGGGGCGGCACGTCGCGCGTCGAGTAGCCCGGCCCGCCGGTGCCGCTCCCGGTCGGGTCGCCGCCCTGGATCACGAAGCCGGGGACGATCCGGTGGAAGAACGTGTCGTCGAAGAAGCCGCTCTTCGCCAGCGACGCGAACGAGGCGGCCGTGCGCGGCGAGGCCTTCTGGTCGAGCCGGATCGTGATGTCGCCGCAGTTCGTCGCGAGCACGACGTCGTAGGTCGCGCCGGCGTCGAGCGCCTGCGTCGGGCGCTGCGCGCCGCCGTTCGGCTTCGCGCCGGGCTGGGCGACCTTCTTGCAGCCGCCCGCGCGCTGCGAGCTCGGAGCGCTGGCGCCGCCGCCCTTGTCGTCTCCGTCATCCCCGCCGCAGGCGCTCAACGCCAGGGCGGGCACGAGCGCGAGCGCGCAGAGCAGGTGGGCGGGTGAGCGCAGCACGGGCGCGTAGGCTAGCGCGGTGCCTCTGACCCCCCTCGCGGCCCGCTACGACCAGTTCATCCTCGACCTGGACGGCTGCGTGTGGATCGGCGGAGAGCCCACGCCGGGCGTCGTCGACGCGCTCGAGGAGGTGCGCTCGGCGGGCAAGCGCTTCGCCTTCGCCACCAACAACGCCTTCGACTCCGGCGAGGACCTGGTCGCGCAGCTCTGGAAGATCGGCGTCCGCGCCTCGCTGGGCGACGTGGTCACGGTCGGCGGCGCGATGCAGCATCGCCTCGCCGACGCCCACACGGGCAGCACGGCGTTCGTGATCGGCAGCGCGCCGCTGCTCAAGCACGTCGCGGACGCCGGCCTGAGGGTGCTCAACGGGACCGACCTCGCCTCGCGCGCCGAGGTCGTCGTGATCGGCGGCACCACGGACCTCACCTACGCCGACCTGCGCAACGGCGTCCAGGCCGTGATGCGGGGCGCCGACCTGCTCGCCACCGCGCGCGACCCCACCTATCCGCAGCCGGACGGCCTGTGGCCGGGCACGGGCGCGATCGTCGCGGCCGTCGAGTACGCGACCGAGCGCACGGCCGAGATCGTCGGCAAGCCCGAGCCCGGCCTGTTCATGACCGCGCTCGACCGGCTCGGCGACGGCTCGACGCTCGTCGTCGGCGATCGCGTCGGCTCCGACCTCGCCGCGGCGGCCGCGGCGGGCCTGGACGCCGCCCTGGTGCGCAGCGCCGGCGCCGACCACCACGACCTGGACGGCTTCGAGCCCCAGCCGCTCGTGGTGGCCGAGACGCTCGCGGATGTCCTCACGCGGCCTGCCTGAGGGCCACCACCTCCCCCACGTCGACGCCGAGCAGCGCGCAGGCCCGCGGCGTGACCGTCAGACCGGCGCGCACGGCCCGGTCGAGCGCCTCGGCCAGATCGGCGCCGCGGGCCTCGTGCAGGTGCGCGGCGCAGACGGCGGCGACGAAGTCGGTGTGGCTGTCCCCGTGCAGCGCCACCGCCCCCGTCGCCGCCAGCTCCGCCCGCAGCAGCGGCAGCAGCTCCTCGAGCGCGTCCGGCTCGTCCTGCGGCCTGCGCACCGGCACGTGGTGCCAGTCGAGCCCGGCCGCCTCGTAGTCGGTCAGGTTGTGGCGCGAGCGCATCACGGACACCACCATCCGCACCCCGCGCCCGCGCAGCCACGCGATCTCGGCCGCGCGCCGAGCGGCCCGGTGGTTGCGCCCCCCTCCCCCCGGCCGCTCCAGCGCGCACAGCTTGCGCGGGCGCGCCCACCAGATTCTTCGCGGCTCCAGCGCGGCATCTTCCATGGTCCGTTAAGTCCGATCGCCGCAGCGTTCGCCCCCCGGTAAGGTGTGGCGGTCATGTGCCGCGTCTTCGGCTGCGTAGCGGCGGAGCCGGCCTCGATCCGCTCCGAGCTGATCGAGGCGGACAACCCCCTCATCCGCCAATCCGAGGATCACGACTCCGGTTGGGGAATGGCGGTCTACCAGCGCGCCGACGGCCTCGACCCGCGCTGCGTGCGCTTCGCCGAGGCGGCCTTCAGCGATCCCGACTTCCTCGAGGCCACCTCGCTCAAGGGGCGCATCTTCAACGTGCACGTTCGCCGGGCCACCATGGGCGGGCTCGCGCCGGAGAACACCCACCCGTTCTGCCTCGGCAGCTACTCGTTCGGCCACAACGGCACGATCCTGCGCTACCCGCGCCTGCTCGAGCACCCGAGCGTCCAGCAGCCGTCCGGGGACACCGACTCCGAGGCCTTCTTCAACTTCCTGATGACGATCTACGACGCGAGCGACCCGATCGGCTCGCTGCGCCGCGCGATCCGCACGACGGTCGAGCGCTCCCCGTTCAGCGGGCTCAACTTCCTCTTCTCGGACGGCGACCGCCTGTTCGCCTACCGGCTGGGGCTGTTCGAGCTGCACTGGCTGCACCGGCCCGGTCAGCTGCTGGTCGCCTCGGAGCGCGTCACCGACGAGCAGTGGCACACCGTCCAGCAGGACGTGCTGCTCGTGCTCGACCCCGACGACCTGGAGGAGCCGCACGCGGAGCGCCTGATCGGCGACGAGCTGCTCGCGCAGGCGCGGGTCCAGAAGGTCGATCACCAGGCCCACCTGCGCGGCGAGGCCCGCGGCGAGGTCGCCGCGGAGCGCGCCCAGGCGGCAGTGGCAGACAGTTGAGCCGCCGCTTCGCGCTTCTCGTGAACCCGGCGTCCGCCGGGGGCAAGGCCCTGAAGGCGCTTCCGGTCGTCCACGAGACGCTCGACCGCCTCGGCGCCCCGCATCGCACGATCACGACGCGCAGCAGCGAGCACGCCGCCGAGGAGGCCGCCCGCGCGGCCGGCCAGGGCGAGACCGTCGCGGCGCTCAGCGGCGACGGGCTGCTGCGCCCGCTCGGCAGCGCGCTCAAGGGCTCGGACGCGGCGCTGGCGATCATCCCCTGCGGGCGCGGCAACGACCTCGCGCGCGTGCTGGGCATCCCGAGCGACCCGGCCGAGGCCACCGAGGTCGCCGTGAGCGGCCAGGAGCGGCTGCTCGACGTGGCCAACGTCGACGGCGTCGCCTTCCTCGGCATCGCCAGCTTCGGGTTCGACTCGGACGCCAACCGGATCGCCAACGAGGCCAAGGTCGTCAGGGGCAACGCGGTCTACCTGTACGCGGCGCTGCGCGCGCTCGCCGCCTGGAAGCCGGCCGCCTTCGAGGTGACCGTCGACGGCGAGCGCCACTCGCTGAGCGGCTACTCGGTCGCCGTCGGCAACTCGAAGGCCTACGGCGGCGGGATGTTCGTCCTGCCCCGCGCCGAGCTCGACGACGGCGAGCTGGACGTGCTGATCTCCAAGGAGGCCTCCAAGCTCACCTTCCTGCGCGAGCTGCCCAAGGTCTTCAAGGGCGCGCACCTGGACTCGCCGCACGTCGAGTTCCTGCGCGGCGAGGTGGTCGAGGTGCGCTCGGATCGCCCGTTCGTCATCTACGCCGACGGCGACCCGATCGGCGCGACTCCCGCCACCGTGCGCGTGGAGCGGCGCTGCCTGCGCGTCGTCGTCCCGGCCTGATGTACCGGCCCGCACGCGAGCTCGCCCGGCTCACGCGGGCGGTCAGCCGTCGGCTCGGGCGCACGGGCGGCACGACCGCGCCCGGGCGGCTGCTGCTGCGCCTCGCCCCTGACGGCCTGCGCCGCATGGCGAGCGAGCTCGACGACGGGTCGCTGCTCGTCTCCGCCACGAACGGCAAGACCACGACGTCGGCGATGCTCGCGGCGTGCCTGGAGGCGGCCGGGCGGCCCGTCGTCCACAACCGGGCCGGCTCGAACATGGCGTGGGGCGTCGCGACCGCGCTGCTCGACGCCGGCCACGGCCGGGGCCAGCTCGGCCTATTCGAGGTGGACGAGGCCTGGCTGCCGAAGGTCGCCGAGCAGCTGCAGCCACGCCTGCTGCTGCTCTCGAACCTGTTCCGCGACCAGCTCGACCGCTACGGCGAGCTGGAGCTGCTGGCCGACCGCTGGGCCGAGCTGGTGGACCGCCTGGACGGCCGTGCGCGCTTCGTGCTCAACGCGGACGACCCGCTCGTCGCCGACCTCGGCCGCGACCGCCAGGGGGTGACCTACTTCGGCGTCGAGGACGACTCCCAGGCCCTGCCGGGGATGCAGCACGCCGCCGACTCCAAGCACTGCCGCAACTGCGGTCACGCCTACGTCTACGAAGCGATCTACCTGGGCCACATGGGCCGCTACCGCTGTCCCTCGTGCGGGCGCGAGCGCCCGCAGCCGCAGGTGGCGGCCACGAAGGTGGCGCTCGACGGGATGAGCGGGTCGCGCGTCTCGCTGCGCACGCCCCAGGGACCGCTCGACCTGCGTCTCCCCCTCCCCGGCCTCTACAACGTCTACAACGCCGTCGGAGCCGTCGCGACCGCGCTGGAGCTGGGCGTCCCGCTCGCCACAGCCGGCGAGGCGCTCGAGGGCTTCGCCGGCGCCTTCGGACGCGTGGAGACGATCGCCATCGGCGGCCGCGAGATGTCGATCCTGCTCGTCAAGAACCCGGCCGGCGCCAACGAGGTGCTGCGCACGCTCACGCTCGAGGACGGCGGTCTCGACCTCTGGCTGGCCCTGAACGACCGGATCGCCGACGGGCGCGACGTCTCCTGGATCTGGGACGCCGACTTCGAGGTGCTCGCCGGCCGGGTCCGCCGGGCCACCTGCTCCGGCACGCGGGCGGAGGAGATGGCCCTGCGGCTCAAGTACGCGGGCATCGACGCGGAGCTCGTCGTCGACCGCGACCTGGAGCGCTCGCTCGACTCGGCGGTCGCGCGGGCGGCGGGCGACCGGCTCTACGCCCTGCCGACCTACACGGCCCTGCTCGACCTGCGCGACCTGCTCTCGCGGCGCGGCCTCGCCCGGCGGTGGTCGGAGTGAACGACGCGGTCATCTGGCACGACGTCGAGAACGGCGGCTACGAGGTCGACCTGCCGCTCTGGCGCCGCCTGGCGCGGCAGGAGGCCGGGCCCGTGCTGGACCTCGGCGCGGGCACCGGCCGCGTGGCCCTGGACCTCGCCGCCGCTGGCTTCGACGTGACCGCGCTCGACTCCGACCCGGAGTTGATCGGCGAGCTTCGGGCGCGCGCCCAGCGGCGCGGGCTCGAGGTCCGCTGCATCGAGGCCGACGCCCGGGCGCTCGCCGACGTCGGCAGCTTCGCGCTCGTGCTCGCGCCGATGCAGCTCGTGCAGATCCTCGGCGGCGAGCAAGGCCGCGCCGGCCTGCTCGCGGGCGTCGCGGCCTGCCTCGAGCGCGGCGGGGCCTTCGCGGCCGCCATCGCCGACCTCGACGAGGCGGTCGCCGCGGAGGACGCGCCGCCGCCGGTGCCCGACGTCGGCCAGCGCGGGAGCTGGATCTACTCGAGCCTGCCGCTCGACGTCCGGCCAGAGCCCGGCGGCGTGGCCGTCGAGTGGCTGCGCCAGACCGTCTCGCCCTCCGGGGAGCTGAGCGAGCGCCGCCACACGCAGCTGCTCGACTCGCTGACGCCGGACCAGCTCGAGCGCGAGGCCGCGGCCCACGGCCTGCGCACCGTCGAGCGCCACGAGGTCGCGGCCACCGACGCCTACATTGGCAGCATGGTGGTCGTATGCCGGCGCTGAGGGTCTGCTCGCTCTACCCCGAGCTGATGAACATCTACGCGGATCGCGGCAACATCGCGATCCTGCGCGCCCGCTGCGAGTGGCGCGGCATCGGCTTCGAGCACGCCGCGGCGAGCCTCGGCGAGCCGCTCGACCCCGACGCCCACGACCTCTTCTACATTGGCGGCGGCCAGGACCGCGACCAGGTCGCCGTCGCGCACGACATGGCCGCCACCAAGCGCGACGCGCTCCACGCCGCGGCCGATCGCGACGCGGTCGTGCTGGCCGTCTGCGGCGGCTACCAGCTGCTCGGCGGCTCCTATCAGCTCGGCGACGAGGAGCTCCCGGGAGTCGGCCTGGTCGACCTGCGCACCGTGCGCGAGGCCGGTCCGCGCCTGATCGGCAACTGCGCCATCGAGGCGGATCTCGGCAGCGGCCCGCGCGTGCTGGCCGGCTTCGAGAACCACGGCGGGCGCACCTACCTCGGCGCGGACGAGCGGCCGCTCGGCCGGGTGCTGGCGGGCCACGGCAACAACGGCCGCGACGGCTTCGAGGGCGTCCACCGGCGCAACGTGATCGGCACCTACCTGCACGGCCCGCTGCTGCCCAAGAACATCTGGCTCGCCGACCGGCTGATCGAGCTGGCGCTCGGTATCGAGCTGGAGCCTCTCCCCGACCAGACGCTGGAGGACGGCGCGCACGCCTCGGCCCAGCCGCGCGCGCCGGGGGCTCGCGCCCGGACCCCCTGGAGGCGCGCTGCCTGTTAGGGTGCCCTAATTAGGGACGCCTAATGGAGGTCACGCATGGGTAGGTACACGGGGCCCACCGAGCGCCTGTCGCGCCGTGCGGGGGTCGAGCTCGAGCTCAAGGGCGAGCGCCGCATGGGGCGCAAGAGCGGTCTGGAGCGGCGCGCGCAGCCGCCCGGCCAGCAGGCCAGAGCACCGCGCCGGCGCCACTCGACGTACGGGCTGCAGCTCGCGGCCAAGCAGGCCGTGAAGCGCTACTACGGGGTACGCGAGCGCCAGTTTCGCCGCTACGTGCACGAGGCGCAGCGCGACACCGGCGCGCCGCACGGGCGAGCGGCTGCTGCAGCTGCTCGAGCTGCGCCTCGACAACGTCCTGACCCGACTCGGCTTCGCGGCGACGCGCGCCAGGCGCGCCAGTTCGTGGTGCACGGCCACGTCGAGGTCAACGGCCGCCGCTGCGACATCCCGTCACGCCGCCTGGACGCCGGGAGACGTGGTCGCGATCCGCGTCGAGCAGCCCGGTGCGGCCGGCCGCGGAGCTGGCCACCGAGCTGACCGATCGCGTCGCCCCCTGGCTGCTGGCCGACACCGACGCGCTCGTCGGGAGGGTGCTGCGCGAGCCGGCTCGCGACGAGATCCAGGCTCCGGTCGAGGAGCAGCTCGATCGTCGAGTTCTACAGCCGCGTGAGGCTCGATGTTCGCGCCCCTCCCCTTCGCCCTGCACGCCACCACGGGCTGCCCGCCGCACGCGGAGCTGGTGCTCTCGCTCGCGCTGCTCGTTCGAGGACCTCGACGCGATGGCGGTCGACACCGACCTCGAGAGCGCTCGCCCGCACCTGCCGCAACCGAGTGAGCTCGCACCCGCTCGCCGAGCTCAAGTCGCTCGCCGGGTCGGTGCTGCCAGTGGCGAAGCGCCGGACGACGTCGGCACCGAAGGCCTGTTGCTCGCACACGGTGCTCGATCGCGAGGACGCCGCATCCACTGACGCCCGGCGATCGTGACCGTGGAGGTCGCGCGTCGGCGTGGCATCTCGGCCGGGATCGTGAGCAACGGCGTGCGACCACTTCGTCGGCCACACCGACCTGCCGGCTCCGCTCCTGCTCGAGGTGGAGAGCGGCAAGGTCGTCGACGGCGGACGCTCTGTCGCCGCCGCTCACCTGGCGCTGCGCCCACGAGACGGCCGGTCTGGTGCTCGACGAGCTCGAGCCGCGCTGGCTGTCCCAGGGCCGGATCGACCTGGCGCTGCGCGCCGCGGAGCTGCGGCTGTGCCTCCCGTTCGACGAGAACGGGAAGCGGGTGGCCACCCGCAGGCTCGAGCGGATCCGGGCCCGGCTGAACTGAGGCCGGCTGCCGTCAGGCGGACGAGCCGGCCACGCGCAGCACCTCTGCCACCGAGGTCACGCCGTCGCGCATCTTCGCGACACCGTCCTCGCGCAGCGTGCGCATGCTCTCTGACCGGGCGTGGTCGCGCATGTCGTCGGCGGACGCCTTCTCCAGGATCAGCTTGCGCAGCCCGTCGGTGATCGGCATGACCTCGTAGATGCCCAGCCGGCCGCGGTAGCCGGTGTGGTTGCAGCGCACGCAGCCGACCGGCTCGAAGCCGGAGAAGCCCTCGTCGACGTCGAACCCCTGGTCGGCGAGCAGCTCCTTGGAGAGCTCCACCGAGGCCTTGCAGTCGCACAGGCGGCGCACCAGCCGCTGCGCGACGACGCACGCGACGCCCGAGGCGACCAGGTACGGCTCGATGCCCATCTCGACCAGGCGCGCGGCCGCCAGCGGCGCGTCGTTGGTGTGGAGGGTCGTGAGCACGAGGTGTCCGGTCAGCGCCGACTCGATCGCGATCAGCGCGGTGTCCTTGTCGCGCACCTCGCCGACCATGATCACGTCGGGGTCGGCGCGGACCATCGAGCGCAGTCCGGCGGAGAACGTGAGGCCGGTCTTCGGGTTGACCTGCACCTGCTTGACGCCGGTCGAGCTCGTACTCGACCGGGTCCTCGACCGTGATGATCGTCTTCTCCGGCGTGTTGACCGTGGTCAGGCCCGCATACAGCGTCGTCGTCTTGCCCGACCCGGTCGGGCCGGTGACGAGGATGGCGCCGTGGGTGGCGTGCAGCGCGTCGTTGAAGCGCTTGCGGTCGTGGTCGGACATGCCGAGCACGTCGAGGTCCATCACGACCGCTTCCTTGTCGAGGATGCGCATCACGATCGACTCGCCGCGCACCACGGGCAGGGTGGCGACGCGCAGGTCCACGTGGCGGCCGTCGACCGACAGCCCGATGCGGCCGTCCTGCGGGACGCGCCGCTCGGCGATGTCGAGGTTGGCCATGATCTTCACCCGCGAGATCAGGCCGGCCACCAGCTGGCGGGGCACGGTCGTGGTGTCCATCACGACGCCGTCGACGCGGTAGCGCACGCGCATGTCGCTGGCGCGCGGCTCGAAGTGGATGTCGGAGGCGCCGCGGCGCACGGCGTCCGCGATCACCGAGTGCACGAGCTTGACGACCGGGGCCTCGTCGGCCTGGTCGCGCAGCTCGATCACCTCGGCGGCGCTCTCGGGGTCGTCCTCGAGCTCCTCGACCGCGTCGCCGAGGCGCGACAGCTGGCCGATCAGGGCGTCGATGTCCTCCGGCGAGGCGACGGCGCGGCGCACCTCGTAGCCGGTCGCCATCGCGATGTCGTCGAGCGCCAGCACGTTGGCCGGGTCGGCCGTGGCGACCAGCACCGTCTGCTCGCCGAGGAAGGAGATCGGGATCGTCTGGTAGCGGCGCGCCTTGGAGGCGTCGATCAGGTTGGCGGCGCCCTGGTCGACCTCGAACGCGTTCAGGTCGACGTAGTCGAGCCCGTTGCGCTCGGCGAGCGCCTGGGCGAGCTGATTCGAGTCGACGATTCCGGCGTCGATCAGGGACTGGCCGAGCGGCACGCCGGTGGCGCGGCCCTTCTCGACCGCCTCCTCCACCAGCTCTCGCTCTGCAAAGCCAAGCTGGACGATTACGTCGCCGATTCGGCGCTTCGCGCCCGTTCGCTGTGTAGGCGGCCTGAGTCCAGACACGGGAAACGCGCCGGAGGGGGCGGCAGGACTCTCACTCATGCGTCAGTTATCGGCAGCTAAGCGCCGAAAATTGAGTGCGTTCAGGCAGGTAGCGGACGCGCGCGCGGCGCTTTCCGGTCAGGGCAGACGTGCAGGGTGTCGACCATGTCCGTGATCTCGAAGACGCGCCACAGCGGACCGGGTGGACATACGACTGCAAAGCCCTTTCTGCGCACCGACAGACGCCGGTTGGCGTTGATCAGGAGGGCCAGCCCGGTCGAGTCCATGAAGCCGACGTGGCTGAGATCCACGACCACTGCCTTGATCGCCTCGGCGACCGAGGAATTGAGCACGCTGAGCAGGCGCGAAGCGGTCGCGATGTCGACCTCGCCCTCGACAACGAGCGTCTCGACGCCATCCTGCGATGTGCGCTCCACGGCAAGCGGTTGCAAGGGAACGCGAGCCTAGCCGACAAATCGGACCAATGCACCAATTGGCCTGCGGCATGGTGGCCTCTAGTCGCGATCTGATCGCGGCACTCGATCGAGTCCGCCGAAGGCGGCCCGCATCTCGCGCGACAGGTGTGGCTGTACTCCCATCCTCGGCCGCCACTGTCAGCCGCGACTCGCGAAGTCCGGCCGCGACCCCACCGCAGGCAGCAACGGGGAGTGCCCGCGACGGCGCCACACGGCGGATCACCGCTAGCGATGCTCCGGTTCACCAAGCGGCTGGGCGAACGGGGGCAGTCGGTCTGCCCGGCTGCTTGGTGACCTCTCCTGATCCTCTCGATCACGCTGACATCCTGCTCACCTGATCTCCGGTCCTCTACAGCCCTTCACAGACAACGATAGGTGCTAACTCTTGAGAAGCAGCAACAGCAGAAGATCGTGCAGTACCTGAATGAGGCCACGGCTCGGAGCTGGCCCTGGCCCGACAGCTGCAGGCCCAGATCGCGATGACCCCCGGGGGCCGTACCGCGAGGGGTTGGAGACCCACCTCGACGAGACGCGCGGGCACGCCGAGCGCCTCGAGCGCCGCCTGGGCGAGCTGGGCCAGGGCAGCAACCCGCTGCAGGCCGGCTGGGCGCCGTCGAGACCGTGATCGGACAGGCCTGGCGCTGACCAAGACCCGCTCGACCTGGTCCGCGGCAGCGGTGGCGAGGAGAAGGTGCTCAAGAACGCCAAGGACTCTTGCGCCGCCGAGGCGCTGGAGATCGCCACCTACACCGCGCTGGCGCGGCTCGCCGCACGGCGGGCGACGCCAAGACCGAGCGCCTGGCCAAGTCGATCTCGGCGACGAGCAGAAGATGCTCGACCGGCTGCTGAGGGAGATCCGCGCTGACCGACGCCGTGGCCCGGGCGGAGTTCGACGGTGACGGTTCCTACGACGTGACCGAGACCGGCGCCGCCGACGCGGTGCGCGACGTCGCGAACGGCCAAGCGCACCGCCCGCCGGAGCGCGGCCAGGCCAAGCGCACCGCCCGCCAGGCCCGCAAGGTGCCGGGGGTCGCGCGAGCCGAGGGCACGGTCAAGGGCGCCGTGCCTCCGAGTCGGATCTGGCGATCGCGAGCTACGACTCGCTCAGCGCCGACGAGATCCAGGACAAGCTGGCCGAGCTCTCCCAGATCGATCTGGCCAAGGTCAACGCGTACGAGCGCAAGAACCAGAACCGCTCCACGGTCACGAGCCGCATCGACTCGCTGCAGGCGGACGAGCCGTGGCCGGGCTACGACGAGCTGGGCGTGGACGAGGTCCGCGCCGCGCTCTCCGAGGGCGACGAGACTCGCCAAGGCCGTGCGCAGCTACGAGCGCAAGCACAAGAACCGCGCCGGCGTACTGCAGGCCACCGAGCGCGAGCTAGCATACTGCCGATAAGGCTTGCCGTGCTCCGGGTCGCCCTCGCCGCTGCCGGTCCCGGTCTCGCCGGGGGCCTGCGAGTGCTCGTCGTCCTTGCCCGACTGCTCCGCGCCGGGCCGCTCCTCCGCCTCGCGCGCGTCCTGCTCCTCTGTGCGGTCTCGCTCTTCCATGAGCCGTCACTACCCGGCCGCGGCGCGGCTACTCAGCGACCGGTCGAGCCGAAGCCGCCGGCCCCGCGCACGGTCTCGTCGAGCTCCGTGACCTCCTCGAGCTCGGGCGTCTCGACCGCGACGATCACGAGCTGGGCGATCCGGTCGCCCGGCTCCACGGCGAACGGCTCGCTGCGGTCGGTGTTGAGCAGCAGCACCCGGACCTCGCCGCGGTAGCCCGAGTCGATCAGCCCCGGCGAGTTGACCACGGAGACCCCGTGCCGAGTCCGCCAGCCCCGATCGCGGCAGCACCAGGCCGGCCTGGCCGCCCGGGATCGCCAGCGCGATGCCCGTCCCCACGCTGGCCCGGGCCCCCGGCTCGAGCGTGACCGCCTCGGCCGCGTGCAGGTCGTAGCCGGCGTCGCCGTCGTGGGCTTGCGCCGGCGGACGCGCCGCCGCGCTCAGGCGGCGGAAGCGCAGCGTCACTCGCTCGCGCCGCCGTTGGTCGAGAAGCGCTCGAAGCGCGGGGCGGCCGCGGCCGGGACCCGCGCGCTCACGCGCACCCCCTCGGCCGTGTCGGTGCGCTCCAGCTGCGCCGGCCAGGTCGTGCAGCTCGGAGAGCGTCCCTCCCTCGCCGTAGGGCACCAGCAGCTCCATCGGCCGCAGCGTCGCCAGGAAGCGCGCCTCGATCGCTTCGCGCAGGTCGTCGAGCCCCTCGCCGGTGCTGCCGGACACCTGGACGGCGCGCGGGAAGCGGAAGCTCAGCTCGCGGCGCCTGTCCGCGCCGGAGCGATCGCCTTCGATGAGGTCGACCTTGTTGAGCGCGAGCAGCCGCGGGGTGTCCCCCGCCCCGGTCTCCGCGAGCACCGCGTCGACCGCGTCGAGCATCTCGTGCAGCTCGCCCTCGGCGACGGAGGCGTCGGCCACGTGCACGATCAGGTCGGCGCCGAGCGCCTCCTCGAGCGTGGCCGAGAAAGCCTCGACGAGCTGGTGGGGCAGCTTGCGGATGAAGCCGACCGTGTCGGTCAGCAGGTAGCTGCGCCCGCCGATCTCGAACGAGCGCGTGGTCGGGTCGAGCGTGTGGAAGAGCCGCTCGCGGACGCCGACGTCGGAGCCGGTCAGCGCGTTCAGCAGCGTCGACTTGCCCGCGTTCGTGTAGCCGGCCAGGGCGACCGTGGGCAGCCCGGCCCGCTCGCGCTCGCGCCGCATCGTGCCGCGCGTGGCCTTGGTGTGGTCCAGGCGGCGCTTGAGGGCCGAGATGCGGTCGCGCGCCAGCCGGCGGTCGGTCTCGATCTGGCTCTCGCCGGGGCCTCGCGTGGCGATCCCGCCGCCGAGCCGCTCGAGGTGCGTCCACAGCCCGCGCATGCGCGCGAGGTTGTACTCGAGCTGCGCCAGCTCGACCTGGAGCTTGCCCTCGGCCGTGTGCGCGTGGTCGGCGAAGATGTCGAGGATGATCGCCGTGCGGTCGATCACGGGCACGTCGAGCGCCTGCTCGAGGTTGCGCTCCTGGCGCGGCTTGAGCTCGTCGTCGACCGCGACCAGGTTGGCGTCGGCCTCCTTGATCGCCTGCTTGAGCTCCGCGAGCTTGCCCTTGCCGAATAGCGGTCGGGGTCGGGCTCGGGGCGGCGCTGGGTCAGCTCGCCCGCGACCGCCACCCCGGCCGTGCGCAGGAGCTCCTTCAGCTCGGTCAGGTCGGCCTCGTTCGGGGCCGCCGCTATGCAGAACGCGCGCTGGCGCGCGCGCCGTCCGTTGACGCTGTTCTCCACCCCTTCAAGTCTAGGCGCGCGACAGATGCAACCGTTCGACGGGCGGCATCACGCCCTGGCGCGAGAACTCGGCCGGGATCGACGCGCCCGGGAGCACCACGACGCCCTCGGCGGGGTCGCCCAGCCAGCTCGCGTGCCCGACCGCGTAGCGGTGGGCGCAGAGCGCGCAGACGATCGCGTCGATCTCCTCGACCCGGCGGTGCCAGAGGTCGCCGCCGTCGTCGATCACGTGGTCCCCGGCCAGCTCCTCGATCCGCCGCCAGAGGCCGAACGGGTGGCGCTTGGCGGGCAGGCGGCGGCCCTGCAGCGCCGAGAAGACGCCGTCGGCGTTCGTCTCGAAGACGGGGAAGCGGCCGTAGGCGCCCTCGTCGACCGGCCCGCTCAGCTGCTCGCCCTCGGGCGTGAAGGTGGGCAGGTCGCGCAGCAGGTCGGACAGCTGCCGCGTCTCCTGGGTGGGCGGCTGGGGCGCCACGCCGCGGCGCAGCAGCAGGGCGTCGCAGTCGCGCCCGGGCCTGCCGTCGCGCGGTCCCCCGAGCGGTGCCCCGACGCCGATGACGACCTCCCCGAGCTTGAGCAGCTCGCCCGCCACGTCGGCGGCGGAGCCGGGCTCGTAGAAGAGCGCGCTGAGCCGGATCGGCGGCTCGCTCTCGCGCACCTCCTCGAGCATCGCGAGCTGGAGCGAGGCCCGCGCGGCGACGACGCCGCAGTAGTGCATCAGCCGGCCGCCAGGCTGTCGCGCAGGCGCTCGACGGCCTCGGCCAGGCGCTCGTCCGGGACGGTCAGCGAGATCCGGAAGAAGCCCTCGCCGTTGGGGCCGTAGGCGCTGCCGGGAGAGACGACGACGCCGGACTCCTCCAGCACCAGCTCGCAGTACGAGGCCGAGGTGTGGCCGGCGGGCACCGGCGCCCAGACGTAGATCGTCCCCTTCGGCACCGTCACGTTCACGCCGATCTCGCGCAGCGCGTCGCAGACGAGGTCGCGGCGGCGCTGGTAGATCTCGCGCATCTCCTCGGGCGGCCCGGCGTCGAGCGCCGCCGCGGCGGCGAGCTGGACGGCCTCGAACATGCCCGAGTCGATGTTGGTCTTGAGGTGCCAGTAGGCCTTGACCGCGTCGGCGTTGCCGACGATCGCGGCGGTCCGCCAGCCGGTCATGTTCCAGCCCTTCGACAGCGAGAAGACCTCGACGCCGACCTCCTTCGCGCCCGGGGTCTCGAGGAACGAGGGCGCCACGTAGCCGTCGAAGGTGGTCTCGGTGTAGGAGGCGTCGTGGACGATCAGCACGTCGTGCTCGCGCCCGAACTCGACCGCGCGCTCGAACAGGCCGTCGGGGAGGATCGCGCCGGTGGGGTTGTTCGGATAGTTGAGGTAGAGCAGCCGCGCCCGCTCGGCGACGTCGCCGCCGATCGCGTCGAGGTCGGGGGCGAAGCCGAGCTCCGGCACCAGCGGCATCAGCACCGCCTCGGCGCCCGCCAGCAGCGGGCCGCCGGTGTAGACGGGGTAGCCCGGGTCGGCCGCGAGCGCGATCGACTCGGGGTCGAGGAACGCGAGGTTGAGGTTGAACACGCACTCCTTGGCGCCGAGCGCGGGGATGATCTCGGTCTCCGGGTCGAGCGAGACGCCGAAGCGGCGCTCGTAGAAGCGCGCCACGGCGTCGCGGAACTCGGGCCGGCCGCGGTTGGCCGGGTAGCGGTGCGTGCCGGGGTCGGCAGCCGCGACGGCGAGCGCGTCGATCACCGGCGGCGGGCGTCGGGGTGTCGGGGTCGCCGATGCCGAGCGAGATCACGTCGACGCCGGCCTCCTTCTTCTCGCGCACCTTGCGCTCGAGCTCGGCGAACAGGTACGGGGGCAGGCGCTCGAGGCGCTTACTGGGTTGCATGCAGCTCCGCCATCAATTCCTCGCTGACAGTTCCTCGGTAGACGGCCCTGGCCCAGCCGGTCAGGTCCACGTGCAGATCCTCCCCGACGGCGACCTCCAGCTCACCGCCGTCGAGCGCGACCGCCACCGGGCTCTCGACCCCGCGCAGCACCGCCGCGACGGCGGCGCCGGTGGCGCCGGTGCCGGACGCCATCGTCTCCCCCACCCCGCGCTCGAAGATGCGCGCCCGGATCGAGCCGGCGCCGGTGCGACGCCAGAACGACACGTTGGTCCGGCGCGGGAACAGCTCGTGCCGCTCGATCGGCGGCCCGTAGCGCTGCAGGTCGAGCTCCTCGAGTCCCTCCTCGACCTCGATCGCGCACTGGGGGTTGCCGACCTGCACGAACTGGAAGGCGAGCTCGCGCCCGGCCGCGGTGAGCGCGCCGGTGCCGTCCTCGGCCCCGCTCGGGAAGTCCTCCGGCGCGTGCAGGCGGGCGTGGCCCATGTCGATCGTGCAGGTGTCGGGCCCGGTGATGCGCGGCCGGATCTCGCCGGCGGCGGTGCGCACGGTGAACGAGTCGCGCTCGGTCCAGCCGTTGCGGCGCAGGTAGATCGCCGCCTCGCGCACGCCGTTGCCCGACAGCTCCGCCTCGGAGCCGTCGGGGTTGAAGATGCGCAGCTCGGCGACGACGTCGCCGTCGCCGGGCTCGCGCAGCAGCAGGACCCCGTCCGAGCCCACGCCGGTGTGCGGCGCGCACAGGGTGCGGACGCGCTCGGGAGTGAGCACGAACGGGAGCTCGCGCTCCTCGACGATCGCGTAGTCGTTGCCCAGCGCCTGCCACTTCTCGAAGCGCACGGCGCGGGACCTTAGCGGCGCCCCGGGTCCGCTCGCGGCTAGCGGTGGCCCTTGAACTCGATGACCTGCTGGATCCCGCTGGGCCGGTTCGTGTAGCGCATCGTGTACGTGAGCAGCCCCGGCTGGAACGGGATCCGCTCGCGCGCGGCGTCCGCGCGCCAGGCGTCCGGGTTGGGCCCCTGGCTCGCCGCCAGCTGCGCGCCGGCGGCGTCGAGCGCGGCCCAGAGCGAGGCCCGGCAGGCGGCCAGGTCGCCGTTGCCGCAGTAGCGGTTGGCGAACTTGCCCTTCACCGGCCGGCCCAGCAGCGTGCGCAGGTCCTTGCTCATGTACATGTGCCAGCCGCCGAACTGGCCGTCCGGCGGGAGGTCGTAGCGGCGGTGCAGGGTGTCGTTGAGCTGGTTCGCGAGCGACTGGCCCAGCACCGGCGCCAGCGTGGCGTCCGCGAGGCGGTCCCAGGCCGTGTCGAGCACGGCCGCGCCCGGGTCGTCGATCTTGCCGTCCAGGTCGCGGTCGAGCCGGCTGCCGCCCTTGGCGCGCCAGGCCTCGAGCAGCTCCAGCATGCGCGTCGCGCGCGGGCTCGGCGCGGGACCGCCGCGCAGCACCGCCGACAGGATCGGCACGAAGGTGATCGCGCGGACGTCCTGCGTGGCCGCGGCGTTCATCGCGCCCGTCAGGGTCGCGAGCGTGTGCCGCTTGACCTTGTTCGTGTTGCGGTTGAGCAGGTCGACGCGCTGGATCGAGCCGTACGACCACTGGTCGTCCGCGGCGGGGAACCCGCGCGCGGGCTTGTTGTTCCAGTTGTTGAGCACGCCGCCGCGCTTGATCGCGTGCGGGTGGGCCTTGGCGGGCAGCCAGCCCTTCCACTCGTAGTTGCCGCGGCCGTCGGTGGGCAGGCCGGGGTCGACGCCCTTGGCGCGCAGCGGCAGGCGGCCCGTCGTGATCTGGGCGACCTCGTCGCTGTCGGCGTAGAACGTGTTGAACGTCTGCGGCGAGATCGCGGCGGCCTTGATGAAGTCGCGCGCGTTGCGGATCTTGCCGCGCGTGAGCCGCTGGAAGAGCAGCAGGTCCACGCCGTCGAGCAGGTAGCTGGAGCGCTTGCGCGCGATCGCGACGCGCGTGCCGTCGACGGTCGCGTAGCCGGTCACGGGCCCGTGCACGGTGCGGTTGAAGGTGACCGCCTGGCCGGCGATGCTGCCCGCGTTGAACGGCGTCATCGAGCGGCACTTGCCCTTGTAGAGGTACTTCGTGTCGCTGCCGTCGCAGAGCGTCTCGACGTAGTTGTCGACGATGTCGGCGCCCGCCGAGGTGAGCGTCCAGACGAAGTCCTCGCGGCGGCCGATCAGGATGTAGCCGGGGAACGGCGCCGAGGTCGCACCGCGCGCGGTCCAGCCCGGGCCGTGGAGGTCCATCTCGAGCGTCAGGCCCGGG
The DNA here is from genome assembly GCA_963848885.1 of uncultured Thermoleophilaceae bacterium. GTDB lineage: Bacteria > Actinomycetota > Thermoleophilia > Solirubrobacterales > Thermoleophilaceae > JACVRW01. The sequence goes on from CAWKFR010000008.1 coordinate 181,116, forward strand.
TAGAAGTAGCCGATCTGCGGCCCGCCGACGAACAGCGGATGGCCGGAGCGCGACCGCTTGCCGGCGACCATCAGCACGTTGCTGGCGTGGGGCCTGATCGCGCTGGCGGCCCGGGCGGCGTCGGCGTCGGGCGTGGGCACCGGCTGGAAGGAGCCGTTGTCGACGATCCGGTTGCCGGTGCGGCTCTTGGGGAGCGGCGCGTAGGGGAAGTCGCCGGGGATCGAGACGGGCGTCTCGGGGTCCTGGCGCTGGCGCAGGTCGTTCCAGACCGACAGCCCGCGGGTGGCGCCGAGCGAGCCCTGCAGCCCGTCGAGCAGCTGCGAGGCCTGGACCTCGGCGCCGCCGCCCTCGCCGAACAGCTCGCTCTTGACGGCGTTGAGGGCGATCACGTCGCGCCGCGTCCAGGGCTTGTGGCCGGCCTTGGTCTTGCGGTAGTAGGCGTTGATCCCCTTCACGAACAGGTCGATGTCGTGCAGCAGGCGGTGGGCGGGCTTGCCGTAGCGCTTGAGCTTGTCGACCTCCTTCTGCACCTCGCGCTCGGTCTGCGCGCTCGGCTGGAAGGTCTTGAGGCCGACGATCAGGTCGATGGCGGTGAGGCCGGGCGCGTCGACCACCGCCACGCGCGCGTTGTAGCGCGCCTGCTCGAGCAGCAGCTCGCGGTCGTGCGCGAGCGCCCAGCCGGCGCCCCAGGTGACGTCGTCGTTCGTCTTGCCGTAGATGTGCGGGACGTTGAAGCCGTCGCGGATGATGCGGACGCCCCTGCGCGGGACCGGCTCGCGCTTGAGCGGCCCCTGGCCCTTCGTCCCGAGCTTCTCGGACTTGAAGTAGCGGTTGAGGTCGTTGTTCGAGACGTTGTCGAACAGCGGCGTGAGGCCGTCGTAGAGGCGCGCCTGCTGGGAGGCCTGGTCGGGGGTCGGCGAGCCGTTCGGGTTCGGGAGGGCGCCCCATTGGCCCGAGGGGATGATGTTGCGCGCGGTGCTCGAGAAGTCACGCACGGCGTAGGCGGACGGAGCCAGCGCCGCGAACGCGGCGAGCACGGCGATCGAGACGGATGCGCGAGTCAACGGTCTTCCTCTCCTCAGGGCGGCGCCAGTATACGGGCGATCTCGGCGGCGGCCGCCGGGAGCTCGCGATCGGTCAGCTCGATCGGGTGGACGTCCGGGAGGCGGCGCAGCCAGGCGAGCTGGCGCTTGGCGTAGTTGCGCGTGCGGCGCTTCATGGCCTCGTGGTCGCCGGCGAGCAGCTCCTCGAAGCCGAGCGCGGCGCGCGCCGTGGCGCCCGCCCCCGCGGCCTCGACGCGGGCGACCTGCGTCCGCGGCGCCGGCCGCGATCATCGCGTCGACGCGCGCGTCGATCCGCTCGTAGAGGGCGGAGCGCTCCATCGTGAGGCCGCAGAGCAGCGTCGGGTGGCGCAGCTCGGCGGTCCAGAGGCGCGAGTCGGCGCCGCCGGGCGCCGGGTCCTCCCCCATCTCGAGCAGCTCCAGGGCCCGGCCGACGCGGGTGCGGTCGCGCGGGTCGATCGCCCGCGCGGTCGCTGGCGCCCGCTCGGCCAGCTCGGCGTGGAGTCGCTCGGGGCCGAGCTCGTCGAGGCGGGCGGCGACGGCGGCGCGGACCGCCGGATCGGGCGCCGGGCGCAGCTCCAGGTCGGTCAGGGCGGCCTGGAGGTAGAGGCCGGTGCCGCCGACGACGATGGGGCGCCGGCCGGCCGCGAGCGCCGCGTCGATCTCGGCGTGCGCGCGCTCGGCGAACTCGCCCGCCGAGAAGGTCTCGCGCGGGTCGACGAACGACAGCAGGCGGTGCTCGAGCTCGGCCTGCTCGGGCGCGGTCGCCGCGCCGGTCAGCGTCTCGAGGCCGCGGTAGACCTGAAGCGCGTCCGCCGAGATCGCGATCGGGTCCTCGCCGCGCTCGCGCAGCAGGCGGGCGAGCGCCAGGGCGACGGCGGTCTTCCCCACTCCGGTTGGGCCGAACAGTGCAACCACCTGCACGGTCGCTAGTAATACACGCCGTGCGCGTCCGCCCCCTCGCCGTCTCGATTCTGCTCGTGGCCGTGGCCACGCTCGTGCTCGGCTGCCAGGAATCGGGCTTCGACGAGAGCAAGGAGACGGCGCGGCCGCTGAAGGTCCAGCACGCGCTCGGCGAGACGAAGGTCCCGGGCCAGGCGCAGGACCCGCTGACGCTGACCGTCGACACGCTCGACGACACGCTCGCCCTCGACGTGCAGCCGGCGCGCGCGGCGGTGCCGGGCGCGAGGCTGCCGTCCTACCTGCGCTCCGCTGGCCGCGGCGTGCCGCTGATGCGGCCCCTGACGGCGTCCGACCTGTCGGCCGCGGAGGCGGTGCACCCGGACCTGATCATCGGCAGCGGCGACAGGCAGGCCAAGCTCTACGACGACCTGAGCCGGATCGCCCCGACCGTCATGACCGAGGGAGGCGGCGGGCAGTGGAAGCTGAACCTGCGCCTGGTCGGGGAGGCGCTCGGCCGCACCAACGACGCCGAGGGCCTGCTGACCGCCTACGACCGCGAGGTGGCCCAGACCCGCGCTGCGATCCGCCACACGCATCCGCAGGACCGCGAGCAGCCCGAGCGGAGGGTCGCGGTGGCCCGCCTGACGCCGGACGGCGTGCGCCTCGCCGGGCGCGACTCCTTCGCGGCGACGATCCTGGCCGACGCGGGCGTGCGGCGGGTCGGCTCGATCGACCGCGCCGACACCGTCCTGCTGGCCCGCGACCCGGGCGCCCGGGGCCGCGTCGACGGCAATTCCACCCCGGTGGACGCAGCGCTCTGGTTCGGCGACGGGGGCGCGCTCGCGGCCCGGGCGGCGCTGGCAGACGTGCAGCGGGCGCTGGGCGGCTGAGGCGGCTGCGGGCCGACCCGGCCGCGGGGATGGCGCGGCCGGCGGTAGAACGGCAGCAATAAGGCCCGCACGAGTCGCCGCGGCAGGGGTGGGCACTCGTTGTCACGCATATGGTGCGTTTCGGGGCCCAGCCCTCGGTCGCGGCCTATGGGCGCGGCCCCTTTATCGCTGCCGTTCGCTCGGGAGCGACCGGCGCCCGACCTCGGGGCGCCGAGGGTGGGTCACCTTTTGCGGTCATATGAACCCATAAAGCGACCCACCCCCGGGCGGCGCCGGCGCGCGCATGCGGCGGGCGGCGCGGCGCACGACATCCGGCGGCGACGGGATCGCCGATCGGCTAGCGCCAGATGTCGCTCGGGATGGTCCGCTGATCGGGAACGCCCGCCTGCACGACCCCTACCCGAGCCGCGCCAGCAGGCGCTCCTCGCCCGCCAGCGTCGTGCTCGTGGCCGAGGCGACCTCGACCTCGGTCAGCTCCCCGGGCGCGGCCACGCCGGTGAAGTTGATCGTCTTGTTGTGGCGGATGCGTCCGCGCAGCTTGGCCGGGTCCGTGCGTGACGGGCCCTCCGTCAGCACCTCCATCGTGCGGCCCACGAACCGCTGCGCCCGCTCGGCCGCGTGCCGCTGCACCGCCGCGACGAGCCGGTCCATCCGCTCCCGCTTGACCTCGTGCGACAGCTGGCCGTCGAGGTCGGCCGCCAGCGTCTCGCGCCGCGGGGAGAAGATGAACGTGAACGCGGAGTCGTAGCGCACCTGCTCCACCACCTCCATCGTCTCCTCGAAGTCGGCCTCCGTCTCGCCCGGGAAGCCGACGATGATGTCGGTGGTCAGGGCGCAGTCCGGCACCAGCTCGCGGATCATCGCGACGCGGTCCAGGTAGCGCTCGCGGTTGTAGGTGCGGCGCATCGCCTTGAGCACGCGCGACGACCCCGACTGGAGCGGCAGGTGGATGTGCTCGCACACGCTCGGCAGCTCGGCGTGAGCGCGGATCACGTCCTCTCGTATGTCCTTCGGATGGGGGCTCGTGTAGCGGATGCGCTCCAGTCCGTCGATTGCGTCGATCATGGACAGAAGCTCGGAGAAGGTGGACTTCGCCCCCTTCGGCAGGTCACGGCCGTAGGAGCACACGTTCTGGCCGAGCAGCGTCACCTCGCGCACCCCGTCGGCGGCCAGCCGCTCGACCTCGGCGACGAGCTCCGCGACCGGGCGCGAGACCTCGCGGCCGCGCGTCGACGGCACGATGCAGTACGAGCACGCGCAGTTGCAGCCGACCGAGATCTGCACCCAGGCCTGGAAGTCGCGCTCGCGCTTCATCGGCAGGTGGCCGGTGAAGCCCTCGAACTCGAAGTAGCCCTGCGCGGTCAGGCTGTCGCTCGTCAGGAACTCGGCCAGCTTGTGGACCTGCCCGGGGCCGAACGCCACGTCGACGAACGGGAACAGCTCGAACACCTCGTCCTTCATCGACTGCGACCAGCAGCCGCCGATCCCGATCACCCGGTCGGGATCCTCGCTCTTGAGCCGCTTCGCCTCGCCCAGGTGCCCGACCAGGCGGTTGTCGGCCTTCTCGCGGATCGAGCAGGTGTTGAACAGGATCAGGTCCGCGTCGTCGCGCTCGGGCGCCTCCGCGTACCCGAGCGACTCCAGCATGCCCTTCATGCGCTCGGAGTCGTGCTCGTTCATCTGGCACCCGAAGGTGGTCAGGTGGTAGCTCTTCATGCCGGGCCGAGGATAGCCCGCCGGTAACCTGGGTCGCATGGCGTGGCCCGAGTCGATCGACGCGGCCAGGGAGGTCGAGATCGAGACCAGCCGCTCGCCCGGGGCGACGGTCCACCGCACCACGATCTGGGCCGTCGTCGACGACGGCGAGGTCTACGTGCGCTCCTGGCTCGGCGAGACGGGCCGCTGGTACCAGGAGGTGCTGGCCAACCCCGACGCCGTGCTGCACGCCGGCGGCGAGCAGTTCCCGGTGCGGGCGATCCACTCGCCGGACGACGGCTCGGTGGCGCACGCCAGCGCCGGGCCTCGAGCGCAAGTACTCCGACTCGAGCTCGTTGGCGTCCATGCTCAAGGACGACATCCTCCACACCACGCTCAGGCTCGAGCGCCGCTGACCACCCGCTCGGCCAGCCGCGGGTAGCGCACCACCAGGCCGTCCTCGTCGAGCTCCAGCTCGGCCGTGAAGCCGTCCGTCGAGGCCGACGAAGCGCACCCGGCCGTCGCCGATCCGCTCGTAGCGCTGCTCGGAGCGGGTCACGGCCAGGTCGGGCAGCGAGACCCACGCCATGACGTGATCGGCCGACTCGGCCGCCAGCCGCCGCGCCGGCATGAAGTTGGTCAGCGGCGAGAAGGCGAGGTCGCAGTCGAGCGCGCCGGCGACGTGCGGCTGCGGCTCGCCGTTGGCGGTCCACGACCCGTCCGGGTCCCGGCGCAGGTCGAGCTCGCGCCCGCGGCACCCGACCAGGAGCCGCTCGGTCACCCAGTCCGCCCCGGTCGTCAGCTCGTAGTCGGCGCGGTACGGCTCGGGCTCGGCCCCGAGCTGGACTCCCACGGCGTGCAGGCGGTCGCCCTCCAGCGTCAGCTCGCACTCCTCGGCGAGCCACTCCTCGACGCCGCGCCAGAGCAGCCGTCTGCGCGTCACCGGGCGTAGTCGGTGGCCCGGCTCTCGCGGATCACCGTGACCTTGATCTGGCCCGGGTAGTCGAGCTGCTTCTCGACCTCGCGCGCGATCTCGTGCGAGAGCAGGGCCGCGGCGTCGTCGTCGATCTCGTCGGGGTGCACGATCACGCGGATCTCACGCCCGGCGTGCATCGCGTAGACCTTGTCGACGCCGGCTGTGGCGCGCCGCGATCCCCTCCAGCTCGTGCAGCCGCTTCACGTAGTGCTCGAGCGACTCGCCGCGCGCGCCCGGGCGCGCTCCCGACAGCGAGTCCACGATCTGGACGATCACGGCCTCGACCGTCTGCAGCTCGACCTCGTTGTGGTGGGCCTCCATCGCGTGCGCGACCGCCTCGGACTCCTTGTGGCGGCGCGCCAGCTCGCCGCCCACGAGCGCGTGCGGGCCCTCGGTCTCGTGCGAGACCGCCTTGCCGATGTCGTGCAGCAGCGCGGCTCGCGCAGCCACGCGCGGGTCGCCGCCCAGCTCGGCGGCGAGCATCGACGCCAGGCGCGCACACTCGACGGAGTGGGCCAGCACGTTCTGCCCGTAGCTCGTGCGGAAGCGCAGCTTGCCGAGCAGCTTGACCAGCTCGGGGTGGAGCGAGCCCACGTTGGCCTCGAAGACCGCCTGCTCCCCCACCTCGACCACGCGCTGGTCGATCTCCGACTTGGCCTGGTGGTAGGCCTCCTCGATCCGGGCCGGGTGGATGCGGCCGTCCTGGAGCAGCTTCTCCAGCGTCTGGCGGGCGATCTCGCGGCGCACGCCGTCGAAGCCGGACAGCAGCACCGCCCCGGGCGTGTCGTCGATGATGAAGTCGATCCCGGTGAGGGTCTCGAGCGACCGGATGTTGCGTCCCTCGCGCCCGATGATGCGGCCCTTCAGCTCGTCGGACTTGAGCTCCACGACCGACACCGTCGTCTCGACCGCGTGGCTCGACGCCACCCGCTGCATCACCGCGGCGAGGATGCTGCGCGCCCGGCGGTCGGCGTCCCGCTTGGTCTCCTCCTCGATCTGGCGGATCAGCCGCGCGCTGTCGTGCCGCAGGTCGTCCTCCAGCTCGCGCAGCATGACCTGCTTGGCCTGGCCGGCGCTCAGGCCCGACAGCCGCTCCAGCTCGCGCAGCTGGTCGCGCTTGGCCTCCTTGAGCGCCTCGCGGGCGTGGTCGAGGTTGCGCTGGCGGTCGTCGAGCGCGCGCTCGCGCTCGACGAGCTCCTGGCCCTGGAGGTCCATCGAGCCCTCCTTGGCGCGCAGGCGCTCCTCGAGCCGGGTGAGCTCCGAGCGGCGCACCCGCAGCTCGTCCTCGAGGTCGTCGCTGCGCCCGGCGACCGCGTCGCCCGCCGCGCCGGCGGGCTCGCGAGCGCTCCGGCGAGGCCGGCGCCCCGTTGGCCGCCTGCGCTGCCCGCGGGCGCTGCATCAGCAGCGCGACGGACACGGCGACCGCAGCCGCCACCAGCGCCGCCAACACGATCTCCATTCGGTGTCTCCCTTTGTCCCGGCGCAGAGCGCGCCGGCCTATCGGTTTCGAGCGCTTCGCTCGGCGCCGTGAGACACCAGCTCTCCCTCCAGAAGCGGCGCGCGCGCCGGTCGGGCGCGCGCGAGTCTTGCTCTATGGACCCTCCCGAACGCTCCTTCCGAGCCGGTCAGGTGAGGTCATTGTCCGCATGAAAAGAAGTTGATTTGCTGGTATTTCGTCCCAGGGCGGCCTGAACGACCGCGTTCACATGAGAGTAGCCGCGCACCGGGTTGGTGTCTAGGCGGCGTGGCGCTCGCCGCCCGATTCGCGCTCGTGGCGCCGCACGGCCTCGTAGGCGAGCTCCGGGTCGTACCCGCGCCGGACCAGCAGCCGCCAGGCGCGGTCGCGCTCGCGGTCGTCGGCGATGGCCGGCGCGCGCTGGGAGAGCACCAGCAGGGCGGTCGCCAGTTCGGCCTCGCGGCTCTGGTCGGCGATCGCCGCCTCGATCAGGCCGGGCGCGATCCCTCGCCGGCGCAGCTCGCGCGCGATCCGCTCGGACCCCCAGCGGTCGAGGCTGCGCTTGTCCTCGGCGAAGCGCTGCGCGTAGCGCGCGTCGTCGAGCAGGCCCGCCTCGCGCAGCTCCGCGACGGCGTGCTCGATCGCCTCTGGCTCGACGCGCTTGCGCTCGAGGAAGGTGCGCAGCTCGGCCACGGTGCGCTCGCGCTGGCCGACGGCGCGGTGGCCGAGCTGAACCGCCCGCTCGCGCTCGCGGGCCGCGCGCTCCTCCGCCTCGCCGAAGTGGTCGTCCATGACCATGCGCCCGAGCCCCGCTAGGCCGCTTGCTCCTCGGCCTCCGCCTCTGGCGCGGCCCCTTCCGCCTCGCCGTCCTCCGGGGGCGGCACCGCCGCCAGCGGGGCCACCGCGGGCTCGGCGCCGACCGCCTCGTAGATCTTCCGCTCGATCTCCTGGGTGATCTCGGGGTGCTCGCGCAGGTACCCCTTCACGTTGTTGCGGCCCTGGCCCATCCGCTCGTCCCCGTAGGAGAAGAACGAGCCCGACTTCTGGACGATCGAGTGCTCGATGCCCAGGTCCAGGATGCAGCCCTGGCTCGAGATGCCGACCCCGTACTCGATGTCGAACTCGGCCTGCCTGAAGGGCGCCGCGACCTTGTTCTTGACGACCTTCACGCGCACCCGGTTGCCGACCGCCTCGGTGCCCTCCTTGAGGGTCTCGATGCGGCGGATGTCGAGGCGCTGGGAGGCGTAGAACTTGAGCGCGCGGCCGCCGGGCTGCGTCTCCGGCGAGCCGAACATCACGCCCACCTTCTCGCGGATCTGGTTGGTCAGCAGGCAGAGCGTGTTGGCGCGGTTGAGGTTCCCGGCCAGCTTGCGCATCGCCTGCGACATCATCCGGGCCTGCAGGCCGACCGACTGGTCGCCCATCGCCCCCTCCAGCTCGACCTTCGGCGTGAGCGCCGCGACCGAGTCGATCGCCACGATGTCCACCGCGCCCGACCGGATCAGCATGTCGGCGATCTCGAGCGCCTGCTCGCCGTGATCGGGCTGGGACACGAGCAGCTCGTCGACGTCGACCCCGATCCGCTTCGCGTAGGCCGGGTCCATGGCGTGCTCGGCGTCGATGAACGCGCAGATGCCGCCCATCCGCTGGGCGTTGGCGAGCACGTGGTAGACCAGCGTGGTCTTGCCCGACGACTCGGGCCCGAACACCTCGACGATGCGGCCGCGCGGGAGGCCCCCCACTCCGAGGGCGAGGTCGAGCGAAAGGGCGCCGGTGGGGACGGCATCGACCCGCACCTGGGCGCCCTCCTCCCCCATCTTCATGATCGAGCCCTGCCCGAACTGACGCTCGATCTGGCCGAGCGCGTTCTTCAGCGCGGACTCGCGCGCCTGAGCGGCCTTCTGCTGCTCCTTGTCCATGTCCGCCATGTCCGTCCTCTCGAAAGCTCTGTGAGATGTACAAGCTAGGAGCGCGATCGGACAGACGTTCGCCCCCCGTTGTGGTTGTATGGCAGCGGACGTGTACGGCTTCCGGCAAGCCAATCTCCTGCAGCGGATGGTGCGCGTCACCGCGGCCTGGCCGCCGGTCTCGTGGCTCTACGCGCGGACGCTCCACCACCTCGATCGCCTCGTCTACAGGCTGACGCGAGGGCGAGCCACGTTCGTCTCCTGGGTGGGCGGCCTGCCCATCGTGATGCTCACGACGACGGGCGCCAAGACGGGCCGGCGCCACACGCTGCCGCTGGTCGGGCTACCGGACGGCGAGCGCATGGTGGTCATCGCCTCGAACTACGGCCAGCAGCGCAATCCGGCCTGGTACTACAACCTGCGCGCCAACCCGCGCGCCACGATCGAGTTCGAGGGGGCCACGCGCGAGGTCGACGGCGCGCGAGCTGCAGGGCGAGGAGCGCGAGCGCGAGTACGCGCGCGGGATCGAGATCTACCCGGGCTGGACCGAGTACCGCACGCGCGCCGCGCACCGGCAGATCCCGGTCATCGAGCTGACGCCCCGCCGCCACGTCTGCACCTCCGCCCGATACGGCACCCTGACCTTCCCGCCGCGGGCCAGCGCCCGCGCCCGCTCCAGCACCGAGGCCCGCTCGCCCGCGTCCAGCGCCGAGATGAAGCTGATCGAGCCGACCCGCGCCTCCAGGCCGTCCGCGTCGAGCTCCTGCTCGTTGGCGAAGATCCGCTCCTCGAGCGGCTCGAAGCAGGTGGTGTGCTCGAACGCCGCCCGCCAGGCGTCGGTGCGGTGGGCCGGGGCGTCGCCGCGGTAGGGGCCGACGAGCGCCTCGATCGCGCGGTTGACCTCGTCCGCCTCGACGCGGCGGTTCCAGAACAGCGCCAGCACGCCGCCCGGGCGCAGCACGCGGGCGATCTCGGCCAGCGCGGCCTCGCCGTCGAACCAGTGGAACGCCTGCGCGACCGTGACGGCGTCGACCGCGGCGTCACCGAGCGGGATCGCCTCGGCCGTGCCGTCGAGCGCCGGCACGCCCGGCGGCAGCGCCGCCCGCATCTCGGCCACCGGCTCGACCGCCGTCACCTGCAGCCCGGCGGCGGCCAGCGGCCGGGTCAGCTTGCCGGTGCCCGCCGCGAGGTCGAGCACGGAGGCACCGGCGGGGAGCAGCTCCACGAAGTGGCGGACCGCCTCCGGCCGGATACTCCGGCCGGCCCCGCTCGTAGGCGCCCGGCGAGCGCGCGAAGCCGACCTCGGCGGACCTGTGCAGCCTGCTCACCGCAGCCTCGCCTGCGCGAGCGGCTCGTAGAGCGCGCCCTGGGGCCGCAGCGTCGAGCGGTAGAGCGTCAGCTCCGGCGCGGCGAAGGCCTGCCCGGGCGCCGCGGGCGCGTCCGCCAGCCCGGGCACGCGCCGCCGGCCGCGCTTCACGCGCGCGAGCGTCACGTGCGGCCAGAAGGGGCGCTTCTCCGGGCGGTACCAGCCGCCGGCACAGAGCGCGTCCGACGCCGCGGCCTGCACCGCCGACGCGCGGTCCTGCTCGTCGTCGAGGTCGAGCGCGAACAGGCGCGGGTCGCGCGGCGGCAGCGGCCGCACGCCGTCGGCGCGCAGGAGCGGCGCGTCGAGCTCGCCGGCTGCCTCGAAGGCGGCCTGCCCGATCGCCTCCGCCGCCGCCTCGTCCTGCCAGCCGAGGAACACGAGCGTCACGTGCAGCGCCTCCGGGCGCACCGGCCGCAGGTCGTCGCGCCCCGCCACCAGGCCGTCGCGCCAGGCCGCCAGCGCCGAGCGCGCGTCGGCGGGCAGGTCGAGCGCGAGGAACATGCGCGCGCGGGGGCCGCTCAGAGGTCGAAGCCCTCCCCTCTCAGCACGCGCCGCAGCAGGTGCAGCGCGACCGTCGTCGAGCGGTCGCGCACCTCGGCGCGGTCGCCCGGCAGGCGCACGTCGCGCACGAGCTTGCGCCCGTCGGCGAGCTTCACCGCCCAGCAGACGTACCCGACCGGCTTCGCCTCGGTTCCGCCGCTCGGGCCCCGCCACGCCCGTGATCGACACGGCCGTGTCGGCCTCGAAGCGCGCCAGGGCGCCGTCCGCCATCGCCTCCGCCACCTCGAGCGAGACCGCCCCGTGGCGCTCGATCAGCGCCGGGTCCACGCCGAGCAGCTCGGACTTGGCCTCGTTCGAGTAGCTCACGACGCCGCCTGCGACGTACTCCGACGACCCGGGACGCTCGGTCAGGCGCGCGGCCAGCAGGCCCCCGGTGCACGACTCGGCGAGGGCGGCCCAGCGGCCCGACAGCAGCTCGGCGACCTGGTCGTCGATGGTCGAGCCGTCCACCGAGAACAGGGACCGCTCGTGGCGCTCGGCGATCAGCTCGCGCACCGCGTCCCAGGCCGCCTGCGCCGGCGGCTCCCAGCGCGTCACCACCTCGACCTCGGCGCGCCGCAGGCAGGTCGTGATCTCGAGCTCCGAGAACCCGTCGACGGAGCCCTCGGCGACGCGCAGCGTCTCGGCGATCTCCGACTCCGGGATGCCGAACAGCCGCAGCGTCTGCTGGCGGTACTCCGTCCGCCCGCCGATCGCCTCCTGGAAGAACCCGGTCTCCACCGCCTGCGGCCACATCGCGTGCAGCTCGCGCGGGGGTCCAGGGAGCACGACGATCGCCGGCTTGCCGGGTACCACCAGGCCCGGCGCCGTGCCCGCCGGGTAGATCACGTGCGCGCCCTCCGGGATCATCGCCTGCTTGCGGTTGGCGGCCCGCACCGCGTCGAAGTCCAGGTCGGGGAAGCGCTTCATCAGCGGCCGCAGGATGTCCGCGATGCGCTCCTCGAGGTCCTCGTCGAGCGCCAGCGGGCGGCCGGTGAAGTGCGCGACCATCTCGATCGTCTTGTCGTCCGCGGTCGGGCCCAGCCCGCCGCTGGTGATCACCAGGTCCACGCCCTGCTGCGCCATGAAGCGCAGCTGGGCGGTCATGTCCTCGGGCCGGTCGCCGCAGATCGTGATGTGCGCCAGCTCCACGCCCAGCTCGAGCAGGCGATCCGACAGCCATGGGCCGTTGCGGTCGCGCACCCGCCCGGTCAGCACCTCGGTGCCGGTCACGACGATCCCCGCGCGGGCTGCCATCAGGCGCAGGGGCGCTCGCCGAGCGGCAGCGGCTTGGTGTAGCGCGGGCCGAACACGAAGCCGACCGGATCCGGACCCGGCTCCAGCTGCACCGGCTTGCCGTTCTTGGTGAGCCGGACGTCGGTCTTGCCGAGGTTCAGGCGCAGCTTGCGGCCGCGGAAGGTCTGCGGCTCGGAGATGATGCCGTTGAAGGTGATGTCGGTGCCGGGACCGGTGTCCACGCACACGTAGACCTCGTTGTTCGGCACCACGCGCAGCACCACGTTGCGCGCCGGCGGCGGCTTCTGCTGCTCGGTCTTCTGCTGCGGCTGGGTCTCGGTCTGCGTCTCGGTGCCGGCCCGCTCGGGCGTCCCGCCGCCGCCCTCGTCGTCGCCGCCGACCAGCCCGATCACCAGCAGCGCCCCGACGAGCGCCACCAGCGCTACGCCGATCGCCAGCCATGGGCCGCGCGGCGCCGGCCGGCCCGCCCGGCGGCGCTCCCTCGCCATGGCGGACGGGCCCAGCGGCTGCAGGTGCTCGATCTCCTCGCGCGACTCGTAGGCCGCCCGGTACTCCTCCACGAGCGCCTGGGGGTCGAGGCCGAGCGCCTCGGCGTAGGTGCGCAGGAAGGTCTTGACGAACGTGGGCCCGGGCAGCATCCCGAACTCCTCGTTCTCGAGCGCGCGCAGGTACTTGGCGCGGATCTTGGTCCTCGACTCGACGTCCGCGATGTCCAGGTGCTGGCGCATCCGCGCCTCGCGGAGGGTGTCCCCGATGGTGGGCACTGGCACGGCATTCTGTCGCGAAGCGCTACTCGTCGGCGGGTGACGCAACGGCCGGTTCAGCCAGCTGCTCCAGCACGCGCGGCAGGTCGGCCTCGGTGATCAGCACCTGACGCGCCTTGGAGCCCTCGTAGCCCGAGATCACGCCGCGCCGCTCCATCATGTCGATCAGCCGCCCGGCGCGCGTGTAGCCGACGCGCAGCCGCCGCTGGAGCATGGAGGTGGAGGCCGTCCCCATCTGGATCACGGTGGAGATCGCGTCGGCGAGCAGATCGTCCTGGTCGGGGTCGAAGTCGCCCTCGGGGCCGTCGCCCTCGCCCTCGGTCTCGACCGCCTCCAGCAGCTCCTCGTGCAGCTCCGGCTCGCCCTGGCGGCGCCAGTGCTCGGTCAGCTTCTCGATCTCCTCCTCGGCGATGAACGCGCCCTGGATGCGCGCCGAGCGCGACTCTCCGGACGGCCGGAACAGCATGTCGCCCTGGCCCGAGCAGGGACTCGGCGCCGTTCTGGTCGAGGATCACGCGCGAGTCGGTCTGCGAGGAGACCGCGAAGGCGATCCGCGCCGGCACGTTCGCCTTGATCATGCCGGTGATCACGTCCGCGCTGGGCCGCTGCGTGGCGAGCACGAGGTGGATCCCCACCGCCCGCGACTTCTGGGCGAGGCGGATGATCGAGTCCTCCACGTCGGCAGGGGCGACCATCATCAGGTCGGCGAGCTCGTCGATCACGCACAGGATGTACGGCAGCGGGCGCTCGCCCTGGCGCACGCGCACGCGGTTGAGCTCGACCAGGCTGCGCGTCTTGGCCTGGCTCATCACCCCGTAGCGCTCCTCCATCTCCTTGATCAGGTTGCCGAGCACGTTGGCGGCCAGGCGCGGGGAGGTGACGACCGGCGTGAGCAGGTGCGGGATGCCCTCGTAGTGGTTCAGCTCCACGCGCTTGGGGTCGACCAGCACCAGCCGCACCTCGTTCGGGTCCGCGCGCAGCAGCAGCGAGGACAGCATCGCGTTGACGCAGCCCGACTTACCGGAGCCCGTCGTACCCGCGATCAGGATGTGCGGCTGCTTGGCGAGGTCGGTGCCGATCGCCTTGCCCGCGATGTCCTTGCCGAGCCAGACCGACAGCGGCGACCAGCCCTTGGGCGCCTCCTGGAAGACGTCGCCGAGGTGCACCATCTTGCGCACGCGGTTGGGGACCTCCACGCCGACCGCCTGCTTGCCCGGGATCGGCGCGAGGATGCGCACCTGCTCGGCCGCCAGCGCGTAGGCGATGTCGTCCTTGAGCTGGGCGACCTTCGACATCTTGATGCCGGGCGCCAGGCGCAGCTCGTAGCGGGTCACGTGCGGCCCGGTCACGGTGCCGATCACTCGGCCCTCGACGTTGAAGTGGCTGAGCGCCTCGGTGAGCTGGGCGCCGATCCGCTCGATGCCCTTGGTGTCCACCTTCTGGGGGCCGTTGGAGCGCTTCAGGAACGACGGCTTGGGCATCCGGTAGTCGATGTCGTCCGCCTCGGTGACGGCCGAGCGCCGGTTGCCCATCGGCGTGAGCTGCTCCTGCTCGGGCTCGACCTCGGGCTCGGGCTCACCCTCCTCCTCGAGCTCGGCCGCCGGCTCGGGCTCCTCCTCTTCCCAGACCTGCTCCGGCTCGGCGGGCTCGTCCTCGTCGTACATGTCCGGGTAGCGCTCCGAGGCGTCGAGCGCGGGCGCCTCGACGTGGGTCGCGCGCACCACCGGCTCCTGGTCCTCGGGCTCGGGGGGCTCGACCACTCCCGGGATCGGGTCGCCGGGAAGCGGGGCGGTCTGGACCGCCGGCGTCGTGCGGGTGGTGCGGCGCACGCGCTCGCTGGTGGTCGTGGCGGCGTCGCGGGTCGCCTGCACGACGCCGGCGACCGAGGCGCCCGTGATCAGCAGGACGCCCGCGAGCGCGAGGAAGACGAACAGGATGTGCGAGCCCGCCTCCGAGAAGAACTTGGCCGAGCTCCAGAACAGGGACTCGCCGACCAGGCCGCCGTGCTCGCGCAGGTAGGCGGCGTCGAAGAAGCCGTCGCGCGGCGTGTCGCCGGGGCCGAGCCCGAGCGATCCTGCCGCGAGCCCGAGCGTGAGCGCCGCCACCAGGCAGAGCGCGCCGGTCTTGAACGGGTGGACGGCGGGCAGCATCGGGCGGATGACGATGCCCGCGCCCGCGGCGAACAGCGCGATCGGCGCGAGGTAGCCCGCCCCGCCGAACAGGTAGAGGATGCCGTCGGCCATCGCCTCGCCGACCTCGCCCCCGGCCCAGTCGAAGTAGAAGACGCAGGCGAAGAAGGCCGCGAACGCGACCAGCGCGAGGCCGACGACGTCCCACTGGCGCTGGTCGAGCTGCGGGAGCTCGACCGGAGGCCAGGAAGTGCGGGATCGGCGGCGCTTACGACGACGGCTTGCCATCAGCGTGAAATTCGACGCCCTGGGCGTCTACCCCTGCCTGGCCCAAGCGCCCGGCTCGGCCGGGTGCGCAGGGGTTCTCCCTACCATGGGGTGCATGTCGGGACGCCCCCGGGTGCTCGTCGTAGAGGACGACACGGACATCGCCGGCGTACTGCGCCGCTCCCTCGACAAGGAGGGCTACGACGTCCGCGTCGCGGGCGACGGCGAGAGCGCCATCGACGAGGCGGGCGTGTTCGAGCCCGACGCGGTCGTGCTCGACCTCGGGCTGCCCCTGCTTGGACGGCGTGGACGTCTGCCGGCGGCTGCGCGACGACGGCGACGTGCCGATCCTGATCCTGACCGCCCGCGACGCGCTCGAGTCGCGCGTCGAGGGGCTCGACTCGGGCGCCGACGACTACCTGGTCAAGCCGTTCGAGCGCGACGAGCTGCTGGCCCGGCTGCGGGCACTGCTGCGGCGCCGGCCGCCGCGCGGCAGCGCCTACCTGGTGGTCGGCGACCTGCGCCTCAACCCGGACACGCGCGAGGTCACCCGAGCCGACCGGGTCGTCGAGCTGACCGCGCGCGAGTTCGAGCTGCTCGAGCACCTGATGCGCAACGCGCGCATCGTCGTGTCGCGCCAGGCCCTGCTCGACGAGGTCTGGGGCTACCACCCGTTCGCGGAGACCAACACGGTCGACGTGTTCATCTCCAACCTGCGCCGCAAGCTCGAGGCCGACGGCGAGGAGCGCGTCCTGCACACGGTGCGCGGCGCGGGCTACGTGGTGAGGGAGCCGTGAGGACCCGCCTGCCGGTCCGCTTCAAGCTGGCCGTCGTCACGGCCGCGCTGACCTTCGGGATCCTGTGCGTGTTCGCCGCCGTGATCGGCGCGGTCGCCGAGCAGCGCATCCGGGCCGGCTTCGACGACGACCTGCGCGCGAGCGTGGCGGACCTCGCCGACGACCTGCACCCGCGCGTCGACGACGGCGAGGTGAAGATCTCGGAGGAGCCGCTGATCGGCGCCGCGGTCGGCGGCGCCCAGGTGCGCATCCTGGTGCGCGGCCACGTCGAGTATCCGCCCGGCGGGCTCGGCTACCTGGCCGAGCCGGGCACCGAGGGCCTGAGCAACCTCGGCGACTATCGAGTCGTCTCGCGCGCGTTGGTGATCCCGCGCGCGACCAGCCCCGGCGACGTGTTCGGCCCACCCGCCGCCGAGCCCGTGGCGCAGGCGGTCGCCTTCATCCAGTACGCCAAGCCGAAGGCGACCGTCAACCACACGATCAACCGGGTCCGGCTGTTCCTGGCGTTCGGCGTGCTCGGCGGCACGCTGCTCGCCTTCTTCGCCGGCCTGTACGTGGCGGAGCGCGCGATGCGGCCGATCGCCGGGCTCACGCGCGCCGCCCGCGAGGTGGCGCGCACGCGCGACCCCGACATCACCCTGCCCAAGCCGCGCGCGAACGACGAGGTGTCGGACCTCGCCAACACCTTCGAGGCGATGCTGCGCGAGCTGGGCGCCGCGCGCGAGGAGACCGAGGCGACGCTCGACCGCCAGCGCGACTTCGTCGCGGACGCCTCCCACGAGCTGCGCACGCCGCTGACGAGCATCCTCGCCAACCTCGAGCTGCTCGAGGCCGAGCTGTCGGGCGAGCAGCGCGAGATGGCCGAGTCGGCGCTGCGCTCGTCCAAGCGCATGCGCCGACTGGTCGGAGACCTGCTGCTGCTGGCGCGCGCCGACGCCGGGCGCGAGGCGCCGCAGGCGCCGCTCGACCTGGCGGCGGTCGCGCGCGAGGCCGCCCAGGAGGCCGCTGTGCTCGCCTCCGACCACCCGCTCTCGCTCGACGTCCAGGGGCCCGTCACGATCACGGGGGTCGGCGACGACCTGCACCGGCTGGCCGGCAACCTGGTCGAGAACGCGCTGATCCACACCGCTCCCGGCACGCCCGTCACCGTCTCGGTGCGGCGCGAGGGCGACGCGGCCGTGCTGGAGGTCGCAGACCGCGGCCCCGGCGTGCCCGCGGGGCTGCGCGACCGCGTGTTCGAGCGCTTCGCCCGCGGCAGCGGAGACACCGCGCGAGCCGGCGGCAGCGGGCTCGGCCTGGCGATCGTGAAGGCCGTCGCCGACGCCCACGGGGGCCGCGTCGAGCTGCTCGACGCCCCCGGCGGCGGCGCCCGCTTCGTGGTCACGCTGCCGGTCGGCCCGCCGGCCTCGGTGCGCTCCGATCGCGGGGCTACCGTGTTTCGGGCTGTCAAGTCTCGCACCCGTCTGAAGGAGCACACCCCCGTGAAGTGGCGTCCCTCGCCTGCACTCGTGATCGCCTGCATCGCCCTGTTCGTGTCGCTGGGCGGCGTCTCGTACGCGGTCGCGACCGGCTCGATCGACACCCGCGAGATCCGCAACAACACGCTCAGGAGCGGTGACGTGCGCAACAACACCCTGCGCACCCAGGACATCCGCAACAACGAGGTGCGCGGCTTCGACGTCCGCAACTCCTCGATCCAGGGCCGCGACGTGGCGTTCAACACGCTCACCGGCGCGGACATCGCCGAGGCGAGCCTCGGCAAGGTGCCGAGCGCCACGAGCGCGGACAGCGCCGCCACGGTCGCCTCGGTGAGGACGTTCGCGCCGCGGGTGCTCACGGAGGGCTCGACCCCGGTCGCGCTCGTGAGCCACGGGCCCCTGACCCTGACCGCGGCCTGCGTGCAGACCACCGGCGGCGACACCGCGGCGCAGCTGCGCATCCAGTCGACTCAGGCCGGCGCCGCGGCCGGCAGCACTCCCGTGCCGACGATGACCGCCGGAGGCGCGCCCGCCGTGATCGCCGAGCTGCCCGCAGGCGCGGGCGGCACACCGGCGGCGGACAGCGTCCCGGTCTTCGCCTCGTCCGGCACCGCTGCGCTGAGCGGGACGTTCGGCCTCCAGGCGACGTCGGTCGCGGCCGACTCGTGCACCGTCAGCGGCCACGTCGTGCTGGAGTAGCTGCGGTCAGACCTCGACGACGACCGGCAGGACCATCGGCCGGCGGCGCAGCCGCTCGTAGACGAACTCGGCCACGTCGTCGTGCAGGTGGTCCTGCAGCAGGTCGATCTCGCGGATCTCCTCCTTCGCCGAGCGCGACAGCGACTGGTCGACCGCCGAGCGCAGCTCCTCGACGAAGCCGTCGGCCTCGTCGACGAACGGCACGCCGCGGAAGATGATCTCGGGCGGCGCGACCGAGCGGCCGTCCTGCTCCGAGACCGTCGCGACCACGATGAAGATGCCGTCCGCGGACAGCATGCGGCGGTCGCGCAGGGCCACGTCCTCGATGTCCCCCACGTCGACGCCGTCCACGAAGATCATGCCCGCCTGCTCGCGCCCGCCGAAGCGCGCGCCCGACGAGTCGATCTCGAGCGGCAGGCCGTTCTCGCCGCGGAAGATCGACTTGGGCGGGATGCCGACCGCCTCCGCCAGCTGCGAATGCAGGCGCAGGCGGCGGTGGTCGCCGTGCACGGGCAGCACGTACTCGGGCTTGGTCAGGTTGAGCATCAGCTTGAGCTCCTCCTGGTAGCCGTGCCCCGAGGCGTGCACCGGCACGTCGGCGGCGGTGATCACGTCGGCGCCGAGCCGGTAGATGCGGTTGATCGTCTCGTTGACGGCCCGCTCGTTGCCGGGGATCGGCGTCGCGGAGAAGATCACGGTGTCGCCGTCGTGCAGCTCGACCTGCGGGTGGTCGCCGTGCGCCATGCGGCGGAGCGCCGACAGCGGCTCGCCCTGGCTGCCGGTCGAGATCACGACCAGCTTGTGGTCGGGGAAGTCCTCGATCTCCTTCGGCCCGACCAGCATGCCCTCGGGCACGTCGATGTGGCCGAGCATGCGCCCGATGTTCACGTTCTTGCGCATCGACCGCCCGACCAGCGAGACCCTGCGCCCGACCACGGCGGCGGCGTCGACCACCTGCTGCACGCGGTGGATGTTGGACGCGAAGCAGGTGACCACGATCCGCCCGTTGCAGCGAGCGAACACCTCCTCCAGCTTCGGCCCGACGCTCGACTCCGACAGCGACACCCCGGCCCGGTCGGCGTTGGTCGAGTCTCCGCAGAGCAGCAGCAGGCCGTCGCGGCCGAGCTCGGCGAGCCGGGCGACGTCGGCGGGCACGCCGTCGACGGGCGTCTGGTCGAACTTGTAGTCGCCGGTGACGAGCATGGTGCCCAGCTCACAGGTGAGCGCCACGGCGAACGAGTCCGGGATCGAGTGGGCCATCTTCACCATCTCCACCGAGAACGGGCCGACGTCGAACGTCTGGCTCGCCAGGACGTCCTCGACCGAGACGTCCCGCAGGCGGTGCTCGTCCAGCTTCGAGCGGACCATCGCCGCGGTGAGCGGCCCTCCGTAGATCGGGGGCGTGCGGCCCAGCTCGCGCAGCACGAACGGCAGCGCCCCGACGTGATCCTCGTGCGCGTGCGTGAGGACGATCGCCTCGATGTCGTCGGCGCGGTCGCGCAGGTAGGCGAAGTCGGGCAGGACGAGGTCGATGCCGAGCTGGTCCGGCGTCGGGAACATCAGCCCGGTGTCGACCACGACGATCCGGTCGTCGAACTCGACGACCATCATGTTCTTGCCGATCTCACCGAGCCCGCCCAGCGGAAGGACCCGAAGCGTGCCCGGGGCTGTCACACCGCGGCGAGCAGCTCGTGGCGCTCCAGCGCCTCGCGAACGACTGCCTTCTCCTCGTCGGTGGCCTCGACCAGGGGCAGGCGCAGCCCGCCGACCTGGACGCCGATCATGTTGAGCGCGGCCTTGATGGGGATCGGGTTGGTGGTGACCGAGAGCGCCTCGTAGAGGTCGCGCAACCCGTCCTCGATCTCCTGGCGGTGCTCGGGCTCGTCGATGATCCGGCGCATCTCGCGCCCGACGAGGTGGGAGGCGACCAGGATGCCGCCGGTCCCGCCGAGGTCCATGGTCCTGGCGAGGACGTCGTCGTTGCCCGCGAGCAGGTCGATCCCGTCGATCGGCGCCATGTCCTCGTAGCGGGCCTGCTTGACCGCCGCGACGTTGTCGATCTGGCCGAGCTCGGCGAGCAGGTCGTTGGGCATGTCGGTCGCGGTGCGGCTGGGGATGTTGTAGACGATCACCGGCCGGTCGGTCGCGGCCGCGACCGCCTCGTAGTGGGCGACGATCCCCCGGCGGTTGGGGCGCACGTAGTAGGGCGTGACGACGAGCACGGCGTCGACCCCCGCCTCGGTGGCGCGCTCGGTGAGCTCCACGCTGTGCCGGGTGTCGTAGGTGCCGGTGCCGGCGATCACGGTCGCGTCGCCGGCCTCGGCGACGCCCAGCTCCCAGAGCCGGACCTTCTCCTCGTCGGTCATCGTGGCGGCCTCGCCGGTGCTGCCGGTGAGCACCAGCCCGTCGGAGCCGTTGTCGAGCAGATGGTGGATCAGCGCGCCGGTGCGCTCCTCGTCGAGACCCCCGTCGTCGCCGAAGGGGGTCACCATCGCGGTGAGGATGCCGCCGATCACTGCTGGAGCGGCCTGAAGGGATCGGGGGCTGGAGTCGGCGTCGCCGCTCTCGGAGGGCGGCGGCTCCTGCGCGGTCGGCTCGGTAGCGGCAGCCGCCGCGGCGGGATCCGCGGACTCGGCTTCGGGCTCCGGCGTCGGGGCCACGGGCTCGCCGGCGGGCGGCGGCGCAGCTGCCGCCGGCGGCCCGTCCTCGACCGGTCGTCCGTGCTCGTCGTAGCGGGCTCCTGCCCCCTGCCCCGGGGTCGAGCCGCCCTCGTTGAAGTTCTGCTGAACCTCGTCGAGCTTCTCCTGTGCCTGCTCGGCGAGCTTCTTTGCCTTGTCCATGAAGCCCATAGTCGCCTCCTGCGTTGCTCGGCCAGCAGGGTACCGCGCGCGTCGGTTTCTCGGGATATGCGCTGCAAACCGTCCAGAACAGGCTCGGCAAATGTCAGAATTCAGGTCGTCCCCATGGCCACCGAGGAACGCGACTACAGCCACCGCAGCGCCGTGCAGAAGCTCGGCGTCAAGCCCGCGCACCGCGTCGAGGTCACCGGCGACGTGGGATCCGGCCTGCGCAGGGACGTCAAGGACGCCGTCGGCCGCGGTCTCGTCCGCTCCGGCGAGCTCGACGGCGCGATCGTGCTGGTCGAGTCGGAGGACGAGGGCCGGGAGGCCCTGGTGCGCTATCGCGCCCGTCTGCGCGACACCGGGTACCTCTGGGTGATCACCCGCAAGCGCGGGCACGACAGCTACCTCAACCAGATGTCGCTGGTTCCCCACGCCAAGCGGCTGGGGCTGATCGACAACAAGACGTGCTCGATCGACGACGAGCGCAGCGGCATCCGCTTCGTGGTCCCGCGGGCGCTGCGCAAGCAGAACGCGGCGTAGAATCGCCGCATGGCGATCGCCGATGCGCCCACGCCCGTGCCCGGGCGTGCCTCGGATGCCGACCGTAGGCGAATAGCGCGCGCGCTCCAGGAGCACTCCACGCAAGGGCGACTGTCGCGCGACACGTACGCCGCGCGCGTCGAGCGGGCGCTGACGGCTCGCAGCCAGGGAGAGCTGGACGACCTGATCGCCGACGTGCGCCAGCCCGCGCCGCCCCGGCGCGCCGTCCTCGCGGCGGTGCGCTGGCTCTCGATGCTGAGCGCCGACCTCCGGTCGGCCTGGGATGCCGGGCGGGTCCCCACCCTCGCCCTCCCGACGCATGACGCCGGATCGATCACGATCGGCCGCTCGATCGAGTGCGACTGCGTGGACTCGGACCCGAGCGTTTCCCGTCGACACGCGGAGCTGCGGCGGGCCGGCGAGCGCTGGCTGCTGCGGGATCTCGGCTCGCGTAACGGAACGCGGCTGAACGGCGTCCTGGTGACCGCGGAGACCGAGGCACGCCCGGGCGACTACGTCAGCCTGGGGACGGTGCGTTACCGGCTCGCCCGACGCGCCGCACATTCGACATCTAGTTGATGCTCAAAGTGCGGCAGGACGCCTTCAGAGCAGCGTTTCGAGCCCAATCGTCGGCGAGCGCTCGAGCGAGCCGACCTTCCTGATGGCCAGCAGCACCCCGGGCATGAACGACTCGCGGTCGATCGAGTCGTGGCGGATCGTCAGCGTCTGGCCCGGGCCCCCGAAGAGCACCTCCTGGTGGGCCACCAGGCCGGGCAGGCGCACCGCGTGGATCGGCTCGTGCACGTGCCCGCCCGCCTCGGAGATCAGCTGCGCCGTGCGCTTGGCCGTGCCCGAGGGGGCGTCGACCTTGCGGTCGTGGTGCAGCTCCACGATCTCGCATTCGGGCATGTGCGCCGCCGCCTCGACGGCGAACTTCATCATCAGCACCGCGCCGATCGCGAAGTTCGGGGCCACGAACAGGTTCGCCTCCCCGACACCGGCGAGCGAGGAGAAGTCGGCGCCGGTGGTGCCCATCACGCAGTGCACACCCGCCTCCAGGCAGCTGCGCGCGTTGGCGAGGGCGGTCTCGGGAGTCGAGAAGTCGACCACCACGTCGGCGTCGCCGAGCACGTCCGCGAGCGCCGTGGCCAGCGTCGGGTCGGCGCGCCCGACCAGGGCCATGTCGTCGGCGCCCTCCACTGCGCGGCAGACGGTCTCGCCCATCCGCCCGGCCGCGCCGGAGACCGCGACGTTGATCACGCCGCCGCGGCGAACGACGGGCTGACCGCCTCGAGCGCCGAGCGGAACGTCGCCTCGTCCGCCCCCACCCCGGCAGCCGACAGGCGGTCCGGCACCCACAGCTCGCCCGCCAGGGCGGCCACGTCGTCGAGCGTGATCGCGTCGAGCCGCGCCAGTATCTCGTCGAGGCTCAGCAGCGGCACGCCCATCAGCACCGAGCTGCCCAGCCGGTTCATGCGGGCCGAGCTCGACTCCATCGCGAGCACGGTGCGGCCCTTCACGTTCTCGCGGGCGCGGTCCAGCTCGGCCGCAGTCACGCCGTCCTCGTTGAGGCGGCGCAGCTCCGTGCCGATCACGTCCATCGCCTCGCGCACGTTGTCGGGCCGCGTGCCCACGTAGAGCGCCACCTGGCCGCTGTCCATGTACTGCGACGAGTACGAGTAGACCGAGTAGGCCAGGCCGCGCTTCTCGCGCACCTCCTGGAACAGCCGCGACGAGGTCGAGCCGCCCAGGACCGTGTCGAGGATGCGCAGGGCGAAGCGGCGGTCGTCGCCGCGCGCGATCCCGCGCCCGCCCAGGCAGAGGTGGTACTGCTCGGTCTCCTTGGCGTGGAAGCGCATCGCGGGTGCGGACTCCCCGGCCGGCGGCTCCAGGCCGTCTGTCGACGCCACGCCCCCGACCGTCGCGTCCACGAGCTCGACGATCCGGTCGTGGTCGAGGTTGCCCGCGCCCGCCACGACGATGTTGTCGGGCACGTAGCGCCCGTCGTGCCACTGCGCGATCTGCGGCACCGGCACCGACGAGATCACGTCGGCACGGCCGATCACCGGCCTGCCCAGCGGGTGGTCGCCGAAGATCGCCCCGGCCAGCACGTCGTGCACCTTGTCCGACGGCTCGTCCTCGTACATCGCGATCTCCTCGATCACCACCTGGCGCTCGGAGTCGATGTCCGGGTAGGCGGGCCGCAGCACCATGTCCTGGAGCAGGTCGAAGGCCCGCTCGAGGTGCATGTCGAGGAAGCGCGAGTAGACGGAGGTCGTCTCCTTGCCGGTCCCGGCGTTGACCTCCGCCCCCATCGCATCGAACAGCTCGTCGATCTCCAGCGAGCTGAAGCGGTCCGTCCCCTTGAAGAGGAGGTGCTCCAGGAAGTGAGAGATGCCGGCCTGCTCGCCCGGCTCGTCGCGCGACCCGGTCCGGATCCAGAAGCCGAGCGCGATCGAGCGCACCGAGGGCATCGCCTCGGTGACGACCCGAACGCCCGAGTCGAGCGTGGTCAGCCGAGCAGGCTCAGCGCTCACTTACTCGCTGCGCTCGCGCTCGCGCGGCCGCCGGTCGCGCTCACGCGGGCGCCGCCCGCGGCCGTTGCCGCGGTCCCCGCGGTCGCGCGGGCCCTTGTCGCCCGTGCCCATCGACTGGAGCTCCTCGGGGCTCTTGCCCTCGATCTCCGGGTCGTCGGCCAGGCGCAGGCCGATGCGGCCGCGCTCGCGGTCGACCTCGACCACCTTGACCTTGACCTCGTCGCCGCGGTTGACCACGTCCTCGACCGCGTTGACCCGCTCGCCGGGCTTGATGTTCGAGATGTGCAGCAGCCCGTCGGTGCCCTTGGCCAGCTCGACGAAGGCACCGAACGTGGTCGTCTTGACGACCTTGCCGGTGAACTCGTCGCCCAGCTCGACCTCCTTGGTCATCGAGCGGATGCGGTCGACCAGGGCGTCGCCCTGCTCGCCCGTCTGGGCGTAGATGCGCACCGTGCCGTCGTCGTCGATGTCGATCTGCGCGTCGAACTCCTCCGACAGCGCGCGGATCGTCTCGCCGCCCTTGCCGATCACGGCGCCGATCTTCTCGGTGTCGATCTGGATCGCCGAGATGCGCGGCGCGTACTGCGACAGCTCGCTGCGCGGCTCGGAGATCGCCTCGGTCATCTTGCCGAGGATCGTCATGCGCGCGTTCTGGGCCTGCGCGAGCGCGTCGCGCAGGATGTCGAACGTGACGCCCGTGATCTTGATGTCCATCTGCAGGGCGGTGATGCCGTCGGAGGTGCCGGCGACCTTGAAGTCCATGTCGCCGAGGTGGTCCTCCACGCCCGCGATGTCGGTCAGGACGATGTAGTCGTCGCCCTCCTTGATCAGGCCCATCGCCACTCCGGCGACCGGGGCCTTGATCGGCACGCCGGCGTCCATCAGCGACAGCGACGAGCCGCAGACCGAGGCCATCGACGACGAGCCGTTCGACTCGAGGATGTCGGAGACCACACGGATCGTGTACGGGAAGTCCTCCACCGACGGCACGACCGGCACGAGCGCCCGCTCCGCGAGCGCGCCGTGGCCGATGTCGCGGCGCTTCGGGCCGCGCATGAAGCCGGCCTCGCCCACCGAGAACGGCGGGAAGTTGTAGTGGTGGAAGTAGTGCTTGGTCTCCTGGAGGCCGAGCGTGTCCAGCCGCATCTCGTCACGCGTGGTGCCGAGCGCGGCGACCGAGAAGGCCTGCGTCTGGCCGCGCGTGAAGATCGCCGAGCCGTGCGTGCGCGGAGCGACGCCGACCTCGATCCAGATGTCGCGCAGCTCGTCCGCGGCGCGGCCGTCGGGGCGCTTCTTGTCGACGGCGATGCGCTTGCGGATGATGTCCTTCTCGAGCTTGTCGAAGGCGAGCTGGACGGCCCCGGCACGCGCCGGATCCGCCTCCGCGTCGCCGCCGAGCGCCTCGAGCACCTGCTCCTCGACCGCCTTGGTCGCGTCCTGGCGCTCGAGCTTGTCGTGCACCTGGGTGGCCTCGTCCAGGGCCGAGCCGAAGCGGTCCTTGAGCTCGCCCATGATCGACTCGTCGACCTGCGGCGGGTTGCTCTCGACCTTCTCCTTGCCGGCCTGCTCGCGCAGGTCGTGCTGGGCCTTGCAGAGGTCCTTGATCGCCTGGTGGGCGATGTCGAGCGCGTCGAGGATCTCCGCCTCGGTGATCTCGCTGGCGCCCGCCTCGACCATCAGGATGGCCTCCTCGGTGCCGGCGACCACGAGGTCGAGCGGCGACTCGAGCAGCCACTCCTCATCGGGGTTGACGAGGAAGTTGCCCTCCGCGTCCTGCCCGATGCGCACGGCGCCCACGGGCGCCGGGAAGGGGATGTCCGACACCATCAGCGCGGCGCTGGCGCCGTTCATCGCGAGCATGTCGTAGGGGTGCTCGTGATCCACCGACATGGGGATCGAGACGAGCTGGGTCTCGCGCGTCCAGCCCTTCGGGAAGAGCGGGCGCAGCGGGCGGTCGATCATGCGCGCGGTCAGCGTGGCCTTCTCGCCGGCGCGACCCTCGCGGCGGAAGAAGCTGCCGGGGATCTTGCCCGCGGCGTACATGCGCTCCTCCACGTCGACCGTCAGCGGGAGAAAGTCGACGTCGCGCTGATTGCCAGCCGTCGCCGTGCAGAGAACCATCGTCTCCCCCGCGGTCACTACCACCGAGCCGGACGCCTGCTTCGCGTACTTGCCGGTCTCGAATGCGATCGAGGTGCCGCCGATCTCCAAAGAGACGCGGCTCACTCCATCAGTCATAAGTTCCTTTCCGCCGCCGCGCAAGCGTTAGCTTGCGGCGCGGCTGGCCGCCTCCGGTTGGCGGCATGGCTTAAAAGTCCGTTCCGTTGCGAACCCGCCGAAGGCTAGCAGCGGGTCCGCAACGGAAGACGGCCTGGCGCCTCACCTAGCAGCCTTATGTCGCCCAGGGTGCCCCTACGGGCCGGTTCCGAAACTCAGCAGTTTCTGAAAGTCCTCGTCGGGCACCCCCGGGTAGGCCCGGCCGCCTGCGAACTGGGTCGGCGTCGTCGTCACCCCGGCCCTGATGCCCTCGCGGAAGTCGCGCTCGATGCGCTCCTTGAGCTCCGCCGAGCGGCGGTCCTCCTCGAAGCGCTCGAGGTCGAGCCCGAGCTCCCGGACCCGGCGCCACAGGTGCGGGTCGTCGAGGTGCCCCTGGTCCTCGAGCAGCGAGTCGTGCATGTCCCAGAAGCGTCCCTGGCGGCCGGCCGCCTCAGCGGCGGCTGCGAGCGCGCGCGCCCGCGGATGCTTCGACGCAACCGGGAAGTGCCTGAACACCCGCCGCACCGGCAGGCCCTTGAGGATCAGATGAGCCCGTGCGCAGTACGGGCACTCGAGGTCGGCGTACTCGATGACGACGGGCCCGTCTCCGCGGACGTGGTCGTCCGGGCCGGGCTCAGGCGGCGGTGCGCTGCTCCAGCGCGTCAAAGATCAGGTTCGCCCCCGGCACCTCGAGCGGCGGTGACATGTACGACCAGTCCACGCTGCCGTCGGGGCCGACCATCACCAGCGCGCGCCCGGAGACGCCGTACTCCTCGGACCAGACGCCGTAGGCCTTCGCGACCTCGCCCTTCGGGTGGAAGTCGGCCAGCAGCGGGATCGTCAGGTTGAGGTGGTCGCGGAATGCCCTGTGGCAGAACGCGCCGTCGACCGAGATGCCGAGCAGCTGCACGTCGCGGCTGTCGAGCTCGCCGAGGACCTCCTGGTAGACGCTCAGCTGGTCGGTGCAGGTGGGGCTGAAGTCGGCCGGGTAGAAGACCAGCACGACCGTGCGGCCGCGGAACTCGGCGAGCGACACCTGCTTCCCGTCAGTGTCGAGAAGCGTGAAGTCCGGGGCCTGCGTACCGGGCTCGATCACCTGCGCAGGCCGAGCTGGCCGATCAGCGCCCGGTAGCGGTCGATGTCGCTTGCCTGCAGGTACTTGAGCAGCCGGCGGCGCTTGCCGACCAGCATCAGCAGCCCGCGACGCGAGTGATGGTCCTTGCGGTGCTCGCGCAGGTGCTCGGTCAGCTCGTTGATGCGAGCCGTGAGCAGCGCGACCTGGACCTCGGTGGAGCCGGTGTCCGCATTGCCGCGGCCGTACTCGGCCACGATCTCGCGCTTCCTGTCCGCCGTCAGCGTCATCGAGCCGGAAACCGTAGCAGCCGCCCGACTATCTCCTGCGCCTCCGCGACGTCGCGCTGCATCTGCTCGACCAGCTCGTCGACGGAGTCGAAGCGCTTCTCGCCGCGCATGCGCTCGAGGAAGGCGATTCGCAGCTGCTGCCCGTACAGGTCGCCGTCGAAGCCGATCAGATGAGCCTCGACGAGCAGCCCCCGGCCCGTGTCGAAGGTGGGCCGCACGCCGACGTTGACGGCCGTCGGGTAGCCGCTTGCGGTGGCGGCATAGACGCCGTGGCCCGGGCACACGAACGCGTCGTCGGGGACGAGGTTGGCGGTCGGCATCCCGAGCGTGCGCCCGCGCCGGTCGCCGGTCACGACCTCGCCCTCGAACAGGAACGGCTCGCCCAGGAACTCGGCAGCCTGCCCGACGTCGCCGGCGGCGATCAGCCCGCGGATGTGGCTGGAGGAGACGGTCTCCCCCGCCACCTCCACGAGCGGCACCACGCGCGTCTCGAACTCGTCGTGCGAGCGCAGGAAGTCCGCGGTGCCCTGCGCTCCCTTGCCGAAGCGGAAGTTCTCGCCGACGGAGACCTTGGTCGCGCCCAGGCCGTCGATCAGGACGTCGCCCACGAAGTCCTCGGCGGTCTGCGCCGAGAAGCCCTGGTCGAACGGGATCACGACCATCTCCCCGACGCCCAGCGAGGCGAGCAGGTCGCGCTTGACGGGGAAGGGCGCGATCAGCTTGGGCGTCGCCTCGGGGTGAATCACGGCCAGCGGGTGAGGGTCGAAGGTCAGCACCGTGTCCGCGCCGCGGATCACCTCGCGGTGGCCGAGGTGGACGCCGTCGAAGGTGCCGATGGCCACCTCGCGCGGGCCGGAGCCGGGCGCGACGTCGGAGAGCTGCGTGACCTTCATGCCGGGTCGAACACTACGACGGGCTGGAGCTCGTCAGCGCGAACCTCGCCGATCGCTATCAGCCGCCCGCCCGCCATCAGCCTCAGCTCGGGCCCCGCGACGTCCGCCCGCGGCACGCGCCGTCCGTGCCGGACGGCGCGCTCCTCGGGCTCGCTCAACTCGCGCGGCTCGAGGAAGCCGAGCGCCTCCTCCAGCGGCAGCTCGCGGCCGGCGTCCTCGATCCGGAAGGGCCCGATCGCCGTGCGCTCGAGCTGCTCGCAGTAGGCGTCGCCGAGGTCGGAGATCAGCGTCCGCACGTAGGTGCCCGCCGAGCACTCGATCTCGAACTCGGCGCGGTCACCCGCGTGGGAGAGCAGCTCGGCGCGGTAGACGGTCACGGGGCGCGGCTGCGTCTCCACCGCCTCCCCTCGCCGGGCGCGCGCGTAGGCCCGCTCGCCGCCGACCTTCACGGCCGAGTAGGCGGGCGGGCGCTGGAGCTGCTCGCCCACACCGATCTCGAGCCGCTCCGGCAGCCGGCCCGTGTGCTCGAGCGCGCCGTCGCGGTCGCCGGTGTCCGAGGTCCAGCCGAGCCGCGCCACCGCGCGGTAGGTCTTGGGCAGGCCCATCAGGAATCGCTGGGCGCGCGTCGCGCGGCCCACCAGCACCAGCAGCAGCCCGGTGGCGAACGGGTCGAGCGTGCCGGCGTGCCCCACCTTCGTCCCGCGCGGGAGCGAGCGGCGCACCTCGGCGACGACGTCGTGCGACGTCACCCCGCCAGGCTTGGCTTGGAGCAGGACGCCGGTCAGAGCTGGTCGCGCACGTGCTGGCGCAGCTTCTCGACGAGCTCTCCGTATGGCAGCGCGGTGGTGAAGCCGGCCGCCTGCGGGTGCCCCCCGCCGCCGAACTCGCGCGCGATCCGGGACACGTCGACGCGCCCGTCGGTGGCGCGCAGGCTCACCTTGCGCTTCCCGTCGCGGTCGTCGGAGAGCAGCTCCCGCACGAGCACCGCCACGGCGGTCCCCTCGACCGCCCGCATGTGGTCGACGACGCCCTCGGAGTCGGTCTCCTGCGCGCCCGTCTGCTCGTAGTCGTCCTTGACGAGATGGGAGATCGTGATCACGCCGTCGTCGTGGCGCTCGACCGTCGAGAGCGCGCGCTGCAGCAGCTGGAGACGGCGGAAGGGCAGGTCCTCGTAGAGCCGGCGGTAGACGTGGTGCGGCTCGACGCCGGCCTCGATCAGCTCGACCGCCATCCGGTGGGCCTCCGGCGTGGTGTTCTCGTACATGAACTTGCCGGTGTCCGTGACGAGCCCCGTGTACAGCGCGTCGGCGATGCGCGGGGTGATGTCGGCGCCCAGCTCCTTGGCCAGGTGCCAGACGATCTCGGCCGTGCACGACGCGTGCGGGTCGACCAGGTTGACCGTCCCGAAGCGCGTGTTGTCGTGGTGGTGGTCGATGTTGAGGATGTGCAGGCCATCGGCCTGGAGGAAGTCGACCGGCATGCGGTCGATGTTCCCGCAGTCGAGGAAGACGATCGTGCGCTCTGCGACGTCGGGCGGCGGCGTGCCGGCCAGCCGCTCGAAGGTCCAGTGGCGGTACTCCCACGGCAGCGGGAACTCGTCCGGCGACATGAACATCACCGAGTCCTTGCCGAGCTGCTCGAGGATCCAGTGCATCGCCAGCAGAGAGCCCAGGGCGTCCCCGTCCGGGTTCTCGTGCGTCGTCAGCAGCAGCTTCTCCGAGCTGCGCAGCTCGGCGAGCGCCTCTTCATGTCCGGTGGCGATGCTCATTGGTCGTCCAGCAGCTCGCTGATCCTCATCCCGCGGTCGATCGACTCGTCGAAGACGAACTGCAGCGTCGGTGTCCGTTTCATTCGCAGCTCGCGGGCGATTGCCTGCTGGAGCAGGCCGTGAGCCGAGTCGAGACCGGCCAGCGTGTCCGAGCGCTCGGCCTCGTCGCCGAGCACGCTGACGTAAACGCGTGCGTGTCGAAGATCTGGGCTGGTCTCTACTGAAGTCAAAGTCACGAAGCCTATGCGCGGGTCATTGAGCCCTTCGGCGATCCGGGCCGAGAGGACTTCACGGACCGCCTCGTTAACCCTGCGCATGCGGTCTAAAGCCACTCTAATGGAGGTCCTCGGTAGATATGAGCTGGCATTCCACTCTCGCCCCGTCGGGAAACATCCCCCACACGTAGCGTTCGACCTCGGCGGCCCGATCCTTGAGCAAGCCGGCATCGCGGCCGACGAGCGCAGCGGTCAGGCCCGCGCGCTGCCACAGGTCATGATGCTCCGTTTCGGCCACGGCCGCGCCGAAGCGCCGGTGGAGCTGGACCTTGACCGACGCCAGCTCGCGGCGCTTGCCCTTCAGGCTGCCGGCCTCGGGGAAGTGCAGTTCGATCGCGAGGACGCAGACGAACGCCACTAGGTGAGCGTCTGCTCGACCTGCTTCTTCTCGTAGACCTCGATCACGTCCCCCTCCTTCACGTCGGGGTAGTTCTCGAGCACGATGCCGCACTCCATTCCGGTGGTCACCTCGCGGACGTCGTCCTTGAAGCGGCGCAGCGATCCGATCCGGCCGTCGTAGACGACGGTGCCGTCGCGCACGAGGCGACACTGCGCGCCGCGGCGCACGAGGCCGTCGGTGACGTACGAGCCGGCGATCGTCCCGACGCGCGATGCCTTGAAGGTCGCGCGCACCTCGGCGGAGCCGACCTGCTCCTCGACCTCGACGGCCTCGAGCAGGCCCTCCATCGCTGCCCGCAGCTCCTCGACGATGTTGTAGATCACCGAGTAGGTGCGGATCTCGACGCCCTCCTGCTCGGCCACCTGCGCGGCGTTGCCGACCGGGCGCACGTTGAAGCCGATCACGACGGCGTCGGAGGCCGCGGCGAGCATCACGTCGGACTCCGAGATCCCGCCGACGCCGTCGCGGATGATGTTGACGGTCACCTGCTCGTGCGGCAGCCGCGCGATCTCGTCGGCGAGCGCCTCGAGCGAGCCTGCGACGTCCGCCTTGACGACCAGGTTGAGCTCCTTCTCGCCACGCTCGGCGCGCGCGAGCACGTCCTCGAGCGAGACGCGGCGGGTCGCCTGGCGAGCCAGCGCGGCCTGCTTGACGCGGATGCTGCGCTCGTTCGCCACGCGCCGGGCCTCGCGCTCGTTCGCGACGACGCGGAAGTTCTCACCGGCGGCGGGGACGCCGTCGAAGCCGAGGATCTCGACCGGCATGCCGGGCGTCGCCTCCTCCACGCGCTGGCCGCGGTAGTCGTTCATCGCGCGGACGCGGCCCATGTGCTCGCCTGCCACCAGCGCGTCGCCGACCTGGAGCCGGCCGCGGTGCACGAGCAGCGTGACCACCGCGCCGCGGCCCGGGTCGAGCTTCGACTCGATCACGAAGCCGGACGCGTCGGTGTCGGGGTTGGCCTTGAGCTCCTGGATCTCGGCCAGCGTGACGAGCGTCTCGAGCAGGTCGTCGAGGTTCTGCCTGGTCTTGGCCGACACGTCCACGAACTCGGTGTCGCCGCCCCAGTCGGCCGGCGTCAGGCTCTGCTGCGCGAGCTCGCCGCGCACGCGGTTGGGGTCGGCCCCCTCCTTGTCGATCTTGTTGACGGCGACCATGATCGGCACGCCGGCGGCCTTGGCGTGGTCGATCGCCTCGACGGTCTGCGGCATCACGCCGTCGTCGGCGGCGACCACGATCACGGCGATGTCCGTGACCTTGGCCCCGCGGGCGCGCATGGCCGTGAAGGCCTCGTGGCCGGGGGTGTCGAGGAAGGTGATCGTGTGGTCGTCGTGGTGGACCTGGTACGCGCCGATGTGCTGGGTGATGCCGCCGGCCTCACCGGCCGCCACCTCGGTCTGGCGGATCGCGTCGAGCAGCGAGGTCTTGCCGTGGTCGACGTGGCCCATGATCGTGATCACGGGCGGGCGATCGATCAGCTCGTCGTCGGTGTCCTCGTAGGCGGGCTCGGCCTCGGGATCCTCGGTCGCGCCGACCATGTCGACCTTCTTGTCGAAGGACTCGGCCAGCACCGTGATCGCCTCGTCGGAGAGGGTCTGCGTGAGCGTGGCCATCTCGCCCAGCTCCATCAGCTTCTTGATGACCTCGGGGGCGCCCAGCTGGAGCGACTCGGCGACCTCCTTGACGGTGGAGCCGGAGCGGACCTGGACGGCCGGGTCCTCGCGCTGCTCCGCCTCGAGCTTGGCCTGCGCCTCCGCCTCGAGATCGGGCTCGACCCACTGCGGGCGGCGCCTGCGGCCACGCCCACGGCGGGGCGGGCCGGACTGCGGGGGCGGCGGGGTCCGGTCGCGCCGGGCGGCCTGCGAGTCGATCACGACGCGGCGGCGCCGGCCGCCGCCACCACCGTCGCCTGCCTCGCCGCGGCCGCCGCGAGCGGGACGCGGGCCGCCGCGGCCGCCCTGGGCCGGACCGCCACCGCCGCCGTCGGAGCGGGGGCCGTCGGATCGGCCCTGGCGCGGGGCGCGATCGCCCTGCCGGGGCGCCTGGTCGCGCTCCTGCGGCGGGGGTGCGTCCTGGAGGATGCGCGGGCCGCGGCCCTCTGGGCCGGCGCGGCGCACGGGCTCGCCCTCGGGGGGACGGATGTCGGGACGCGGCTGGGGCGGGCCGGAGCGGCGGGCCCCGTCGGACTTGGAGGCGGACTTGGCCTTCGCGCCGGCCTTGCCCTCGGCCTTCGCGTCCGCCTTCCCTTCGGCCTTCGCGTCCGTCTTGCCCTCGGCCTTCGCGTCCGCGGCCTTGCCGTCGCGCTTCGCCTTCGCCTTGGCCGGCTTGGCGGGCGCGTCCTTGGCCGGCGCCGCGCTCGCGCCGTTGCCAAACGCGCGCGCGGCGTCCTCCTCCTCGACGCTGGAGGCTGCGACCTTCACTTCGAGGCCGGCGTTGCGCAGGACCTCCAGCGCTTCCTTGCTGGTGATCCCGCGCTCTTTAGCTATCTCGTGGACGCGCTTCTTTGCCATTCCTGAATTAAGTCTATGGTCTCCTGTTGCACTGTTACCGGCGCGCGAAACGCGCGTGCCAGAGTCCTACCCGCCGCGACCTCGCCGGCGCACTCCGGGCGGTCGCACACGTAGGCGCCCCGCCCCTCCGCTTGGCCGGCGCGATCCACCCGGACCACGCCATCCGCCCCGCGCACCAGCCGCAGCAGCTCGCCTTTGGCGAGCGAGCGCCGGCAGCCGATGCAGCGACGCAGCGGATCTACGACTCCCCTTCCTCCAGCTTGGCCTCGGCGGCGGTCTCCGGGACCGGCTCCGGCGCCTCGCTGGGCGGGTCGACCTCGGCCGCGTCCTCCTCGTCGAGGATCTCCTGCGCGGCCGGCTGGTCCTCCACCTCCGCCTCGACCTCGAGCGCGTCGGCGTCCTCGACCAGTTCCTCCTCTGAGAGCTCGTCGCCGGGAGCGGCCTCCTCGTCGGCAGGCGGCCTCCTCGTCGGCGGCCGATCTCCTCGTCGGGAGCGGCCTCCTCGGCCGCGAGCTCGTCGCCCTCCGGCTCCTCGGCCGGCTCCTCGCCCTCCTCGGGCGGCACGACGTAGTCGGTCTCCTGGTCGACGAGCGCCTGGTGGGCCGGCAGGCCGCAGTAGCGCGAGCCGGGCAGCGACGCGTTCGGGCAGCGCTTGCCGTTGGCGAGGATCGCGGCGCAGCGGCCGGCCACCTCCTCCTCGGCGTAGCCCATCTCGGCCTCCTCCTCGGCGAACTCGGTCTCCGAGCGGATGTCGACGCGCCAGCCCGTCAGCCGCGCGGCGAGCCGCGCGTTGAGGCCGTCCTTGCCGATCGCCAGCGAGAGCTGGTCGTCGGGCACGATCACAGTCGCCTGCTTGGCCTCGTCGTCGACGAGCACCTCGCGCACGCGCGCGGGCGAGAGGGCCTTGGCCACGAAGCGGGCCGGCTCCTCGTTGAAGGGGATGATGTCGATCTTCTCGCCGCGCAGCTCGGACACGACCATGCGCACGCGCGACCCGCGCGGGCCTACGCAGGCGCCGACCGGGTCCACGCCCGACGCGTGCGATACGACCGCGATCTTCGACCGGTAGCCGGGCTCGCGCGCGACGTTCTGGATCTCTACGAGCCCGTCGGCGATCTCCGGCACCTCGAGCTCGAACAGCGAGCGGATCAGCTCGGGCGAGCGCCGCGACACGATGATCGACGGGCCCTTCGCCTGGTTCGAGACGTCGGTGATGATCGCCTTGATGCGCGCGCCGTGGTCGTAGCGCTCGCCGTGCACCTGCTCGCCGCGCGGCAGCAGCGCCTCGACCCGCTCGCGCAGCTGCACGAGCGTGTAGCGCGAGTCGGACTGCTGGACGATGCCCGTGATCAGCTCGCCGACGCGGTCCTGGTACTCGGTGAACATCATGTCCCGCTCGGCCTCGCGGATCCGCTGCAGGATCACCTGCTTGGCGGTCTGCGCGGCGATGCGGCCGAAGTCCTCCGGCGTGACGTCGCGCTCCTCGATCTGGTCGCGGTACTGCATCAGCCGCTCCTGGTCGATCTCCGGCGGCTCGGGGTAGACGAGCTCCCCGGTCTCCGGGTCGACGGTCGGCTCGCCCGCCTCCTCCTCGACCTCGTCGAGCAGCTGCTCCTCGAGGTCGGGCGGCAGGATCAGCTCGTAGACGCGGAAGTCGCCGCTCGAGCGGTCGACCTCCACGCGCGCGTACTTGGCCGCCCCGGGCGTCTTCTTGTAGGCCGAGAGCAGGGCATCCTCCAGCGCCGCCATCAGACGGTCGGCGGAGATCCCCTTCTCGCGCTCCAGGACGCCGACGGCCTCCACGATCTCCTTGGTCATCCCTCTCCCTCCACCAAGTGGCTGCGGTTGATCTCGGCGTACGGGATCGCGACCACCCCGTCCTCCGCGGCGACGGTCACTTCCTCGTCGGACGCGCCGACGAGCTCCCCCGTGTAGCTCTTGTGACCGTCGCGCGGCTCGCGCAGGCGCAGGCGCGCCCGGCGGCCGATGAAGCGCCGGAAGTGATCCGGCTTGGTGAGCGGCCGCTGAGGACCGGGCGAGGAGACCTCGAGCCCGTGGTCCATCAGCAGGTCGCGCAGATGCTCCGTCACGCGCTCGCAGAGCGCGAGGTCCACGCCGCCGGGGTGATCGATGAACAGCCGCAGCGTGTCCTTCCCCACCTGCTCACAGGCAAGCACCTCGACCTCCGGCTCCGCGGAGGCGAGTCGCTGCTCGATGTCGCTCTGAAGTGGGGTCGTCTGCATGTCCGGTCTTACTCGTAAAAAAGGTGGACCGTGAGGCCCACCTTCAGGCGCCGGCCCCGGTCCGGGGACGGCGTACGGCTGAAGTTGTGGGGTCGAGTATAGGCGCTCTATTGGGAATGGACGACCCGCGGCCTACGGCTGCGCTGCCCAACAGCGACGAGCCGCACGTCGACCGCGAAACAGGCGGCAAACGTGCAACTCGTCGAGGCTAGGGAGATCTACAACTGCAGCGACTTCGCCACCAGGAACTCCTCCAGCCCGTAGCGCCCCAGCTCGCGCCCGTGGCCGGACTGCTTGTAGCCGCCGAACGGGGCCATCGGGTTGAAGGCGCCGCCGTTGATCTCGACCTGGCCCGTGCGGATGCGCGCGGCCACTCGGCGAGCCCGCTCCTCGTCTCCCGACCAGACCCCGCCGGCCAGCCCGTAGATCGAGTCGTTGGCGATCCGGACCGCGTCCTCCTCGCCGTCGTAGGGCATGATCGCCAGCACCGGGCCGAAGATCTCCTCCTGGGCGATCGTCATCTGGGGGGTGACCTCGGAGAACACCGTCGGCCGCACGAAGTACCCGGTGTCGAGGCCCTCCGGCGGCTCGGTGCCGCCCGTCACGAGCTTCGCCCCCTCGGCCTGCCCCTTCTCGATGTAGCCGCGCACCCGCTCGCGCTGCGCCTCGGACACGATCGGCCCGAGCGCGCTGCCGTCGGCGAACGGGTCGCCCGGCGTGAACGCCTCGTCGGCCACCGCGGCGGCGATCCGCTCGGCCTGCTCGAGCTTGTCGCGCGGCACGAGCATGCGCGTCAGCGCGCTGCAGGTCTGACCCGAGTTGAGGAAGCACTTGGCCACGCCGTCGACCACGGCCTGCTCCAGGTCGGCGTCGTCGAGGATCACGTTCGGCGACTTGCCGCCCAGCTCGAGCGAGACGGGCTTGACCTCCTGCGCCGCGAGCTCGGACACCCGGCGACCTGCGCGCGTGGAGCCCGTGAAGCTGACCATGTCGGTCTGCGGGTGCGCCACGATCGCCTCGCCCACGACCGGGCCGGTCCCGGTCACGAGGTTGAACACCCCGGCGGGCAACCCGACCGCCTCGCACACCTCGGCCAGCACGAACGCGTTGAGCGGGACGACCTCGCTCGGCTTCAGCACGACGGTGCAGCCGGCCGCGATCGCCGGGGCGACCTTGTTGGCGATCTGGTGCAGCGGGTAGTTCCACGGCGTGATCGCGGCCACCACCCCGGCGGCCTCGCGCACGATCAGCGAGTTGCCGACCTCCTCCTCCCACTCGATCTCCTCCACCAGCTGCGGCATCGAGGAGAACGTCAGCGACGGGAGGCCGGCCTGGATCATCCGCGACAGCCCGATCGGCATGCCCAGCTCGCTCGTGATCAGGGCGGCGAGCTCGTCGCCGCGCTCGGCCAGGCCGGCGCCGATCGCCTCGCAGACGCCGGCGCGCTCGTAGGGCGAGGTCTGCGACCACGAGTCGAATGCGGCGCGGGCCGCCAGCACTGCGCGGTCGGCGTCCTCGGCGGTGCCCTCCGGGATGCGCCCGATGACCTCCTCGGTGGTCGGGTTGAGGACGTCGATCGTCCCCGTCCCGGCGGGGTCGACCCACTCGCCTCCGATGTAGAGCTTGTCGCGGGTCAGGGTGGACGTCGTCGTGCTCATGCTGTTACCGCCTCTGTCTCGGCCGTGGTGAGGATCGCCTCGCCCGTGCGATGGGCGAGGGCCATGATCGTGATCATCGGGTTGGTCCCGGAGGAGGTCGGGAACGCGCTCGCGTCGCCGATCCACACGCCGGGGGTGTCGTGCAGCTCTCCGTAGGGGTTCGCGACGCTCGTCTGCGGGTCGGCGCCCATCCGGCAGGTGCCCATCTGGTGCGCCGCGAACAGGCGGAACCCGCCGGCGCGCAGCGGCACGCGCTTGAGCCGCTCGACGTAGCGGTCCACGTCGTCGCCCACGCGCCACTCGGGCATGCCGGTGGCGAGCGCGGCGATCCGGCGCGCGCCGGCCGCGACGTGGAGGCGCACCTGGGCCTCGAGCGCGCGGTGGCTGGTCGCGACGTCCCTGGGGTCGTCGAGCGAGTACCACGGCACCGCCTGGCCCGCGTCGTCGATCGTCACCTGGCCGGAGCCGTGGTCGCGGATCAGCCCGATGAACGTCGCGCCGAGCGGCAGCTCGCTCATCGCCTGCTTGTGGTCGGCGCCGGAGACGAACGGCGTGGCGGCCGCGGCCGTCCCGGTGGCGTACTGGGTCGCCTCGATCAGGAAGCCGTAGCCCTCGCCCAGGTTGGCGAACTCGTCGACGAGCGCGGCCTGGGGCGCGCCCCACCAGGCGCGCGTCTCGGACTCGTACTGGCCGCCGATCGCCGTGCACGGGTGCAGCCGCAGGTGCTTGCCGACGGCCGGGCCGCCGATGCCGCTGCGCAGCAGCAGCGCCGGGGACTCGAGCGCTCCGCAGGCGACCACCACGCGGGGCGCGCGGACCGTCACGCGGGCGCTGTGGCCGGTCTCGAGGTCGGCGTAGACCGCCTCCACCCCGGCCGCCCGACCGCCCTCGGTCAGCACGCGCTCGGCGAAGCAGCGCGCGATCAGCTCGGCGCCGCGCGCACGGGCGTCGGCAAGGTACGTGCGCGCCGTCGACTGCTTGGCGCCGCTGCGGTCGCCGAAGCCGATGAAGCCGGCGCTGTCGGGCGTGTAGCGGGCCTCGTCGATGTTGCGCGTGATCGCCTTGAACGACCAGCCGAGCGCGTCGGCCCCGCGCTTCATCATCGTCTGCGTCCCGTTCAGGTCCGAGCAGCGGTCCGTGACCGACAGGCGCTCCCAGACGGCGTCCAGATGGCGGTCGAAGTCGGGGCCGTCGAGCCCCTCCAGGCCGTGCTCGCGGGCCCACTGCTCGCGCACCCAGGGCTTCGTGCGCAGGCAGTTGGTCCAGTTGATGGTCGTGCCGCCGCCGTAGCCCGCCCCGGCGTAGAGCGACACGTTCATGTCCGCGGTCGGGTTGGGGCCGCCGCGCCAGTAGAGGTTCTGGTACGCCCACAGCTCGTAGCCGTTGAAGTCGGCCTCCTCGAACAGGCCGCCGGCCTCGAGCACGATCACGCGCTGGCCCGCCTCGGCGAGCGCCGCCGCGA
The DNA here is from genome assembly GCA_963848885.1 of uncultured Thermoleophilaceae bacterium. Classification (GTDB taxonomy): domain Bacteria; phylum Actinomycetota; class Thermoleophilia; order Solirubrobacterales; family Thermoleophilaceae; genus JACVRW01. The sequence goes on from CAWKFR010000008.1 coordinate 220,045, forward strand.
TCACGCCGCCGCCGGCCCCCGATCCGACGACCACGGCGTCGGCCTCGTAGGTGGCCTGGTCCCCCTCGGGGACGAGCGCCGCGGCCGCCCTGGGCAGCGGCTCGGGCGGCGCGCCGGGCCCGGGATAGCCGAACTCGGCCCAGAGCGGATTGACCCCGGTGGCGGGGTCCGGGATCGAGTAGGCGAAGAACAGCGACAGGCCGACGAGCGCCTGCGCCCCCGCGGCCGCCTCCGGGCCGAGCGCCGCGAGGTTGCGCAGCAGCTGCTCGCGCGAGCGCTGGGAGGCCGACAGGAAGCCCAGCCGCGCCAGGCCATCGGCCAGCTGGCCGAGCCCGTCGCGCTGCTGCTCGGGCATCTGGGCGATCGCCTCGGCGACGGCCTCGTGTGCGCCGAGCTCGGCGCCCGAGAGCGCCCAGAACCCGTGCGGGTCGTCGGCGCGCTCGACGCGCGGCACGACGGTCTCGGCGATCGCGCGCAGCACCGCGCCCTGCGTGTCGTTCATCGGCTGTCCCTCCTGTGGCCTCGAGCCAGCCTATTGCTTCACGCCTCCAGCAGCAGGGTGACCGGCCCGTCGTTGACCAGCGCGACGTGCATGTGCGCGCCGAAGGCGCCGCCCTGGGCGCCGAGCGCGGCGCGGACGCGCTCGTAGAGCGGCTCGGCCTGCTCGGGCGGCGCGGCGTCGACGTAGCTCGGGCGGTTGCCCTTGCGGCTGTCGCCGTAGAGCGTGAACTGGGAGACGCAGAGCAGCTCGCCGCCGACGTCGCGCACCGACAGGTTCATGCGGCCCTCGGCGTCCTCGAACACGCGCAGGCGCTCGACCTTGCCGGCGATCCGGTCCGCCTGCTCCGGCGTGTCCCCCCTGCGCACGCCGAGCAGCACGAGCAGACCGCTGCCGATCGCGGCCACGCGCTCGCCGTCGACCTCCACCGCCGCGCTCGACACGCGCTGGACGAGCGCGCGCACTAGCCGAGCGCGTCGGCCAGCACCCGTCGCTGCGCCGGCTTCGCCGCCTCGTAGCGGGCGCGCCCCTCGTCGGTGATGCAGGCGAAGATGCCGCGCCGGTCCTGCTGGCAGATCGTCCGCGTCACGAGGCCCTCCGACTCGAGCCGCCCGATCAGGCGCGAGAGCGCGCTCTGGCTGAGGTGGATCGAGTCGGCCAGCTCCTGCATGCGGTTGTCGTCGTCCTGTGCCTCGGCGAGCCGCTCCAGCACCTCGAACTCGCTCACCCCAAGGCCATGCTGCTCCTGGAGAACCCGCTCGAGCGCGCCCGTTATGCGCGCGTGCTGATCGAGCAGCCCACGCCAGCTCTGGACGAGACGCTGATCTTGCGCCGGCGCAGTCATGACGGGCGTCAGTTTAGCAGGCGCAAGAAACTATTTCCTTAACAAAAGATGTGCCAGCAAAGCTTGCACGCGCATGTAATCTCATTCGCATGTCTGCTTCAACCTCTCCCGCGAGCACCGACTGGGACGCGCGCCTCTGGGGCGCGCTCGTGGTGCTCTGCGGTGTCCTCTTCCTCGACGGGCTCGACGTCTCGATGGTCGGCGTCGCGCTCCCCTCGATCGGCTCCGACCTGGACCTCTCCCCCTCCTCCCTGCAGTGGGTCGTGTCCGGCTACGTGCTCGGCTACGGCGGCCTGCTGCTGCTGGGCGGCCGCTTCGCGGACCTGCTCGGGCGCCGGCGCGTCCTGCTCGGCGCGCTGGCGGTCTTCACGCTGGCGTCGATCCTCGGCGGGCTGGTCAGCGACGGGACCCTGCTCGTGGGCACGCGCTTCCTCAAGGGCGCGGCCGCGGCGTTCACGGCCCCGGCGAGCCTCTCGATCATCACGACGACCTTCGCCGAGGGTCCGGCGCGCAACCGCGCGCTCAGCATCTACACCGCGGTCGGGGCGAGCGGGTTCTCGCTCGGCCTGGTCTTCGGCGGCCTGATGACGGAGCTCGGCTGGCGCTGGACCTTCCTGCTGCCGGTGCCGGTGGCGGTCGCGCTGCTGATCGCGGCGCCGCGGGTGCTGCCGAAGGACGGGCCGATCGCTCCCGGGATCCGGCGCAGCTTCGACTTCGCCGGCGCCGTGACGCTCACGGCGGGCATGCTGTTGCTCGTGCGCACGATCGTCGAGGCGCCCGGCAGCTGGGGCTCGGCCGGCACGATCGGCGGGCTGGTCGTCGCCGCCGCGCTGCTGACGACGTTCGTCGGCATCGAGCGGCGCAGCGCCAGCCCGCTGGTCCGGCTCGGCATCCTGCGCTCCGCGCCGCTGCTGCGGGCGAACCTCGGGATGATGACGATGTTCGGCGCCTACATCGGGTTCCAGTTCGTCGGCACGCTCTACCTCCAGTCGGTGCTCGGCTGGTCCCCGGTCGAGACGGCGCTGGCGTTCCTGCCCGGCGGCGTGATCGTCGCCTTCGGCGCGCCGCGACTGGGGCCGTTCGTCGACCGCTACGGCACCGGTCGCCTGATCCTGGCGGGCTCGGCGTCGTTCTTGATCGGGTACGTGCTGTTCCTGCGGATCGGTGGGCCGTTCACCTACGCGGGCGTGTTCCTGCCGACGATGCTGCTGGTGGGGATCGGCTTCGGGCTCTCGTTCCCCGCCTTCAACATGCAGGCGACGGCGGGCATCGCCAACCACGAGCAGGGACTCGCGTCCGGCCTCGTCAACACGTCGCTGCAGGTCGGCGGCGCGCTCGGGCTGGCGGTCGCCACCGCGGTGATCAGCGCCAACACGGGCGGCGCGACGCAGGGCCCGGCGCTGGTGGACGGCTTCCAGCCCGCGATCGCCGTGGTCACCACGATCTCGGCGCTCGGGCTGATCACGGCCCTGACCGGCGCGGGGCTGCGGCGCAGGCGCCGGCCCGAGCTGGCGCTCGCCGGTGCGGCCGACGGCGCCTCGGAGCCGGCGGAGGAGCGCGAGGCGGCCTAGCCGGGCTGCGACCATGGGCGGTCGATGGCCGCCGTGGACGCGATCGAGACCTACGTGAGCGGGCTGCCGGGCCTTCGGGCCCGGCGGCTCGCGCACGGCGAGTGGGGCCTGACCGTGCCCGGCGAGGAGCTCGAGGGCGAGCCGCTCGACGTCGGCCTGCGGATCGCCGACGGGCTGCTGCGCGCGCAGGCGGTGGCGCTGCACGGCGCCGGCGACGACGTCGACCCCTGGCTGCTGCTGTGGTGGAACCGCCAGACGCGGCTGGTGCGCTTCGGCTGCACCCGCTCGCGCGACGTCTGGGTGCACGCCGACGTCCCGGCGGCCGGGCTCGACGAGCGCGGCGTGGACCGCCTGCTCGGGCTGATCGTCGAGGCCGCGCTGACCGCGCGGACGCTCAGGCCGGCCGCAGACGCCGGCTGAAGGCCTGGTAGTCCTTGCGGTCCGGCCGCATGTTCGCGGCCAGCGCGGCGTGGCGGCGAGCCTCGGCGGTGCGGCCGGTGTTGGCCAGCGAGCGGCCCAGGCAGAAGTGGGCGTAGTCGTTCACGGGGTGGCGCTCGACCACGGCCGCGAACTCCTCGGCGGCCTGCTCGAAGCGCGACGAGCGAAAGTAGGCCCGGCCCAGCGCCTCGCGGATCGAGCTCTTGTCGGGCTCGAGGTCACGCGCGCGCTCGAGCGGGATGGTGGCGGCCATGAAGTCGCCGGCCTCGAGCAGCTCACTGCCCTTCTTGAAGAGCTCGTATGCGCCCTCACCCGTCATCGCTCCCCTTCAACGGTACTCGTCTCCCTGCGCGCCCGGCCGGGCCGGCCGCTTCGGGCCCTCCGCCCGCTTGCGCACCTCCTCGACCTCGTCGAGGATCGCCGCGGCCACCGTTTCCTTTGACCCCAGCGGCACGTGGCGGTCGCCCCCCGCGGTGACGATCGTGACCTCGTTGTCGGCGGAGTCGAAGCCGATCTCGGAGCGCGCGATGTCGTTGACGACGACCGCGTCGAGCCCCTTGCGCGCGAGCTTCGCGCGGCCGCGCTCGACGGCGCCCTCGCCGTGCTCGGCCGCGAAGCCGATCAGCGTCTGGCCCTGGGTGCGCGCCGCCGACAGCGCCGCCAGCACGTCCTCGGTCGGCTCCAGCGCCAGGGCCAGGCCGTCGCGACCGCTCTTGGAGATCTTGTCCGCCACCGCCGCGCCGGGCCTGAAGTCGGCGACGGCCGCGGCCATCAGCAGCACGTGCGACTCGCCGAAGGCGGCGCGCGCGGCCTCGAGCAGCTCGGCGGCGGTCCGCACCTCGACGACGGTCACGCCGGCGGGCGCGGGCAGGCTGACGTTGGCGGCCACCAGCGTCACCTCCGCGCCGCGCCTGGCGGCCTCGGCCGCGAGCGCGACGCCCATGCGGCCCGAGGAGCGGTTGCCGACGTAGCGGACCGAGTCGATCGGCTCGCGCGTGCCGCCGGCCGTCACGAGCACGCGCAGCCCGTCCATCGGCCCGCCCGCCTTGCCGAGCAGGCCCTCGACCGTCTCCAGGATCCGCGGCGGGTCCGCCAGCCGGCCCACCCCCCACTCGCCGCGCGAGGCGAGGCGGCCGCTCTCGGGCTCGACGATCGTGGCGCCGCGGCCACGCAGCAGGGCGAGGTTGTCCTGGGTCGCCGCGTGCTCGTACATGTGGTTGTTCATCGCCGGAGCGACGACGAGCGGCGCGGTCGAGGCCAGCGCTGCACTGGTGAGCAGGTTGTCGGCCAGCCCGTGGGCGAGCTTGGCGATCGTGTTGGCCGAGGCGGGCGCGACGCAGAACACGTCGGCGCGCCTGACCAGCTCCAGGTGCGAGATCGGGTCGTGCGAGGGCGCCGGCTCGCCGGGGTAGGCCCCGCGCGCCGGGTCGCGCTCGAACTCGTCGACGAGCACGGGGGCGCCGGTGACGCCCTCGAAGGTCGCCCGGCCGACGAACTGGAGGCTGGCAGGGCTCTGCACCACGCGCACGGCGTGGCCGTCGCCGGTGGCGAGGCGGACCAGCTCCACTGCCTTGTAGGCGGCTATCCCGCCGGATACGCCGACCAGGATGCGCGCCACCGCTGGGACCCTAGCCGGAAGCAGCCGGCTCGGCCGGCTGCGCTCGGCGCCCCATCAGCGGTACCGGTACTTGATCTTCCCGGCTGCGATCTCCTCGAGCGAGATCTTGAGGTAGTTCTTCGAGCCCGTCTCGACCATCGGAGGCGGATACTCGTCGAAGGTCCCCTCGCCGAGGTTGTGGTAGTAGGAGTTGATCTGCCGGGCCCGCTTGGCGGCGACGATGACGCACGCGTAGTGCGAGTCGACCTGGTCGAGCAAATTGTCTAGGCGCGGTTTGATCACGGCCCGGACATGGTAGCGGCAAGCTCGCCGAGCTCCTGCAGGGCCTGCTGCAGATCGTCGTTGACGATGCGGTGGTCGAACTCCCCGGCGGCCGCGATCTCGTCGCGCGCGGCGGCCAGGCGGCGCTCGATCTGGGCGGGCTGGTCGGAGGCGCGGGCGGCGAGCCGGCGCTCGAGATCCTCGAACGAGGGCGGCTCGATGAAGATCAGGACGGCCTCGGGCAGCGACTCGCGCACCTGGCGCGCGCCCTGCACGTCGATCTCCAGCACGATGCCGCGCGCGGGCCGCGAGAGCTCGCTTTTCAGCGTTCCGTAGCGGTTTCCGGCGTATTCGGCGTGTTCGACGAACTCGCCCGCGGCGACCCGCCGATCGAAGTCCTCGGGGCTGAGGAAGTGGTAGTCGACGCCGTTGACCTCCCCGGAGCGCGGCGCCCGCGTGGTGGCGGAGACGGCCAGCTCGAGGCCCGGGCAGCGCTCGAGCAGGCCCTTGATGAGCGTGCCCTTGCCGACGCCGGAGGGCCCGGTGATGACCAGGATCGGAGTCGTCAAGCGCCGCCTCGCGGTGCTAGCGACGCAGGAAGGAGACGAGCTCGTTGCGCTGGCGCTCGGACAGGCCGCCGATGGTCTTGCTCGGCGAGATGCGGCAGTGCGTGAGGATGCGATTCACCTTCACGCGCCCGTACTTGGGGACCGCGAGCAGCAGGTCGAACACCTTCGCGGTGAGCAGGTACTCGGGCGGATCCAGCAGCAGGCCGTGGATCTGCGTCCGCCCCGCCTTCAGGTCCCGTTTCAGGCGGGCGCGGCGCGTGCGGATCTCGTTCGCGCGCTTGAGGGCGTCCATTCGCTGGGTCAGAGAGCGCTCTGGAGCCAACCCGCCAGATTGAGTCTTGGCGGGCGTCTGGGGGGCGGCCGGCATGGGCGGCGATAGTACACGCTCGGGCCGCGGAGTCCACGCTCCAGACGCAAAAAATCGGCGAATTTAGCTGGACCTCCACCTCAGCTTTAGGCTGGTTCGGGTAGCTTGAGCGTATTCCCATCGTTTGCAGGGGTTTTGAGAAACCCCAGGTTGTCGTAACCGCGAACTCCCCGCATCTTCCGACGAAAGCACCGTAGTGCGTCCCCCGGATGGGGCCGCTGGAGCGCCGCGAGGGGGACGAGCCCGTCGCGGGCCTCCTCAGGCGAGCGCGAGCTCGCCGAGTTCGGCCCCGATTCGCACCCCCGCGGCCGGGTCGCGGAAGTTCTCCGTGCCGACGGCCACGCAGGCGGCCCCCGCGGACAGGAAGTCGGCCGCGTGGCGCCCGCTGGCGACCCCGCCCATGCCGATCACGGGGATCGCGACGGCGCTCGCCACCGATCGCACCTGCTCCAGCGCGATCGCGCGCACCGCCGGGCCCGAGACGCCGCCGGTGGTGCCGCCCAGCCAGGGCCGGCGGGTACGCGGGTCGAGCGCCATGCCCTTGAGCGTGTTGATCAGGGAGACCGCGTCGGCACCGGCCTCCTCCGCCGCCAGCGCCACCGCGGCGGGGTCGGTCGCGTTTGGCGTGAGCTTCACGATCAGCGGCCGGTCGGTGAGCGGCCGGACGACCTCCACCGCGCGCGCCGTCTCGACCGGATCGGCCCCCATCACGAGGCCGGTCTCGACGTTCGGGCACGACACGTTCAGCTCGATCAGCGCGACCTCGTCCCTCTCCCCCGTGCGCGCGACGAGCGTCGCCAGCTCGTCGCGGCTGAAGCCCATCACCGATACGACCAGCGGCACGGGCAGCTCGGCCAGCTCTGGCAGGTCGTGCGCGAGAAAGCCCTCCAGCCCCTTGTTCGGCAGGCCGATCGAGTTGATCAGGCCGGCCGGCGTCTCCCACAGCCGCGGCGGCGGGTTGCCCTCGCGCGGGGCCAGCGTGATCGTCTTCGAGACGAAGGCGTGGAAGGGGAAGCCGTCGAGCAGCGCGTCCCCGAAGGCGCGCCGCGCGGCGATCGCGTCGAACGTCCCCGACCCGTTCAGGATCGGGCCGCCGAGCCGGACGCCGCAGAGGTCGAGCGGCGGGGTCATCGGTCCACACGCCCAGCAACTGGCCGACGTTCCACGGGGGCCTGGGGGCGCGAGCCCCCAGCCGGCATCAGACGCGAAGCGTCCAGCACGGGGCCGTCGACGCACAGGCGGACGTATCCGTCGCGGGTCGGGACCACGCAGCCGAAGCAGGCGCCGAACCCGCACGCCATGCCGGACTCGAGCGCGAGCTGGGCCGGGACGGCCAGCTCCGCGCAGACGGCGCGCACGGACTCCAGCATCGCCGGCGGCCCGCAGGCGAACACCGTCGCGGCCGGGTCGGCGTCGAGCTGCTCGCGCAGCAGATCGGTGACGAGCGCCTGCCGCCCCGCCGAGCCGTCGTCGGTGGCCAGCCCCGGCTCGCCCGCGAACAGCCCGGCCGCCTCGGCGTGAGCCGCCGAGCGAAAGCCGAGCAGCACCGTCACCTCCGGCCCCAGGTCGTCCTGGAGGCACAGCAGCGGCGCGGTGCCGATGCCGCCGCCCACCAGCACGGGCCGGGTGCCCTCGCGCGGGGCGCGCCAGCCGATGCCGAGCGGGCCGACGAGGTCGAGCCCTTCACCGGGGCGCAGCTCGGACAGCCGCGCCGTGCCGGGGCCGACGTCCTCGAGCAGGAAGCTCAGCTCGCCCTCGCGTGCGCGCGCGTAAGAGAAGGCGCGCGGCAGGTAGGGCCGCTCGTCCTCCCCTCCGCCCCACCGCTCGGCGCTGCTCAGCATGTAGAACTGGCCCGGCTGGGGGTCGTCGGGGCCGCCGCTGTCGAGCGCCCGGATCAGGTGGTAGGCGCCGAGCCGCTCGACGGCGGTCACGTGCGCGGTCCGCCGGCTCGGCGGTGCGAGCGTGCGCGGCTCAGTCGATCTCAGCGCGATCGGCCTCCCGGACGAAGCGCCCGCCCGCGCCGCGATGCAGCTCCTGCAGCGACACGACGTCGGTTCCCCCGCTGCGGCTGGCGCTGATCGCGCGCTGCGCCGCGCTCGCCCCGGAGAGCGTCGTGATGCAGGGGATGCCGCGCGCGACCGCGGCGCGGCGGATCTCGTAGCCGTCGGCCCGCGCGCCGGAGCCGGTGGGCGTGTTGATCACCATGTCGACCTCGCCCGACTCGATCCGGTCGACCACGTTCGGCGAGCCCTCCGACACCTTGGCGAGCCGCTCGACCGGCACGCCCATGCGCCGGATCGCCTGCGCCGTGCCGCCGGTGGCGAGCACGTGGAAGCCCATGTCGTGGAAGGCGCCGGCGATCTGCGTCGCCGCCGACTTGTCGCCGTCGGTGACGCTGATGAACACCGAGCCGGAGCCGGGCAGCTCCGCGCCCGCGGCGGCCTGGGCCTTGCCGAACGCGGTCGGGTAGTCGGCCGCGACGCCCATCACCTCGCCGGTCGACTTCATCTCCGGGCTGAGCAGCGCGTCCGCCGCCGGGAAGCGGCCGAACGGCAGCACCGCCTCCTTCACGGAGACGTGGCGCGGCGCGCGCGGGATGTCGACCTGCATGTCCGCCAGGCGCTCGCCGAGCATCAGCCGGCAGGCGAGCTTCGCGAGCGGCACCCCGATCGCCTTCGAGACGAACGGCACCGTCCGCGACGCGCGCGGGTTGGCCTCGATCACGTACAGCTCCTCGTCGCCGTAGACGGCGAACTGGATGTTGATCAGGCCGACCACGCCGAGCCGCAGCGCGATCGCCTCGGTGGCGCGCTCGACCTGGCCGAGCATCTCCTCGCCGAGCGACATCGCCGGGATCACGCAGGCCGAGTCGCCGGAGTGCACGCCCGCCTCCTCGACGTGCTGCATGATCGCCCCGATCCGCACCTGGTCGCCGTCGCAGAGGGCGTCGACGTCGATCTCGATGGCGTTCTCGAGGAAGCGGTCGAGGAAGATCGTCCTGCCGCTGTGCCCGTTGGTGCGCCTGAGGTAGTCGGCGAGCGCGTCCTGCGAGTAACAGATCTCCATCGCCCGGCCGCCCAGCACGTAGCTCGGCCGGACGAGCAGCGGGTAGCCGACCCCGCCCGCCACCTCGAGCGCCTCGTCGGCGGACTCGGCCGTCGCGTAGGGCGGCCCCTTGAGGTCGAGCTCGTCGAGCAGCCGGCCGAAGCTGGGCCGGTCCTCGGCGAGGTGGATCGACTCGACCGGCGTGCCGAGCAGCTGCACGCCCGCGTCGGCCAGGCCCGCCGCGAGCTTCAGCGGCGTCTGGCCGCCGAACTGGACGATCACGCCCTGCGGCTGCTCGACCTCGACTACGCCGAGCACGTCCGACAGGGTGAGCGGCTCGAAGTAGAGGCGATCGGACGTGTCGTAGTCGGTCGACACCGTCTCTGGGTTGCAGTTGACCATCACCGCGTCGCGCCCGGATTCGCGCACGGTCATGGCGGCGTGCACGCAGCAGTAGTCGAACTCGATGCCCTGGCCGATGCGGTTCGGCCCCGACCCGAGGATCATCACGCTGGGCCGGTCGCCGCGCCTGACCTCGTGCGCCGCCCGCCGCTCCCAGCCGGAGTAGTAGTAAGGCGTCTCGGCCTCGAACTCGGCGGCGCAGGTGTCGACCGACTTGAACGAGCGCTCCAGGCCGGCCTCGGGGTCCTCGCCGCGCGCCAGCGCCCCGAGCTCGGCCAGGAACCACGGGTCGATCGCGGTCCGCTCGGCGATCTCGGCCTCGGTGTGGCCGCGCCGCACCGCCTCGAAGATCAGCTCGTAGCGGTCGTGCGAGGGGGTCTCGAGCCGCTCCAGCAGGTCGCCGTCGAAGCTCGGCTCGACGTCGAGCTCGCGCGAGCGCATCGCCTTGACGAAGGCCTGCTTGAAGGTGCGCCCGATCGCCATCGCCTCGCCCACCGACTGCATCGAGGTGTGCAGCGCGCCGTCGGCCCCGGGGAACTTCTCGAACGCGAAGCGCGGCCACTTGACGACCACGTAGTCGATCGTCGGCTCGAACGAGGCCGGCGTCTTGCGCGTGATGTCGTTGTCGATCTCCTCGAGCGCATAGCCGACGGCCAGCCGGGCGGCGATCTTGGCGATCGGGAAGCCCGTGGCCTTGGAGGCGAGCGCCGACGAGCGCGAGACGCGCGGGTTCATCTCGATCACGACGATCTCGTCGGTCTCGGGGTTGACCGCGAACTGGATGTTCGAGCCGCCCGTCTCGACGCCGACGGCGCGGATCACCGCGAGCGCCTGGTCGCGCAGCTGCTGGTAGAGGCCGTCGGTCAGGGTCTGCTGCGGCGCGACGGTGACGCTGTCGCCCGTGTGGACGCCCATCGGGTCGATGTTCTCGATCGAGCAGACGATCACGACGTTGTCGGCGCGGTCGCGCATCACCTCGAGCTCGAACTCGCCCCAGCCGATCACCGACTCCTCGACCAGGACCTGGCCGATCGGGCTGGCGGCGAGGCCCTCCGTGACGACCTGGCGGTAATCGATCTCCGTGCGCGCCGTGCCGCCGCCCGCGCCGCCCATGGTGAAGCCCGGCCTGACGATCGCCGGCAGGCCGATCTCGGGCAGGACCGCCTCGGCCTCCTTCATCGACTTCACGGCCGCGCTGCGCGGCACGCGCAGGCCGGCGCGCTCCATCGTCGAGCGGAACAGCTCGCGGTCCTCGGCGCGGCGGATCGCCTCGTAGTCGGCGCCGATCAGCTCCACGCGGTACTTGGCCAGCGTGCCGTCCTCGGACAGCTCGCGGGCCAGGTCGAGCGCCGTCCCGCCGCCCAGCGTCGGCAGCATGGCGTCCGGCCGCTCGCGCTCGATCACCTTCGCCACCGACGCCGGGGTGAGCGGCTCGATGTAGGTGGATGTGGCGAACTCCGGGTCGGTCATGATCGTCGCCGGGTTCGAGTTGACGAGCACGACCTCGTACCCCTCCTCGAGCAGCACCTTGCAGGCCTGGGCGCCCGAGTAGTCGAACTCGGCGGCCTGGCCGATCACGATCGGGCCGGAGCCGACCACGAGGATCTTGTGGATGTCGTCCCTACGCGGCAATGGAGTCCACGAACCTGTCGAAGAGGTGGCGGGCGTCGTGGGGACCGGGCCCGGCCTCGGGGTGGTACTGGACCGTCGACGCCGGCACGTCGCGCAGCACGAGGCCCTCCACGGTCCGGTCGTAGAGGTTCAGCTGCTGCAGCTCGGCGGTGCCGAAGTCGGTCTCCCAGCGCACCGGCTCGTCGGTGTCGATGCGCTGCTCGCCGCCGGGGCCGAGCACCGCGAAGCCGTGGTTCTGGGAGGTGATCTCGATCCGGCCCGTCCCGAGGTCCTTGACCGGGTGGTTGGCACCGCGGTGGCCGAAGGGCAGCTTGAACGTCTCCAGGCCGACGGCCCGGCAGAGCAGCTGGTGGCCGAGGCAGATGCCCCACACGGGCACCTTGCCGACCAGCTCGCGCACCGTGCCGACGACGTGGTCGAGCGCGGCCGGGTCGCCCGGGCCGTTGGCGAGGAAGACGGCGTCCGGGCTGCGCTCGAGCAGCTGCTCGGCGCTCGTCGAGCAGGGGTGCAGCTCCAGCCGCACGCCGCGCTCGCGCAGGTTGCGCACGATCGAGGTCTTGATGCCGGTGTCGATGCCGAGCACGAGCGGGCCGTCGCCGCCGTCGAACACCTGGGCCCGCCGCCGGCGTCACCTCGCGGGCCAGGTCGCGGCCGGCCATCGGCGGCTCCGAGCGGATCCGCTCGGCCGCCTCTCCCTCCGGCACGCCGGCGTCGAACACGCCGCCGCGCATCGCTCCCTTGTCGCGGATGTGGCGCACCAGCGCGCGGGTGTCGACCCCGGTCAGCGCCGGGATCCCGCAGTCGCTCAGCCAGGTCAGCCAGCCGCCCTCTGCGTGCGCCGCGTCCTCGCGATCGACCCCCTCGCGCATGATCACCGCGCGCGCGTGGATGCGGTCGGACTCCATGTGCGCCGCGGCGACCCCGTAGTTGCCGATCAGCGGATAGGTGAAGACGATGATCTGGCCCGCGTAGCTGGGGTCGCTGACGGACTCCTGGTAGCCCGACATGGAGGTGTTGAAGACGACCTCGCCGAGGCCGTCGATCGCCGCCCCGGCCGCCTCGCCGTCGAAGCGCGCGCCGTCCTCGAGCAGCAGGTAGGCGGCGCGGCTCACTTGACCAGCCCCTGGACCTGCTTGAACTCGTCGCTGCCGGCGGCGCCGACCAGCTCGAACAGCGCGGTCTCGACGCTGGTCACGACCGCCCCGGAGCCCTCCATCTTGTGCAGGCCGAGCTCGCGGTTCTCGTCGGTGCGCGAGGTGACCGCGTCGCGGGCGACGTGCACCTCCACGCCGCGGTCGAGCAGGTCGTGCGCCGTCTGCGACACGCACACGTGCGACTCGATGCCGCAGACCAGCGCCTGGTCGCGCCCGTCGAGGTCGAACCCGTCCGCGGCCGCCGCGGAGAAGACCAGCTTGTCGAGCGACTCGATCCCGTCGAGGTGGGCGGCCACCTCGGGCACGGTCTCCCCCAGCCCCTTCGGGTACTGCCGGGTCACCACGACCGGCAGGCCCAGGATGCGCGCGCCCTGGACGAGCGCGGCGACGCCCTGCGCCACCGAGTCGAAGTCGCGCACGGCGGGCCGGAAGGCCTCCTGCACGTCCACCACGACGAGCGCGGCGCGATCGCGGTCGAGCACGCGAGCGGGCGCCACTAGGCGACGGCTCCCAGCGCGAAGGTCCGCTCGCGGTAGGCGACCGCCCCGCCCGCGATCGTCATGCGCACCCGCCCGGTCAGGCGCCGCCCGGCGAAGGCGCAGTTGGCCGACCGGCTCTCGTAGCCCGCCTCGCCGACCTCCCAGTCGGCGTCCAGGTCGACCAGGCAGATGTCCGCCGGGGCGCCGCGCTCGATGCGCGGCACCGGCAGGCCGAACGGCTGGCCGCCGGCGGTCATGCGCTCGACCAGCAGGCCCAGATCGAGGACGCCCGGCAGCACCAGGCCGGTGTGCAGGGCGGCGAACGCCGTCTCGAGGCCCGTCACGCCCATCGGCGCGAGCTCGAACGGCTGCTCCTTCTCCTCGCGCGCGTGAGGGGCGTGGTCGGTCGCGACGCAGTCGATCGCGCCCGAGCGCAGCGCCTCGATCAGCGCCTGGCGGTCGGCCTCGCCGCGCAGCGGCGGGTTCATCTTGAAGTTCGTGTCGAGCGTCCGGACGGCCTCGTCGGTCAGCAGCAGGTGGTGCGGCGTCGCCTCGCAGGTCACCTGCACCCCGGCGGCGCGGGCGCGCTCGATCGCCTCGACCGTCTCGAGCGCGGACAGGTGCTGCACGTGGATGCGGCCGTCCTCGTAGGCCGCGAGCGCGCAGTCGCGCGCGACCTGGACCGACTCGGAGATCGAGGGGATGCCGGTCAGGCCGAGCTGGGCGGAGACCTCGCCCTCGTGCATCGCGCCGTTGCCCGACAGCGACGGGTCCTCCTCGTGCAGGGCGAGCACCCGCCCGGCCAGGCGCTGGTACTGGAGGGCCTGGCGCATCACCCCCGCCGAGCGGACCGGGAGCCCGTCGTCGGTGAAGCCCGCCGCGCCCGCCTGCGCGAGCTCGGCCATCTCGGTGAGCTGCTCGCCGCCCTGGCCGACCGTGATCGCCGCCAGGAAGCCGGTCGGGATGCGCGCCTCGACACCGGCCCGCTCGCGCAGCGAGCGCAGGACGGGCGCCGAGTCCACGACCGGGCTGGTGTTGGGCTGGGCGAGGATCGCGCAGTAGCCGCCCGCGGCCGCGGCGCGGGTGCCGGAGTCGATGTCCTCCTCGTCCTCGCGCCCGGGCGTGCGCAGGTGCACGTGCGGGTCGACGAAGGCCGGGAAGGCGTGCAGCGCGCCGGCGTCGACGACCTCCGCGCCCGGCGGCGCGTCCAGCTGCTCGCCGAGCTCGGCGATCACGCCGTCGCGGACGAGCACGTCGGCGCGCCCGTCGAGCGCGGTGCGCGGGTCGAGCAGGTGCGCGCCGCGGATCAGCACGGTGGCGGCCGGGACGGGCGCCCTGTCCAAGCTGGAGCGGGCGCGTCATCAACGCGGCCCCGTGTCGGTTACCCGGCCGCTCATGCCGGCTGGGGCTCGGTCGTGTGCTCGGCGCGGATCCCGGCGGGCGCGCCCAGCCCCGCGAGCAGCTCGTACAGGACCGCCATGCGCACGACGACTCCCGACTCGACCTGCTCGACGATCAGCGCCTGGGGCGAGTCGATCACCTCGGCCGCCAGCTCCACGCCGCGGTTGACCGGACCCGGGTGCATCAGCAGCTGGTTGGGCCGCAGCCGCCGGCCGTCGATCTGGTACTGCGCCGCGTACTCGCGCAGCGAGGGCACGAAGGTGCCGTCCATGCGCTCGTGCTGCATGCGCAGGGCGTAGACCACGTCGGCCTCGGGCAGCTCGTCGAGCGTGGTGCGGACCTCGCAGCCGAGCGCCTCGATCCCGCGCGGGATCAGCGTGGGCGGGCCGCAGACCGTGACCGCGCAGCCCATGCGCGTGAAGGCCATGATCCCCGAGCGCGCGACGCGGCTGTGCAGCACGTCCCCGACGATCCAGATGCGCAGCCCCTCGAGCGAGCCGGCCCTGCGCCTGAGCGTGTAGAGGTCGAGCAGCGCCTGGGTCGGGTGCTCGTGCTTGCCGTCGCCGGCGTTGATCACCGACGCCCGCGTCCAGCGCGCGACCAGCGCGGCGGCGCCTGCGTGCGGGGAGCGGATCACGATCGCGGCCGGGTCGTAGGCCGACAGCGTCTGGATCGTGTCCTTGAGCGACTCGCCCTTGTCGACGGCGGAGCCGGTCGACTTGACGCTGACCAGGTCCGCGCTGAGACGCTTGGCGGCCAGCTCGAAGCTCGAGCTGGTGCGCGTGGAGGACTCGTAGAAGAGGTTGACGACGGTGCGACCGCGCAGCGTCGGGACCTTCTTGATCTCGCGCCCCGAGACCTCCGCGAAGCTCTCCGCGCGACCGAGGATCCGCTCGATGTCGTCGCGCGACAGGTCGTCGACCGACAGCAGATGACGCCTCATGCCAGGTCCTCTTCCGTGGACAAGCGGCCGGCTCGGCCGGCCGCGCGGCTTTCGGCTATTTCCTCGGCGATTACGACTTCGTCCATCCCGTCGATCTCCTCGACCCGCACGTTGACCCTTTCACCGCGGGCGGTCGGCAGGTTCTTGCCGACGTAGTCCGGCCGGATCGGCAGCTCGCGATGGCCGCGGTCGGCCAGCACCGCCAGCTGCACCCGCTCGGGGCGCCCGTAGTCGAACAGCGCGTCGATCCCCGCTCGCACCGTGCGGCCGGTGTAGAGCACGTCGTCCACCAGGACGATCGTGGTGTCCTCGACCGGGAAGTCGACGTGCGAGGCGTGCACGACCGGCTGGTCGGTCGGCTCGCGGCGCGCGAGGTCGTCGCGGTAGAAGCTGATGTCGATGTCGCCGAGCGGCACCGGCTCGCCGACCAGCTCGGCGACGAGGTCCCGCAGGCGCGCGGCCAGCACGGCGCCGCGACGGTGTATCCCGACGACCGCGACTCCCTGACCGCCCGTCTTCTCGACGATCTCGTGTGCGATGCGCACCAGCGTGCGCCGCACGTCCTCGCGATCGAGGACCGTCTTCTCGTTCAAGGCACTGCCCCTTCCTGGCCTCACCGGACCTGGTTAAAGGAACGTCTCGGAGACCGTAGCAACCGGCCGGGACGATCGCTCCTATGCTGGCCTGGTGACCCGGACGGCGATCCTTGCCGTGCTCGTCGGTGCGGTGGTCGCCGTGATCGCCGTGCCGGGGTTCGTCAAGCTCGACGAGCCGAACTCGGACGGCCTCTTCTACGAGGTGCAGCGCCTCCAGGTCGAGGGTCACGACGAGGCCGATGCCACCCGGATCGTGTTCGACGGCGCGATCGCCCGCCAGACCGCCGAGATCGAGGACGAGCCGGACGAGCCGCGCGTGCTCGACCCGGCCTGGGTCGAGTACAGCAAGCGCTTCTACCGGCGCCGCTGGCTGGTCCCGGCGCTGGCCGCGGGCCTGGCGCCGGTGGTCGGCGAGCAGCCCGGGCGCGCGCTGCGGGTCGCGTCGCTGATCGGCTACGTGCTGATCGCGCCGGTCCTGTTCCTGTTGCTGCGGCGCCGCTTCCCGCCGCTGCCGAGCGCGCTGCTCGCGCTCGCCTGCACGCTCGCGCCGCCTGTCTACAAGTGGTCGCTCGGGATGCGGGTCGACTCGTGGGGCCTGATGCTCGAGGCGCTCTGCCTGCTCGCGGTCGTGCTCGTCAAGGACCTCGGGCGCCGCTGGCTGCTGCTCTGGGTCGTCGCCGTGGCGGCGCTGTCGATCACGCGCGACGCCACGGCGATCCTGATCCCTGCGGTCGCCTGGCTGCTGTTCGTCGAGCGCCACGACCGCGAGGCGGTGCGCACCAACCTGGCGCTGCTCGGCACCGGGATCGCCGCGGCGCTGCCTGCCTTCCTGCTCGGCGGCACGCCGGTGCGGGACAACCTCGCCTACGTGATCGCGGGCTACAACATCCCCGACGACAGCAGCTGGAGCTACGTCGCGAGCGGGTACCTGGACCAGCTCTGGCGCACGATCAGCACCGACCTGACCTATCCGGTCGACTTCAACCCGCTCGTGGGGGCGGTGCTGTACCTCGGCCTCGCGCTCGCCGCCGCGGCGCTGGTGGCGCTCGTGCTGCGGCCCTCGCGCGGCGATCCGTACTTCTCGCTGATGAAGGCGGCGATCCCCGGGAGCGTGCTGTTGCTGCTGCTCGCCAACAATCCGCAGGCGTACCGGCTCGAGCTGGTGCTGGTGCCGATGGCCGCCGTCGGGCTGGCCCTGCTGGCCGGGCGCGTGCTGGCGGCCCGCGCGCCCGCTACCCTCGCGAGCACGGGATGAACTCGGAACGCGCTCACGCATACGGACGGCTGATGCAGACGGTCAGGGCCGAGGGCCCTGATTCGCTGCAGCCCGCCGAGCAGGAACTGATCCGCGAGGCGGCCGACGCGCTGCTGTTCTGCGAGGACCTGTCCTGGGACGACGAGGCCCGCGACGGCCTGACGCGCGTGGGCGACCTCGCCGGCGACCTGGTCGGCTCCGGGCGCTGGGGCCCGGAGCGGGCCGAGCAGCTCCTGCGCGACATCGAGTGCTGCGGGCCGATGGCCCCCGTCTCCTGAGCCAGCGTGCCGACCGCCGAGCTGGTCGACATCGATCTGCACTACGTCGAGCGCGGGAGCGGCCGCCCGCTGCTGCTGGTGGCGGGCATCCCGGCGATAGCGAGCGACTGGGACGCGCTGGCCGAGCCGCTCGGCCAGACGCACCGCGTGATCGCCTTCGACAACCGCGGCAGCGGTGAGTCCACGACCACGCCGGCGCCCTACGACTGCGCCCAGCTAGCCGCCGACGCGATCGGGCTGCTCGACGTGCTCGAGATCGAGCGCGCGGACGTGTTCGGGATGTCGCTCGGGGGGATGATCGCCCAGGAGCTGGCGCTCGGCTGGCCCGAGCGGGTGGACCGGCTCGTGCTCGGCTGCACACACTGCGGCGGCGAGCACGCGGCACGCCCGGACCGCGAGGCGGGCACGCGCGTTCGCGATGGACACGGACGACTGGGGCGAGCGGATGCGGCTGCTGGCGCCGTTCGCGTTCGCGTCGGGCTTCGACCCGGCGCAGCTGGACGCCTTCATCGCGAAGAAGTCGGCGGACGCCCAGCCGCGCGAGGGCTACCGCGGCCAGATCGCCGCGGCGCTGGCACACGACACCTACGATCGCCTGCCGGGGATCGAGGCGCCGACGCTGATCCTCACGGGCGACGACGACCGCGTGATTCCCGGCGAGAGCAGCGAGGTGCTGGCGCGGCGCATCAGCGGCGCGCGGCTCGAGGTGATCCCCGGCAGCGGCCACCTGTTCTTCCTCGAGCGGCCGGAGCACACGCTGCGGCTGCTGAGGGAGTTCCTGGGCTAGGGCCCGACCGCTTCCCGCTCCGACGCCTTGACCAGCGTCGGCTCGCCCCGCTCCGGGAACGGGATCTCGATGCCGTCGAAGTCGCGCGGGACGACCGTGTTCTCGAAGGCCGCGCGGGCCTCGTCGCGGACGGCCTTGCCGCCGTAGCGGGGCGAGATGTGGGTGAGCGCGAGCATGCCGACGCCCGCCGCGGCGGCCAGCTCGGCGGCCTGGCGGGCGGTGGAGTGGCGGGTCTCCGCGGCGCGGTCGGCCTCCTCATCGAGGAAGGTGGCCTCGTGGACGAGCAGGTCGGCCTCGAAGGCCACCAGGCGCGTCATCTCGCAGGGCGCCGTGTCCCCGGCGATCACCACGCGGCGGCCGCGGCGCGGCTCGCCCATGACCTGGTCGGGACGGACGCCCGCCACCGTCTCGCCCTCCTGCAGGCGCCCGAAGTCGGGGCCGGGCGTGACGCCCAGCGCCTTGGCCCGCTCGGGGTCGAACACGCCCGGCCGCGGGTCCTCGACGATCGCGAACCCCAGCGCGGGAACGCCGTGGTCGTTCGCGTAGGCCGCGATCCGGTAGCCGTCGCGCTCGAGCTCGTCGTTGGGCTCGAGCTCGACCAGCTCGAGCGGGAAGCCGACCCGTCCCACGATCGGCCGCAGCGAGGCGAACAGGGAGCGCAACCCGGGCGGGCCGTAGACGGTCAGCGGGCGCTCGCGCTGGCGCAGCGAGAACGTCTTGAGCATCCCGGGCAGGCCGAGCACGTGGTCGGCGTGGAAGTGGGTGAGGAAGATCTCCTCGAGCTCGACCAGCCCGGTCGAGCGCAGCAGCTGGCGCTGGGTGCCCTCGCCGCAGTCGAACAGCAGGCGGTCGCCGCCGCGCCGCACCAGGATGGCGGGCAGGCCGCGCTGGGCGCTCGGAGCGGAGGCGGCGGTGCCGACGAAGAGGACGTCCAGGTCCATGAGGCCCCTATGTTGACTCGCCGGCCTCTTGGCGCAGCTGCTCGTCGGTGCGGGTCAGGGCGCCGATGTCGCTCAGGTCGACCTCGCGGCCGGCGATCCGCTTCATGCGGATCAGGTCGTCAAGGCCCGCGATCGCGACGGTGCGGCCGTCCAGCTCCGTCTCGACGGCGCGCCTCCGCAGCTCCTCGTAGGTCCTCGGCGCACCGGCCGTCGTTCGGACGTTGAGCAGGTCGAGTCGCCCATGGACGGTGATCAGCGGCACCATCGGCGCCCTTCGCAGGGCGTGCGGATCACCGACGTCGATCGGGCGCTCCGCGCCGCGCAGCCGAGCGGAGAGGGAGGCGAGGGCCTCGGACAGCCGGCTCAGGTTGATCAGGCGCGGGCCGGGAATCACGTCGAGGTCGATCGTGTTGCGCATGTACCCGTGGGCCTGGACGGCGATCCCCCCGATGACCGTGAAGTCGACGCCGTGGTCGGCGAGCGCGAGCAGGATCGCTCTGGGGTCGAAGATCGGCTCAGGTGACCGGCTCACGCGATCGCGCCTCGACCTGGAGCGCCAAGTCGCTCGTCAGCCTGTCGAAGGCGAGGCCGCTCTCGAGCCGCCAGGTCGGGTCCTGCGCGCGCTGGGCCTCCATGTCCCATGCGTCGTAGCGGCTCTTCAGCGGGGTGCTGCTCACGGTCGGCTCCTCGCCCATCGACACCATCAAGGCCTTGAAGCGCGGCCAGGTCGGTTCCTCGTCCCCTCGCTCGATGCGCGCGACGGCGCTCTGGCTGGTGCCCGCGCGCAGGGCGAGCTGGCGCTGCGTCAGCCCCTTGCGCAGGCGGGTCTCGCGGACGAGCTGGGCGGGAGTCATGATGCCGTATACGGTATCAGCGAGAAGTCGATCTTCCCGCCGCTGACCTCCGCCATGCCCATCGTGTGGGCGGGCGCCCGGCGGCGCTCGGTCGGGCTGCCGGGGTTGAAGATCTGAAAGCCGTCCTCGGAGCGCTCGTGCAGAGGCAGGTGCGAGTGGCCGAACACGACGGCGTCCGCCGCTCCGCCGAAGCGCCGGCGCATCCGCTCGAGCCGGCCGGCCGCCGGCCCGGCGTCGTGGATCAGCGCGATGCGAGCCTGCTCGACCGCCACGACGCGCTCGGCGGGCAGCAGCCGGCGCAGCTCGGCGGTGTCGACGTTGCCGTGCACGCCGACGAGCGGAGGACCGATGCTCTCGAGGTCGCGCAGCACCTCGACGGTCATGAAGTCGCCCGCGTGGATCAGCAGGTCGGCGGCCGCGATGCGCTCGACGAACGGCTCAGGCAGCCGCCGCCCGCCGCGCGGCATGTGGGTGTCGGAGATGACGGCGACCAGCTTCACGGGTCTACACTCAACCGCACCCGCGCCCGTAGCTCAGTGGATAGAGCGCTGCCCTCCGGAGGCAGAAGTCGCAGGTTCGAATCCTGCCGGGCGCGTAGCCGCAACCTCGCTCTACGAGCGGAACTCCGCCTCCACATCGCGAGTGGATTGCTGATTCTCCTCGGCGGCTGATTGGGCACTGGTGCCCAAACCCGGCAGATCAGCACCCTCTACCAACGCCTTGAGGCGCTCGTTCTCGCCCTCGTCGCGGCGCATCGCGTGGGCGTAGGGACCCGTCCCGTGCAGGGGCGGGCGGGTACCCAATTCCCCCGGTGCCCCGGCGACGGCCGGGGCACTGGTGCTTTCGGGCGACGAACGTTCTCCACCAGATCTTGCAGTGGCACCACATGCTCACCGACACCGGCGACAACCCGGCCAACACGGTCGCCGGGCTCGAGGCGAACACACTGGCCGACGGGTTCTTCCATCTAGCGACCTGGTCCCTCGTCGTCAGCGCGATGCTGATGATCGTCCGGGGTGGCAGAGCGGCGAGACGGCCCCGCCGTGGCGAGCGCACTGTCCGCGACGACCTCGGCTCTCCGCTCGGCTGGGACCTTGGCTTTCTGGCATTTGGCGCCTTGCTCGTCGTGGCCGGGCTCACGCTCGCGCGGACCGGAGCGGAGGCAGGCCACGGGTTACGGGTGACGGTGCGGTCCCGCCTGCTTAAAAGACAGGGTTTACGGGGTTGCGCTCACGGTAAACGCTGAACTCGCAGCCGCCCCCTAGTGCTGAGGTTCCTGTGCCCTATCTGACGTGTCCGCGATGTGCAGCGACCGTGTACTCGGCGGCGAGATGGAGTTCGGTCGACTATTGCCCCCGCTGTGGCACTGAGCTACGCGATCACGTGGGGTTGATGAAGAAGGCCATCGGCTTCAAACGCGCGCTGTCCGACGCGCGGCACCGCCGTTCAATGTGTGGCTCCAGCGATGAATAACGTGGCTCCGGCTAACGGCACGAGGGCGGTTATCGGAGGGAGCCGAGCCCGGACCGCGCCGGGCGAATGGTTCGAGGCGTCCTCTGCGGACACTGCCCGCGCTCTATGACCGTGGTGATTGCCTTCCGGCCCGAGAGCAAGCGGGGCCGCCGAATCCTGGACGAGCTCGAAGTCCGGTTCGGCGTTTGGCCGGTGCAGATAGTTGGAGACGGCACGCGCCGCTATAGAACAGGTCAGGGTGGCGCGGACGTTGACGGCTTCGATCCGTTGCTTGATCAGGTGGACAGAGGCTGGCGCGACCACCTAACGAGCTGGCGAGAGACCTAGCGGCCACCAGTGTGCCGAGGTTGCTCCTCGCGGCCCCCGGCCCGGTCTTAGCCGCTTGATCCGCCGCGCCGGCCTGCGTTAGGTTCGACAGGCCCGTCCGGGGTCTGGCCCTCCAGGTGGCTCCAGCGGGCGCATGGACTCGCGGCCCCCGGGTTTCTCGGTCTCCCTCCTAGGGCCCGGGGCCCGAGTTCGCCCGGCTCACGAACGAGATAGCGCCCGGCGACGGGCCCGAGATGCAAGCGTGGCGAGTTCTCCGGGATGAGCGAGAACTTGGTGGAGGCCGTTGCGACGGTGGCTACGCAACCGCTGATCATTCCGAGTCCGAAGACGACGTGGCCAGCCACGTATTCGTCGTTCAAGCCGGTGCTCGGCGCTCCGGCGAACTGTCCATCGACCCAATGCACGCACCGGCGACAACGGGCCGAGGCCACGGCCCCGCGCCGTCGCTCCCGCCTTGGGACGAGATACGGGGTCCACGCCTATAGGGCACGACCGCGACGACGGGCAGTGGCAGGCCCTCTCGGAACTCTGAGTGGAGCGGCAACCGGTGGCTCTCGCAACCATGGAAGCGGAAAGGCGGATCGAGCGCGTCCACTTCTGCATGAGATAGTCGCCTCGACTCTGCGTCGATAGGCGAAAGGGAAGGTCGATGACGGGGATCGCGCGCGAAGAGGCACAGAGCGTGCTCGAGGGTGGCGGCGTCGAACTCCGAACGCAGGAGATCGGCGGTGACATCACGGTGTCGTTCATCCGGGTGCCGGCCGGATGGGACCTGGGGCCGATGCTGGTCGGACTGCCCGACGACCTCTGCCAGTGTCCGCACTGGGGATACGTGCTGAGCGGGCGGCTTACCTTGGTGACCCAGGACGGCAAGGAGTTCTTCGAGGCGGGTCAGGCCTTCTACTGGTCGCCGGGGCATGCGCCGATGGCGCTCGAGGACTCCGAGTACGTGGAGTTCTCGCCGACCAGGGAGTTCAACGTGCTCGTGGATCACGTCGGGGCGCAGCTGGGACTGAGCTAAGAGCTAAGGCTAGGAGCCCCGCGGCCCCGCTTCCGCTTTGCATGGAAGGCGAGAGCGCGTTCGGCACCCCCGCTTGTCGCTGGCGCCCCGGATCGGACATGCTGCGTGCGTGCGGCTGGCAATTACCGACACGACCGCCACCTGCGGGTTAGAGCGGCGGGAGTTGTGGACGAAGCACGCGATCTCTACTGCTGAGGCCAACGAAGGGCAGGTGGGCGCGTGAGCGCTGCGTCGTCCATCTCGGCTTCCGAGCGGCGCAGGTTCTTGGCCCCGCTGGCGCTGGCCCAGTTCATCTGCAGCTTCGCCGGCTCGAACATGAACGTGATGATCAACGACATCACGGAGGATTTGGACACCACCGTGGCCGGGGTGCAGGCCGCGATCACGCTGTTCCTGCTGATCATGGCCATCCTCATGATCCCGTGCAGCAAGCTGACCGACCGCTGGGGCCGCAAGCGTTGCTTCACCGCCGGTCTCGTGCTGTACGGGATCGGCGCGCTGGTGAGCGCGGTGTCTCCCAGCCTCGGCGTGCTGATCTTGGGCAACTCGGTGTTGGAGGGCGTCGGCACGGCGCTGCTGATCCCCCCGGTCTACATCCTCACCACGTTGAAGTTCAGCGACCTCACCTCGCGCGCCCGTGCCTTCGGCGTGATCAGCGGCATGGGTGGCGTGGGCGCCGCGGCAGGGCCGTTGATCGGTGGCGTCATCACCACGGGGATCAGCTGGCGCGCCGCGTTCGTCTTCCAGGCCCTGGTGGTCGCGACGATCGTCCTGCTGAGCCGCAGGATCGAGGATCCGATCGCGGCGGACCCCACGCGCCCCTTCGACGCCGTCGGAGCAGTCCTGTCGGCCGTCGGCATGTTCTGCGTGGTCTTCGGGATCTTGCAGGCCGACAACAACGTCGCACTGATGGCTGCGTTCGTGGCCGCTGGGGCCGCGTTCCTGGTCTGGTTCTTCCTCTACATCCGCGGCCGCGAGCGAGCCGGCAAGGAACCGCTGCTGTCCACCGGGCTGTTCAAGAACCGGACCTCGAACCTCGGTCTGGCCACGCAGAACATCCAGTGGCTGCTGCTGATGGGAACGTCTTTCACCGTTGCCGTGTTCCTGCAGACGGTCCGCGGCTACAACGCGATCGAGACGGGTGTCATCTTCACCGCCGCGACACTGGGCGTCCTCGCCTCGTCGCTCGGGGCCGAGCGATTCGCCAAGCGGCGTCCGCAGAAAACGCTGATCATGGCGGGCTTCGTGACGACCTTGGCCGGGATCGGCCTCCTGCTGGCCCTGGTCGGGGCCTCTTCGCGAGTCGTCGCCTTCGCGCCCGGCCTGCTGCTGATCGGCCTCGGGCTCGGGCTCATGCTGACCCCGTCGGTCAACCTCGTTCAATCCAGCTTCCCGGAGCAGCAGCAGGGTGAGATCTCGGGGCTGTCGCGCAGCATCTCCAACCTCGGCTCGTCCTTCGGCACCGCCATAGCCGGCACGATCCTGGTCTCCGACCTCGCATCGGGAAACACGAGCTATGTAGTCGCCATGGTCGTGCTCGCGGCTCTCGCGCTAGTCGGCCTGGCCGTGGCCGCTCTACTCCCGCGCGGCCCCGAGCCGCACAACACGTCGAGCGAAATCATGACTTCACACGCGCCGCGGCCGGCCGTCCAGCCGGAATAGTCGGGGAGGCCAGCGCGGCGCTTTGCGCTGTCAGGCGGACGGGGGCACGCGTTCGCAATGGTCGCGCTGGGCGCCCGACTACTGCTCGCTGTGCGTGACGTTCGGGCGGCAAGCTCCCTCAAGGTCGTGCGCGCTCGTGTCCGGTCCGGGTTGCGTGGGATTCTTCTGCGATGGCGCAAGGGATTGCGCCCGAGCACGTGCGGCTCGGCGGGCTGACACGACGCCCGCGGCCGTCGGGCGGCGGGCGCCCGACCGTCCGTTTCGTGATCGCGGTTGCTTTCACGGTCGCGTACGTCGCGTTCAGCGTCTGTGGTCTCGGCACCGTGGAGGTCGGACCTTCGCGAAGCGATCGGCCCGGTCATGGCGTGGGTCATCCCGAGCCTGCTCGCCTACGTCCCTGGGCTGCTGATCGGCTTTCTCGCCTTCACGCTGCTGACCCTCCGCTACCGCGTCCCGTCGCCCGAGCCTCCGACCGGGCCCGTGGCCGGACGGGCAGTGGCCCTCGGTGACCGTCATCGTCGCCGCTTGGAATGAAGAGCGAGGCATCGGGCCGACGTTGGACCGGATCGCGCGGCTCGCCTACGCCGGCCCGATAGAGGTCGTCCTGGCCGACAACAACTCGACCGACCGCACCGCCGAGGTTGCGCAGGAGATGGCGCAGCGACACGGCCTGAACTACCGGCGGGTGTTCGAACCGCGCCCGGCAAGCACCGGGCGCTCAACACGGCCCTTGAGAGCGTGACGACACCGCTGGTGGTGACCGTGGACGCGGACACCCTGCTGCACCCGCAGGCGCTCACGTATCTGGTCGCTCGCGTCGCAAGCCGCCCTCAAGACCAGCACGTCTGCGCGTGCGCCGGTGCGCTCGTGGTTGAGAACGCCCCGACCAACCTGCTGAGCCGGATGCAGGGTTGGGACTACCGGCTCGGGATCAACGGCGTCAAGCGGATGCAGGCGGCCTACAACAGCGCGCTCGTCGCACAGGGCGCGTTCTCGGCCTACTGGACCGATGACCTGCGCGCAGTCGGCGGCTGGCCCGACGCGATCGGCGAGGACATCGTGCTGACCTGGACGCTGATGGAGTCGCGCGGGATCGTGCAATACGAACCCTGCGCGCTCAGCTTCACCGCCGCCCCCGAGCAAGCTCAAGCAGTTCATGCGCCAACGCTCACGCTGGGCACGAGGCATGTTCGAAAGCCTGCGCCGCAACCCGCCGCGTCGCCAGCCGCGCGTACTGGCCAAGTTCGTCGCCGGGATCGACTACCTCGTGCCGCTGCTCGACATCGGCTACATCTTCTTCTGGATCCCCGGCGTGATCCTGTTCATCTTCGGCTACCCACTGCTGTTCTCATGGTGGTCGATGCTGGTCATCCCGATCACGCTGATCATCTACGGCCTCCTGCGCCGCTGGCAGGAACGCCACGTCTTTCGCCGCCTCGACGTCCACCCCAAGCACGACACCGGCGGCTTCTACGGCTACCTGTTCGCCTACCAGGCACTGACCTCATCCGCCTCCCTACGCGGCTACCTGCAATACCTCACCGGCGCCGCACGCCGCTGGAAGTAACGACGCCCCGAACTCGAACGACTCCCAGAGGCCCGACCCGTAACCGCGCACCTGGCTCGACGACGAGTGGCCGGCTGCTGCTTTGGACGAAAAGCAGGAGCGGCGAGGGGGCACGCTAGTAGCAGGATATCGCCACATGCTGGCGAACCTCGGGTGTCGCTCCGGGGGGGGGGGGGGGGGGGGGGGGGGGGGGGGGGGGGGGGGGGGGGGGGGGGGGGGGGGGGGGGGGGGGGGGGGGGGGGGAAATGAGGGGGCGGCTCGAGCTGCTCGAGCGTGTCCGGATCGATCTCACCGTTACCGGTCATTGGGGCCGATTCCCGACTCGTTTTCTTTGTGGCGACTCACTCAGCGGTCTGTAGTCGCGATTGTCACCGCCGGGACCGTCCCTCCCCAGCGCCTTCTGCCCCCGGCACGCTGCGGTCCAGATGGCCGGATGCTCAAAGAATGGTGATGCAGCTGGTCCCCCGGGTAGCGCGTATTCGTGACGTCGCCGGGCGATGTGTGGCGGCCCGCGGGACCCGCTTCGGGGACTGCGGGTCGTCGCTGTAATAGCCTCCCCAGCGGCCCAATGGATCTCGCAAGCGACGTGTTATGGCGGAGCTGAGCGGCCGCCTCGCTACAGCGATAGTGCAGCGGTACCGCGACCGGTTTGGGCGTGGTCCTACGTCGGCTAAGGCTGTCATCCAGGACGACTTCGCTTTGCTGATCATGGGCAGCGCACAGACCGACGTGGAACGGTCGCTCGTGGCCGGTGGCGAGCACGACTCGGTCGAGCTCCGCGCCGCCGGGTGCGGCAAATGGCGGCACCTGAGTTCTGCGCGGTGGTCGAGGAGATCGTCGGCAGGAAAGTCACTGCGATGCTCGGGGACCATCACGCGGACGCCAACGTCACGGTGCTCGTCTTCCTGCTCGAACCGTCGGAGCCCTAGCGTCGTCTCGGTCATACGGCCGTTGCTTGGCGGGGTTGACTAGCATGCCCGGCGGGTGTAGGCCACGCAGTACATAGGGCACTGGACTCGGCCGAAAGGAGTGCCCGGTGAGACGGCTGGCGACGGTTTCGTTCGCCTTGACGTTGGGTGTGCTCGCCGTATGCCCCGGCGACCGCGCCAGCGCAATCGACGGGAGCGGACTCGGTCAGCGGTGATAAGGGGGGGGGGGGGGGGGGGGGGGGGCAGGTAACGGGCTTGATCACCTAAAAAAATATGCTCGGCCAATCGAGGCCGTCAGCGGACCAGAACGGGAGAGCACCCCACCGGCGAGGTCAAAAAAAAGAGATTCGGGGTCTTCGAGGACTCGTTCGCACTTCGCCGGTCCGGTGAACTTGCTTGGCCGTTAGCGGCCACACCGCGATCATCAACTTTCAAGATCAGATCTAGCGAGGGCTTGGAAATTATTATTTAAATGGCAGGTTTTGAAAAAAAAAAAAAAAAAAAAAAAAATAACAAAGTAAAGAAGGTCAATTTGGCAAAGCAGACGGGCAGCCCGATTCCTTCGACCTTCTGGGCTTCGGGCCAGGCACCTACCGATTGCTCGCCCCTGCCCCCGCCAGGTATATAGGGGGACTCCCTCTACGGGCGGCGACATCACCAGGCGACATCACCATCACCGACGCGCCCCCACTGCCGACCTCCAAGGACCAATGCAAGAACGGCGGCTGGAGGACCTACGGTGTCTTCAAGAACCAGGGCGACTGCGTCAGCTTCGTGGCGACCAAGGGGAAGAACCAGCCGGGCGGCCCCTAGCGCCGGCGAGCCCGGCCGGGGGATACTGGGCGGGCGATGTCGCAGGAGAAACGTGACCTGCTCGACTGGCTGGTGCTGCGAGCGCCCGCGGTTGGGACGGCGATCTCGGCGGGCACCGTCCGGCTCAAGCTCGGCTCGCCGCTGAGGAGACGGGCGATGCAGGCGGCGATCCAGCGGGGCTTTAGCGCAGTGGCGCGCAGCGACGTGGACTTGAACGTGCTCGTCTACGAGCCGGACACCGAGGTCTGGATGCACGGGATGGACGGCGTGGGCGTCGGCGGCTGCTTTCGCGGACGCGAGGGGGTCCGGGCGCTCTATGGCGAGATCGACTCGGCGTTCGAGCGTTGGTCGTGGACGCTCGACCGGCTGGTTGATGCCGACGGCCGCGTCGCGGTCAAAGGCGACTTCGTCGGCTACGGGCGCGGCAGCGGCGTGAAGACCGAGGTCCCATCTGGCGGAACGGTGATGGAGCTTTCCTCGCGGGGCAAGATCGCGCGCCAGGAGTGGTTCGTCGAGCAAAACGGCTGGCAGCGGGCCCTCGAAGCCGCGGGGCTGGCCGAGTAGGCGATGTCCCAGGAGAACATGGAGGTGGTGCGCAAGCCGCTCCGGGTGGGTGACCCGTCGAACCGGCCGCTCGACCAGCGGCTGGCACTGCGCTTCCCCCGGCTCGCCGATGCCTTCGCTCGACTGATCATTGGTCGTCTGCCCCCGACCTCGCGGGTTCGACAGGCGGCCGTGTGGCGAGGCTCCCAGCTTGGAATGGAGGCATTCAACCGCCGCGACGTTGACGCGGCGGTTTCCTATGGTCATACGGACTTCGAGTTCGAACCACCCCGCGAGTTCGTCGAGGTGGGCTTCGAGCCGAGCTATCGCGGTCTGGCCGGCTTCCGTAAGTACGTTTCGACTTGGTCGGAGGTTTTTGGTCCCGATCTGCGTGTTGAGCCGGTGGAACTGATCGACTTGGGCGACCGCGTCGTGTTGCTCGCGGACCTCCAGGCACGCGGCCAGGCCAG
Organism: uncultured Thermoleophilaceae bacterium; assembly: GCA_963848885.1. Taxonomy (GTDB): domain Bacteria; phylum Actinomycetota; class Thermoleophilia; order Solirubrobacterales; family Thermoleophilaceae; genus JACVRW01. The sequence continues at coordinate 248,784 of CAWKFR010000008.1, forward strand.
TGGTCTCCCGTTTACCGGGACCATCGCGACAGTCTCCGTGCTCAAGGACGGTAAGGCGATCCGCGTACAGGCTTACTTCGATCACGCCGAAGCCCTCGAAGCTGTGGGGCTGTCGGAGTAAGCCATGTCGCAGGAGAACGTGGAGACCATCGCCCGGCTGTATGACGAGTTCCTCGCGGGCCCTTGACTTATGCAAGCCGGAACGACGGCCAGCCCCGACGTGTTGGCCGTCTTCGGCCCGGCTGTCGCGATCCACCAGATCGAGCCGCTGCTCGGGGCGCACGCCAGCTTCGAGGGCCGAGGGCCTCGGCCGTGCGGGGCCGAGGTGTTCGCGGTGTTCCGCCAGGGTCACCACGGCCCCGGGCGTCTCGTGGAAGCGGGCGACCAGGTCGTGGCCACGGTGGAGTTGCGCGGGCGCGGGCCAGGAGAGCGACGCGTGGCGAAGAACAGAGCCTGGGTGCGGGTCGAAACAAAAAAGCAAGGGTCTGCGAGCAGTCGCCAACCTGCGGTACGCTCGCGGGACAGACCACGACAGCCACGATCCACGAACCGAACCGAGATCCCAACGAAGCCCGGGCGCTGACGGCGTAGCCCCCGGTCTCCGCCACCGCGGGCGTTGCGCGGGCGCGGTTGGCGAGCTGGACGAGCGCGCCTATGGCGAGGAGCACGTCATGGCCGCGTGGAACAGCACACGGGCGGCGGCGGCGGCTGGCTCGTGGCCCGCACGGGAACCCGGTTGAGAGCCGCCGCCGCCCTAATGAACAGCAGGTGTGGCATCTGGTCGCCAGAGGGTCCCCACCGGCCGGTCGGCGGGACAGGTGCTTGTCGTCGAAAGGCGCTACTCCGACAGCCCCACGGCTTCGAGGGCTTCGGCTTCAGTTGCGAAGATTCCCCACCAGAGGACCTTCTTGTCGCGCCACTGGACGGCCACCCAGTTCGTCTCCTCGAGCGGACTGTCGCTATTCGCGCCGTGGCCGCTGGTGTGCATCTTGGTGAGCGTCACATCGCCACGCTCGCGAACCTCGATGACTTCGATCGTAAAGTCCGGAATCGCGTCCAGCAGGTTCTGCCACCAGCGTCGGATTCCGTCGCGGCCGTGATAACCGCCCTCCATGGCAGCCAGGCGCGACAAGGCCTCCACGTCAGCGTCCATCAGCTCGAGAAACGCAGCCGAGTCGCGTCGGTTGAACGCGTCATAGGCCTGATAAGTCAGCTCGGCATTCTCCTGCGACATCGCCCGCCCAGTATCTCGCGAAACGCTGCGCTTTCCATGCGAAGCTCGTGCCGTGTTGACCATCGGTCAGTAGGCGTGGCTGACCGCATGACCCCGAACTCCTGCCCCGGCCAGCTAGGCCGGTTCGACCTCTTCGCGATGCTGCGCTGCGTTCATCAACGTGCGGGCCCTAGCGCCGGCGAGCCCGACCGGGGGATACTGGGCGGGCGATGTCGCAGGAGAACGTCGAGATTGCGACGCGCTGGTACGAGCCGGCCACTAGCAAGCAGCACTTGTTGGGCGCGATGACCAGAACGATGGCGTTGTGCCATCCAAAGGTCGAGTGGACCGTTCCTGAAGACGGAACGACCTATCGAGGCCGCGAGGGAGTCAGTCGGCGGCTCAAAGAGTGGCTCGAAAGCTTCGACGACTACAGATACGAGGTCCAGCGGATCATCGACTGTGGAGGCAATGAGGTGCTGGTCGAAGCAATCGAGGTGGGCCGCGGCGCAGCGAGTGGCGCTGAGGTTCGCTCGACCAACTACGAGCTGCTCACGATCCGGGACGGGATGATCGTGCGTATTCGCGAGTTCTACAACACGGGTGATGCCTTCGAAGCCGCCGAGCTGCGGGAGTAGGCGATGTCGCAGGAGAACGTGGACATCGTCCGCGCCGCCATCGACGCGTACAACCGTGGCGAATGGGAGTCGCTGCTCAATGATGCGGATCCGGGCTTCGAGCTGGATCTCTCGCGCGCCGCCGGTCCCCTCCATGGCGTCTACGGTCTGGATCAGATCCGACGCTTCTGGAGCGAATTTGCCGACAGCTGGGAGTCCGTCCGGATCGAGCCGCACGAGTTCATAGAGGCGGGTGCCGACGTCGTGGTGCCGTGGACGTTGCACGTGACCGGACGCGATGGGATCGAGGTGCAGGCTCGGGTGACCTGGATCTGGACGATCCGCGATGGTGCAGTCGAGCGCCTCTGCATGTATCAAGAGCGACAGGACGCCCTCGAAGCCGTGGGGCTGTCGGAGTAGACGATGTCGTCGGAGAACGTCGAGTTGGTTCGACGCGGAATCGAGAACGTGCACGCCTTCTGGGCAATGCTCGACGAGCACGTCGTCTGGGACAGCTGAGGAGCTCATCGATGCAGGGTCGAGTGTCGTGGCCGTCGTGCGCGAACGTGGTCGCGGCAAAGGCAGCGGCGCTCCCTTCGAAAGGCGATGGGCACAGACATGGACGTTTCGTCGTGGGCGGATCATCCGCTGGGAACTGTTTCCGGACAGGGCCGACGCCCTCGAAGCCGTGGGGCTGTCGGAGTAGCCGGCCGCTCACCGAGCCTGCCGGGCGCGTCGCTCGGCGCGGCGACCCTTCCCCCACGCCTTGACTCACCCCTCGGGCGGGTGTAGGCCACGCAGTGCATAGGGCACGGGACTCGGCTGAAAGGGGGTGCCCGATCAAGCGTCTCGTCTTCGCAACCGGCATGGCCCTCGGTCTGCTGTGTGCATCCACCGCTGGCGCTCAGACGCCGGTGCAGGACTCTGTGTCGGGCCAGGGCAGTGCAGGGTTCGGGCGTCAAGGCGTCTCGTTTCGCGTCGACGCGCACAGCGGTCCCAGCGGCGAAGCATCCGACCGGCACCGCCTCGCTCACCGCACCCCTGTTGAACACCACGTTCACGGGCCCGGTCACCTGCCTCGCCGTCAACGGGAACTCCGCGACGCTCAACTTCGTTGTGACCAACCCGAGCAACCCGGCCGAGTCGCTTGTATTCACGTACTCGGTGATCGACTCGCCGGCCGGGGACCTATTCATCGACGGCTTCAATCAAAGATCGCCAACCGACTGCTCCGCCCGGAGCTCCTTCCCAGAGCCAATCATCTCCGGTGACGTCGTGGTCGTAGACGCACACCCGCCGACCACCAAGGAGCAGTGCAAGCACGGCGGCTGGAAGACCTACGGCGTCTTCAAGAACCAGGGCGACTGCGTCAGCTTCGTAGTGCGTCAGCCCTTGGCGGGTTGACTCGCCCGCACTACGCGTGTAGGCCACGCATCACACAGGGCACTGGACTCGGCCGAAAGGAGTGCCCGAGGCGGGCGATGTCGCAGGCAGACGTCGACACGATCCGGCGCGGCTATGCGGACCTGAACCGCCGAGACGTCGATGCGTGGCTGGACGCCTTCCACGCAGATGCCGAGATGTTCGACGTCGCCGGCGGACCCCACACACCGGCGCGTCAGGGTCACGACGGGTTGCGCGCTTGGGTCACGGCGATGGACGAGATCTGGGAGAACGGTCGCCACGAGCCGCAGGAATTCATCGACGCCGGGGACTTCGTCGTCGTAGCGCTTCGCGTCCGTGCACACCGACGCGATGTCGGCGTGCCATTCGAAATGCCCCTGTTCCACGTGTTCGAGATGCGCGGCGGCAAGATCCAGCGCGGAACGGCCTACCTCGACAAGGTTGAAGCCCTCGAAGCCGTGGGGCTGTCGGAGTAGCGACGCGCTGGTGTTTCTGACCTGTCGACCGGAGGTACAGGGGAGTCACTCGGCAAGGAGGAAGCGGACCCAATGTCCACACCGGAACGACGCGGCGGCATCGGAGGAATCTCCCTCGGCGGGATCCTCGTGATCGTCGGGATCATCGTGATGCTCGTATGGAGCATTCTGCTTGGCCTGATCATCGTCTTGATCGGCCTGGTCGCCTTTGGTGGCTTCGCAAGGGGCCGCTGGTACTGAGCGGGCTCGCCGGGCCGGGAACGCGGGCCGCTTGACTCGCTCGCGCAACGGGTGTAAGCCACGCGGCATGGGTCGCAGGGTCGCAACCGCGGCTGTCGTCGTCGTCGCTGTCTGGCTTGCCGGCACGGTCCCGGCCTCAGCGCAGGCTCCCCAAGGGGACTCGGTCGTCGGGATCGGCTTCGCAAACTCGTTCTTTGGACTCGACTTCACGACCATCGATGCTCGCAGCGGCCCCTCGGGAGAGCAGCCCAGCGGGACCGTTAGATGGCTTTCCTATGCCGGCATCGGGACCGAAACCGGAGGAACGGTCACGTGCCTGTCGGTCACCGGCGCCAGGGCGATCATCGGGTTCTCGGGCTACTTCACACTCGCGCCACTCAGGATCCCGGTCGCAGGTCTCATCCGTGTCGTCGATGGCGGGGGTCCCGCCTCCAGTCAGGACACGTTCGAGTGGGCCCAGGTGGAAGGCGAGGACAACGGACCGCCGATCGCAGGGCCAACCGACTGCTCTTCCTACCCATCGACCTTCACGCCGACCGACCGCGTCTTCGTCAATGAGTACGGTGATCTCGTGGTCACCGACGCCCGGGCCGTGCCCACGTCGAAGGACCAGTGCAAGCACGGCGGCTGGAGGACCTACGGCGTCTTCAAGAACCAGGGCGACTGCGTCAGCTACGTCCTGCATCAGGCCATCAGGGCGTGTGTCTCGGAACGAGCGGCGATCGGCCAACGGGCGTTCCGCCAGAAGTACGGCATAGGTCGGTTCGATCTGTTCGCGATGCTGCGCTGCGTCCACCAGGGGGCGGACGGCTAGCGTCGGCAACGCTCAACGATCGAGCAACTCGTGAGCGAGCAGACGTCCGCGAGGCGCTCCCGGCGGGATCGCGAAGATGGCGCTGCCGACCGGCTCGGTGAAGCGGTTGAGCGCGTCGTGCTCGGCCAGCCGGCGCTGCAGCGGGACGTACTGGCGGCGCGGGTCGCGGCCGTAGAGCAGCAGCAGGGAGCCCGCGTCGGGCCGGCCGTCTGAATCGCGACCGTTGTCGTAGCTGTAGCCGCGCCGCAGGATCCTGATGCCGGCGTTGGACTCCGGCGCCGCCAGCCGGGCGTGTGCGTCGACCGGGATCGTGGGGTCGTCGAGCGGCATCCGCTCGAACTCGTGCTCGCGCCCGAGCGGAGCGCCGCTGTCGCGCTGCCGCCCGATCACGCGCTCCTGCTCGCCAGGCGAGAGCTCCTCCCAAGCATCCAGCTGGATGCGCACGCGCCGCACGACGAGGTAGGTCCCCCCGACCATCCAGGTGCGGTCGCGGCCGCTCACCCAGAGGTGGCGATCGAAGTCCTTGCCGCGCCGGGGGTTGCCGGTGGCGTCCTTGAAGCCGAGCAGGTTGCGGGGACGCCCTCCGACGGGGTCGGTCGCCAAGCGCCGCATCGACGCCCGCTGCGACCAACGGATGTGTGTCGCGTCGCCCAACGCGAGCAGTCGCTCCCCGGCGGCCTCCGCGGTCTGGGCGTCATCGGCGCAGACCTGGATGCAGACGTCCCCGCCGCACAAGTGGGGGTCGAGCATGTCGCCGGCGAATGGCGGCAGCGGCGCCAGCCGCCACCGGCCGCAGCGACTCGAGGCCGAACCGGGCGCCGAACAGCTCGGGACCGAAGCCGATCGTCACCGTCACGCGCCCTGCATGCGCGAGCATCAAGCTCTCGGCCGCCTCGCCGACCGTATCGATCACCGTCCGCAGCTCGGCCCGGTCGCCCGCTCGCAGATCCAGCGCCACGAAGAACAGGTGGTCGAGCACCGGCGTCACGATCCCGGGCTGGTGCGCCCCGAACAACGACGGCGGGACGTCGTCGGGCCGGTAGGACTCCCCCGGTCCGCGCTCTGCCACGGGGACACCGGGGGTCCAGCGCGGCCGCGTTCGACGGGCAGAGCTCATCCGGACATGATGCCCGAGCGCCTGACACAATCGCCGGCGGACGATGGCCGTCGATCTCGTCATCGACATCGAGAACAGCCCCGGCGCGCTCGCCGAGGTCGCCGCCGCGATCAGCGACGCCGGCGTCAACATCGCCGCCGCCACCTGCGTCGGCCCGGCCGAGCGGGCCGAGCTGCACATCCTGGTCCCGCACGCCGAGGCCGCGCGCCACTCGCTGGCGATCTCGCACGTCGCCGTCACCCGGGAGCGCGAGGTCGTCGTGGTCGAGGTCGACGACCGGCCCGGCGTGCTCGCCGACCTGACCCGCAAGATCGCCAAGTCCGGTGTCAACCTCGACCTCGTCTACGTCGCCACCCGCAACCGGGTGGTCTTCGGCGCGCCCGACCTCGACGCGCTCAGGGCCGCGCTCGGGCTCGAGGCCGGCTAGGTCGTCTTGACCACGTAGACCGAGCAGGGCGCCCGGTGGGTGACGCTGTTCGGCACGCTGCCCAGCACGCGGCGGTGCATGCCGCGGTTGCCGATCACGAGCAGGTCGGCCTCGCATTCCTCGGCCAGGCGGATCAGGACGTCGGCCGGGTCGCCCTCTTCGAGCAGGGTGCTGCAGTCGATCTTGCGCTCGCGCAGCTCCTGCTCGGTCCGGCTCAGCATCTCGCGCACGCGGGCGTCGTTGTCGAACGCCCAGTCGACCTCCTCGGAGCGGCTCGGGGCGCCGCGGGCGCGGGCGCCCTGGGACGCGCTCAGCAGGACCAGCTTGGCGTCGAAGCGCTGAGCGATCTCGACAGCAGCCTCGACCGCCTTGGAGGCGGTCGCCGACCCGTCCGTTCCCACGGCGACAGTCGCGAGCATCGCGGCGCGAGCATACTGCGCCTGGGATGCCGGGGGCTAGTCCGACGGCCCGCGGCCGTTCCCGCGCTCGGGCCGCTCCTGGACGTGGTCCCGCGCCGCTATCTCCTCCATCCGCTCGAGCCGCTCGGCGTACGGCGACGCGGTCGCCACGCGGGCGAGCGAGTACCTCCGCACACCGTCCTCACCGGCTCGTGGGACGAGCGCATAGCGCTTGATCCGTGGCTCCGGCACATTCACATGATCGGCTCACGCGAGCCTCTCAGCTATGGCCGGTTGTCGAAAGATCCGCCCCCGGGTTTCGACCGGTTGGCGGTCAGGCGCAGCGGGGCTCGTACCACTCCCACGCCGACGCCAGGCCGCGCTGCAGCTCCCAGCGCGGCTCCCAGCCGAGCTGCTCGCGGATCGCCGTCGAGTCCAGGTACTGCCGGTCGATCTCGCCGTGCGGCGTCCCCTCCCCCTGCACGTCGGGCTCGACGTCGCGGCCGGACACCGAGATCAGCGTCCGCACGACGTCGATCACGGGGATCGGCGTGCCCCAGCCGGCGTTCCAGGCTCGCCCGCGCAGCTCGGGGCGGTCGAGCGACGCCGCGATCGTGAGGTAGGCGTCGACCGCGTCCTCCACGTAGAGGTAGTCGCGCTCTGGCGTCCCGTCCGAGCGGATCACCGGGCGCTCGCCGCGCGCGAGCGCGCGAGCGCTGTCGGGCACGATGCGCGACCAGTTCAGGTCGCCGGGCCCGTACAGGTTGGCCAGCCGCGTGACCGCGACCGGCAGGTCGTACGTGTTCGCGTACGACCGGGCGATCAGGTCCGTGCAGGCCTTGGAGACGTCGTACGGGTAGCGCGGCTGCAGCGCGAAGTCCTCGCGGTAGGGCAGCTCGTCGTGGTCCCCGTACGCCTTGTCCGAGGAGGCGACCACCACGCGCTCGACACCGCCGAGGGCGCGGCAGGCCTCGAGCAACGTGTACGTGCCGCGCACGTTCGCCTCCCAGGTCGCGAGCGGCGAGCGGTTGGCCGTGCCGACGATCGTCTGTGCCGCGAGGTGATAGACGGCGTCGACCTCGTGCTCGTTGAGCACCCGGACCAGCGCGTCGTGGTCGGTCAGGTCGGCCAGCGCGAGCGTGCAGCGGTCCTCGATCCCGTCCGTGCGAAAGCGCGCCTCGGGGTCGACGTCGCGCCGCAGCGCGACGACCCGCTCGCCGTCGTTCAGGAGCCGCTCGGCGAGCCATCCGCCGAGGAAGCCCTGCGCGCCTGTGACCAGGGTGCTCAGGAGCCGCCGGCCACCGCGGGCAGGATCGTGACCTCGTCGCCGTCCTCGACCGACGTGTCGAGCCCGTCGAGGAAGCGGATGTCCTCACCCCCGACGTAGACGTTCACGAACCGGCGCAGGTCGCCGTCCTCGGCGATCCGGTCGCGCAGGCCGTCGAAGCGGTCGTAGAGCCCGTCGAGCACCTCGCCGACCGTCGAGGCGCCGTCGACGGTGGTCTCGCCCTCGCCGCCCGTGACGCTGCGCAGCTGCGTCGGAATCTTGACCGTCACTGCCATGCGGGCGGAATAGTACCGACCGCGGACGCGGTCCGCCTCGGGAGCGGCTGGGCGAGTCTGGCGAGACCGGCGGCGCAGTCGATGCCGGAGGCATCGGCGAGCACGCGACGCCAGACGCGCCCAGCCGTCAGAGCGGGCCGCGATCGTGGGAGGCGGTCTGACGGAGCGGCGGCGGGCAGCGCGGAGTCGAACGAGTCGACGCTCGCGTCTATCTCGTGCGCCTCGAACGTGCCCCTCACCGCGTCGAGCGTCTTGAGGCCCTCGCCGGTGATGACGGCGACGACGCGCTCGTCCGGGTCGATGTCGCCGCGCGCGGCCAGCTTGGCCAGCGTCGCCGTGGTCACCCCGCCGGCCGTCTCGGTGAAGATGCCGGTGGTCTCGGCCAGCAACCTGATGCCGGCGCGGATCTCGTCGTCGCTGACGGAGTCGATCGTGCCGCCGCTGCGGCGCGCGAGCTCGATCGCGTAGGGGCCGTCGGCCGGGTTGCCGATCGCGAGCGACTTGGCGATCGTGTCGGGCTTCACCGGCTTGCAGACGTCCCAGCCGGCCTCGAACGCCTGCGCCACCGGGGAGCACCCGTCGGCCTGGGCGCCGTTCATCGTCGGCGTCTCCCCCTCGACCAGCCCGACCTCGCGCCACTCGTCGAAGCCGCGGGCGATCTTGGTGAACAGCGAGCCGGACGCGATCGGCGCCACGACGCGGTCGGGCAGCTCGAAGCCGAGCCCCTCGGCGATCTCGTAGGCGAGCGTCTTGGAGCCCTCGGCGTAGTAGGGCCGCACGTTGACGTTGACGAACGCCCAGTCGCGGTCGGCCGACAGCTCGGTGCAGAGGCGGTTGACGTCGTCGTAGTTGCCGCGCACGGTGACCAGGTTGGTGCCGTACACGCCGGTCGCCAGGATCTTCTGCTCCTCGAGGTCGGCCGGGATGAACACGTACGAGTCGAGCCCCGCGGCGGCGGCGTGGGCGGCCACCGCGTTGGCGAGGTTGCCGGTCGAGGCGCACGCGACGGTCTCGTAGCCGAGCTCGCGCGCCTTCGCCAGCGCGACCGACACCACCCGGTCCTTGAACGAGTGGGTCGGGTTGGCGGCGTCGTTCTTGACCCAGACGTCGCGCAGCCCGAGCGCCTCGGCCAGCCGCGGCGCGCGGATCAGCGGCGTGCAGCCGGCCGGCAGCGCGTACCTGGGCTGCGACGTGAACGGCAGGAAGTCGGAGTACCGCCACAGGTTCTGCGGACCCGCCTGGATGCGGCGCTTGACCGAGTCGGCGTCCAGCGAGCCGTACTCGTAGCGCACCTCCAGCGGGCCGAAGCAGCGCTCGCAGACGTAGCGCGCCTCGAGCTCGTACTCAGTTCCACATTCCTTGCAAGCCAGTGCCTGGACAGGCATTGGACGCCCCTTTCAACGTTGAAAGCCTCCGTCGCTCTGTGACGGAGGCCAACATGAGGCGTCCGATCACATCTCAAAGGAATTGGCACCGTCCCTCGAATCCAAGGACCCGAGGTGGTTGCCGGGGCTTCACAGGGCCATGTCCCTCCACCCCTCTCGATGCAACGGCTATGTCTGAGCGGCGAAGGATAGCGCAGGTCGCAGGTAGAATCACCTCTGTGAACCCGCTGGACGACCCGCTTAGACGCTATGCCGAGCCTTCCGAAGCCACGACTCAGGCGCTCGGCCCGCGCGCGGGCCGACGGTAACGCGCTCCAGCAGGCTCCGCCCGAGCCCCGGGTAGAGGTCGTCGAGCACGGCGGCCTGCGCTGGATCAACATCGAGCGCCCGACCCCGGTCGACCGTGCCTGGCTCGAGGAGCACTTCGACTTCCACCCGCTCGACTACGAGGACGTCCAGTCGCGCAACCAGCGGCCGAAGATCGACGAGTACCCCGACTACCTGTTCATCGTCTTGCACTTCCCGGTGTTCGACAAGTCGGTCGGGCGCTTGAACGCGGCCGAGCTCGACATCTTCATCGGGCCCGACTTCCTGATCACGCTGCCCAACGCGCCGCTGCCGCCGGTCGAGTACCTGTTCGAGCGCTGCCGCTCCTCCGAGGAGGCTCGCGACGCGATGCTCTCGAAGGGCACCGGCTACCTGCTCTACAAGATCGTCGACGACTCCTTCGACTACTGCTTCCCGATGCTGCGCAAGATCGGCAACAAGCTGGAGCGGCTCGAGGAGGACATCTTCGAGGGGCGCGCCGAGGAGGTCGTGCGCGACCTGTCCAACTCCAAGCAGGAGATCATCAACTTCCGCAAGGTGATCCGCCCGCAGCGCGCCGTGCTGCGCGACCTCGAGCGCACCAAGCAGCGCTACCTCGCCGAGGACCTCGAGGTCTACTTCGACGACATCGTCGACGCCTCCGAGCGCATCTGGGACATGCTCGAGAACTACAAGGAGGTCGTGGAGGCGCTCGAGGACACCAACGAGTCGGTGCTCTCGCATCGCGTCAACGAGGTCCTGCGCGTGCTGACCGCCTTCAGCGTCGTGATCCTGCCGCTGACACTGATCGCGAGCATCTGGGGCATGAACGTCGGAGTGCCGGGCGAGGGCGACACCGGGGCTTTCTGGATCATCATGGGCGGCATGGTGGCGCTGCTCAGCGGCATGGTCGGCTACTTCCGCAAGCGCGGCTGGCTCTGACGTGGACGTCGCGATCGCAGGCGGGCACGGGAAGATCGGGCGCGAGCTCGGGCGGCTGCTCGCCGGCCGCGGCGACCGTGTGCGCGGCCTGATCCGCAACCCCGAGCACGCCGACGACCTGCGCGCCGACGGCGTCGAGCCCGTGGTGTGCGACCTCGAGGCGGCCGGCCCCGAGGAGGTCGCCGCCGCGGTCGAGGGCGCGGACGCCGTCGTGTTCGCGGCCGGCGCCGGGCCGGGCAGCGGCGCCGAGCGCAAGTGGACGGTCGATCGCGACGGGGCGGTCAAGCTGCTCGAGGCCGGCGCGCGGCGCTACCTGATCGTCAGCTCGGTGGGCGCCGAGGACCCGCCGGACGACGACGACGTGTTCAGCGTCTACCTGCGCGCGAAGGCCGAGGCCGACGCCGCCGTGATGGCCAGCGACCGCGACTGGACGGTCGTGCGCCCGGGCCCGCTCACTGACGACCCGCCCACCGGTCGCGTGCGGCTCGAGACCGAGCCGTTCCGTGGCGCGGTCACGCGCGCCGACGTCGCGGCGGTGCTCGCCGCCTGTCTCGACGAGCCTCGCAGCGCCGGCGTGCTGGCCTACCTGGCCAACGGCGACGAGCCGGTCGAAGCGGCCGTCGCAAAGCTCGCCTGATGCGCGTCGAGCTGATGGTCGAGGGCCAGGAGGACGTCACCTGGCCCGACTGGATGGCGCTCGCGTCCGCGTGCGAGGAGTCGGGGATCGACACGCTGTTCCGCTCGGACCACTACCTGTCGGTCTTCGGCCGCGGCGAGCGCGGCTCGCTCGACGCCTGGGCCACGATCAACGCGCTCGCGGCCGTCACCACGAAGCTCCGCTTCGGGACCCTGGTCTCGCCGGCCACCTTCCGGCACCCTTCCGAGCTGGCGAAGCTGGTCGTCACCGCGGACCACGTCTCGGGTGGGCGCGTGGAGCTCGGCATGGGCACCGGGCTGGCTGGAGGCCGAGCACCAGGCCTACGGCTTCCCCTTCCCCCCGCTCGGCGAGCGCATGCGCATGCTCGAGGACCAGCTCCAGCACGTCGACCGGCAGTGGGGCGACGACAGCCCGGCCCGGCCCAAGCCCGTGCAGAGGCCCCGCCCGAACCTGATCGTCGGCGGCCGCGGCGGGCCGCGCAGCATCCGCATGGCCGCCCGCTACGCGGACGAGTACAACACGGTCAACAAGACCGCAGACGAGTGCCGCTCGATCCGCGAGGCGCTCAGCGCGGCGTGCGCGGAGGCCGGCCGCGACCCGATCCCGCTGTCGCTGATGACCGGCTGGCTGGCCGGCGCCGACCAGGCCGAGCTGCTCGACCGCGCCGGCCGCCTGGCCGAGTGGCTGGGGTCGGACGCCGCGCCCGAGGACTTCCTGGCCCAGCAGCGCGACAGCTCCCTGGCCGGGACGCTCGACGAGAACGTCGAGGGCCTGCGCGAGCTCGAGCGGGCCGGCGTCGAGCGCGTCATGCTCCAGCACCTGCTGCACCGCGACCTCGACGCGGTCGAGCAGATCGGCCGGGTCGTGGCGCCCGCGCTCGCCTAGGCCGGCTTGCGCGCGAGGATCGAGACGCTGATCACCTCGTACTTGCCGCAGGCCTCGAGCGCCCGCTCCGACGTGAACCGGTAGGCGCGGTTCTCGCGCACGGCTTCGATGCTCAATCCGGCCGCCTCGAGCCCCGCCAGATAGTCGTCCTGCGGGATCGCGCCCGCCACACAGGCAGCCCAGAGGTCGATGTTGCGGCGCGTGCGCTCGGCCAGCTCGCGGCCGCTGACGATGTCCGCGATCGCCAGGCGACCGCCGGGGCGCAGCAGGCGCGCGGCCTCCGCGAAGGCGCGCGGCTTGTCGGGGCACAGGTTGATGACGCCGTTCGAGATCACCACGTCCGCGCTCGCATCGACGAGGGGCGTCTCCTCCAACCTGCCCTGGACCAGCTCCACGTTCGTGAAGCCATGCTCGCGGGCCAGCCGCGTCGCCTTGTCGAGCTGCGCATCGGTCATGTCGATGCCCGTCACGCGTCCGCGCTCGCCCACGTGCAGCGCGGCGAGGAAGAGGTCGGTGCCGGACCCGCTGCCCAGGTCGACAACGGTCTCGCCCGGCCGCAGCTGCGCCATGTCGAAGAAATGGCCGACGCCCGCGAAGGACTCGACCGCCGCCGGCGGAACTGCGGCGAGCAGCTCCGGGTCGTAGCCGAGCTGCAGGGCCACGTCGTGGCCCATCTCGAAATGGAAGTCGCCGCCGGGGTCGTCTGCGACGGCGCGGTACATCTCCTTGACGCGCTGCTCCAGCAGCGCGGTGTCTACCAGCTGGGTGGAGTCCATCCCGAGACGGTCTCAGCCACCGCCATCGCGAAGTGAGCGAGTGGGCACACTCCGCTGGGTAGGCTCCCCCGCCGATGACGGACCCCTCGATCTTCAAGGCCTACGACGTGCGCGGCATCTACCCCGACCAGATGGACGAGCGGCTCGCTTACCGGATCGGGCGCGGCTTCGCGCGCGTGCTGTCCGACCTGCAGGGGCCGCCGCCGTCCGAGCTGCGCGTGGGTGTCGGGCGCGACATGCGCCTGTCGGCGCCCGCGATGGCGGAGGCGTACGCGCGCGGGATCGCCGACGAGGGCGCCGACGTGGTCGACGTCGGGATGGTCGGCACGGAGATGCTCTACTGGACCGTCGGCTCGCGCGGCCTCGACGGCGGGCTGATGTGCACGGCGTCGCACAACCCGAAGGCCTACACCGGCGCGAAGCTGGTCAAGCGCGGGGCGCTCGCCCTGTCCGGCGACTCGGGCATCGGTGAGCTGCGCGACCTCGTCATGGCCGGCGAGCCGGGCGACCCCGTCGCGGAGCCCGGGACGATCGCCCACGAGGAGGTCTCCGACGCCTTCCGCGAGGCGGCCCTCGGGTACATCGACCCCGCCCGGGTCGGCTCGATGCGGGTGGTGCTCGACGGCGGCAACGGCATGGCCGGGCCGATGGTCGGCCCGCTGCTGCGCTCCTTCCCGATCGAGCGGGTGGAGACCTACTGGGAGCCGAACGGCGACTTCCCCGACCACGAGCCGAACCCGCTGCTCGAGGAGAACCGCCGCTTCATCATCGACCGCGTCCGCGCCGAGGGCGCGGACCTCGGCATCGCCTGGGACGGCGACGCCGACCGCTGCTTCTTCATCGACGACGCCGGCGAGTTCGTGGCCGGCGACTTCCTGACCGCGCTGCTGGCCGAGGCGCTGCTGCGCAAGGAGCCGGGCGCGACCGTGCTCTACGACGTGCGCGCCTCGCGGGCCGTGCGCGACGTCGTCGAGCGCAACGGGGGCACGGCCCAGGTCAACCGGGTCGGCCACGCCTTCTTCAAGACGCGCATGCGCGAGACCGGCGCCGCCTTCGGCGGCGAGGTCTCCGGCCACTACTACTTCCGAGACTTCTACTGCGCGGACTCGGGCACGATCCCGGCGCTGCTGATCCTCGAGCTGCTGTCGGTGGAGGGCAGGCGCATGACCGAGCTGCTCGAGCCGCTGCGCTCGCGCTACTTCATCTCCGGCGAGATCAACTCAGAGGTGGCCGATCAGGACGCGAAGATGGAGGAGATCGCCGGGCGCTACTCCGACGGCGAGCTCGGTCGCCTGGACGGCATCTCGATCGACTACGACGACTGGCACTTCAACGTGCGGCCCTCGAACACCGAGCCGCTGCTGCGACTCAACCTGGAGTCGCTCGTGTCGCGGGAGCACATGGAGGGCAAGCGCGACGAGGTCCTCGAGCTGATCCGCTCGTGACCGACGACCCGTTCGCACCCGCCGCGGCCTTGGGCATCCACCGGCTCGCGATCCCCACGCCGTTCGCCGTCGGGCGCGTGAACGTCTACCTGATCGAGGACGAGCCGCTCACGCTCGTTGACGCGGGGCCGAACTCGGGGACCTCGTTCGACGAGCTCCAGCGCGGCATCGCCGGCCTGGGGCACTCGCTCGAGGACATCGGGCTGGTCGTCGTCACCCACCAGCACATCGACCATCTCGGGCTGGTCGCGCTGGTCGCGTCGCACTCCGGTGCGGAGGTCGCGGCGATCGACGTCGCCGTGCCGTTCATGGCGAACTTCTCCGACGAGGCCCAGGCCGACGACGACTTCGCCCGCGACATCATGCTGCGCAACGGCATCCCTCAGGACGTCGTGTCCGCGCTCCAGTCGGTGTCGCAGGCGTTTCGCGCGTGGGGCTCGCGGGTCGAGGTGACGCGGCCGCTGCGCGACGGCGAGCAGCTCGAGCTGCGCGACCGCACCCTGCACGTGCACCACCGCCCCGGCCACTCGCCCACCGACACGATCTTCCACGACCGCGACCGGCGCCTGCTGATCGCGGCCGACCACCTGCTCGGCCACATCTCCTCGAACCCGCTGATCACGCGCCCGCGCGACGGGTCGGCCGAGCGCCCGCAGGCGCTCGTGCAGTACCTGAGGTCGCTGGCTCAGACACGGCAGATGGACGTGGACCTGGTCCTGCCCGGCCACGGCGACCCGATCACGGACCACCGAACGCTGATCGACCAGCGCTTCGAGCTGCATCGCCGGCGCTCCAACAAGATGCACGGCGCTGCTCGTCGAGCGGCCGCGCTCGGCCTACGAGATCGCGCAGTCGCTGTGGGGCAACATCGCCGTGACGCAGGCCTACCTGACCCTGTCGGAGGTGCTCGGGCACCTCGACCTGCTCGCCAACGAGGGGCGCGTGGGCGAGGAGGAGCGCGACGGGGTGACGATCTTCACCGCTGTGTAGCCTCTGCGGGCGTGCCCGCGGAGACCGCCCTCGAGCGCGCCGAGGAGCTCGCCGAGCGCCTGCTGCCCGACCGCACGCCCAAGCGGCGCATGCTGGTCATCGTCAACCCGTACGCGACGACCGTCTCCGACCGGCTGCGCAACCTGGTCGTGTACGCGCTCCAGTCGCGCTACTCGGTCGAGGCGATCGACACCGAGAAGCGCGACCACGCAACCCAGATCACGCGCGAGGCCGCGCGTGAGGGCTACGACGTGGTGGTCGCGTTCGGCGGCGACGGGACCGTCAACGAGGCGGCCAACGGCCTGGCCGGGTCCGAGACCCCGCTGACGGCGCTGCCGGGCGGCTCGACCAACGTCTGGGCGCGCACGCTCGGGATCCCCAACGACGTGGTCGACGCCACCGAGCACCTGCTGCGCATGGCCGACGAGTTCCGGCCCTTCCGGGTCGACCTGGGCCGCGCCGGCGAGCGCCACTTCGTGTTCGCGTCCGGGGTCGGTCTGGACGCATCCGTCGTGGAGCGCGTGGACCGCCATCCGCTGCGCAAGGCGCGCTGGGGCGCCTGGTACTACGCCTACGCGGCGGTCGATCGCTTCACGCGCCACTACCTGGTGCGCCCGCCGCACGTGCGCGTGCGGGCCGGCCAGCGCACGCTCGAGGGCGTCACGGTGATCGTCCAGAACTCGGACCCGTTCACCTACTTCCGCAAGCGGCCGATCCGGGTGGCTGCCGGCGCCGGCCTCACGAGCGGCTCGCTGTCGGCGGCGGTGCTGAAGAGCGCGACCCCGCTGGAGCTGCCGACGCTGGTTCCGCGCCTGCTCTCCAGCCGCGCCAAGACCGTGCTGCGCCACCGCCAGGTCGAGAGCCTCGGCGAGCTGGCCACGCTGCGCGTCGAGGCGGTGGACGAGCCATTCCCCGTCCAGGTCGACGGCGACTACATCGGCAAGTACGCGGAGATCGAGTTCAACGCCGTGCCCGGCGGGCTGCTGGCGGTTTCCTAGGCAGCCGGCGGCCCTCAGCCGGTCGGCGTGACCCGGTAGGCGTCGAACACCGAGTCGATGTTGCGCAGCCGCGTGATGCAGGTCTTGAGCGAGGCGGTGTCGCCGACCTCGACGACGAACCGGTTCTTCACCATCGGGTGCACGACCGTGCAGCGCGCCTCGAGGATGTTGATCCCGGTCTCGGCGAACGTCCGCGACAGGTCCTCGAGCAGGCGGTGGCGATCCCACCCGTCCACCTGTAGCTCCACCCGGAAGGGGGCCGAGGTGTCGCCCTCCCAGGCGACCTTGGTGAACCGCTCGGGGTTGCGCATCAGCGCCTGGGCGTTGGGGCAGCTGTCGTGGTGGATCGTGATGCCCTTGCCGAGCGAGATGTAGCCGACGATCGGGTCGCCGGGGACCGGCCGGCAGCACTTGGCCAGCCGCAGCATCACGTCGTCCACGCCCTGCACCTTGATCCCGAAGCTCGACGAGGCTGACGTCTTCTTGGGCGTCTCGCGCCGCTCCAGCAGCTCGGCCGCCGCGGAGGCGGGCTCCACGCCCTCGCCCTCCTTGAGCCGGTGCATCAGCTTGCTGGTGACGGTCTTCGGCGAGATCTTCGCCTGGCCGAGGGCGATGTAGAAGTCCTCGCCCTTCTTGAAGCCCATCTCGCGGATCACGTCGGCGAGCAGCGGCGAGCCGGCCAGCTTCTGCGGCGGCAGCCCGGCCCGCTTCATGTTGTCGTGCAGGATCTCGCGGCCGCTGCGCTCGGAGTCCTCGCGCCGCTCGCGCGTGAACCAGGCGCGGATCTTCGACTGGGCGCGCGTCGTCTTGGCGAGCGCGAGCCAGTCGCGCGACGGGCCGCGCTCCTTCTTCGAGGTCAGCACCTCGCAGATGTCGCCCGACTGCAGCTCGTAGTGCAGCGGCACGATCTTGCCGTTGACCTTGGCGCCCACGCAGCGGTGCCCCACGTCGGTGTGGATCGAGTAGGCGAAGTCGAGCGGCGTGGCGCCCGCCGGCGAGCGACTTGACCTCGCCCTTCGGCGTGAAGACGAACACCTCGTCCTCGAACAGGTCGGCCTTGAGCGTCTCGGCGAACTCCTGCGGGTCCTTGGTCTCCTGCTGCCAGTCGAGCAGGTGGCGCAGCCACTCGACCTTCTGCTCGACGGGCTTGCCGCCGTCCTCCTTGTAGATCCAGTGCGCCGCGACCCCGAACTCGGCCGTGCGGTGCATCTCGAACGTGCGGATCTGGATCTCGAGCGGCCGGCCCTCGGGCCCGATCACGGTCGTGTGCAGGGCCTGGTACATGTTGAACTTGGGCATCGCGACCCAGTCCTTGAAGCGGCCCGGCAGCGGCTTCCAGAGCGAGTGGATCACGCCGATCGCGCCGTAGCAGTCCTTCACAGAGCCGACCAGCACCCGCATCGCCGTGAGGTCGTAGATCTCGTTGAACTCGCGGCCCTTCTTGGTCATCTTCGAGTAGATCGAGTAGAAGTGCTTCGCGCGCCCGGCGATCTCGGCCTCGATGCCGACCGCCTCCAGCTCCTTGCCCAGGTACTGGCCCGCGCGCGAGACGTAGCCCTCGCGCTCGCTGCGCTGCTGGCTGACCAGCTGCTTGATCTCGTTGTACTTGCGCGGGTGCAGCGTCGCGAAGGCGAGGTCCTCGAGCTCCCACTTGATCGCGTGGATGCCGAGCCGGTGGGCCAGCGGCGCGAAGATCTCGAGCGTCTCCTTCGCCTTGTCCTGCTGCTTGTTCTTCGGCATCGAGCCGATCGTGCGCATGTTGTGCAGCCGGTCGGCGAGCTTGATCAGGATGACCCGGATGTCCTGGGCCATCGCGACCATCATCTTGCGGTAGTTCTCGGCCTGGCGGTCGTCGCGGCTCTGGAAGGTGACGCCCGACAGCTTGGTCACGCCGTCGACGAGCTTGGCGATCTGCTCGCCGAAGTCCTCGTCGACCTCGGCCAGCGAGGCGGTGGTGTCCTCGACGGTGTCGTGCAGCAGCGCGGCGCACAGGGTCGCCGTGTCGAGCCGCATCCCGGCGCAGATCTTGGCGACGCCGACGGGGTGCACGATGAAGTCCTCGCCGCTGGCCCGGCGCTGGTCGGCGTGGCGCTCGCAGGCGAACACGAAGGCGCGCTCGACGAGCTTCTTGTCGACCTCCTCGGCGGCCTCGCTGGCGTGCTCCTCCACGACGGCGAACAGGTCGCCGAGCAGGACGCGCTGGTCCTCGGTGAGCTTCGCCTTGGGGCCGGCGGCCACGGGACGGCGGTGCTCGTCGACCGGGCGGCGCTCGAAGTCCTGCTCGCGCACGCGGGTCGCCGCGGGAGCGGCCCCGGCCTCGACGGGGCGCCCGTTGCCGTCCTCGGTCTTCTTCGCGGCGGCCGCGGGCTCGGCCGGCTTGCGCTTGGCGGCGCGCCGCTTGGTGGCCGTGCCGCCCTTGCCAGCCGACTTGGCCGGCGGCTTGCGCGCCGTGTCAGAGCCCGACTTCCCGTTGCCGCGCGGCAGCTTCGGCATAGGAATGAGTCTAGAGCGGGTTTCGGGCGACGGGAGGCGATGGCAGCCGGGGGCTCGCGCCCCCGGTCCCCCGTGGAGCGTCGGCCAGCCTGCGGCTTTTCGGCGCTCTACCGCTCAGGCGGCGCGCGCCGCAGCCCGGTCGGGCAGCTCCGCCGCCAGCGCGTGCTCGATCGCGGCCAGGCGCTCGGTGGAGGCGCGGTAGGTCGGCGAGCTGTCGAGGTTGGCGCGGTCGGCGTCGACCACGCGGCAGGCGGGCGGGTCGGCCGTGAACTCGATCAGGGCCAGCTCGGTCAGCACGGAGATCAGGCGGGCGCACGACTCCGGCGAGCGTCGGTAGCGGCCGTCGCCCCGGAGCGCCGCCTCGAGGGCGTCCGGGCTCGGCCGCGGGGGCAGCTCCCGCAACGCCCGGTAGACGCACGCCAGCGCCGGGCGCAGGTCGAGCTCGGCCCGCCACACGTGGAGCGCGAACTCGGCCTCGGCCGGGCCCCAGGCCAGGTGGGCGCGCGGACCCTGGTGGAGCAGCCGGTCCGTCATCCCGCCCGGCGGCGGGTCGAGCGCGACCAGGTGGTCGTACCCGGCCGCCAGCTCCGGGTCGGTGGCGACCGCCGCCCACGACGTCACCGCCATCGGCCCGGGCGCCAGGCCCGCGACGATCTGCTCCAGTCCCTGCCGCCGCCGCTCGACGTCGGCCACCGCGACGAGCACGCGCTCGCCGCTCGTGAACAGGTCTCCGGCCACCCCCGCGAAGCCCTCGCGGCGGCGGTCGATCGGCTCGTGCAGGACGGTCTCGCTTGCCGTCGGCGCCGGCCCGCCCACGGCTCGCCGCAGGCGCTCCCAGAAGCCGCCGCCCGCTTCCAGCACCTGCAGCTCGGCCGGCCCGCGTGGGGCACAGCGCGCGCAGGATCGTGCGCGGCTCGACGACTCCGTTCCAGCGGTTTCGCTCGAGCCGCAGCGCGATGTCGTGGTTCACCTCGGCCGCGGCCGCGAGCGCCTTCGGCGGGGAGCCGAACGCCACGCCCCGAGAGCGAGCGCCGCCCGCGGTGACGAGCGTGAAGCGCGCGTGCTCGCGCTCCTCCCCCATCCCGGTCACGTTCTGAAAGCGGGCGGCGGGCACGAGCAGCGTCGGCTGCGGGTTCCCGATGCCGAACGGCCGCAGCGCCTCGAGCTCGTCCGCCAGCTCCAGCCCGAGCACGCCGCCCGGGACCACGGCGTCGACTCGCTCGACGGGGATCAGGTCGGCCGGTGACAGCGCGGCAGCCGCGTGCGCCGCCAGCGCGCGCCGGAACGGCTCGACCGCGCCCGCCGCGAGCTCGACGCCGGCTGCCATGCGGTGGCCGCCGAAGCGCGTCAGGTGCGCGGCGCAGGCGGCCAGGCCGTCGTGGAGGTCGTACGCGGAGACGCTGCGGCCCGAGCCACGCCCGGAGCCGTCCTCGTCGAGGGCGATCACCACGCACGGGCGCCGCCAGCGCTCGACCAGGCGCGACGCCACGATCCCGACCACGCCCGGGTGCCACCCCTCCCCCGCGACGACGATCGCGCCCTGGCTTGCCTGCGGGGCGCACGCCGCCTCGGCCGCGAACAGGATGCGCGTCTCGGCCTGCCGGCGGTCCGCGTTGAGCAGGTCGAGCTCGCGGGCGACCTCGGCGGCGCGGTCGCCGTCCTCGGTCAGGAGCAGCTCCAGCGCCGCGTCGGCGCGGCGCATGCGCCCGGCGGCGTTGATGCGCGGCCCGAGCCGGAAGCCGAGCGCGTGCTCGGTCAGCTCGGCCGGGTCGACGCTCGCGACGGACATCAGCGCGCGCAGCCCCGGCTTCTGCGTGCGGGCCAGCGCGACCAGGCCCTCGCGCACGATGCGGCGGTTCTCGCCGCGCAGCGGCACGAGGTCGCAGACGGTCGCCAGCGCCGCCAGGTCGAGCAGCTCCGCGGCGGCGTCGGGGGCGAGCGCCTCGCTCAGCTTGAGCGCCACGCCGGCGGCGCACAGCTCGGGGCAGCCGTAGCCGCCCAGCGCGGGATGCACGACGACGCAGTCCGGCAGCGCGTCGCCCGGGCGGTGGTGGTCGGTGACCACCACGTCGAGCCCGGCCGCGCGGGCGGCGGCGACCTGCTCCACGGCGGTGATCCCGCAGTCCACCGTGACGAGCAGCCCCACGCCCCGCTCGGCCAGGCGCTGGACGGCGCCGGTCGACAGGCCGTAGCCCTCGTCGAAGCGGCTGGGCAGCTCCCAGACGGGGTCGGCGCCGAGCGCCCTCAGCGTGCGCAGCACGATCGCCGTGGAGCAGACGCCGTCGACGTCGTAGTCGCCGAAGACGGCTATCCGCGACCCGCGCGCGACGTGGGCGGCGATCAGCTCGCGGGCATCGGCGAGACCGGGCAGCGTGAGCGGGTCGTGCCGGTCGGCGGCCTCGAGGAAGTCGCGCGCGTCCTCTACGGACGCGAAGCCGCGGCGGGCCAGGATTGCCCCGACCGGCCGCGAGACGCCCAAGCCGTCGGCGAGCCGCTCGGCGAGCGCCACGTCATAGGGGTCGCACGACCATCTGCTCGGCTTGGAGGGCATCCGACCCATCCTCTGAGGACGGGCGGACGGAACGCAGGGGAACCGTCAGCGAACGCCGTCGCGCGTGTGGCCGTGGTCGACCCCGTGCTGGCGATCGACGCGCGCGCCATAGAGGTACGACAGGCCGAGGCCGATCGCCGCTCCGGGGATCGCGATCAGCGCCTGGATGATGTGCGTGTCGCTCTGGCCCGGGATCGAGCCGCCGTTGACGAGCAGACCGAACACCGCCGCCGCCGCGGCCGCGGCCAGGAAGGCGCCGACGATCCCGCCCCAGAAGCGGTCCGGGCACGAACACCGTGAAGTGCCAGACCGCGATTCCCATCATGACCCAGACGAGCATGCTCATCGCCTAACGCCTCCCGTGCTTCTTCCGCGGCCGCTGCCGCTTCGGCTTGGGCTTGTCCCCGCCGGCCGTCGACGTGGTGCGCGACTCGCGCGGCGCGCCGTCGCCGTCACCGCGCGTCGCCGCGGCCTCGCGCTTGGCGCGCAGGCGCTCGGCCCGCGAGCCGGCAGGCGGCGGAGCGGGGGTCGGGCTCGGGCGGCTCAGGCGGGCGGCCTCCGGCTCGGGCGGCTCAGGGGCGGGCCTCCGCCTCGGGCGGCGGGGCCTCGACCTCGGGGCGGTTCGGGCGGCGCCTCGGCAGCCGGCGGCGCCTCGGCAGCCGGCGGCGCTTCCACCTCCGGCGGCGGGGCCTCTTCAGGCGGCGGCGCCTCGACAGCCGGCGGCGCTTCCGCCTCTGGCGGCGGTGCCGGCGGCGGCCGCCGCGGCCGCTGAGGCGCCCGTCCTCCGCGTCCGGCGGCACGCCGGGCGCGCGCGACGCGCGACTGGCGCCCGGGCGCAGCCGGCGCCTCGGCCTCGGGCTCGGCGGCGAGCGCACCCGTCGCGAACGCCGGCACCAGGCCGCCGTGCTGCTCCATGATCAACCGGCGGCGGCGCATGTAGACCTGCTCGCGCTCCTTCCACTCGACCAGCACCGGCGTCGCGATGAAGATCGACGAGTAGGCGCCGGACGCCACGCCGACGAGCAGCGCGAACGCGAAGTCCTTGAGCGTCTCGCCGCCGAACAGCAGCAGCGCGCCGACCGGCATCAGCACCGTGAAGCTCGTGGCCAGCGATCTGGTCAGCACCTCGGACATCGAGCGGTTGGCGATCTGCGAGAAGGTCGCGCGCGGCATGCGCGGCACGTTCTCGCGTATTCGGTCGAACACGATGATCGTGTCGTAGAGCGAGTAGCCCATGATCGTCAGCAGCGCCGCCACTGTGGACGTGGTCACCTCGCGCTCCGTCAGCGCGTACACCCCCGACGTGATCAGCAGGTCGTGCGCCAGCGCGATCAGGATCGGGATGGCGAACTTCCACTCGAACCGGAAGCCGATGTAGACCGAGATCAGCAGCAGCGACGCGATGACGGCGATCAACGCCGTGCGGGCGATCTGCTGCCCGAACGTCGGCCCGATCGAGCTCGACGAGAAGTCGTCGCCGTTCACCCCGAAGCGGTTGTCGAGCGCGCGCTCGACCTGACCCACCTTCTCCGGGGTCAGCTCGCGCACCGAGATCTGGAAGACGTTCTTGCCGAGCTCCGGGTCGTCTACGTCCTGGATCTTCGCGTCGCCGTAGCCCAGCGGCTCGAGCACGCCGCGCACCTGGTCCACGCTCGCCTGCTGCTGGAGCGGCGTGACGATCCGCGTGCCGGACTCGAAGTCGATCCCGAAGTTGATCCCGAGCGTGGACAGCGCGATCGCGCCGACGGCCAGGATCGCGCCCGAGAACGAGAAGAACCAGCGCGCCTTGCCCATGAAGTCGAAGCGCTGCCAGCTGATCCGCTCCCGCCCGGCGCCGAGCGCGCTCGGTGACCGCAGCAGGCGGCTGCGCGCCATCGAGCCGAGGATCGCCGAGGTGGCGAGCACGGCCGTGAACAGCGACACGAGCGTTCCGATTCCGAGCGTGAACGCGAAGCCCTTGACGCCCGCCGTGGCCAGCGTGAACAGGATGAACGCCACGCCCACGGTCACGACGTTCGCGTCGATGATCGTGCGCAGGGCCTTCGCGTAGCCCGCGGAGATGGCGGCAGGGATCGATCTGCCCCCGCGCGCCTCCTCCTTTATTCGCTCGAACATGACGATGTTGGCGTCGGCCGCCACCGCCAGCGTCAGCACGAGGCCCGCGATCCCCGGCAGCGTCAGGGTGATCGGGATCAGCTTGACCAGCGCGAACAGGAGGACCGCGTAGGTCAGCAGCGCCGCGGTCGCGACGAGGCCGAGCACGCGATAGAAGGCGATCAGGAAGAGGATCGTCAGGATCAGGCCGGCCGCGCCCGCCAAGAGGCCCTGGTGCAGCGCCTGCTGGCCGAGCGTCGCCGACACCTGCGTCTCCGAGATCAGCTTCAGCTCGATCGGCAGCGCGCCGATGCGCAGGCTCTCGGCCAGGTCGTTGGCGTCGTTGAAGTCGCCGACGTTCTCGATCTGGGCGCCCGTGCGCCCGTCGATGCCCTCGGGATTGGAGATGAAGTCGATCGTCGCCAGCGAGACGATCTTGTTGTCGAGCGTGATCGCGAAGCGCTGGAAGAACTGCTCCTTGTCGGTGGCGCCCGGGTTCAGCGTCGACTGCTCGAAGCCGCGCTCCGCGATCCGCTTGGTCACGCGCGCGAACGCCTCGCGCCCCTTGTCGGTGAACTCCATCGTCACCAGCGGCGCGTTGGTGTTCGGGTCGGTGCCCGCCTTCGGGTTCTTGATGTCCTCGCCGGACAGCTCCGAGTCGTCCTCGAGCACCGTGTAGCGGTGGATCTGCGGCGGCTGGTTGGGCGCCGGCTCCTGTTCGACCACCACGACGCCCTCGGGCACCTTGATCACGCGCGAGCCGGCGGGCGGGCCGCCCGAGCCGAGCGCCTCGAGCTGCTTCAGGCACTCCGTGTCCTTGGCGTACTCGGGAGCGGGGCCGGACCCGGCGTCGTAGTCGGAGAGCAGGTCCTTGCAGGTACCCGACGGCTCGTAGCTGCCGGTGCGGAGCGGCTTCTTGTCGGGCCCGATCGGGAGCTGGTCGGGGCCGAACAGGTAGTAGCGGTCCTTGGCGGTGTTGTTGGCCTTGTCCGCCTGCGCGGGCGTCATGTCCGAGCCCGGCGGGACGTCGTTCGCCTCGGCCTTGCCCTTCTCCTTCGAGGCGGCGGACACCGCGTCGTAGAGCGCGTGACCGCCCGCGTAGACCTCGCGGTCGGTGAGGATGTTCGGCTCCCAGTCGTAGAACTGGAGGCGGGCCGTGTTGCCGACCTGCTCGCGCGCGCGCTCGGCGTTCTGCACGTCCGGCAGGCCGACCGAGATCTGGCGCGCGCCGGCGCGCTGGATCTCGGGCTCCGAGACGCCGAGCGAGTCGACGCGCTTGCGCATCGTCTCGATCGCGTCGTCGACCGACTGCGGCGTGACCTCGGGGACCTGCGGCGTCGGCTCGCCCTCGTAGACGAGCTCGATGCCGCCCTCGAGGTCGAGCCCGAGCTTCGTGTCCTTCGACAGCGGCGTCCCGGGGACGATCACGAGCAGCGCCAGCACGAGCAGCGTCGCCACGATGCCCAGGATCGTCAGGTTGCGGGTACGGCTGGTCATCTCGGGGTCAGCACGAGCAGGAGCCCGCCGTCATCGTCGTAGGCGGGGAAGATGTCCGCCTTCGCCGGTTCCGCGCGGTCTCCTTCGGCGTGCACGACCACGGGCTTGTCGAGCACTCGCACGCCCCACTCCAGCGCGGTTCCGACGTGGTCCTCCTGGTTCTCGAACTCGAGGTTGAGCACGTCCTGCACGGGCCTGCCGATCACGTCGAGGTCGCCGAGGCCGGTCAGCTCGCGCGCCCCGCGCCCGGTGCCGATCAGGCGGCCCTGCTGGTCGAGCAGGAAGAAGGCGGCGTTGGGCGCCGGGTAGTAGTCGTCGAGCAGCTCGAACAGGAAGCCGAAGCCGCATTTGTTGCAGCCGCGCGCGCGCTCCTTGAAGCCGGCGGTGCGCTCGGTGGAGATGCTCCGATCCCCGCAGTTCGGACAGATGAAAATCGGCATTGCGAACCGCCCATGCTAGCCAGCACGGCCTGCGCAAATTCAGAAGAGGCGCTGGGCGCCCTCGCGCGGGGCCTCGAGGCCCAGGTGGGCGAACGCGGCATCGGTCGCGACCCGCCCGCGCGGCGTGCGCATCAGAAAGCCCTGCTGGAGCAGGTAGGGCTCGTAGACGTCCTCGATCGTGTCCGACTCCTCGCCGACCGCGACGGAGAGCGTCGACAGGCCGACCGGGCCCGCCGCCGAACTTCTCGCAGATGCTGCGCAGGATGTCGCGGTCGAGGCGGTCGAGGCCGGCCTCGTCGACCTCGAGCAGGTCGAGCGCCTCGCGCGCGACGCGCGCGTCGATCGAGCCCGCCCCGCGCACCTCGGCGAAGTCGCGCACGCGCTTGAGCAGCCGGTTGGCGACGCGCGGCGTGCCGCGCGCGCGGGAGGCGATCGCCTCGGCGCCCTCGTCGTCGACCTCCACGTCGAGGATGCCGGCGGAGCGGCGCACGATCCGGGCCAGCTCGGCCGGGCGCGTACAGCTCGAGCCGGTGCGTGACGCCGAAGCGGTCGCGCAGCGGGGTCGTCAGCAGGCCGGTGCGCGTGGTCGCGCCGATCAGCGTGAACTCGGGCAGGTCGAGCGTGACGACGCGCGGCGCCCGCGCCCTGGCCGACGGTGATCGGCAGCTTGCGGTCCTCCATCGCCGGATAGAAGGTCTCCTCGAGCGCCTTGCGGCAGGCGGTGGATCTCGTCGACGAAGAAGACGCTGCGCGGCTCGAGCGCGGTCAGGTAGCTGGCCACGTCGCCCTTGCGCTCGAGCGCCGGGCCGGCGGTCGGCACGAAGCCCACGCCGAGCTCGTTGGCGACGATCTGCGCGAGCGACGTCTTGCCGAGCCCGGGCGGCCCGGCCAGCAGCACGTGGTCGAGCGCCTCGCCGCGCGCCCGGGCCGCCTCGATGAAGATCGCGAGCTGCTGCTTGACGCGCTCCTGCCCCACGAAGTCGTCGAGGCGCTTGGGCCGCAGCGAGCGGTCGAGGTCGTCCTCGGCCTCGATGGCGACCGGGTCGTGGATGCGCTCCACGCCGGGCGTGCGGATGCCGCCGCTCACCGGGCCGCCTTGAGCGCCTCGGAGATGAGCTGCTCGGGCGTCTCGCCGTCGGCCGTGTCGAGCATCCCGTCGGCCTCCTGCGGGCTGAAGCCGAGGCCGAGCAGGCCCTCGCGCGCGAGCGTGCGGGGATCGTCGGAGGCCGTGTGGCGCACGACGATCTCGTCGGTGACCTTGCCGGCGACCTTCTCGCGCAGCTCGACGATGATCCGCTCCGCCGTGCGCTTGCCGATGCCGGGCACGGCCTGGAAGCGGGCGGTGTCGCCGGACGCGATCGCGTTCAGCAGCTCGCGCGGCGTGCCGCCGGAGAGCACGGCGAGCGCCACCTTCGGGCCGACCGACTGGACGCCGATCAGCATCAGGAACAGCTCGCGCTCGGACTGGGTCGAGAAGCCGTACAGGTGCATCGCGTCGTCGCGCATGACGAGGTGGGTCAGCAGCCGCGCCTGCTCGCCGGCCGCCGGAACCGAGCTGAGCGTCTCCGAGGAGACCGCGAGCTTGTAGCCGACGCCGGCGGCCTCGATCACGACCTCGCCGGCGTAGCGGCTGATGACCTCGCCGCGTACCGAGGCGATCATCGCGCGCTCACCCGAGCGCCTCCTTGAGCGGGGCGCCGTTGGCGTGGCAGATGGCGACCGCGAGCGCGTCGGCGGCGTGGTCCGGCTGGGGTGGCTCGGCCAGCGACAGCAGCGCCCCGACCATGCGCTGGACCTGGTCCTTGGCCGCCGAGCCGGAGCCGCAGACGGCCTGCTTGACGGCCTGGGGCGTGTAGGAGAAGCAGGGCACGCCGTGGATCCCGGCGGCGAGCAGCACCACGCCGCGGGCCTGGCCGACCGCGAAGGCGCGAGTGCGCGTTGCGGCCGAAGTAGAGGTCCTCGATCGCCAGCGCGACGGGCCGGTGCTCGACGATCAGGTCGGACACGCGCGCGTGGATGTCTGCCAGCCGCCGCTCCAGCGGAGCCCCCGCGCGCGTCTCGATGACGCCGCCGTCGAGCGCCGCGAGCGTGCTGCCGCGGGAGACAACCACCCCGTAGCCCGTGTTCGCGGTGCCCGGGTCGATGCCGAGGACGATCACCAATAGGTGAGATTCTGCGTCTCGGAGCGGACGCCTCCCATGCGATGCACACGTGAACAGGAGGGCCGAAGTGCTGCTGGAAGGCAAGAACGCCGTGATCTACGGAGGAGCCGGGGCGATCGGGGGCGCGGCCGCGCGCGCCTTCGCCCGCGAGGGCGCGCGGGTGTTCCTCGCCGGGCGCACGCTCGCCAAGCTGGATGCGGTCGCGGAGGAGATCCGCGCCGCGGGCGGAGCGGTCGACACGGCCGAGGTCGACGCGCTCGACGAGCGCGAGGTCGACGAGCACGCGGACGCCGTCGCCGCCGCGGCGGGCGGCATCGACGTCTCGTTCAACGTGATCACCCACCCGCACACCCACGGCACGCCGATGGTCGATATGTCGGTCGAGGACTACCTGGCTCCGGTGCAGGTCGCGGCCCGCACGATGTTCCTGACGGCGCGCGCGGCGGCGCGGCACATGCACAACGGCGGAGCGATCCTCGTCTTCGGCGGGTCGGGCGACCCGCTGCGCGACTACTTCATCGGCGGCACCCAGCTCGCGTTCGAGGCTCAGGAGTCGATGCGCAAGCAGCTCTCGGCGGAGCTCGGCGGGCAGGGCGTGCGCGTCGTGACGATGCGCACCGGCGGAGTCCCGGCGTCGCTGCGGCGACGCGGAGGGCTACGAGGAGATCGTCGAGGGCATGCACGCGGCGACGATGCTCGGCAGGGCGGCGACGCTCGAGGACGTCGGCAACGTGGCGGCCTTCATCGCCTCGGACCAGGCGCGCACCATGACCGCGGCGCACGGTGAACGTGTCGGCGGGCGCGCTCGTCGACTAGTCGGTGCCGCGCCAGGTCAGCCAGCCGAACAGGAACTGCACCGGCAGGCGCGCCCAGAGCGCGGGCGCCGGGATGCGCTCGAAGTCCTTCGAGTTGACCGCCATGTGGATGTTCGCGGGGTAGACCGCCACGAGCGTCGCGAGCAGCCACCAGCGCGCCCCCTTGCGCGTGCGCTCCGGCAGCACGGCCACGCCGCCGGCGATCTCGGCCACGCCGCTCACGATCACGACCTCGCGCTTCCAGCGGGCGATCGGCGGCGGCACGATCGCCTGGTAGCTGCGCGGGATCACGAAGTGCATGACGCCGCCGACGATCCAGAAGACTGCCGCGAACCAGCGGACCATGATCAGGCGGCGGCCACGCGCTCGAGCACGTCGGCGTCGACGTCGAAGTTGGCGTGCACGCCCTGGACGTCGTCGTGGTCCTCGAGCGTCTCGATCAGGTTCATCAGCGTGCGCACGCGCTCCTCGTCGACCGGCGTGCGCGTGGTCGGGCGCTGGACCAGCTCGGCGGACTCGATCTCGACGCCCTCGCCCTCGAGCGCCTGCCGGACGGCCTGGAGGTCGACCGGGCCGGTCACGATCTCCCACACGTCGCCGTCGAGCGCGACGTCCTCGGCGCCGGCGTCGATGGCGGCCAGCAGGTCGTCCTCGGAGTAGCGGCTGCCGTCCACCACCAGCTCGCCCTTCTTCTCGAAGGTCCAGGCGACAGAGCCCGGCTCGCCGAGGTTGCCGCCGAACTTCGTGAACGCGTGGCGCACCTCGGAGCCGGTGCGGTTGCGGTTGTCGGTCAGCGCCTCGACGAGGATCGCCACGCCGCCGGGCCCGTAGCCCTCGTAGAGCACGGCCTCGAACGCGTCGGCGTCGGAGTCGGCGCCGGTGCCCTTCGCGATCGCCCGCTCGATGTTGTCCTTGGGCATCGAGGCGTCGCGCGCCTTCTGGATCGCGAGCGCGAGCGAGGGGTTGCCGTCGGGGTCTCCCCCGCCCTCACGCGCGGCGACCGTGATCGCGCGGGTCAGCTTGGTGAACAGCGCGCCGCGCTTCGCGTCGACGGCCTTCTTCTTGTGCTTGATCGAGGCCCACTTGGAATGACCGGCCATGGCGCCAAGCCTACTCGCGCTCAAGAGGCCCCCGGGAGCCGCCGATCTTGAGCAAAGCGATGGCGATCTACGCGCCCACCCTCGACCGGCCCTTGCACAGGGACGGCAACCCGTACGACGACGGTCCGCTGCCCGACTTCACGTCGGGGCTGATGTGGATCGCGACCGGGCTCTTCGGCCTCGTCGTGCAGCTGATGCCGGGCACCGGCGACGAGCACCGCTCGCTGGTCATCGGGCTGTGCGCCTTCGCCCTGCTCTGGGGGAGCTTCTCGCTGGTGGCGGGCGCGCGCGGCTGGACGATGCCGCTCGGGCTGCGCGCCGTGGTGACCGGGGCGATGATGCCGCTGGTCGGGTTCGCGCTGTGGGCGACCGGCGGCTCGACGAGCTACCTGCAGCCGGTGCTGCTGTTCACGGCGCTGTTCATCGGCTGGTTCTTCCCGCCGCGGATGGCCTGGCCGCTGGTGGTGCTGTTCCTCGCCGCGTACGCCAGCCCGCTCGCCTACGAGGCCGGCGCCTTCGACTCCAACTTCCCCGCCCGCGTGCTCGGCTTCTCGGTGGCCGTGATCGGTCAGACGCTCGCGATGCAGTACCTGAAGCTGCGCCTGGTGCGGGCCGAGATGCGGCAGCGCAACTACGCGGCGCTCGACCCGCTGACCGGGATCGCCAACCGGCGCGCGTTCGACCACGCCCTCGCGCTGGCCGACGAGATCGACGACAGCTATGCCCTCGTCCTGTTCGACCTCGACGACTTCAAGTCGATCAACGACGAGCACGGGCACCCGACCGGCGACATCGTGCTGCGCGCCGTCGCCCACGCCGCGCAGCGCGCGGTGCGCAAGGGCGACTGCCTGGCGCGCATCGGCGGCGACGAGTTCGCCGTGATCGCCCCCGGCGCCGAGGAGCTCGGCGCGGAGCGGCTGGTGCAGGCGCTGGCGCGCGAGATCGACGCGACCGTGCTCCCCGACGGCATCGAGGCCGGCGTCACGTTCGCCTGGGCGGCCGCCCCGGCGGACGCCGGCAGCGGGGACAACCTGCTCCGCCGCGCCGACCAGCGGCTGCTGGCGAACAAGCGGGATCAGAAGCAGCTGGTCTGAGCGCCGTTCGCGGGCGGGCGGCGCGCCGTGGCCGGGCTGAACGGCAGCACTAAGGGACCCGCCCAGAGTGGAGCCGGGGACCTTGTCGAGATATCCGCACATATCGACCAAAACTCGACAAGCCCCTCCCTTCATCGCTGCAGTTCAGCCGGGCCTGGCCGGCGCGGCGGGCGGGCCGAGCCTCAGACCACGAAGCGGCCGTCGCGCTGCAGCTCCACCCCGTCGACCACCAGCGCCCCGCCCTCGCGCAGGTCGCAGACCATGTCCCAGTGGACCGCGGAGCTGTTGGTGCCGCCGCTCTCGGGGTAGCTCATCCCGATCGCCATGTGGATCGTCCCGCCGATCTTCTCGTCGAGCAGGATCTCCTTGGTGCCGGTCGAGATGCCGTAGTTGGTGCCGATGCCGAGCTCGCCCAGGCGGCGGGCGCCCTCGTCGGTGTCGAGCATCTCGATCAGGAAGTCCTCGCCCTGCTCCGCCGAGGCGTCGACGACCTTGCCGTCCTCGAAGCGCATCCGCACGCCGGACACGGTGCGCCCGCCGTAGCTGGCCGGGAACGAGTAGGACACCTCGCCGTTGACCGAGTCCTCGATCGGGCCCGTGAAGAACTCGCCGTCGGGCATGTTGTGCTCGCCGTAGCAGGGGATCCAGTGGCGGCCCGACACGCCGAGGGTGATGTCGGTGCCGGGGCCCGTGATGTGGACCTCCTGCTTGCCCTCGATCCAGTCGGCCAGCCGCTTGACCTCGTCGGCCTGGCGCTCCCACGCGGTCACCGGGTCGCCGTCGTCGGCGAGGCAGGCCGCGTAGTAGAAGTCCTCGTACTCGCCCAGCGACATCCCCGCCTCGCTCGCGTACGCGTGGTTGGGGAAGAGCGTCAGCGCCCAGCGGTGCTCGCCCTCGGCGGATCGCCGCATCGTGGTCTCCATGAGCGGCTGGCGCGCCCGCGAGACGCGGGCCTGCTTCTTCGGGTCGACCCCGGACAGCTCGCGCGTGTTGACCTCGGCCATGATCGCGATGCGCGCGTCGGAGTGCTCGGCGATCCACTCGGAGGTCGGCGGGATCCAGTCGAGCTGCGCGTCGCCCGCCAGCTCGTAGAAGGCCGACTGGGCGCCGTCGGTGGTCATCTGCATGATCGGCAGCCCGCCGGCGCGCAGCACCTCCTCGTAGACGGCCTGGACGAGCACCTCCGCCGCCGTCGTCGACTGGATCACGCAGGTGTCGCCCTCGCCCACGCGGGTCGAGTAGCGCACCAGGATCCGCGCGAGCGCCTCCGCGCGCTGGTCCCTCACGCCGCCACCCCCGCGTGATCGAGCAGCCAGCGGTGCAGGCGGCGCTCGTCGGTCAGCTCGGGGTGGAACGCGACGGCGAGCACGTTGCCCTGCCGCACGGCGACCGGGTGGCCGTCGACCTCTGCGAGCACCTCGACGTCGTCGCCGTACTCCTCCACCCACGGGGCGCGGATGAACACGGCGTGCAGCGGCTCGCCCTCGAAGTCGAGGTCGGCCTCGAACGAGCCGATCTGGCGCCCGAACGCGTTGCGGCGCACGCTCACGTCGAGCAGGCCCAGGTGGGAGCGGTCGAGCATGATCAGGCCGGCGCAGGTGCCGAGCGTCGGGCGGCCGCTGCGGACGAACTCGCGCAGCGGCTCGGCGAGCTCCTCGCGCTCGATCCCGAGCGTCATCGTCGTGCTCTCCCCGCCGGGCATGACCAGCCCGTCGAGCCCCTCGAGGTCGGCGGGGACGCGCACGGCGCGCGTGCGGGCGCCGAGCTCCGCAAACGCCTTGGAGTGCGCCTCGAAGCCGCCCTGCAGGGCGAGGATTCCGATGAGCTGGGCGCTCACCAGCCGCGCTGCTGCAGCAGCCCGCCGTTGCCTTCGAGCGCGCCGATCTCGATCCCCGGCATCGCCTCGCCCAGCTCCCGCGAGGCGGCGGCCACGCGGTCGGGCTCGTCGAAGTGGGTGGTCGCCTCGACGATCGCGCGGGCGCGGCGGGCGGGGTCGGATGACTTGAAGATGCCGGAGCCGACGAAGTTGCCCTCGGCGCCGAGCTGCATCATCAGCGCGGCGTCGGCCGGCGTGGCGATCCCGCCCGCGCAGAACAGCACGACCGGCAGGCGGCCGCGCTCGGCGACGTCGCGCACCAGCTCGAGCGGCGCCTGCAGCTCCTTCGCCGCGGCGGGCAGCTCCATCTCGCTGAGCGCCGCCAGCCGCCGGATGTCGCCGGTGATCAGCCGGATGTGGCGCACGGCCTCGACCACGTTGCCGGTCCCGGCCTCGCCCTTCGAGCGGATCATCGCCGCGCCCTCGGCGATCCGCCGCAGCGCCTCGCCGAGGTTGGTCGCGCCGCACACGAACGGCACCTTGAAGCGCCACTTGTCGATGTGGTGCGCCTCGTCGGCGGGCGTCAGCACCTCGGACTCGTCGATGTAGTCCACCTCGAGCGACTCCAGCACCTGGGCCTCGACGAAGTGCCCGATGCGCGCCTTCGCCATCACCGGGATCGAGACGGCCTCCTGGATCTCCGTGATCTTGGTCGGATCCGACATGCGCGCCACGCCGCCGTCCGCGCGGATGTCGGCCGGCACGCGCTCGAGCGCCATCACCGCGGCGGCCCCGGCGTCCTCGGCGATCTTGGCCTGCTCGGCGGTGACCACGTCCATGATCACGCCGCCCTTGAGCATCTCGGCCAGGCCGGCCTTGACTCTGAAGGTGCCCGTCTCCATGTCGAGGATCAGGATACTGGCCGATTGGTGCGGGCCGGGCGGGCAGCTGGGCTTGCTACGGGCCGGTCCAGCCCGCGGCGTGGCACGGGAAGGCGCCGCAGACGTCGATCACGCGCCCGTCGATGCGCAGGAACTCGGCGATCTGGCGCCGCACCGAGGCCTCCGACTCGATCACCAGGTCGTGCGGGTCGACGCCGATGCGCGGCGGCGTGTTCGTGGTCGGCGGCGGCGGGGTGCCGAGGTCGCCGCGCAGCGGGCCGATGTCCCACACCACGAGCGTCGCGTCCCCGTCGGAGGGGAAGCGCGAGAGGCGCGGGATGCCGAAGTAGGGCTGCACGTCGGTGTGGCGGCCCGGGTCGACCGCCGGCACGCGCAGCCGCGAGCCGATCGTGCGAGCCTCGATCTCCGTCGCGACGTTGGCCACCTGGTGGTCGCCGAAGGAGAGGAGCTGGAGCACCTTGTGCCGCGGCGTGTCCGGCGGCGGGTCGCTCGTCATGTGCCAGGCGTAGCCGTTCGGCTCACCGCGGTCCCACAGCATCTGGATCAGCGACAGCAGCAGCGGGCGCTCGAGGCGGTCCGGGTAGGAGCCGTCGAGCACCGCTCCGAACGGGTCGAAGTCGACGCTGCGCTCGACCAGCAGGCTGTAGTTCATCGCGCCGACGTAGAGCACGGAGCGGTTGAAGTCGGGCGCGATCGCCGTGAGCGCGCCGCCGGCGATGCCGCCCTGGCTGTTGCCGTAGTAGAAGAGCCGGCGGGTGTCGATCAGCGGGCCGCCGGCGTCCCTGAAGGCCGGGTTGGCCGCGAGGCCCTGCGGGTTGACCAGCGCGCGCCCGATGTAGAGGAAGTCGAGGAAGCCCTGCTGCAGGCGGTCGGGCAACGTCGGGAACCCCGACAGGTCCTGCAGCACTCCGAGCGCGTTGGGCAGGTCGTTCTCGGACATCCCGATCCAGTCCGCGGCGCACACGAGCACGTTGTTCTCGTTGCCGAGCTGCTCGACGTTGTCGGCGCCGACCTCGCCCGCGTCGCCGAACAGGCCGTGGCCGTACAGCGACGGGCGCGCCGGTCTGGCCGACGACGCCGAGCGCGGGATGTTGCAGATGAAGGCCGCCTGGTAGGTGTTGCCGGGGAGCCGCTGGGGCAGGCCGTCGGGGCCGAGCCGGAAGCGCGACCCGGGCGGGCAGCCGGGCTGGTCGAGGTAGCACGGCACGGTCACGTGGCCCTCGATGCGCCGCTGCACGTTCGGCTGCTGCGCCGGCGTGTAGTCGATCACCTTGTCGATCGTGTACCGCGGCGCTGCGCCGGTCACCTTCAGGTCGCTCAGGTTGCGGTCGCCGAGCTCGGCGAAGGCGCGGTCGCGGATCGACAGCATGCGGCTCGTCAGCGAGCGCTCGCCGGCGACCGTGAAGTCCCAGGCGAGGTAGAGGTCGTGGCGCTTGATGCCCGCGCGCTTGAGCCGGCGGAAGACGTCCTCCATGTGGCGGCGGCGCGCCTCGAAGGACCTCGAGTCGGTCCTGATGCCGTCGCGGTAGAGCTCGAAGGCGCGCGGCGCCTCGATCGGCTTGCCGTCCGCCCCGCGCAGGTTGCGCAGCGCGACGATGTAGCGCTCGCCCTCGCTGAAGCTCTTGGCGGGGTGGATCAGCAGCGCCGTCGCGGCCGGCGAGCCGGCGTTCGAGTCGAGCTCGGCCCAGATCAGGTGACGGCGCCCGGTGCGCGCGTTGATCACGACGACCGGCTGGCGGCGGTCGTACGTGCGCGCCAGGTCCGTGATCGGGACCGCGCCGGTCCTGGCCAGCGCCGCCGGGGTGTCGAGCCCGGGCACCTTGAGCACGATCGTCTGGCCCGGGCTGAAGCCGTCCGCGCGGTTGTAGTCGCTCGGCTCGATCGGCACGCCGGAGCTGTTGCGCGGCATCATCGACGCGGTCAGCGCCAGGTGCCCGTGGCTCGTGAAGTAGTCGTTCGGCCACGGGAACAGGCAGTTGCCGGTCCCGAGCGGGTCACAGCCGGGCGGCGCCTGCGGGGCCGGCACGACCGGGTGGGCCGACGCGCCGCCGGCGGCGCACAGCGCGATCACGGCCGCGAGCGCGGCGCAGCGCCTCACGGCCCGGTCCACCCGGCGGCGTGGCAAGGGAGCGCGCCGCAGACGTCGATGAACTCGCCGTCGATGAAGCGCGAGAACTGGAGCTGCGCGCTCGCCTCGCGGCCGGTGATCCCGTGCGGGTCGCGGCCCGGCCGCGGCGCGGTGTTGGTGATCGGCGGCGGCGGGGTGCCGAGGTCGCCGCGCAGCGGGCCGATGTCCCAGACGACCAGCGCGCTGCCGCGGTACGGGTAGCTCGTGATCGGCTCGATCCCGTAGTAGGGGTGCACGTCGGTGTGACGGCCCGGGTCGACCGCCGGCAGCCGGATCTTCGCCCCGATCGTCCGCGCCTCCACCTCGGTGGCGACGTTGGCGACCTGGTGGTCGCCGAAGGCCATGTGGAGCAGCACGGTGTGCGCGGGCGTGTTCGGGTACGGGTCGGTCGTCATGTGCTCGGCGTAGCCGTCCGGCTCGCCGCGGTCCCAGAGCGTCTGGATCAGCGACAGCAGCAGCGGGCGGATCAGCTCGTCGGGGTAGGCCGGGTACAGCACCGAGGCGAACGGGTCGAAGTCCACCGAGCGCGTCAGCAGCAGGCTGTAGTTCATCGCGGGCACGATCAGCACCGAGCGCGTGAAGTCGGGCGCGACGGCGGTCAGCGCCCCGCCCGCGATGCCGCCCTGGCTGCCACCCGAGTAGTAGAGCTTGCGCGTGTCGATCAGCGGGCCCTTCGAGTCCCAGAAGGCGAGGCTCGAGTTGAAGCCCTTGGGGTGGATCATCGCGCGCCCGAGGAAGAGGAAGTTGAGGAAGCCCTGCTGGAGGCGGTCGGCGAGCTCGGGGAACGCCGACAGGTCCCCGAGGATCGAGATCGTGTTGGGCACGTCGCCGCTGGACATCCCGATCCAGTCGCTCGCGCACAGCACGACCCTGTGCTCGCTCGCGATCTGGAGCTGGCTGATGCTGTTGACCTCGCCGGCGCTGCCGAACAGCCCGTGGCCGTAGAGCGACAGCCGCCCCGGCGTCGCCGAGCTGACCGAGCGCGGGATGTTGCAGATGAAGTTCGCGTTGGTCACGTTGCCGGGAGTGCGCACCGGCTGGCCATTCGGCCCGAGGCGGAACCGCGACCCCGCCGGGCAGCCGGGCTGGTCGAGGTAGCAGGGCACCTCGACCGTCCCCTCCACGCGCCGCTGGACCACCGCGTTCTGGGCGGGCGTGAAGCTGGTGACCTTGGTGATCTTGAACTTGGGCGCCGAGCCGCTCACCCGCAGGTCGCCGAGGTTCGTGTCGCCGAGACCGCGGAAGGCCTGGTCGCGGATCCCGCGCATGCGCCCCGACAGCGACTTCGCGCTCGCCACCGTGAAGTCCCACGCGAGGTAGAGGTCGCGGCGCTTCACGCCGGCCCGCTTGAGCCGCTTGAAGATCCGCTCCATGTGCGGCCGGCGCCGCTCGAACGTGCTCGAGCCGGTCTTGACGCGGTCGCGGTAGGCGCGGAAGGCCGTGCTCGGCTGCAGCGGCGCCCCGCCGGCGCCGCGCAGGTCGCGCAGCGCGACGATGTAGCGCTCGCCCTCGCGGAGGTTCTTGGCTGGGTGGATCAGCAGCGCCGTGTCGGCCGGCGTCGAGGCGTTGGCGTCCAGCTCGGTCCAGATCAACTGGCGGCGCAGCGTGCGCGCGTTGATGACGAGGATCGGCGCGTCGCTGTCGAACGAGCGCGCGACGTCGGTGATCGGGACCGAGCCGGTCCTCGCGAACGCGGCGGGCGTGTCGAGCCCGGGCACCTTGGTGACGATCGGAGCGCCCGGGCTGAAGCCGTCCGACCAGTTGTAGTCCGCGGGCTCGATCGGCGTGCCCGCTGCGTTCGCCGGCATCATCGACGGCTTCAGCGCCAGGTGGCCGTGCTCCGTGAAGTAGTCGTTCGGCCACGGGTAGAGGCAGCGCGAGGGGTCGATCGGGTCGCACCCGGACGCCGACGCGGGGGCCGCGGCGGCGAGCGCCACGACGCCGGCGGCTGCGATCGCGAGCAGGACCCTCACGGGCCCGTCCAGCCGGCCGCGTAGCAGGGCTTGCCGCTCGGGCAGTGGTCCACGAACGCGCCGTCGACCTTGAGGAAGTCCGAGAACTCGAACACGGCGTTCAGCTCGGTGGCGGTGATCGGGTGCGGGTCCACGCCGACGTCCGGCGGGAGGTTCGCGGTCGGCGCGGGCGGGGTCCCGAGGTCGCCGCGCAGCGGCCCGATGTCGAAGATCGTCAGCGCGTTGCCCTTCCACGGATAGCTGCGGGATCCGCTTGATGCCGTAGAACGGCACGCGGTCGCGGGTGCGGCCCGGGTCGAGCGCAGGAGTGCGCAGGCGCGCGCCGATGATGCGCGCCTCGGTCTCCGTCGCCACGTTGCTGACCTGGTGGTC
The DNA here is from genome assembly GCA_963848885.1 of uncultured Thermoleophilaceae bacterium. Taxonomy (GTDB): domain Bacteria; phylum Actinomycetota; class Thermoleophilia; order Solirubrobacterales; family Thermoleophilaceae; genus JACVRW01. The sequence goes on from CAWKFR010000008.1 coordinate 286,875, forward strand.
GCCGAACGCCTCGTGCAGCAGGACGGTCTTCACGGGCGTGTTGGGCAGCGGGTCACGGACCATGTGGTAGACGTAGCCGTTCGCCTCGCCGCGGTCCCAGAGCAGCTGGATCATCGAGTTGACCAGCGCCTGGTCGACCGGGTCGGGGTACTTGCCGTAGAGGATCTTCCCGAAGGTCGGGAACTGCGTGCTGCGCGTGAGCAGGAGGCTGAAGCGCAGGCCGGGGACGATCAGCGCCGAGCGGTTGAAGTCGGGCGCGACCGCGGTGAGCGCGCCACCGATGATGCCGCCAAGGCTGGCGCCCGCGTAGAAGAGCCGCTGCGTGTTGATCCGCCCGGCGAACTCCGGGTTGGACGAGAACCCCTGCGGGTGGATCATCGCGCGACCCAGATAGGTGAACGCGAGGATCCCCTGCTGGAGCCGGTCCGCGATCTCCGGGAACTTCGACAGGTCGGCGGAGACCTTGGCGTCGTTGACCAGGTCCTCCTGCGACATCCCGCCGAAGTTGGTCCCGCAGATGACGGCGTTCGAGACCGGTGCGAACAACGCGATCGAGTCGACGGCGGTCACGTCCTGGAACAGCCCGTGGCCGAACAGCAGCGGTCGCGCCGGGGTGGTCGCGGAGCTGTTCGGCACGATGCAGACGAACGGGGCCTGCTGGACGTTGCCGGCCCGGCGCACCGGCAGGCCGCGCTTGTTCAGCTTGAAGCGCCCGCCGGGCACGCAGCCCGGGTTGTCGAGCCAGCACGGCACCTCGACCGTCCCGGCGACGCGCCGGCCGATCCCGGGCAGGTCCCGCGCCTCGGTGATCTTGAACTTGGGCGCCGTGCCGGCGACCTTGAGGTCGCGCAGGTTGCGGTCGCCGAGCGCGCCGAAGGAGCGGTCGCGGATCGACAGCAGCCGCTTGGTCAGCCCCTGGCGGCTCGCGATCGTGAAGTCCCAGGCCATGTACAGCCCGCGGCGGCGCACGCCGGCCTTCGCCAGCCGCTCGAGGATGTCGCTCATGCCGGGGCGGCTGCGCACGGCCGAGCGGAACGCGCGCGGAGCCTTGATCGTGCGGCCGTTCGAGCGCTTCAGGTTGCGCAGCGCGACGATGTAGCGGTGCCCCTCGCGCCACCCGATGCCCGGGTGCACCAGCAGCGTCCGCTTGCGCGGGTTCTTCGCGACCATGTTCAGCTCCGACCAGATCAGCTGGCGCTTGCCGGTCTTGGCGTCGATCACGACGATCGGCTGCTTGCGCTTGAGCGAGCGCCCGATGTCCGTGACCGGCGCCGCGCCCGAGCGCTTCAGGTCGAGTCCGGGCACGAGCGTCACGATGATCTGGCCCGGGCTGAAGCCGTCCGACCAGTTGTAGTCGCGCGCGGCGATCGGCTTGCCGTCGGTGCTGCGCGGCATCTGCGCGTTGCGGAGCGCGAGGTGGCCGCCCTTGACGAAGTGGTCGTTCGGCCAGGGCAGCAGGCAGGCGGCCTTGTCGAGCGGGTCGCAGCCGCGCGGGGCGGCATGTGCGGACGCCGCGCTGCCCAGCAAGGTCACGCCGAGCGCGACCATCAGGACTCCCCACCTCACGGTGGGAGAGCCTACTTCAACCGGAAGGCCTTGATGCGATCGGCGTAGGCGGGCTCGTCCTGGGCGTAGACGCCGTAGGCGAGCGCCTGGATCAAACCGAGCAGCGCCGAGTGGGAGCGCACGAACGCCGGGCTGTTGGACGAGTAGTAGAGCCGGTGGTCCGCGAGCTTGGCGACCTCCGAGAGCGTCGCGTCGGCGATCGCGATCGTGGCCGCGTGCCGGTTGCGGGCGAGCTTCATCGCGCGCACCACCAGCGGGTGCGGGCGGCCGGCCGAGAAGCCGATCATCACGGTCTTGTCGTGGACCCGGCCGAGCTTGGCCAGGTTCTCCTGGCTCGGCGACGCGACCACCTCGGCGCGCAGGTCGAGCAGCATCAGCAGATGGCGCAGGTAGCTGGCGAAGAACGCCATCTGGTCGGTGCCGCAGAGGATGATGCGCTCGGCGTGCGAGATCAGGTCGACGGCGGCCGAGACCTCCTCGCGATCGACCTTGCGGGCCGTCTCGGCGAGGTTCGCGTGGTCGGCCGCGAGGGCCGCCTCGAACTCGGTCTGGTCGATCGGGAAGAGCGGGGCCGTCGCGACCTCGGCGCCGGCGCTGCCGCCCTCGCGGGCGCGCCGGTACTCGTCGCGGGCGGCGGACTGAAGCTCGGGAAAGCCCTCGAACCCGAGCGCCTGCGCGAAGCGGACGACGGTGGAGCTGGAGGTGTTGGCCCGCCGGGCGAGCTCCTCGGCCGTGTGGAAGGCCGCCTCCTCGAGATGGTCGACGATGTACTGCCCGACGTCCTTCTGCGAGCGGGAGAACTCGTCGAAGCGCTGGCGGATCTCGTCCGAGAGGGTGAGTGCGGTCGTGCCCGATCGAGTCACGGCCGAGGATTTCGCCAGCCGCTACAAAGTTCCTTCAGAAAGGGCTAGGCGCGGGCGGTCCCGGCGGCGCCCGGCGCCCCGATCGGATCCTGCGAGAGCCGGTTGGCGAAGTACACCGGGATGATCGACAGGATGATCACCATCAGGCCGACGACGTTGACGATCGGCAGCTGGTTGGGGCGCGAGTAGTTGGTGAAGATCCAGATCGGCAGCGTCTCCTCCGAGCCGGCCGTGAACGTCGTGACGATGATCTCGTCGAAGGAGAGCGCGAAGGCGAGCAGCGCGCCCGCCACCAGCGCCGTGCGCATCTGCGGGAAGGTGACGTCGCGGAACGTGCGCCACGGTCCCGCGCCGAGGTCGTTGGCGGCCTCCTCGAGCGAGACGCCGGTGCGGCGCAGGCGGGCGACGGCGTTGTTGTAGACGACGACGATGCAGAAGGTCGCGTGCCCGACGATCACCGTGAACAGCGTCAGGTCAACGCCGAGCACCTGGGTGAAGGTCGCGTTGAGCGCCATGCCGGTGACGATCCCCGGCAGGGCGAGCGGCAGCACGACCACGAACGAGATCGTGTCGCGCCCGAAGAAGCGGTGGCGCGCGACCGCCATCGCGGCGAGCGTGCCCAGCGTGATCGCGATCGCCGTGGCGCCGAGGCCGGCCTTGAGCGAGGTCCAGAGCGCGTCGCGCACGCCCGGGTTGTGGAAGGCCTTGTCGAACCACGTCAGCGTGAAGCCCTCGAGCGGCCACGACTGCGAGCGCGAGTCGTTGAACGCGTAGAGGGCGATCACGATCAGCGGGATGTAGATGAACGCCAGCGTGATCCCGGTGCCGATTCGCAGGGCCAGACGGGTGCGCTTCGAGAGCTGCAGCATCAGAGCGACTCGAACGCGCCCAGCCGGCGGGCGATCAGCAGGTAGACGATCATGATCATCACCGGCACCGTCGCGAACGCCGCGGCCAGCGGCAGGTTGTTGGCGATGCCGACGTTCGCGTAGACGACGTTCCCGATGAACTGGGTGCTCGAGACGAGCGTCGGGGTGATGTAGTCGCCGAGCGTCAGCGAGAAGGTGAAGATCGAGCCCGCCACCAGCGCCGGCAGCGCGAGCGGCAGGATCACGCGCCGGAAGGTCAGCCAGTTGGGCGCGCCCAGGTCACCCGAAGCGTCGATCAGCGAGTTCGGGATCCGCTCGAGCCCGGCGTAGATCGGCAGGATCATGAACGGCAGCCACAGGTACGAGAACACGAGCCAGGTGGCGACGTTCCCGAAGCCCGGGCCGCTCAGCCCGAACGGCTCCAGCGCCCAGTTCACGATGCCGTCGTTCGAGAGCATGATCCGCCACGTGTAGACCTTGACCAGGTAGCTCGACCAGAGCGGCATCAGCACCGCGACGACGAGCAGCGCCCTGCGCCCGCGGCGAGGCGACCTTGGCCATGTAGAACGCGATCGGGAACGCGAGGATCGCGTCGGTGACCGTCACCAGCGCCGCGATCGCGACGGTGCGCAGGACGATCGTCCGGTAGACCGGGGTCTCGATCAGCTCCTGGAAGTTCTGGAAGCCCGGGCTCCTGGACGATCTTGCCGCTGAAGTCGTCGAGCTGCCAGAGCGACGCGACGAACAGGACGGCCAGCGACCCCAGGTAGGCGATCACCAGCCAGCCCACCGGCCCCGCCAGCAGCAGCGACAGCTGCAGGCGGGGCCGGCGCCAGAGGGTTCTGGCTACAGCTGACAGCTCGTCAGCCCTTGATCTCCGTCCACGCCTTCACCCACTCGGAGTAGTCCTTGCAGGTGTCGCCGCGGTCGTCGCCGCAGTCCTTCGTCGGCGTGTTCCAGTAGGCGACTCTGTCGAAGTACGCCTCGTCGTTCGCGTGGAATATGTCGCAGTGGTCCTTGTTGTCGGTCAACGCGCAGGACTTCTCGTTGGCCGGGGCCTCGCCGAACCACTCGGCCACCTGGGCGTTCGCCTTGGGGCTGATGATGTGGTCCATCCACCTGTACATGCAGTTGGGATGCTTGGCCTGCGAGGAGATCATCCAGGTGTCCGACCACCCGGTTGCGCCCTCCTTGGGCAGGATCGCCTCGATCGGCGGCGACTTCTTGTCCGCCGCCACGAGGTTCGCGATCACCTGCCAGGTGGTGCCGACGACCGAGTCGCCGCCGGTGAAGGCCGACTGCTCCTTCGTGTAGTCCGACCAGTACTCGCCGATCACGTCGCGCTGCTGCTTGAGCAGGTCGACGGCCGCGTCGAACTGCTTGTCGTCGAGCTCGTAGACGTTCTTGATCCCGAGGTCGGGCTGGGTCGCCTTGAGGTACAGCGCCGCGTCCGCGATGTAGATCGGGTTGTCGTACGCGGTGACCTTGCCCTTGTACTTCTGGCTGTCGGGCCCGCCGAAGACGACCCCCCAGGAGTCGGGCGCCGGCTTGACGACGTCCTTGTTGTACATGAGCAGGTTGGCGCCGCGGCCGTGCGGGATGCCGTAGTTGACCCCGTCGACCGTGTTGTGCGGCTGGTTCTTCAGCGCCGGGAAGACGTCCTTGTAGTTGGGGACGAGGTCGGTGTTGACCGGGTCGACGTCGCCGCCGGCGATCAGGCGCAGCGTCGCGTCGCCCGAGGCCGACACGCCGTCGTAGTTGCCCGTCCGCATCAGCGTGACCATCTCGTCGGAGGTGTTGCCGATCTTCACGCTGACCTTGCAGCCGGTCTGCTTCTCGAAGTCCGACACCCAGTCGACGGCCGGGTCGGTCGACCCGTCCTCGACATAGCCGGCCCACGCGATCAGGCTGACCTCTCCCTCGCCCTTGCCGAGCTTCGTCGGGGCGTTGTCGTCGCTGCCGCCGCCGCCGCTCGAGTCGTCGTCGTCGCTGCCGCAGCCTGCCGCCGTCAGCGCGGCCAAGCGCCAGCGTCACCACCGCCAGCAGCGACCACCACTGCCATCGTTGCGCTTTCACTGTCCCTCCTCCTCTGGTTGTTCCTGCGAGTCCGGGATCGCGTACGCGTGCTCGCCTCGCCAGCCGACGCGCACCCGCTTGCCCCGCTGCTCGAGCGCCTCCTGGGAGGACATCTCGAGGTTCTGCCTGACCACCTGCAGCTCGCCGCCGCCGTCGAGGTCGACGAGGTAGCGCGTGACCGCGCCGATGTAGGAGACGTCGCGGATCTGCCCCTCCTCGACGCGCAGGCCATCCGCAGCCGCAGCGTCGTCGAGGATGCGCACCTTCTCGGGGCGGATCGTGAAGCGCTCTCCCCCGCGCTCCACGATGTTGGAGACCCCGACGAAGCCCGCGACGAACTCGTTGGCGGGGTGCTCGTAGACGTCCGCCGGAGCGCCCACCTGCTCGATCCGCCCGTCGTTGAAGACGGCGAGGCGGTCGCTCATCGTGAGCGCCTCCTCCTGGTCGTGGGTCACGTATACGAACGTGATCCTGACCTCCTGCTGGAGCGTGCGCAGCTCGTGCTGCATCTGCTGGCGCAGCTTGAGGTCGAGCGCGCCGAGCGGCTCGTCGAGCAGCAGCACTGCGGGCCTGTTGACGAGCGCCCTGGCGAGCGCGACGCGCTGGCGCTGGCCGCCGGAGAGCTGGCCGGGCCGGCGGTCCTCGTAGCCGCCCAGGCGCACCATGCCGAGCGTCTCGGAGACGCGCCGGCGGCGCTCGTCGCCGCTGACCTTCTTGATCTTCAGGCCGTATTCGACGTTCTGGCCAACGGACATGTGCGGGAACAGCGCGTAGTCCTGGAAGACGGTGTTGACGTCGCGCTCGTAGGGCGGCAGGCCGCCCACGTCGCGCCCGGCCAGCTCGATGCGCCCGCCGTCGGGGTGCTCGAAGCCGGCGATCAGCCTCAGACAGGTGGTCTTGCCGGAGCCCGACGGGCCCAGCATCGTGAAGAACTCGTCGGCCTGGATGTCCAGGTCGACGCCGTCGACGGCCACGACGTTCCCATATTCCTTGCGCGCGCCCACCAAGCGGACGGCGGAGTCCCCGGTCACAGGCCGTTCTTGTACACCCTGGAGCCGACGGGTGCGCCGACTTTGCGCCGCTGAGGAGTAAGGCCGGGGCTCTCTTGCGCCCCGCCGGTTACGGCCTCAGACCGAACTCTTGCGCTACGTCATCATCTGCAGCCGTGCTCGGTCCGCTTCCCCCCGGCTTCGGCCAGACGCGAGTCGCGCTGCACCGCGTCGCCGAGGACGTGCTCAAGCCGGCTCGCGAGCGGGTCACGGGCCGCTTCGGGCTGCGCGCTCTGCCCGGCGGCTTCGGTACGCCCCCTTCGGGGACGTGACGCAGGTGCACGTCGACGGCACGAGCTCGTCACGCGCGCGGACGGCGACGTCCGGCGCGAGCCGATCGAGGGCGTCGACCCCGACGCCGCTTCCGCCCTGGCGGCTTGGTTCGCGTTCGCGGCGGGCGTGCTCGAGGAGCTGCTGGCGGACGCCGATCCGTCGCTCTCCCCCACCCCGGTCCAGCTCTGGCCCGAGCACTTCGACCTCTCCATCGAGCTGGGCGACCAGGAGGCCGGCAGGCGCGCCACCTACGGCGCGTCGCCCGGCGACGAGGAGCATCCCGAGCCCTACCTGTACGTGGCGACCTGGAACCCGCCCCCCGAGGGGCCGCTCTGGAACGCGACCGCCTTCACCGGCGCCGAGCTCGCCTACGCGGAGCTGATCGCGGCGGCGACCGGCGCTCCGCTGCCCACGACTTCTACGGCGCCCGCCTGGACGCGCTCTCATAGATCCTGGGCGTCGCGCGTTGTGGGGGCATGACCTCCGCATCGCTGACCGACCGCGTCGAGTCCCTCGATTGGGAGGAGCTTGGCGGCCAGCTCGACGAACGCGGCTTCGCCGTCACCCCGGAGCTGCTGGCCGAGGCCGAGTGCGAGCGGCTGGCGGCGCTGTTCGACGGCGGCAGCTTCCGCTCGACCGTGGACATGGCCCGGCACCGCTTCGGTGACGGGCGCTACCGCTACTTCGACCACCCGCTGCCGGAGGAGATCGCACAGCTGCGCGCGTCCTTCTACCCGCGGCTGGCGCCGATCGCCAACGACTGGTCGGCCCGCCTCGGCGGCGAGCGGGACGCGTTCCCGCTCGAGCACGAGCAGCTGCTGGCCCGCTGCCGCGCCGCCGGGCAGGACAGGCCCACGCCGCTGATCCTGCGCTACGGCGCGGGCGACTGGAACGCCCTGCATCAGGACCTCTACGGCGACGTGTTCTTCCCGTTCCAGGTCGTGACGGTGCTGTCGGAGCGCGGGGCCGACTTCGAGGGCGGCCAGTTCGTCCTGCTCGAGCAGCGCCCGCGCGCCCAGAGCCGCGCACACGTGATCGACCCGGCTCAGGGCGCGTTCGTGATCTTCCCCACTCAGGGCCGGCCGCAGCTCGGCAAGCGCGGCTACCACAGGGTCGGCCTGCGACACGGCGTCAGCACCGTGACCGCCGGGTCGCGGACCGCCCTGGGCGTGATCTTCCACGACGCGCGCTAGCGCGGCTCGCTAGGGGTGGTGGTCGCCCATCTGGTTGACGGCGAACACCTGGTAGTCCTTGGTCACCTGGACCTCCACCTCGGTGCCGTCCGACTTCACGATGTGCGCCTCGTAGGGAGCGTCGGAGTCGACGTTGGTCTCCACGCGCTCGACGGTGCCGGGCACCTTGGCGAGCGCTGCCTTGCGGACGTTGGCCTCGACGCTGCCGGTGAGCGCCTTCTCCGTCTTGCCGTCGACGCTGTGGCGACCGTGGTCGCGATCGCCCCCCTGAGCGGCGTACGAGGCGGTCGGTGCGGTTGCGGCCGACTGATCCGACCCGGACGAGGCGGCGCTTGCGATCGCGGCCCCGCCGAGGGCGGCGGCGCCCACGGCCGCGGCTGTGACGAGTTTGGACCTGAGCTCTGGCATCTGTGTCTCCTTCGATGGGTGAGCGGAACGGTCACCATCGAGCACCGACCTCAGAGCAGGCGGGGCGTTAGCTGAGAATTTCGTCAGAGCTCGCGAAGCGGGCGTAGACCTCGGCGCAGCGGCGCATCGCGGCCTCCTCGATGAACTCGCCGGGGCCGTGCGAGACGTCGAGGCGCCCCGGGCCGTACCCGAACGCCGGGATGCCGAGCTGGGCGTACCAGCGGGTGTCGAGCGATCCCGGGCAGACCTCGAGCCGGGCCGCCGAGCCCTCCACCTCCGCGATGCAGCGCGACAGCGTCAGCGCGGCCGGATGGCCCGGGTCGGTGGCCCCGGAGGGCTGGCGCTGGAGGATCTCGATCGACACCTCGGCACCCGCCGCCTGCGCGGCCTGCTCGATCGTGCCGGTCAGCCGGGCCAGCTCCTCGTCGAGCTCCTCGTCGGGGTTGAAGCGGCGATCGACGGAGAACCAGGCGGAGCCCGGCACGACGTTGAAGTTGGCCCCCGCCCCCGCGGCGCCGCCGACCACGAGCATCGAACGGCGCGTCTCGAGCAGCTCGCGGGACAGGTCGGCCAACGGACCGGCGACCCGGACCATCTGATCGAACGCGTTGATCCCCAGGTCCGCCTGCCCGACGTGCGCCTCGCGGCCGCTGACCTCGACGCGCAGCGTGATCGCGCCGCGGCTGGCGTGCCAGACCACGCCCCCGGTCGGCTCGGCGGTGAGCATTGCCACGGCCTCGGGATCGATCAGCCCGGCGTCGCGAAGGTGGCCGGAGCCGACGGCGCTGCCGGTCTCCTCGTCGCAGACGAGGTGGAGCACGACCTGCCTGCCGTCGAGGCCGCCCAGCTCGCGCGCCGCCGCGGCGCCGTAGAGCATGCTCACGAGCCCGCCCTTCATGTCGGCGCTGCCGCGCCCGGCCAGCCGGCCGTCGCCGCGCTGCGGCTGGAACTGGTCGCGCCGCTGCGCGGGCACCACGTCGAAGTGGCCGTGGAAGTAGAGGACGCGCGGCCCGTCGCCGGCCGTCCCGCGCACGATCCGCGGCTCGTCCTCGAGGCTGTCCACCGGCGGCAGCTCGATGACCTCGGGCGCCAGGCCGAGCTGATCCATCGCGTCGCGCAGGAGCGCAGCGCACTCGCGCAGGCCGCGGCCGGGTGGGTTCTCGGTGTCGACGGCCACGAGCCGCTCCACCAGCTCGGCCATCTCGTCCGCACGCGTGTCGAGCCACCGGGCGGGGGTCATGGCGTCAAGGGATACCGGATCACCGCGGGCACCTGCGCTCGGTCGATCGGCGGCTCGGTAGCTTGTGCCCGTCGTGCGCGGCGACCGGTTCGATCTCGTCGACTCCCTGCGGGCGATTGCCGCGCTCTCGATCGTCGTCTACCACGTCGCCCCGTTCGCGACCGGAGTCGGGGTCGCCGTCGAGGCCGCCTACCAGTTCAAGGTGGGCGTGACGCTGTTCTTCCTGATCTCCGGCTTCCTGCTGTACCGGCCCTTCGTCCTCGCCCACACCATCGGTGACCGGATGCCGAGCGTGCGGTCCTACGCCTGGCGGCGGATGCTCCGGATCGTGCCGGCCTACTGGGTCGCGCTGACGGTCACGGCGATCGCGAGCGCGCCGGAGGTGTTCGACCGGCCGCTGCTGTTCTACGGGTTCGCGCAGGTCTACGACCCCGACGCCGCCTTCCAGGGCATCCCGGTGGCCTGGTCGCTGTGCGTGGAGGTGACGTTCTACGTGATGCTGCCGTTCTTCGCACTGGCCGTGCGCGGGGCGGCGCTGCGCCTGGGCCTGTCGGCCTGGCGCGCCGAGGCTGCGGCGGTGGGCGTGCTGTTCGTGCTCGGGCTCGGCTGGCGCACGCTCGCGACGGTCGTGGGCGGCAGCTTCCTCGGCGCCTCGCTGAACACCCTGCCCGCGTTCCTCGACTGGTTCGCCGCGGGCATGGCGCTGGCGATCACGTCGGCCTGGCTCGCGTCCCGATCCGAGCGCCCCGCCGCGGTCCGGCTGGTCGAGCGCCGGCCCTCGCTCTGCTGGGGCTTCGCCGCCGCGGCGCTGGCGCTCAATGCGTGGCTGTGGCACCGCGGCTACTTCGCGCCGCCGCACTACGGCGACGCGGGCGTGGTCGCCGTGCACGTGACGGACATGCTCTGCGCGCTCGGGCTGATGCTGCCGGCCGTGTTCGTCGGCGCGGGGGGCGGAGCGGTCCGGCGCGTGCTGTCGAACAAGGCGCTCGTGTGGGTGGGATTGGTCTCCTACGGCGTCTACCTGTGGCAGGTCGAGACGATCCGGGCGATCGGCGATCACGTCCTCGACCAGGACGCCCTGCACCCGAACCTGCTGTGGCTGGGGCTCGCCCTGGCCGCCTCCATCGGGGTCGGAGCGATCAGCTGGTACGTGCTCGAGCGGCCGGCGCTCTCGCTGCGCAGGCTGCTGCCCGACTGGCGCGCGCCCCGTCGCGTGCAGGAGGCCGAGGAGGCCGGCGCGGTCGTCGCCCCCTAGACGCTTCGCCCATCGCGCCCCGCCCACCGCCTCGATAGGGTCCACGACCCGATGGATTGGACTCGCGAGGAGACTGGGCTTGGCTATCGGCCCGCTCTGGACGGTGTGCGCGCGGTGGCGATCACCCTGGTGCTGCTGGGGCACGTCGCCTTCTTCCTCGTGCCGTCCTGGTACGGGCACTTCATGCGCGACTCGTTCCTCGGGGTCGACCTCTTCTTCGTGCTCAGCGGCTTCCTGATCACGACGCTGCTGCTACAGCGACGCGGGCGCGAGACGCACCCGATCCGCAGGTTCTACGTCCGCAGGGCCTTCCGCCTGATGCCGGCGCTCGCCGCCCTGCTGCTGGTGAACCTGATCGTCGCGGCTCTGTTCAACCAATCGATAGGGAACGCGGTGCGCTCGATCGGCGTGGGCCTGACCTACACCGCGAACTGGGCCTCGCTGAACGAGATCGGCATGTCGAAGTACGTGCTGCACTTCTGGTCCCTGGCGGTCGAAGGGCAGTTCTACCTCTTCTGGCCGCTCCTGCTGTTCGGCCTGCTGAGGCTCGGTCTGGACCGCCGCGCGCTCGTGGCGGCGGTGCTCGCGATCATCGCCGCTGTCGCCCTCTGGCGGGCGGTCGAGTGGTGGTCGGGCGAGCCGTGGCTGAGGCTCTACCTGCGCACCGACGTCAGGGTCGACTCGCTGCTGTTCGGGGCCGTGCTCGCGCTGCTGCCGTACGACGAGCTCGTGAAGAGAGTCCCGGCGTGGGCTCGCAGCCTGATCGGCTTCACGGCGCTGGCACTCGTCGTCACGGCGGCGCAGGTGCTCCAGCAGTGGTCCGACTTCCTCTACGTCGGCGGCTTCACGGCGGTCGCGGTGGTCTCCGGGGCCGCGATCGCGATGGCGCTCCAACCGGGGTCCGCGTACTACCGCGCCCTGGCGGTCGCGCCGATGGTCTTCCTGGGCCGGATCTCGTACTCGCTCTACCTCTGGCACTTCCCGGTCTTCTGGGTGGTGGCGGACAACACGGAGTCGTGGGCGCCCGCGCTGCGGGTCGCCGTCGGAGTTCCGGCGGCGCTGCTGTTGGCGATCCTGTCCTACTACCTCGTGGAGCGGCCGGCGCTCCGGCTCAAGACCCGGGTGGAGAGGCAACGCACGAGCGGGCGCGTCGCGGCCCAGCCGGCTGCGTCGATCCTGTAGCCATGTCGCAGGAGAACGTCGACATCGTGCGCACGTTCCTCGCCGCCGACCTCGACGAGGCGCTCGTCCACGCCGACCCGGAGATCGTCTGGAACCCGGTCGAGGAGGCGCCGACGCACGGCCACGACGCCGTCAGGGCCAGCAACACGCGCTGGAAGAGCGAATGGGACGACTACGAGCTGCTCCCCGAGGAGTTCGCCGACCTGGGCGATCGCGTTCTGGTGACCGTGTGCCTGCGCGGGCGCGGGCGCGGCAGCGGAATCGAGGTCGAGGCCCGCTTCTACGACCTGTACACGCTCCAGCGGGGGAAGATCGTCCGCATGGACCAGTTCGCGGAGCAGTCCGAGGCCCTCGAAGCCGTCGGCGTGTCGGACTAGCGGCGCCTGCCCGCACGGCGCCGCCCGAAGGCGGCGAAGACGGTGACCAGCAGCCCGCCGAAGGCGATTCCGCCGCCGCACTGCGCCTCCGCGTAGCGGGCGGTGTACGTGGCCGACGTGGCGGGCGTCGTGATCGTGTGCTTCGAGGCGCCTCCGTCCGACCAGGAGCTGAAGACCCAGACCTTGCCGCCGCTGGGTTGGTTCGGCGCGTCGACCGTGAACTGATAGTTCTCCCAGGACGTGAAGGACTGCGGCGCGGTGATCGGCGCGCCGTCGACCGTGAGCTTGAGGCCGTCGGGGTCGCTTCTGAACGTGAGCGGCACCGTGTTCGGACGCAGATCGCGGGTGACCGTCGACTTGAGCCCCTTCGAGTCGGTGGCGGTGAGGCGCACCTCGAGGTAGCTCGTGGCGGCCGCCCGCAGGTCCTCCGGCGGCGGAGCGGTGAACGTCACGTTGTTGTTGGACCTGGGTCCGAGGAACGGGTGGACGTGCGTGTTGTGGTGGAGCAGGACGGTCCAGCTGAGCGCCGAGTCCGGGAGGGCGCCGTCCTCGACGTCGCCGGCCCTGCCGCGCAGCGTGATCGTCTGCCCGACGCGGAAGCGGGTCGAGCTGGTGGGCGACTCGATCGCCGGGAGCGGTCCGTTGTTGCCCGAGTCGATCCGGACTCCCGCGACGGCGCTGGCGCCCCGTGCGTCGGTGACCTTGAGCGTGACCAGGTAGGTGCCGGCGGAGAAGACGTGCGTGGGCTTCGCGGTGTTGGCGTGGGCCGAGCCGTCGCCGAAGTTCCAGTCGTAGGTGATCGCATCGCCGTCGGGGTCCGCGCTCTCGCTGCCGTCGAAGGAGACGCTGAGCGGTGCGTTGCCCCACTGCCTGTTCGCCTTCGCCACGGCATTCGGCGTCCGGTTGCCGGCGTAGTGGATGCGGTGGACCGCGTTCTGGGCGGGGTCCTCGCTGTTCCACACGACGTAGTAGAGAGCCTGGCCGGTCGGGGCCGGCCCGAAGCTCATGTCCGTGACCGCCCCGAACCCCGTGGCGAAGTCGGACGCGGTGAATCCCGATCCCGCGCTCGTCAGCAGCCTGATCTGCCCGCAGACGTAGTCGCCGAACAGGTATTTGCCGTCGTAGGCCGGCGGCCACGCGCCCTTCGGGACGAACGCCCCGCCGGTGACGGCCGAGCAGCCGCTCGAGTGCGGATAGTCGTAGATCGGGTTCGTCATGCCGGCCGGCGGCGGCCCGCAGTCGGTCGTGGAGTTGGTCGCGCAGCGACCCTCCCTCACGTTCCACCCGTAGTCGGCGCCGGCGCGGGCCTCGTCGATCTCCTCCCACGCCTCCTGGCCCACGTCGCCGATGTAGAAGCGCGTCCCGGCGGCGTTCGGGTCGAAGCCGAGGCGGAAGGGGTTGCGCAGCCCCCAGGCGTAGGTCTCCTGGCAGATGGTGCCGGGGGCGGAGCGGCCCGTCAGGTTGCAGCGCGCGGTGCCGCCGCCGCGGAACGGGTTGTCAGAGGGAATGCCCCCCGCCGTGGTGAGCCGCAGCACCTTGCCGAGCAGCGTGTTGCGGTCGCGCGCGGCGTCGTTGCTTCCGGCGCAGCCGCTGTCGCCGGCCCAATCGCAGCCGCCGTCGCCGACGGTGACGTACAGGAAGTTGTCCTTGCCCACGTAGACGCCGCCGGCGGCGTGGTAGCCCCCCGCGTTGGGGATCTCGTCGACGAGGACGACCTCCGACGCCGGGTCGATCCGGTCGTCGTCGCCGAGCGTGAACTGCGACAGGCGGTTGACCGGGCCGTTCGGCGGCGCCGCCCTGGCACACGTGCCGTACTTGTCGTACGTGTAGTAGACGAAGATGTGGTGGTTGATCCGGAAGTCCGGATCCACCGCCAGGCCCTCGAGACCGCGCTCCTGCTCGGTGCAGACCCGCGGCCGGATGTCGAGGGCGGCAGTGGGGAGCAGCGCACCGTTCTTGTACACGCTGATGCGTCCCCACTTCGCCGCGATCAGCATGCGCCCGTCGGGCGTGAAGGCCACGGCGTCCGCCTGCGGCACGGTCGCCAGGAGCGTGTCCTGAAACCCCGACGGCGTCGTGGGCGCAGCGCCGGCCGCCCGTGCCTCGCCCCTCTTGAAGAGCGTCTCCGCCGCGCGCGCCGGCTGCGTGGCAGCAAGCGCCAGGACCAGCGCCAGCGACACGGTGACGAGCGCTCTTATCCCGGCGGATCTATCCGCGCCCGAGCTGGTACCACCTGCCCGGACTCCAGCCGCGCTCGAACGCGATCCGTTGCCCATCGGGCAGCACGAAGATGAGCAATGGCTGCTCATAGAGCCACTCGAAGCCCACCGACAGCATCTCGAGCGCTTCGGCCTCGACGATCTCGACCGCCCCCCGCATCGGCGTTCACGGTACCCGTTTGAGTTGAAAACCATTCACCGATGGCTTGCAACAAATTGGTGCAAATGCGAGCCTCGGCGTTGGTCGCGGGTCGGCCGATGGGCGCTACCGGGTGGGCGCCGGGGCGTCGTTGACGACGAGCTCTCCCAGGTACTGACCGAACTGGACCGCGGTCTCGCCGCCGAACGTGGCGGTCGCGCAGTTCGGCGGCGTCGAGCCCGGCCCGACGATGCCCGGCTTGACCTGGTCGTCCGCGGTTGCGCCGCCGTCGACGATCGTCATCAGAGCCGTGACCGGGGCCTGGTCGGCCTGCTGGCCCACCGCCCCGACGACCGCACGGTTGCCGCTCACGCGCAGGCAGGTCACGGACCCCGTGAAGGCGTCGAAGCTGCGGCGGAAGGACAGCGTCCCCTGCGGGCCCTGGCCCGAGGGGCCGCTGTGCGCGTTCACCCTGCCCTCGAAGCTCGGCGAGTTGCCCCAGCCACCGACCGCCGAGTCCTGCACGGGCGCCTCCGTCCTGAAGCTGCGCGTCTGCGCGCACGCATTTGACCCGCCGGCGGACTCGTCAGCTCCGCACACCCGGTACCAGTACGCCGTGGAGGCAGCGAGGCCGGTCGGCGCGCTGCGAGAACGGGCCGCTGGCACCGGCCGGCCAGCGCTGGTCGTCCGTCCAACTCACCCGCGTCGACCCGGTCATCCAGAACTCGAAGTGGCTGCGCGCCGGACCGTTGTTGGCCGTCCCGCGCGCGTTCAGCGTGGCGGCCTCGGGACCGACGTTCGTCGCCGGCTCGGTCGAGGCGTAGCAACCGGCGAGCGCGACCACCGACACCAGCCCGCAGAGCCCAGCTGCAACCCGACCGCGCACGGCCCGGATGGTATTGCGGCGTTGAGTGGTGCACAACCGCAATGGGCCGTGGTGGCCGAGACTACCTGTCCGCGCGCATCCTGCTTTGGTACTGCCCCTCGAGCGCCTCGATCTCGCGGCGGGCACTGGCGTGAGCGCGGGCCGTCGTGTAGTTGCCGGTCCTGGCGCAGTACGCAACCGCCTCAACGGTGCCTGGAGTCACCAGTTCGCCGGTCACCACGAACCAGCCGGTCCGATCGCTCGTGGCTTGGCTCGCCACTATTCCCTCGGACGTGACGGCGGAGCCGCCCCCGCTGATGACCCGCGTACCTGCCGGGCAGGTGGCTAGGGAACTTGCTGCCTGACCGACCGGAACGGTGTTCTTCGGCCCGTACCACGGGCCGATACCGGACGTCGGTAGCGACTTGACGTAGTTGACGGCTGCGTTCGCTTGATCGATCGCGCGGCTGGCGTTCGTGCCGGCGCTGCGGGCGCGGCGGCTAGCTGTCTTGACTGCCTTGTTGGTCTTGTTCGCCATTGCGAGCGCCTTCTTCGCGGTCTTGACCGCCTGCCCGAGAGACGGTCCCCCGAAGGCAGGAACAGCTAGCGCAAGCGCAAGGACCACCACGAGAGCTCCGAGAGATACACGCTGGATCAACCCCATGTGGTCGCTATCGGCTCGTGTGGGTTTGGCTTGAGCCCGGTCGAACCCGGGCGACCGCGATGGCCGGGGTGGATTCGAACCACCGACCGACGGATATCGCGTGCATGATGGTCGCAATGGTCAGGTTGACCCCCATCGCCGAGTACGCCGTGGTCTTCGCGGGGTGGGTACTCGGGTTCGCTGTCGCCACGCAGATCGCACCGGGGTGGAGTGACTGGGTGCGGTTCGGGCTCGGGATGTTCGCTGCGGTCGTCGCGCTACGGGTGGCGCAGGCTGTCGTGTACCGCGGGGGCATCAGGGACGCCGCAGACGACGGGCCGTAGCGCCCGTCACGCAACCTCACCGCGATCAATCGCGAGCTGGGTGTTGACCTAGGGCATCCCACGACCCGGCCGAGCACGCGACGTCCGCGTGCCAGGCAATGGGCCGGGATGGAATCGAACCATCGACCGACGGATTATGAGCTTGTGACTTCTGCTTCTCGTCCAAAGCAATCGCGCTGAGGCCGCGTACGACCGACGCCTTGGTTCGGTCGAGCCGTCATTCTCTGTGGCTCATCAGGGTTCGTGCAGAATCTCGCGTGCGTCTTGCGCGTTCTGCGACCTGACCATGATGTCGTGCGCCCCCGTGGTGCCCAGCCCGTCTCCGGCCCCGGCCCCGCTGTTCGTTAACCGGGCAGGCACTCGATGCCGGCG
Organism: uncultured Thermoleophilaceae bacterium; assembly: GCA_963848885.1. Classification (GTDB taxonomy): domain Bacteria; phylum Actinomycetota; class Thermoleophilia; order Solirubrobacterales; family Thermoleophilaceae; genus JACVRW01. The sequence goes on from CAWKFR010000008.1 coordinate 303,808, forward strand.
CCACGCAGGACCGAACAGAGCAGCTCGGCCTCAGCCTCGCTACCCGCGACCCCGACTGCGATCCAGCCGTCCACCTCGGCTACTCGACCGCGAACTTCACGAGCACGACGCGGCCGCGCAGCCCGGCGGGGCCGAGCGGCTCCGAACTGAGCCGCCCGGTCGCGCCGGTGAACGAGGGCATATGCACCCGTTCGAACACGGTCATCCCTAGCGAAGCGATCGGAACCCGGTGCGCAGCTCGGAGGCGTACAGCTCCGGCTGCTCCCAGGCGGCAAAGTGCCCGCCGCGCTCGACCTCGTTGTAGTGGATGAGGTTGGGGTACGCCTTCTCCGTCCAGCTCCGCGGGGCCCGGAAGAGCTCGTCGGGGAAGACGCTCACGGCCACCGGGACGGTGACGTTCCGGACGTCGGCGAAGCTGCCGTACCCAAGGTACTCCCAGTACGACTTCGCGGTCGAGACCCCCGTGTTGGTCAGCCAGAACATGGTGATGTTGTCGAGGATGTCGTCTCGGGTCAGGCCGCGCTCGTCCCCGTCCACGAAAGCGGGACGGATCAGCGTCGCGTAGCTGGTCGGGTCGTGGTCGAGCATGTAGGCGGCCAGGAAGACGGGGGAGTCGTTGAGCCCGTACATGGTCTGCGGGCGCGTCCCCATCTGCACGGCGTACGCCGCATGCTTGTACGCGGCCCCGAGGTGCTCGGCCGCGCGTCGCTCGTCGGCTGAGAGATCGGGCGACTGCTCGCCGCCGGTCTTGATCGCCGTGTCGACGTCGACCGGGAACACGCCGGGGAAGTTGGTGTGGATCCCCAGCAGCTCCGGCGGCGCCGGCTCAGGGGCGGAGGGGGCGTCGCGCCCGCCGGCCATGTAGTCGACGACGAGAGCGCCGTAGTCGCCGCCTGCCGCCACGAACCGCTCGTAGCCGAGGCGCTTCATCAGCACGACGTAGGCGCGCCCCATGTGGATCGGATCCCACCCGGTCGTCGGCGGCTTGCCCGAGAACCCGTAGCCCGGCATGTTGGGGATCACCAGGTGGAAGGCGTCCGCGGCGCTCGCGCCGTGGGCCGTCGGGTCGGTGAGCAGGTCGACGATCTTCAGCTGCTCGATCACCGAGCCGGGCCATCCGTGGCAGACGACGAGCGGCAGCGCGTCCTCGTGCTTGGAGCGAACGTGGACGAAGTGGATGTCCAGCCCGTCGATCTCGGTGATGAAGTTGGGCACCGAGTTGAGCTTGGCCTCGCACTTGCGCCAGTCGTGCTCGGTCTCCCAGTAGCGCGCGACCGCCTGCATCGTCGCCAGCTCCACGCCCTGCGACGCGTCGTCGACGGTCTCCTTCTCAGGCCAGCGCGTAGCCGCGATGCGGGCGCGCAGGTCCTCGAGGTCCGCGTCGGGGAACTCGATCGTGAACGGGCGGATCGCTGTGGCGTCCGCTGACTTTTGGGCCACGGCAGACATGGGGCTCCTGACGTTGGTGGCATGGCGCAGACCGTTTAGGTCGGTACGCCCAAACGCCGACCGAGTGTCGGAGCCGGGAAGTCCCGCTCGCCGGGGCTTGAGGCAAAGCGGACATCCACCGTACCCCCAGCGAGACGCAGCGGCCGGCGTCGGCCTCCTGGAGAAACCGCAAATAGCGGGTACCGCAACACACGACAGGCAGCACCGGCTCCGGGGCCAAGTACCCACCAGCACTCCTGCTTCCCATGCGGAGCGGGAGAGCCAGGCCAGAGCGTCTAGGACGGCCGCCTTAGCAGGGGTCTAGGTGGGCCGGGATGGAATCGAACCATCGACCGACGGATTATGAGTCCGCTGCTCTGACCGCTGAGCTACCGGCCCTGCGGCGATGCTAGAGCCAAAGGCGGGTTGCCAGCCGGCCAGGGCGGGCCGCGAGTGCAAACCGATTGCAAACCCGCGCTGGCTCAGGCACCGCGTATCAGGGCTGCGACCTGCTCTGCTGCGGCCTCTTCCAGCGCTGGCACCGCATGCGAGTAACGGTCGAGCGTGAAGGCGACCGAAGCGTGACCGAGGCGCTCGGAGACGACCTTGGGTGCACGCCGCTCTCGAGCGCCAAGGTGGCGAACCCGTGGCGTAAATCGTGGACCCGGATCAGCGGCAGCTCCAGGTGGGCGACCCGCCGCTTAAAGAACTGACTGAACGAATCTGGCTAGTGCGTGGCCTACACCCGCGGACGACGCGAGTCAACCCCTGCTGGAAGGCAGAAGCCGCGCTCGCTCTGCCAGATGGTGGGTACCCCTGGCGGCGTATCGCGCGGCCCCTGCCCTTCGAGCGTAAGCGCGAAACCAGAGTTGCGCCACACCTGTTCACCGGTTACGGCCGGATCACCTATCCCCTATTCCGACAGCCCCACGGCTTCGAGGGCCTCGGACTGCCTCATGTAGCCCTTCCAATGCACGATCAATCCGTCCCGGAACGTGTAGACGTGGGCGTACTCCCCGAGCGGCACCTCGATACCCGTAGAGCGCCCGCGCATCCGCTGATCAATCAGAGCCAGCACCCGATCCCCGGCATCCACAAGTCGATAGTCGAACTGGACCGTCTCCCAGGCGGCGAGCCATTCCCTCCAGAACCGGCCTACGCCTTCCGGTCCGCGGTAGACCCCTCCGATGTCCGGCGCAGGAATGTCAGAGGCGTCCCATTCGACATCAGGGTCCAAGAGTTCGGCGCCGAAGTCGCTCCTACCAGCCAGAAACTCCTCGAAAGCAGCCCTCACCATCTCCACGTTCTCCTGCGACATCGGCTACTCCGACAGCCCCACGGCTTCGAGGGCTTCCCGCTCGCTCGTGTAGACGCGCCATCCGATGCACTTCCCCTGTCGAAAATCGCTTACGTGCCAAGCGCGGGCGTCGACGGGCGTGTCGCTCCCGGCCGCGTGACCGCGCATGTGTAGGACCGCGATGGTCGTGTCTCCGAGGTCGCGCAGGTCGACGATCTCGGCGCGGAAGTCGGGGAAGGTGTCGAGCAAGCCTGCCCACCAGCGGCGGATGCCGTCATGGCCGCTATACCCGCCGTCCAACCCGGCCAAGATCGGAAAGGCCTCCACGTCCTCGTCCAGCAGCGCGAGCAGGGCGTCGAGGTCGCGGTCCTCGAACGCCTGAAATGCCTGGCGGGTCAGTTCCACGTTCTCCTGCGACATCGCCCACCCAGTATCCCCCGGTCGCTCTCGCCGGCGCTAGGGGCCGCTCGGCTGGTTCTTGCCTCCGGTGGCCACGAAGCTGACGCAGTCGCCCTGGTTCTTGAACACACCGTAGTTCTTCCAGCCGCCGTTCTTGCACTCGTCCTTCGAGGTGGGGAAAGGCTGGGCGTCGGTGACAACGATGTCGCCGGAGAGGATCGGCGGCGCCGAGGGCTGGATGCCGGGCGCCGGGCAGGGCGCGGCGGGCGGCGCGACGGGGAAGACCAGGCCGACCAGGTCGGGCGTCCCGTCGGTCACGTCGATGAACACCGGCGTGCCGGTCGCCGTGATCATGCCGATCACGGCGCGATTGCGGCTAACGCGAAGGCAGGTGACGGAACCCTCGAGTCGGATGTTGAACGGCTCCGATACGAACCGGGCCGTGCCCGTCGGGTTCTCGCCGGAGGGACCGCTGTGGGCGTCGATGTCGAAGGGGACAGGCAATTGTGGGACGTTGCCTACGCCCGAGCCGACGACCGAGTCCTCCAGCGGAGGTTGGGCCGCCGCCCGCGCCGGTATCGCGAAGACCGCAAGGACCGCCGCCACGGCCGAGAGTCTCGTGAAACGCATCGGGCACTCCTTTCGGCCGAGTCCAGTGCCCTATGTACCGCGTGGCCTACACCCGTCGGGGACGGGAGTCAAGGCCCGCCGACGCACGTTCTAACCGGGCTTCTTGGCCGGCGGGTTCTTCCCCTTCGTCGCCACGAAGCTGACGCAATCGCCCTGGTTCTTGAAGACGCCGTAGGTCTTCCAGCCGTTGTTCTTGCACTGGTCCTTGGAGGTGGGCGTGGCGGCGGCATCGTGGACGGTAAGTTCGCCCGAGGTGACGGACTCGAAGGCGGTGTAGATGACGTCGTTGGGCGGGCAGGTGCTGGGTGGGTCCGACACCAGCTGAGCGGTCAGGTTGTCACGGCCGGCGCCTGGCGTTCCATTGTCCTCGACGAGCAAGAACCCGCCCTTGTCAATTTCGCTGAAGGTCCCCTGGTTCTCAAAGCCGATCGTCGCGCGATTCCCCGTGACCGTGAGACACGTAACGGGTCCCAGCACAAATGCGGACCGGTCGAACCAGGTGACCGAGCCGCTGGGGTCTTCGCCGGCTGGCCCGCTGCGGGCATCAAAGACGGCTCCAACAGGCCGGAACGGGACCGTGATGACGTCCCCCACCGCCGAGTCCTGATCGACCGTCTGAGCGACTGCGAGGGCGGGGAGCATTCCGATCGTGGCGGCGCAGGCCAGCACTGTCGCAACGAACGAAACTGTCCGGCGCATCACGCACTCCTTTCGGCCGAGTCCAGTGCCCTATGTGCTGCGTGGCCTACACCCCTGCCACCGCGGAGTCAACCGCTGACGATGGGTTGGCTTTGACCGCCAGCAGCGGGGACCCACAGCGCCTCTCGTGCGGCCCGGTAGCGCGAGTGGCTCTTAGCAGGCGCGGTCTCGGACGGCTTGGGTCGCCTTTTTCTTTCGCTCCGGATTCTGAGCCTGCGAGGCGATGCGGTCGATCTTCTGCTGGACCTCCCGCGCCGAGAGACAACCGCCGCCGTTCCGGAACGGATCTATGTACTGAGCGTCGCCCGCTGATCCGCTGGAGCGGTCAGAGCCACCGCTGCCCCCGCCTCCGCTGTCCGAGCCACCGCCACACCCGACGATCAGCAGCACAGCGACGACCCAGACCAGCGTCCTCCTCCTAATCGTGATTCGCCTCGGGTCAGGCATCGTCCATCCAATCTCCCTTATCAGGGGCTGCCGCTCAGGGGCTACGAGCCGGCGGGTTCTTGCCTCCCGTCGCGACGAAGCTGACGCAGTCCCCTTGGTTCTTGAAGACGCCGTAGGTGCGCCACCCGCCGTTCTTGCACTGGTCCTTCGAAGTAGGGAGGGGCTGGGCGTCGTGGATGACGACCTGTCCGGTGATAAATCCGGGCGGCTGCCCGCCGTTTCCTTCGAAGCCGGTGATGGGCGTGCACGCGGGGACCGTAGACGGGTCGTAGAACATGGAGCCGACCGTGTCGCCGACCGGGCCGTTGTCCGTCGCCGTGACCTTGACCCGTACCAGGCCGACTGTCGGGGCCATGCGGTAGACGAATGTCGCGGTGTTCCCGCTGACCGAGAGGCACTCGATCTGCGTGCTTATGAAGGGGGGGACGAACGGGCCGCTCACGGATGCACTGCCCGACGGATCCTCGCCCGACGGTCCGCTGCGGACATCGAAGTGGTACGCGACCTCACTGTTGGTGCCATCGCCGATTGCAACGTCTCGTACGCCACCTGGCAACGCTTGGGGTATTGCTTGCGCCGACGCCACCGCGCTGGCAAGGAGCATCGCCGTGAGCACCCAGACGACTGGCAGCTTGACCATCAAGCACTCCTTTCAGCCGAGTCAAGTGCCCTATGTGATGCGTGGCCTACACCCCCCCGACAGGCGAGTCAAGGTGAACGGACGCAGTTCCGGCTAGGTCGGCTTCTTGGCTGGCGGGTTCTTGCCCCTCGTCGCGACGAAGCCCGTGACACAGGCGACCCGAGGGCACAATGATGCAGGGCACAGACGGCGATCGCTTAGCGGAATCGGGACCGGCCAACACGCTGCTGTGCACGGCCGCGTCGGGATTATGAGTCCGCTGCTCTGACCGCTGAGCTACCGGCCCTGACCTGCGTGAAGCCTACTACTGGAGCGGGTTTCGTCTTTCGCGGGGCAGATTGTCGCAGTCGTCACGGCCTCGTCACTCGACGACCTCGAAGCTGAACATCATCCCGCTTTCGTGGTGCTCGGCGATGTGGCAGTGGGCCATCCAGATGCCGGGGTTCGTGACGTCGAGGAGGATGTCGACCGTCTCGCCGGTGCGGACCAGAACGGTGTCCTTCCAGACGAGGTTCGGCTCGGCGACGCCGTCGCGGCCCATCACCAGGAAGCGGCCGGCACCGTGCACGTGGAACGGGTGGTGCATCGGGTGGTCTCCGGCCATCTCGTTGACGACCCGGATCTTGACCTGGTCGCCGACCCGGAACCGCCAGTCGATGGCGCGCGTTCTCGGCGCCGGTCTCGCGGTCGACGATCTTCCAGCGCATGTTCGCCGGCGTGGTCATCCGATTCACGTCGACCATGTCGTCCTCCCACTCGATGCCGTCCGCGGCGGCGTCGGCGTGGCCGTGGTCGTGGCCCTCGTGCCCGTGCCCTGCCGCCTCGCCCAGCGACGAGCCTGCGACGACGCAGCTTCATCCCGCACTCGGGACAGTGGCCGTGCTCGTCGCTCACCACCTCGGGATGCATCGGGCAGGCGTACGACGACCGCTCGGACGCCTCCAGGTTCATCTCGGCGATCGAAGCGCCACCGTCTTGTCGGGCTCCGCGTCGACGAACGCGCGCGATTCGCGTCCCGCTCGGCGGCCATGTCGGCGTTGGTCCGCAACACCTCGAACTGCTCCTCGAACGAGGTGTCGACCCGCTTGGTCATCGACCCGCACGCGCGCCAGCGGGTAGGTGCGCATCGGGCGTCCGATGCTCCACCGTCAGCGTCTCCGGGCCGGTCGAAGAGGACGTCGACGACCACGCGCTCGGAGGGAGCGAGCGACGACATCGTCGACGAACTGCTCGTGCTCGACGTGCCCGCTGTCACCGCCGACCAGCTTCATGCGCGCGCCCGGCACGGCGATCTTGAACGCGCGCGTGTTCGCAGTGTTGGTCAGGTAGAGGCGGACGACCTCGCCCAGCCGTGCGTCCAACGACGAGGTCGGTCTCTCCGTTGACGAGCATGACCTCGCCGAACCGGCCCATGGCCACATGGGTCGTCTCCGCGCGGCTGAAGGGAGCGACCTGCCCGTCCTCGAGCAGGAGGTCGTCGAGCGGTGAGGGCGAGCTCGCGATTGACGGGCGGCCAGTAGTCGGGGTCGGCCGGCTCGACGAGGACGTTGCCGTAGAGGCCCATCTCCTGGCCGTAGTCCTCGCGGATGTGCGGGTGGTACCAGTAGACGCCGGGATCGGGGAACGCGACGTGCGCGGTGTAGCGCTCGCCCATACGCGATCGCCGACTGGGTCTCGTGCGTGCCGTCGTAGCGGTTGTCCAGCCGCAGGCCGTGCCAGTGGACCGTGGCGTCCATGTCGCCCTGGTTTTCGATCTCGACGGCGATCTCCGAGCCCTCCATCGACCCTCAACATCGGGCCCGGGAATCGAGCCGTTGTAGGCGAGCATCCGCACATGTCATCGCCGACCGCTTGGCACGGGGGCAATCGAAGCGCGTACTCGTCGCCGTTCGCCAGCTCCACCTCCTCGGGCGCGCGTGCTTCCGGCAGGCCGGTGACATCCGTCGGGAAGTGATCGTCCGTGCGGGTCATCGCTGCTCCTGGAGCTCGGTGGTGGCAAAGCCGGGTCGGCGGCCGCCGCCTCCCGGAACGCCTCGATGCGCGCTGCGAGGTACTCGGCGTCGTCCTTGACCCATCCCAGCAGCGCGGAGCCCCGCGTGTGCTGCCAGGACAGTCCGAGGAAGTAGAGGCCGGGCGTGTCGGTCACGCCGCGCCGGTGCAGGACGCGGCGGCTTCATCGAAGATCGGCGCGTCGATACAGGAATGGTCGAGCCGGAACCCGGTCGCCCACACGACGCTCGCCACGTCGAGCTCGCTGCCGTCGTCGAACGCCACGGTCGACCCGGCGAGGCTCACCGCCCGGCCGTGAAGCTCGACGCCGTGCCGGCGGCGCAGCCGACGGGCGCTCGATCCGATCAGCGTGTCGCGGCCGGCCATGCGTCGCCCGATGCGAGAGTTCGTCGTCTTTCGAATCAACCCGGTCGAGTCGAGGTACCAGAACAAGTCGCGACCCAGGATTCGCTGTGGTAGCGGGGTCTGGCGCGACCCGACGGAGAGGTGCACCTCGCGCGAGCCGGACAGCTCCTGGGCGATCTGAAATCCGGTGTTGCCGCGCCCACCACGAGCACGCGCCCGTGGGGGGACCGACTCGGGTGACCTGTAGGCGGTGCTGTGCATCTGCACGACGTGGGCACCCGCGTCCTTCGCGATGGGCGGCACGAACGGCGTCTGGAACGGGCCCGTCGCGATCACCACCTGCTCGGCCGCGTAGGTGCGATCGTCGAGCTCGACCAGGTGGGTCCCCGCTCCGGCTTCTGAGCGAGCGGACGCGGCTGTTCAGCTCGACCGGCAGGTCGAACCGGCGCGCGTAGTCGGTGAGGTAGGTCGCCACCTCGTCACGTGTCGGATAGCGATCCGGGTCTCCCGGGAAGTCCATGCCGGGCAGGGCGTCGTAGCGCGCAGGTGTGAACAGCCTGAGCGAGTCCCACCGCTCCCGCCATGCGGCCGCCGGCTCGGAAGCGCCCTCCAGGATGATGAAGCTGCAGCCCTGCTTCGCGAGGTGGTAGCCGATTGCGAGGCCGGCCTGGCCGCCGCCCACGACGACGACGTCGTGGTGGATTGTGCGCGTGGTGTTGCTCATGCGTCTGTCGTCTGTCTTGTGAGGCTCGGCGAGCGCGGGGCGAGTCCTGTGCGGAAGGTAGCGGCGTCAGCCGTGGTCGCCTCGCGTGAGAGGATCGGCCGGTGAACGACGTCCAGGCCTCGCTCGAGCAGTACCGCGCCGTCCGGGAGGAGCTCGAGGCGGCGGTGCTGCCGCTCGCGAGCTCGGTCGACGGCACCCGCTTCAGCTTCCAGACGACCCTGCACGGCCTCGACCTCGAGGCGGGCGGCTACGTGACGCTCGACGCCGGCGGCTCGACCCGCCTGGGCCAGATCCTGTCGCTCGAGATGCGCAGCGAGGACGCAACCGGCCCCGGGCTGCCGCAGGTGCGGATCCGGGTCGGCAGCGGCGAGGGGGTCGTCCTCGACGGCGACGGCCGGCCCTTCCATGACGCCCTCGCGCGCCCCGCGCTGCCGGACGAGGTGCGCGCCTGGCTCGAGCGTGCGCGCCCCCAGCGCGCGCCCCTGGACGTCGGCGAGCTCGCGCTCGCCCGCGGCGTCCCGCTCTCCCTCGACGCGGCCGGCTTCGGCCGCCACACGTTCCTGTGCGGGCAGTCGGGCTCCGGCAAGACCTACTCGCTCGGCGTCCTGCTCGAGCGCCTCCTGATGGAGACGAGCCTGCGCGTCGTGGTGCTGGACCCGAACTCCGACTACGTCCGCCTGGCCGAGGCCCGGCCCGGCGCCGACTCCGAGGCGGCCGAGCGCTTCCGCTCGGTGGCGGAGTCGATCGCGGTCCGGCGCGGCACCGACGGCCCCGACGCCATCCGGGTCCGCTTCCGCGAGCTGAGCCCGGCGCAGCAGGCCGCCCTGCTGCGCCTCGACCCGCTGACCGATCGCGAGGAGTACGCCGAGCTGACGGCCCTGATCGAGGACGAGGGGATCCGCAGCCTCGCGGACCTGGCGGGTGTCGAGTCCGAGGCGCTCAAGCTGCGCGGCCACAACCTGGGCGTCGACCGATGGGGCATCTGGCCCGGCCCGGAGGGGGACTCGCTGGCGGCCGGCCTGGAGGACCCCGACGGCCCGCGCTGCACCGTGGTCGACCTCGGATCGCTGCCGACGCGCGAGGAGCAGGCCACGGTCGCCGGCAACGTGCTCGACCGGCTCTGGCGGCGCCGCGCCACGCGGGAGCCGATGGCGATCGTGATCGACGAGGCCCACAACGTCTGCCCCGCCGACCCGCCCGACGCGATCACGGCCCTGGCGACCGAGGACGCCATCCGCATCGCCGGCGAGGGACGCAAGTTCGGCCTCTACCTGATCGTCGTCACCCAGCGCCCCCAGAAGGTGCACGAGAACGTCCTCTCGCAGTGCGACAACCTCGTCCTGATGCGGATGAACTCCGCAGCCGACCTCGCCCACGTCGGCGGCGTCTTCTCGTTCGTCCCGCCGGGGCTGATCGATCGCGCCACGACGTTCCGCCAAGGGCGAGGCGCTGGTGGCCGGGAAGATCTCGTCCCACGCCGCCCTGATCCGCTTCGGCGCCCGCATCACCGAGGAGGGCGGCGCCGACGTCGGCGGCTGGTCCTAGTCGAGCGCCTTCTTCACGGCGTCCTCCAGCTCCCTGACGCTGAAGGCGCCCTCCATGCGGTCGACGATCTTGCCCTGCGCGTCCATCACGAAGACCCACGGCTCCGAGGGCAGCCGGAACGCGCCCACCTGCGGCCGCGGTCCCTTGGCGATCTCGTTGTCGTTGTAGATCTCCATGTGGATGAAGTTCGCCTGGTCGCGGAACTCGTCCTCGACCTGGGCCTCGACGTCCACGACCGGTCCGCAGACCCGGCTCTGGCAGAGCAGCGGCGTGGCGAACAGCAGCACGGTCGGCTTGTCGCCGAGCGAGTCGGCGAAGTCGAGCTTGTGCATGTCGTCGTGCGGGTCGCGCGTGTCGATCTTGGCGAGGTCGCCGCCGACCTCCGCCTCCGTCGGCGTGTGGATCCGCGGCGGGGTCTCGCCGACGGCCGGCACGCTGTCCTTGTCCTTCGGCAACACCACGAGCTCGGGCGTCGCCGGCTTGGCGGCGACCAGCCTGTCGTCCAGCCGCGCCATTCCCAGCACCTCGTAGCGCCCGGGCTTCTTGAACGGCACGTCGGCCACGTACAGCGTCTTGGCCGCGTCCGGGTCCTTCGAGGTGGTCTGGCTCACGTACGGCGGCTTCACCGCGAGCGACTCGTAGTGCGCCACGAACGGCCCCTGTGCCTCGCCGCCCCCGACCGGCGCGATGTAGACCGCCGCCGAGGCGTCCGCGATCTGCGCCCGGGCCGTGGTGAACAGCCCGAAGCCGAGCCGGTTCTGGCCGGTCACGAAGCGCGACACCGTCGGCGCGAGCACGGGCCCGGCCTTGGGCAGGTCCTGTCGCAGCTCCGCGAGCGTGCGGCCGGTCGCACGGGGAAACTGATCCGGCGTCGCCTGTGGAGGCGCCTTGGTGTCGTCGGCGTCGTCCCCGCCGCCGCAGCCGACGGCCGCGAGCGAGCAGACGAGCAGGGCGAGAGCAAGTGGGCGTCGGCTCACGAGGCGGCGAAGGCTAGAAGACGGTCGCTGCGGGCACGCCGACGAGCGGCATCCTTAACCCCCGGTTCGCATAGATTTCCGCGCCATGGCATCACGCGCAGCACTGATCACAGGCGGGTCGAGCGGCATCGGACTGGCCATCGCCAGGGCCCTCGGACGGGACGACTACGCCGTCACGATCTCGGCCCGGCGCCCCGACAAGCTCAACGCCGCCGCCCAGCAGCTGCGCGACGAGGGCATCGACGTCGAGGCGATCCCCGGCAACATGGCCGACGAGGACGACATCAAGGCGCTCGTGGGCGCGCACCGCGAGCGCTGCGGCCGCCTCGACGTCCTGATCAACAACGCGGGCATCGGGATCGGCTCGGCCGTCGCGGACATGCCGACCAAGAAGCTCGACCTCCAGCTCGACGTGAACCTGCGCGGCGTCTACCTGATGGCACGCGAGACGATCCCGATGCTGAAGGAGGCCGGCGCCGAGCACGGCAAGGCGCTGATGGTCAACACCGCCTCGATCGCCGGCAAGCACGGGCAGGGCTGGCTGTCGGCCTACTCGGCGACCAAGTTCGGCGTCGTCGGCCTCAGCCAGGGCCTGCACAAGGAGCTGGCCGGCGACGGCATCCAGGTGACCGCGCTGTGCCCGGGCTTCGTCGCCACCGACATGACCGACTGGGTCGCCGGTGAGGTGCCGAAGGAGGACATGATCCAGCCGGAGGACATCGCCGAGGCGGTCCGCTACCTACTGCGCACTTCCCGCAACTGCATCGTGCCCGAGCTCCAGTTCATCCGCCCGGGGGACAACGAGGTCTAGCTCGGCCAGGGCGCGCTCGTACTCGTCGAGCCGCCGGAACGGACGCAGCCAGGCCCAGCCGACGGGATAGCGGGGCTCCGGCTCGCGCGCAGGCCGCGGCACGTCGGCCAGCGACGGCACCTCCTCGAGCCCGATGCTCGCCTGGAGCATCGCCCGCAGCGTTGTCAGCTCGCGCGCGGTCGCGGGGCGCGCCCGCTTCGCCCCGGTGTAGCGGTCCCAGGCGCGCGCGAAGCTGGCGAGGCTCGTGCGCCCGCCGTTGCGGTGGGCCGCCAGCATCGGGCAGACCCCGCCCTGGCGGTCGGTGTAGGCGCCGACGATGATGCGACCGGCGGCGATGCCGTCGAGCATCGCCTCGCGCGTGCGCAGCGGGAGGCAGTCGATCGCGTCGCGCAGGTCGCGGGCTGGGCGTCGGCGTCTCATCGGTGCTCGCCGTAGGATGCGCCTCCCTTGGGGACTCGCACAACCCGCGAAAGGAGACTTGCATGCGCCTCGGCCTGATGCTCGGCTACTGGGGGCTCGGCCTGACGGCCGAGAGCCAGCGCGCGCTGCTGCTCGAGGCCGAGAGCGCGGGGTTCGAGTCCGTCTGGACCGCGGAGGCCTACGGCTCCGACGCCGCCACTCCGCTCGCGTGGTTCGCCGCCCAGACCGAGCGGATCAAGCTCGGCGCGGCGATCCTGCAGATCCCCGGCCGCTCGCCGGCCATGACGGCGATGACCGCCGTCACGCTCGACCACCTCTCGAACGGGCGCTTCCTGCTCGGGCTGGGCACCTCCGGGCCCCAGGTGGCCGAGGGCTGGCACGGGCAGCGCTTCGGCAAGCAGCTCGCGCGCACGAAGGAGTACGTCGAGATCGTGCGCAAGGCGCTCGCGCGCGAGCGGCTGACCTACGACGGCGAGACCTACACGCTGCCGCTGCCCGACGGGCCCGGCAAGGCGCTCAAGCTGATGATCGCGCCGGTCCAGGAGCGCATCCCGGTGTACATCGCCGCGATCGGGCCCGAAGAACACGCAGCTCGTCGGCGAGATCGCCGACGGGTGGCTGCCGGTCTTCTTCTCGCCAGAGCACGTCGACGATTCGCGCTCGCTGCTGGAGGAGGGCGCCGCCCGCTCGGGCCGCTCGCTCGACGGCTTCGACATCGCCCCGACCGTGCAGGTCTCGATCGACGACGACGTCGACCGAGCCCGCGACGTGATGCGCCCCTTCGTCGCCCTCTACGTCGGCGGCATGGGCTCGCGCGAGAAGAACTTCTACAACGCGCTGGTGCGCCGCTACGGCTTCGACGACGCCGCCCAGGAGATCCAGGACCTCTACCTCGACGGCAAGAAGGAGGAGGCCGCCGCCGCGATCCCGCCCGAGCTGATCGACATGGTCACGATCTGCGGCCCGCGCGACCGGGTCAAGGAGCGGCTCGAGGTCTACCGCGACGCGGGCGTCGGCACGCTGATCGTGTCCCCGATGGCATTCGAGCCCGAGCAGCGCAAGCGGACGATCCGCGAGCTCGCGGAGATGCTCTGAGGGTCCTGCTCGCCGCCTTCGGCGACCCGGGACACGCCTTCCCGGCCATCGCCCTCGGGCGCGAGCTGGCCGCCCGCGGGCACGAGGTGACGCTGGAGACCTGGTCGAAGTGGCGCGAGCACGCGGAGCGCGAGGGCATGCGCTTCGCGGCGGCGCCGGAGTACCAGGTGTTCCCGACCGAGGGCCAGGCGCTCAAGCCGTACGCCGCCGCCGTGCGGGCCTCGGCCGTGACGCGCGAGCTGATCCGGGAGGTCGAGCCCGAGGTCGTCGTGGCGGACATCCTCACCGTGGCCGCCAGCCTGGCCGCCGAGCTCGAGGGGCGGCCGTGGGTCACGCTCGTCCCCCACGTGCTGCCGATGGGCGAGCCGGGCTTTCCGGTCTACGCCGTGGGCGCCGTCTACCCGCGCACCGTGCTCGGGAGGCGACTGTGGCGCGCGACGCGCCCGCTGCTGATGCGCGGCGAGCAGCAGGGCCGGACGGAGCTCAACGAGACGCGGGCGCGCGTGGGCCTCGGCCCGCTCGATCACGTGCAGGGCGGCACGTCGCGCCAGCTCGCGCTGGTGGCGACCCTCCCCCAGCTCGAGTACCCGCGCAGCGTCCCCGAGCCCTGGCTGCGCGTGACAGGGCCGCTGATGTGGGAGCAGCCGTTCGGGGAGGTCGAGCTGCCGCCCGGGGACGAGCCGCTCGTGCTGGTCGCGCCGAGCACCTCCCAGGACCCCGAGCACCGGCTGCTGCGCGCCTCGCTCGAGGGGCTCGCGGACGAGCCCGTGCGCGTGCTCGCGACGACCAACCGCCGGCCGCCGGAGCGGCCCGTCGACGTGCCCCGAAACGCGCGGCTCGTCGACTGGGTCTCCTACTCGCGCACGATGCCGGCCTGCGCGGCCGTGGTCTGCCACGCCGGGCACGGGACGGTGGTGCGCGCGCTGGCGGGCGGCGCGCCCGTGGTCGCGTGCCCGCACGCCGGCGACATGGCCGAGAACGCGGCGCGGCTGCGCTGGGCGGGCCTCGGCGTGTCGCTGCCGCGACGCTTCCACACGGCCCGCGGCGTGCGGCTCGCCGTTCGCAGGCTGCTGGCCGACCCCGGCTACGCCGAGCGGGCCGCCGGCGTGCGCGACTGGTGCGAGCGCCACGACGGCGCCGCAACCGCGGCGAGCGAGGTCGAGGCCTTCGTTATGCGGCAGTGACGCGGGGACGCGTAGCGTCGCCTGCGTGACGCGCCCGCCCAGCCTCTGGATCGACCGCGAGGGCAAGAGCGATCCCGATGCCGGGCCCTTTTCGCAGGCGCGTTGGCGCCGTCAGGCGCGCGAGGCCGAGGCCCGGCGGCGGGTGCCGGAGGAGCCGGAGGCTCCAGAGCCGCCGCCGGGCAGGTCCCGCCGGCGGGGTCTGCTGATCGGCCTGACGCTGGCGGTCGCGCTGGTCGCGCTGGCGCTGTCGGCGGTCGCGCTGCTCGACGGCGGCGACGACCAGGCCGACGTGCTGGCCGCCGCGGGCGGCGGCAGGCTGGCGCCGACCCAGATCGGCCGCGTCTATCAGTCGGCCGGGCCGGGGGTCGTCTCGGTGCAGGTCGGCTCGGCCGGGGGCACCGGCTTCGTCGTGCGCGGCGACGGGACGATCGTCACCAACGCCCACGTGGTCGGCAGCGCCGACAGCGCGCTCATCCGCTTCAACGACACCGGCCGCCAGGTGCGCGCGGAGGTGCGCGGCACCGACCCCTCCTCCGACCTCGCCGTCCTGCACGTCGACCCGGGCGCGAGCGGCCCGCTGCGGCCGCTGCCGCTGGCCGACTCGGGCAAGGTGCGGGTGGGCGACGCGGTCGTCGCCATCGGACACCCATTCGGCCTCGACCGGACCGCCACGGCCGGGATCGTCTCCGGCCTGGGCCGGGAGATCCGCGCGCCCGACGGCTTCCAGATCGACGAGGTGATCCAGACCGACGCCCCGATCAACCCCGGCAACTCGGGCGGCCCGCTGCTCGACGCGCGCGGGCGGGTGGTCGGCGTCAACTCGCAGATCGCCACCGGCGGCGCGAGCGGCGGCAGCGTCGGGATCGGCTTCGCCGTGCCGTCCAACCGCGTGCGCGACGTGCTGCCCGCGCTGCTGCGCGGCGAGCAAATCGAGCGTGCCTTCCTCGGCGTCGTCACGGCGCCGGGCGCCCGCGGCGCCGAGGTGCAGACCGTCACGCCCGGCAGCCCGGCCGCCGCCGCCGGCCTGCGTGCCGGCGACGTGATCACCGGCGTCGACGGGCACCGGGTGCTCGAGCCGCAGGACGTCTCCGAGGCCGTCAACGCGCGCAAGCCCGGCGACGGGATGGACCTCGAGGTATCGCGCGGCGGTGAGCGCCGCACGTTCCACGTGGAGCTCGGCAAGCGGCCCCAGCAGGGCCCGTGAGCTTCGCGTCGCCCGGCTATCTCGCGCTGCTGGCGCTGGTGCCGCTGGCCATCGTGCTCTACGTCGTGGCCGACGGCCGCCGCCGCGCGCGCAGCGAGCGCTTCGCCTCCCCGCGGCTGCTGCCCTCGGTCGCGCCCGTGCAACCGGGGTTCCGGCGCCATCTGCCGCTGGTGCTGTACGGCGTCGCGCTCACGGCGCTGGCGATCGCCCTGGCCCGGCCGGAGGCGACCGTCGCGGTCCCGGAGGAGCGCGCCGCGGTCGTGCTCGCAACCGACATCTCCGGCTCGATGCAGGCCAACGACGTCGCGCCCACCCGCATGGAGGCCGCCCGGCTGGCGGCGCTCGACTTCCTCGACCGCGCCCCGCGCAAGCTGCGCGTCGGGACGGTCGCGTTCAACCACCGGGTGCGCTCGATCTCGGCGCCGCGCCCCGAGCGCTCCGAAACGCGCGCCCACATCGATCGCCTCTCCCCCAGCGGCGGCACGGCCACCGGCGAGGGGCTGGCGGCCGCGCTGGGGCTGCTCGAGCGCAAGGGCGCCCAGGACAAGCAGCGCCCGCCGGCGGCGATCATCCTGCTCTCCGACGGCGCCTCGACGACCGGCCGCGACCCGATCGAGGTCGCGCGCCGCGCGCGCAAGGCGCGCATCCCGATCTACACGGTGGCGCTCGGCACCGACGGCGGGACGATCCAGGTCCAGCGCCGCGACGGCAGCTTCGTGACGCGGCCGGTGCCGCCCGACCGGGACACGATGCGCCGGATCGCCTCGATCAGCCGCGGCCGCACGTTCGCGGCATCGGCGGGCGACGAGCTGGCGACCGTCTACAAGCGGCTCGGCTCCCAGGTGGCCACGCACGACGAGCGGCGCGAGATCACCGCCGGCTTCGCGGGCGGCGCGGCGGTCCTGCTGCTGCTGGGCGGGGCGCTGTCCCTGCGCTGGTTCGGGCGCCTTCCTTGAGGCGCCCAGCTAGTCTGAGCGGCGTGAGACGTTTCGCGGTCCTGTCGATCGCCTGCGCCGGCCTCGGCCTGTTCGCGACCGGCGTGCGCGGCCTCACCCAGCTGGACGGCGACCTGGCCGACGCCGCCAAGGTCGCGCCGGCGCACCAGGTCAAGCAGGAGCTGGACGTGCGGGACGACTGTCCCTGGCAGAAGCGCGACCAGCGGCAGCTCTAGGCAGCCGCACCGACACGATCAGGCCGCCCTCCGAGCGGGGCTCGATCGCGAGCGTGCCGCCGTGCGCCTCGCCGACGGCGCGCACGATCGACAGCCCGAGGCCGGCGCCCTTGCCGTCCGCCTCGCGCGCGAGCCGCTCGAACGGCTCGGCCAGGCGTGCGGCGTCGCCGGCGTCGACCGGCGGACCGGTGTTCTCGACGCGCAGCTCGGCCGCCCCGTCGCCCGCGCGCGTGCACACGTCCACGAAGCCGCCGGGCCGGTTGTAGCGGACCCCGTTCTCGATCAGGTTCGCCGCCAGGCGCTCGAGCAGAGCCGCGTCCCCCTCGACCTCGGCCGGCTCGAGCCGAGCGGTCAGCCGGACGCTCTCGCTGGCCGCGACGGGCTCGGCTGCGTCGAGCGCCACGCCGGCGGCCTCGGCCAGGTCGACGGCCTCCGCGCGCACCAGCCCGCGCTGGCCGCGCGCGAGGATCAGCAGGCTCGCCAGCAGCGCCTCCGTGCGGCGGCTCGCGTGGATCACCGACTCGGCCATGCCGCGCAGCTCGTCCAGGTCGGGCTCGGGATTGGCGAGCGCCACCTCGGCCTCGGAGCGGATCACCGTCAGCGGGCCGCGCAGCTCGTGGCTCGCGTTGGCGACGAAGCGCCGCTGGGCGTCGAACGAGTCGGCCAGGCGGTCGAGCATCGAGTTGAGCGTCTCTCCCAGCTCGCGCAGCTCGTCGTCGGGCCCGGTCACCTCGATCCGCTCCCCGAGGCGCTCCTCGGAGACGCGGCGCGCCGTCCCGGTGATGCGCTTGAGCGGCGCGAGCACGTGCCCTGCGATCGCCCAGCCGACCGCGCCCGCCATCAGCACGACTCCGACGAAGGCGATGCCGTACTGGACCGCGACCTCGTCGAGCGCGTCGTTGGCCAGCGGCGCCGGCAGCGTGCGGTCGAAGTGGCGGCCGAGCAGCCAGTAGGAGACGAGCAGCAGCACCCCCGTGGAGACCGCGACGAGCAGCGCGT
Organism: uncultured Thermoleophilaceae bacterium; assembly: GCA_963848885.1. Classification (GTDB taxonomy): domain Bacteria; phylum Actinomycetota; class Thermoleophilia; order Solirubrobacterales; family Thermoleophilaceae; genus JACVRW01. The sequence continues at coordinate 321,833 of CAWKFR010000008.1, forward strand.
AGAGGGCGGTCAGGCGAGCGCGGATCGTGAATCGCGGCAACCTCATGCGTCACCGAGACTGGCCGACGTTCCGCGGGGGTCCGGGAGCGCGGCCCCCGGTTCATATCCGGTAACCGGCGCCCTTGACCGTCTCGATCACCGGCGGGTCGCCGAGCTTGCGGCGCAGCCTCAGCACGGTCATGCGCACGGAGTTGGTGAACGGGTCGGCGTTCTCGTCCCAGACGCGGCGCACCAGCTCGTCGTTCGACAGCACGGCGCCGTCGGCGGCCAGCAGCGCCTCGAGCACGCCGAACTCGCGCGGGGTCAGCTCGACCGGCCGGCCGGCGCGCGTGACCGTCCGCCGCGCCGAGTCGAGCGTGACGTCGCCCGCCGTCAGGGTCGGCGGGCTGGCCGGGTGGCTGCGCCGGGCGAGCGCGCGCAGCCGCGCGACCAGCTCGGCGAACGCGAACGGCTTGGGCATGTAGTCGTCGGCGCCGATCGAGAGGCCGTCGACGACCTCGTCGAGGCCGGCCGCGGCGGTCAGCATCAGCACGCGGCTGTCGGGCTCCTCTCCGCGCAGCGTCCGGCACAGGTCGTCGCCGTGGACGACGGGCAGGTCGCGGTCGAGCACGACCACGTCGTAGGAGTTCATGCGGGCCTTGTCGAGCGCGCTGCCGCCGTCGTAGGCGACGTCGACGGCCATGCCCTCCCGGCGCAGGCCGCGTGCGACGGCGTCGGCGACCCTGCGCTCGTCCTCAGCCACCAGCACACGCATCCGTTGGACTGTAGTGCGCGGCGTTATGCGGCAGTGACAGCAGGGGGCCTAGGTTGGCGGCATGAGCGATAGCGCGGTCCACGACGAAGCACGGGAGGCGCTCCAGGGCGCCCTCTTCGAGATCAAGCGGGTCATCATCGGGCAGGACGCGATGCTGGAGCGGGTCATGGTCGCCCTGCTCGCGGGCGGGCACGTGCTGCTCGAGGGCGTGCCGGGCCTGGCGAAGACGCTGACGATCAAGACGCTCGCGTCGGTCGTCGGCGGCAGCTTCAACCGCATCCAGTTCACGCCGGACCTGGTCCCGTCGGACCTGGTCGGCACGCGGATCTACCGGCCCGACACGGGCCAGCTCGACACCGAGCTGGGCCCCGTCTTCGCCAACTTCCTGCTCGCCGACGAGATCAACCGGGCTCCGGCGAAGGTCCAGTCGGCGCTGCTCGAGGTGATGCAGGAGCAGCAGGTGACGATCGGCGGCCGCAGCCACGGGGTCCCGCTGCCGTTCCTCGTGCTCGCGACGCAGAACCCGATCGAGTCCGAGGGCACCTACCCGCTGCCCGAGGCCCAGGTCGACCGCTTCCTGATGAAGATCCTGGTCGACTACCCGGCGCCGGGCGACGAGGCGGCGGTCGTCCACCGCTCGCTCGACCCCGCCGCGCGCGTCGAGGAGCGGCTGACGGTGACCGACCTGCTCCGCTTCCGCGAGGCCGTCGCCGACGTGATGGTCGATCGCGAGGTCGTCGACTACTCGGTCGCCCTGGCCGACGCGACCCGCCGACCCGGCCGCTACGGACTGACCGAGGTCGAAGCGCTGCTCAGCTACGGCGCGAGCCCGCGCGGCCCGATCGGGCTCGTGCACTCGGCGCGGGCGCTGGCGCTGCTGCGCGGCCGCCGCCACGTGCTCGCCAGCGACGTGCGCGACCTCGCGCCCGAGGTGCTGCGCCACCGACTCGTGCTGAGCTACGAGGGCCTCAGCGAGGGAGCCCGGCCCGACGAGCTGCTCGAGCGGGTCATGGAGGCGGTGCCCGAGCCGGATCGCCGCGAGCCGGAGCCGCTCGCGGCGTGACTCCCGCGCCGGCCGCCGGGGAGCTGCGCCCGCCACCCGGCCGCCAGGGCCCGGGCTCGATCCCGGGCGCGCTCGTGGAGGCGCTCGACCTGGCGTTCGTGCGGCGCGTGGGCGGCATCAGCGCCGGCGAGCACCGCGGCGCGGGCGTGGGCAGCGGGACCGAGCTCGCCCAGCTGCGCCCCTACCAGCCGGGCGACGACGTGCGCCAGATCGACGCGGCGGCCACCGCCCGGACGGGCGTGCCGCACGTGCGCCAGCAGGTGCCCGAGCGGCTGCTGACCACCTGGCTGGCGATGGACGTGTCGCCCTCGATGGCGTTCGGCACGGCCGACCGGCTCAAGAGCGACGTCGCCGACGGCGTGGCCGACGTGCTCGGCGCGATCGCGGTGAAGCGCGGGGGACGCGTGGGGCTGCTGACGTTCGGCGGTCCGGCGACCCTGCTGCTGCCGCCGCGCGGAGGGCGCGGGGCGCGCGTGGGCCTGCGCCGGGCGCTCGCCGAGGGGGTTGCGCCGGACGGGACCTCGGGCGAGCAGCTCGACGTGGCGCTCGTGCGCGTCGGCCGCCTGTCGCGGCCACGCAGCCTCGTGGTGGTCGTGTCCGACTTCGGCGGGCCGGCCGACCCGTGGGCGCGGCCGCTGGCGGCGCTGTGCGCCCGGCACACCGTCATGGCCGTCGAGGTCTACGACCCACGCGAGCGCGAGCTGCCCTCGGTCGGGCGGATGGCGATGGTCGACCCCGAGTCCGGGCAGCGAGTCGAGGTCGACACCACCGACCGCCGGCTGCGCGAGCGCTTCGCGCAGGCCGTCCAGGAGGAGCGGGCCGCCGTGGGCGCCGCGCTCCGGCGCGCCGGCGCCGAGCACGTGACGCTCTCGACCGAGGGCGCCTGGGCGCGCGAGCTGGGCCGGAGGCTGTCGTGAGCTTCGCCTCGCCGGCCTTCCTGGCGACGCTCGCGCTCGTGCCGCTGGTGCTGGCCGTCTACGTGCTGACCCGGCGACGGTCGCGCCGCTACGCGGTGCGCTTCCCCGGGGTGGCGACCCTGTCGCCGCTGCTGCCGCGCGTGTCGACGTGGCGGCGCCGGCTGCCGCTGGCTCTGTTCCTGGCGGCGCTCGCCGTGCTCAGCATTGCGCTGGCCCGCCCGCACGCGACGGTCGCCGTGCCCCAGGAGCAGGCGTCGATCGTGCTGGTCACCGACGTGTCGCGGTCGATGCTCGCCGAGGACGTGGAGCCGAACCGCCTCGAGGCGGCGCGCTCGGCGGCGAACCGCTTCCTCGACCAGGTGCCCGACGCGGCCCGGGTGGGGATCGTCGCGTTCTCGACCGAGCCGCACACGGTCGAGCCGCCGACCGACGACCGCGGCAAGGTCGGCGACGTGCTCGACAGCCTCAACGCGGACGGCGGCACGGCCACCGGCGACGCGCTCCAGGTCGCGCTCGCGCTCGTCGACAAGGGCCCGCGGGCGAAGCGCCCGCCGGCGGCGATCCTGCTGCTCTCCGACGGGGAGACCACGATCGGGCGCAGCCCGACCGACGTCGCGCGGATCGCCAAGCGCAAGGGCATCCCGATCTCCACGGTGGCGCTCGGCACCCGCGGCGCCACGATCAGGACGCCGACCGGCACGGAGATCCCTGTGCCGCCCGACCCGGTCACGATGCGCCGGATCGCCAGCCTCTCGGGCGGCCGGGCCTTCCAGGCCGAGGACGCCTCCGACCTCTCGCGGATCTACGAGGGCCTCGGCTCGCGGGTGGCGAGCAAGAAGGAGCAGCGCGAGATCACCGCAGCCTTCGCCGCGGGCGGCGCGGTCCTGCTGGCCGCGGCGGCGGCGTTCGGGCTGCGCGCCACGGCGCGGCTGCCGTAGCTCGAGGTCGACGGTTTCCCCGAGGGGTGGTTGAGCCTGGTCGCCGTTGGCGCGACCCTTGACTACCACCCCGTCCAGGCGCGCCCGCTGCTGGACTCGCCGGACAACGCGTCCCGCCCTGAGAAGCTCCGGGGGTGGGACTCGAACCCGTCGCCCCTGTGGGCTTCCCTTCATTCGCTTGCTATTGCTCCGCGGCGCCTGTGGCTGACCGCCATGAGGTACTCGGCTCACCGCCTAGGCGGCGCCGTCAACCAAGTCTAGACCGTAAGTCGAGGTTCACGGCGTGACCATTACCTTGATCGACTCGCGGTCGTTCATCGCCCGGTAGCCGTCCGGGACGCCATCGAGGCCCACCTTCCGGTCGAGCACCTTGCCCGGCTGGATGCGACCCTCGAGGATGTCGGGCAGAAGCTCCTCGATGTAGGCACGAGCGGGCGCGGGACCGCCGCCGACCTTGATGTTCCCGAAGAAGGCGGTAAGTGACGCTGGGATCCTCTCGTCCTGGGGCACGCCGACGCGACCGACCGCGCCACCCGGCCGGGCAACCGCGATCGCGGTCTCCGTCGACTGGGACGTACCGACGCACTCCAAGACCGAGTGAGCGCCTTCACCACCAGTCAGCTCACGCACTCGCTCCACGGCCTCTTCACCGCGCTCGGAGACAACGTCCGTGGCGCCGAACTCCTTCGCCAAGGCGATCCGATCGTCGTGGCGGCCCATGATGATCACCTGGTCAGCTCCGAGACGCTTGGCGGCAAGCACCCCGCAGAGCCCAACTGCGCCGTCGCCAACCACGGCAGCCGCCTTGCCCGGTCCCACCTCCGCGACCACCGCCGCGTGCTGACCCGTCCCCATCACATCAGACAAGGTCAGGAGCGAGGGCATCAACTCAGCGTCCTCGTCCACAGGCAGGGCGACGAGCGTGCCATCCGCGTATGGGACCCGGACTGCCTCCGCCTGCGCGCCCTCGGGCTCCCCGCCGTTCCCAAAGAAACCTCTATGAACGCACGCCGTGTGGAGACCCTCATGGCAGAACACGCAGGTGCCGTCGGAAGACGCGAACGGCATCACCACGAGCTGTCCCCGCCTGACGTTGCTCACTTCGCCTCCGACCTCCTCGACAACGCCGATCGCCTCGTGGCCCATCCGTTGGCCCGGGACGTTCGGCCCGCCGTTGTAGGGCCACAGGTCGCTCCCGCAGATACAAGCACTGGTAACGCGAATCACCGCGTCCGTGGGATCGACAATCGAAGGATCCGGGACCTCCTCGATCCGGACGTCACCCGCGCCGTGCAACACCGTGGCTCGCATGGACTTCCTTTTCCCGACGCCGTTGCGTCGAACCCGTCGAAATTGGTACCCCCAATCGGTACCCGAAACGCCGAACGCCCGCACTAGACGGGCGTTCATGGGAGCTCCGGGGGTGGGACTCGAACCCACAACCTACCGGTTAACAGCCGGTCGCTCTGCCGGTTGAGCTACCCCGGATCGTGCTCGGTACGAGCGGCCGAGCATAGCGCCCGCCAGGGCGAAGCTCAGGCCTCGTCCGCCGTCCCAGCCAGCCGGTCCGCGCCGCCCGACGCCTTCAGCATCGCCAGCGTCTTCGACTCGATCTGGCGGACCCGCTCGCGCGTGACGCCGACCTCGTGGCCGATGTCCTCGAGCGTCATCGGGCCCTTGTCGCCCAGGCCGTAGCGCAGCTCGATCACCCGGCGCTCGCGCCAGGGCAGCGAGTCGAGCACCTCCTGGAGGTCGGCGTCGCGGATGCGGTTGGCGACGACCTCGAGCGGGCGGTCGCCGGCGTCGTCGGAGATGAAGTCGCCGAGCGACGCGTCGCCCTCCTCACCGCCCACCGGCGCCTCGAGCGAGACGGGCTCCTGGCCGAGCTTGAGGATCTCCTCGACCTTCTTGGGCGTCATCTCGACCAGGTCGGCGATCTCCTCGAAAGAGGGCTCGCGGTTGTTCTGCTGCATCAGCGCGCGCTTGGCCCGCGCCACGCGGTTCATCCGCTCGACCATGTGGACCGGGATCCGGATCGTGCGGGACTGGTCGGCCAGCGCGCGCGTGATCGCCTGGCGGATCCACCAGGTCGCGTAGGTGGAGAACTTGAAGCCGCGCCGCCAGTCGAACTTCTCGACAGCCCGGATCAGCCCGAGGTTGCCCTCCTGGATCAGGTCCAGCAGCGTCAGCCCGCGCCCCGTGTAGCGCTTGGCGATCGAGACGACCAGCCGCAGGTTGGCCTCGATCAGGGCGTTCTTGGCGGACATGTCGTTCTGCTCGATCCGCTTGGCGAGGCGCACCTCGTCCTCGCGGGTCAGCAGCGGGACGCGCCCGATCGAGCGCAGGTAGAGCCGCACCGCGTCCTCGGCGCCCTGCTCGGGCGGCGCGGCCGGCACGCCGGCGGTGACGGGACCGCCGATCTCGAAGATGTCCTCCTCGCTCTCCTCGTCCTCGGGAGAGTCGAAGCCCTCTGCCTCGTTGGCCTTGCTCATGCCGTCTGCCCCACGATCTGGCCCATCTCCTCGCGCACGCGCTGCGCCGCAGCGGCCAGCTCGGTCTGGCGGGCATGGTCGCCCGCCGAGGCGGCGCGGCGGATCTCGCGGTCGATGCGTCGCCCCTCGAGCTGGAGGATGCTCGTGCGCAGGGTCGACTCGGGCTGCGCGGGCAGCGCGAGCGCCGCCTGCACGACGTCGTTGATCAGCTTGCCGAGCTCGGCGTCGTCCTCCGACAGGCCCGCGAGCGGGTCCTCGAAGTGCGCCGTGAGGTGGTCGCGCGCCCTCAGCATCGTGTCGGAGGAGAACTGCTCGTCGGCCACGAGCCCGAGGTAGCGCTGGCCCAGCTCGCCGCTGGCCAGGCACGCCGCCAGGAAGCTCTGCTCGGCGCCGAGCGCCACCTTGCCGGCCGAGGCGCGCACCGTTCCGGACTCGAAGCGACCGGGCGCGCGCACGTAGTCGGTGGGCACGTCGAGGCGGTCCGCGACCTCGCGGACCAGCTCATCCCGCATAGCTGTGCGTTCGGGTGTGGCAGCGATCAAGCTGCGCGCCTCCTCAAGTGCCTTGTCCCTACCGGTGGGCGTACCGAGGTCTGCATCGGCAAGAACACGGCGAATCTGAAACTGGACGATGGGCATTGCCGCCTCCAGGCGGGCGGCAAAGGCCTGCTCTCCCTCAGAGGCAAGCAGATCCGCCGGATCGCTGCCTTCCGGCATTCCGACGGCCCATAGCTCGACCCCGCCGTGCTGGGCCGCCCTGACCATCGCCTCCTGCCCGGAGCGGTCCGCGTCGAGCGCGAGCACGACCAGCGGCGCCGCGCGCCCCAGCTCGGCCATCTGCTCGGCCGTCAGCGCGGTGCCCATGATCGCCACGGACTCGCGGATCCCCGCCTGGTGGAGCGCCAGCACGTCGGTGTAACCCTCGACTACGACGATCCGACCGCTCTTGGCAGCCTGGGCGCGGGCGAGGTCGATCCCGAACAGCTGGCGGCCCTTGTGGTAGATCTCGTTCTCCGAGGTGTTGAGGTACTTCGGGCCACGCCCCTCGCCCATCGCCCGCGCCCCGAAGCCGAGCACGCGGCCGCGGGCGTTCGCCAGCGGGAACATGATCCGCCCGCGGAAGCGGTCGTAGAGGCCGCCGCGGCCGCGCTGGGCGAGCCCGGCCGCCTCGAGCTCCTCCGGCCTGAACCCGTCCCGCTGGGCGCCCACCAGCACCCGGTCCCAGGCGCTCGGCGAGTAGCCCACCCGGAACTCGCGCAGCACCTCCTCCCGCAGCCCGCGGCCGACCAGGTAGTCGCGCGCCTTGGTGGCCTCCTGCGAGTCCCACAGGAACTTCGCGTAGAAGTCGGCGGTGCGGTCGAGCAGCGAGATCAGGCGCTCGCGCCGGCGACGGCGCTGCTCGGCCTCCGGGTCGTCGTTCTCGAGCTGGAGCTCGACCCCGTAGCGGTCGCCCAGCCGCTCGACCGCCTCGCGGAAGTCGAGCCCCTCGGTCTTCTCGACGAAGCTGAACGCGTCGCCCTTCTCGTGGCAGCCGAAGCAGTAGAAGAGCTTCGACTCGGCGTTCACCGAGAACGACGGGGTGCGCTCGTCGTGGAACGGGCACAGTCCGGTCCAGCGCGACCCGACCCGGCGCAGGTCGGTCTTCGAGCCGACCAGGTCGACCATGTCGATCGCGTCGCGCAGCCGGTCGATCGAGTCGCGGGTGAACAGCGCCATCGTCAGAACCCCTGCGGCAGGGACAGGTCCTCGAACGAGCGGATCGCGAAGCGGTCGGTCATGCCGGCCAGCCAATCCACCACGCGCTGCTCCTCGGTGGCGTCGGCGGTCAGCGCCGGCGGCGGGTGCTCGAGGTAGTGGTCGAACAGGGCTCGCATCATGCGCTCGATGCGCGGCTTCTGCCGTTGCGCCTCCGGCCCCAGGTAGACCCGCGCGAACATGAACTCACGCAGGCGAAGCATCGCGCCGCCGACTTCCTCCCCCTGGGCGATGTCGCCGGCGTCGTCGGAGTGGTCGAGCAGGTCGACCACGAGCGTCTCGATCCGCTCCGAGCCGGTGGTGCCGAGCAGCTCGATCTCGCCGGCCGGCAGCTCGCCGAAGCTGAGCACCCCGGCGCGGATGGCGTCGTCGATGTCGTGGTTGATGTAGGCGATCCGGTCGACCAGCCTGAGGATGCGCCCCTCCTGCGTCGCCGGCGGCTCCGGCCCGGTGTGGTGGAGGATGCCGTCGCGGACCTGCTCGGTGAGGTTGAGCCGCTCGATCTCGTCGACCATGCGCAGCGAGTGCTCGTTGTGCCGGAAGGCGTGCCCCCAGCGCTCGCGCACGCACTCGTCCAGCACCTCCTCGCCGACGTGGCCGAACGGCGGGTGCCCGAGGTCGTGCCCGAGCCCGATCGCCTCGGTCAGGTCCTCGTTGAGGCCCAGCGCCCTGGCGACGGTGCGGGCGATCCCGCAGGTCTCGAGCGTGTGCGTGAGCCGGGTGCGGTAGTGGTCGCCCTCCGGGGCGATGAACACCTGCGTCTTGTGCTTGAGCCGCCGGAACGCCTTCGAGTGCACGATCCGGTCGCGGTCGCGCTGGAACGGGGTGCGGTGATCGGAGTCGGGCTCCTCGCGCAGCCGGCGCGCGGGATAGGACGGTGCCGCAAGGGGTGAGTGACGCGCCTCCTCGGCGCGCTCGATCCGCTCGCGGAAGGATGTGCGGGCCAGGCTGGTGATGCGCCGAGGCTAGCTCAGCGCCGCCTGGGCCGCCGCGACCCGCGCGATCGGCACGCGGTAGGGCGAGCAGCTGACGTAGTCGAGGCCGGCCAGCTGGAAGAAGGCGATCGAGTCGGGGTCGCCGCCGTGCTCGCCGCAGACGCCCAGCTTGAGGTCAGCCCGCGCCTCCCGGCCCACCCACGCGGCCAGCCGGACGAGCCATCCCACGCCGGGCTTGTCGATCGTCTCGAAGGGGCTTCTGTCGAGCACCTTGCGCTCCATGTAGCGCGTCAGGAAGCGGCCCTCGACGTCGTCGCGCGAGAAGCCGAGCGACGTCTGGGTGAGGTCGTTGGTGCCGAACGAGAAGAAGTCGGCCTGCTCGGCGATCCGGTCGGCGACGAAGCACGCCCGCGGGCAGCTCGATCATCGTCCCGATCAGCAGGTCGACCCCGTCGCCGCCCTCCTCCTCGACGACGCGCTCGACCAGCCCGCGCATCAGCTCGACCTCCTTCTCGTAGGCGACGAGCGGGATCATGATCTCGACCTCGGGCGGCTCGGACACCGCCAGCGCGGCCCGCACGATCGCGCGCACCTGCATCTCGTAGACCTCGGGATGCAGCACGCCCAGCCGGACCCCGCGCGTGCCGAGCATCGGATTGGTCTCCGCCAGGGAGTGGATGCGGTCCAGCAGGTGCTCGAACTCCTCGAGGTCGTCCGACTCCTCGATCCGGGCGCGCTCGACCTCCTGGGCGATGTCCTCCGCGGAGGGCAGGAACTCGTGCAGCGGCGGGTCGAGCAGGCGGATCGTCACCGGGAGGCCGCTCATCTGGTCGAACAGGCCCTCGAAGTCCTCCTGCTGGAGCGGCAGCAGCTCGTCCAGCGCGCGGCGGCGGTCGTCCTCGGTCTCGGCCATGATCATCGCCCGCATCTTGGGCTGGCGGTCGCCGGCCATGAACATGTGCTCGGTCCGGCACAGGCCGATCCCCTCGGCGCCGAACTCGCGCGCCTTGGCGGCGTCCTCGGGCGTGTCGGCGTTCGCGCGCACGCCCAGCGTGCGCACCTCGTCCGCCCAGCCGAGCACCGTCTCGAACTGGTCGGATACCTCGGGCTCCTCGAGCGGCACCTCGTCGGCGGTGACCAGCCCGGCCGACCCGTCGATCGCGATCACGTCGCCCTCGGCCGAGCGCGGTGTCGCCCACCCTGACCGTCTTCGCGTTGAGGTCGATCTCGAGCGCGGACGGCGCCCGACACGCACGGCTTGCCCATCCCGCGCGCCACCAGCGCGGCGTGCGAGGCCTTGCCTCCCTCCGCGGTGAGGATGCCCTTCGCCGCGTAGAAGCCGGCCACGTCGTCGGCCTCGGTGAACGGGCGCACGAGGATCACGTCCCGCCCCTCCTCGTCGGCCGCGACGGCGTCTGCGGCCGTGAACACGATCTCCCCTGTGGCGGCGCCCGGCGACGCGGCGACGCCTCGCGCGAGCACGTCGAACTCGGCGTCGCGGGCGAACGCCGGGTGCAGCAGCGCGTCGAGCTTGCCGGCGTCGATCGTGGCGATCGCGGCGGCCTTGTCGAGCAGGCCCTCCTCGACGGCGTCGACGGCGAACCGGACCCCCGCCTGCGCGGGGCGCTTCGCGTTGCGCGTCTGGAGCATGTAGAGGGAGCCCTCCTCGACGGTGAACTCGGTGTCCTGCATGTCGAGGTAGTGCGCCTCGAGCGTGCGCAGGATCTCCATCAGCTCGTCGTAGGCGTCGGGCATCACCTCCTTCATCTCGTGGATGTCGCGCGGCGTGCGCACCCCCGAGACCACGTCCTCGCCCTGGGCGTTGACGAGGAAGTCGCCGGACGGGGTCGGCTCGCCGGTGATCTCGTCGCGCGAGAAGGCGACCCCGGAGCACGACCGCTCGCCGCGGTTGCCGAAGACCATCTGCTGCACGTTCACCGCCGTGCCCCAGTCGTCCGGGATGTGGTTGATGCGCCGGTAGGAGACGGCGCGATCGCCCATCCACGAGTCGAACACGGCGCGGATCGCCTGCGTCAGCTGCTCCTGGGGGTCCAGCGGGAACTCCTCGCCGGTCTCGTCGGCGAACACCTGCCGAAAGCGCGCCGTCAGCGCCTTCAGCCCGTCGGCGTCGAGGTCGCGCCCGGCCTCCGAGATCAGGTCCTCGTAGCGCTCGCCCGGGATGCCGCGACAGACGTTGCCGAACATCTGCACGAAGCGGCGATAGGAGTCCCAGGCGAAGCGGTCGCCGCCGAGCCCTTCGACCGACTCGTCGTTGAGGCCCAGGTTCAGGACCGTGTCCAGCATGCCCGGCATCGACTCGCGCGCCCCGCTGCGGACGGAGACCAGCAGGGGGTCGTCGGCGTCGCCGAGCGACTTTGAGGCCTGCTCCTCGAGCCGCTCGAGCGCCTCGGCGACCTGGGCCTCGAGCCCCTCCGGGAACGCCCGGTCGGCCTCCATGTAGGCCACGCAGGCCTCGGTCGTGATCGTGAAGCCGGCCGGCACGCGGTCGGCACCCAGCACGCGCGTCATCTCGGCGACGTTGGCGCCCTTGCCGCCCAGCAGCTCGCGCATGTCGCGCGAGCCCTCGGCGAAGTCGTAGACGAGCTTGGTGCCGGCGGCGGTCTTCACAGGGCCACTGTATGCCCCTACGCGACCCGCCTCAATCGAACGTGGGCGTGGTACTCGAGCGTCTCGGCTATGGCCCTGTCGGCCTGGGCCAGAGCCATGTCGGCCGCCTCGGGGGCCTCGGCGAGCGGTTTGGCGAGCGCCGTCACGAGGAAGCGGTGGGCCTCCTCGCCGAGCGGGAACGAGCCCGCCTCGCAACCGGCGCAGACCACCCCGCCGGCGCTCGGGGAGAAGGCGCCGAGGTGCTCGACCTCGCCGCAGGCGGCGCAGGACGCGAGCTCCGGAGCGAAGCCGGCCGCGAGCAGCAGCTTGAGCCGGAACGTGAGCGCCTGGGCGCGGCAGGAGGCCTCGGCGCTCGAGTCGAGCAGGCCGAGCTCGTGGCAGAGCAGGTTGTAGGCGGGCGGGTTGGCCTCGGTCGAGTCGAGCAGCCGCAGGACCGCCTCGCACGCCTGCGTGGCCCGCTCCAGCGAGGCGCGCCGCTCGCGCAGGGACGCGTAGGGGTGCAGCGTGTCGGCCTGGCTGACCGTGCAGAGCTCACCGCGGCCCTGGTGCAGCACCAGCCGCACCCGGCTGAGCGGCTCCAGCCTGCCCCCGAGCCGCGACCCCACGCGCCGCACCCCCTTCGCAACCGCGCCGACCCGCCCCCGCTCGGGCGTGTACAGGTGCAGCACTCGATCGGCCTCGGCGTAGCGGATCGAGCGAAGCACGATTGCTTCGGTCTTGAAGGATCGGGGCACTACCTAGACTCTGATTCGAATGTCGGACGAGAATGGGGTAATCGTCTACACCACCGAGCCGTGCGGGTTCTGCCGGCAGGCCAAGGCTCTGCTGGAGGCGCGCGGAGTGGTCTATGCGGAGATCAACCTGGCCAAGGACCCGATCGGCCGAGCCGACCTGGTGGCCCTCACCGGGCAGATGACCTTTCCGCAGATCGTCGTCGGGGCGCGCGCGATCGGCGGCTTCCGCGAGCTGCTCGAGGCCGACCGCGCCGGCGCGCTCGAGGACCTGCTGGCCGCATGACCGTCGCCGAGGCACCTCCGCTCCCGGACGGCCTCGTCGCCGAGGCGCCGCCGTCGCCCGCCGGCCCGGCGCCCGACGACGGCGCTGGTGTTCGGCTGCCTCCCTCCCTGCCGCTCTCGCGGGTGCTGCAGACGCTGCGCTTCAGCATCCGCCAGATCGAGTTCGTCTTCCGCGCCCGCCGCGAGCTGGGCGACGTGTTCACGTTCCGAGGCGCGATCGACGACGACCTCGACGTGGTCACCTGCCACCCCGACCACGTCCGCTCGCTGTTCACCGCCAAGCCGGAGGACGCGCCGTCGCTGACCGGCGACTCCCCGCTGCGTCCGATCCTCGGCCCGAACTCGGTGCTGACGGCGGTCGGCCCACGCCACATGCGCCAGCGCAAGCTGCTGCTGCCGCCGTTCCACGGCGAGGCCGTCCAGCGCTACACGGAGATGATCGCCGAGGCGGCCGACCGCGAGATCGACCGCTGGCCGACCGGCCGGCCGTTCGCGCTCGCCCCGCGCATGCAGGCGATCACCCTCGACGTGATCATGGCCGGGATCTTCGGGATCGAGGGCGCGCCGGCCAAGGGGACGCCCGAGCACGGGCTGCGCACCGCGATCAGACGGGCGGTCGACGCGTCCACGCGCCCCGGCTCACAGCTCGCCGAGCTGGTCAACCTGGGCAGCGACGAGGCGGTCGGGGTGACCCGCCTGTTCGTCTCCTACCTGGACCGGCACCTGTTCGCGGCGATCGCGGCCCGCCGCGAGGCCGGCCACGCGGGCCGCACGGACATCATGTCGGTGCTGCTCGGCGCCGAGACCGAGGACGGCGAGCGCCTCACCGACCAGGAGCTGCGCGACGAGCTGCTCACGCTCGTGCTGGCGGGTCACGAGACGACCGCCAACTCGCTCGCCTGGGCCTTCGAGCGGCTGCTCCGCCACCCCGCCGCCTACGAGCGCCTGCGCGACGTCGCCCGCTCGGACGAGGACCCCGACGGCTATCTCGAGGCGACCATCCACGAGGCGATGCGCGCGCGTCCGGTGATCCCGATCATCGGCCGGCGCGTGACGCGCCGCTGGCAGCTCGGCGACTACACCGTGCCGCCGGGCAGCGCGGTGCTGATGAGCATCCTGCTGCTCCAGCACCGCGAAGACGTCTACCCGGACCCGTTCGCGTTCCGCCCGGAGCGCTTCGTCGGCCGCAAGCCGGGGACGTACACCTGGATCCCCTTCGGGGGCGGCATCCGGCGCTGCCTCGGCGCCGCGCTGGCGATGGCCGAGCAGCGCGTGGTGCTGAGGGCGATCGCCCGCCGCACCGACCTCGAGGCGCCCGACCCGCGCCCAGAGCGCGCGCGTCACCGCAACGTGACGATGATCCCCGCGGCGGGCGCGAAGGTCGTCATGACCGCGCGGCGGCCCGCCTGACGCGCGGACGGCGCTGGCAGTTCGGGCAGACGTAGGTCCCGCGCCCGGCGGCGCGCAGCTTCTGGATCGGCGTGCCGCAGCGGACGCACAGCTCGCCCGCGCGCGAGTAGACGAGGAAGCGGTCCTGGAAGCTGCCGCGGGCGCCGTCGACGTGGCGGTAGTCGTCGATCGACGCTCCCTTGGAGTCGATCCCGAGCTCGAGCGACTCGACGACCGCTGCGCGCAGCGCCTCGATCTGAGGGCGGCGCAGCGTGCCGACCTGGCGCAGCGGGTGGATCTTCGCGCGAAACAGCGCCTCGTCGGCGTAGATGTTGCCCACCCCGGCGATGCGCTCCTGGTTGAGCAGGAAGGCCTTGACCGGCTGCTTGCGGCCGCGCGCCAGGGCGCGCAGCGCGTCAGCGGTGAAGTCGGCGCTGAGCGGCTCGACGCCGAGGCGCGAGTCGAAGTAGTCGGCGAGCGCGTCCGAGCCGAGCAGCACGTCGCCGGTGCCGAAGCGCCTCACGTCCACGAACAGCAGCCTGCGCCCGTCGTCGAGCCGGATGTCGACGCGGAGGTGAGCCGGGTCCTCCTCGTCGCCGGTGAGCAGCAGGTTGCCGGTCATGCGCAGGTGCATGACCAGGTGGACGTCGTCCTCGAGCGACAGGATCAGGTACTTCCCGCGCCGCCCCACGCGCTCGATCGCGCGCCCGCGCAGGGCGTCCTCGATCGCCTCGGGGGGCGCCGGGTCGCACCAGCGCGGGTCGAGCACGCGCACGCCCTCGATCCGCCGGCCCTCGAGCGCCGGGGCCAGCTGGCGGCGGATCGTCTCGACCTCGGGGAGCTCCGGCATCGCCCCCCGACGTTACTCAGGCGGCCTTTGCCCTGGGGTGTGCCTTGAAGTAGACGTCCTTGAGCCGCTCGCTCGACAGGTGCGTGTAGAGCTGCGTGGTCGAGACGTCGGCGTGCCCGAGCATCTCCTGCACCGAGCGCAGGTCGCAGCCGCCCGCGAGCAGGTGGGTCGCGAACGTGTGGCGCAGGGTGTGCGGGCTCATCCGGTCGGCCAGGCCTGCGGTCGTCGCGTGGCGGCGGACGATCTTGTAGAGGCCCTGGCGGGTCAGCTGCCCGCCGCGGAAGTTCACGAACAGGTGCGTCTCGTTGCGGTTCTTGACGAGGGCGGGCCGTCCTCGCTCCAGGTAGATGCCGAGCGCCCGCAGGGCGGCCTGGCCGATCGGCACGATGCGCTCCTTGGATCCCTTGCCGCGGGCGCGCAGCAGGCGCTCCTCGACGTCGATGTCCCCCACCTCGAGCCCGATCGCCTCCGAGGCGCGCAGCCCCGACGCGTACATCAGCTCCAGCAGCGCCCGGTCGCGCAGCGCCGGGGGATCGCCGCCGCGCGGCTGGGACAGCAGCCGGTCGACCTCGCCGCGGGTCAGCACCTGCGGCAGCTTGCGGCTGCGCCGCGGCGCGCTCAGGCTGGCGGTCGGGTCGGAGTCGCGCAGCCCCTCCCGGCGCAGGTGGCGGTAGAAGGAGCGCAGGCAGGCGGACTTGCGGTGGATCGTCGCCGGCGAGGCGGGCCGGTGCTCGTCGTCACCGGTGGCCAGGCGGGTAAGGAAGTCGCTGATGTCGGCGGGCGTCGCCTCGATCGCCGACCGGCTGCGCTCCGCGAGGAAGCGCCCCAGCTGGAGCAGGTCACCGCGGTAGGCCTCGAGCGTGTTCCGCGCCAGCCCCCGTTCGAACTCGAGGTATGCGAGGAAGTCGAGCACCTGGTGCTCGTAGCGGGCTTCGACGCGGGGGTGCTCGATGGTGGCCATCGCCGACGGGGTTCGGCCCCGCCGCCGCCATCCCCTCCCGCTGCAAGACGCGGCTCACGCGCAGAAGGCGCGAAACCAGAGCAGGCCGACCAGCGATTTCGCGTCGCGGCAGTCCTTGATCAGCCCGTCGAGGTCCGCGAGCGGGTGCTCGACGATCTCGATGCGCTCGTTCTCGTCCGGCTCTGCGCTCTGGGCGAACAGGTCGGTGGCGAGGAACACGTGGCACTCCTCGTCTACGAAGCCGGGCGATGTGTAGAAGGTGACCAGGTGCTGCCAGGTGCGGGCGCCCTTGCCGACCTCCTCGGCGAGCTCGCGCTGCGCGGTCTCGAGCGGGCTCTCGCCCTCCTCGTCGAGCTTGCCCGCGGGCAGCTCCAGCAGGGCCGTCTCGTTGACGGCCTCGCGCGGCTGGCGGACGAGGAAGAGGCGCTCGCCGTCGTGGGCCACGATCGCCACGGCGCCCGGATGCGCGATCACCTCGCGCTGGGCCTCCTCCCCGTCGGGATACCGGAACCGGTCCACCCGCACGGTGCCGATCCGCCCCTGCCAGACGGTCTCGCTGTCGAGCCGCTCGAAGCTCATCTGGCGCAGGCGGCGACGATCGCGAGGGTCAGGTCGAGCGTCGTCTCGAGCGCCTCGACCGTGACCGACTCGTCGGGCTGGTGGTTGTTCTGGGTGCCGTTCGCCAGGTTGACCATCGGCAGGCCGGCGGCGATCAGGGCGTTGGCGTCGCTGCCGCCGCCCGTGTTGATGTAGGCCGCCTCGATGCCGAGCGAGCGCAGCGCCTCGGCGGCGGTCTCCACGACCGGGGCCGTGCGGGCGAGCTTGTACCCGCGGAACTGGCGCTCGACCGCGGTCTCGACGTCGCACTCGAGGTCGCTGGCGGCCTCGGCGATGGCGTCGACCATGGAGCTGACGACCTCTCCTGCGCGGACGTCGTCGAGGCTGCGGGTCTCCAGCACGACCTTGCAGCGCTCGGCGACGACGTTCGGGGCGGTCCCGCCCTCGATCTGGCCGACGTTGGCGGTGGTCACCTCGTCGAGGCGGCCGGTCTCCATGGCGGCGATCGCCCGCGCCGCGGCGACGATCGCGTTGTGGCCGCGCTCTGGCCGGATCCCGGCGTGCGCCGCCTGGCCGCGGAAGTCGGCCTCGAGGCGGTAGTAGGTCGGCGAGGCCGTGACGATCTCGCCGATCGGCGTCGCGTGGTCGAAGACGAAGCCGAACTCGGCGTCGAGGCTGCCCGGGTCGAGGGCCTTGGCGCCCGCGAGGGCGAGCTCCTCGCAGGTGGTGAACAGCAGCTCCACGCCGATCGGGGCAGCCTCGCTCGTCAGGCGCCGGGCGGCCGCGAGGATCGTGGCGACGGCGGCCTTGTTGTCGGCGCCCAGGATCGCGTCGTGGGCGTTGGTGAGCACGCCGTTCTCCTGCCTGACCTCGACCGGGCCGTCGAGCGGGACGGTGTCGAGGTGGGCGCAGAGCAGGATCGTCCGCGAGCCGGGCGGCCCCTCGATGCGGGCGAGCAGGTTGCCGCAGTCGGCGCCGGTGTCGCCGGCGGAGTCGTCCTCCTCGACGGCCAGGCCCAGGCCCTCGAGCTCGGCGCGGACGGCTGCCGCGACCTTGGCCTCGCTGCGCGAAGGGCTCGCGATCTCGCAGAGCCTCACGAAGTCGGCGAGCAGGCGCTCGCGCTCGGCGGAGGAGGCGCTCTGAAGGGAGCGGACGGTCACTGGGCCGGAGGCTACCGCGGCTAGGCGTGCGACTCGGCGCGCACCGAGGGCTCCACCTCGGGCGCGCGCTCGCGAGCGAGCTCGATCGCCGCGCCCACGAAGTCGCGGAACAGCGGCTGCGGGCGCAGCGGGCGCGACTTGAACTCGGGGTGGTACTGCGAGGCGACGAAGAACGGGTGGTCGCCGAGCTCGACGACCTCGACGAGCCGGTCGTCGGGCGACGTGCCGCTGAACACGAGCCCGGCGTGCTCGAGGCGCTTGCGCAGGTGGTTGTTGACCTCGTAGCGGTGCCGGTGGCGCTCGTAGATGACGGCCTCGCCGTAGATCTCGCGGGCGCGCGTGCCCTCGTGCAGCTTGACCGGGTCGGCGCCCAGGCGCATGGTGCCGCCCATGTCGCGCACCTCCTTCTGCTCTGGCAGGAGGTCGATCACGGGGAACGGGGTCTCGGGGTCGAACTCGGTGGAGTTGGCGCCCTCCATGTCGGCGACGTGGCGGGCGAACTCGGAGACGGCGATCTGCATCCCGAGGCAGATGCCGAGGTACGGCACGCCGTGCTCGCGGGCGAAGCGGGCGGCCTTGATCTTGCCCTCGATCCCGCGCACGCCGAAGCCGCCGGGCACGAGGATGCCGTCGCAGGTGGCGAGCTCGGCCTCGACCTCGCCGTCGGTGAGTCGCTCGGAGTCGACCCAGTGCACCTCGACCTTGCCGCCGTGGTGGGTGCCGGCGTGGTTGAGCGCCTCGATCACCGACAGATAGGCGTCGGCGAGCTGGTTGTACTTGCCGACCAGGGCGATCCGCACCGGGGTGGTGGCGGCGCCGATGTCGTGCACGAGCTGCTTCCAGTCGGACAGGTCGGGGGCGGGGACGTCGAGGCCGAAGTGGTTGAGCACGCGCTCCGCGACGCCCTCGTGCTCGAACTCGATCGGGACCTTGTAGATCGAGTCGACGTCGCGCGCCGAGACGACCGACGCCACCGGCAGGTTCGCGAACAGGGCGATCTTCTCGCGGATCTCGTCGCCGAGCGCCTCCTCGGAGCGGCACATGACCATGTCCGGCTGGATGCCGATGCGGCGCAGCTCCTGGACGGAGTGCTGGGTCGGCTTGGTCTTGAGCTCGCCGGCGTGGCCGAGGAAGGGCACGAGCGTGAGGTGGACGAACATGCAGCGGTCGCGGCCCAGGTCCGAGTGGAACTGGCGCAGCGCCTCGAGGAACGGCAGCGACTCGATGTCGCCGACCGTGCCGCCGATCTCGGTGATGACGATGTCGACGTCGGTCGACTCGGCCACCAGGCGGATGCGGTTCTTGATCTCGTCGGTGATGTGCGGGATCACCTGGACGGTGCCGCCGAGGTAGTCGCCCCGGCGCTCGCGCCTGATCACGGAGTTGTAGATCGCGCCGGCCGTCGCGTTGGAGGCGCGGCTGGTGTTGACGTCGGTGAAGCGCTCGTAGTGGCCGAGGTCGAGGTCGGTCTCGGCGCCGTCCTCGGTCACGAACACCTCGCCGTGCTGGAACGGGCTCATCGTGCCCGGGTCGACGTTGATGTAGGGATCGAACTTCTGGATCGTCACGGACAGGCCGCGAGCGACCAGCAGATGTCCCAGCGAGGCGGCGGCGATCCCCTTCCCAAGAGCGGAGACGACGCCGCCGGTGACGAAGATGAAGCGGGTTTCCGGGCGGCTCTGCGACATTCAGGCTCTGGGAGTTCGAGTGTACCGGGCGTGCGGGCGGAAGAGGTCGGCGGGACGAGCGCGCGCGTCCGGCGCTCGTCCGAGAGCCACGCCGAGCGCCGAGGGCCGAGCCATCCAAGGACGCAGGCCCGAAGGCGTGCATGGCACGCCGAGGGCCGAGGACGCCGGAGGGCGACGGCGATCGCGCCGCTCAGGCCGCGGCGAGTAGCTGCTTGGCGTGCTTGCGGGCCGCTCCGTCGGACGCCTCCGCGCCCAGCATCCGCATCAGCTCCTCCACCACGCCGTCGCCGGCCAGCGCCTCCACGGTGGTCAGCGAGGTGGCGTCCGAGGCGGACTTCTCGATTCGGAAGTGGCCGCTCGCCAGGGCCGCTATCTGGGGCAGGTGGGTGATGCAGAGCACCTGGCGCGACTCGCCCAGCGCCCGCAGGCGCTCGCCGACCGCCCTCGCCGTCTGGCCGCCCACGCCGGCGTCCACCTCGTCGAACACGAGCGTGCGCGACTCGCCCGTCCCGGCCACCGTCATCAGGGCCAGCATCACGCGCGACAGCTCGCCTCCGGACGCCGCCTCCCGGATCGGCGCGGCGGGCACGCCCGGGTTCGGCGCCAGCATCAGCTCGGCCCGCTCCGCGCCGCTCGGCCCGATCTCCTCGCGCGGCTCCAGCCTGACCTCGAAGGACGCGTCCTCCATCGCGAGCACCGCCAGCTCCTCGCGCACCCGCTCGGCCAGCAGCGGCGCCGCCGCGCGCCGCCGTTCGCCCAGCTCCGCCGCCAGCTCCTCGCGCTCCGCCAGCGCTCGCTCCAGCTCGGCCTCGGCGCGCTCGGTCGCCACCTCGGCCTGCTCCAGCCGCTCGCGCTCGGCCCGGCAGCGCTCCGCGTGCTCGCAGCACCGCCGACACGCTGCCGCCGTGCTTGCGCTCCAGCCGGTCGTATTGCTCGAGGCGCTCCTCGACCTCCTGGAGGCGTCCCGGCTCCGCCTCGAGCGAGTCCGCATAGCGGCGCAGCTCGCCGCCGAGGTCCTCCGCCTCGATCCGCAGCGCCGACAGCCGCCGGGCGAGCTCGTCCAGGACGCGGGTCGGCGCCCTCCACCGCGCCGGCGAGCTGCTCGCACTCGGCCAGCAGCTGCGCCACGCCGCCGTCGGCGGACGAGGGCGCGATCGCCTCCGCCCCGCCCCCGGCAGCCGCCAGCAGGCCGTCCATCTGCCTCAGCCGCTCGCGCTCGGCGCCGAGCGACGAGCGCTCCTGCTCCGAGGGGTCGAGCGTCTCGATCTCCTCGATCTCGAACGCGAGCAGGTCGAGGTCGCGGTCGCGCGTGCCCGCGCGCTCGCGCAGCTCCGTCAGCCGCCCGTCGAGCTCCCGCACGCGCGCGTGTGCCGCCCCGAGCCGGTCCCGCAGCGCGATCTGGTCGCGCCCGCCGAAGCCGTCGAGCAGGTCGAGCTGGGCCGAGGCGAGCGTCAGCCGGCGGTGCTCGTGCTGGCCGAAGAAGGCGACCAGGCGGCCGCCGAGCGCCTGCAGGTCGGCGGCGGTCGCCGAGCGGCCCTCCACGAACGCCCGCGTCCGGCCCTCGGAGCTGACCCGGCGCGCGAGCACGATCTCGTCGAGCGGCCCGTCGATGCGCTCGCGCAGGTCGGCCAGCTCGGGCTCGTCGAGCAGCCCCTCGGGCAGGGCGAAGACGCCCTCCACGTAGGCCTCGCGCGCGCCCGGCCGCACGATCCCCGGGCGCGCCTTGCCGCCCAGGAGCAGGTCGAGCGCGTGCGCGAGCACGGTCTTGCCCGCACCCGTCTCGCCCGTGATCGCGGACAGGCCGGCTCCCGGGCGCAGCTCGGCGCGCTCGATCAGCAGCAGGTTCTCGATCCGGAGCTCGAGGAGCACGCCTCAGGGAATATCAGCGAGCCCCGACGGAGCGGGCCCGTCGTAACGCCCTAGTGGCTCAGGCGTCCGAACTTGTCGCGCAGGCGGTGGTAGAAGGTCGCGCCCGGAGTCTGGGCAAGCAGCGACTGCTGGTGCGCGAAGCGGATCCTCATCGTCGCCTCGGGGGCGAGCGCGCAGACCGGGCGGGCGTCGGTGGACAGCTCGACCTCCTCGGACTGCGAGCGGTTGGTGACCTCGAGCGTGTCCCCCGGCGCGACGACCAGCGCCCGCGCGGTGAGCGTGTGCGGCGCGATGAACGACACCACGAAGCCCTCCACGCCCCAGGCCAGCACCGGCCCGCCGTTGGCGAGGTTGTAGCCCGTGGACCCCGCCGGCGTCGCGACGACGAGGCCGTCGCAGCGCACCTCGCCGAGCCGCTCGCCCTCGACGGAGTAGGCGAGCTCCGCCACGCGGCCGTCCTGGCGGCGGTGCAGCGAGACGTCGTTGACCGCGAGGCGGTCGCCGTCCGCGGTCGCGGCGATCAGGCCGGGCAGCCCCATCAGGTCGAACTCCCCGCGCAGCGCCCTGCGCACGCCCTCCTCGAGCTCCCACGGCTCGATCGTCGCGAGGAACCCGATCGCGCCGTAGTTGACCGCGAACACCGGCACTCCCGTCCCGGCGAACTCCCGCAGCGCCGTCAGGATCGTGCCGTCGCCCCCGAGCACGAGCGCGAGGTCCGTGTCGGTCGCCGGGTCGGGCGCCTCGGAGGCGCCCGGGATCAGCCCGAACTTCTCCTGCTCGGCGGCGGGCAGGCGGAGCTCGACGCCCGCCTCCGACGCCAGCTCGGCCACGCGCCGCAGCGCGCTCTCGGTGTCCGCCGGTCGCGTGTGCGTGAAGACCGTCAGTGAGCGCGGGGCGCCGCTCATGGCTCGGCCCTGCTCGCCGCCGCGTCCAGGTCATCGACCGCGCCCGGCCGCCCGGCCTCGGCCAGCCAGACGAACGACTCGCGGTTGCCCGCGGGCCCGGGCAGCCCCGACGAGGCGAAGCCGAGCACGGCGGCGCCGAGCTCGTCGCGCGCGTGCGAGGCGACCGCGACCAGCGCCGAGCGCCGCTCGTCGGCCTCGCGCACCACCCCGCCCTTGCCGACGCGCCCACGGCCGACCTCGAACTGCGGCTTGACCAGGGCGAGGCAGTCGAAGCTCGGCGCCGCGGCCGCCAGGACGGCCGGCAGCACCTTGGTCAGCGAGATGAAGGAGACGTCGGCGACGATCAGGTCCGGCCGGAAGGGCAGCTCGCTCGGGCTCGAGCGAGCGCGCGTTGCGGCGCTCGACCACGGTCACGCGCGCGTCGTTGCGCAGCGACCAGTGCAGCTCCCCGTAGGCGACGTCGAGCGCGATCACCGCCGCGGCGCCGCGCTGGAGCAGGCAGTCCGTGAACCCGCCCGTCGAGGCCCCCACGTCGAGGGCGAGCCGGCCCTCGGGGTCGACCCCGAGGGCTTCGAGGGCGTTCGCCAACTTGATGCCCCCGCGCGAGACGAACTGGGGCCGCTCGGCGACCTCCACCCGAGCGTCCGGCGCGACCAGCTCGCCGGGCTTGCGGGCAGGCCTGTCCCCCACCCGCACGTCACCGGCCATCACGGCGGCCGCCGCCCGGGTGCGCGTCTCGAACAGCCCGCGCTCGGCGAGCAGCGTGTCCAGCCGCCGCTTCGGCATCGGGGGAGAGTAGCCCTCTGTGACCCACGTCACACATCTCCGACTTACCGGGCGTAACCTCGAACGCACGATGACAGTCGCAAGGCTCATCTCCCCATCGCTGCGCTCCGGTCTACTGATGGCCGCCGGGACCGCCCTCATCGGCCTCCCGTTCGCCGTCGGACTGGGTGCAGCCGCAATCGTCACCGGACTCGCAATCGGCGTGGTGGTCGTTGCGCTGGCCCTCGCGGGCACCGCCACGGGCGAGCGGGGCACGCTGCCCGTCTCCGCCCAGGCCGTCTACGACCGCGGCATCGCCATCGGCCTGCTGGCCGTAGGCGCGATGTTCGGGTTCGCGGGCGACCTCGGCGCCACGCTGCTGTTCGCGACCGCTGGCATCGCGGCCCTGATCATCACATCGATCACGCGCTACAGCGCGGGCACGGCGACCTGACAACTTCCTCTCAAGATCCACATAGCATCACTCCTCCCTCAGGAAACGGCCCCGCCCCCGGCGGGGTCGTTTCGTTTCAGGGAGCGAGCACGCGCCCGAAGGCGCGGCGAGCGCGCTCGACCCCGGCGCGGTCGTCGTGGAGCTGCAGGGCGTTGTTGAGCGCCATGCCGATCCCGTTGAGCTCGAACGCGATCTGAGCGGGGTCGCGGTCGGGAGGCAGCTCGCCCGCCTCGATCGCGGTGCGGGCCTCGCCCTCGAGCACCCGCAGCCAGCGCGCCCAGGCCCTGCGGGTGGCCTCGCGCACGGGACCGCCGCGCCCGTCGAACTCGGTCGCGGCCGCGGTCAGGAAGCAGCCGCCCGGCAGCAGGTCGCGCTCGAGGTACGAGATCCACGCCTCGCACAGCGCGCGCAGGCGCGCCAGGCCCGGTGGCTCGCCCGCGGCGCGGTCCCAGATCTCGCGCCGGAACAGGTCGACGAGGCGTCGAGCGCCGCCAGCTGCAGGCCCTCCTTGGAACCGAAGTGCCGGATCAGGCCGCTCTTCGACATGCCGATCTCGCCCGCGAGCCGGCCGATCGTGAGGCCCTCGAGCCCGTCCACGGAGCCGACGCGCAGCGCCCGCTCGACGATCGCAGCGCGGGTGCCGGCGGCCTCGGCGGCGCTGCGGCGCGGGCTCATGCCCGGCTATGTTAGCGTACGAACGATCGTTCTCTAACTGTGAGAAGAGGAGGAAGTCGCCGTGCGCATTCGCCGCCTTGGATGGGCCGGGCTCGAGCTCGAGGCCGGGGATCAGCTCGCCGTCGTGGACCTGCTCCAGGACACCGGCTGGATCTCGGGGTTCGTCGGCGAGCCGCGGACGCCGCTCCCCGGTCCCTCCCGCCCCGCCGACCTGGCGCTCGTCACCCACCTGCACGCCGACCACGCCGACCCCGCCTCGCTCAAGGCTGCGCTCAAGCCGGGAGCGCTCGTCCTGCGGCCTGCTCCGGCGGGCGGCGACGGCCTCGAGAACGCCGCGCTCGAGCTCGCCGAGGCCGGCCTGCGCGAGCTCGACACCCGCGTCGTCGAGCCGTGGGAGACCGTCGAGGCCGGACCGTTCCGGGTCTCGGCCATACCCGCCGCCGACGGGACTGGCGACCCCCAGGTCTCGTGGGTCGTCGCGGACGGCGAGACGACCCTGATCCACTGCGGCGACACGCTCTTCCACGGCTGGTGGTGGCGCGCCGCGATGCGCTTCGGCCCGATCGATCTGGCGTTCATGCCGGTCAACGGAGTGGTCACCGACTTCCCCCACCGCCAGCCCTCGACGGGGCTCCCGGCAGCCATGACCCCGCGCGAGGCAGCGGCCGCGGCGCGTGCGCTGCGCGTGGCCGAGGCGATCCCGATCCATTACGAGACCTTCCACAGCCCGCCGCTCTACGACGCGCCCGACGGCACCGCCGAGGAGTTCCTGGAGCAGGCGGAGGCCGCCGGCGTGCGCGCCCGCATAGTGGAGCCGGGCGAGCTGGTCGCCTAGGGCTCGACCAGCCCGCGGCGGATCGCGTAGCGGGTCAGCTCGACGCGGTTGCGCATGCCGAGCTTCTCGAGCAGGTTCGCGCGGTGGCGGTCGACGGTCTTGCTGCTGATCGACAGCTGCTCGGCCACCTCGTCGCTCGTCAGGCCCTCCGCGATCAGCTTCACGACCTCCAGCTCGCGCGGCGTGAGCAGCTCCTCCGGCGGGCTGCCGCGGTCGAGGTAGTCGCGCACGATCGCCCGCACCGCCGCCGGGTAGATGAACGGCTCACCGCGCATCGCGGCGCGGCACGCCTCGATCAGGTCGCGGTTCGCGACCGTCTTGAGCACGTAGCCCGACGCCCCCGACTTGAGCGCCTCGAAGAAGTACTGCTCGTTGTCGTGCATCGACAGGATCAGGACGCGCAGCTCGGGCTGGCGGCGCGACAGCTCGTGGGCTGCCTGGAGGCCGGTCATGCGCGGCATCGACAGGTCGAGCACGGCCAGGTGGACCTCCTCGGACAGGGCGAGCTCGACGGCCTCGGCGCCGTCGCTGGCCTCGGCGACCACCTCGAGGTCGGGGGCCGCTTCGAGCACCAGGCGCAGGCCGTCGCGCACGACCGTGTGGTCGTCGGCGAGCAGGATGCGCGTCTTGAGCGGGACGGTCACCGCCCGTCGCCCTCGGCCGGCACGGTCAGGCACACGCGCGTCCCCTCGCCGGCGCTGGAGTCGATCGAGAGCCGGCCGCCCACCAGCAGGGCCCGCTCGCGCATGCCCGCGATGCCGGCGTTGACCGGAGGCGGCTGCTCCGGCATCCCGCGACCGTCGTCTGTGATCGTGAGCGTCACGACGCCCGACTCGGCGGCGAGCGCGAGCGTGGCGGTGCCGGCCTCGGCGTGGCGCAGCGCGTTCGTCAGGCTCTCCTGCGCCACGCGATAGACGACCAGCTCGGTCTCGTCCGACAGCGCGGGCAGGCCCGGCTCGAGCTGGCGGCGCACCCGCAGGCTGCCCTGGAGGTCGACTCGCGAGCAGAGCGCGATCAGCGCGTTGACGAGCCCGAGGTCGTCGAGCGCCTCCGGCCTCAGCTCGCGCGCGATCCGGCGCAGCTCCTGGAGGCTCTCGTGCACGCGCTCGGCGACCCGCTCGAGCGTGCGCGACGCCACGGCCGGGTCGCCCGCCGCCGCGCGCTCCGCCTCGATCATCACCGCGGTGAGCGTCTGGCCGATCTCGTCGTGCAGCTCCTGGGCCACCCGCAGCCGCTCGGCCTCCTGCGCGGCGAGCGCCCTGCGGGCGGCCTCGTGGCGAGCACGCTCGAGCCGGTCGAGCATCGAGTTGAAGGCGTCCGCCAGCGCCTGGCCCTCCGCGCTGCGCGGCTCGACCCCGGTCAGCCGCCTGCCGGGGGCGTCGGCGTCGACCGAGCTCATCACCTCGGTCAGCCTGAACAGGGGCGAGAGCACGCGCCGCAGCAGCACGACGTTGAGCGCCACCATCGCCGCCAGGCCGGCGAACAGCAGCACGAGCTGATCGGCCTCGATCGAGGAGCTGATCGAGATCGGGCTGACGGCCAGGGCCAGGAAGGCGAGCACGAGCACGAACCCGTTGGGGAGCAGTACCCACCACAGCAGGGACAGCCGTCGCGGCCGGTCTTTGGGTTGCGTCTCGGTCATCGGAAGGCGCCCGTCGAAGTGCAGCAGACGCGACCCGAGCGCCGAGACGCGGACGCTCATTCGAGCGCTTCTACACGGCGGGGCCGCGGCTCCTCACCCTCGGCGCGCTCCCGAACGGGCGCCAGCGCGAGGCCGCACATCATGCACTCGGTGGCCTCCTCCGGCAGGCGCTCGCGGCAGCGCGGGCAGCGTTCGACGTCCTCCTCGATTGTCTGCTTGCGTCCGAACAGTCTCATCGCGACTACGAGGGTGCCCGCCCGGGCGCCGCCGGTCCATGCATAAAACGCCCCATTTGCCACACTGGCCGCGCTGTGGCGACGAACACCTACGAGACGCGCGTGCGCTGGACGGGCTCCACCGGCCTCGGCTGGGAGCACTACGACCGCACGCACGTCGCCACCGCGACCCCGGCCGAGCAGGAGGTCCGGATCACGACGGGCGAGAGCAAGGGCGACCCCGCGATCCTCAACCCCGAGCAGCTCGTCCTGATGGCCGCCTCGTCGTGCCAGATGCTGTGGTTCCTCCACCTGGCGGCCAAGGCGCGCATCGACGTGGTCGAGTACGACGACTCGGGTACGGCCCTGATGCCGACCGACCGGGAGCCGGTGCGCATCACGGAGATCAACCTGCGCCCGCGCATCGTGGTCGCCGGCGAGGCGAGCGAGGAGCGCGTGCGCAAGCTCTGCGCCACCGCGCACGAGCACTGCTTCGTGGCCAACAGCCTGAACGCCCAGATGTCCCTTCAACCGACGGTCGAGGTACGTACGTGAGCACGCCCGCCCTTCTGCAGAGCCTGCTGACCGCTCCGGGGCCACCCGGGCACGAGGAGGCTCCCGCCGCCGTCTGGCGCGAGGCCGCCAGGGAGTTCGCCGACGAGGTGACGCTCGACGCCGTCGGCACCTCCGTCGCGCGCGTGAACGGGGCGGGCGATCATCCGCTGCTGGCGGTCGTCGGCCACGTCGACGAGATCGGCCTGCTGGTCAGCCACATCAACGACCGCGGCTTTCTGCACGTGATCGGGTCGGGCGGCTGGGACCCCCAGGTGCTGGTCGGACAGCGCGTAGAGGTGCTCACCCGCAGCGGGCCGGTGCGCGGAGTGGTCGGGCGCAAGCCGATCCACGTGCTCGAGGGCGACGAGCGCAAGAAGGCCGTCGAGCTGAAGGGCCTGCACGTGGACATCGGCGTGCGCGACGGCGACGAGGCGCGCGGGCTGGTGCGCGAGGGCGACCCGATCGTGATCACCGCCGCGCCGCTCGACCTGCGCGACGACCGGCTCGTCTCGCGCTCGCTCGACAACCGGCTCGGCGTCTACGTCGCGCTCGAGGTGGCGCGCCGCGTCAAGGAGGCCGGCGGCGGCATGGGCCCGGTGGCCGCGGTCGCGGCGACCATGGAGGAGATCGGCTCGCACGGCGCTCGGACGATGGCGTTCGGGCTCGAGCCCGACCTGTGCATCGCCGTCGACGTGACCCACGCCACCGATGCGCCCGGCGTGGACGCCGGCGAGCTCGGCGAGCACGGCCTCGGCAGCGGCCCGGTGATCACCCGCGGGGCGATCGTCAGCCGCCCGCTGAACGACCTGCTCGACGCGGCCGCGGAGTCGGTCGGCATCACCTGCTCGACCGAGGCCGCGGGCTCTGCCACGCGCACCGACGCCGACGCGATCCACGTCAGCCGCACCGGCGTCCCCACCGCGGTCGTCTCGATCCCGCTGCGCTACATGCACTCCCCGGTCGAGCTGGTCGAGCTGGGCGACGTGGAGGCGACCATCGAGGTGATCGCGGCGCTCGCGCTGCGCCTCGAGGACTCGCCGCTGCCGCGCTGGTAGGGAGCTACGACTCGCGCCTGTGGGCGCCGCGCCGGTGAGTCAGCCCGTCGAGCAGGACCTCGACGGGTGACCGCCGGTTCAGCTGCTCGAGCTCCTCGCGGACCCCGCGGACTTCCTGGGTGGTCGCAGCCGCCTTGCCGCTTGCGGAACCGAGCTGCTTTGCGACCTCACCCAGCGCCTCCGCCGCCCGCACCATCGGGCGCTTGCGACCGATCGGCAGCCCGAGCACCTTGCGCCGCGACGAGCTCATGCGGGTGCCCAGCACGAGCCCGCCCGCGAGGCCGGCCACCGTCGCCCCCGCGGCGAGCGCCGGCCCCTTGGCAGACTTCGCGGCGCTCGCCACCGAGCCACCCGCCTCCTTGGCCTTGGCGGCAGCGGTCGAGGCCGCGCTTCCGTTCGTCGACTGCGCCGATGTGGTTCCGGTCGGGCTCATGTCAATCGAGGATCTTCCCGATCTTCTCGGCCTGGTCGCCCACGCGCTCGATGTCCTTCGAGACGCTCTTCGACGTCTGGCCGAACCTCTTGCTGGCCTTGCCGATCGCCTTGGCCGTCGACTTGACGTCGACGTCGCCGAGGCTGGGCTTGCTCAGCGAGCGCGGAACCGTCACGCCGAGCACCTTCTTGCGGCCGAGGCGGTTCTTCAGCAGCACGCCTCCCGCGACACCCGCGGCAGCGGCGCCGACCGCGACGGCCGGCCCGGCGGCCTTGCTCGCGGCGCCCTTGACGGTGTCGACGACGCCGTTGCTGCTCTGTCCGCTGCTGCGACTCGCAGTGGAGCGGCTCCTACTCGCGCTGGAGCGCTTGGGCGTGTTCGCCTTGCTCCGGCTCTGCGGCGTGCGCTTCGTCCCGCCCCCGCTCGAGCCTGACGACCCGTTGCTTGAGCGCGAGGCGCTGCTGCGGCTGCGCGTCGAGGCGGCGGACTTCGGCCGCGACGAACCGCCCGAGCCGTTGGACGTCTTTCGCTTGCTGCTGCTTGCGGAAGCTCGCTTGCTGCTGCCTCCTGAAGCTCGCTTACTGCTGCTTCCTGAAGCCGATTTACCGGTGGCCATCCAGACTCCCCCCAATCTCGGGAATTCCCTCTCCCAAGCCGGGTACCCATCTGTATACGCGGTAACCGCGCCTTAGGCGAGGGCGCCGGTCGGCTCGAGCACTGCCTGGGCCACGCGATCCGCCACGGCCTCCGGCGTGAGCCCGACCTCCTCGCGCAGCAGGGCGGGCTTGCCGTGCGTAACGAAGCGGTCCGGGAGGCCGATCCGCAGGACGCGCGTACCGCCCAGCAGGTCGCGGTCGGCGAGGTGCTCGAGCACGGCGGAGCCGAAGCCGCCGGCGAGCACGTTCTCCTCGACGGTCACGAGCACGTCGTGCTCGGCGGCGAGCCGCTCGACCAGGTCCGCGTCGAGCGGCTTGGCGAAGCGGGCGTCGGCGACGGTCGGCTCGACGCCGTGGTCGTCCGACAGCAGGGCGGCCGCGCCGAGCGCGACCGGGACGCCGTAGCCGTAGCCGAGCAGGGCGACCCGCTCGCCCGCGCGCAGCAGCTCGCCGCTCCCGATCTCGATCGGCTCTGGCAGGCCGGGAGCGGGACTCCCTCGGCCTCGCCGCGCGGGTAGCGCAGCGCGATCGGGCCGTCGTCGTAGAGCACCGCCGTGTGCAGCATGTTCACGAGCGCCGCCTCGTCCCGCGGCGCCATCTGCACGAGGTTCGGCAGGCAGCGCATGTAGGAGATGTCGAAGGCGCCGTGGTGGGTGGGGCCGTCGTCGCCGACCAGGCCGGCGCGGTCCATGGCGAACACGACGTTGAGCTTCTGCAGGCAGACGTCGTGGACGATCTGGTCGTAGGCGCGCTGGAGGAAGGTCGAGTAGATCGCCGCGACGGGCTTGGCACCCTGGAGCGCCAGGCCCGCGGCGAACAGGATCGCGTGCTGCTCGGCGATGCCGACGTCGTAGTAGCGCTCGGGCAGCTCGCGCTGGAGGATGTTGAGACCCGTGCCGGAGTTCATCGCCGCGGTGATGCCGACGACGCGGTCGTCGCGGCGGCACTCCTCGACGAGCGCCTCGCCGAACACCGTCGTGTATTGCGGCGGCTTGGCGAACTTCGGCTTGCGCGTGGGAGGCGGGACCTCGGCAACGAGCCCGTTCGAGATCGAGCCCGGCTTGGCCGCGTGCCACTTCTCCATGCCCTCGAGGCCGCCCTCCTCGGCGGGCTCGAAGCCCTTGCCCTTGACGGTCTTGCAGTGGACCACGACCGGGCGATCGGCCTCGAGCGCCTCGCCGATCGCGCGGCGCAGCGCCTTGACGTCGTGGCCGTCGATGACGCCGACGTAGGCGAGGTCCAGCTCCTCGAAGAACAGCCCGGGTGCCCAGTAGGCCTTGAGCGACTCCTTCAGGATCGGCCCGAGCCGCTCGATGCGGCGGCCGATCCCGGCCGGCAGGTGCGTGAGCGTCGCCTCGACGTCCTCGCGCGCGTGGTACAGCTTCGGGTTGAGCCGCATGCGGTTGAAGTAGCGCGACAGCGCGCCGACGTTGGGCGCGATCGACATGCCGTTGTCGTTGACGACGATCACGATCGGCATGTCCATGCCGCCCGCGTTCAGGAGCGCCTCGAAGGACACGCCGCCGGTTAGGGCGCCGTCGCCGATCACCGCGACCACTCGTCCGTCGGGCCCCGAGCCGTTGCGCATCGCCTCCTTGATGCCGACCGCGTACGACACCGAGGTGGAGGCGTGCCCCGCGCCCATGATGTCGTGCTCGGACTCGGGGATCGAGCAGAACGGCGCCAGCCCCTCGTACTTGCGGATCGTGTGGAGCCGGTCGCGGCGGCCGGTCAGCACCTTGTGCGGGTAGGCCTGGTGGCCGACGTCCCAGAGGATCTTGTCCGTGGGCGAGTCGAGCAGCGAGTGCAGCGCGACCGCGATCTCGCAGGCGCCCAGGTTCGCGCCGAAGTGGCCGCCGATCTCGCCGATCGTGTCGATGATCAGCTCGCGGACCTCCTGAGAGACCTGCTGGAGCTGGTCGTCGTCGAGCTCCTTCAGGTCCGCCGGTCCGTCGATCTGGTCGAGAAGCTTGGTCATGTCGTGCGGGTAAGGATGTAATCGGCTATTTGCCCGAGGCGCGCCGTATCACCCTCGGCCTCCGCCAGAGCCGCACGCGCCCTCCCGTGCGTGGCCCGCGCGAGCTCCCTCGCTCGCTCGAGCCCATGCACACTCACGTACGTTGCCTTTCCATGGCGCTCGTCGGAGCCGCGCGGCTTACCGATCTCGGCCTCGTCCCCCGTCACGTCGAGGATGTCGTCGACGATCTGGAACACGACGCCGAGCTCCGCCGCGAAGCGCCGGAACGGGATTGTGGCAGGTCCGCTCAGGCCCTCCAGCACGAGCACGCTGCCGACGGAGGCCGCGATCAGCGCGCCCGTCTTCAGCTCGTGCAGGTGGCGCAGCTCGACGATCGGCCTGGCCCGAGACGTCGAGGTACTGCCCGCCGACCATGCCGCCCACGCCGGCGGCGGCGACTACCTCGGTGACCGCGGCCAGGACGTTGCGCGGGCTCGCCGCCCTGCTCGGCGAGCGCCAGGCGCAGGGCCTCGGCGAACAGTCCGTCGCCGGCGAGGATCGCCACGTCCTCGCCGTAGGCGACGTGGCAGGTCGGCTTGCCCCGGCGCAGCTCGTCGTCGTCCATCGCCGGCAGGTCGTCGTGGATGAGCGAGTAGGTGTGGATCATCTCGATCGCGGCCGCCAGCGGCAGCACCTCGACGGGCGGGCGGCCGACCGCCGCCGCGGTGGCGAGCGCGAGCACCGGCCGGATGCGCTTGCCGCCGGCGAGCAGCGAGTAGCGCATCGCCTCGTCGAGCCGCGCGGTGCCGGGCTCCGAGGAGAAGCGCAGGTCCCGCAGGTAGTCGTCCACCTGGCGCTGGAGCTCGACCGGGTAGAGCTCCGTGTCCGTCGGCGTCACAGCAGCCGCTCTTGTCCCTCCGCCTCGCCGGCCGAGCGGCTGCGGACGTCGATCTCCGCGCCGATTCGCTGCGCCAGCTCGGCACAGCGCTCGACCAGGTCGGCGGCCTCGTCGGTGTCGACGGCCTCCGAGCGCAGCTTGTCGGCCACGGCCTCCAGCTCCGCCGCGAGCTCCTCGAGCCCCGGCGCCACCTCGTTCACGATGCGATCTCCTCTCGCTCTACGGCTCCCAGGATCCCGTTGACGAAGCCCGGCGCCTCCGCGGAGCAGAGCTCCTTGGCCGCCTCGACCGCCTCGTCGATGGCGACCTCCGCGGGCACGTCCGGGCGGTGCAGAAGCTCGTGCAGGGCCACGCGCATGATGTTCAGCTCGAGCGGGGCGATCCGGTCGAGCGACCAGCCGCGCGCGTACCGCGCGATCAGCTCGTCGAGCTCGGGACGCTCGCGCGCGGTGCCCTCGACGAGCTCGCGCGTGAAGTCGGTGGCGCTGCGCTCGAGCAGGTCCTCCGCCGGCCGGTCGGTGACCTCAGCCTGATAGAGAGCTACCACGGCGGCCCGGCGCTGATCGGTGCGGCGCACCTAGGCGCGCGAGACGTACTCGCCCGAGCGGGTGTCGACGCGCACCCGGTCGCCCTCGTTGACGAACAGCGGGACGCGCACGATGACGCCCGACTCCAGCGTCGCCGGCTTGTCGCCGCCGCCGGAGGCGGTGTCGCCCTTGACGCCCGGCTGGGTCTCGGTGACGGTCAGCTCGACGGCGCTCGGGACCTGGACGTCGCTGGGCGACTCGTCCACGTAGAGCAGCTCGATCTCCTCGTTGGGGACGATCCACTTGAGCGACTCCGAGACCTGGTCCTCCGGGATGGCGAGCTGCTCGTAGCTCTCGGAGTCCATGAAGTGGGCGTCGGTGCCGTCCGTGTAGAGGAACTGCATGCGGCGCGTCTCGGTGCGCACGGGCCGGAACTTCTCCCCCGCCCGGAACGTCCGGTCGATCACGGCGCCGTCGCCGAGCCGCTTGAGCTTGGTCCGCACGAAGGCGCTGCCCTTGCCGGGCTTGACGTGCTGGAACTCGACGAGCTTGAAGACGGTGCCGTCGACCTCGACGTGCATGCCGTTCTTGAACTGGTTGGTGCTGACCACGCGCGAGGAAGGGTAGTCGCGCGTCTCGGTTGCGGCTACCCGGACAGCCCCACGGCTTCGAGGGCCTCCTCCACGCTCGCGTACATCTGCATCCTGGTCGCCTGTCCCTCCCGGAGCGTCCACACCTGGGCGAAGCGCATGTCGACGGGAATTCCCGTGGCCTTCGAACGCCCCCGCTGGTTGAGGATGACGACGACGCGCTCGCCGGCGTCCAGGTAATCCTCGACCTCGAGCTCCCAGCCATCCCATGCATCGGCCCACTCGGCCATGAACCGCATCGCGCCCTCGACTCCGGGGTAGATCTGCTGGTCCGGCCAGCCGAGGCGGGACACATCCCAGACGAGATCGGCACGGGCGCGGATCTCACCGGTGGCCAGGTAGTGGCCGTAGCCGCTTCGAATGATCTCGACGTTCTGCTCGGACATGCGGGATGGCTACCGCGACAGCCCCACGGCGTCGAAAGCCTCCTGTGGATCGGAGAATCCCTTTCTCGAGACGACCTTGCCGTTGCGCACGGCGTAGAGCTCCGCGTGGCGCTCGTCCATCTGAAGCCCGCTGTCGCTGCGCCCGATCTCCCGGAACACGACGATCACGCGGTCGTCTCCGGCATCGACGAACTGCTCCGGCTCCATCCGCCATTCGTCCCACATCTCAGCCCAACGCATGGCGTGCTCGATCACGGCTTCGTGTCCGTGCGCGACCTTGCCGTCGGGCAGGTTCGTCCCGTCCCATTCGATCGCGGGGTCGCAGAACGACAGACCGCTCACCGGGTCGTCCCCGACAAACGCGTCCCACATGGCCCGCACGGTGTCCACGCTCTCTCGCGACATCCGCTGCGAGTCAGCCGAAGGACTCCGCCACCGAAATGGCTGCCGCCACGTCCGGGAAGAGCTGGGCGTGGACGACCTTGTGGTCTTCGGGACCGAGGACATAGAGCATCGCGAAGCGCTGATCGACCTCGACGCCGCTGCGCCTGCCTTTCCCCCACATGCGCACGTCGACCACGTAGCGCCCGTCGCCGAGGTCGAACGCATCGATGGGGTCCTGACGGATGCCGTCCCAGGTCTCCCGCAGCTGGTTCCAATAGCGACGCATGTCCTCGTGTCCTCGCATGGGCGCGACATCGGGGAAGACGGCGGACACGTCGAACACGCCGTCCTTCGCGTACATGCCCTGCATCACGTCCAGCTCGTCTCGGTTCCAGCATTCGAGCCCCTCTGTGAAGTAGTCCAGGAGCTCAGGCGAGACGCTCTCGGCCATGGCGTCAAGCCTACCGCTGGCATGCGACGACCTCTGGACAATCTCTCGACAGACTTTGTACAGTGATGCCATGCTGCTGCTCATCGGAGGACTGATCGTGCTGCTCCTCGCGGCAACCGCTGCGTGGCTCCTCCAGCGCGCGAAGGCCGAGCCCGCGGCCCGCGCCGTCGGCCGCGCTCCGGACCCCGCAGAGGAGCGGCGCGCGGAGCGCTCCGCGGTCGAGAACCCCGGCGGGCACGAGGGCTAGCGTGGCCGGCGTCGTCCCCTATCTGAGCTACGGCGACGCGCCGGGGGCGATCGCCTGGCTCGAGGCGCTCGGGTTCGAGACCGTCGCTCGCCAGGACGGCGACGGCGGCACCGTCGTCCACGCCGAGCTGACGCTGGGAGATGCGGTCGTGATGCTCGCCAGCATGGACGCTGACTACGCGCTGCCCACTCTGACGGGTCGGTCCACCGGGACCGGCCTCTATCTCCAGGTCGAGGACGTCGGCGCGACCTACGCGACGGCGATCGCCGTCGGCGCGACCTCCGTCTTCGAGCCCGAGCAGACCGAGTGGGGAACCGAGCGCGCCCGGGTGCTCGACCCCGAGGGCCGCGAGTGGTCCTTCGGCAGGTACGAGCCCGGCGCCGGCTGGTAGGCCCTCAGGGCCCCTGGTCCTCGGCGTCCTCGGCGCCCTCGGCGTCCTCGCCCGCGGCCTCCTCCTCCGCCTCCGGCTCGCTCGTCCTGAGCACGCGCAGGGCGTCGGGCGGCAGGTGCAGGCAGACCGCGGCGCCCGACTCCAGGGCGGCCGCCGAGACCTCGCCGTCGTTCGGCACCATGGCCTTCAGCAGCTCGCCGCCGAGCACGCGCACGTGCACCTCGTACGAGCCGCCCAGGAAGACCGAGCGCTCGACCATGCCGGGCATGCGCTCCTCGCCCGTGTTGCTGTGCGGCTCGATCGCGATCCGCTCGGGCCGGATCATCACCTTCACCTCGCCGCGCACGTCGGTCGCGCCCTGACGAGCCCGCAGCGTGCGGTCGCCGACCTGAACGGTGGAGCCGTTGCCGTCGTGGCCCACCACGTTGGCGCCGAGCAGGTTCGACACGCCCAGGAAGTCCGCGACGAAGACCGTGTCGGGCTCCTCGTAGATCTGCTTCGGCCCGGCCGCCTGCTCCACGCGGCCGCGGTTCATCACCGCGATCCGGTCGCTCATCGTGAGCGCCTCGCTCTGGTCGTGCGTCACGAAGATGAACGTGATGCCGAGCTCGGCCTGGAGCGCCTTGAGCTCGACCTGGAGGTTCTTGCGCAGCTGCGCGTCGAGCGCGCCCAGGGGCTCGTCGAGGAGCAGCACGCGCGGCCGCAGCACCAGGGCGCGGGCGAGCGCGATGCGCTGCTGCTGGCCACCCGAGAGCTGGTCGGCCTTGCGCCGCGCGAACTCGGTCATGCTGACCAGCTCGAGGGCCTCTCCGACGCGCTGGGCGCGCTCGTTCTTGCTGAGCTTGTGGTACTTCAGCCCGAAGGCGACGTTCTTCGCCACGTCGAGGTGCGGGAACAGCGCGTAGCTCTGGAAGACCGTGTTCACGTTGCGCTGATGCGGGGGCACGCGGGCGACGTCGTTCCCGTCGAGCAGGATGCGCCCGCTGGTCGGACGCTCGAAGCCGGCGATCATGCGCAGCGTGGTCGTCTTGCCGCACCCGGAGGGACCGAGCAGGGTGAAGAACTCCCCCGGCGGCATGTCGATGTCGATGCCGTCCACCGCGACGAAGTCATCGAACTTCTTGCACAGCTCCTCGAGGCGGATCTCCCCTTCCATCAGACCTCCATTGTCGCGAGCGAGGTGGCCTCGTCGCGGCCCGCGAAGCGGCGGTAGACGAGAAATGCGAAGGCGAGCGTCAGCAGCGTGATCATCAGGTTGACCGTGGCGATCGCGTTCAGCGCCGGGGTCGGGGCGCCGCGCGCGCTCGAGTAGAGCAGCATCGACACCGTCGTGGTGCTCGCGTCGCTGGACAGGTACTGCGTGACGACGAAGTCGTCGATCGAGGTCGCGAAGGCCACGGCCGCGCTCGCGACGATCGCGGGAGCGAGCAGCGGCAGCAGCACGCGGAAGAACTGATCGCGGCGCGGGGCGCCCAGGTCCGCGGCCGCCTCCTCGAACTCGGGACCGATCGAGACCAACCGGCCGCGCACGATCACGACGACGTAGGACAGCGTGAAGGTGATCTGCCCGATCGCCTGCGCGTCGGTCCCGAGGCCGATCCCGCTGAACACGTTCAGGAACAGCAGCAGCAGCGCGACCCCCATGACGATCTCGGGCGTCACGAGCGGCAGCAGCATCAGGGAGTTGACCGAGCCGCTGCCGCGCCCGCGCCAGCGCTGCAGGCCCAGCGCCAGGGCCACCCCGAGCGGCGTGGCGACCGCGACGCAGATCACGGCCAGCAGCAGCGTGTGGCCGAGCGCGTCCCTCAGCGCCGGGTCGTGGAGCACGCTGCCGGTCTCGCCGGTGAACCAGCGGAAGGAGAATCCCTGCCAGGTCGTGCGCGAGCGCCCGTCGTTGAAGGCGAACGCGATCGCCAGCAGCACCGGGAGCACCGCCCAGAGGATGTAGCGCGCCGGTGATCAGCGCGAGGAAGCGCGGCCTGCCCCAGGGATTGCGCAGCCGGCTCATGTCGTCTGGGCGCTCGTGCCCGCCCGGCGGGTCGTGCGCAGGTAGTAGAGCATCAACACCAGCAGGAACGCCGACAGCAGCAGCGTCAGCGCGGCGCCGGTCACCTTCTCCGAGCCCTGGCGCATGAACTCGTCGATCTGGTTGCCGATCATGTTCGTCTGGGTCGACGCGGAGACGAGGTCCGCCGTGTAGTAGTCGCCGAACATCGGCAGCGTGATCAGGACGGCGCCCGCGAGGATGCCCGGCACCGACAGCGGCAGCGTCACGCGGAAGAACGCGCTCGCCGGGCTCGCGCCGAGGTCGCGGGCCGCGTCGATCTGGCGGCCGTCGATGCGGTCGATCGCGACGAACAGCGGCAGGATGAAGAACGGGATGTAGCCGTAGAGCAGCGCGAGGATCACCGTCGTCGGCTGGCCGTTGAGCCAGCCACCCGGCTCTGCGAGCAGCCCGAGCTGGAGGAACAGCCACTCGATTCCGACGTTGTGGAGGAACCGCGAGCCGATCCCGTCCGGAGCGAGCAGGTTGATCCACGCCAGCATCCGCATCAGGTAGTTGATCCAGAGCGGGAGGATCAGGGCGAGCAGGATCAGTCCCTTCCAGCGCCCGGCGTGACGGGCCGTGAAGTACGCGACCGGGTATCCGACCAGCAGCGAGAGCACCACCGCGATCGCGACGAACTCGATCGTGCGCAGCGAGACGGTCCAGAAGGGCCCGCCGTGGAAGAGGTTGTCGAACATGTCGACGACGTAGCCCACGTTCCAGTCCAGCGGGTTCCAGTGCGGCACCGGCTGGGACAGCGTGTCCTGGTTGCCGAACGCCACCGCCAGCACGGCGTAGAACGCGCACAGGAAGAAGATCGACAGCCAGACGACGCCCGGGAGGGCCACCAGGCGCCAGGTCCAGCGCGAGCCCATCAACCGGCCTTGAACTTCGACCAGGCGTCGTCCCAGAAGCGCTGGCCCGTGACGCTCAGCTGGAGCAGCTCCTGGTTGGCCGCGAACTGGTCCGGCCGCACGACGGCTTCCTCGAGGGTCTTCGGGATCAGGTCCTGCTTGATCAGCGTCTCGGCGTCGATCCCGTTCTGCGGCGGCGTGTAGCCGGTGAAGTTGACGAAGTTGTCATAGGCGTTCTTCTCGTCGAGCATGAAGTTGATGAACGTGTGCGCGAGCACGGGTCGCTTCGTCGTCTTCCCGACGCAGAAGAAGTCGTTCTGCACGACGCCGTTCTCGTCGGGCCCCCAGAACGACAGCACGTCGGCGTTGACGCCCTTCGGGCAGGTAGTAGAAGGCCGCCGACAGCAGGTCGCCCGACCACGACTGGTGCAGGACCGTCTTGCCCTCGGGCAGCGTCTGGTAGTCGGTGATCGTGACCTTGGGGTTGCAGATCCCGCTGAGCTCGGAGAGGTCGCTCCTGGGCCTTGTTGACGACGTCCTCTTCCTCGGTGTTGAGCTCGGGCGCGGACCCCCTTCTGCATCCCGTCGCGCTGCATCGGCATGCTGAGCGCGTCGCGCCGGTCGTCGAGGATCCCGACCTTGCCGCGGTAGGCCTGGGCGTGCCAGAAGATGTCCCAGGGGACATCCATGCCGGCGATGTCCTCCTTGACCTTGTCGTTGCGCCACCCGATGCCGTCCATCCAGACGACGTACGGGATCGTGTAGTGGCTGTCGCGGTCGTAGAACGGGTCCACCAGCGGCGCCCACACGTTCTTCTCGAGGTTGGGCAGGTACGAGCGGGTGAGCGGGAGCAACAGCTTGTGCGCGATCAGGTCGACGATGTTCGCACCCGGTCAGCCCGATGATCAGGTCGAAGTCGACCGCGCCCGACGAGAGCTTCGCGACCGCCTCGTCGGACGAGTTGTAGGTCGCGATCTCGACCTTGGTCGAGAACTGCTTCTGGAAGCGCTTGATGGTGGCCGGGTCGAGGTAGTCGGCGTAGTTGTAGATCCGCAGCGGGCCGGGCTCGGGCTTGACGCCGTCCTTGATCGGCTTGTTCTCGTCCGTGATCGCCCAGGTGACCGAGTTGTCCGTGCGCGGCAGCGGCAGCCCGCCCGGACCGGTCGGCTTCTGGACGACGAGCTCGGCCGACGGGCCGCTGGCGCCGGCGGCGTCGGCGCCGACCGGAGTGGTCGTGTTCTCGCAGGCCGCCAACCCGGCGACGACCCCCGCGCCCGCCGCCGCGCCCACGGCTCCGCGGGCGAACTGGCGGCGGCTGATACCGGATTGATCCTTGGGATGCGTGGCTCAGCCCTCCCTCAGGCGCATGCTTGGGCAGTCCGGAGTCTAAGGCTCGGACCAGGTCGGTCAGCAAGGGCCGGAAGCGCGCCTCGAGAAAGTCGTCGCTGGGCGTCGCGACGTGGTTCAGCAGCGCTCCCTCGACGAAGTTCGTGATCAGCTCGGCCGTCGCCACGGGCTGGGGCAGCCCGGCGCTCTGGACCAGGTGGTTGAAGCCGTCCATGTAGGCGACCGTCCAGCGCCGGAGGAGCGGGTGCAGGTGCTCGCGCCGGCCGGCCTCGAGCATCAGCTCGTACTGCGCGGTGAGGAAGGCGAGCGGGTCGTTGATCTGCGCGTCGGCGAACCCCACGATGCGGTCGATCAGCTCGTCCTGGTCGATCGGGCCCGAGCAGGCGGTGAAGCGGCGCACGTCCTCGATCGAGCGGAAGATCATCTGCTCCAGGGCCTCTTCGACGAGAGCGTCCTTGGAGTCGAAGTAGTACGTCGTCGAGGCCAGCGCGACGTCCGCCTCCTGCGCGACGGCGCGGTGGGTGACGCCGTTGACGCCGCTCTCGCCGATCACGCGGAGCGTGGCTTCGAGGATCTCGCCTCGGCGAGGGTTCGTCCGCTTGCCGCTCTGGTACATCCGTGAAGTACATTTGTACACCTCTCGATGGCCGAGCGCTATGACGTGATCGTGGTCGGTGGAGGCTTCGCAGGCGTGACCGCCGCCCGCGAGTGCGCTCTGCGAGGCCGCCGGACGCTGCTGCTGGAGGCCCGCGACCGGCTCGGGGGTCGCACCTGGAGCACCGAGTGGCAGGGCTTTGAGATCGAGTACGGCGGAGCCTGGGTGCACTGGCACCAGCCGCACACGTTCTCCGAGCTGACCCGGGCGGGGCTCTCGGTCACGCTCGGCGACAACGCCGGACGCGCCCACTGGCACGTCGGCGACGAGCGCCGCACGGGCACGATCGAGGAGCGGGACGCGATCGCGCGCCGCGGCTGGGATCGCTTCGTCGAGGGCGTTCGGGAGGCGCTGCCGCAGCCCCACGCGCCGCTGACGGCGCTGGACGAGCTCGCGCGCTTCGACCGGCTCACGATCGCCGAGCGGATCGAGCAGCTCGACCTCGACGAGGAGGAGCGCGACGTGCTGGCGGCCGAGCTCGAGTCGGTCGCACACGGGCCGCTCACGGAGGCCGGGGCGGTGTCGATCCTGCGCTGGCACGCGCTGTCGGGCTACAGCCTCGAGCTCGCCCAGTTCACCGGAGGTCGCGTGACGATCGCGGAGGGCACCGGCGCCCTGCTGGCCGCGATCGCGGACGCCGCCGATTTCGAGCGGCGGCTGGCCACCCCGGTCGCGGCGGTGGCGAGCCACGACGGGCAGGTGGAGGTCCACACGCGTGACGGCGAGACGTTCACGGCGGGCGCCGCGATCGTCGCCGTCGCCCTGAACGCCCTCGGCGGGATCGAGTTCAGCCCCGAGCTCCCGGAGGACAAGCGCCGCGCGATCGAGCTCGGCCAGGCCAGCCGCGGCGTCAAGGTGATGATCCACGCGCGAGGCGAGGACGTGATGCAGAACTCGATCCGCTTCCGCCATCCGTTCGGCTACCTGGACAGCGAGGTGCTGGTGGGCGACGGGACGCAGCTGATGATCGGCTTCGGCGGCGAGGCCGAGCGCTGCGACCCGGCCGACCTGCCCGCCATGCAGGCCAGCCTCGACGAGATCCTGCCCGGCTACGAGGTCGTGGACGCCACGGCGCACGACTGGCTCGGCGACGAGTTCTCGCGCGGCACCTGGGCCATCCACCGCCCGGGCTGGTACGAGCACCACCACGCGGCCATGCGCAGACCCGAGGGCGACGTCATCCTCGCCGGCTCGGACCTGGCCAACGGGTGGGCCGGTTTCATCGACGGCGCGATCGAGTCGGGACTGCGCGCGGGCGCGTGGGCCGTCGCCCGGGTATCGTGACCGTCGAGATGCCCTACCGCGTGCGGCTCTTCGACCGGTTCGACCAGCAGATCAGCTACCAGGACCTCGAGACGCCGGCCAAGGCGGCGGCCTGGGCGAGCGAGGCCTGGGACGCCCTGCTCTCCGAGCGGGTCGGCCCTCCCGCCGAGGGTGAGCCGGCGGGAGTCCGCCACGAGCTGACGTTCGTCGACTCCGACGAGCAGGAGCGGCCGGTCACCGAGGAGGAGAACCGGGAGTTCTCCGAGGCCCTGGCCCGGGGCTAGAGCTCGAGCGTCATGTACGAGCTGTTCGGGCTCGGCCGGTAGTCCCCGAACGCCTCGCAGGGCTCGAAGCCCGCGCTCGAGTACAGCCGCCGCGCCGGTGCGAACGCCGGACCCGACCCGGTCTCCAGGCTCACCCGCCGGTAGCCGCGCTCGCGCGCGACCTCGATCAGGTGCTCCACCAGGGCTCGCCCGACCCCACGGCCGCGCGCCTCCTGCACCGTGTGCATCGACTTGACCTCCGCGTGCCCGTCGTCGATCCGCTTCAGCGCGCCCACGCCGAGCACCGCGCCGTCCGCCCGCAGGCTGAAGAAC
This sequence comes from uncultured Thermoleophilaceae bacterium, assembly GCA_963848885.1. GTDB lineage: Bacteria > Actinomycetota > Thermoleophilia > Solirubrobacterales > Thermoleophilaceae > JACVRW01. The sequence goes on from CAWKFR010000008.1 coordinate 363,648, forward strand.
GTGACCGCCGGATCCACCAGCCGGTCCACGTCGAGCGCGAAGACGTCCTCGGGCCGCGTCGTGGCCCGCGCGAACGCCAGGTGGCGCCCCAACAGCGCGCTCACGTCGTCCGTGCGCGGGTCGTCCTCCGCGATCTCGAACCGATCCACCGTCGGAGTATCGTCGCCCGTGTGCCCGACTCGCGCATCGAGCAGGCCCGCCAGTTCCTGCTGACGGAGGTGCAGCTCTCGCCCCGCAAGGCCTGGGCCGCCGCGATCGACCCGGCCATGCCCGAGAGCCAGGCGGCGCTCCAGCTCGAGTTCGTCTGCGCCTACCTGACCGGGGACGTCGAGTCGATCCTCGCCCACGCCGACCCGGACGTGGTCATCACCCAGGCGCCGGAGGTGCCGGACGCGCGCACCTACCACGGGCGCGAGGGAATGCTCGACGCGCTGCTCGACTGGCCGCTCCAATGGGAGCGCTTCGCGCTCACCCCGCGCCAGCATCTACGCGCTCGACGACGAATGGGTGATGACGGTCGCCCTCCACCAGGGCCGGGCCCGGATCGGCCTGGACGTCGAGGCCGAGATCGTCTGGGCGGTGCGCTGGCAGGACGGCCTGATCACGCGCTGGCAGACCTATCTGACGGTCGAGGCGGCGCTCGAGGCCGTGCGCAAGGCGAGCGGCTAGAGGGTCCCGAGGCAGCGGGCGACCTTGGCGGTCGACCCGTCGTCGAGATCCTGCGTGGGCCCGAACACGCCGAAGAAGTTCGACTGGTAGGCGACGACGTCCGCCGCCTCGACCGCGCTGTGGGCGGCCGCCGGCGACCCGAACCGCCGGATCGTGATCGCATAGCCGCCGTTGCTGACGTCGCCCCGCCAGACGCGCGGCGAGGGCCTCGACATCGCGTCCGCACCCGCCTTGCCGAGGCAGCCCTCGGGCGTGTGCTCGGCGGGCTCCGCACCCTGGGGCTTCTGCTTCGGGCGCCGTCGCGGCCTTGTCCGAGACGACGCATCGTCGTTCGAGGAGCCACCGCCGCATCCGGGGATCGCGAGGCTGATCAGGGCGGACAGCGCGGCCAGGGTCACCAGGGCGCGCACGCCTCGGATGGTACGCCGCCGGGCCGTTGCCTTCGGCGCGGCCGGGTGAGAGTGTGCGCGCATGCCCAAATACCTGATCCAGGCCTCATACACGAGCGAGGGGGTCAAGGGACTCCAGTCCGCAGGCGGCTCGAGCCGCAGGGATGCGGTCGGAGCGGCACTCGAGAGCGTCGGCGGGCAGTCTCGAGGGCTTCTACTTCGGCTTCGGCGAGAGCGACGCTTACGTGCTCGCGAGACGTTCCGGACAACGATCAGCGCGGCCGCAGTCGCGATCTCGGTGAACGCCGCCGGCGGCGCCGTGACCAGGACGACGGTGCTGCTGACCCCGGAGGAGGTCGACGCCGCCGCCCAGAAGTCGGTCGGCTACCGCCCGCCGGGCGGCTAGCGCTCGACGCCCTCGGGCAGCCGCCCCTCCTGCTCGAGCTTCTCGAGGTGGGAGGCGAGCGACAGCCCGGCGAAGTAGCGCAGCTCGGCCGGTGCGTCCGACCACGCCGAGTCGAGCAGCTCGTCGCGCGTGCGCAATCCCGCGTCGAGCGCGTCGGTCAGGCGCCGCTCGCGCTCGAGGCGGTGCGCCACGTACTCGTCGAGCTTCGCGGCGGGGTCCCAGACGTAGGGCCCGTGGCCCGGGCACAGCACCTCGAGCGGCAGCGCCCGCAGCCGTCGCAGCGAGTCCAGGTACTCGGACAGGGAGCCCTCGCCGGGCGCGATGAAGACGCTGCCGCTGCCGAGCACCGTGTCGCCCGTGAAGCAGACCTGCTCGCGCCAGACCAGGCAGACGCTGTCGGCTGAATGCCCTGGCGTCGCCAGCGCGCTGAACGGGCCGGCCGTCTCCCCCTCCCCCGGCCGATGCACGGGGGCGCCGAGCAGGTCGGCGCCCTCGGCGTGGTCGGCGTGCCCGTGGGTGAGCACGACGCCCTCGACGCCGTCGAGTGCCGCCGCCCGCACGGCCTCGAGGTGGTCGTCGTCGGCGGGCCCGGGGTCGACGACCCAGCCGCCGACCACGTAGGTGTTCGTCCCGTCGAGGGTGAGCGCCGACGGGTTCGCCGCCCGCACGCGCACAACACCCTCCGGATCACGGTCGAAATCGTGCATTCGCAGCGATGTATATAGGCGAACCGATTGCGCGGAAGTAGTCTCCGTAGAGGTTGGGCTCGCATACCCAAACGGGAGGAGTACGCGACGGCCGGGGGGTTTTCCTGCTGTCGCTCGTCGCCGTCTGCGCGGTCGCGGCGGTGGACCTCGCCGTGGGCAGGCAGACCGTCCTCGTCGAGCTGCTGCTGATCGGACCCGTCGTGGCGGCGTTCGGCGCCAGCCCGAGCCACACAGCGATCGTCGCGCTGTTCGCGGTCGGCGTCGCGATCCCGCTCAGCCTGACCACCGATGAGTTCGGCTCCGCCGACCAGCTGATCCGGCTGGCGGCGGTCGGCCTCGTCAGCGGCCTGGCCGTCGGCATCGCCCGGCTGCGCTCCGACCGCGAGCGCGACACCGCCCACCTGTCGGTCCAGTACGGGGTCGCCCGCGTGCTGGCCGACGCGGACTCGCTCGAGTCGGCCGGCCCGCAGCTGCTGGAGGCGATCGCCGAGCCGATGGGCTGGGACGTCGGGCACCTGTGGGAGCTGCGCGGCGGGGCGGCGCTGCGCGTCACGGCCACCTGGATGCGCCCCGGGTTCGAGGCGCCCGAGTTCGAGCAGGCCACCCGCGAGCTCGTGATGGGACACGGCTTCGGGCTGCCCGGCACGGTCTGGGAGACGGGGCTGCCCGCCTGGTTCGCGGACGTGCTCGAGTCGGACAAGTTCACGCGGGCGGACTCGGCCCGCTCGGTGGGGCTGCGCGGCGCGATGGCGTTCCCGATCCGCGAGGGCGGCCGCTGCGTCGCCGTGATCGAGCTGTTCGTCCGCGAGGTGCGCGAGCCCGATCCGGAGCTGCTCGTGCTGACCGACGCGCTCGGGTCGCTGATCGGCGAGTTCGCGGAGGGCGTGGCCGCCGCCGAGGCGGTCCGCCAGAGCGAGGCGCGCAAGACCGCGGTGTTCACCTCCTCGCTCGACGCGATCATCACCATCGACCACGAGGGGCGCGTGGTCGAGTTCAACCACGCCGCCGAGCGGATGTTCGGTCACACGGCCGAGCACGCCGTCGGCGCGGAGCTCGCCGAGCTCGTCGTGCCGCCCAGCCTGCGCCAGCCACACAGGGACGCGATCAAGCGCTTCGTCGCGACGCGCGAGGGGACCCTGCTGGGCAGGCGGGTCGAGCTGACGGGGATGCGCGCGGACGGCAGCGAGTTTCCTGTGGAGCTGTCGATCAACCTGGTCGCCGGCGCCGAGCCGCCCATGTTCACGGGCACGGTGCGCGACATCACCCATCGCCGCCAGGCGGACGAGGAGCGCGAGCGGTCGCGCCTCGACGCCACCCAGGCGCGCGACCAGCTGCACGCGATCCTCAGCGGCGTCGCCGACGCCGTCACTGCGCAGGCGCCCGACGGCCGGCTGCTGTTCGCCAACGACGCGGCGCTCGAGCTGCTCGGCTTCGAGTCGTTCGAGGAGCTCCAGTCGGCGGCCGGCTCGTGGATCGAGGACCGCTTCGAGATCCTCGACGAGGGCGGCGAGCCGATCGACATCACGAAGCTCCCGGGCCGCAGGGCCCTGGCCGGCGAGGAGGAGGCGGTCGACGTGGTCCGGTTCCGCCTGCGCGCCACCGGCGAGGAGCGCTGGTCCGCCGTCAAGGCGACCCCGATCCGCGACGAGGACGGCTTCGTGACGATGGCGATCAACGTCATCGAGGACATCACCACGCACAAGCGCGCCGAGCGGGCCCAGCGCTTCCTGGCCGACAGCGCCTCCGTGCTCGCCGAGACGCTCGACCACGTCGACGTGCTCGGCCAGGTGGCCGCCCTCGCCGTCCCCGAGATCGCCGACTGGGTGGCCGTCCACATGCCCGGCGACTCCGGGATCGAGCTCGTCGCGATCGCCCACCGCGACCCCGAGAGCGTGATGCGGGCGCAGGAGCTCGATCGCCAGATGCCCACCCGCCACGACGCTCCGCGCGGCGTGGCGAACGTGCTCCGGACCGGCGAGTCCGAGCTCTATCCGGACGTCCCGCGGCTCCAGCCCAGCACCGACGACGAGCGCGCCCGCGCCGAGCACGTGAGGGCGTTCGGGATGCGCTCCGTGCTGATCGTGCCGATGAACGCCCGCGGAGGGACGATCGGGACGCTCACGCTCGCCACCGACCAGTCCGGCCGCCGTTTCGACGAGCAGGACCTGGAGCTGGCCGAGGAGCTCGCGCGGCGCTGCGCGACGGCGGTCGACAACGCGCGCCTGTTCTCGGAGCGCGCCTACATCGCGCGCACGCTGCAGCAGAGCCTGCTCCCGTCCGAGCTGCCCGACATCCCGGGGATCGAGGCGGCCGCCCGCTTCCGGCCGACCGGCGAGGGCAACGAGGTCGGCGGCGACTTCTACGACCTGTTCGAGTCGGGCGGGCGCGGCTGGACGGTCGTGATGGGCGACGTCTGCGGCAAGGGCCCCGACGCCGCCGCCGTGACCGCGCTGGCGCGCTACACGCTGCGCGCCGCGGCGATGCGGGAGCGCCTGCCGAGCCGCAGCCTCGGCCTGCTCAACGAGGCCCTGCTGCGCCAGCGCGACGACCGCCGCTTCTGCACCGTCGCCTACGCCTACCTGGAGCCGCTCGCCGAGGGCGCGCGCATCGGCTTCGCCAGCGGAGGGCACCCGCTGCCGCTGCTGCTGCGCGCCGACGGGACCGTCCAGGCGGTCGGAGAGCCCGGAACGCTGGTCGGAGTGCTGCCCGACCCGAGCTTCGAGGACCGCTCGCTGGCGCTCGGGCCCGGCGACGCGCTGGTCTTCTACACCGACGGCGTGATCGAGGGCCGCGGCCCCAACACGCCGCTCGACGAGGAGGGGCTCGCGGCGCTGGTCGGCACCTGCGCCGGAGCCGGTGCGGACGCGATCGCGGCGCGGATCGAGGACGCGGCCGTGGCCGCCCAGAATGGCCAGCCGCGCGACGACATCGCGGTGCTCGTGCTCAGAGTCACGCCCTGACGGGTACCCAGTAAGGGTGCAAGACGGTACCCGCATGCCCAATTCGATGTTGGGCGACCATACGGTCTGGGTACATCGGGGTCAGTTGGACCTTTACGCGGATCGGGAGAACGCGGCATCGCTTCGAAGACGGAAACCGTCGAGCCTGCCAGGGGGTGGCTCGTGAGCTCTAGCGCCAGCAGCGTCGATGACGGCTTGAGCCTGCGCCTGCACGGGGGCCCGGAGGCCGCTGCGCGGGCTCGCCGAGCGCTGTCGAAGCTGCGCGCCGACATCGACCCGCCGCTGATGGAGACGCTGCGCCTGCTCGTCACCGAGCTGGTCTCGAACAGCGTCAGGCACGCGCGGTCGGAGACGGTCGTCCTCAAGGTGCTCGTCGGCCGCTCCGCGGTGCTCACCGAGGTCACCGACGGGGGCCCGGGCTTCGACCCGGCCTCCACTCCCGAGCCGGGCACCGACGAGAGTGGCTGGGGCCTGTTCCTCGTCGAGCGTCTCGCGCATCGCTGGGGCGTGAACCAGAGCGACGACCAGACGCGCGTCTGGTTCGAGCTGCGCCGCGGCTAGAGGCGCAGCTGCTCCTCACCCGCGGGCGCCTGGCCCAGCAGGGCCCGAAAGCGCTGCGCCGCCGTTGGCGCGTCGTCGCCGCGGTTGTTGTTGAAGGCCACGTGCACGTCGCGGGCCTGCTCGGCCAGCGAGCGCGCGCGCCCGGCGATCTCCTCCAGCTCGTCGTCCTCGTAGCGCCAGGCGAAGCGCTCGGCCACCGACTTGCCCTTCAGGTAGCCGTCCGTGTTGCGCCCGTGGAGCCGGATGAACGCGAGGTCGTCGGTCGTGACCGCGTCGAAGTCCGAGGGCATGATCGAGAAGTGCTCGTCCGGTGGGGCGTCGACCGCCACGAAGGCGACCCCGTGGTCGGCGAACCAGCGCAGGGTGTCGTCGCGCCGCTCGTCGCGCAGCCAGTTGCGGTTGCGCAGCTCGACGGCCACGCGGAAAGGCTTCAGGGTGTCGATCAGGCCGTCGAGCTCGCCCAGCGAGTGCTTCGCCGGGCTGAAGGCGGGCGTCAGCTGGACCAGGTAGGCGCCGAGCTTGCCCGCATCGGCGAGCGGCGCGGTCTCCTCCACTAGCCGGCGCGCGAGCGCGGTCTCGAGCTCGGGCGTCAGCGCCACGCGCCCGCGCGCGCTCACCTGCGCCTGCTCGCGCAGCTCCGGCGGCAGCGACTCGATCTGGGCCGAGTGGCGCGACAGCAGCCTGTGCGCCTTCACGTCGAAGACGAAGCCCTCCGGGGTCTCCTCCACCCACTTGTGGACGGTGTTGCGGTCCGGGACGGCGTAGAAGCTCGAGTTCAGCTCCACGTACTCGAAGCGCTCGGCGTACCAGGGCAGCCGCTCGCGCGCGGTCATCCGGGGCGGGTACCACTCCTTGACGAAGCCCGGATCGGCCCAGCTCGACGTGCCCACGCGGATCTTCCCGGCCACGCTCGCACCGTACTAAGGTGGCTGGGTGTCCGTTCCCGAGATGGCCTGGAAGCTCGATGGCATCTCGCCGCGCGCCTACCAGCACCCCGCCGACCGGGCGGCGACCGCGGCGCTCGCGAAGGTGCCCTACCTCGACGAGGTGGTCCGGCGGCTGATCGCGCTCGGCTACGAGCGCGCGCTGCGGACGGTGGCGCTCGGCTCGGCGGTGAAGATCGGCGAGCACCAGCTGCCCGGCATCTGGGTGCTCCAGCGGCAGGTCTACAACACGCTCGACATGGAGCGCGTGCCCGACCTCTACATCACCCAGTACCCCTTCGCCAACGCGTTCGCGATCGGGACGGACAAGCCGATCGTGGTCGTCAACTCGGAGCTCGTGCGCCTGCTCGGCGACGACGGCCGGCGCGTCGTGCTGGCCCACGAGGCCGCCCACATCCACTCCGACCACGTGCTCTACCAGGAGGCGCTGCTGATCCTGCTGCGGCTGGGCAGCTCGGTCCGGCTGCCGATCCTCGCCGGGCTGCCGCTGCTCGCGATCCAGATGGCGCTGCTCGAGTGGTCGCGCGCCGCGGAGCTGTCGTGCGACCGCGCCGCCGCACTGGTGACGCGCGACCCCCAGGAGGTCTGCCGCGCCCTGATGGTGATGTCGGCCGGCGAGGCGGCGGACGAGCTCAGCCTCGACGCGTTCATCGCCCAGGGCATGGAGTACTCGGACGGTGGCTCGGGGCTGGAGCGCATCACCAAGCTGCTCCAGGACCTGCGCCTCACCCACCCGATGCCGGTGCGGCGGGTCAAGATGCTGCTCGACTGGGTGCGCGAGGGCGACTACGACCGCATGGTCAGGGGCGACTACCTGCGCACGGGCGAGGAGCCGTCGGCGCGCGAGGAGGCCGAGGCGACGATTCCCTACTACACCGACCGCATCGGCGGCGCGATCCAGGCGGCCGGCTCGTCGGTGGCCGAGGTCGGCCAGCAGCTGGGCGACTGGCTGAAGCGAACTAAGGAAGCCGAACCGCCGCCACCGTGAACGGCAGCTCCGGCGTCTTGCCGCGGTTGTCGAACTGCGAGTTGACGACCAGCAGGCGACTGCCGGCGATCTGGACGGTCGTCGGGAAGTGGAAGCTCGGGCTGGTGATGTCGCGCACGATCGTGCCGCGCAGCCAGTCGCGCGACAGCTTCACCTGACTCACCTTCGACGCCGAGTTGACGACGTAGAGCGTGTGGCCGGTGCGGGCCATGCCGTCGCCGGCGGGGAGCTCCAGGTTCGCGACCGCTCTGACCCGCTTGGTCTTCAGGTCCACGCGCGCGAGCACGCCGCTGGCCGTGCCGACCACCAGCGCGTAGCGGTCGCCGGCGGTGACGACGCCGTTCGAGTACTGCCCCACGGGCGTGTTCGCGAGCCGCACGAACGGGCCGATGCGCGTGGTCTTGGACGGTGCGCTTCGACAGCGCCTTGGCCTTGATCCGGAACAGCAGGCCACGCATCGAGTCGGTGACGTAGGCGTCGCCGTTTCGGGCGAGCGCCACGTCGTTGATCAGGCCCCCGGAGCCGGTCGCGAAGCGCCGCACCAGCCTGCCGCGGTAGTCGTAGACGAAGACGAACCCGGTCACGCTCCCGGCCACGACAATGTGCTCGCGCCCGGCGCGCAGCCCGTTGGCGAGGACCCGGCCGTTCCCGCCGGGCGGGAGGAACACCTTGAGGCGCGGCTTGCCGAGCGTCCCGCGGTAGATCGTGCCGTTCCCGGTCGAGGAGACGAAGAACTGGTCGGTCCCGGGACGCAGCGAGACGCCCTCGGGGAAGACGCCGTCGCCGGGGATCGTGTACTGACTCGGCAGGGCGGCGCCGACCACCGCGAGGACCAGTGCGAGGCTCACGGCGCGCGAGCCTAGCCGATGCGCAACTTCGGGACCGCGCAAGGTTTTTCACGGCATGCGAGCTCGCACCGCGTTCCTTGCCCTCGTGCTCGTCCTGGTCACGGCGGCTCCTGCAGCCGCGAGCTTCCCCGGCCGCAACGGCCTGCTAGCCGTCGCAGCCAACGCCGACTCGACCAGCGACACCATCTATGTCGGGCGCCCGGACGGCGGCGGGTTGCGCGCGCTGCCCTCCCCTGCCCGCCCGGCCCGCCACAGCCGCCCTGGGACACGTGCTTCGTCGACGCGCCGTCGTGGTCCCCGGACGGGACGCGGCTGGCGTTCAGCTCGATCCGGGGCACGGTGCCCCAGCTCTGGATCGTCAACGCCGACGGCACCGGCCTCCATCAGGTGCCCGGCGTGAACGGCTTCCGGCCGGCCTGGTCGCCCGACGGGCAGCGGCTCGCGTTCAGCGTCGACGCTCGAGACGAGCAGGACTGCCTGTTCCGGGACCTGTACACCGTGAACGCCGACGGCAGCGGACTCACCCTGCTGACGCGCCGCGCGGACAACCCCGACTGGTCGGTCCGCGGCGAGATCGCCTTCGAGCGCGAGCGCGCGTACTGGACCAGCGGCGACGGCGCCGAGTGCGCGCTGCGCGCATCGGTCTTCGTCATGCGCCAGGGCGGTGAGCCACGCCGCGTCGCGGTCAACAGCGGCAGCCCGAACTGGGCGCCGGGCGGGCGCACTATCGCCTACGTCAGCAGAGGCGGCATCCGCCGCAAGCGGGTCGGGGCCGACGGGGCCGGTCGGCTGCTGCGCAGGCACGGCTCCTACGAGCTCGCCTGGTCGCCCGACGGCCGGTTCATCCTCTTCCGCCGGTCGAACAGGCTGGGGATGATGGACGCCCGCACCGGCAAGCGGCGGCCGATCGCCTTCGACGCCCCGGGGATCGACTTCTCGGTCGACTGGCAGCCGCTCCCGCGCTAGCGGCCGCGCCTGCCGAAGCTGTGCCCGACCGGGGCGACCGCGCGCAGGTCGGCCTCCTCCTCTGATACCGCTCCTTGCGCACCCGGCCGAGCCGGGTGCTTCAGGCCCTCGGTACTCCACGCCCTGCGCGGCTCGATGTGCTTCACCTTCGCGCTCGGCAGGTCGGGGCGCTCCAGCCGCTCGATGTGGTCGACGAGGACGTTGGTCGTCCCCTCGCGGCGCTCGAGGCGGCCGGTCGCCAGCACCAGCGGCTCCGCTCGCACCGCCAGGCGGAAGCGCTCCTGGATCGGCGGCGGCACGATCAGGTTGATCGTCCCCAGCTCGTCCTCGAGCAGCATGAACGTGACGCCCTTGGCGGTCGCCGGCCGCTGGCGGGCCACGACCAGCCCGGCGACGCGCACCCGGCGGCCGTCGCCGTCCTGCTCGAGCTGTGCGCTCGTGCGGAGATCGGCCGGCAGGCCGGGCCGCATCAGCTGCAGCGGGTGCTCGCGCAGCGTCACGCCGGTCGAGCCGTAGTCGGCGAGCATCCGCTCCCAGGCGGACAGCGCGCGCAGCTCCGGCCCGGCGTGCGGGTCGAGCGGCAGCGCCAGCTGGGTCCCCTCGGCCACCGGCACGCCGGGCACCGCCACGCCCAGCTGCCAGAGCGCCTGGCGACGGCGGCCCTCGACCGGGCCGTCGGCGAGCGCGTCGCAGGCCCCCGCCCAGGCCAGCTTCCCGAGCGTCTCGGCCGAGGCGCCCGAGCGCGCCGCCAGGTCGCCGAGCGAGCGCCAGGCGCCGCCCTCGTCGCGCTCGGCCACGAGCGCCCTGACCTCCTGCTCGCGCACCCCGTTCACGTAGCCCAAGCCCATGCGGACTGCGGCCGCCTCCACGCGGCAGGCCGACGCGCTCGACGCCACGCAGGGCGGCAGCACCTCCACACCCATGCGCTGGGCCTCGTGGACCAGCGAGTCGGGCGGGTAGAAGCCCATCGGCTGCTCGTTCAGCAGCGAGCAGAGGAACTCCGGGTGGTAGTGCACGCGCAGCCAGGTCGACTGGTAGGCGAGCAGCCCGAAGGCTGCCGAGTGGGCCTTGGGGAAGCCGAAGCCGGAGAAGCCGACGATCTGGCTCCAGACCCGCTCGGCGACCTCCACGGCCGCCCCGCGCTCCACCGCACCGTCCACGAACTTCTGCTCGTAGGCGCGGATGGCAGCCTCCGAGCGCTTGCGGCTCATCGCACGGCGCAGCCCCTCGGCCTCCCCCATGCTGAAGCCGGCGAAGGCGGTGGCCACCTCCAGCACCTGGTCCTGGAAGACGATCGCGCCGAGCGTGTCGCGCAGCACCGGCTCGAGCGACGGATGCTCGTAGGGGATCTCGTAGCCCGGGTCGGCGCGCAGCGCCTTGCGCCGCTCGATGTAGGGGTGCACCGCGCCGCCCTGGATCGGCCCGGGCCGCACCAGCGCCACCTGGACGGTGAGGTCGTCGAGGTTCTCCGGCCGGGTGCGCTTGAGCATCTGCATCTGGGCGCGCGACTCGATCTGGAACACCCCCATCGTCTCCGCCTCGCGGATGCGGGCGTAGACCCGCTCGTCGTCGTAGGGGATGCGCGACAGGTCGATGCTCTCGCCGCGCACGCGCGCGATCTCGTCCACGCAGCGCTCCACCGCCGACAGCATCCCCAGCCCGAGCAGGTCGATCTTGAGGAAGCCGGCGTCGCCGCAGGAGTCCTTGTCCCACTGCACCATCTGGCGCCCCTCCATCGACGCGGGCTGCACCGGGCAGAGGTCGATCAGCGGCTGCGTCGAGATGACCATCCCGCCCGGGTGCTGGGACTGGTGGCGGGGCAGCCCCCAGGCGTCGCGGGCGAGCTTGATCAGAGCGTCCCAGCGGGGCGAGCCGCCGCGCGGGACGTCTGGCCCGAGGCGCCCGGCTTGGCCGGGCGCGGAGGGAACCTCTTCAGAGATGTCGTTGCGGTCCTTCCAGGGGTCGACCGCGCGCGCCAGCCGCTCGATCTCGCCCGGCGGCAGGCCGAGCGCCTTGGCGAAGTCGCGCACCGCCGAGCGCACCTGGAAGGTCGCGAAGGCGGCGACGAGCGCGCAGCGGTCGCGCCCGTAGCGGTCGTGCACGCGCGGGATCAGCACGTCGCGGATGTCGCGCGGGAAGTCGAGGTCGATGTCGGGCAGCGCGGTCAGCTCCTCGTTGAGGAAGCGCCCGAGGCAGAGCTCGTTCTCGATCGGGTCGATGTGGGAGAGGCCGGTGAGGTAGCAGACGATCGAGGACACGCTCGAGCCGCGCCCGCGCCCGGGCGGCAGCAGCCGCCTGGCCGTCTCCGGCCCGCGCACCTCGCAGGCGACCTCGCGCGCCAGCTCGAGCATGTCGCGGTGCAGCAGGAAGAAGCCCGACAGGCCCAGGTGGCGGATCACCCGCAGCTCCTCCTCGAGCCGCCCATGCGCGTCGGCGTTCGGGTAGCGCTCCCCGTAGCGGCTCCAGCACAGCTCGGCCAGCTTGCGGTCGGCGTCGGGGTCCTCCGACCCGGGGTAGCGGTAGCCGAGGTCCTCGGTCAGGTCGAAGCTCAGCCGCTCGGCCAGACGGCCGCTCTCCGCAACCGCGTCGGGGTGGTCGCGGAAGCGCCCCTCCATCCGCTCGGGCGGGGTCAGCACGTGCGAGGAGTTGCCGCGCCGGCTGGGCTCGGTCTCGTCGAGCGTCGCGCCGAGCCGCACCGCCACCATCGCGTCCTGGAGCGCCGTCCGCTCGCGGGAGTGCACGTGCACGTTGCCGGTGGCGACGCAGGGCACGCCCAGGCGCTCGGCCAGCTCGGCGAGCAGCTTGTTGCGGCGGCGGTCGTGGCGCCAGTAGGGCCGCTGGAGCTCGACGCGGAAGCGGTCGGGGCCGAAGGCGGCCAGCAGGCGCCGGGCCACCGCCGCGGCCTCGGGGTGGTCGCCGCGCTCGATGCGCGCGGCCACCGCACCGTCGCGGGCGCAGCCCGACAGGCAGACGAGCCCCCCGGCGTGGCGCTCCACGTCGGCCAGCGTCACGCTCGGCTCGCCGTCGAGCGGGTCCTGGGCCGGGCGCAGGCCCTGGGTGACCTGCGCCACCGGCTCCGACCAGCCCTCGCGCGCCCAGCGCCGCGTCGGCCAGTGGGCGGCGGTGATCAGGCGGCAGAGGTTCCGGTAGCCCTCGCGCGTCTGGCACAGGAGCGTCAGGTGGGTGCCGTCGTCGATCGTCAGCTCGGCGCCGGTGATCGAGCGCACCCCGAGCGGCTTGAGCGCCTGCGCCATCTCCATGGCGCCGTGCAGCCCGTCGTGGTCGGTCAGCGCGAGCGCTTCATGGCCCTGCTGCGCAGCCGCCGCCGCCAGCTCCACCGGGTGCGACGCGCCGTCGAGGAACGAATACGCGGAGTGGCAGTGGAGCTCGACGTACGGCACGAACGTATGTTCGCATACTACGACTCGAGGCGCCTGCGCCGCTCGAGCTCCGCCTCGGTCGGCTCCTCGAACTCGAACGAGCCGGTGTCGATCTCGCCCGCGCGCTCGTAGACGTTGATCGTCACACCGGTCTTCGAGACCTTGCTCTCGGTCAGCTTCAGCGCCACCGGGATCGTGCCGTCGCCGAAGAAGCGCTTGCCCGCACCGAGCGCGATCGGGAAGAGCCAGAGCCGGTACTCGTCGATCAGGTCGTGCTCGAGCAGCGTCTGGATCAGTCCGGGGCTGCCGTGGACCTGCAGCTCGGGACCGTCCTCGCCCTTGAGCTCGCGCACGTAGTCCGCGACGTCGCCCTCGATCAGCGTGGAGTTGCTCCACTCGACGGCCTCGAGCGTCCGCGAGGCGACGTGCTTGCGCGTCGTGTTGAGGTGGTCGGCGATCGGGCCCTCGTCGTAGGGCCAGTGCGCGGCGAAGATCTCGTAGGTGCCGCGGCCGAGCAGCAGCTCGTAGGGCCCCGACTCCGCCATCTGATCCATCATCTCGTCGTCGAAGAAGGTGGTGGCCCAGCCGCCGAGCGTGAAGCCGCCGGTCGGGTCCTCCTCGGGGCCGCCCGGCGCCTGCATGACTCCGTCGATCGACATGAACGTGTTCACGATGAGCTTTCTCATGTCAGTTGGAACGAGAGTCGGCGGGGAAACTCATCGGTAGGCCGAACGCGCCGAACAGGCCTGGGAGGACGAAGGACCCGATCTCGGCGACGAGGCCGTCCTCGAGCCGCAGCACGTCGAGGGCGAGCGGCCGGTAGCCGGGCTCGCCGGGCGCCAGCAGGTACCAGGCCACGGCCGGCTGGAGGTTCGCCCCCGTGACGACCGCCCGCAGGCGGCCGAAGTCCGGGTCGAAGCCCTTCGCCGAGGCGGTGACGATCGCGTCGCGGCCCGAGAACCAGACCGGGATCGGCGGCATCGTGAGGCGCGCGTCGGCGCGCAGCAGCTCGGCCAGCCCGTCGACGTCGGCGCGCTCGTGCGCGTCCACGTAGCGGCGCAGCAGCTCGCGCTCCTCGGCGCTCGGCCCCGTCGCGGCTACCCACTCGCTGCGCCGCTCCGGGAGCTGCTCGCGCAGCGTCGCGCGCGCCCGCTGGAGCGCGCTGTTGACGGACGGGACGCTCGCGTCGAGCAGCACCGCGACGTCCTTGGCCGGCCAGTCGAGCACGTCGCGGAGAATCAGCACGGCGCGCTGGCGCGGAGGCAGGTGCTGGATCGCCGCCAGGAAGGCGAGCTCGATCGTCTCGCGCGCGACCAGGGCGGCGTCGGGGTGCTCCTCGGCCGGAGCGAGCAGGCGGTCGGGATAGGGCTGGAGCCAGGGCAGGTCAGAGGGCGGCGGGATCGGGGCGTCGGGGTCCGCCGGCGGCCCCGGCGCCTCCAGCAGGCGGCGCGGCCGGCCGCGCAGGACGTCGAGGCACGCGTTGGTGGCGATCCGGTACAGCCAGGCTCGCACCGAGAAGCGCCCGTCGGCCCCGAAGCGCGCGCGGGCGCGCCACGCGCGCAGGAAGGTCTCCTGGACGAGGTCCTCGGCGTCCTCGAAAGAGCCCAGCATGCGATAGCAGTGCACGCGCAGCTCGCCGCGGTGGCGCTCGAACAGCGCCTCGAAGCCGGACTCGTCGCGGGGCAGCGCAGTGCTCATCGAAGAGCCTCAGCCTGCCAGGCCGACGGAAGCGGCGGCACCGAAACGGCAGCCATGAGGGGTGGGGCTTGTCGAGTTTCTGCCGCAATCCGGAAGAAACTCGACACGCCCGTCGACGCGACCGCGCCGGACGGCAGCAATAAGGGGTAGGAGTGGGGCTTGTCGAGTTTTGCTCGATATGCGCGGATATCTCGACAAGCCCCGCTCGCTGCTGTTCGAGCGACTGGCCCTAACGCAGCCGCAGCGCGAGCTTGCCGCCCGGCACGCTCACGCTCAGCGATCCGCGCCCGCTCCCGCGGGTGGTCACCACGAGCGAGACCGAGCGCGCGTGGCCGCCGCGTACCCGGACCGTGAGGTTCCGGCCCTTCGCGCCTGCCGTCGCGGGCGCACCGTTCACGCGCGCCGTTGCGGCGGTCGCCCGCAGTCCCGCGGGCAGCCGCAGGCGCAGCTTGCGCGCGCGCGGCGCGGAGCCCAGCTTCAGGCGAACGGTGAGCCGGTGGCCGCGCAGCCGGGCCGTGGCCGACGAGGGCGGCCGCGCCTTCGACAGCGAGCGCCCGTCGAGCTTCCAGGCGCGCGGCACGCGCAGCCCGAGCTGGTGCAGCACCGTCGGCTGGATGTCGACGACCTTCGGCTTGCGCACGTTGCTGCCGAGGCCGGGGCCGGCCCCGAGCAGGAACGAGGTCAGCTCGAGCTTCGTCTTCCCGTAGTGGGCGAGGATCGACGGCTCGGTCAGCGGCCGCTCGCCGTGGTCGGTGACGACGATGATCGTCCAGCTCTCGAACGGGTAGCTCGGCCGCGAGCGGACCGCGCGCAGCAGGCGTGCCGATGCGCGAGTCGGTGCGCTTGATCGCGTCGGTGTAGGCGGTGGTGGCGGAGCCGACCAGGTGCGCCGACTCGTCGACCACGCCGAGGTAGACGAAGCCGGCGTCGGGGTTGCCGCTGCGCAGGTAGCGGGCGGCGGCGTCGGTGACCTCCACGTCGCCGTTGTCCCAGTTCTCGAGCGTCTCCGACGTGACGCGGGCCGCGAAGTTGGCGTCCATCGCGCTGCCGAAGATCGGACCGCCGTTGAGCGGCAGGCCGATGTTGTCCCAGTCGCTCGCGAGGAACGTGCTCAGCCGCTTGCGCTGGTTCTCGATCCGCGTCAGGAAGTCGAGGTAGCCGTTCTTGGTGGCCTGCCCCGGGTCCATGTTCAGCTTGGTGCCGTCGATGCCGTGCTTGTCGTCCCACACGCCGCTGGCGATCGACGACCAGCCCACCTCGCTGAGCGTCAGCGTCTTGGGGCCGTAGTCGAGCAGCGACGGGCGCCCGAAGCCTTCGCGGCGCAGGCGCGCCAGGTTGGGCGCGCTGCCGGACCTCATGGCCTTGTCGAGCAGGTCCCAGCGCGTGCCGTCGGTCCCGATCACGAGCACCTTGTTGAGGCTCGTTCCGTCGGGCCCGGACAGCGGCGCCTGCGCGAACGCGGGGGCCGCGAGCGCGAGCATGATGGCGGCGACAGCCGCCGGGAGCGCGAGCCTCATCCGCCTCAGCCTAGAGGAGCATGCTGCCGCCGGGCATCACAACCCACAGACGCTCGGCCAGCTCGAGCACGATCTGACGGTCGAGCTCGGCCACCGTGCTCGCGCCGTGCTGCTCCATCACGCGCGCGAGCTGGCCCCAGGCCATCGCCACGCTCGCGACCTTGGCCGTCGGACCCCAGCCCGTCGCGGCGCGCAGCTCCTGCGCGCGCGCCTGCACCTCGTCGAGCGTCACCTCGCCGAAGGGCTTGGAGCGGCCGCCGGCGTAGACCCGTTCGGCCAGGATGGCGTCGGCGTTGCGCTCGGCCTCGCTCATAGGACGTAGGGGACGGCTCCCACCGCGCCGAGCGCGTACCACGCTCCGAAGGCGAGCGTCACGACCCCCATCGCGGGCGCGAAGGCGAGCATCCGCCTGAGCACGGGCCCGCGCGTGATCGCGTAGCCGAAGGCCGAGGACAGCATCGTCATCGACACCGCCGTGCCGAGGGCGAGGACCACGAGCGCCGCGACCGCCTCGGTCTGGCTCGGGATCGTCGCCAGCAGGAGCACGACCACGCCCGCCGAGCCCCCCATCCCGTGGACGAGGCCGATCCCGTATGCCTGCACGGGAGATCGGCCCAGCCTGGTCTCCGGCTCGTGGGCGTGGTCGTGGCGGGTCGCCTGCCGTGCGTGCGGATGCAGGTGCCGGTGCTCGACGTCGCCGTGGCGATGCGCGTGCGCGTGGAAGCGGCCGCTCTGCCAGCGCAGCAGCAGGCGAGCCGCGAGGAACATGATCATCAGCCCCACCAGCGCCTCCGCCGCGCGCTGCACGGACTCCGGCAGGTAGGAGCCGAACAGCACGATCGGCAGGCCGAACAGGGCGAGCGTCGTGGCGTGGCCCGTGCCCCAGGCGAACCCGAGCCGCCCGGCGCGGCGGGTGCCGTCCTCGGGGTCCGAGGCGATCAGCGTGGAGACCGCGGCGAGGTGGTCTGGGTCGGTCGCGTGGCGCAGGCCGAGCAGCAGCGCGACGGCCAGCACGACGAGCAGAGCCTCGCCGTCCGCGAGCGTCGCGAGCCGGTCGTCAAGGCCGAACATCGGTCTCCCGAAGCCTCGCCGCCGCCACCGCCAGCTGCCCGTACGCGATGCCGCCGTCGTTGGGCGGCAGCGCCTCGGGCACCAGCACGCGCAACCCCGCGGCGCGCAGCAGCTCCGCGGTTCGCTCCAGCAGGCGCCGGTTCTGGAACACGCCGCCCGACAGCACGACCGTCCCCGTGCCGCAGCGGCCGGCCGCGCGCGAGCAGGCTTCCGCGGTCGCAGCCGCGAGCGCGTTGTGGAAGCGGGCCGAGATCGTCGCCACGGGCACCCCGCCGCGCCGCTGCTCCACGACCGCCTGCACGGCAGGGCGGGCGTCGAGCACGATCGGCACGCCGCCGTCGTCGCGCAGCGGGAGCGGCAGCTCGTCCTCCTCCGCCGGGTCCAGCAGGGCCTCCAGCTCGACCGCGGCCTGGCCCTCGTAGCTCACCTCGCTGCGCACGCCGCAGAGCGCGGCGACGGCGTCGAACAGCCGGCCGGCGCTCGTGGTCAGCGGGGACGCGATGCCCCTGCGCGCCAGCTCCGCCACCTTGCTCCAGGCGGCCGGGTCGGCGAGGCCCGGCAGCGGCGGCTCCGGCGGTGCGTCGAGCCAGGCGCACGCCATCCGCCAGGGCTGGCGGATCGCGGCCTCGCCGCCGGGCATGCGCACCGGCGTCAGCAGGCCGACGCGCTCGAACCCGAGCAGGTCGCCGAACAGCAGCTCGCCGCCCCACACCGTGCCGTCGGCGCCGTAGCCGGTGCCGTCGAAGATCGCCCCGACGGCGGCGGCGGTCTCGCCGTGCTCGGCCAGGCAGGCCGCCAGATGGGCGTGATGGTGCTGCACGCCGATCGCCTGGACGGGCAGCTCGAGCGCGTGCCGGGTCGACAGGTAGTCGGGGTGCAGGTCGTGCGCGACCGCCTCGGGCACGACCTCGTACAGCCGCTCGAAGTGCTCGATGCCGGCCGTGAACGAGCGCAGCGTCTCGTAGTTCTTCAGGTCGCCGACGTGGTGCCCGACCCAGGCGGTCGACCCCTTCGCCACGGCGAACGTGTTCTTCAGCTCCGCGCCGCAGGCGAGCAGGTGGCGGCCGGCGTCGACCGGCAGCCGCAGCGCGCCCGGGACGTACCCGCGCGAGCGGCGCAGCAGCAGCGGCCGCTCGGCGACCACGCGGACGACGCTGTCGTCGGTGCGGGTCTCGATCGGCCGGTCGTGGACGAGGAACAGGTCGGCGATCCCCGTGAGCCGCCCGGTCGCGTCCTCGTCGTCGAAGGCGATCGGCTCGTCGGACACGTTGCCGCTCGTCAGGACCAGCGTGGTGGCGGTGTCGGCCGCGAGCAGGTGGTGCAGCGGCGAGTACGGCAGCATCACCCCCAGCTCGGCCGAGCGCGGCGCCACGTCGGCCGCCACAGCCGCATCGGGGCGGCGCGGCGCCAGCACGATCGGGCGCGCGACCGAGCCGAGCAGCCGCTGCTCCTCGGCGCCCAGCTCGACCAGCTCGCGCGCGGCCTCGACGCTCGGCGCCATCAGCGCGAACGGCTTGTCCTCGCGGTGCTTGCTGCGGCGCAGCCTGGTGACGGCCTGCTCGTCGTCGGCGCGGCAGGCGAGGTGGTACCCGCCGATGCCCTTGACCGCCACGATCGCCCCCGCGAGCAGCGCCTGCGCGGCGGCCGCGACGGGCTCTGCCGTGCAGGCGCCCACCAGCTTCACGCTCGGCCCGCAGTCCGGGCAGGCGTTGGGCTGGGCGTGGAAGCGGCGGTCGGCCGGGTCGTCGTACTCGCGCCGGCAGGCGGAGCACATCTCGAATCCCGCCATCGTCGTGTTGGGCCGGTCGTACGGGACGTCGCGCACGATCGTGAAGCGCGGGCCGCAGTTCGTGCAGTTGACGAACGGGTAGCGGAAGCGCCTGTCGCCGGGGTCGAACAGCTCGGCCAGGCAGTCGGGGCAGGTGGCGCTGTCGGGCGTGACCGCCGCGAGCGGCTCGCCCCCGGCCGGGCTCTCGCGGATCGAGAAGCCGAGCTGGCCGAGCTCGTCGAGCGGCTCGGCGGTGACGCGCTCGACGGTGGCCAGCGGCGGCGCCTCGAGCGGCAGCCGGGCCAGGAAGCGCTCGACCGTCTCCGAGGGCGCCTCGACCTCGACCACGACCCCGCGGGCGTCGTTGAGCACGTGCCCGGCCACGCCGAGCTCGCCGGCCAGCCGGTAGACGTATGGCCGGAAGCCCACGCCCTGGACCGTGCCCTCCACGCGCGCCCGGACCCGGCTCACGCCGACAGCTCCAGCAGCACGTGGTAGGCGCTCGCCTGCGCCTCCTGGATGCGCGGGATGTGCTCCGAGCGGGTCACGATCACGTGGTCGGCGAGCCCCTCGCC
The DNA here is from genome assembly GCA_963848885.1 of uncultured Thermoleophilaceae bacterium. Taxonomy (GTDB): domain Bacteria; phylum Actinomycetota; class Thermoleophilia; order Solirubrobacterales; family Thermoleophilaceae; genus JACVRW01. Next base: position 383,095 of record CAWKFR010000008.1, read on the forward strand.
CGCGACCCGCCCGCCGTCGTAGCCGACCATCGCGATCGTGCGCAGCTCGCGCCTGCGCGCCTCGGCCAGCGCGGCGATCACGTTGGACGAGTTGCCGCTGGTCGAGATCGCGAGCAGCACGTCGCCGGCGCGCCCGTGCGCGATCACCTGGCGCGCGAAGATCGCCTCGGTGCCGATGTCGTTGGCGATCGCGGTCAGGATCGACGGGTCCTCGGTCAGGTCGAGCGCGCGCCGCCCAGACGCGCGCAGGTCGGCCACGACGTCCATCGCGTCCGTCGCCGAGCCGCCGTTGCCGAGCGCCATCAGGCGGCCGCCCGCGTCGAGGTCCGAGCGCAGCGCGGCGGCCGCCGCGCGCCAGCTCGTCGCGGTTGTCGGTGAGCGTCTGGGCGCGCAGCTCGCCGACGTCGGCCGCCTTCGCGAGCACCGACCGGCGCACGTCTTCGACGACGGCCTCCAGGTCGGTCTCGCGCTCGGCGAGGAAGGGATAGAGGAAGCTGGAGGCGCCGGTGTCGTGGACCGCCCGCGCCTCGCGGCCCTCGAGCAGGCCGCGGTGGTCGAAGAACACGTGGACGAGCTCCCAGAGCACGTGGTAGAGCGTCTCCACGAGCTCCTGCCGGATGGCCGGGTCGGCTGCCGGCGGGTCGAACTCCCATTCCGCGCCGACCGGCGCGAAGCCGAGCGTCAGGCAGCCTCGCTCGCGCGCAACCGCGACCGGCTCGGCGACCTCCCCGGCGCCGAAGCCGATCGCGATGTCGTCCGGCTCGGCGAGCAGGGCGACCTGCCCGGCGAGCGGCCCGCCCTCGCCGGCGAGGCCGAGGGCGGGCAGCGCCCGCTTGCCGACTATCACCGGGTGTACGAACTCGACGGCCACGTGCCTTGCGTCCGAGCGGGCCGCGGGCGTCTGCCCGAACGCGACCAGGCGCCCCCCGCGCGCGAAGCGCTCCGCCATCCGGTGGCAGAGCCGCGCGAGGCGCTCGGCCTCGGCGTCGAAGAAGTCCGCGTTCGCGCGGGTGCGGTCGGCCAGCGCGGCCGCGAGTAGGTCGCCCTCGACTGTCTGGGTCAAGCGTGCGCCTCCACCGGCGCGCCAGAGCGAGCGCTCCGGTCCGGGCCGAGCCCGGCCCCTCGCGCACAGCGCACCAGCCAGTCGCGCCACTCGTCGATGCCCTCCCCCGTCTTGGCGCTCACCACGATGTGCGCGACGTCCGGGTGCACGCTCTGGAGGTTGTAGAGGAACTTGTCGAGGTCGAAGTCGAGGTGCGGGAGCAGGTCGACCTTGTTGACCAGCACCAGCTCGCAGGCGCGGAACATGAGCGGGTACTTGAGCGGCTTCTCCTCGCCCTCGGTGACCGAGGAGACCATGATGCGCGCGTCCTCGCCGACCCTGAACTCGGCCGGGCAGACGAGGTTGCCGACGTTCTCGATCACGAGCAGGTCGATCTCGTCGAGCGGCAGGTTGGGCAGAGCCGAGCGCACCATGTTCGCGTCGAGGTGGCACTCGCCCCCGAAGCTCGGGGCGGTGTTGAGCTGAATCACGGGCACGTGTAGCGCGGCCAGCCGGTCGGCGTCCATCGACCCCTGCACGTCGCCCTCCAGCACGCCGACGCGCACCCCGGGCACGTCGGCCACGACGCGCTCCAGCAGCGCGGTCTTGCCGGCCCCCGGCGCGCTCATGAAGTTGACGACGCGCACGCCGGCGCGGTCGAAGTCGGCCCGGTTGGCCTGGGCGATCGTGTTGTTGGCGTCGAGCGCCTCCTCGACGATCTTCACCTTGGTGCGATGCATGCGGCCTCCTCGACCTCGATCGACTCCACCTCGAACTCGTCTCCGCTGACGGTCTCCGCCGCGCCGCCGCACCCGGCGCAGACGAACACCGGCAGGTCGAGCTCCCACTCGCTCTCGCAGCGCGCGCAGCGCAGCCGCGCCGGCACCAGCTCCTGATCGAGCCGCGCGCCTTCGCAGACCGTCCCCTCGGCGACGAAGCCGAAGTAGAACTCGAGCGTGTCCGGCACCACCTGGCGCAGCGCTCCCACGCGCAGGCTCACGACGCCGACCTGCCGTCCCCGCGCGTGCTTCACCACCGTGTTGACGATCGCGCTCGAGAGCGACAGCTCATGCATGGCTCAGCCCGTCGCGTACGCGGCGTCCGATTGCAGCTCGCCGATGGTCTCGACGACCAGCTCGACGGCGCCGTCGACCGCTCGCACGACCTGCTCGCTGAGCCCGAAGCCCATCTCGGCGACCTCCGCGGGCTCGCAGGCCACGACGAGCACCTTGCCCGGCCAGGCGCCCAGCGTCTTGACGAAGCGCAGCACCGTCTGCGGGTCCATGGCGTGCGGGTTCAGCACCTGGCCGTCCTCGATGCCGGCCTCGACCTCCTCCTCGAGCGCCTCCATCACGTAGAGCGTCCCGGGCTCGCCGCCCTGGCGGGTGACGTCGACGAGCACGAGCGCGTCGTAGCCGCGCATGACCTCGTAGGCGAGGTCGAGCCCGCCGGTGCCGAAGTCGAACACGACCGTGCCCTTCGGCAGCTCGCGCGCCTCGAGGCGCTTGACGACCTCGCCGCCGAAGCCGTCGTCGCCGAGCCACATGTTGCCGATGCCGGCCACGAGGATCCTCTTCACTCGACCACCTCCACCTCGGGGGGAAAGAACCACAGGAAGCGACCCGTGTCGCGCAGGATCTCCTGGCCGGGCGCCTCCACGCTGACGCCGAGGTGCACCCGGCCGTCGTAGTCGCGCTGGATGCGCTCGACGGTCACGGTGCGGCCCTCGAGCATGCGGGCCTGGAGGTCGGCCTCGAGCCCGGGCCGGATCACGACGCGGCCGCCGCGGCGGAACAGCACGCCCTCCACCTCGACCTCCGCCAGCCCCTGCGTCGGGTCGCGGATCTCGGTCATGCGCCCGTGCAGCTGCGCGAGCTGGTCGGACGTGACGGAGCTCGCCCGCTCGATCATCTCGCGCACCGCCGGGTCCTGGCGCTCGATCTCCGCCCGCTCCTCGTCGCTCAGCACCTGCACGTGCAGGACGAGCGCCTCCTCGATCTCGGTGTTGTCGAACAGGTTGCCGCGGCTCTCGGGCGCGATCTGGGGGTGGTCGGGCAGCACGATCGCGGTGCCGAGCATGACGTCGTCGGCCGGCGAGGCGAGCACGGGCCACGTGTTGACGCTGTCGCAGGGCAGGTCGAGCTGGGACAGGAAGCGCCCGCCGCTCACGCGCAGCACCGGGTGCGTCGAGATCAGCGACCGCTCGATGGCGCCCGCCCGGTCGAGGCCGGCGGGGGCCTCGGTGCGGTTCTCGACGCGGTAGGAGACCAGCCTGCGCCCGTTGTCGAGCGCCGTGATCGTCAGGGACGTGCGCACCGACAGCCCGCCGGCGTCGAAGTCGCCGCTGCCCTCGAGGCAATGCGGCTCGGCGCGGTGGCGCTCGCCGCTCGGCACGAGGAAGTGGACCTCGGCCGACACCTCTCCCCCGCCCTCGACCATGCAGCGCAGCTGGAGGTGGTCGAAGGCCGTGTCGAGGTCCGCGGCGTAGGCGGGCGGGTAGACGATCCCGAACGGCGTGGGCGTGGCGTTCTTGGTCGCGCCCGGCGTGTAGGGGTAGAGCGCGTAGCCCTCGTAGAGCAGCGTGTCGACCAGCTCGTTCATGGCCGCTCCTCCGAGCAGCTCCGCGACACACGCGTCGAGGGTCGGCAGCGCGCGGCGCGCCTTCTCGGCCTGCAGCGCCCGCAGCGTGCCCTCCTGGAGCGGGATCCAGCCGGTCTTCGGGTAGTAGTGGTCGATCAGGTCGCGCCAGATCGCGACGGGGAAGCGGTACTCGGCCGAGCACGACCACGGCACCAGCGACAGCTGGAGGCGGCCGTCCTCGTCGCGGTAGTGCACGGTGCCGTTGAAGTTGAACGCCAGCGGCACCTCGCCGTCGGGCAGCCCGTACAGGTACTTCGAGGAGGCGACCTCCATGTCGAAGCTGGCGGGCACGGCGAGCCGGAACGTCGTGGAGCCCGGTGAACGACGGGCACGAGCGCGTCGGCCTGGTGCCAGACCAGGCTGCGCGTCGTCGTGGCCCAGCGCTCGGGCGCGCCGAACAGCTCGACCAGCCGCTCGCGCGTCTCGTCGTCGTAGGCGCGCCGGGCCGGCTCGATCATCACCTGGGCGGTGAGCGCGATCGCGTACACGGCCCGGCCGCCCGGCTCGCTCACGTGCACGTCGAAGTCGACCGCGGGAACGGCGGCGTGCCGGCGCCCGCTCGCGCTCAGGACCTGGAACTCCGGCTCCGGCGCCGCGCTCAAACGGCCACCGCCCGCAGGTCGTCGAAGTAGGCCGCGATCGCCTCCTCCACGCCGGCGCCGCCCGAGATGCCCTCCCAGGCCAGCTTGACCAGCCCGACCAGCATGTAGCAGCGGTCGATCGGCGCGATCGCGAACTGCGCCGGGTCCGCCATGCGGTTGACGATCAGCGCCTCGGCGTCGGGCTCGAGGTCGCGCAGCACCGGGTTGAGCCCGACGAGCCGCTCCCAGGTCTCGAAGTGCAGCTCGCTCTCGGTCGCCCCGGCCGGGCTCGGGTAGAGCGCGACGATGCAGTTCGTGACGCTCGAGAACATGAAGAAGGCCAGCCCGATCGGGATCCGGAACTGCGCCCACAGCTCCTCCGGCAGCTCGAAGCCCTCGAGCCAGAGCGTGCGGTGGCCGGTCGGGCGGAACTCGGCGTCGCCGGACCTCAGCCCCCAGCACCCCTCGCACACGCAGACGATCTGGCGCTCGTAGAGGTTGAGCATGTGGCGGTGGTCCGACGGGACGGTCGTCCCGCACAGGTCGCAGCGCTCCTCATCGGCGTCCGCCGCCGCCGGCTGCTGCGGCGCCTTCGGCTTGGCCAGCCCGCGCAGGCCGGAGACCATCAGCGCCTTGCGCCGGCCCGCGACGGCCTCGTCGATCCGCCTTCACAGGGCGACCTTGATCTCTTCCTGCTCGCGCAGCAGCGGGATCGGCTGGAGCTGGAGCCCGTCGCCGTCGAGCGAGCGGCCCGCCTGCGGCAGGGAGAACCCGCGCCCGCAGCCCGGGCAGCCCAGCGCTCCGCCCTCGAGCGCGCCGCCGTCGAGCGCGCCGCCGCAGTCGGCGCAGCTGTTGCGGTAGGCGAGCAGCGTCCCGTCGACGTTCGCCACGAACAGCGGCACGCCGTCGACGGCGGTCGCCACGACCGACTCCGGCGGGTCGATCGCGAGCGTGCTGCCAGCCGTTGCCGCCGTTGACCTGGATCACCGGCAGCGGCGTGCCGCCGATGCCGCCGTCGTCCTCCTCTCCTCGATCACGCCCTCGACGTCCATGCCCTCGAGGTCGGGCGCCGCCGCCTCGAGCGCCTGGCGCACCGCGAGCTCCAGCGTCGAGGACGACGCCCGGCAGGACTTGCAGCTGCCCTCGAGCCGCAGCCTCGCCACGCCGTCCTCGATGCCGAGCAGCTCGACGTTGCCGCCGTGCGACTCCATGTAGGGCCGCACGCGTGTCGAGCGCCGCCGTCACGCGCTCCTCGATCGGCACGGGATACAGGTCGTGGATCATCAGCAGCCCGGACACCAGGTCGTCCTCGGCCAGCGCGTCGCGCGTGCCGGCGTCGGCCAGCTCGACGATGCGCTCCAGGCCGGCGCCGTACATCTGCACGACGGCCGACGTCAGCTCCTCGGCGAGCGCGCGGCAGGCGGGGTCGTCGAGGTCCTCGAGCCGACCCGTGAGCTCCTGCACACGGGCGATCAGCTGCTCGGGCTCCATCGCTGTCAGCAGAGCGCCGTCGGCGTGTGGACGACCTTCCGCACCGACCCCTTGCCGCCGTACATGTGCACGCCGCACGGCAGGCACGGGTCGAACGAGCGGACCGCCCTCATGATGTCGATCCCCTTGAAGTTCTCCGGGCCGTTCTCCTCGAAGATCGGGGTGTTCTGCACCGCGTCCTCGTAGGGGCCGGGAGTGCCGTAGACGTCGCGCGGGCTGGCGTTCCACGGCGTCGGCGGGTAGGGCTGGTAGTTCGCGATCTTGCCGTCCTCGATCACCATGTGGTGCGACAGCACGCCGCGCGCCGCCTCGTGGAAGCCGCAGCTGACCGCCCTGTCCGGAACCTTGAAGTCGTTCCAGCTCTTGGTCCGGCCGGCCTGCACCTCCTTCATCGCCCGCTCCAGGTTGTGCAGCGCGATCAGCGCCGAGTAGGCCTGGTGGTAGGTGCGCGCGCGATCGCGCTCGATCGCGTTCGACTTCTCCGGCACGTGCCACTCCATCTCCATCTCGGGGAAGCTGGCCGAGCGCGGCAGCGCCATCTGGATGCTGTGCCCGGTCGCCTTGGCGTAGCCGAAGTCGACGAGGCCCGCCTTCGCGGTGCACCACTGGCGCGCGAACGGGCCGCCGCCGGTGTCGCAGCACACGTGCGTGTCGGTGCGCTTGTCGTAGATGCGCGGCGACACGACCCACGTGTACTTGTCGGCGAAGTCGCGCTTCTGCGGCTTCGGCAGCGTGACCTTGTTCCACGGGTGGTTCTTGTCGACCGGGTTCCCGAGCGGGTCCTCGGTCACGAAGGTGCGCTCGTTCTCCCAGCCGTCGAAGTACGAGCGAGCCGAGCAGGATCCGGATCGCCAGGTTGATCTCGACCAGGTCGGTCGTGATCAGCTCGCCGCCGATCGCGATCCCGGGGGTGATGTACCGCTTGCGCCCCCACTCGGTCATGTTCTGCGTAGCTGTAGTCGACGTAGTCCGGGTCGTCGAACGAGCCCCAGTTGACGAGGTTCGTCTCCCGGTAGCCGACCATGTCGTAGCCCGGCAGCTCCGTGAGGAAGAAGTCGTACAGGTCGTCGTGCATCGGCACGCTTCTCTTCACGTAGTCGAAGTAGCGCATCAGGCGCACGTAGTAGTCCGTGCAGGTCTGGTGCGTGATGTCCGCGCTGCAGCCGCCCGGCATGATCGTCGAGGGGTGCGTGTGACGCCCGCCGAACAGGCAGTACATCTCGCGCGTGTAGCGGGCCACGTGGAGGGTCTCCAGGTAGAACTCGCCCGTGAACGGGTTGAGCGCCCGCATGATGTCGGCGACCGTCTTGTAGCCGTGGATGTCCGAGTGCGGCGCCGAGGTCGATCTCGGCCTTCGCGAGCAGCGATCGGGTTGGTCTCCTTGACCATCTGCTCGCAGAAGTCCACGTTCGCCATGCAGTCGTTGAAGATCGCGTGGTCGAAGATGTAGTCCGCGGTCTCGGCCAGGTTGAACGCCATGTCGCCCAGCGGGGGCGGCTTGACGCCGTAGGCCATGTTCTGGTTCAGGCAGGAGCAGGTGCAGTGGTTGTCACCGCAGATCCCGCAGATGCGGCTGGTGATGAAGTGAGCGTCGCGCGGGTCGATCCCCTTCATGAAGATGTCGAACCCGCGGAAGATCATCGACGTCGAGTAGCACTTCAGGACCTGCTGGTTGGAGAAGTCGATCTCCGTGTGGATCCCGAGCGACCCGACGATGCGGGTGATCGGGTCCCACGACATCTCCTTGACGACGACCTTCTGCTCGCGGGGTGTCTCGATTGTTGACATGCGTTTCTCCCTCTACCAGCGCTTCGAGTAGCCGGTCGTCAGCTCTGGCTTGTTGTGTCTCCACTCCGGCTCCACGTCGTACTTGCTCTCGATGTTGCGGTGGCGGAAGTAGCGGACCATCGGCCCGTAGATCGACTTCGAGAACCCTGCCGCCCGCGCGCCCCACTGGTCCTCGTCCATGAAGGGCATGTACTTGTCGGGGAAGCCGGGCATCGTGCACGCCATGCAGATGCCGCCCACGTTGGGGCAGCCGCCGATGCCGTTGACCCAGCCGCGGACCGGCACGTTGCACTTGACGACCGGGCCCTTGCAGCCGAGCTTCACGAGGCAGCGGTGGTCGGAGCCGTACTCGGTCGCGAACTCGCCCTGCTCGGCGAAGCCGGCCCGGTTGCAGCCCTCGCGCACGGTGCGCCCGAACAGCCACTTGGGGCGCAGCTTCTCGTCGAGCTCGGGCGCCGGCGCCAGCCCGGCGAGGTGGAGCGCCAGGTAGAGCAGCGTCTCGGTCATGTTGTCCGGCTGCGCCGGGCAGCCCGGGATGCACACGACCGGCAGGCCCGGCCTGCGACTTCCAGTTCCAGCCCAGGTAGTCGGGCACGCCCATCGCGCCGGTCGGGTTGTTCTTCATCGCCGGGATGCCGCCGTAGGTGGCGCACGTCCCGACCGCGACGACCGCCGCCGCCTTCGGAGCGAGGCGGTCGAGCCACTCGTTCATCGTGATCGGCTGGCCGTTCGAGGGGTTGACCGCGAAGCCGGTCCAGTGGCCCTCGCCGTTGATCTGCTCGTTGCCGAGCGAGCCCTCGATGACGAGCACGAACGGGTCGAGCTTGCCCTCCTCGGCGTCGAACCAGGCCTGCGCGTACTCCTGGCCGACCTCGTAGGCGATCACCTGGTTGTGGACGACGACCTTCGGCATGCCCGGGATCGCCTGCGTGATGATGTCCTCGAGGCTCGGGTTGGTCGCCGACGTCATGGCCACCGAGTCGCCCTCGCAGGAGAGGCCGGTGGTCATCCAGAGCACGTGCGCGGTTACCCCCTCCGTCTCCTTCTGTGCGGCGTACGCGTCGGTAATGGCCATCGGCGCTCCTCTCTCCGTCAGCAGATCCGCGGGAGCGGGTCGCCCACCAGCTGGTCCATCACCCGCTTGCCACCGAAGCTCGTCTCCACCAGCACCATCCCGGGCGGCTCCGTGCGCACCTCGCCGATCTCGGCGGCGCGCTCGCACCCGGGGACGGAGCGCAGAGCGCTCAGAGCTCCGTCCACGGCCTCCTCGGCCACGAAGGCGACGAGCTTGCCCTCGTTGGCCACGTACATCGGGTCTATGCCCAAGATCTCCGAGGCGCCCGCGACCGCGGGGTCGACCGGCACGGACGCCTCGCGCACGAGCATCGCCACGCCCGAGCAGCGGGCGAGCTCGTTCAGCACCGAAGCCACGCCGCCGCGGGTCGCGTCGCGCATGCAGCGCAGCTGCGGCCCGACCTCCTCCAGCAGGGCGTCGGCCGACCGGCCACAGCGAGCGCGTGTCCGACTCGACGGCGGCGTCGAGCTCGAACTCCCCGCGGGCGAGCATGATGGCCGTGCCGTGCTCGCCGATCGTGCCGGACAGCAGGACGCGGTCGCCGGGCCGGATCGAGTCGGCGGCGAGGCTCGCGCGCGGGTCGCGCCGGCCCGACGCCGGCGGTGCAGACGTACATGCCGTCGGCGGCGCCGCGCTCGACGACCTTGGTGTCGCCGGTGACGATCCCGACCCCGGCGCGCTCTGCGGCCGCGGCGATCGCCTCCACCTCGGCCCGCAGCTCCTCGGCGGGCAGGCCCTCCTCGAGGATCAGCGACAGGCTCAGCGCCAGCGGGCGAGCGCCCGCCACGGCGAGGTCGTTGACGGTGCCGTTGACCGCGAGGTCGCCGATCGACCCGCCGGGGAAGCGCAGCGGCTTGACGACGAACGAGTCGGTCGTGAAGGCGAGCGCAGCGCCGTCGACCTCGAGCGCCGCGGCGTCCTCGGTCGCCTGGGCGCCGAAGGCGGGCGCGAACAGGCCCTCGATCATCCCCTGGGTCGCCTTGCCGCCGGCGCCGTGCGCCATGTTCACGTGCTGGTCGCGGAACTTCGCCCGCTTGCCCCGGGCGGTCTCGATGATCTCGAGGATGCGTCCCTCGTCGCGCGTCGCGCTCATACGAGCTCCCGCTCCCGCGCGAAGCGGCCGTAGTTGTAGTAGGCGGCGCAGGCGCCCTCGGACGAGACCATGCAGGTCCCGATCGGCCGCTCGGGCGTGCACGCGGTGCCGAACACCTTGCACTCCCACGGCTTGATGACGCCCTTGAGCACCTCGCCGCACTGGCACGCCTTCGGGTCGGCGACGCGCACGCCCGGGACGCTGAAGCGCAGCTCCGCGTCGAGGTCGGCGTAGGCGTCCGACAGCTTCAGGCCGCTCTGGGAGATGAAGCCGAGCCCGCGCCACTCGAAGTGCGGGCGCAGCTCGAACACCTCGGCCATCACCTCGAGCGCGCGCGGGTTGCCCTCGTAGGGCACCACGCGCCCGTACTGGTTCTCGACCTCGCAGCGGCCATCGGCCAGCTGGGCGAGGATCATCCGGATCGCCTGCAGGATGTCGAGCGGCTCGAAGCCGGCGACCACGATCGGCTTGCCGTAGTCGGCCGGGATGAACTCGAACGGGCGGGCGCCGACGACCGTCGACACGTGCCCCGGGCCGACGAAGCCGTCGAGCCGCAGGTCGGGCGAGTCGAGCAGCGCGCGCAGCGGCGGGACGATCGTCACGTGGCTGCACATGCAGGAGAAGTTCGGGACGCCCTCCGCCTTGGCGCGCTTGAGCGTGAGCGCCGTCGAGGGGGCGGTCGTCTCGAAGCCGATCGCGAAGAAGACGACCTCGCGGTCGGGGTTCTGCTTGGCGATCCGCAGCGCGTCGAGCGGCGAGTAGACCATGCGGATGTCGGCCCCCTGCGCCTTCGCCTCGAGCAGGCTCCCCTCGGAGCCGGGCACGCGCATCATGTCGCCGAAGCAGGTGAAGATCACGCCGGGCTCGCGGGCGACGGCGATCCCGTCGTCGACGCGCCCCATCGGGATCACGCAGACCGGGCAGCCCGGACCGTGGACGAGCTCGACGTTCGCGGGCAGCAGGTCGTCCACGCCGTACTTGTAGATCGAGTGCGTGTGGCCGCCGCAGACCTCCATGAACTTGTAGTGGCGGCCGGGCTCGACGGCGGCCAGGATCTCCGCAGCCAGGACGCGGCCGAGCTCCGGGTCGCGGAACTCGTCGACGTACTTCACTGCCGCAGCCCCACCAGCGCCACTCCCGCGTGGACGAGCAGGCGATCGCCGGGCTCCACCGGCTCGACCAGCGCTATCTCGACGGTGCTCTTGGAGCCGTCCTCGGCCGCGCAGAGCGCCAGGCCGCGCTCGCCGTCGATGCGCTCGACCTCCATCGGCACGCCCTCGTCGGAGCAGGTGATGCAGTGGTCGCCGCAGTCGTTCACTCGATCACGCTCGCCTTGAGCTCCTCGAGCTCGGCCTCGTAGTCCTCGCCCATCCGCTCGAGCTGGCGGCGCGTGGCGATCGCCTCCTCCTCGTCGACTCGCGACATCGCGAAGCCGACGTGGATCAGGACCCAGTCGCCGGGGCCGACCCCCTCGCCGTCGTCGTCGAGCAGGCCGACGTTGATGGTCCGCTTCACCCCTGCCACGTCGACGCTCGCCAGACGGTTCGGCTCGTCAACGACAGCGACGATCTGACCTGGTATCGCCAGGCACACGCCGGGCACGCTACGCCCGCCCCAGCGCTGTGAATAGACGACATGTTGAATTCCAACGTTGGTTTGCAACCCTTCACGGGTAGGTTCCCGAAAGGCAATAGAGGGCGGTCTGTCTACGGTGTTGGAAGGCCAGGCTGGGGGTGCGCGGAGGGACGGGTCCGTTCGGATCCTCGAGGCCGACCCCGAGCTCGGTCTGCGAGTCCCAGCCGGCGAGATCGCCCACGCGCGCGACCAGCTGACCGCCGGCGTCGAGAGGCTCGGCTGCGGCCACTGGGAGGTCCCGAACAACGACGGCGACCCGGGCGCGCTCGGCTTCCTCGTGCTCGACGGCCTGCTCGCCCGCGACCTGATGCTCGCCGGCACCACCGCCACCGACCTGCTCGGCGAGGGCGACGTCCTCCAGCCCTGGGTCCCCGCCCGCGAGTACGGGCTGGTCCGCTACCACGTGCGCTGGCACGTGCTCGCCCCGGTCCGGCTGGCCGTGCTCGACGGCAAGTTCGCCCGCGAGCTGGCGGCCTGGCCGCAGGTCATGGGCGCGGTGCTCGAGCGCGTCGTGCGGCGCGTCCAGCGGATGGCGATCCACCAGGCGCTGCTCCAGCTCTCGCCGGTCGAGACCCGGCTGCTCGTCCTGTTCTGGTACCTCGCCGAGCGCTGGGGGCACGTGACCCCGGACGGCATCACGCTGCGCCTGCGCATCTCGCACGAGGTGCTCGGCCAGCTGGTCGGGTGCCGGCGCGCGTCGGTCACCACCGCACTGCGCCACATCGACGAGAGCGAGCTGATCGTCCGCAAGGCGGACCGCACCTGGCTGCTGCGCGGCTCGCCGCCCGACGAGCTGCAGGAGATCCACTGGCAGCAGGGCGCGGCCTCCGGTTGAGCCGTCGGTAGCCTCAGGGCGGTGCCGGTCGCCGTCGTGTTCAGATGCGAGATCTGCGGGAGCGTCCCCGGGGCTGAGACCCGGGCCGGTCTCGAGCGCCAGCTGCTCGACCTGCGCCACGGCGAGTACGTCGACATCGAGCCCGAGCGCTGGCTGGTCTGGCACGGGCGCGGCATCTACGGCCCGACGCGCTACGCCTGCGGAGCGCACCGCGGCGAGCTGAAGGCGCTGCTGCGCGAGGAGTACGGCACGCTCGGCTGGCATCCCTGGGCGCAGGGCCCGCACCCGTGGCGCGGCCGGCGCGGCACCGACAGGGCCAGGGCGCTGCGGCGCCGTACCCGTTCGGCGTTCGGCCCATAGAGGCGCGCGTGGGCCCACCCGCCCTTGAGATCGAGGCGCTCGTCAAGCGCTATGACACCGGCACGGAGGCGCTGCGCTCGGTGTCGCTCGACATCCAGGCCGGCGAGTTCTTCGGGCTGCTGGGTCCCAACGGCGCCGGCAAGTCGACGCTGATCCACTGCACGACCGGGCTCGCCAACCCGACCTCGGGGGAGATCCGCGTCTTCGGTCACGACGCGATCTCCGACTACGAGCAGGCCCGGCTCGCCGTCGGCCTGGCGCCCCAGGAGCTCAACATCGACTGGTTCCTCACGGTCGAGGAGTCGCTCGACTACCACGCGGGCTACTTCGGGATGCCGCGCAAGGAGCGCCGGGAGCGGGCCGCGGAGCTGCTCGAGGTCTTCTCGCTCGTCGAGAAGCGCGACGAGCGCACGCGCACCCTGTCGGGCGGCATGAAGCGCCGCCTGGTGCTGGCGCGCGCGCTGATGCACCGCCCGCGCCTGCTGATCCTCGACGAGCCGACGGCCGGCGTGGACGTGGAGCTGCGGCTCGAGCTGTGGCACTACGTGCAGCGCATCAACGCGGAGGGCACGACGATCCTGCTGACCACCCACTACCTCGAGGAAGCCGAGCAGCTCTGCGACCGGATCGCCTTCATCAACGAGGGGCAGATCATCGCCACCGGCTCGACCGAGGAGCTGTCCGCGGAGTACGGCGTCACGAGCCTCGAGGACGCCTACCTCGGGCTGGTCGGGCGCAGTGAGCTGTCGCGGGCGCACATCGGGTCCGAGGCGCCGTGACTTCCGCCCAGATCCGCTTCCTCAGCCTGGTCAGGCGCGAGTGCAACCGCTTCCTCAAGATCAAGCGGCAGACGGTGGGGGCGCCGCTGCTGGAGACGTTCCTCTACATCTCGGTGTTCGGCGCCGCGCTCGGCTCGCGCATCGACGAGCTGCACGGGATCGACTACGTCGTCTTCGTGATCCCCGGCCTGATCATGATGGCCTGGGCGATGAACGCCTTCTCGAACAACGCGTCGTCGATCCTCCAGCAGAAGTTCCAGCACGCGATCGACGACCAGCTGTCCTCCCCCGCCTCGCCGCTCGAGCTGCTGCTCGCGTTCACGCTCGGCGGCTTCATGCGCGGCCTGCTGGTCGCGGTCCTCACCTTCGCCGCGGCCTCGGTGCTGGTCGACCTGCCCGTCGAGCACGTGCTCGTCCTGATCCCCGCACTGGCCCTGGTCGGCTTCTTCTTCGCCCAGCTGGGGGTGCTGATCGGCGTGCGCGCCGAGCAGTTCGACGACGTCTCGGTCGCGCAGACCTTCGTGCTGCAGCCGCTGATCTTCCTCGGCGGCGTCTTCTACTCGGCCGCGCTGCTGCCGCAGCCGTTCGAGACGCTGACTCACTTCAACCCCGTCTACTACATGATCAACCTGGTCCGCTACGGCTTCCTCGGCTACACCGAGGCGAACGTGGCGCTCTCGCTCGGGTTGCTCACGCTGGCCACGCTGGCGCTGTTCCTGCTGAACAGGCACCTGTTCGCGATCGGCTACAAGCTGCGCGCCTAGCGCTCCGCCGACCCGCGCGGGCGGTGCTAGTGGGCGAAGCGGAACTGGGCCTGCAGGCGCGCCGGGAGCGACGGGGTCTTCTCGTAGGCGAGCAGCGCGCGGCGACGCATCGTGATCACGAGGACGAGCTGCGACGTGAGCTGGAACGGGTCCGCGACGACCCGGCCGTCGTCGATCGACACGGCCGCGGCGGGCTTGCCGTCGAGCTCCCCGAGCAGGACGGGGCCCGAGAGCGGGCGCTGGCCGTCGAGCGCTGCGATTCGCTCGAGCGCGGCCTCGTCGGAGGGAGTGGCCTGGCGGACGACGTATGTGTTGGCTGGGAGCATGCAGCCAGTGTCACCGCCGGCGGCGGTGAGCGGTGTGCGATCACGCACACGCTCGTCTCAGGCGACGCTCTCGGCGCGCCGGCGCTTGGCCTGGTAGAGCGCGCCGTCTGCCCGCGCGACCACGCGCTCCGGGTCGTCGCCGGGCTCGTGCACCGCGATCCCGAAGCTCGCCTCGATCGTCTGGCCGCCGCCGACGGAGGAGCCGAGGCCCTCGCGCAGCCGGCGCATCACGCGCTCGGCGTCGAGCCGGTTCGCCTTGGGCAGCACGATCGCGAACTCGTCGCCGCCGATCCGGTAGGCCTCGTCGGTGCGCCGCAGCTGGTTGCGCAGCGCGTCGGCGAGCTGCTGCAGTGCCTTGTCGCCGGCGTCGTGGCCGTGCGTGTCGTTGACGGTCTTGAGGTTGTCCATGTCGCAGAGCAGGAGCGCGAAGCCGGCGCGGCCGTCGATCTCGCGCTCGAGGCGCGCCCGGAAGGCGCGCCGGTTGGGCAGGCCGGTGAGGGCGTCGTGGGTCGCCTCGTGGCGCAGCCGCGCCGCCTGCTTGGCGACGTGCACGGCCGCCACGGCCTGGTTGGCGAACAGCCTGAGCGCCTGGAGGCGAGCGCGGGTCGGCAGCAGGCGGTCGCGCGGGTCGTCGACCCAGATCACGCCGATGCGCCGCTCGCCCTCCACCAGCGGCACCATCAGCCAGTGGCGCGACCAGGCGTGCGGCCCGCGCCCGTTGAGCTCCGAGCGGTAGGGGAAGTCGTCGATCCCGAGCCGCTGCTCGGCGACCTCGGCGGGCAGCAGGTAGCAGCCGGCGAGCTCGAACTCCGCGCTGAACAGCCCCTCCAGGTCGGCGAGGCTGGCGCCGTGGCTGAGCGCCGCCGAGCCGGGCTCCCAGCCCGAGTACGCGCGCGTGATGAGCGGGAGGCTCGGCTCGTCGGCGATCCCGATCAGCACCTTGTCGAAGCCGAGCGCATGGCGGATGCCGTCGGAGACGGCCTGCAGCACGGCGTCCACGTCGCTCGCCTCGGCGAGGCGCGAGGACACCTCGAGCACCCGCTCGAGCATGCGCTGATGCTCCAGGTCGTTGGCCATGTCCTGTCCGATCCGGAGCGCGAGCGCGGCGTGTCTCGAGATCGTGACCAGCACGTCGAGCTCCTCGTCGGTCGGCCGCAGGCAGGTCTCGGGCTCGTCGACCGAGACCACCCCGAGCAGCTGCTGCCGCGCGTCGCGCAGCGGGACGAACAGGGCGTCGCCGGGCAGCCAGGCGTTGGGGTCGTCGGGCGGGTCGATGTCGGGCACGTAGGTGTCCACGCCCAGCGCGTCCCAGTCGAACTCGCCGTCGGGGACGAAGTAGGCGCCCTCGCGGCGGCGGAAGCGCTCGGTCAGCAGCGGCGTCCAGGTGTCGCGCGGCGAGATCGTCCCGACGAGCTTGCGGACCGAGTCGTCCGAGCCCACGGCGGCCGCCGTGAGCATGTCGTCGAAGGCGTAGCGGTAGATGTTGATCACGACCGCGCGGTAGCCGAGCACGTCGCCGATCGCACGCGCCACGTCGTCGAGCACCTCGTTGAGCTCGGCGTCGTCGCGCACGCGCGCGGTGCGCTCGAACATCGTCCCGAGCCGCGCGAGCACGGCGAGCGTGTTGGGCGCCACTAGGCCCCCCTCCGCAACGCTGCTGCGGGCGCCCCAGCGGGACGATCTTCGGCGTCACCGAGCGCAGCTCGCGGCAGAGCCGCGCCGCCTCGGCGTGCACGCGCGGCCAGCCGGCGCCCGGGCGAGCGAGCGCCCAGCCCTGCCCGTAGGCGACCCCGAGGTGGATCAGCATGCGCAGCTCCTCGAGCGTCTCGACGCCCTCGGCGCAGATCGCCGCGCCGGTGCTGCGCGCGAAGTGGACGAGCGAGCCGATCAGCGCGACCTTGGCGGGGTCGGCGTGCACGTCCGCGACCAGCGAGCGGTCCAGCTTGATGATGTCGGCGCGCATGCTCATCACCTGGCGCAGCCCGGCGTAGCCCTCGCCGGCGTCGTCGACGGCGATCCGGGCGCCGCGGGCGCGCAGCGGGTCGAGCAGGCGCTGGAGCCGCTCGACGTCGAGCACCCGCTCCTCCTCGGTGATCTCGAGCACGAGGCCGCGCATGTCGCCCGGGAGCTGCGCGACGACGTCTTCCGAAGCCAGCGCCGACGGGCTCAGGTTGATCGACAGGAAGGTCCCCTCGGGACGGTTCGGGCGGGCGAGCGCCGCGCGCACCGACTCACCCTCGAGCGCGGCCCCGAGGCCGAAGCGGTGAGCCTGCGAGAACCACCAGGACGGCGGCAGCCCGGGCTTGCCCTCGAAGCGCGCCAGCGCCTCGTAGCCGACCGGCTCGCCGCTGGCCAGCGCCACGATCGGCTGGAAGACCGGCCGGATCGCCTCGGGCCTGGCGATCAGGGCGGCGAAGTCGTCACGCTGCTCCTCGGTCACGACGAAGACGCGCTCGGGGTCGTAGCGGCGCGTGCGCCCGGGGCCGCTCTCCTTGGCCCAGGCGAGCGCCCCGCCGGCGAGCTGCAGCAGCGCCCCGGCGCTCTTCGCGTCGTCCGGGTAGCAGGCGATGCCGGCCGAGCAGCTCAGCCCGCCGCGCACCGGGGCCGACAGCTCGACGGCGGTCCGGGCCGCCTCGGCCAGCGCGAAGGCGCGCGCGCCGTCGGCGTCGGGCAGCACGAGGCCGAACTCGTCGCCGCCCACGCGCGCCACCGTGCCCAGGTCGCGCATCGCCGCGGCGAGGCGGCTCGCCGCGCCGCCGAGCAACTCGTCCCCGTGGGGATGCCCGCGCGCGTCGTTGATGCGCTTGAAGTCGTCGACGTCGAGCAGCACGACCGCCACGGAACGCCCGTCGGTGCGCGCCTCGTCGACCGCGCCGGCGAGCGCCTCCTGGAAGTGGCGGTGGTTGGGCAGGTCGGTCAGCGGGTCGCGGAGCGCCAGCTCCTCGAGGCTGCGCTGGCGCGCCTCGAGGCCGGCGGCCATCGCGTCGAACTCGTCTGCGAGCTGGCCCAGCTCGTCGCGGCGGCTCCAGCGC
Organism: uncultured Thermoleophilaceae bacterium; assembly: GCA_963848885.1. GTDB lineage: Bacteria > Actinomycetota > Thermoleophilia > Solirubrobacterales > Thermoleophilaceae > JACVRW01. The sequence continues at coordinate 400,536 of CAWKFR010000008.1, forward strand.
AGCCGGGTGCCGAGGTCGCCGCCGCCGACCGAGCGGGCCGCCGCGCGCAGCCGGTCGAGCGGGTCGAACAGCCCACGGTTGAGGCTCACGATCAGGATGGCGAGCACGGACATGACCAGCACCCCCAACGCGATCAGGACGCGCTGGTTGCGCTCGCTCAGCGATCGTCGCGCTGGACGCATGTCGTAGCTGAGCACGAGCTCACGGCCGCCACCGAGACGCGTGACCAGCACCTCGTCGCCGTTCGTGCGCCGGCCGACCGTGACGGCGCGACCGGCGGGCCCGCTCAGGGAGGCCGACCGGAGGTCGGGGTGAGTGCGGGCGAGCGCGCGCAGACCGGCGGCGTCGCGGGGACCCGCCTCGAAGCCCGCTGCCGCGGCCTTGAGCGATGCGCGGGCGGATTCCCGGTAGGCGCCGCGCAGCTCGTCGCCGGACGTCCGGCTGACCACGTAGACGCTCAGGATCGCCGCGATGAGCATCAGGACGGCGACCTGAAAGCGAAGACTGCGGAAGATCGGCGGCACCGATTTTGTATCGGCGGTTCAGGCCCTCTGCATGAACCATCCCCCGCCGACCAGATCGCGGAACACGACCACGTTGCGGCCGTTGTCGAGCACCAGCTCGAAGTAGCGGCGGCGCAGGGGCTGCCCGGTCCACCAGCGGTCCTCGACGACCCACTCCTCGCGCACCGAGTCGACCGGCGCTCGCCCGACGGCATGCGGGACGCCGTGGTCGTCGGCCGAGACCGAGGCCGGCTCGGGCGCACCCAGCCGGTTCACGACGCGGGGGCGTCCGGGAACGGCGCGAGCACCGAGCGCCGCTCCGGGATGCGCGAGCCCGGATCGACCTCGAGCACCTTCAGGGCGGCCTCGGGACCGGCCGCCTGGCGGGCCTGGCGGACGGCCTCGCCGAGGCGTGCGCGGCGGACGGAGGCGGCCTCGTCGAGCAGGCGGCCCTGGTCCTGCGCGGGCGGGCCGAACGCCTCGACCTCGAGCGCCAGCGAATCGGCCGGCGCCGGCAGCTCGCCGAGCTTGGGCCCGAGCGCGAGCAGGATCCGCTCCGAGTCCGCGCTCGCGTTGCGCAGGGTGACCACGGTGCGCCAGGTGCCGCCGGCCACGAACCGAGCCGACACGGCGAGCGCCCGCAGCGAGCGCCCGCGCCGCTCGCGCCGGGCGAGCAGGCGGGCGACGAGCAGCTCCAGCGCGCGCTCGAGCTGCTGGCCCGAGGCGGCGTCGGGCAGGTCGAGCCGCTCCGAGACGGGCTCCGGCGGCCGGCGTGGCTCGAGCGGGAAGTCCTGGCCGCGCGCCAGGTCGTGGGCGAGCAGGCCGGGATGGCCGAACCGCTCGACCATCGCGCTCGAGGGCAGCGCGGCCACCTCGCCGAGCGTGCGGATGCCGAGGCGCTCGAAGACGTCGGGCAGCGCCTGGAGCTCGGGCCGGGTGCGCAGCAGCGAGACGGGCAGCGGCGCGAGGAAGCCGAGCAGGCCATCCTCCTCGACCACGTGGGCGCGGCGGCCGCGGCGCGGCCTGGCCTGGAGCGCAGCGGCGTGGGCCGCGAAGCGACTCGGCGCGGCGCCGAAGCGCGCACCCGGGCCGAGCGCCCGGCGAGCCGCGGCGAGCACGCCCGCGAGGTCTCCCCCGTGCAGCCCGTGGAGCCCGGCGGACTCGAAGAAGGCCGCCCCGGCGCGATCGGACTCGACCTGGGCCCCGATCCCCTCGAGCCGGTCGAGCACGGCGTGCCAGAGCGAGCGCACCCCCTCCGGGTCGGGCGGGACCAGCCGCAGGGCAGGGCAGCGCGACATCGCCTCCCCCAGCCGCATCCCCCGCACGACCCCGAACGCCTCGGCCGGCGCGGAGACCTCCCCCACCACCTGCTCCCGGCCCGCCTCAGGCGCGAGGGCGACCGGCTCAGACAGCAGCGCCCGACGGTCGCCCAGCCCCGCGAGCAGCTCGAAGCGGGGGTAGAGGACGCAGACGACCATACGAACGCATGTTCGCACCGGGTCCGGCGGGGTGCAAGGTGGAACCCAGAGCGTCCGCTGGCGGCGACGCCGCTAGAACAACCCCAGCCCGCCCGCCACGCTCGCCAGGCCGGTCACCGCCACCAGCGCCAGCACCAGCGTGAAGAAGCGCTCTCGGTCCAGTCGCCTGAACGCGACCGCTCCCAGGCCGTAGCCCGCGATCACCAGGCCGAGCAGCGGCAGCACCTTGCCCGCCTCCAGCGACCCGGTGCCCTCGGCCGCCACCAGCACCGCTCCGCCGGCCAGGTTCAGGGCCAGGAAGGTCGCCGCCAGCGACGCCCGGAACTCCTCCGGGTGGGCGCCGCGGGCCTCCAGCCACAGCACGATCGGTGGGCCGCTCACGCTGATCGAGGTCGTGAGCGCCCCGCTCACGAAGCCCGCCGCCACCCCGGCCGCCGCCGGCAGCTCGGGCGGCCGCGCCCTCCGCCGCTGGCGCAGCTGCCACCCGGCCGCCGCGATCACCGCGACTCCGACCCCGACCTGGAGCGCCTCCTTGGAGAGCTGCGTCAGCGCCACCGCCCCCACCGCCAGTCCGGGCACCGCCGCGATCATCATCGGCGTCAGCCGCCGCCAGTCGACGTGCTCCGGCCGGCCCCGCTCGAACAGCACCATCACGTTCAGCGCCAGGCCCAGCACGAGCAGCGTCAGCACCGCCTCGACCGGGTCCATCACCGCGAACATCACCGGGCTCAGCAGCAGGGCGAACCCGAAGCCCGTCGTCGACTGCACGAAGGCGCCGACGAAGGCGGCGACCGCGGCCAGCGCCATCAGCCGTCGACGGTGACGAGCTCCTTCGGGAACCCGGTCATGACCTCGCACCCCTGGTCGGTCACCGCCACCAGGTCCTCGATGCGGATCCCGAACTCGCCCGGCACGTACAGGCCCGGCTCGACCGTCACCGTGTTGCCCGCCTCGAGCGCGCCCTCCGCGGTCCGCGCCAGCCGCGGCGCCTCGTGCACCTCCAGCCCGACCCCGTGCCCCAGGCCGTGGTCGAACCCGATCCCGAACCCCGACGCGACCCGCTCGCGGGCGTGCTCGTCGACCTCCTTGCAGACCGCCCCGGCGCGCACCTCCTGAAGCGCCGCCGCCTGCGCAGCCCGCACGACCTCGTAGCCCTCGCGCACGCGCTCGTCCAGCGGTCCGGTCGCCAGCGTGCGCGTGCAGTCGGAGCAGTACCCGTCGACGCGCGCGCCCAGGTCGACCACCACGAGCGTCCCGCGCGGGATCTCGACGTCGCGCGGCTCCGCGTGCGGCAGCGCCCCGTGAGCGCCGGCCGCCACGATCGGCGGGAACGACACCTCGTCGGCCCCCCGGTCCTCGAGGAAGCGGACGATCGAGCGCGCCACCTCGCGCTCGGTCCGGCCCGCGAGCCCGGTCTCGCGCAGCTGCGCGTAGGCGTCGTCGGCGACCGCCACGGCGGCGCGCATGGCCGCCAGCTCGCCCTCGTCCTTGACCGCCCGCAGCTCCTCCACCAGCCCGCCGGCGGGGGTCAGCTCGACCCCATCCGCGGCCTTCTCTGAAAGCAGCCGGTGCGCCTTCACGCTCACGTGCGCGTCGTCGAAGCCGGCGCGCCCGCGCAGCCGCTGCGCCAGGTCGCCGAGCAGCTCGCGGCTCGCCTCGAGCAGCTCGAAGTCCTGCACCTGCTGCTTGGCCTGCTCGACGTAGCGCGAGTCGGTCAGGAACAGCCGCTCGTCGCCCGCGACCACGCAGGCGCCGTTGCTGCCCGTGAAGCCGGTCAGGTAGCGCACGTTGACGAGGTTCGAGACGAGCACGCTGTCGAGCTCGCGCTCCTCGAGCAGCCCGGCCAGCCGGTCCGCGCGGCTCACCGAAGCGCCTCGCGCAGGAGCTCGAGCGCGTCGCGGTAGCCCTCGGGGCCCTTGCCGGCCACCGTCCCGATGCAGAGGTCGCGGATCACCGACACGCGCCGCCACTCCTCGCGCTCGTTCACGGCCGACAGGTGCACCTCGACGGCCGGCAGCCCGGCCACCTCGAGCGCGTCGCGGATCGCCCAGGAGTAGTGCGTCCAGGCGCCCGGGTTGAGGATCAGCCCGGCGCCGGTGGCGTTGTGCAGCGCCTCGCAGTACTCGCCCTCGTGATTGGTCTGCGAGAACGTGACGGCGAGGTCGAGCTCGTCCGCGTAGTGCTTGATCTGCACCTCGAGCGCCTCCAGCGTCAGCCCGCCGTAGAGCGCCGCCGGGCGCCGCCCGAGCACGTCGAAGTTGACCCCGTGCAGGACGGTGACGCGGTCGTTCATGCCTCGTGCACCTCCTCGACGGCCGCGCGCAGCGCGCCCGGGTCGACGACGTGGCCCGGGGTCACCTCGCCGGGGGCCTCGACCAGCACGAACGGCACCCGCCCCTCGGAGCGCTTCTTGTCGCGCTCGACCAGGGCCAGCACGTCGTCCACCGACGCGCCGGCGAACAGCTGCGGCAGCCCGCGCGCGCCCAGCAGCTCGGCCACCTCGGCGCGCAGCGCGTCGCGGTCGGACAGGCGCAGCGCGGCCAGCAGCCCGATCCCGACCGCCTCTCCGTGGCGGTAGCGCTGGTACCCGGTGGCCGCCTCGATCGCGTGCCCGACGGTGTGGCCGAGGTTGAGCACCTGGCGGCGCCCGCCGTCGCGCTCGTCCTCTGCGACAACGGCGAGCTTCGTGCGCAGGCAGCCCATGATCTCGGGGACGCCGACCTGGCCGCCCTGGCGCACGCGCGCCCACAGGCCGCCGCCCGCGATCAGCGCCGTCTTCACGACCTCCGCGTAGCCGGCCGCGACCTCCTCTCCGGGCAGCGTGTCGAGCGCCGCCGGGTCGCACAGCACCGCCGAGGGCTGGTGGTAGGCGCCGGCGTAGTTCTTGCCCTCCGGCAGGTCGACGCCGGTCTTGCCGCCGTAGGCCGAGTCGACCTGCGCCACCAGCGTGGTCGGCACCTGCACGTGGCGCATCCCGCGCTGGTAGACGGCCGCGGAGAAGCCGGCCAGGTCGCCCACCACCCCGCCGCCGGCCGCCACGACCAGGTCGCCCCGCTCCGCGCCGCCCTGCGCGAGCGAGCGCAGCACGTGCTCGACCCCGTGGATCGTCTTGTGCTCCTCGCCGGCCACGACCACGATGCGCTCGTCGCCCTCGACTCGCTGCACCCTGGCCACGTTCTCGTCGGTGACCACGAAGCGCCTGCCGCCCAGCGGCGGGAAGAACTCGGCCGCGATCAGCCCGCGCCCGACGAAGACCGGGTAGGCCCCCGACTCCGCCGCGGCCCAGACCAGCCGCGTCCCGGGCGGCGCCTCGGCCAGCGCGCGCACGAACGGCAGCGCGCGGCGCAGGGCGTCGCGGTCGCTCGGCGGCACGACCACGTCCGAGATCGACTCGTAGAGCCCGCGCCGGTCGCGCCAGAGCGCCTCGAAGCGCTCGGGGTCGCGCGCCAGCGGCCGGCCCTTGCCGGACGCCCGCCGCCAGGCGTCCGCGGGGTCGATCTCGAGGTGCACGACCGTGTGGCGGGTGAGGGCGTCGCGCACCCGCTCCGACTGCACGGCGCCGCCGCCGAGCGCGATCACCGGCGCGTCGTCGCGCCCGAGCAGCTCGCAGACGATCTCCTCCTCGCGCAGCCGGAACGCGGCCTCGCCCTCGCGGTCGAAGAACGACTCGATCGGCTCGCCGATGCGCTGCTCCAGCTCGCGATCGGAGTCGACCGCCTGCGCTCCGAGCTCAGCCGCCAGCGAGCGGGCGCCGGTCGACTTGCCCGCGCCCATGAACCCGACCAGGACGATCGCCCCGCCCGTGGCTACGTGCGACTCCACCCGATGCGCTCCCGGTAGGCGAGCAGCGCTTGCTTGGTGTCGTCGATGTGGTCGCCCCCGAGCTTCTCCCGGTAGGCGGCGCCCAGCACCAGCGCGACCATCGCCTCGCCCACCACGCCCGCCGCGGGCACCGTGCAGGAGTCGGTCCGCTCGCGCAGCGCGGCGGCCGGCTCGTGGGTGGCGAGGTCGACGCTGCGCAGCGGCTTGGTCAGCGTCGGCAGCGGCTTCATCGCGGCGCGCACCACGACCGGGTCGCCGTTGGTCATCCCGCCCTCGACGCCGCCGGCGCGGTTGGTCTCGCGGAAGTAGCCGTGCTCCTCCGACCAGAAGATCTCGTCGTGCGCCTTGGAGCCGACCCGCCCGGCCAGGTCGAAGCCGTCCCCGATCCCGACGCCCTTCATCGCCTGGATCGACATGACCGCCCCGGCCAGCCGGCCGTCGAGGCGCTCCTCCCAGGAGATGTGGGAGCCGATCCCGGGCACGAGCCCGAAGGCGCGCACCTCGAAGACGCCGCCGAGCGACTCGTTCGCCTTGCGGGTGGTGTTGATCTCCTCCACCATCGCGTCGCTCGCCTCGGCGTCGAGGCAGCGGACCGGCGACTCGTCGACGCCCTCGAAGTCCTCGGGGCGCAGGTCGTCGCGCTCGGGCGCGGTCACGGCGCCGATCCGGGTCACGTGCGAGAAGACCGTCACGCCGAGGTCGCGCAGCAGCGCCTTGGCGAGCGCGCCCGCGGCCACCCGGGCGGCGGTCTCGCGCGCCGAGGCGCGCTCGAGCACGTTGCGCACGTCGGTGTGCCCGTACTTCTGGACGCCGGCCAGGTCGGCGTGGCCGGGCCGCGGCAGGTGGACCTCGTCGACCTCGGCGTCGACCGGCCACGGGTTCATCCGCTCCTCCCAGTTGCGGTAGTCGCGGTTGTCGACCCGCATAGCCACGGGGCTGCCCAGCGTGCGCCCGTGGCGCACCCCGGCGACCACGTCGGCGTGATCCTTCTCGATCTTCATGCGCCCGCCGCGGCCGTGGCCGAGCTGGCGCCTGGCCAGGTCGCGGTCGATCTCCTCCTGGCTCAGCCGAAGCCCGGCCGGGAGCCCCTCGACGATGGCCGTCAGGCCAGGGCCGTGGGACTCGCCCGCGGTGACGAAACGCAAAGACATGGCGCCCACACCCTACTTATGAGGGTGCGGGCGCCAGTCGCTCGGAGGAGGCCCTAGCCGAAGGGCTTGTAGTCCTGGCACGTCCGCGACAGCTCGTTCGGCGCACACGGGTTGAACGGGTTGATCACGTGGGAGCCGATCGTCGGGAGCCACGCCCTGGTGCAGATCCCCTGATCCTCGGCGTCGTTCTTGAACAGCTCGTAGAGCTCCTGGATGTTGGTGTAGTCGTCGCTGTCCTGGTCGTCCTCGCCGTCGAGCAGCGAGTCGCCGTCGACGTCGCGGTCGGCCAGGTCGAGCTCGGCGAACGGGCGCTGGGTGAAGTAGCCCGGCTCCTGGGCGCAGAGCGGGTCGGCGCTCGTGGCGTCGATCTCCGCCGGCCAGGGCTGGATGTTGATGTCGTCCTGACCCATGAACCCGGCCCACCAGGAGTTCTGGCCGGGCCCGCGGGCCGACTCGAGCCAGTTGGCCAGCCCGTCGCTGTCGGCGTCGCGCTCGTCGTCACGCCACACGCCGGTCGAGTCGTCGACGGTCCGGTAGTTGTAGATCCCCGGGAACCCCGTCGGAGCGGGCAGCCCGTAGCTCGGGCCACGCCACTGCGGCACGCCAGGGGCCTCGTCCGACCGGCTGTACTTGGTGCCGTCGCTGTAGCCCAGCGGCGACTGCAGGTCCAGGCCGGCGCCCTTGGAGGGGATGAACGAGCTGCCGGTGGTCCGCCAGGCCCGGTACTCCTCCTTGGTCGTGAGGCCGTCGCCGTCGAAGTCGATGCCGCTGAACGAGCCGGAGCCGCCGTCGCTCGGGTCGAGCGCGTTCGGGAACGGACGCTTGCCCGGGTACGGCACGGCCTTCACGTTCAGGTCCTTGGCGGCGTAGTACTCCCAGCCGTCGGTCATCGTGTCGCCGTCGGTGTCCGCCAGGCACGGGTCGGTGCCGAGCTGGAGCTCGAGGTCGTTCGCGAGCAGGTCGTTGTCGTGGTCGGAGTCGTCCTTGCAGACCTTGGCGGTGCTGCCGTTGTCGCTGCCGGAGACGCCGACCACCACCGGCGACAGGCGCCGGGTGGTGTACGCGCTGAACTTGCCCGCCAGCACGCGCAGCTTCAGCCGCGTGGGCTTCTGCTTGCTGTTCTTGACGGTCAGCAGGCGCGCGACGGAGGCCGGCACGCGCACGACCAGCTTGGTCTTGCTCGCGCGGCGCGGCTTCGCGAAGGCCGTGCGGCCGTTGTTCGCGCGGAAGATGACGGTGTTCTTGCGGGCCTTGGCCTTGAAGTGCTTGCCGCGGATCGTCAGGACCTTGCCGACGGTCACACGCATCGGCGTGACGCGCGTGATCTTCGGCTTCGGGCCGGAGTTCTTCTTGGCAGCGGACGCGACCGGCGCGGTGGCGAGAACAGCCACGGCCGATAGCGCGAGCAGGCAGATGGTGATGAGACGGCGGCGCATTGCCATACCCCTTCTATCGGCGCTCGTCGGCGCCGCTTGAGTTGCCATTCGTCGAGCCGGACTCGGCCACGACATCCGTGAGCAGCGGGAAGGCGAAGCGACGCGCGGCCTGCGACCCGACGGACGCCCGAGCGGTCTTGCCGCTCTTGGCTTCCTTGGCGGCCGTGCCCGACTCGTCGCCGACCTTCACCTTGCGAATCTCGTTGATCAGGAGCCGGTAGGAGTCGCCCTCGTCGTTGGTGAACTCCTGCTCGGCGCCGGCGCCCAGGTAGAGGAAGGCGCAGTCGCTGTTGCTCGGCTTGCACTTGCCCTCGCCCGTGGTCTTGAGCGTGGAGTCGACGAGGAAGACCGCGTTGCCGGCGTTGTCGGTGACGCCCATGAAGATCAGCAGCGGGTTCACCTGGCTCGGCAGCATGTCGAGCTTCTCGAGCCCCTTGATATTGCGCCGCTTGCCGTTGGCCCAGAAGCTCACGTCGAGGACGTAGGTGAACTCGGTGGTCTTCTCCTGGTCGCCGCCGCCGGTGCCCGTGTCGGGCGTGCCGCCGCCGGTGCCGCTGTCGGGCGTGCCACCGCCGCCGGTCGAGCCGGTGTCGGGGGCCGGCACGGTGGTCCCGGTGCCGGTGCCGCCGGGAGTCGACACGCCGGTCGTGCCCTGAGCCTCGTCGAGCGCCTTGTCGACCACCTTCTGCGGCGGCGCGAACGGGTTGCTCACGTCGAACGCCGACAGCGAGGACCCGTTGCCCTCGAGGCTGTCCTCGAGCTTGACCTGCGCCAGCGCCTCCGGCCCCGGCCGCTTGGGCTGCGGCTGCGGCGTGGACGCCTCGGTCGCGGGCGCCGGCGGCTCCTCCGAGCCCTTCGAGAGGAGGATCGGAGCCGCGATCACGCCGGCCAGGAGCAGCCCGGCCACGGGCAGCAGCCTGCGCGCGCGCAGGTCTGTCCAGAGCTGGAGGAAGAAGTTCCGAATCTGGTTCATGGGGTCGCCGTCGCGGTCGGGGTGGACGGGGTGCTCTCAGCGGGCGCCGTGCCGCCGCCCGCGGGGGTGGTCGTCGCCGGGCCCTGCGGGGTGGCGCCGGCGGTCACGCCCTGCGCCTTCGGCGACAGGTAGACCGTCGCGCTGATCTCCGCCTTGATCTTCGGGAAGATCTCCTCGTCGCTCGACCAGCGGATCGTCTCCACGGTCAGCAGCCGTCCGCTCACGACCACGTTCTCGTTGGTCAGCGAGACGAAGCGCTTCACGTGATGGAAGAAGTCCGCCAGGTTGAAGAAGTTGCCCTCGAACTCGAGCTCCAGCGGCACGGTCTCGAGGCCGGCCGCGCCGGAGGTCTGGGTGCTCGCACCCGTGCCCGTGGCGGTGCCGCCGCCGACCGGCAGTCCGCCGCCGTTGGAGGTCGACGTCTGCGTGTCGGACGGGCTGACGCCCGACTGCTCGGCCGCGCTGTTGCGCTGGTTGGCCGTCTGCTGGGCGTTGTTCGCCGCCTCCGCAGCCCCACCCGGCTGGCTCTGAGCGGGCTGCCCGCCGGCCGCCGAGGGCGTGCCCGTGGTGCCCGACGTCGATCCCGCCGCGGGCGGCGTCGGCGTCGGAGTCGAGCTGGCCGCGGTCGTGCTCTGCGCGCGGTCGCCGGTCGCGATCCTCGTGAACTTGATGCCGGTGCCGGCGGCCGCGGCGTCCAGCTGGACGAGCAGGCTGGGCATGTCCAGCGTCGACGGGATCGCCTTGCCGAGGCGCACGAGCTGCGAGTAGCTGGCCTCGAAGTTGTCCTTGGCGCCCTGCGCCGACTGCACCTGGGCGCGGGCGTTGTCGACCCGCGCCTGCTGGGTGGTCAGCTCGGTGGAGGCCGTGGTGGCCTCCTCGCGCTTGGGCGCGAGCAGCAGGAACCAGTACGCCACCAGCACCACGACCGGCACCAGCGCGATCATGATCTTGCGGTCGCGATCCGTGAGGGTCACGATCCACCTCCGAGCGACGCCGGGACGCTGTTGCTGCCACGCGGAGCCTCACGCGAGGGCTCGGCCACGCTGAACTGGACCGTCAGGTTGAAGGTGTAGAGCGCGCCGCAGCTCTCGACGCTGGCCTCCTCGTTGCGCTCGCCGGCGGCCGACTCGTTGAGCTGGACGTCGTCCACGCGGTAGAGCTCGCGCAGCCGCACCATCATGCGCGCCACGTCGTCCTGGTCCGGCGTGCAGCCGATCAGCGTCGCCGAGGGCCCGGTCGGGGTCGCGGTGGCGTCCGTCGACGGCGTCGGCTGGCTCGCGCCCGTGGCCGTGCCGCCGAGCGTCGACGCGTCGGCCGACTGCAGCCAGCTGCCCGTGGGCATCACGTGCGCCAGCTCGCGCATGAAGCGCTCCCAGTCGAAGCGGGAGGCGGCGACGCCCGCGACCGACTCGGTCCGGGTGCGCGCGATCGTCGCGAAGTCGGTGTAGTTGGCCTGCTGGCTGGCCTGCGCCTCGAGCTTGTCGGCCTCGGCGCTGGCGGCCTTGGAGTCGTTCTGGCGCTCGGTGATCGTGTTGCTCGTCAGGACGTACACGACGACCATCGCGAGCAGCGCGGCGAGCACGCCCAGCGCGATCGGCGCGCCGTTGCCGCCGCCTTCGGTGGCGACGCGCCGGCGCTGGTCCTGCGGGATCAGGTTGACGGGCTTCACGCGGCCGCTCCGAGCGAGAGGCCCGCCGCCACCGTGTAGCGGTGCGGATCCTCTGTGGGGCCGAGCACCGAGCCGTCCAGCACGCCGAGCGGCGCGGGGACGGTCACGGGGATGCCCAGGTGGATCTCGAGGCCCTCGACGAGCTCGCCGTCGGCGGAGCCCGGGCCCGAGAGCACGACCTCGCCGACGGGCCTCGCCTGCGGCTGGGTCATGTAGTAGTCGATCGACAGGCGAATCTCGTCGGCCAGCCGCGAGCCGGCGTCCTCCTCGTCCCACACGGCTGACAGGGGACGGGTGAAGAAGCAGTTGGCGCCGACGGCGACGGCCAGGTTCGAGACCCCGGCGAGGTGGCAGAAGACGCGCGCGCTCTCGTCGGGCTCCTCGCCCTCGACCGCGAGCGTGCGCACCAGCGCGAACGCGTCGAGGTCGACGCCCTCGACCTTCAGGCCGGCGGCCTTCACGGACTCGAGCAGCGTCTCGATCATCTTGCGCCGGGCGGCGACGATCACGACCTGCATGCGGGCGGTCCCGTCCGCGGCCGTGGTGAAGCCGGCGATCTGGTGGTCGAGCACGGCCTCGTCGAGCGGCATCGCGATCGCCTCGGAAGCCTGGAAGCGGACGGCGGCGTCGCGCTGCCCGTCGTCCTCGATGCGCGGGAGCTCGACGACGCGGACGACGATCTGCTGGTTGGCCACCCCCAGCCGCACGTTGCGCGGCAGGTTGGCGGCCGAAGCGAAGCTCTTCAGGTGCTGGCCGAGCGCCTCGGGGTCCGAGACCTCGCCGTCGCGCACAAGGCCCTCGGGCAGCTCCTGGCTGGCGCCGCGGACGACGCGCCCGCCCGCCACCTGGGCGGCCGCGAGGTAGCGACCGTCGATGTCGAGACCGATGCTGCCGCGGTCAGAGTTCTTTCGGAGGGAGAGCGCCATGGCGGTTCTCCCCGCTTATCGGCCCGCCCGCCGCAGTCCCTTAGCTCGACGGCCAAAAAATTCACGCGGGCTGGACGATTTCGTGCGTCAGCTGAGGAAAGTCGACTCGTAGAAGTCGATCAGCTCCGGTCCCGCGAGCACTCCGACCAGGCCTCCGAAGGCCAGGAAGATGCCGAACGGGACCGCCTTCTTGCGCGCCTCGGCGCCCTCGCGGGCGATCACGGCGAGCCCGAAGATCGTGCCGGTCAAAAACGCGGCCAGCAGCGCCGGGATGATCGAGAGCCCCAGGTAGAGGCCCATCGCGCCGCCCAGCTTCACGTCGCCCATGCCCATCCCGCTCGGATAGGCGAGCACCGCGACCAGCAGGAACACGAAGGCGCCCGCGCCGGCGATCACGTGCTCGGGGAAGTCCCCCCAGGCGACGAGGGCGCTCACCACGAGGCCGTAGACGGCCATCGGATAGACGATCTTGTTGGGCAGGAGCTTGTGGTCGAGGTCGATCCCCGCCAGGGCGATCAGACACGCGACGAACGGGAGCTCGAGCCACAGGTCTGCGTCGAAGCCCCGCACCGCCACGACCGCCCCGAAGCACGCGGCCGTGAGCAGCTCGACGGCCGGGTAGCGCGGCGAGATCGCCGCGCCGCAGGCGCGGCAACGGCCGCGCAGGACGACCCAGGAGACCACAGGGACGTTGTCGAACGCGCGCACCGGCGCGTCGCAGGACGGGCAGTGCGAGCCCGGCGAGACGAGCGACTCGCCCGCCGGGACCCGATAGATCACGACGTTCAGGAAGCTCCCGATGAGCGCCCCCAGCAGAGCGGCTGCGGCTATCTCGGCGCCCATGGGCCCCAGGAAGCTAACGGGCGGGCCCGAGGGCCCGCCCGTGCCTCTCTACCAGCTGCCGGTGCTCGGGCAGGCGCCGCTGCTCTTGCTGCTGCAGTCGCGCGTCACGGTGGCGCCGGACTTGGTGATGTCGAACTTGTTGCCCGAAGCCGAGTTTCCGACGATCACGTAGCCGTTGGCGTTCGAGCTGGAGATCGACGCCTTGCCGTTGCCCGTACCGAACACACCGCTCTGCGTGATGTCGTTATCGGTCGAGGCGCCGGCGTAGGTCTGGTTGGTCGCGTAGAACGACTCCATCGCCGAGACCAGGTTACGAGCCGCCGACTTCGCGTCCGCGTCCTGTCCCTTCGAACGCTGCCCAAGGAAAGCAGGCAGGGCGATCGCGGCGAGAATGCCGATGATCAGAATCACGACGAGGAGCTCGATCAGGGTGAAGCCCTGTTCTCTCCGGTGTACGCGATTGTGTAGGTACCGCAGCATAAGTGTCTCCTTAGCATTTTGCGAGTCCCGAGGTTCATCGGCAGCGCTGACAGTTTCTGTAACAGCGAGCTACCAGGAACCGTTGCTGGGACAGCCGCCGTCGTCCTTGGCCGTGCACGAGCGGGTCACGGTCGACCCTGACTTCTCGATCGTGAAGCAGGTTCCCGGAGGCGGACTTTCCGACAATCTGGTACCCGTTCGCGGTGGCGTCGGTGATGTCGGCCTCGCCGTCGCCCGTGCCGAGCACGCCGCTCTTCTGGACGTCCTGGTCGGCCTTCGCGCCGACGTAGGTCTTGTTGGTCGCGTAGAAGGACTCGATCGACGTGACCAGGTTGCGCGCGGCCGACTTCGCCGACGAGTCCTGGCCCTTCTGGCGCTGGCCGAGGAAGGCGGGCAGCGCGATCGCCGCCAGCACGCCGATGATCAGGATTACGACGAGGAGCTCGATGAGCGAAAAGCCCGCTCTGCCTCTTCACCTATGTTCCGGAGCTTCCGCAGCATTGACTCTCCTCGACTAACCGATGGTCCTGGGTCTTGGGTCAGGCCGGTCACCCGTGGAGTGCCCCGCCTAGATCCTGTATCGGACGGCCGGGAGGTTCCTATAGCCCTGCAAAGCAAAACGGGCGGGTCCGTTCGGACCCGCCCGTTCCGTCAAGCGTAGGTGTGACTTACCGTTACCAGCTGCCCGTGCTTGGGCAGGCGCCGCTGCTCTTGCTGCTGCACGTCGCGCGTCACGGTGGCGCCGGACTTGGTGATGTCGAACTTGTTGCCCGAAGCCGAGTTTCCGACGATCACGTAGCCGTTGGCGTCGGAGCTGGAGATCGACGCCTTGCCGTTGCCCGTACCGAACACACCGCTCTGCGTGATGTCGTTATCGGTCGAGGCGCCGGCGTAGGTCTGGTTGGTCGCGTAGAACGACTCCATCGCCGAGACCAGGTTACGAGCCGCCGACTTCGCGTCCGCGTCCTGTCCCTTCGAACGCTGCCCAAGGAAAGCAGGCAGGGCGATCGCGGCGAGAATGCCGATGATCAGAATCACGACGAGGAGCTCGATGAGCGTGAAGCCCTTCTCCCCGTTGTGAATGCGCTCGCGGAGCTTCCGCAGCATATGGCCCCCTCCTTTTGAGGTGACTTAGATCTGGGTCTGCCAGGCGCCGCGGGAGTCCGTGACTCTGGCCTTCTCCCCCTAGATCGGAACCTGACCGAAAAGCCTTAACTCCGAGCGGCCGGATTGGACGAGGTTCAGTCCAGATGCAACGCGGCGGTCACGTTCGCGTAGTCGTCCGTCCACGTGCGCTGGCCGGCGTCGACCACGCAGCGGCTCCAGCGAGGGTCGGACGCCACGCGGCCGAGATCGGCGCTCGTGCGCGCCATGACGACCCAGCGGGACGGGTACTTGCCCGGCTTGTCCATGCCGATCACGTCGTCCTGCTGCTCGTAGCAGGCGAAGCCCGCGTCGCGCGCGAGGTTGCCCAGCACGGGCTCGAGGTTCACGTAGCGGTTGGTGATGTTGTAGGCGATCACGCCGTGCGGGCGCAGCTTGGCCGCGTAGCCCGCGAGCGCCTCGCGGGTGAGCAGATGGACCGGCACGGCGTCCGAGCTGAACGCGTCCAGCGCGATCAGGCCGAAGGCGCCGTCCTGGCGCTCGCCGAGCTTGAGGCGCCCGTCGCCCACCGTGACGTCGTAGCGCCCGCGGCAGTCGCGCAGGTACGTGAACAGCTTCGGGTTCTCGGCCACCCGCACGACCGCCGGGTCGATCTCGAAGAACGACCAGTGGTCGCCGCGCCGGGCCAGGCAGGCCATCGTGCCGACGCCGAGCCCCACGATCGCCGCCCGGTCGGTGACCGAGCGGTCGGGCAGAGCGTCCAGCAGCTGCCCGACCGGGCCCGTGCGATGGAAGTAGGTCACGGGCGTGCGCGGCGCCCAGGAGAGCTGCACCCCGTGGGTGATCGTGCCGTTCTTGTAGATGTGCACGAGGTCGAAGAACTCCGACTCGACCCTGTTCACGCCGAAGAAGCTGCGCTCCTGGTGGATCACCTTGACGTCGTCGAGGGTCGTCGTCCACACCCCGACCATGGCGAGCGCGAGCGCAAGGCCGAAGCGCAGCGGGTTGCGCATGAAGGTCAGGCACAGCAGTCCGAGCGCCACCAGGACGACCCAGCGCAGCGCGCCGCCGTCGACGAGCGTCAGCAGCGCCACCCCGGCGCCGGCCACCAGCACGGGCGGGAGCAGGTCACGCCGCGGCGAGATCTGGTCGGTCCAGGAGCCGACGCCGAACGGGAGCAGGAAGGCCGCCAGCACCAGCGCGATCGGCAGCTCGGTGAGCGAGTTGAAGACCGTCGGCGCGATCACCACGTTGAAGACGCCGCCGAGCGCGCCTCCGAGCGACACGAAGGCGTAGAAGCGCGTCAGCTGGCGAGCGGGCGGCCGGTCGGCCGCGAGCGTGCCGTGGCAGGCGAGCGCGACGAGGAAGAAGGTCAGCAGGTAGATGCCGCCCACCACCGACAGCGGCGTGGTGTAGCCGAGCACCACCACGCCGCCGGCGACCACCAGCATCGGCGGCATCGCCCACAGCGCGATGCGATGGAAGGGCCCGGCGCCCTCACCGCGCGAGAAGACCAGGATGAACGACAGCAGGTAGAGCGTCAGCGGCAAGACCCAGAGCAGCGGGATCGGCGCGAGGTTCGTCGTGATCGACGCGGTGACGGCCAGCATCAGGCTCGACGGGACGAACGCGAGCGCGACCCAGCGCACCTGACGCCCGGGCGCGAGCGCCGGCAGCTCGAGCGCTGCCTGCGGCGCGTCCGCGGCGGGCTCCGGCCGCCGGGAGCGCCAGAGCACCGCTGCGCACGCGGCGAGCAGGAGCAGCAGGGCGCCGTAGCCGACCGACCAGAGCCAGCCCTGGCCGTCGAGCGTGAAGCGCGGCTCGACCAGGAACGGGTAGCTCAGCAGGCCGACCGCGCTGCCGATGTTGCTGGCGCGGTAGAGGAAGTACGGGTCCCGCGAGTCCGGGTGGTCGGTGTCGGCGAGCCAGCTCTGGAGCAGCGGCGCGGTCGACGAGACGACGAAGAACGGCAGCCCGACGGACACCAGCATCGTCAGCAGCAGCCAGGGCACCGGCGTGCCGGTGGCGGGCGGCGTCGCGTCGCCGGGGAGCCCGATCGGCAGGAAGATGAGGGCTCCCGCCACCAGCGCCAGGTGCAGCGCGGCCTGGCGCCGGGCGCCGAACCGGGCGATGCTCCAGTGCGCGTACAGGTACGACAGCAGCAGGACCGTCTGGAAGAACAGCATCGCCGTCGTCCAGACCGCCGGCGCGCCGCCTACGAGCGGCAGCAGGAAGCGGGCGAACATCGGCTGGACCAGGAAGACCAGCCCCGCGCTCAGCACGAGCGTGAGCGAGAACAGCGCCACCACCCCGCGCCGCCGCGTGGCCCGGGCAGGGGGCTCCAGGGTCGCTGCCGTGGGAGGGCTCATGCGGTCGTGTATCGGCGGGCCGACTCGGAAATCTGAGGCTCCGGCTCCGCCAGCCGCGGCCGATAGGCGCCGAACATCGCCACGAGCGCCAGCGGCGCGAACCAGGCGACGTAGAAGAAGAACCAGTACTCGGCGCAGAGCTGGACCGAGATCACGACCGCGCCCGCCAGCGCCGCGACCTGGCGGGCGTCACGGCGCCGCGGCACGAAGGCCAGGGCCACGCAGAACGCCACCGCGAGCACCTCGAGGGCCGTCTGCAGGCCGCCGAGCGACGGATGCAGGCCCCACAGGCTGAACGGGGACGCGCGCGAGACCTGGTAGCCGAGCGTGTTGTCCCAGAGCTCGCTCAGGCCGCCGTCGGGGAGGGCCACGTAGAGGGCCACGAGGCAGACGCCCGCGAACGCACCCGCGAAGCGGGCGAGCGACCCGGGCCGCCTGTCCCCCGTCCCGACCGCGAGCAGCGGCGCAAGGGCCGCGGGGAAGAACTTGGCGGCGGTCGCGAGGCCGAGCAGCACGCCGCTGCCAGCGGGAGTGCGCAGGGCGAGCAGCACGTAGACCATCAGCATCGCCATCAGGCCGTCGTTGGTGTTCGACTGGAGCACGTAGGCCGAGTACGGGAAGGCGGCCCAGGCGTAGGCGAGCGCGATCCCGAGCGTGCGGCCCTCGCGCCCGGCGCGCAGCCGCGGGCCGAGCAGCAGCAGGCCGACGACCGTCAGCAGGTCGAACGTCAGCGCCGCGGCGTGAGCGGCGGGCAGGCCGTCCCAGGCGCCCGTGCGAGGGGAAGATCAGCTCGAACGGCACGTAGGCGAGGAACATCACCGGTCCGTAGCCGCTCAGGTCCCTGCCGTGCAACAGGTCGTCGGCGCCGATCACGCTCGTGAAGCCGACGTCTGTCACCTCGGAGTCGACGAGGTTGAGCACCAGCCGGGCGACCAGCAGGAGCGCCAGCCCCGCGAGCAACCACGACTCTGGCGCGAACGGGATCAGCGGCTCGCGGCGCTCGCGCGGCCGGAATCCCGCCGCCGCCAGGCGCACCAGCAGGTAGAGCAGCACCGGATACACGGCCGGCACCCAGATCTCGAGCTTGCCCTCGTTGAAGAGCAGCTGCGCGACCCCGAACCCGAGCAGGACCAGCAGGTCGAGGTGGAGCAGCCGGAACGGGCGGCGCGGATCGAAGAACGGGGCGACGAACAGCACGCACAGCGGTATCCAGAGCCAAGCCTTGTTGAGGGCGCCGCCGATCTGGTCCTTCTGCTTGCGCGCCAGCACGAAGTCCACCTGCGGACCGGTCCAGACCTCGAGCACGCGCCCGCTGTGGCCGCTGACGTGCACCTCCACGACCCCGACGCCGTCGCGGCTGTAGGTCACCTGCCAGCGATACTTGTCGTCGCCGTAGCCGGGCACCGCGACCAGGCGCTCGAGCGGGCCCTTGGCCCGCTCGCGGCGCACCTCGGGCACGCGCGCGGCCACGTCGGCGGCGCGGCCGGCCGTAACCTGGAAACCCGGGGGCTTCGCCTCGGGCGAGGTGGCGATGATGTGGAGGGGTTGCAGCGGGGCGGATTCCTGGGCGACCGCGGCCGGAGCCAGGGATCCACCCCCGCAAACGGCCGCGAGCGCGCACAGCGCAGCTCGCCACCGCCGGGTCTGGGAGCGGGTCATCCCTGCTCATATCGGCGCACGCCGGGCGGGCCTTGATAATCGGGGCGTGCACCTGCGCCGCGCCCTGCTGCTGTTCGCGATCGTCCTCGGCCTCGCCGCCGTGGCGGCGTCCGTATCGCGGTCCGGGCGCGACTCGACCACGTCCGAGCCGTTCCGGCCCGTCACGCCGACGACGACCGAGCAACAGCAGACTCCGACAGTCGCGCCGGCACCCGGCCCTGCCCAGGTCGAGCTCCGCTTCTTCGCCTCCCAGCCGGGCGCCCAGAAGATCGAGGCGGGCCAGGCGGCCACGGTGTACGTCGAGGTGGACGAGCCCGGACAGGTCGACATCGCCGACCTCGGCCTGAGCGCGGTGGCGGAGCCGGTCACACCGGCGCGCTTCGACCTGCTGACGAACGAGACCGGCCGTCACCCGATCACGTTCATCCCGGCGGCCGACGAGACCGCCACCGTGCGGATCGGCACGCTCGTGGTCGTGGCGGCGGAGTGAGGCTCGCGGCGGCAGGAGCCGCGATCCTGGCGCTGAGCGGCTGCTCGGGCGGCACGGACAGCGATCCCGAGCCGCCTCGAGCGGAGCGGACCGTCGCCGAGGCGCCCCCGCCGCGCAAGCCCGCGCTGAAGCGGTCGCACTGCCCGGCCGCGCTGACGCAACTGCAGCACGGCGAGCGGCCGCATCATCTACGTGGAGCGGGTCGACCCGGACGGCGACGGCGACGCCCACTTCGTGCTGTCCTCGCGCGCGTCGATCACGCTGCCGGGGCTGTCGGTGATCGACGTGAAGCGGTCGCTGCGCCCCCACCCGCTGCCGGGCCCGGGCGACCGGATCAGCGCGGCGGGGCCGGTCTACCGGGGTTCGTACGGGCAGCGCCAGATCGAGGCGATCGAGCTGCACGTGGCTCGCTGAGCTCGATCGAGCGATCCGGGGCGAGCAGCATCGTCAGGCCGTCGCGCGCGTCGCGCGGCGAGCGCCGGTGCTCGCGCAGCACGACGGCCGCCCAGGGCCGCCCGGCATCCAGCTCTGGGGCGAGCTCGGCGGCCAGCTCACGCGGGACCCAGCCCACCTGATCGCCGCCGGCCGCCGGGTGGACCCGGATCGCGTTGGGGTCGTGCGGGTTGTCCGGGTCGCGGCGCAGCTCGAGCGCGCCGCCAGGGGCGACGGCGTCGGTGGCGAGCGCCTCGGCATGGTGGGCGCCGGCGCCGGCCACGCTCGCGACGCGCAGGCCCAGCGCGGCCAGCTCGGGAGACTCGCGCGCGAGATACCGGCCCGACTCGCCGTCGACGACCTGGAAGCCGGCGATCCAGACCTGGCCGCCGTCGTCGGGGTACCAGTAGTGCTCGTCGTACTCGACGTCGACCCTCACACCAGCGAGCCTACGACCCCTTCGCGATCGCCTCGGCGACGTAGGTGGCCTCGTTCGCGATCTTGCCGATGTGCGCCGGCCGGGGCAGGAACCCGATGAAGCGCAGCCCGGGAGCGGCCTCGTCGCCGGTCGGCGGCTGCGGCACCCCCTTCTCGTTGAGCACGCCGAGGTGGCCCACGACCGGCTCGAGGCCACAGCCGTAGCCGGTGGCCGCGATCACGGCGTCGGGCTCGACGCGGCTGCCGTCGGCCAGGCCGACGCCGTCGCCGTCGAGCGACTCGACGCCGGCGACGATCTCGATGCGGCGCTCCTTGATGGCCTTGATGACCACCTTGTCGACGATCGCGGGGGCGACGCCGAGGCGCATCAGGCGGGCGAAGATGCCCTCCTCGGGCGCGGGCAGGCCGTACTCGGTGAGGTCGCCGACCTCGAGCCGCCGGATCAGCGGCATGATGCGGTCGGCGCGCTCGGGGCCGAGCTTGAGCATGCCGCGCGCGAACAGCGGGCCGAGCGGGCTGCGGATCAGGATGTTCGGGGGCGTGCGCACCGCCAGGCGGACCCGCGCCGCGCCGCCCTCGATCACGTCGTAGGCGACCTCCATGCCGGAGCACCCGGCGCCGACGACCAGCACGTCCTGGCCGCGGAAGGGCTCGGCGTTGCGGTACTGGGCCGCGTGCAGGAGGCGCCCGCCGTAGCTCTCGCGGCCCGGCCAGTCGGGGATGTAGGGGGTGTGCGCGTAGCCGCTCGCGACGACCACCTGCTCGGCGGCGAGGTCGCCGGCCGAGGTGCGCAGGGACCATCCCGCGCCGTTGCGCTCGACGCGCTCGAGCCGGGTGTTGAGCCGGACCTCGAGCCTCTTGCCGCCCGCGTAGTCCTCGAGGTAGCGGACCATCTGGTCGCGCGACGGGAACGGCCCGTTCTCGCCGGTGTGGCGCTGACCGGGCAGGTTCGAGAACCAGCGGCTCGAGTTCAGCCTCAGCCTGTCGTAGCGGCTGCGCCACGACGCGCCGACCGCGGCGGCCTGCTCGAGCACCGTCGCTCCGACGCCCAGCCTGCCCAACTCGGCGGCTGCGGCCAACCCGGCCGGACCCGCCCCAACGACCACAACGCCTCTATCAACCATGCGACCGAGTGTGCGTGTCCAAACCTCTTTGTTCTGTGGCATGGGGCACGCTGGGCGCGCCCGCTCGCGGGCACACTCAAGGCAATGGAAACCGGAAACCTGCTGATCGACGCCGAGACCGCCTTCGCCCGCCAGCGCCGCCGCGCGCGCCGGGAGCGCGCCGTGGCCTGGGTGCGCCGCCTACCGGCTGAGTGCACGCGCCTCGCCTCCCTCAACGGCGCGCTCGGGACGGCGCCCCCGCGCCGGCGCCGGCGCGCCGGACTGGAGGCGATCCCGCTCGCGTCGATCGTCGGCACGGCCGAGCCGGTCAAGGCACGCGTGTTCGACCGGTCGTTCAGGGCGCCCGCCGCGAGCCGGCAGCGCTGGGAACGGCTCTGGATGGCGAGCCGCCGAGGAGCGCCGATCCCGCCGATCTCGGTCTTCCGCGTGGGAGACGAGCATTTCGTGGACGACGGCCACCACCGCGTCTCTGTGGCGCACGCGCTCGGGATGGCGGCGATCGACGCCGAGGTGGTGGAGCTCGCCTCCTAGGGTGGGCGAAGTTCACACCCAGGGTGCCTAGTCGCGCCGCGCCGGACAGCGGACGATGCGGCACATGAACTACAAGCGCCTCTCGATAGCCGGCCACCTCTCAATGACCCAGGCCGAAGCCCAGGACCTGATCGACAGCGGCCACAAGGTCGTGCTGCACATCTGGGGCGAGGGCCCGTACGTCGCCAAGCTGGCGGCCACGCCGCTCGGCCTGGCCTACCGCAAGTCGCTGCTGGCGCTCGGCAGCGCGCCCGACGACCCCGAGCCAGAGGTGAGCGCCCGGCTGGTCGCCGGAGCCACCCGCTCGCTGGAGTCGCGCCGGCGCGTGCGCCGGGTGGCGGTCCCGTTCGCCTGAGCTACTTGATCTGGTCGTAGACCTTGAACATCGGCAGGTACATCGAGATCACGATGAACCCGACGATGGCGCCCACGACCACGATCATCACGGGCTCGAGGATCGAGGTGAGCGCCTTCACGGCGGCATCGACCTGCTCCTCGTAGAAGTCGGCGACCTTCGACATCATCGTCTCCAGCGCACCGGTCTCCTCGCCCACGCCGATCATCTGGGTGACCATGATCGGGAAGGCCTCGGGCACGCGCGTCATCGGCTGGGTCAGCGAGCCGCCCCGCTTGACCGACTCGCGCACGTCCTCCATGGCCATCTCGATGACCCGGTTGCCGGAGGTCTTGCCGGTGATGTCGATCGCCTCGAGCATCGGCACGCCGGCCGCGATCAGGCCCGAGAAGGTCCGCGAGAAGCGAGCCAGACACACCTTCTGGACGATGCCCCCGATCTTCATCGGGAACTTCAGCTTCAGGCGGTCCCACTGGATGCGGCCACGCTCGGTCTTCTTCCAGTACCGGAACAGCCAGACCACGGCGAAGATGACCGCGAACATGACGTACCAGCGCTGGGTGAACATGTGCGACAGCCAGACCGTGAACTTGGTGATCGCGGGCAGCTCGCCGCCGAAGTCCTTGAAGATCTTCTCGAAGACGGGCACGAGGAACGTGACCAGCGCGAACAGGACGACGAAGGCGAACCCGCCGATCAGCGACGGGTAGACCATCGCGGCCTTGATCTGGCGGCGCAACGCGGCGTCCTTCTCGAGCTGCTCGGCCACCCGCACGAGCGTCTGGTCGAGGATTCCTCCGGTCTCACCGGCCTGCACCATCGCCACGTACAGCTCGTTGAAGCACTCCGGGTGGCGCTGCAGCGCGTCCGAGAGCGCCACGCCGGCCTCGACGTCCTTGCGGACCTCGATCCACACGTCGCGCAGCTTGTCGTTCTCGGTCTGCTCCTCGATCACGTACAGGGCGCGCAGCAGCGACATGCCGGACTGGACCATCGTCGACAGCTGGCGCGTGGCGATGACGAGGTCGTCGGGCTTGATCTTCTGGAAGCGCGCCAGGATGTCGCCGGCGTTGGCCGGGGCCTGCTCGGCGATGTCGACGACGATCAGCCCGCGCGAGCGCAGCTGCGAAGCGACGGCCTGCTTGTCGCTCGCCTCGATCTCGCCCTTGCTGGGGGCGCCGGCGAGGTCGAGCGCCTTGAAAGCGAAGGTCGCCATCCGTTAGGCCACCCGCACCGTGCCCATGAGCCGGCGCAGTTCCTCGGGGGTGCTCGAGCGTGCCTCGGCGAGCTCGCGCGTGATCTTCTGCTCGCGCACCAGCTGCGCCAGCGACGCGTCCATCGTCTGCATCCCGAACTGGCCGCCGGTCTGGAGGGTGGAGTAGATCTGGTGGGTCTTGCCCTCGCGGATCAGGTTGCGGACGGCCGGGGTCGGCACGAGCACCTCGACAGAGACGACGCGACCGTTCCCGTCGGCCTTGGGCAGCAGCTGCTGGGTCACGATGCCCTGCAGCGACACCGACAGCTGAATGCGCACCTGCTGCTGCTGGTCCGGCGGGAACACGTCGACGATGCGGTCGACGGTCTGCGCCGTGTCCTGCGTGTGCAGCGTGGCGAAGACCAGGTGGCCGGTCTCGGCGGCGGTCAGCGCGGTCGAGATCGTCTCGAGGTCGCGCATCTCGCCCACGAGGATCACGTCGGGGTCCTGGCGCAGCGCGGCCTTGAGGCCGAGCCCGAAGCTCTGCGCGTCGGCGCCCAGCTCCCGCTGGTTGATGATGCACTTCTTGTGCTTGTGCAGGAACTCGATCGGGTCCTCGATCGTGAGGATGTGCTCGTGGCGCTCCTCGTTGATCATGTCGAGCATCGCCGCGAGCGTGGTCGACTTGCCCGACCCCGTCGGCCCTGTCACGAGCACGAACCCGCGCGGCTTGCGGGCGAACTCCTGCAGCACCGGCGGCAGGTCGAGGTCGCGCAGCTTCGGCATCTCGCTCGGGATCAGGCGGAAGGCGGCCGACAGCGACGCGCGCTGGAAGTACGCGTTGACGCGGAAGCGCGCCTTGCCCGGGATCGAGTAGGCGAGGTCGATCTGCCAGTCGGTCTCCAGCCGCTGCCGCTGGTCGTTGGTGAGGATCGAGTAGATGACCTCACGCGTCATCTGCGGCGTCAGCACCGGATAGTCCAGCGCGTGCAGCCGCCCGTGATGGCGGATCATCGGCTGTGAGCCAGAGGTCAGGTGGAGGTCGGAGGCGTTCCGCTCCATCACCTGCATCAGGACATCTGCGAAATCGAACTCCATGGTGCCCTCCTTATCGGCCGAAAGGCGCCGATCACGTGACCCTCGCAACCTCGGCGATGGACGTGATGCCGTTCTTGACCTTCTCGAACCCGTCAGCCCGCAGCGGACGCATCCCCTGCGCGACGGCCACTTTGCGAATCTCTTCGGCAGGAGCGCGCTCGACCGTTAGGTCTCGGATCTCATCGCGAGATCGCCATCACCTCGTAGAGCCCGGTCCGGCCCTTGTAGCCCGAGTTGCCGCAGCGGGCGCAGCCGACCGGCTCGTAGGCGTCGAGGTCGAACGCCACGCTGAACCCCGCCCGCTCCAGCGACGACACGCTCAGCGTGGTGCGACTCTTGCAATGGGTGCAGAGCTGGCGCACCAGCCGCTGCGCGACGACCGTGCAGACCGCCGAGGCGGTCAGGAAGGGCTCGATGCCCATCTCGGTCAGCCGCGTGATCGCCGAGGGCGCGTCGTTGGTGTGCAGCGTCGACAGGACGAGGTGCCCCGTGAGCGCCGACTCGACGGCGATCTTGGCCGTCTCGCCGTCGCGGATCTCGCCGACCATGATCACGTCGGGATCCGCGCGCAGCATCGCCCGCAGCCCGCCGGCGAACGTCAGGCCCGCCTTCAGGTTCACCTGGAGCTGGTTGAGGCCGGCGAGCTGGTACTCGACCGGGTCCTCGATCGTGATGATGTTGCGCTCGGGCTCGTTGATCTCGTTGAGCGCCCCGTAGAGCGTCGTCGACTTGCCCGAGCCGGTCGGGCCCGTGGCCAGCACGGCGCCGTGGGCGCGCCGGAAGCCAGCCTCGAACAGCGCCGCGCAGGACTCCGACATGCCCAGCTGGTCGAGCCCGATCAGCGCGGCGGACTTGTCGAGGATGCGCATCACGAGCCCCTCGGCGTCGACGCGCGGCATCGT
Organism: uncultured Thermoleophilaceae bacterium; assembly: GCA_963848885.1. Classification (GTDB taxonomy): domain Bacteria; phylum Actinomycetota; class Thermoleophilia; order Solirubrobacterales; family Thermoleophilaceae; genus JACVRW01. The sequence continues at coordinate 425,514 of CAWKFR010000008.1, forward strand.
CACGATGCGGGTGTCGATGGCGTGGCCGTCGACCGTGAGCGACACGCGCCCGTCCTGGGGCACGCGCTTCTCCGCGATGTCGAGGTCGGCCATGATCTTCACGCGCGAGACGACGCCCGCCACCATGCGGCGCGGGATGTGGGTCGTCTCTCGCAGCACGCCGTCGACCCGGAAGCGCACGCGCATGTCGCGGCCGTCGGGCTCGAAGTGGATGTCGGACGCGAGCTCCTCGACGGCCTGGGCGATGATCGAGTTGACGAGCTTTATGACGGGCGCGTCGTCGGCCGACTCGCGGATCTCGGTGACGTCGGCCACCTCCGCCTCGCCCTCCTCGACCGCCTCCGCGACGGCCTCGTCGAGCCGGCTCATGCGCCCGATCACGGCCTGGATGTCCTCCGGCGAGGCGACCACGGGCTGCACCTCGTGACCGCTCATCAGCTTGAGGTCGTCGAGCGCGATCACGTTCGAGGGGTCGGAGATCGCGACGCGCAGGCGGCCGTGGTCGTCGAACCCGATCGGGGCGGCGTTGAGCCGCCGGGCGGCCTGCGAGCTGAGCAGGTTGAGCGCGGCCAGGTCGATCTTGAAGCGGGTCAGGTCGACGTGGAAGAGCCCGAAGCGCTGGGCGGTCGCGCGCGCGAGCTGATCCGCGGAGACGACCTCCTCCTCGAGCAGGACCTGCTCCGGCGTGCGCCCCGATCGCCTTGCCGTTGGCGATCGCCTCGTCCACCCGCTCGCGCGAGGCGAAGCCCAGCTCGGCGATCACCGCCGCGACCGAGCGCGACACCGCGCGGCGCTCGGGGGCGGTCAGCCCGGCCTCTTCAGGGACGTCAGCCTCCGCTGCAACCGCCGGGCCACCCGGTACGGCGCGGAGCGCCGGCCCGCCTGGCTCGTCGCTCATCGCGCGTCCGAGACCGCTTGAGTCAGAGTGTTCGAGTCGACGTAGCCTTCGATCAGACGGGCCTTGCCCTTCCGATCGATGATGACGACCGAGGGGGTCTGGGACACGCCCAGGTCCTCGACCAACCTGCCGTAACGATCGACGGCGGCGACGTCGTCGCTCAGCACCAGCGCCTGCGTGCGCCGGTTGACGTCGCGCAGGACCGCTGACATCGCCTTGTCATCGAGCCCGCGCGGGTTGCGGAAGAGAATCACGACCTTCTTGTGCTTGCGGACGGCTCGCGCGGCGCGACCAGGGTTGGGGCTGGTCAGGGCGGCGAGGGAGCTGCCGCCGGTGGCGCCGCGGACGAGACCGTTCGCGAGTCCGCCGAGGAAGCCGCCCGGCGCGCCGGCGCGGACCTGCTCCGGGGCCTCGATCTGCTGCGGCTTGTTCACGTCGCTGAGCCCGAGCTCGAGCGTCACGCGCGCGTTGCCTGCCAGCGCGGCGACAGCGACTGCGCGGCGCATGATGTGGTCGTCGGCGCCCACCCAGACGTCGAGCTGAGCGCTCTTGACGAGCTTCGCCGCCTTGCGGGGGCTGCCGAGCCCGTCGAGGCCGTTGGCCTTGGCTGCGGCGGACAGATCCTTGACCACGGCCTTCGGGTCGACGACCGCGGACACGTGGTCGGTCTGCACGCCGTCGACGGTGGCGCTGCCCTTCGACTCGACCTTGGTCACCCAGGTGTCGGGGTGGATCGGCACCAGCCCGCCGGTGGCGCCGCGCTTGGCGAGGCCGTCCGAGAGCGGGCCCCAGACCTCCGGCGGCACGCGCCAGCCGGTCTCGCCCTTCATGAACCATGCCTTGTCGCCCACGGCGCGGATGCCGAGGGTCGCGGCCCGGCGCTCGTCGGCGAGCCGGCCGTGAAGATCGAAGTCGGGCAGGTCTCCCTGGGCGCCCTTCTGGAACGCGCCGGCGAGCGAGACCCGGAAGAGGTCGTTGCGGTCGGCCAGGCGCAGCCGGACGGCGAACTTGCCGCTCTGGACGCTGCCCAGGTTGAACGCCTGCGCGAGCGTCTGCTGCGGCGTCGAGTTGGCCGACGGCTGGGTGCCGGTCGGCGCCGGATCGGTCTGCACCGCGGCGGGCGTGGCGTCGCTGTCGGAGCCGGTGCGGGCGTTCTGCACGGCAAGGGCCGTGGCGCCGAACAGGACGGCTCCGAGGAGAGCGAGGAGGACCGGGCGGGAGATCGCCATTGCCACCGATATCGGCAGCGGCCCGGGTCAGGTTTAGCGCAGAGCGTCTCGCATCGCGGCGAGCGGGGCCGGCCGACCCGTCCAGCGCTCCAGGCTGCGGGCCCCCTGGCGCAGCAGCATCTCGAGCCCGTCGACCGTCCGCGCGCCGCGCTGCTCGGCCCAACGGCACAGCGCCGTGGGCCCGCCGCCGTAGACGACGTCGGCCACCAGCTCCGGCTCGATCGCGTCCAGCCCGAGCTGGCCGGGCAGGTCCTCGCCGCGCATCCCGAGGCTGGTGGTGTTGACCAGCACACGGGCCTGCTCGGGCGCGTCCGCGTGGCGCACGCCGAACTCGGCGGCGAGCGCGGCCGCGCGCTCTGGTGTGCGGTTCCAGACGGCCACGTCTGCCCCGGCCTCGCGCAGCGCCCAGACCGCGGCGCGCCCGGTGCCGCCCGCGCCGAGCACGAGCGCCGGCGCGCCCTCGAGGTCGGCGTCGAGCGCGTCGATCAGGCCGCCCGCGTCGGTGTTGTCGCCCAGGATGCGCCCGTCCTCGAAGCTGAGCGTGTTGACGGCGCCGATCGCCCTGGCCGCCTCGGTCAGCTCGCCGGCGAGGTCGTGCGCGGCCCGCTTGTGCGGGATCGTCACGTTGGCGCCGAGGAAGCCCGAGCCGGCCAGCGCCCCGGCCGTCTCCGCGAAGCGCTCCGGCGCAACCGGCAGCCGCACGTAGAGCCAGTCGAGCCCGAGCTCGGCGAACGCCGCGTTCATCATCGCGGGCGAGCGGCTGTGCCCGACGGGGAAGCCGAGTACGCCCGCGAGCCTCAGCACTCGGTCGGCGACTTGCCGCCGCGCTTGTCGCGAGCCCGGTTGTAGGCGTCCACGTAGCGCTGGAACTGGGCGTCGGTGGACGCGAAGCGGTGGCTGCCCCTGCCGCAGACCGCCGCCACGTAGAAGAGGTAGCCGGTCTTGGCCGGGTGCGCGGCGGCCTCGATCGAGGCCAGGCCCGGGCTGCCGATCGGCCCGGGCGGCAGGCCCGTGTGGACGCGGGTGTTGTACGGGCTCGGGTTCTGCAGCTCGGACACGCGCAGCGCGCCCGACCACTTCTTCACCACGAACCGCGTCGTGGCGTCGATGTCGAGCCGGATGCCGTCGCGCAGCCGGTTGTAGATCACCGAGGCGACCAGCTTGCGCTCCTTGGGGACCTGCACCTCGCGCTCGATCAGCGAGGCGATGATCAGCACGTCGTAGCGGGTCAGGTTCTTGCTGCGCGCGAAGCGCATGTCGACCTTGCCGAAGTTGCGCTTGAACGTGTCCAGCTGCTCGCGGACGAGCCTGCGCACGGGCGAGCCCTTCTTGAGCTCGTACGAGGCTGGGAACAGGAAGCCCTCGAGGCTGCTCGCTCCCTTGGCCCCGTAGTCGCGCGGGTCGAGGCCGGGGTTGCGCCGGGTCGCCTTCACGTAGTTGCCGGGCAGCGACTTCACGAGCGGAGCGACCTCGCGGCGCGAGCGGCCCTCGGGGATCGTGATCCTGACCACGTTCGGCGGCAACCCCTGCTCGAGGCGGTCGAGCACCGTCGTGTACTTCATGTCTCGGGCGAGCGTGTAGGTGCCCGGCTTGAGCTGGTCGCTGCGGCCGGCGAGCCGGGCCCGCAGCGCGAAGAAGGTCGAGCTCGACACCACATCCTTCTGCTCCAGCAGGTCGGCGATCTCGCCCAGGCTCGCGCCCTGCGGGATGACCACCGCCACGCGGCCCTCCCCGTCGTCGGTGAAGGGCTGGAAGAGCCCGATCAGGAAACGGCCCGCGGCGAGCACGACGATCAGCAGGCAGCCCAGCGCGAGCAGGCGGCCCCAGCGCGGGTGGCGCCTGCGCGGGCGCTCAAAGCCGTCGGAGGACGGCGGGGGCGGCGTGGAGGTGGTCGTGAGCCGCTCCGCCTCGGCGAGCCAGTCGCGCGGCTCGGCGGGCGGCGCCGGTGGTGCGGCCTGGTCGGATTGCCCCGATCGGCGGGCGGCCCGCTCGCGGCGCGCGGCCTCGCGTTCCTCCGCCGAGCGCCCGCCCGGCACCGGGGGCGGCCCGTCGGTCACGCTCGCGGACCCGCGGTCGAGCTCGAACCCTGCGCGCCCGGCCGAGCCGGGCGCTTCGGGCCGCGGGCGAGGTAGCTCTCGAGCAGGTGTGCCGCGGCGCGGGAGTCCTCGTCCCCCTCCCCGCCGGCGCGCTCGGCGAGCCTCGTGGTGAGGCGCTCGTCGTGCAGCTCCACAGGAATCTTCAGTCTCCGTCCCAGCCGTCGAGCAAACGCGCGCGCCGTCTCGGCCTGCTCGCCCTGCTCGCCGGCGAGCGTGATCGGCAGGCCGACCAGCACCAGCTCCGGCCCCCATTCCTCGGCCAGCCTGACCAGCGCGGCGAGCCCCTTCCTGGAGTCGGGCCGCTCCACGGCGGGCAGCGGCGTGGCGAGCGTCCCGGACGGGTCCGAGATCGCGCAGCCGCAGCGGGCCGACCCGTGGTCGAGAGCCAGGATGCGCGGCATCAGCCCTGGAGGGCGCTCTCGATGGCGGCGCGAGCGGTCGTCAGCGCCTCGGGCAGCTTCTCGGGGTCGCGCCCGCCCGCCTGGGCCATCGTGTCGCGCCCGCCGCCTCCGCCGCCGGCCACCTGCGCCGCGGCGCGCACGACGTCGCCCGCCTTGACGCCGCGCCCGACCAGCTCGGGCGCCACGTTCGCCACCAGGTGGACGCGCCCGTCGACCGCCGTCCCGAGCACCACCGCCGCCTCGCCGAGCTTCTGGCGCACGGCGTCGGACAGCGCCAGCAGCGACTTGGCGTCGGGCGCGCTGACCGCCTCGACCACCACCCGCGCGCCGCCGATCTCGTCCGCGCCGCTCACCAGCCGCTCCGCCGTGTCGCGGTCGGGCCCCGCGCCGCCGCCGCGCTCGAGCTCGCGCACCCGCTCCGACAGGCGCTCGACCGAACGCAGCACCGAGTCCTCCGGCACGCGCAGCAGCGCGGACAGCTCGCGCAGGGTGTCGGTGCGCTCGCGGAACAGGTCGGCGCTGACCGGGCCGGTGATGGCCTCGATGCGGCGGACGTTGGACGCGCTCGACGTCTCGTTGGTCAGATGGAAAAGCCCCAGCTCGCCGGTCGCGGACACGTGCGTGCCGCCGCACAGCTCGCGGGAGACGTCCTCGACCTCGACCATCCGCACCCAGTCGCCGTACTTCTCGCCGAACAGTGCCATCGCGCCCAGGCGCTCGGCCTCGTCGCGCGTCGTCTCGATCGCCCGCACGGGCTGGTTGGCGGTCACCCAGTCCGACACGAGCCCCTCGACCGCCGTCAGCTGCTCGCCCGAGAGACGCTGGCCGTGGGTGAAGTCGAAGCGCAGCTTGTCCGGTCCCACGTAGGAGCCCGCCTGGCGCACGTGGTCGCCCAGGGTCTGGCGCAGCGCCGCGTGCAGCAGGTGGGTCGCGGTGTGGTTGCGCATGGTGGCGAGCCGATCCGCGCGCTCGACCACCGCCCGCGCGGACTCGCCCTGGCCGAGCTCGCCCTCGAGCGGCTCGAGCGCCAGCGCCTGGTCGTCGCCGAGGCGGTACACGTCCACGACCCGCGCCCTGCCGCTCGGGGTCTCGACCAGGCCGTGGTCGGAGACCTGGCCGCCACCCTCCGGGTAGAAGGGCGACTCCTCGAGCTTGGCCAGCACCCAGCCGTTGGCGTCCTGCGCGACGCGCAGGACGGTGTCGGCCTCGGTCGTCTCGTAGCCGACGAAGCGGGTGCGGAAGCCCGCGTCGCGCGCGAAGCGCATCACGTCGTCGTGCTTGAAGTGCACGTCGGAGCCGTCGCCGGCGGTCGCGTAGGCGCCGCCGCGGCGCGAGGTCTCGCGCGCCTGCTCCATCAGCTCCTCGAAGCCCTGGTCGTCGACGGACAGGCCCTCCTCGGCCAGCAGCTCCCTGGTCATCTCGTAGGGGAAGCCGTAGGTGTCGTGCAGGCGGAAGGCGTCCTCGGCGGGCACCCAGGACGTCTGCTCGGACTTGGCCCGCTCGACCAGCTCGGCCAGCAGCCGCTCGCCCTGCTCCAGCGTGCGGCCGAAGCTCTCTTCCTCCGCGCGCGCCCAGCGCTCGATCGTCGGCCACTCGCGCCGCAGCTCGGGATAGGCATCGCCCATCGTCTCGGCGACGCGCTCGTAGAGCCCGGGCAGGAACGATCCCTCGATGCCGAGCACGTGCGCCTGGCGCATCGTGCGGCGCATGATCCGGCGCAGGACGTAGCCGCGCTCCTCGTTGGAGGGGACGACCCCGTCGGCCATCAGGAACGCGGAGCCACGACCATGGTCGGCGACCACGCCGAGGGCCCGGTCGGTCGTCGCGTCCTGGCCCCACGACCGGCCCGAGCGCTCCTCCGCGAACGCGACGATCGGCCGGAACAGGTCGGTCTCGAACACCGACTCGACCCCCTGCTGGATCGCCGCCATGCGCTCAACGCCCATGCCGGTGTCGATGTTCTTCATGGGCAGCTCCTCCATGGAGCCGTCCGCGCCCAGCTCGTACTGCATGAAGACGAGGTTCCAGTACTCGAGGAAGCGCTCCGTGTCGTCGCCGGGCCGGTCGTCCTCGCCGCCGAAGGCGAGGCCGCGGTCGAGGTAGAGCTCCGAGCAGGGACCGCACGGGCCGGTCGGCCCGGACTGCCAGAAGTTGTCGTCCCGGCCGAGCAGCACGATCCGGTCGTCCGGGATCCCGATCGAGCGCCAGACCTCGATCGCCTCCCCGTCGGGGCCGAGCCCCAGCTCCTCGTCGCCGCCGAAGACCGTGATCCAGACGTTCTGCGGTTCGAGGGCGAGACCCCCGGTCGAGAGCTCCCAGGCGAACTCGGCGGCGCCCTGCTTGAAGTAGTCGCCGACCGAGAAGTTGCCGAGCATCTCGAAGAAGGTGAGGTGGCGCTTGGTGGTGCCGACGACCTCGATGTCGACGGTGCGGAAGCTCTTCTGGCAGGTCGTGAGGCGGCGCGAGGGCGGCTCCTCCTCGCCGCGGAAGTACGGCTTGAGCGGCTGCATACCGGCGGTCGTGAGCAGCACGGAGGGGTCGTGAACCGACGGCACGAGCGACGCCGAGGGCAGGCGCAGGTGCCCGCGCTCCTCGAAGAAGCTCAGGAACGTCTCGCGGATCTCGGCCGCCTTCATGGGGTTGGAGTCTAGGACCGCAACGTCGTTTTGCAGCCCGTCCCATCTGTGCAAGTTCGCGCCTCGCGCCTGCGAAGGCTGCGACCGGCGTGGAGCTTTGCGCCGCAAAGGTGTGCATTCCCCGCGCGGCCCCTCTGGGAACCCCCACGAACTTGACGATGGGGCTGGTGATGCAGGACGAGCACCTCGTCGGGGAGGCGCGCGAGCGTCGCAAGCAGCGTATGGACGCGCGCGAGCGCGTGGTCGACAGCGCGTCGGCGCTGCTGTTCCTCGCGACCAGCATCGCGCTCGCGTTCGTCGTGCCGAACGAGCGCGACACCAGCCTCGTCCTGGTCGTCTGCATCGTCATCGGCTACGCGGTCGTGTCGCGCGTGCGCTTCGAATACGCCGACGTCTACAACTCCGCCGAGGAGCTCGTCTTCGTCCCGCTGCTGTTCCTCGCGCCGCTGAACCTGGTCCCGCTGCTGGCTGCGCTCGCGGCGATCCTCGCGAGCGTCCCCGAGTACGCACGCGGCGAGTGGCACCGAGACCGCTGGATCACGACCATCCCCGACACGTGGTTCGCCGTCGGCCCCGTGGTGGTGCTCGCCCTGCTCGCTCCGGGCGACCCCTCGCTCGACCACCTGCCCGTCTACCTGCTCGCCCTCGTGGCGATGGCCCTCGCCGACTTCGCCTGGGCCCTGACCCGCGACCGGCTCCTGCACGGCAAGCCGGTCCGCGAGGTGGTCGAGAGCGTCCTCAGCACCAACCGCGTCTCCTCGATCCTCGCCATGGTCGGCTTCTTCTTCGCCTACGCGGCCGTCGACGAGCCGCTCGTCCTGCTCACGATCGCCCCGCTCGTCTGGCTGCTCACGGTCTTCTCGCGCGATCGCAGCGAGCGCTGGTCGGCGACGCTCGAGCTGCATCGCGCCTACCGCGGCACGGTGATGCTGCTGGTCGACGTCGTCGAGCACGACGACGACTACACCGCCGAGCACTCGCGCTCGGTCGTCGAGCTCGCCCGCGGCGTCGCTCAGGAGCTCGGCATGGACAAGTACGGGCTCCAGGAGCTCGAGTTCGCCGCGCTGCTGCACGACGTGGGCAAGATCGCGATCCCCAAGGAGATCCTGCACAAGCCGGCCAAGCTGACCGACACCGAGTTCGAGGTGATGAAGACCCACACGATCGAGGGTCAGTTCATGCTCGACCGGATCGGCGGTCTGCTCGGGCGGGTCGGCGAGATCGTCCGCTCGTGCCACGAGCGCTGGGACGGCAAGGGCTACCCGGACGGCCTGAAGGGCGAGGACATCCCGCTGGCGGCACGCGTGGTGTTCGTCTGCGACGCCTACAACGCCATGACGACGACGCGTCCCTACCGCGCCGCGCTGCCCCACGAGCACGCGATCGCGGAGCTCGTGTCGAACGCCGGCACGCAGTTCGACCCGACCGTCGTCGGCGCGATGCTGCGAGTCGTCGAGGAGGGCCCGGCCGAGGTGCCGGCAAGCGATCCGATCCGCGCCATGCTCGCCAGCGCCCAGGAGCGCGACGAGGTGCGCGCCGCTACGTAGCCCGCCCGGCGGGCTCGGGCTTCTCGGCGGCAGGCATCGGCGACGGCGCCTGTGCCGTCGCGGCGTTCCACTGGTCGCGCAGCCCGAGGGTCGCGAACGCGGCGACCAGCAGGCCGGCGCCGCCGGCGATCACCAGGGTCTCCCGGATGCCGATGCCGGACAGCATCGGGCCGGCGCAGAGAAACGAGATGCCGAACGCCCAGGAGACGACCGTGTCGCTGACGGCGAAGATGCGGCCCTGGAGGTTCTCCGGCACGACCGCCTGGATCAGCAGGCGCTCGTGCACCAGCAGCAGGCCGTTGCCGAAGCCGGCGACGCCGAACGCGACCAGCGCGACCGCAAGCCCCGGCGAGAGGCCCGACGCGAGCGATCCGATGCCCAGCACGAACGCGCCCTGGAGGTAGCGCCGCTTGAGCAGCGGCAGCTCTCCCCCCTCCGCACCGCGCAGCGAGCCGACGATGAAGCCGAGCCCGAACAGGGTGACGAGCAGCGCGAAGCCCGAGTCGCTGCTGCCGAGCGTCTCGGTCGCGAACAGCGGCTCGGCGACGTTGAACAGGCCGCCCATGAACATCGCGCCCGCCGACGCCGCGATCACGACGCGGATGCCCGCCATGCGCCGGGCCGCCCGCAGGCCGAGGCGCGTCTCGTGCATGAGCGACTGCCGCTCCTCGCCCTCCGCCGGCGCGACCGAGGCGCCCCAGGCGAGGCGCCACAGCACCACCGCCGAGATCGCGAAGGTCACGCCGTTGACCAGCATCACGCCCTCGGGGTCCATGAAGAGCAGGGCCCCGGCCACCAGCGCCGGGCCGACCGTGTAGCCGAAGTCGGTGATCGCGCCGTAGAGCGACGTCGCGGCGGCGCTGCGCTCGGGCGCGACCAGGCTCGGCAGGCCCGAGAGGGCCGCGGGCTTGAACAGGGCGGTGCCGAGGCCGGCGATCAGCGCGAACGCGAAGGTCGCGACGAACGGGTCCACGAGCGCGATGCCGAGGAACGCCCCGGCGCGCAGCACGTCGGCGACGATCGCGCAGGCCTTGCGCGACCAGCGGTCGGCCGCCGCCCCCAGCACCGGGCCGAGGAACATGCCCGGGAGGAGGTCGGCCAGCAGCACCAGTCCGATCGCCCACGGCGAGTGAAAGCGCTGGTAGGCGATCAGCAGCAGGGCGACGTACGACGCGCCCGTGCCGAGCGACGACTGGGCGAGCACGGCGAAGAAGACGCGCGCTCGCGGCTCATCCCTCAAGAGCCGGAAAGTGGTCCGCACGCGCGAGAACCTAGCGCGTCAGGCGGCCGCCTTACGGGTGCCGCTTCAGAAGAACCGACACTCGGAGGGGTCAGCCCAAAGAAAAGGGGCCGCGCGCGTCGCGCGGCCCCTTTCGCAATTCAGCCTAGTGACGGGTGGCCATGTGCTTGTCCTCCGAGACGTTGTTGGGGTACCCACCGAGCGTCTGCACGAGTTTGTCCTGCAGATCCGTGCAATTCGAGGCCGACTATAGGAGCAACCCCGGCGTTTGTCACGTTTTCCTGCACGAACTCGTGCAAAAGCTACAACGCCCTTAGATACACCCGATTGCGCCGCGGGATACACGGCTGCGCGACGACTTCTTGGAGGACTCGGCGCGCCGGCGACGACGGCGTCAGCCGGTGACGATGCCGGCGACCAGGTTGATCGTCGTGGCCAGGATCGCGGTGCCGAAGAGGTACGACAGCAGCGTGTGGCGCAGCACCACTGCGCGGATGGTCGCGCTCGACACGTCGGTGTCGGAGACCTGGTAGGTCATGCCGAGGTTGTAGCTGAAGTAGAAGAAGTCGCGGAACGCCGGCGGGTCGTCGGAGTTGAAGTCGATCCCGCCCGCGGACGTCTCGTAGTAGAGATAGGCGTAGCGCGCGGCGTACATCAAGTGCAGCCCCGCCCAGGTCATGAAGACCCCGGCGAGCGCGGTCGCGGCGTGGCCGGGATCCGAGTCGCCCCGTCTGAGCAGCAGCACGATGCTGACCAGCGCGCAGAGGGCGGCGGCGACCACGACGAGCTCCTCGACGACCGGCCGGAACTCCTCACGGCCGGCGTTGCGGCGGGTGGCACCGGCGTCCATGGGCCAGAGCAGGATCCAGCCGCCCGCGACGAAGATCGTCGCCGTCGCGGCGATCCCGACGAGAATCCCGAGCGCCACGTCGACCGCCACGGCGACGATCGCGCCCGTCAGCGCGCCGACGACCACGGCCCCTGCCAGCCGGGTGACCGCGGACAGCGGCAGCGTCTAGGCCGCGCTCGTGGTCAGGTCCGGCTTGCGGTCGCCGGCCGACTGCGGGCTGCTCTCGTCGCGCTCGGCCGCCCCCACCTCGGCCTCGCTGACGTTGAGCGGGTGGTGGCAGGCGGCGAGATGGCCGTTCGGGTACCGCATCAGTGGCGGCTCGTCCTCACGGCAGACCTGCGTCGCGCGCGGGCAGCGCGGGTGGAACACGCAGCCCGACGGCGGGTTGATCGGGTTGGGCGGCTCGCCCGACACCACGATCCGCTCCCGGCGCCGATTCTCCTGCGGGTCCGGGATCGGGATCGCCGCGAGCAGCGCGCTCGTGTACGGGTGGATCGGCTTGGTGTAGAGCTCCTCGGCCGGCGACAGCTCCATCAGCTTGCCGAGGTACATGACCGCGATCCGGTCCGACACGTGACGGACGACCGACAGGTCGTGCGCCACGAACAGGTAGGTCAGCTTGAAGTCGTCCTGGAGGTCGTCGAGCAGGTTGATGATCTGCGCCTGGACCGACACGTCGAGCGCCGACACCGGCTCGTCCAGCACGATCAGGCGCGGCTCGAGCGCGAGCGCCCTCGCCACGCCGATGCGCTGGCGCTGGCCGCCGGAGAACTCGTGCGGGTAGCGGTTGATGTGCTCGGGGTGCAGGCCGACCTTGCGCAGCAGCTCGCGGACCTGCGGCTCGACGTCCTTGCGCTCGGTGCCGTGCAGGCGCAGCGGCATGCCGATGATCTGGCCCACGCGCTTGCGCGGGTTGAGCGACGCGAACGGGTCCTGGAAGACCATCTGCATCTGGCGCCGCAGCGGGTCCATCTCCTTGCGGCCCGCCTTGGTGACGTCCTGACCGTGGAAGCTGATCCGGCCGTCGGTCGAGTCGATCAGGCGCATGATCGCGCGCGAGATCGTCGTCTTGCCGCAGCCCGACTCCCCCACCAGCCCGAGCGTCTCGCCCTCGGCGATCGACAGCGTCACGTCGTTGACCGCGTGCACGCGGGCGACCTCGCGCTCGATCAGGATGCCCTGCTTGATCGGGAAGAAGACCTTGAGGTGCTCGACGTCGACGAGCGCGCCGTCGCCGTTGGCCTCGACGCTCATGCCGGGGCCTGCTCCTTGTCCGGCAGGCCGATCTCACCGGGGGTCACCTCGCGCTTGGTGCGCTTCTCCTCCAGGCTCATCCAGCAGCGGTCGCGGTGGTCGGGCTGTCCTTCCACGCGCGCCTCGAGCGGCGGGACCTTCACGCACTCGGCGAACTCGTGCGGGCAGCGCGGCCGGAAGTGACAGCCCTCGGGCCGGTTGGCGAGCGACGGCGGCAGCCCGGCGATCGCCGGCAGGCGCTCGGGTCGCGGCTTGTCGACGCGCGTGATCGAGCCGAGCAGGCCCCAGGTGTAGGGGTGCTGGGGGTCGTAGAAGATCTCGTCGAGCGTTCCCTCCTCCACGATCCGGCCCGCGTACATGACCGCCACGCGGTCGGCGATGTCGGCGACGACGCCCAGGTCGTGGGTGACGAGGATCACCGCCGCGCCGGTCTCCTCGCGCAGGTCGCGCATGCGCTGGAGGATCTGCGCCTGGATCGTCACGTCGAGCGCCGTGGTCGGCTCGTCCGCGATCAGCACCGACGGGTCGCAGGACAGCGCCAGGGCGATCATCACGCGCTGGCGCATGCCGCCGGAGAACTCGTGCGGGTAGTTGTCGATGCGCTCGTTCGCGCGCGGGATGCCGACCCGCTCGAGCAGCTCGATGGCGCGCTCGCGCGCCTGCTGGTCGGGCAGCCCCTCGTGCTCCTGGATCTGCTCGACGATCTGCTTGCCGATCCGCTGGACCGGGTTCAGCGAGGTCATCGGGTCCTGGAAGATCATCGCGATCTCGGCGCCGCGGATCCTGCGCAGGTCGTCCTCGTCGGCGCCGATCAGCTCGGTGCTCTTGTAGGTCGCGGTGCCCTCGAAGCGCGCGTTGGGCGACCGGGTCAGCCCCATCAGCGTCATCGCGGTGACGGACTTGCCGGAGCCCGACTCGCCCACAACCGCCAGCACCTCGCCCGCCGCGAGGTCGAACGAGACGCCGTCGACGGCCTGCACGACCCCTTCCTCGGTCGCGAACGAGACCTCCAGGCCCTCGACTTGCAGGAGTGGGTCGGCCACTACTGGAGCCGGATCCGCGGGTCGAGGTAGGCGTACATGATGTCCACGACGGCGTTCAGGAACACGATGAAGAACGCCGAGAACATCGTCACCGCCAGCACCGGCGGCACATCGAGCTGACCGATCGCCTCGGCCGTGTACTGCCCTACGCCCTGGAGGTCGAAGACGGTCTCCGTGAGGATTGCCCCGCCGCCGAGGACGGCGCCGAAGTCGAGCCCCCACAGCGTGACGATCGGGATCATCGAGTTGCGCAGCACGTGCCGGATCAGGATCTGACGCTCGCCCAGCCCCTTGGCCCGCGCGGTGCGCACGTAGTCCTCGTTGATCGTGTCGAGGACGTTCGAGCGGAGCACGCGCGAGTAGAAGCCGATGAACAGGATCGCCAGCGCGGTCCAGGGCAGGATCAGGTGGTAGAACCACTGGAACGGGTCCTCGGTGAATTCCACGTACCCGCCGTTGGGGAACCAGCCGAGCTTGAAGCCCAGGTAGTAGTTCATCAGCGCCCCGATCCAGAAGACCGGCATGGAGATGCCGATCAGGGCGATGATCGTCAAGAAGCGGTCGGCGAACTTCCCAGCCTTGACCGCGCTGTAGAGCCCGAAGCAGATCGCGACGAACATCCACAGCAGCGCGGCGCCGATCGCGAGCGAGAACGTGCGCGGCAGGCCCTTGACGATCTCCTTACCGACCGGCAGCTGGGTGAACTCCGACTTCAGGTCGCCGGTGAAGACCTTCTTCATCGTCGTCAGGTACTGCTGCCAGAGCGGGTCGTTGAAGCCCCACTCCTTGCGGATCGCCTGGATCGTGGACTCGCTCGCCTGGCGGCCGGACATGCGCACCGCCGGATCGCTGTTCGGGATGACGTTGAAGATCAGGAAGGTCAGCACCGACACCGCGAACAGCACCAGGATCATCTGAAGCAGGCGGCGGACGACGAAGCGACCCATCAGGTGGTCGCTTCCTGGCCGCCGTGCGCCTGGGGGCGCCGGAGGCCGAGCTGATCAAGGACGCAGGGTTGAAGCCTTGCTGGATGGCAAGGCGAGACCCGAGGACGCCGAGCAGCGAAGGCCTCCGGCGCCATCCAGGTGTGCGGGGGTCGGGGAGCGGCCACCTACCTAGTGCTCCAGGCGCACCTTGGCGCGCGGGTCGAGTGCGTCGCGCACGCCGTCCCCGAACACGTTCAGCGACAGCACGGTCAGCACCAGCATCAGGCCCGGGACGATCGTGAGGTGCGGCGCGGTCGCGATCCGCTCGACGCCGTCGTCGATCATCGTGCCCCAGGACGGGTTGGGCGGCCGTACGCCGGCGCCCAGGAACGAGAGGGCGGCCTCGAGCAGGACCGCGTTCGCGATCAGCAGCGTGAAGAAGACGAGCACGGTCGAGGCCAGGTTGGGCACGACCTCGCTGAACATGATCCGCAGCGGTCCGGCTCCCTGGGCGCGCGCCGCCTCCACGAACTCCTTCTCGCGCAGCGACAGGACCTGTCCGCGCACCGGTCTCGCCATGTACGGGATGTAGACGAGCCCGATGATGAATATCGGCACGGCGAGCGAGTCCCCCGCTAGCTTGATCGGACCGATTTGAAGCCCGCCCAGGGCCAGCGCCACTCCCAACGCCACACCGAGGATCACGACGGGGAACGACCACAGGATGTCGAGCACCGACCGGATCGCGGTGTCACTCCAGCCGCGGAAGTAGCCGGCGATCACGCCGAGGATGACCGACAGGATCGTCGTCATCAGCGCCGCGACCACGCCGATCATCAGCGAGTTGCGACCGCCGTAGAGCAGCCGCACCATGATGTCGCGGCCGTTCGGGTCGGCGCCCAGCACGAACTTCCCGTCGGCCTTGAGCCACTGCGGCCCGATCGGCACGCCGTCCAAGCCGACCACGTTCTTCTGCTGGCCGTCGACGGTGATCGTGTCGGACAGGTGGTTCTCGGTCGGGGTCGTCTCCGCGACGTGCTTCGCGTACAGCGGGGCGGCCAGGCACGCGGCGACAAGCAGGATGAAGAGGAAGCCGAAGGCCAGCGCAGTCTTGTTGCGCCGGAGGCGGCGCAAGCCAAGCCGCCACGGTCCGACGCCGTGAAGCTGCTCCCTCTCCGCCTCGGTCTCCCAGGCCGCCGGGCCCTGGAGCCCGGTCTGCTCCGCTAGTGGCTCAGTCGCCATCTTCCCTCGGGCGACACACTACCCAACGGGGAGGGCGCCGAAGCGCCCTCCCCTTGGGCAGATGCGATTACTTGAGGCAGAAGCTCGAGTAGTCGTTGAAGTAGACCGGGTGGAACCTCGAGCAGTTGTCGAAGTCCATCCGCTCTGACAGGAACGTCGCGAGCTTGCGGTGACCGTACGGAGCGATCCACGCGCGCTCGACGAGCTTCTTGTTCAGGTCGCCCCACTTCGCGGCGACCTCGTCCGTCATCACCGGCTCCTTGTTCAGCTCCGCGATCCCCTTGGTGATCTCCGGGTCATCCACGTTCCCGAAGTTCTGGTTGTTCGTGGGCTGGATCGACTTCCCGTCCACCAGGAAGAAGAAGTTCTTCGGGTGGGGGAAGTCCTGGAACCAGTTGGCGAAGCCCGTCTGCGGGGCCTCCTTCGCACTTCCGATCGTCTGGAAGTACACGCCGCCGTCCAGGATCTTGGGCTTGGCGTTGAAGCCGAGCTTGGTGAGCTGGTCGGCGTAGGCCTCGGTGACCTTGTCCGTCGGGTCGTCGTTGTTGCCGTAGACGGTCACGTCCATCCCGGCGACGCCCGCGTCCTTGATCATCTGACGGGCCTTCTCGATGTCGGGCGGCTTGTTCGGGTCGCCCCACGGGCAGTCGGTCGTGTCCAGGGCCTGGTCGTAGCCCGGCTGGCCGGGCGGCAGGAACGAGCACCCAGGCGCGACCTCACCGGCGAACAGGCGCGCCAGGGCGGGCTTGTCGAGGCCGATGTTGACCGCCTCACGCACTTCCTTCTTGTCGAAGGGCGGCGTGCGGTTGTTCATGAACATGTAGTAGGTCGAAGCGGTCGTGATCTCGCGGTAGCGGTCCGAGTACTTCGACTTGACCTCCGGCTTGATGTCGGCCGGCGGCGGGTCCTGCATGTAGTCCAGCTCGCCCGAGATCACGTCCTGCGCCTGACGCTGAGCGCTCTTGACGATCTTGGTCGTGATCTTGTCGACGTGTCCGGCCGGGAGATCCGGGCCGAGGTCGGGCCAGTTCGCGTTCTTCTCGAGCACGAACTGCCGGTTCGGCACGGACTCGGTGACCTTGTAAGGACCGACGCCCGGGGGCGGGTTCTCGGTCAGGTTCTTGCAGGGCGTGTCGCCCGGCACGAGCCCGACGAACCACATCGCGAGCACGTTGGTGAACGAGCCGTCCGGCGCATCCAGCTTGATCGTGATGTCGCCGGTCTTGTCGTCGGTGGTGATGCCCTTGATGTCGCCGTCGCACTTGCCGGCGTCGATGTAGTCCTGGGCTCCCGTAATGCCGAGATAGAAGGCCGAGCCGCCGGACTCGAGGTTGAGCACGCGCTTGACCGAGTGCTCGAAGTCCGAGGCCTTGACGGGCGAGCCGTCCGAGTACTTGAGGCCCTTGCGCAGCGTCAGCTCGTAGGTCTTGCCGTCCTTCGAGATCTTCGGCATGTCCTCGGCCAGGCCGGGCACCACGAGAGAGTCCTTCTCGGCGTCCCCGGTGCGCGGATAAGTCAGGAGCGGCGTATAGACCAGCCAGAGCGGCTCGATCCCGTTGACGGTGTACGTCAGCGCCGGGTCCATGAAGTCTGGTTGCGAAGTCTGCGACATCGTGATCGAGCCGCCGTTCTTCGCCTGGCCCGAGCTGCTTGAGCTGCCACCGTCTCCGCTGTCATCGTCCCCGCCGCAAGCGGCGATGACGGACATGGAGAGGACAGCAAGCAGCAGCACGAGCGCACGTCTGCCGAGCTTCCCCATTCAGTAATCCCTCCAGATTCGTTTCAGCGAGTGGGTCCCGCCGGGCGGGAAGATACCCATCGGACCTGGTTCCCTCACCAGGCGCGGGTGGACCAAAATCTGCCCTTAACGCAGAAAGTTTGAACTCAACGCAGCAATTCCTCTCGCATCACCGCGAGCGACTTGCGGATCAGGCGAGAGACGTGCATCTGGCTGAGACCGACCCGCTGAGCGATCTGCGTCTGGGGCAGACCCTCCTCGAACCGCATCCGCAGGATCTCGCGCTCGCGGGGCGCCAGGCGCTCGAGCGCGGGCTCCAGCGCGGCGCGATCCTCGGAGCGCTCGAAGCCCGAGTCCTCGTCGCCGATCGTCTCCAGCGGGTCGAGCTCGTCCTCGCCGCTGGGGCCGGTGGAGAGCGACACCGTCGAGTAGGCCGAGCCGACTTCCATCGCCTCGAGCACCTCTTCCGGGGTCGTCTTCAGCTCCTCGGCGATCTCGGCGATGCTCGGCGAGCGGCCGAGTCTGCCGGTCAGGCGCTCGATCGCGCCGGACATGGACGCGTTCAGCTCCTGGAGCGCGCGCGGCACGCGGATCGCCCAGCCCTTGTCGCGGAAGTGCCGCTTGATCTCGCCGACCACGTTCGGGGTGGCGTAGGTGGCGAGCGAGACCTCGCGCTCGAGCTCGAAGCGGTCGATCGCCTTGATCAGTCCGATCGCGCCAACCTGCTCGATGTCCTCGAGCGCCTCGCCGCGGCCCGCGTAGCGGCGGGCCAGCGAGCGCACCAGCGGGAGGTGGCGCTGGATCAGCTCCTCGCGCGCGGTGGTGTCGCCGCTCTGGTGATAGCGGCGCAGCAGCTCGCGGTCCTCCTCGCGGGCGCGCTCCGAGTTGACCGAGCGGCGGGCGTTGGCATGGTTGGAGCTCACACCGGCCCCTTCAGCTTGTCGAGCCGGACGACGATTCCGCCCTCGGCGGCGCGGTCGACGCCGAACGAGTCCACCACCGTCTCGAGGATCCGGCGCAGCGTGAGCCGGCCGGGCGGGACGTCGCCGTCGCGCAGGGCCTCGGCGACCTTGGCCTCGCTGAGCGGGCCGACGCGCGTCCGGATGCGATCGTCGCCCACCTCGAACGAGAGGCAGACGGTGCCGCTGGTGCCCGCCTCGGCGAGCAGCCGCTCGACGGCGAGCTGGAGATCGTCGATGTCCTCGAAGGCGAAGTCCACGCGCTCCGCGATCCCGCCCACGATCAGGCGGACGACCGGCTGGAAGTCACCGGAGAGCGGAGCCTCCAGGTCGATGCGCTCCTGCGCGCTCAAGAGATCGTGCCCTCCCCCACGACGCAATCATCACGCATCAGGCACGCGAGCTGGCCCGGCGCGACGGCGTGCGCGGGCCGGGCGAGCTCGAGCTCGACCTCGCCGCCCGTCAGCACGCGGGCGCTGCAGGGCAGCGGCTCGGCGTGGTAGCGCAGCCGGACCCGCTCGATCGACTCGGCCGGGCGGTGCAGGCGCGCGTCGCCGAGGCGCACGCGAGTCCGCGCGAGCGCCGCGCGCGGGCCGACCGTGACGCGGTTGGTGGCGGCGTCCCTGTCGAGCACGTAGAGCGGCTCGGGCCCGCCCACCCCGAGGCCGCGGCGCTGGCCGACGGTGAACTCGTGCTGGCCCTCGTGGCGGCCCAGCACGCGGCCGTCGCGGTCGACGATCTCGCCGGGCTGGCGCAGGCGCGGGCCGCCGTGGCGGCGCAGGAAGGCGCGCCCGCCGAGGCCGGCCACGAAGCACAGGTCCTGGCTCTCGCGCTTGTCGGCCACCGGCAGGCCGGCGTCGCGCGCGAGCGCGCGCACGGCGTCCTTGGTCAGGCCCCCCAGCGGGAAGGAGAGCCGATCGAGCTCGGAGGGGTCGAGCTTGGCCAGCATGTAGCTCTGATCCTTGAGCGGATCCCGGGCCGTTCGGATCAACAGGCCGTGATCGTCGCGGGCGATGCGCGCGTAGTGGCCGGTCGCGAGGCGTCCCGCGCCGAGCCGCTCGGCCAGCTCGAGCATCGCGTCGAAGCGGACGGCGCCGTTGCAGCGCACGCAGGGGTTCGGGGTGAGGCCCGCCGAGTAGCCGCCGATGAAGCGGTCGACGACCTCGGTCCGGAAGCGCTCGCGCACGTCGAGCGTCACGTGCGGGAGGCCCATCCGGTGCGCCAGGGCGCGCGCACCCGTGACGGCCTGCGGCGAGCAGCAGGAGCGCTCGCCGTCGGTGGCCGGGTCGGACCAGAGCTCGAGCGTGACCGCGAGCACCTCGTCGCCGGCGTCCAGCGCGAGCTGGGCGGCGGCGGCGCTGTCGACCCCGCCGCTCATCGCGACGAGCGTGCGGCGCGCCCGCGGCTCGAGCCGCGCGGCGCCCGCGAGCGCGGCGGCGCCGAGCGCGCGGTGGAGGGCGTCGGCGGCGAGTGTGGCGGCGTGGCGCTTCGGGGGGATCAGGCCGCCCAGGGCCTGGGCGACGTCGTCCGGGCGTCACGCGCGCGGCGTCGACGAAGGACGCGTCCTCGACCAGCTCGACGACGGCGCTGCCCGCCGCCTGGACGGCGCCGCAGCCCTCGGCGTCGAAACCGGCCTCGACGACGCGGTCGCCTTCGACCCGAACCGCCACGCGCACGAGGTCGCCGCAGGCGGCGCCGCCGGCTGCGCCCGCGTGCGGCCAACCCGCCAGCGCGCCGCGCCCGCGCGGGGCGTTGAGATGGTCCTCGAAGGGCATCCTGTCGGAGACTGACAGATGGCGCGAGGCTCGGCCGTGGTTTCGGGAAGCGGTGCTAAATTCGACCTCAGGCCCGAGCCTGTGCGTGAGCCGGCCGCAAACGTTGAGCCGAACATCACCGGATTGGGAGTTCTACTCGCGGTAGGGCCGTGGCCCGCCGCGGAGGACACCCACGCTTGCTAGGACAGCAGGCCCAACTCCCGGTCCGGCAGCGGCAGGCTGGGGCCTGTTTTTAGCTCAGCGCCTGGTGTCCTGCGCCTCCACGTAGAGCTCGTGGATCGGCTGCCAGCGCTCGTCGATGTCGACGAGGTCGGCCGGCTCGCCGTCGAGATGGCCGGCGAGCGCGTCGAGGTGGAAGTGCCAGCCCGCGGGGACCATCGTCACGTAGTCCGGCTCCAGCTCCGCCGTGCTGCGGAAGGAGAGGAGCGTGTTCCCGCCCTCGGGTGTCAGCTCCCAGCGCAGCAGGCCGTGGATGTCGCCGTCGAGCACCAGCAGGCGCTCCGGCACGAGCCGGGCGATCGTGGCCTCCATCACCGCGTGCTCGCCGTCGTGCTCGTTGAGCCAGCGGATCCTGAAGCGGCCGCCCTCGATCAGGTCGACCTCGGCCTCGCCCCACCAGCGGATCAGCTCGTCCGGGCGCGTCAGCGCGTCCCACACGCGGTGCGCCGGATGCGCGAGGCGGCGCTCGAAGCTGATCACGTAACGGCCGTCGTCGGTGCGCGCGACGGTGCCCGTGGCGTTCATCGTTCGTCCTTCCCATCGAGGTGTCGTTCGAGTGCGTCGAGGCGACCGGACCAGAACGCGCGGTAGGGCTCGAGCCAGCTGTCGATCTCGGTGAGCGGCTCCGCGTCGACCTCGTACCAGCGCTGCTGCGCGTCGCTGCGGACCCGCACCAGCCGCGCCTCGCGCAGCACCCTGAGGTGCTTCGAGACGCCGGGCTGGCTGATCTCCAACAGCTCCACGAGCTCCCCGACGCGCCGCGGGCGCTCCCGCAGGAGATCGAGGATGCGCCGGCGCGTCGGCTCGGCTACCACGTCGAAGGTCGTCGCCATCGTCCTGACGCCAGTATACCCGCTTGGTTATATAGCTAACGCGGTATGCCTGTCGCGACTACCGCTCGGCAGGCGGCGTGTCCACACGGATGCCCAGCTCGCGCAGCTGGCGCTCGTCCACGGGGGCCGGCGCTCCGGTGAGCGGGTCCGCGCCGCTCGCGGCCTTCGGGAACGCGATCGCGTCGCGGATCGACTCGCGGCCGGCCAGCAGGGCCACGATCCGGTCGATCCCGAACGCGATGCCGCCGTGCGGCGGCGCGCCGTAGGTGAGCGCCTCGAGCAGGAAGCCGAAGCGCTCGCGCGCCTCCTCCGGCCCGATGCCGATCGCGTCGAAGACCTTCTGCTGCACGTCGGGGCGGTTGATCCGGATCGAGCCGCCGCCCAGCTCCCAGCCGTCGAGCACCACGTCGTAGCCGCGCGCCCGCCAGCTGCCAGGGTCCGCGTCGAGGTCGCCGGTCGGGGAGGTGAACGGGTGATGCATCGGGTCCCAGCGCCCCTCCCCCTCGTTCCACTCGAACATCGGGAAGTCGACGATCCAGAAGATGTCGTGCCCCTGCGGCTCGCCCTCGGCCACGTCGGGGCGCAGGCCGCCCAGCACGCGCGCGGCGACCGCCGGCGTGTCCGCGGCGAACAGGATCACGTCGCCCTCCCGCGCCTCCAGCGCCGCCGTGGCCCGCGCGATCTCGTCCTCGCCGAGGAACTTCGCGATCGGCGAGCGCCAGCTGCCGTCCGCCTCGACCACGGCCCACGCCAGCCCCTTCGCTCCGAGCGACTTGGCCTTCTCCTCGAGCTTGTCGATGCGGCTGCGCGGGAAGTCGCCGCGGGCCCGCAGCGCGCGCACGACCCCGCCGCTCTCGATCGCGCCGCCGAAGACCTTGAAGGCCGACCCGCGGAACACCTCCGTCAGGTCGACGATCTCGACCCCGAGCCGCCGGTCGGGCCGGTCCGACCCGTAGCGCAGCATCGCCTCGTCGTACGGGACGCGCTCGAGCGGCAGGCTGACCTCGATCCCGCCGAGCGCGAGCACGCGCTGCATCAGCGGGTCGATCAGCTCGTGGACGTCCTCCTCGTCGACGAACGACATCTCCAGGTCGAGCTGCGTGAACTCGGGCTGGCGATCCGCGCGGAAGTCCTCGTCGCGGAAGCAGCGCGGGATCTGGAAGTAGCGCTCCAGGCCCCCCACCATCAGCAGCTGCTTGAACAGCTGGGGCGACTGCGGCAGCGCGTACCAGGAGCCGCGGATCAGGCGGCTCGGGACCAGGAAGTCGCGCGCGCCCTCCGGCGTCGAGCGGGTCATGATCGGCGTCTCGATCTCGAGGAAGTCGCGCTCCGAGAGGTAGTCGCGGATCGTCTTCACGACGTCGTGGCGCAGGACCATCGTCTCGCGCATGCGGTCCTTGCGCAGGTCGAGGTAGCGGTAGCGCAGCCGCAGCTCCTCCCCCACCGGCTCGTCCTCGTCGATCTGGAACGGCGGCGTCTCGGCGTCCGCCAGCAGATCGAACTCGGTCACGGCCAGCTCCACCTCGCCGGTCGGCAGGTTGGGGTTGACCGTCTCCCCCTCGCGATGCACCAGCTCGCCCGTCGCGCTGATCACGTCCTCGGCGCGCAGCCGCCCCGCGGCGGCGTGCGCCTCGGGCGCCTCCTCGGGCCTGAAGACGAGCTGGAGCAGCCCGCTGCGGTCGCGCAGGTCGATGAAGATCAGGCCACCGTGGTCGCGGCGGCGGTGCACCCAGCCGGCCACCCGCGGGCGCTCGCCGACCTGCTCGGCGCGCAGGTCGCCCGCCCAGTGGTCGCGATAGCGGTTCGCGCGCGGCGGCTTCACCGGCCCGACACCTGCTGCACCCACGTCGCCGCCTCGTCAGCGTCTCGCACCGGAGTGCTGCTCCCCGCTGTCCATGTCCCGTACTTCGATGCCGTCGCCGAAGATGATCGTCCCGCGCGCGTTGAGCCTGTCTGCCTGCTTCATCTGGCCCTTGAGGCTGCGGCCCGCCTGTTCAAGGTCCACGCGAATGTCCTCGTTGCGTAGTCGGCGTGCGAAGGCGAAGCCATCGCGGATGGCATCGTCCGTGGCGAACGCGACGAAGAAGCGAAGGGTCGTGTCCGGCTCCGGGTCCGGCGCGACGAGCAGGATCCGCTCGATCCCCGCCGCCCAGCCGATCGCGGGCGTGTGCGGGCCGCCGAGCTGCTCCACCAGCAGGTCGTAGCGCCCGCCACCCGCCAGCGTGCTCTGCGCTCCCCCCAGCGCGGGGCTGACGAACTCGAAGACCGTGCGCGTGTAGTAGTCGAGCCCGCGCACCAGGGTCGTGTCCACCTCGTACTCGAGCCCGGCCTCGTCCAGCAGCGCCCGCACCTCGGCGAAGTGCTCGAGGTCCTCCGGCGCGAGCCGGTCGAGCAGGCGTGGCGCGTCGCGCATCACTGCCTGGGTTCCCGGGTGATCGGCGTCGAACGCGCGCAGCGGGTTCAGGTCGAGGCGGTCGCGCACCTCCTGCGACAGCTCGGACTCGCGCGAGCGCAGGTGGCCGCGCAGCTCGTCCAGGTACGCCGCCCGCGTCTCCGGCGTGCCCAGGCTCGAGAGCAGCAGCCTCGTCTCGCCGGCGCCGGCGCGGCCGAGGAACTCGTCGAGCAGCAGGATCTGCTCCGCGTCGATGCTCGGGTCGTCCGAGCCGAGCGCCTCGATGTCGAGCTGGGTGAACTGCCTGTAGCGCCCGGCCTGCGGGGCCTCGTGGCGGAAGAAGGGCCCCGACGTCCAGAGCTTCACCGGCTGGGGCAGCTTGTGCATCCCGTGCTCGACGTAGGCGCGGCAGATCGCCGCGGTCGCCTCGGGCCGCAGCGTCAGCGACCGCCCAGCCTTGTCCTCGAAGGTGAACATCTCCTTCTGGACGACGTCGGTCGACTCGCCCACGCCGCGCGCGAACAGCTCCGTGTCCTCGAAGATGGGCGTCGAGAACGGCTCGTATCCGGAGCGCTCGAGCAGCTCCTCGGCCACGCGTTGCAGCCGCAGGCGGCGGCGTGCGTCGGCTGGCTGGACGTCGAACGTGCCCCGGGGGGCCTGGAGCTTCCGGCTCACCGCGCCAGCTCGGCGAGGAACGGGTTGCTCGCGCGCTCGGCGCCGAGGCTCGTGAGCCCCATGTGGCCGGGATACACCGCGGTCTCCTCCGGGAGCGTGTCGACGAGCGTGCGGATCGACTCCAGCAGCGTCGGCCAGTCGCCCCCCGGCAGGTCGACCCGCCCCACCGATCCCTGGAACAGCACGTCGCCCGAGAAGATCGCCTGCTCGTCGGGGATCGAGAACGTGACGTGGCCTGGGCTGTGACCCGGCGTGAAGACGACATCTATCTCGAAATCCGCCAGCTCGAGCTTTTCGCCCCCCTCGAGCGTGTGCTCGGCGTCGTAGGACTCGAACGGCCCGAACCCCGGCCAGGGGACGAACGAGTTGATGTCGTCCAGGACGAACTTCTCGATCTCGGGGACCCAGACCTCCGCGCCCGTGGCCTTCGCGACCGGCGCGACCGCCCCGACGTGGTCGAAGTGCGTGTGCGTGAGCAGGATGCCGTCGAGCGTGACGCCGAGCGCGCGGATGGCGTCGAGCAGCTTGTCCGCCTCGTCGCCGGGGTCGACGATCAGCGCGCGGTCCGATCCGTCGCGCCGGAAGATGTAGGTGTTCTCGGCCACGGGGCCGACCGTGAACATCCGGACGTCCATCGTCAGCGGGCCTGCTTGCGGCGCTGGCGGAAGCGATAGATGAACGTGTCCGTCGCGAACCCCAGCGGGATGTAGAGCAGGAACATGAACGCGGCGAGCAGGACGCCCTGCGCCACGTCGCGCTTGAACGCGATCACCACCAGCACGCCGAAGACCGCCGCGGCGATCGCCGCGCGCTGCATGGCGCCGCGCCAGGTCGGCGGCTTGTCGAGCCGCTCGGTGCGCCGCTGGCGGGAGATCGACTTGGCCTCCTCGCGCGTGCGGGGGCGTCCTGTCCTGCCCGCGCGCTCGATCGTCCCGGCGGGGGTGCCGCGGTGCTTGCGGGTGCGCTTTCGCCTTGTCTGGGCCACGCTCGGAGCCTACCCGGCGAGCCTCAGTGCAGCACCGCGAGCGCCTCTTCGAGGATGTGGCGCTCGGGGGTGAAGCCGTGCAGCGGCACGTCGTCGGGGAAGCCGTCGAAGGCGGCACGCGGCGCGAGCCCGATCAGCTCGGCCTCCGCGACCGGCGCGCGCGCGCGCACGCGCGCGACGATCTCGGCGAGCGGGACGGCCAGGTGGTCGTGCACGTTGGTGGACACCTGGGCGCGGCCGCGCTCGGCCAGGTAGAGCCCCAGCGCGCGCACGCCGGGCAGCCCGCCGTCGGCCTCGCGCAGCTCGGCCGCGATCGACTTGGCCAGCTCGACGTCGTCGGTGGCGAGGTCGACGTTGAACGCGACCAGCGGGCGGCGGGCGGTCGCGAGCACGGCGCCGGCGCTGGGATGCGCGCGCGCCGGCCCGTAGTCGGGGACGAGCTCGCCCGACTCGATCCGCCGCGCTATCCCGTCCGGGCCGCCGCGGCGCAGCCAGGCGCGCTCGGTGTGCTCGGGCTTGGTGGCGAGGTCGCCGTAGAGGAAGACGGGCAGCTCGGCCCGCTCGCCGACCAGCGCCGCCGCGGTGAGGGCCTCGGCGGAGGCGGCGCCGCGGCGCTCGGCGTCGAGCCAGACGACCGGCATCACGTCGAGCGCGCCGACGTGCGGGTGCACCCCCTCGTGCGAGCGCAGGTCGATCCCCTCGACGGCCGCCTGCGCCAGCCCGAGCAGCCCCTCGGCGAGGTCGCCCTGGCGGCCGGCGAGCGTGAACACCGCGCGGTTGTGGTCGGGGTCGATGTGGACGTCGAGCACGCGCGCCCGTCCGACGGACCCCTCGAGCCGCTCCAGCACGTCCCGATCGCGCCCCTCGCTGACGTTCGGCACAGCGATCAGCAGGGGCGTCGCGGTCATGGCCGAAGCGGCGCGGCGTCCAGGATCGTCGAGCGGGGCGACCGGCACGCCGTCGCTCCACCGGCCGTTCGAGCGGTGCGCGCGCGTGTTCCCGAGCGCGTAGCCGCAGTGGGTGCCCGACAGTGCGCAGTCGCGCAGCCCGTCCCAGACCTTCCAGCAGAAGTTCCAGTCGTAGGCGTCGGCGCCGTCCTTGCGTGCGGCGCAGACCCCGTGCCGCGCGTTGAGCGCCGGGGTCCCGTGCGCGTCCGGGTGGGTCATGACGAGGTCCTTGTTGCGGCTCGGGATGTGCCCGAGCTTCGGGAAGATCGAGTTGCAGCTGCCGTCCGCGTTGTTCGGCTCGGAGATGACGCCCTCGGCACCCGAGTGGCACTGGAGCTTGACGGTGCGCGGGATCCCGCGCAGGGAGTCGTCCACGGCGGGCTCGTCGAAGCCGTTGATGCCTCCGTCGTGCGGGTCGTCGAGGAAGATCGCCCGCGGCTTCGGCAGGTGCAACCGCCTGTAGCGGTTGGCCATGTTCGTCGTCACGATGCCGCCGAACGAGAAGCCGAAGTAGCTCGTCCTGGGCAGCTGCGGCTGCACCCGCTGCCTCGGCCTCGCCCGCAGGTAGTCGAGCGCGCCGTGGATGCCCTTGACGGCCGACGCGATGCACGGCTCGACGTCGAACGGCCCGGGACAGGGCACCGCGACGTCGGTCTGCCAGCGCGGGTAGATGACGATCGTCCCCTTGCGGACGGTGTGCCTGATGAACTCGTACATCTGGGCGTAGCCGGAGAACTCGTAGTAGCCGTGCATCACGACCGCGAGCGGCGCCTTGCGGGGGCGTGGCCGGACGGGCTCGAACACGTACCAGGCGTCGGCGCCGCTGCCGCCCGCGGCGACCCGCCAGCCGGCGTGCGAGTACTCGCTGCCGCCCGGGCCCGACCTGGGCTGGGACGGCTGGCTCACCGCGGCCGAGGCCTGCGGCGCGGCCAGCGCCAGCGCGATGGCGGCGCCGATGGTCGCGCGCTTCAGCCGAGGCATCATCGCGCTGAAAGCTATGCCGCCGGCGCGGCGCGTGCGCTGCCGGCTCATTCGTCGCGGGCCAGGAAGTACTCCATCATCTCGTCGGCCGTCGGCTCCCGCCCGAGGTGGGCGCGGACCTCGGCCCTCAGCTCCTCGTGGAGGAGCGCGAGCCGCCACGCGGCCAGGCCGAACGCGACGACGAACACGGTCCACCCGAGCGCGTACAGGGCGGTGCCGCGCGGGCCGAGCCGGGTGCGCCAGCGCATCCGGTGCGAGAAGCGCGGGAAGAGCACGTTGCCGACGAAGGTCGAGAGCGCCTCCACGAGGCGCGGCCGGCCCCACACCCAGCGGGCGACTCGCATGCCGTCAGCGTAGGTGCGATTCGGCTCGCCCTCTAGGCTTAGGGCTCCTCCCGGCTCCGTAGCTCAGCGGTTAGAGCGCACGACTCATAATCGTGAGGTCGATGGTTCGAATCCATCCGGAGCTATCGCAAGCACCGCCGTGGGCGACGCCGCGGTTCCGATGCTCGGGAGCGGTCACCTAGCGGAGCGACCGGAACGCCCCGCGAACCTCGTTGGCAAACACATCGGGCTCTTCCCAGGCGGCGAAGTGGCCGCCCTTGTCGACCTCGTTGAAGTAGGCGAGGCCGGGGTAGACCGTCTCGACCCAGCTGCGCGGGGCAGCCCAGATCTCGCCGGGGAACGTCGTGAAGCCGACCGGAACCGAGACCGCCGGAGGAGGCTGGCCGCTCGCGAGCGCTGCGGCCAGCGCTCGTCCGTCCTCCCAGTACGACCGGGCCGCCGACGCTCCGGTGCCGGTCAGCCAGTACAGCGTGATGTTGTCGAGGATGTTGTCCCGGGTGAGATTGCCCGCGGGCTCGCCGTCGACGAACGCGGCGGAGATCTTGTAGTAGCTGTCCGTGTCGTGGTCGAGCAACCAGGCCGCCAGCGCGACGGGTGAATCCAGCAGGGCGTAGCCGATCGTCTGCGGCCGCGTCGCCATCTCGAGGAAGTAGCCGAAGCCGTCCTCCTTGAACGTCGCGAACGCCTCGGCCGCTGCGCGTTCCTGTTCTGACTCCTTGGGCAGGTGATCGCCGATGGCGAGTACCGCCGTGAGCAGGTTCAGGTGGAAGCCGACCAAACCCTCGACCGCCTGGCGCCCCATGAGGTCCGTGACGAGGGCGCCCACGTCGCCGCCCTGGGCGACGTAGCGGGGGTAGCCGAGGCGGTGCATCAGCTCCGCCCACGCGCGTCCGGTGCGGCTGGCGTCCCAGCCGAGCTCGGCCGGCTCACCGGAGAACCCGTAACCGGGCAGTGACGGCAGCACCAGGTGGAATGCGTCCTCGGGTGTGCCGCCGTGAGCGGTCGGGTCGGTCAGCGGGCCGACGGTCTCGAGCAGCTCGACGACCGAGCCGGGCCAACCATGCGTCATGATCAGCGGCAGCGCATCCTCGTGCCGCGACCTGACGTGGATGAAGTGGATGTCCACCCCGTCGATCTCGGTCGTGAACTGCGGCAGCGCGTTCAGTCTCGCCTCGCACCTGCGCCAGTCGTAGTCGGTCGTCCAGTAGCGGGCGAGCTCCTGGATCGTCGCCAGTTGCACGCCCTGCGAGCGATCGGCGACCAGCTCCACGGAAGGCAAGCGCGTCGCCTCGATGCGCGCACGCAGATTCTCGAGATCCGCCTCGGGGATCTCGATCGTGAACGGACGGATCGCTGTGGCGTCCGCGGACTTTTCGGCCACGACAGACATGTGGGGCTCCTGACGTTCGTGGGCATGGCGCAAGCCGTCTAGGTCAGTACGCCCATAGACCGACCGAGTGTCGGAGCCGGAATGTCCCGCTCGCCGAGGTGTGAGGCACAGCGGACCTCGACCGTACACCCAGCGAGACGCAAGCGGCCGTCGGCGGCTCCTTGGAGAAGCCGCAAATAGCGGGTATCGCGCGGCGGTTGTAGCTAGGTCGCGGCCACCGCCACCGGGGAGCCTCGTTCGCTGACGTAACGGCTGTCATCGAGGATCGGGGACGGCCTGAAGCCCTTCCAGATGCAGTAGATGGCGAGCGACGCCTCCCAGACGATCTCCGGGATCGTGAAGAGGAACTGAGTCGGGTCGGTCTGCTCCCAGGCGCCGAACAGCACGAACGTCGCCCCGACGACGCTCAGGGGGCCGCCGATCACGCCGATCAGCGCCATGCGCGGCGGGACGAGGCCGGACCGGTACATCAGGTAGCCGAGGATCAGGCCGTTCCCGAGCCCCGCGCAGAAGGCGGGCCCGAACAGGAACGTCCAGTCGTGGATCGCGACGAGCGACCGCCCGACCGCGTCGAGCCCGGCAGCGTCCGCGGCCAGGTCCTGTCGCAACGTCACGCACCGACAGCAGGCTGATCGCGCCGACGAGGATCATGATGGACTCGACGGTGCGAACGGCGACGTAGCCGAGCGCCAGCGTCTGGCTCTGCCGCCTGACGATCGGCCATATCACCACGGCGGTCCCGATGCCGGCGATGGCGAGCAAGACCTCGAACAGAGCACCGAGCTGAACCCGCGTCTCGGACCCGCTGCCGAGGATGTAGTTGGCGTCGTTGAGGACCGGGTCGTAGAGGATCAGCGCGGGGATCGAGGTGACGAAGGTCAGGGCGAACAACACGCCGAAGATGCGTGCGCGCTTCTGCTGCTCCGGCGACGGCATGGGCATACCCGCTCCTAGCTGTTGGGGGCTGCGGGCCGCTCCAGATCGACGGGCCAAGGCCGGCCAGGAACAGGGCCGCGTTGGACTCTCTCTGCCCCATTTCGGGGCGAGGCGTACCGAACATATAGGCGCGGCCCATGAATTGCACGCGCCGCCGGGTGGGTGGCGATGCGCTCATCCGTCCCTCCGCACATTCGACATCTATTTGATGCTCAATGTGCGGCGCGTCGGGCATCGCCGGCGGCGCTTGCGTGGCTTCTCGTCGAGCAGGCGATCGAGCCGGCGCGGGCGGCTGTACTCGAGCAGGCCTAGCTCTCGTGAGAGCTTGATCGCCTCGGGCTGGGAGGCGCGCAGTGCGAGGGTCGATTGGTTCCGGCGGGGCGGAGAAAGCGCCGGAGGTCAGATGATGGGCTGGGCTCGCTGCGTGAGCTGCAGAACGGGCAGCCGTACAGCCGACCGAGCGATGAGTTTGCAGGTCTCCTACGGTCTACCGGCACATGAGCAACGTGAAAGCCCACATTTCAGTGTCGGCGGACGGCTATGTCGCCGGTCCGAACCAGAGTCTTGACAACCCGCTGGGCGAGGGCGGCGAGTCCTTGCACGACTGGGTGGTCGCCCTGGCGACGTGGCGCGAGCACCACGGCAGGGAGGGCGGCGAGGTGAACGCGAGCACCGCCGTCATGGATGAGGCCACCGCGAACGTCGGCGCCCAGATCATGGGCCGCGGGATGTTCGGCGGCGGACCCGGCGGATGGGGCGACGACCCCTGGACCGGATGGTGGGGCGACGACCCGCCCTTCCACATGCCCGTGTTCGTGGTGACCCACCACGAGCGCGAGCCGTTGACGCTGACCGACACCACGTTCACGTTCGTCACGGACGGGATCGAGGCGGCGCTGGAGCAGGCGAAGGCGGGGGCCGGCGGGCAGGACGTCACGATCAGCGGCGGTGCCGACGTCATCAACCAGTACCTGGCGGCGGGTCTCGTCGACGAGCTCGAGCTCCACGTCGCGCCGTTGGTGCTGGGCGGCGGGGCGCGGCTCCTCGAGGGGGTCGGCTCGATCACGCTCGAGCAGGTGCGCGCCGTCGAGGCCCCGGGAGTGACGCACGTGAAGTACCGCGTGGGGTAGCGGAAGCCGTGCGGCGCGGGCCCGGATGCGAGAGGGTCCGCGCATGAGCAAGCACGATGTGGTGGTCATGGGCGCCGGGCTGGCCGGCCTCTCCGCCGCGCGGGACCTGGCCCGTGGCGGCGCCGACGTGGTCGTCCTCGAGGCCCGCAACCGGCCCGGCGGGCGCGTGGAGCAGACGACGCTCGCCGACGGCCGCCTCGTCCAGCTCGGCGGCGAGGTGGTGGGCCCGTTCCACAAGGCCTACTACGGGCTGGTGGAGGAGCTCGGGCTGACGCTCGTCCCCTCGTTCCCGCAGCTGCCCGGCGAGGACACCCTGGTCATGACCGACGGCCGCTACGTCGGCGAGTTCGCGTTCATGAGCGACGAGGACCGGGCCAGCTACGACGCCGCCAGCGAGGCCTTCGGCAAGCTCGCGGCCGGCGTGGATCCCGACGACCCCTGGTCCCACCCCGACGCCGAGCGGCTCGACCGCATCTCCGTCGGCCAGTGGCTGCGCGAGGTCGGCGCCACCCCCAACGCCGTGCGCGCGCGCGACGTCTCGATGCTGGCGCTGTCGGCGGAGTCGGTCGAGCGCACCTCCCTGCTGTCGGATCTGCGCAAGGAGGCGGCGGCCGGCGGCGCGGGCTTCTACGACTACGAGGTCTGGGAGTGCGAGCGCGTCGCCGAGGGCTCGGCCACCGTCGCGCTGCGGATGGCCGAGGAGCTCGGCCACCGCATCCGCTACGCCACGCCGGTCACGCGCGCGCGTGTATCCCCGCAGGGTTGCCGCGTGACCACCGCCACGGGCGAGCACTTCGACTGCGACGCGGTGGTCAGCGCGATCCCGGTCGGCCCGCTGCGGCGGATCCGGATCGAGGGGGTCTCGAGCGAGCGGCTCGCGTCGCTCGACCGCCAGCGCCACGCGCTGGCCGCGAAGGTCGTGTTCGCCTACGAGAGCTCCTGGTGGGAGGAGCAGGGCCAGAACGGCACGATGTACTTCGAGAAGGGCGTCATGGGCGGCACCTGGCTCCAGCGCGAGGGCATCCTGTCGGCGCTCGTGCCGCCCGAGCGCCTGGCTGCCTTCCTGTCCACCTCGCCCGACCTGCTGGAGCAGGACATGATCGGCGAGATGGTCGAGGCCATGGGCGAGCGCGCCGCCGACCCGCAGGCCGTGTTCTTCCGGCGCTGGGGCGTGGACCCCTGGACCGAGGGCTACATCACCAGCTGGCGGCCGGGCGACGTGATGGCCGTGGGCCCGCTGCACGGCACGCACGAGCCGCCCTTCTACGTCTGCGGCTCGGACCAGTGGGTGTGCGGCTACATGGAGGGAGCCGTGCGCACCGGGCGCGGCGCCGCGCGGGCGCTGCTCGAGAACGGCTAGGAGAGCAGCTCGGCGACCAGGATCGCGGCGCCGGCCACGCCCGCGACCGCCGCGACGATCCCCACCACCCGCGGCGATGGACCGCCGTGGATGCCTGTCTCGTGGACGACCGCGTGGCCCTTGCCGCGCGCGATCAGCCAGCGGTTCACGGGCAGGGCGAAGAAGCCCGCGATGACCAGCGCGACGGCGAGCGAGCCCCAGAACAGCCGGTCACCGAGGCCCGCCTCGAGCGCGCCGGGGATGACGACCACGATCAGGTTGTCGACGATCTCCATCACGCCGATCGAGAGCGTGTCCGAGGCGAGCGCGATCGGCACGACCGCGCCCAGCGCCATGCCCGCGCGCAGCAGCGGCAGGCTGGTGAGCAGGTAGCCGAAGAAGAAGGCCAGCACCACGGCGAGGCCGACGGTTCCCCAGTCGGAGAACCCGAGCGCGGTCCCGATCGCCATGCCCGCGACCTCGCCGATGGCGCAGCCGGTCAGGCAGTGCAGCGTCGCCGACAGGGCGACCGCCGTGAGGGCGGCGCCGGAGGCCGGCGGGTCGTGATGGTGCTGGTGGGCGGCGGCCTCCATGCCCGCCCATTGTCGCGCCTAGGCGCCGACGGGGACAGGCAGTGGCGCTGCCACGGGCCGCGGCTGCGACTGCGCCGCGGCCTTCGCGATCGCCTCCTCGCGCGCCCGGCAGAGCTCCCCGTGGAGCTGTCCGGCGGGGAGCCGGCCGGCGATGAAGGAGGCCAGCGCGCGCTGCTCGCCCTGGCTGAGACAGCGTGCCGGTGCTGCGGTCTTGCCCATCGCCGCCCCCTTTCTCCCAGTCCGGCACGGCTCCTGCACCTGCACGTGTCTGTACAACTTCGAGGCCTGAGCACGAGCCCGCCATACGAGCCCCAGCCGGGCTTCTACGACGAGCTGTTCGAGGCGCCCGGCCGTCCGCGCACGCCTAGATCGAGGCGCTGCTGCCGGGCGAGAACGGCGGGGACCCCGAGTGGATCGGCGCCGACCCCACCAACCGCCGGCTCGCCGGCGAGGAGCACGTGAAGATCGGCCACGGCCGCTTCTACGGCGACGTGGCGCCGATCCGGGGCGTCTACAAGGGCAGCGCCGGGAGCGCCGAGCCCGACGTCAGCGTCAAGATGACGCGCCTGGCCTGAAGCGGGCCTACGCCCAAAGACCGATGGGCGAGCCCTGCTTCACAAAGTAAAGTAAGCGTCCCAGATGCGCACCTTCTGGAGACTGCTCGGCTTTCTGCGTCCATATCGGCGCGCGGTCCTCGTCTCCTTCGCGCTTGCGGCCGTGGCGATCGGCACGGGCGTGTTGATCCCGGCGCTCGTAGGCCGCACGGTCAACGAGATCAGCGGCGACGGCGACCAGCTCTGGCCGCTCGCGCTCGCGGTGGTCGCCGCCGGAGTGCTGCGACTGGTGTTCAGCGTCGCGCGCCGGATCGTGGCCGGCCAGGTCTCGCTGGGCGTCGAGTACGACCTGCGCAACCGCATGTACGCGCACCTGCATTCGCTCGAGCTGAGCTTCTTCGACTCGCAGCAGACGGGGCAGCTGATGTCGCGTGCGACCGTCGACCTCCAGTCGGTGCGCTTCTTCCTCGGCTACGGCCTGATCTTCATCCTCCAGTCCGCGCTGACGATCCTGATCGCCGCCGGCGTGATGATCGTGCTCGACCCGTGGCTGGCGCTCGTCTCGCTCGCCCCGATGCCGTTCGTGATCTGGATCTCGTTCCGGTACGGCAGGCGCAACCGGCCCGCCAGCCAGGAGGTCCAGCAGCGCATCGCCGAGCTGACCGCGGAGGCCGAGGAGAACATCGGCGGCGTCCGGGTGGTGAAGGCGTTCGCACAGGAGGACCGGCAGCTGGCCCGTTTCGACGACGCGACCAGGCGCGTCTTCGACCAGTCGATGGTCTCCACCCGGCTGCGGGCCTTCTACTCGCCCTTCATCGGCTTCCTCCCCCAGCTCGGGCTCGCCGCGCTGCTGTTCGTCGGTGGCAAGCAGGTCATCGACGGCCAGCTCTCGGAGGGCGACTTCGTGGCGTTCTACGGGTACGTGCTGCTGCTGACCGGCCCGATGCGCATGCTCGGCATCGCGCTCGGGATGGCGCAGCGCGCCGTGGCCAGCGGCGAGCGCGTGTTCGAGCTGCTCGACAGGGCGCCGCGGCTGACCGCGCCGGCGGACGCGCCGGCGCTGCCGGAGGGCGGCGGGCGCGTCGAGCTGCGCGACGTCTCCTTCGCCTACGAGGGGCACGAGCCCGTCCTGCGCGGCGTCGACATGGAGGTCGAGCCAGGCCACACGGTCGCGATCGTCGGCCCGACCGGGTCGGGCAAGACCACGCTCGTGATGCTGATCCCGCGGCTCTACGACGTCGACGAGGGCGCCGTGCTGGTGGACGGCGCGGACGTGCGCGACGTCGATCCCGCCTCGCTGCGCCGCGAGGTCGCGATCGTCTCCGACGACGCCTTCCTGTTCTCCGCCTCGCTGCGGGAGAACATCGCCTACGCGCGCCCGGAGGCGAGCGAGGACGAGATCCTCAAGGCAGCCGAGCGGGCCGGCCTCGCGGAGCTGCTCGGAGACCTGCCCGACGGGCTCGACACGCTCGTGGGCGAGCGCGGGCTGACGCTCTCCGGCGGTCAGCGCCAGCGCGTGGCGATCGCCCGCGCCCTGCTCGCCGAGCCGCGCATCCTGATCCTCGACGACGCCACGTCGAGCGTCGACGCCACCACCGAGAGCGAGATCAAGTCGGCGCTCGCCGAGGTGATGGAGGGCCGCACGACGTTCGTGATCGCCCACCGGCTCTCGACGATCGCGCTCGCCGACGAGGTCGTCGTGCTCGAGGACGGCCAGGTGGCGGCGCGCGGCACCCACGCCGAGCTGCTCGAGCAGTCGCCGCTCTACCGGGAGATCGCCGAGAAGGGCCTGCCCGACCAGGTCTTCCTCACGCGGGACGACCCCGAGCGCGAGGTGGCGGGCCTGTGAGAAGCCGTCGCCTGGGCCACCTCGGGAAGCTGCTCGGCCCCTACCGCGGGCGCGTGATCCTGATGCTGATCGCGCTGCTCGCGGCGACGGCTGCGGCACTCGCCCCTCCCTACCTCGCCGGCCGGGCGATCGACGAGGGCATCAACGGCAAGGACACCACTGTGCTGGCGGTGATCCTGGTGCTGTTCCTCGCGGCGGCCGTGGTCAACTGGGTCGCCACCTACGCCCAGACCTACCTGATCAACTGGGTCGGCCAGCGCGCGCTCCAGGACCTGCGCATCCAGCTCTTCAAGCACCTCCAGCGGCTGTCGATCGGCTTCTACTCGCGCAACCGGACCGGCGTGCTGATCTCGCGCATCACCAACGACGTGCAGGCGCTCGACCAGCTCGTCACCGAGGGCCTGCAGACCCTGATCTCCTCGTCGCTGACGCTGATCGGCACCGCGGTGATCCTGGTCGCGCTCGACCCGGGCCTCGCGCTCGTCACCTTCCTCTGCTTCCCCGTGCTGCTGCTGAGCAGCCTCCTGTTCCGGCTCGCGTCGGCGGGGGCCTACCGGCTCACGCGCGAGAAGATCGCCGCGGTCACCGCGTACCTCCAGGAGACCCTGTCGGGCGTGCGCGTCGTGCGCGCCTTCGGCCAGGAGCACCGCCACCGCAGCCGCTTCGCGGAGCTCAACGACGAGCACCGCCAGGTCAACATGCGGACCGTCTACCTGAACGCCGCGTACTTCCCCTCGGTCGAGCTGCTGTCGGCCGTGGCCACGGCGGCGATCCTGATCTACGGCGGCAACCAGGTGCTGGACGGCGACAGCTCGGTCACGATCGGCGTGCTCGCGTCGTTCGTGTTCTACCTGCAGAGCTTCTTCGACCCGATCCAGTCGCTGTCCCAGCTCTACACGACCTACCAGGCGGGCATGGCCGCGCTGGACAAGATCTTCGAGCTGCTGGACGAGGAGCCCGACCTGGCCGACAAGCCGGACGCGACCGAGCTGCCGCGCGTGCGCGGCGAGATCCAGTTCGACGAGGTCAGCTTCTCCTACGGCGGCGAGGCGCCGGCGCTGTGCGAGGTGGACCTGACGATTCCGCCGGGCCAGACGGTCGCGCTGGTCGGCGCCACTGGCGCGGGCAAGTCGACGCTCGCCAAGCTGGTGGCGCGCTTCTACGACCCCGACCACGGTCGCGTGCTGATCGACGGCCACGACCTGCGCGACGTGACCGAGCGCTCGCTGCGCTCCCAGCTCGGCATCGTGCCGCAGGAGGGCTTCCTGTTCTCGGGCACGATCCGCGACAACATCGCGTTCGGCCGCCCCGGCGCCACCGACGAGGACGTCCGCGCCGCTGCCGCCGCGGTAGGGGCGGACGTGTTCATCGAGCGGATGCCGCACGGCTACGACTCGGAGGTCGGCGAGCGCGGCGGCCAGCTGTCCGCCGGCCAGCGCCAGCTGGTGGCGTTCGCCCGCGCGGCCGCGGCGGACCCGCGCATCCTGATCCTGGACGAGGCCACGTCGAACGTGGACGTCCGCACCGAGGCCCAGATCGAGCGCGGCCTGCGCCGCCTGCTGGCGGGCCGCACGGCGCTGGTCATCGCCCACCGCCTTTCGACCATTCGGGGAGCTGGACGAATAGTCGTGCTGGATCGCGCCCGGATCGTCGAACAGGGGACCCATGAGGAGCTGCTCGAGGCAGACGGTCCCTATGCGCGCCTGTACCGGGATTGGGCGAGCCAGTCGGTGGCTTGAGCGTGAGTAGCCTCGCGGCGAGTCTCTATCCTCTGACCCGCCGTTGCGGGGTCGTCCAATGGCAAGACGCCGGCTCTGGACCGAAAATTGGGGTTCGAATCCCTGCCCCCGCAGGCTAGAGGTCGCCCAGGTCCGTGCCCAGGTCGGCGAGGGCCTCGGGCTCGGGCCGCGTGCGCTCGGCGATGAAGCGGCGCGCGTGGTCGAGGTCGTCGGAGCGGCCGACCGAGAGGGCGGCCACCACGTGGCCCTCGCCCTCCTGCAGGTAGAAGGCGGAGAACTCGCCGTCCTCGAGCGAGCCGCGCACGGCGACGTCGCCGCTGCCCGGGCCGACGTACTCGAGCGAGGCCCAGTCCGCGAGATCCGAGAAGAAGTACGGCAGCGCGTCGTGCTCGACCCCGCGGCCGAGCATGTTCAGGGCCGCGGTCTTGCCGTGGTTGAAGGCCACGTCCCAGTGCTCCACGCGCAGGCGCGCGCCCGTGGACCCGGCTCTCGTACTCGCAGATGTCGCCGGCGGCGAACACGCCGGGCACCGAGGTCTCCAGCCCTGACGAGCACTTCAGCCCGCCGGACTCGCCCAGCTCGAGCCCGCCGGAGCGCGCGAGCGTCACCTCGGGGGTCACGCCGACGCCGATCACGACCATGTCGCAGTCCAGTTCGAGGCCGCCCTTCGTGACGACCTTGCGGACACGCCCGTCAGAGCCCTCGAAGTGGTCGAGCTCGTCCCCGCCGTGCACCGCGATGCCGTGCTCCTCGAGGACGTTCTGGAAGAAGCGCCCGATCTCGGGCCCGAACTGGCGGTCGAGCGTCACGTCCTCCAGCATCACGATCTCGCACTTGACGCCGTGGGCGGCCGTCAGCGAGGCCGCCACCTCGCAGCCGATGTAGCTGCCGCCGATCATCACGGCGCGCTCGGCCTGCTCGGCGTCCGCGCGGATCGCGTCGGAGTTGCCGAACGCGCGCAGGTAGTGGATCCCCTCCAGGTCGTTGCCGTCGACCCGCAGGCGCCGCACGTTCGAGCCGGTCGCCACCAGCGCCTTGTCGAACTCGATCTCGTCCTTGTTCGACAGCTTGGCGACACGCTCTGCCGTGTCGAGCTTCATCACGGTCGTGCGTGTCATCAGCTCGATCCCCTGCTCCTCCCACCACTCGTCGGGGCGGAACAGGACCTCCTCGCGCGGCTCGGAGCCCTGGAGGTAGCCCTT
This sequence comes from uncultured Thermoleophilaceae bacterium, assembly GCA_963848885.1. Lineage (GTDB taxonomy): Bacteria > Actinomycetota > Thermoleophilia > Solirubrobacterales > Thermoleophilaceae > JACVRW01. The sequence goes on from CAWKFR010000008.1 coordinate 463,456, forward strand.
GGACAGCGGCGGGCGGTTGTAGGGCGGGTCGAACTCGCGGCCGACGAGCAGCACGGAGCCGTCGGCGCCCTCCTCGCGCAGCCAGCGCGCACAGTTGGCGGCCGCGAGGCCACCGCCGATCAGCAGGTGGTCTACCTTGCGACGGGCCACTAGGCCGGGGTGCTCGACCGCTCGGTGAACCGCTCGGTCACGCTCTGCTCGAGGCCGACGTCGAGCACCAGCAGGACCTCGTCGCCGGGCTCGACGACCGAGTCGCCGCCCGGCACGAAGCCGCCGCCGTCGCGCAGGATCGAGATGACCAGCGAGCCGTCCGGGAGGCCGAGGTCCTTGACCTTCTGGCCGGCGGCGTCGGAGCCCGGCGCGACCTCCAGCTCGATGATCTCGAGCCGCTCCTCGGGGAGGTCGAGCAGGTGCACGAGCCCGTACTTCGGGACCTCGTGCTCGATCAGCCGCAGGATCAGGTCGGTGGCGGAGATCGCGGGCTTCACGCCCAGCAGCTCGAAGTGCTGGAGGTTGCGCGGGTTGTTGCAGCGCGCCACCACGCGGGTCACGCCGTACTTCTCGCGCGCGACCTGGGAGATCAGGATGTTGTCCTCGTCGTCGCCGGTCACCGCCACGACGAGGTCGGCGCGCTCGATGCCGGCCCGCTCCAGCACCCACAGCTCGGAGCCGTCGCCGTACTGCGCGCTGTGCTCGAGCTCCTGCTCGACCACGCTGAAGCGCACCGGGTCGGACTCGATCACGGTGATCTCGTGCTGCTTGGCGATCAGCTCGCGCGCGAGGTTCCAGCCGACCTTGCCGGCTCCGACGATCACCACGTACATGGGTTAACCGGATACCCCTTCGAATCGGATCTGGCCGCGCACGGCCGCCTCGAGCAGCTCGATGGCGGTCTGGGTCGGGCACACGGTCTGCAGCCCCTGCTCGGCGTACCAGCGCGCTCGCGCCGGGTCGAGCACGCGCACGACGACGCGGTCGACCTCGAAGCGGCGCTTCGCGATCTGGGCGATGACCAGGTTGGTGTTGTCGCCGTCGGTGGAGGCGACAAACGCGTCTGCCTGCTCGATGCCGGCCGCCAGCAGCGCCTCGATCTCGAGCGCGGTGCCCTCGGTGAAGCGGCCGCCGCGCTCCTCCCAGCCCTCGGACTGGCCGCGCTCGAGCAGCGCGATCGCCTCGGAGTCCTCGTCGAGGACCGACACCTCGTGGCCCTCGGCGAGCATCGAGTTCGCGATCGCCGAGCCCACCCGCCCGCACCCAACAATTAGGACGAACATCCAGGCCCACTCTAGGGCAGAACGCCCTCGCGAGTGCCCTCGTCCTCGCCCGTGGGAGGCGCCGTGAGAATCACCTTGCAGGGCGCCTTCTCGACCACGTAGCGCGTGGTCTCCCCCACGAAGCGGTCTCGTGAGCGGCCGCGCCCGCCCAGGATGGCCCCGCCCCGCACGCGGCTGGGCTCCTCCGCCGCCAGCACTATCGCCTCGACGCCGCGCCGGCGAGCCTCCGCCACGATCGCCTGCCCGACCGTGCGCCCGCGCACCATCGCGGTCGCGACCTCCACTCCTGCGTACTCCTCGCCGACCTCCTTCGCTCGCGCCAGCACCTGCTTCGCCTTCTTGACCCGCTCGTCCGGCACGCGGGCGTCGATCGGCAGCGACATCGGAATCTCGAAGACGAACAGCGCCTCGACGACCGCGCCGCCCTCGTCCTCGTCCGGGTGCTCGGACGCGAGCCGGCCGGCGGTCCCGATGATGTCGTCGTCCAGCGGCTCGCCGAAGACCGGGACCAGGATGCTGCCGTACTCGACGGGCGCGGACTCCTGAAGCGCCTCGGGCGGGATCGTGAACCGCTTGGTGAGCGCCTTGCCCTGCGTCGAGCGGTAGATCACGTACATCGCGATCCCGGCCAGCATCCAGGCGCCTCCGATGATGCGCGCCCCCTGGTGCAGCACCACCACGCTGACCCACGCGAGGATCGAGAAGAGCGCTCCCAGCACGGCGGGTACCGGCACCGAGCCGCTCCCGATCTTGACCGACCCCGGGACCCGGAAGGCGCTCGGCCGGCCGCCCTCGCGGTAGCGCAGCACGATCACCGACAGGTGCGCGATCGCGAACGTGACCATCGCCCCGAAGGCGAAGATGCCGACGAGGAAGTCGAGGTCGTGCGGCAGCGCCAGCAGGAAGGCGATCAGCGCCGCGCTGATGATCGCGATGTAGGGCGTGCCGCGGCGCTCGTGCAGGCGCCCCGCGGCGCTCGGTATCTGGCGGTTGGTGGCGAGCGAGTAGGACAGCCGCGCCATCCCCAGCATCTGGCTGTTCATCGCGACCAGCAGCAGCGCCGCCCCGATCACGCCGACGACGATCCGCATGACGTCGTGCAGCCAGTCGGGGTGGAACTGCGAGACCACGCCCACGATCGGCGCCTCGGCCCACTGGCCGCCGAGCGGCGTCTCGCCGCCGACGACCGGCACGGTCATCAGCGCGGCGACCGATACGCCCACGAACAGCACCAGCGCCATCGAGGCCGTCACGCCGACCACGCGCCGCAGCCCCCTGCGCCCGACGCGCACCTCGCCCGCCAGACCCGACGCGGCCTCCACCCCGACCAGCGCCACGCCGGCCACCACCGTCGCGAACAGCAGCTCGTCCCACTGCGGCTCCGAGCCCAGGTGGATCGAGTCGGTGATCGCGGCCGGGTCCCAGTTCTGGGCGAGCCCGATCACCGTCACCACGCCGAGCAGCACGATTCCGAGCAGCGACAGGCGCAGGACCGCGCGGAGCCGGTCGGCCCCGAGGCCGTGCACGTTCTGGACCGCCACGAACAGCATCGCCGTGCCGGCGATGACGACCTCCATGATGCCCTCGTCGAGCCCGGTCCAGAAAACGGCCAGGTAGTCGGAGATGGCGACCGCGCCGATCGCCATCACGATCAGGTAGTCGAGCAGGATCGCCCAGCCGGCGATGAAGCTCCAGAGCTCGTCGAAGGCGTAGCGCGCGAACGTCGAGGCTCCGCCGCGCTCGGGGTGCAGCGAGCTGCCCTCGACGTAGGTGGCGATCGTGAAGACGAACAGCAGGCCCGAGAGCAGGAAGGCGACGGGCGTGAGGCCGAGCGCGTCGTCGGCCACCTCGCCGAGCACCATGAACAGCCCGGACACGACCGAGCTGAGCAGGATCGCGAACAGCGCCGGCTCGCCCAGCCCGCGCGCGATGCGCGCCTCGCCCCGCCGTGCTCGCTCCGAGCCGCGCCGCAGCCCGGCGCGCGCCCGGTGAGCGGCGGCCCCGCCGCGGGCGCCGTCGGAGTCGCCGCCGGCCCGCCGGCCCGCACGGCTCTCCCGGCTCACGGCGCGCCGCTCCGCGCCAGCCAGAGCCGCGCAGCCCCGATCAGCGCCAGCATCGTGCCGAACACGACGCCGAGCGCGAGCGCCCCGCCCCCGCGGGCGACCGTCGTGACGACCATCGCGAGGCCCACTACCAGCAGCGCGGCGCTCAACAGTCGCGTCGACGCGGAGTAGGCGCGTTGCACGGCGCGAATGATGGCACCCGGGCGGGCGGCGAGGCGGCCGTTCAGCTTCCGTTGCGGCGCCCGTCCACGCCGCGCGACGAGTTGATGATCACCCGGCAGGGGCGCTCGGTCAGGACGGTCTCGAGCGTCTTGCCGAACAGCGAGCCGCCCGCCCGCTTGGGCGGCAGCGACATCACCAGCGCGCGGGCGCGGATCTCGCGCGCCTCCTCCACGATCCGGCGGCCGGCGCCGCCCGGGCGCACCTTCTCCCAGTGCCCGGTCACGCGCCTGCCGCCGCGCACGCGCGCAGAGTCGATCAGCGACGCCGCGCGCGCCTCCTGCTCCGGCAGCGGCGCGTCGATCGGGGAGTTGGGCGGCACCGTGATCGTCACGAGCACGTGGATGCCCCGTCTTCGGATCGCCGCCAGGCGCACCGCCGTCGCAATCGCCTCCGGGGAGAACTGGTCGTCCTCGAACGCGACCAGGATCGACTGGTACTCCACCTCGTGCTCGACCGCGGGCGCAGGCGTGACGATCTTGACCGTCTCGGTCAGAGAGAGCCCCTGCCTGCGCCGGTAGACGACGTACACGACGATGCCCAGCGACAGCCACAGCAGCCCCGAGACCAGCACGCGCACGTCGAGCGCGGTGGCGACGATCAGCGCGGTGCCGGTGCCGAGGCCGCCGAAGATCGCCAGCGCGGGCAGGGTGACTCCCCTGAAGGGGATCCCCCCAGGGCTGCGCCACGGTCGCTCGACCTCCGGATGGCTGACCCTCAGCTTGATCAGCGCGAGGTGCGCCATCGTGAACGAGAGCATCGCGCCGAACGCGTAGATGACGCCCAGGAAGTCGGCCTGGCCCGGCAGGATCGCGACGCACGCGACCAGCCCGAAGACGATGATCGCGACGTACGGCGTGCGGAACTTCGGGTGCAGCACGCGCAGCAGCTCGGGCAGCTGCCGGTGCTGGCCCATCGAGTAGGTGAGCCGCGACACCCCGATCAGGCCCGCGTTCGTCGCGATGAACAGGATCGTCGAGGCGAGGATGCCGACGTAGATCTCGGCCGGGTGCTGGAGCGCGCCCAGGTCCATGTTCTCGACGACGCCCAGCACCGGGTCGTCGGCGTAGCCGCCCTGCTCCTTCGGCAGCGCCAGCTGGGTCTGGCCGTTGACCACGGGCATCGCCGACAGGGCGATGGCGGGCAGGAACGAGTAGATCACGGCCACGGCGCCGACCACCAGCCCGATCCCGCGCGGGATCGTCCTGCCGAAGTCGCGCGCCTCCTCGGCCATGTTGGAGACGGTCTCGATGCCCGTGTAGGCGACCATCGCGACCGGGATCGCGATCAGGAAGTCGCCGACGGTCGGGGTCGTGCCGAAGTCGATCTGCTTGACGAGCAGGTCCGGGTCGAGCACGAGGAAGACGCCGACCAGCACGAGCCCGACCTGGGTCAGGAAGTCCGCGACGGCGAAGCCGACGTTCACGCCGGCGGACTCCTTGACGCCGACGATGTTCACGGCGCCGAGGACGAGCACCACGATGATGCCGCCGATGATGTCGGCGGGCGACTCGCCCAGCGGGTCCCAGAACACCCCGAGGTAGTGCGGGACGAAGAACGCCGAGATCGAGATCGTGATGATGTAGGTGAGCATCTGGCCCCACGCGGCGAAGAAGGACCAGAACTCGTTGAAGGCGCGGCGGGCGAACGAGGAGGAGCCGCCCGCCTCCGGGTACATCGTGGTGGCCTCGGCGTAGGTCGCCGCCGTGGCGGCGAAGATCAGCCCCGCGATCACGAACACGACCGGGGTCATCCCGGCGGCGTAGATCGCCACCAGGCCGAGCGCGTAGTAGATCGACGACCCTACGTTGCCGTAGGCGGTTGCGAACAGCGAACCGGTGCCCAGCACCCGCTCGAGTCCACGATTCTTGGGGCGATACTCGGCCATCCCCGCCCGGCGAGACTACTCCGGACGGGGGCCGGTCAAACGAGGAACGGAATGAGCAGCAGGGCCACGATGTTCGCGACCTTGATCATCGGGTTGATCGCCGGGCCGGCGGTGTCCTTGTAGGGGTCGCCGACGGTGTCGCCGGTGACCGAGGCCGCGTGCGCCTCCGAGCCCTTTCCGCCGTACTCGCCGTCCTCGATCAGCTTCTTGGCGTTGTCCCAGGCGCCGCCGCCGGCGGTCATCGAGATGGCGGCGAAGAAGCCGACGACGATCACGCCGATCAGCAGGCCGCCGAGCGCCTGCGTGGAGAGCAGGCCCACCACCACTGGCACCAGGATCGGGATCAGCGCCGGGAGGATCATCTCGCGCTGCGCCGAGGCCGTGACGATCTCCACCGCCTGCGCGTAGTCGGGCTTCTCGGTGCGGTCCATGATGCCCGGCTTCTCGCGGAACTGGCGGCGCACCTCCTCGACGACGCCGCCGCCGGCACGGCCGACGGCTTCGATCGCCAGCGCTGCGAACAGGTAGACCATCATGCCGCCGATCAGCAGGCCGATCAGGACCTCCGGCTGGGAGATGTCGAACGAGGGCAGCCGCTTGCCGGCCGCTATCGACTCCTCGCGCAGCTCCTCCACGAAGGCTGCGAACAACACCAGGGCCGCGAGCACGGCTGAGCCGATCGCGTATCCCTTCGTGACGGCCTTGGTGGTGTTGCCGACCGCGTCGAGCGGGTCGGTCACGTTGCGCACTTCCTCGGGCAGGTCCGCCATCTCGGCGATGCCGCCGGCGTTGTCGGTGATCGGCCCGAACGCGTCGAGGGCCACGATCAGCCCGGTCAGCGACAGCTGCGCCATCACCGCCACGCCGATGCCGTAGATACCGGCCAGCTCGTTGGCGGCCAGGATGCCGAGCGCCAGCAGGATCGCCGGCGCGGCGGTCGACTGGAAGCCCTGGGCAAGCCCCTGGATGATGTTGGTCGCGTGACCGGTTTGCGACGCGCGCGCCGTGGTGCGCACAGGCCGGAAGCGGGTCGACGTGTAGTAGTCGGTGATCACGAACAGGCCAGCCGTGATCGCGATCCCCACCAGGGTGCAGAGATAGAGGTCGAGCCCGCTCGGCGCCGCCGACGCGCCGCCGCGCAACAGCGACGAGACATCGCCCTGGAACGTCAGGTCGTCCATCATCGCGAAGGTGATCGGGATGAAGGCGAGCGCCGCCAGGCCGCCCGAGACGATCAGGCCCTGGTAGAGCGCGCGCTCCACGTTGCCCGCCCGGCTGCGCACCGCGAAGGTCCCGATGATCGAGGCGAGCAGCGAGACGCCGCCGATGACCAGCGGGTAGACGGCGACGGTGCCGATCTCCTGGAAGATCAGGACGCCGAGCAGCATGACCGCGACCGCGGTGACCGCGTAGGTCTCGAACAGGTCGGCTGCCATGCCCGCGCAGTCGCCCACGTTGTCGCCCACGTTGTCGGCGATCACGGCCGGGTTGCGCGGATCGTCCTCGGGGATGCCGGCCTCGATCTTGCCGACCAGGTCGGCGCCAACGTCGGCGGCCTTCGTGAAGATGCCGCCGCCCAGACGGGCGAACACGGAGATCAGCGAGCCGCCGAAGCCGAGCCCGACGAGGGCATCGATGGCGTCGCGCTCGTCCGTGCCGCCCAGGATCAGGACGCCGTAGTAGCCGGCCACGCCGAGCAGCGCCAGGCCCGCGACCAGCAGGCCGGTCACGGCGCCGCCCTTGAACGCCACGTCGAGCGCCCGCGAGACGCCCGAGCGGGCCGATTCGGCCACGCGAGCGTTCGCGCGCACCGACACGTTCATGCCGATGAACCCGGCGGCCCCGGAGAACGTGCCTCCGATCAGGAAGCCGATCGCGGTGAGGATGCCCTCGCGATCCTGGGCCTCGAGCGCGACGCCGAGGACGATCGCGAGCACCACCGCGACCCCGGCGATGATCGTGTACTGGCGCCGCAGATAGGCGGTCGCGCCCTCCTGCACTGCACGCGAGATCGCCTGCATCTCGTCGTTGCCGGGCGAGAGCGCCAGCAGCCAGCGCGAGGTCAGGACGCCGTAGACCACGGCGGCGCCGGCGCAGACGAGCGCGATTACCACGCCCCAGTCAGTCAGGAAATCCAAGGGGTATGTCCTCCGTAAGGTTCAGTCAGCGGACGGTCATGCGCGGAGCGCTGGAGGCTGGGGATGGAGACGCCTCCGACGCCGCCCGGAAAAGAGCGGGGGGCAGTCTATCGGACGATGGCGCCGGAGAGCGCGGTGGCGCATGCGTCCTGCGGTTGGGGCCCGATCCGCGGGATTGCGTGGAAGAGCAGGTCGCGCAGCCGGTCGAGGTTCTCCCGGAAGGCTGCGAACGCGGCTTCGGTCGAGACCGGCTCGATCTCGGGGGAGCCCTCCAGGCCGACGTCGTAGTCGGTCACCAGCGCGATGCTCGCGTAGCAGAGCTCCAGCTCCCTGGCGAGCCAGCATTCGGGGTACTGGGTCATGTTGACCACGTCGCAGCCGGCCGCGGCGAACCAGCGCGACTCCGCTCGCGTGGAGAAGCGCGGCCCCTGGATCACCACCACCGTTCCGCCCCTGACGACCGGGATGCCGAGCTCGCCGGCGCTCGCGGCCAGCGTGTCGCCGAGGTCGGCGCAGAACGGGTCCGCGGCGGACACGTGCGTGGTCTGCGGCCCGTCGTAGAAGGTGCTCTCGCGCGCCTGGGTGCGGTCGAGGAACTGGTCGCAGATGACGAAGGCCCCCGGCGGGAGCTCGGGCTTGAGCGAGCCGCAGGCGGCCGGGCCGATGATGCGCTTGACGCCCACCTCCTGCATGGCCCAGAGGTTCGCGCGGTAGTTGATCCGGTGCGGCGGCAGCGTGTGCTCGTCGCCGTGGCGGGGCATGAAGGCGACCTCGGCGCCCTCCACGCGCCCCACCCGCACCGGTGCCGACGGGGGCCCGTAGGGCGTGGCGACCGGCACCTCCTCGACCTCGTCGAGGAGCTTGTAGAAGCCGGTCCCCCCGAATACGCCGATCACGAGCCGGGCGGCGTCCAGATCTTCGCGCGCGCCTCGGCGCGCGCCGTGTCCTCCTCCTCCTGCTCGGCGGGCGTCTGCGTCGCCTTCACGTACAGCATCTGCACCTGGGAGAGCGCGTCCTTGAGCGGCGCGACGGCCTCCTCGGGGCATAGCGGCAGCAGCGCGCGGGCGGCGTCGATCGCCTCCTTCGCCTGCGGAGCGTCGAGCCGCTCCTGGTCGGTCAGGCGGATGCCCGCGAGGTTGATCAGCGACGCGGCCGTGCTCACCAGCACGTCCGCCACGTCGGGCAACCGGCCCTCTGGCTCGTTCATGCGCTCACCTCCTCCGCCGCGTAGGTGCGCTGGCTCTCGGCCACCTCCGCGGCGTACACGTCCTGCATTGTGGCCCCTTCCTCCAACGCGCGCCGCTGGCGCTGGGCGCCGTTCTGCGCCGGCAGCGCCGGGTCGATGCCGAGCTCGGCGCGCGCCGGGGCGGTCCAGTCGAGCAGCCGCTCCGCCACCGCGGCCGCCGGGTACTCGGTGCGCGTGGGGATGTCGATCAGCGTGCCGTCCAGGCCGTACCGGATCGCGCGCCAGAAGTTCTCCTCGATGAAGCGCGGCGGCGGGTCGTCGAACGGCACGCGTTCGTCCTCGTCGAGCGCCGCCTGGGCGACGCAGGCCGTGATCAGCGCCTCGAGGGCGGTCGAGTCGGCCGCGCTCGTCTGGGCGTCGCAGATGCGCAGCTCGACCGTTCCGAACGAGTGGTGGGGGCGCACGCTCCACCAGATCTGCGTCTGCTCGACGATCGAGTTGGTCTGGATCAGGTAGTCGACGTAGTCCGCGTACCCAGCCCAGCTGCCGAAGGGCTCGGGGATGCCGCAGCGCGGGAAGCTCTTGGTGAAGATCTGCGTGCGCGCGGAGTGCAGGCCCGAGAGCCGCCCGTCGAGGAAGGGCGAGTTCGCGGACAGGGCCAGCAGCTCGGGCAGCACCGGGCGCAGGCGGTCGCAGACGCGCACCGCGCGCTGGGCCCCGCGCACGCCGACGTGCACGTGCAGCGAGAAGGTGTTGTTGCGCCAGGCCACGTACTGGAGGCCGTCCGCCACCCGCCGGTAGTGGTCCGTGTCGATGATCTGCTGCTCCTGCCACGGGCTCCACGGATGCGTCCCGGTCGCGGCGAGCAGCGCCCCGCGCTCGGCAGCCAGCCGGAACAGGCGCACGCGCGCCTCGCGCTGGCGCTCCATCGCGTCGGCGAAGGTCTCGCCGCGGCCGGAGCGGATCTCGATCTCGGACCGGATCAGCTCGCCGGCGACGGAGTCGGCGAGCACCGGGTCGGCCTCGGAGGCCTCCTTCAGCTCCTCGAATCTCTGGTCGAGCGAGAGCGTGTCCGGATCCAGGATCGCGAACTCCTCTTCGATTCCGACCGTGAAGTCCGTTGAGGCCTCGAACGCCTCGTGGACGCGGGCCATGTCGAGCATCAGGTGAGGTAGAAGTAGAGCGCGTAGAGCAGGTCGACTGCCGGGCTCGAGGTGTGCACGGTCACCTCGGGCGGCACCTGGAGCAGGGCCTCGGAGTAGTTGAAGATGATCTTGACGCCGGCCTCCACGAGGTCGTCGGCGACCTCCTGGGCGGCGGCCGTCGGCACCGCCAGGACCCCCACCACGACGTCCTCGTCGCGGATCACCTTGTGGAGGTCGTCGTAGGGCCGGACCGTGAGGTTCTCGCCGACGCTGTGGCCCACCTTGCCCGCGTCCTTGTCGAACAGCGCCACGACGCGGAAGCCGTGGTCGGCGAAGATGTCCGAGCCCGCGATCGCCTGGCCGAGGTTGCCGGCGCCGAACAGGGCGATGTTGTGCTTCCCGGTGGTCCGCAGGATCTTGCGGATCTGCGACACGAGCGAGTCGACGTTGTAGCCGACGCCGCGCTTGCCGAACTTGCCGAACCCCGACAGGTCCCTGCGGATCTGGGTGGAGTTGACGTGCGTGTAGTCGGCCAGCTCCTGGGACGAGATCGTCTCCCGCCCCATTTTCTTCGCCTGGGTCAGCACCTGGAGGTAGCGGGACAGGCGTGCGGCTACGCCCAGTGAAAGCCGCTCGGCCCCGGCGTCCTGTACCCCGGTGCCGCCCGTCGCGGGCTCCCGAAAGCTCACGCGTTCACTCTATCGAGCCATCCTTCGAGCACACCGTCGTCGGCGAACAACTCGAACACGGTCTGCCCGTCGATCTCCAGCACCGGGATTCGCTCGCGGTACCGGGCGTGGAGAGCCGGGTCGAGGGTGATGTCGACCTGGGTCAGCTCCACGTCTCGCCCGGCGATCACGCGCTCCACGGCGGCGCGCGCGTCGTCGCACAGATGGCACCCCGGTTTCCCGTAGAGGGTCAGCGTCGGCACGAGTGGCACTCTAGGGGCCGTGGAGCACTTGGAACTTGTCGTCTTCGGATTGCTGGTCGGCGCGGCGGGCCTCGCGGTGATCGCGCGCGCGGTCAACGTCCCCTACCCGATCATCCTCGTCCTGGGCGGCGCCGTGATCGGATTCGTGCCGGGCGTGCCGCCGCTCGTGCTCGACCCGGACATCGTGCTCTTGATCTTCCTCCCGCCGCTGCTCTACGGCGCGGCCTTCTTCACCTCGCTGCGCGACCTCCGCCAGAACGCCCGGCCGATCGCACTGCTCTCGATCGGTGTGGTGACGGCGACGATGGTCGTCGTCGCCGTCGTGGCGCACGAGGTGATCGGCCTCGGCTGGGGTGTGTCGTTCGTGCTCGGGGCGATCGTGTCTCCCACCGATGCGGTCGCGCCCGCCGAGATCCTGCGCCGGATCGGGGCGCCGCACCGGATGCTGGCGATAATCGAGGGCGAGAACCTGACCAACGACTGGACGGCGCTGGTCCTGTATCGCGTCGCCATCGCTGCCGTGGTCACCGGGACGTTCTCGCTCTGGGAGGCGGGCCTGCGGTTCGTCTGGAGCGGGCTCGGCGGGTTGCTGGTGGGTCTGGTTGCCGGCGTTGTGATTCGCGAGGTTCGCCGCCGCGTGGACGATCCGCCGACGGAGTTCACGATCTCGCTGCTGTCCGGCTACGCCGCCTACCTGCCGGCCGAGGAGCTGGGCGTCTCGGGGGTGATCGCGGCCGTGACCGTCGGGATCTACATCGGCTGGCACACCCCCGAGCTGACCACACCGGTCACGCGCCTCCAGGGCACCGCGGTCTGGGAGGTGCTGGCGTTCCTGCTGAACGCCCTGCTGTTCCTGCTGGTCGGGCTCCAGCTGCCCACCGTGCTCGACAGCATCGACGGCCACACGACGGGGGAGCTGATCGCGTGGGGCCTGCTGATCAGCGTCGTCGTGATCGCGGTGCGGCTGATCTGGAACTTCACGGTCGTCTACCTGATCCGGGCGATCGACCGGCGCGAGGTCCAGCGCGCGCGCCGAGCCGGCTGGCGACAGCGGTTCATCGGGGGCTGGGTGGGAATGCGCGGCTCGGTGTCGATCGCCGCCGCTCTGGCGCTGCCGCTGAAAACCGACAGCGGGGCTGACTTCCCCGAGCGCGACCTGATCATCTACCTGACCTTCGCCGTGCTGTTCGCGACGCTGGTCGGCCAGGGGCTGACGCTCGGGCCGCTGATCCGCTGGCTCGGCGTGGAGGACGACGACAGCGAGGAGCGCGAAGAGGTGGCGGCGCGAACCCGGCTGGCGGAGGCCGCGATCGCACGCGTCGAGGAGCTGACCGGCGCGGATTGGGTGCGAGAGGACACGCTCGAGCGGGTGCGCGGCCTGTACGACTATCGGCGCCGCCGCTTCGGGGCGATCGGCGACGGCGACGGCACCGAGTACGAGGAGCGCACCGGGGCCTACATCAGGCTCATGTACGAGCTCTTCGACGCGCAGCGCGAGGAGCTGATCGGCCTGCGCAACCGGGGCGACATCTCGGACGAGGTGCGACGGAGGGTGGAGCGGGATCTGGACTTGGAGGAGTCGCGGCTGGCGTAGGCGTTCTCGTTGCCCCGGCCAACTGCAGCATTAAGGGTGGACCTCCCGGGGGTTGGTCACTTTATGGGTCCATCTGGGCACGTAAAGTGACCAACCCCTCGCGGACCCACCCCCTTATTGCTGCAGTTTGCGCCCGGGCAACGAAGCGACGCCTCAGACCAGCCGCGCCGCCGCGTCCAACGCCAGGTAGTCCGGATAACGCGAGCGGCTCCAGGAACCGGGCCGCGCCGGCGATCATCGCGGCGTTGTCGGTGCAGAGCTCGGTCGGCGGCACCCAGACCGGCACGCCCAGGCCCGCGACGGCGGCGCGCAGCTCGGAGTTGGCCGCCACCCCGCCTCCGATCGCGAGCCGGTCGAGCCCCTCGCGGTCCAGACGCCGCGCGCGTGCGCGCCGTCAGCGCCTCGACGATCGCGCGCTGGTAGCTCGCGGCGAGGTCGGCGTGGTCGGCGTCCGGCTCGTCGCGCAGGCGGTAGAGCAGCGCGGTCTTGAGCCCCGAGAAGCTGAAGTCGAGCTCGCCGGGCGCGCTGCGCGGGAACGAATGCGCCTCCGGGTCCCCCTGGCGCGCGAGCCGGTCCAGCGCCGGGCCGCCGGGGTAGCCGAGCCCGAGCAGGCGGGCGCCCTTGTCGAACGCCTCGCCGGCCGCGTCGTCGAGCGTCTGGCCCAGCACCGTGTAGGTCGCGGGGTCGTCCACGCGCGCCAGGAAGGTGTGCCCGCCGCTCGCCACCAGACACAGGTAGGGGGTCTCGACCGGGTCGGGCTGCAGCGTGCTCGCCGTGACGTGGCCGTGCAGGTGGTCGACCGGGACGAGCGGCAGGCCGCGGCCGGCGGCGAGCGCCTTCGCCCACGACAGCCCGACCAGCAGCGCGCCGATCAGCCCCGGTCCGCGGGTGACCGCGACCTTGTCGACGTCGTCGAGCCGCGCGCCGCCGCGCTCCAGCGCGTCGGCGACCACGGCGTCGACCAGCTCGAGGTGGCGGCGCGAGGCGATCTCCGGCACCACGCCGCCGTAGCGGGCGTGCAGCAGGCCCTGCGAGGCGATCACGTTGGAGCGGATCTCGCCCTCCTCGGTGACGAGCGCCGCGCAGGTGTCGTCGCAGCTGGTCTCCAGCGCGAGGATCAAAGCCGCCCCCGTTGGGTTACTCGGCGTGCGGCGTTCAAGCGGTGGCCCGCTCGGGCACCGTCCGCCACATGATCAGGGCGTCCTCGCGGTTGTCGTGGTAGTACGCCCGCCGGCGCCCGGCCGCGCGGAAGCCGAAGCTCTCGTACAGCTTGATCGCCCCGTCGTTGGAGGTGCGCACCTCGAGCGTGTACTGCTCGTTGGGCCGGTCGGCCAGCTCGAACAGCCGATCGATCAGCGTGCTGGCGATCCCCTGGCGGCGCAGCCGGTCGTCCACCGCGACGTTCATCAGGTGCCAGACGGTGTCGTAGCGCGAGCAGACCACGTAGCCCACGATGCGCTCGTCGACCATCGCCGCGAGGCAGATCCCCGACGGCTTGGACAGCTCGAGCACGAACATCGCAAGCGACCAGGGCGTAGGGAACGCGCGCCGCTCGATCGCGATCACCTGCGGCAGGTCGGCGTAGGTCAGGCGGCGGATCTGGAGTTCGTCGTTCACGTCGGCTTGGCGTCCGGGGCTCTCAAATACTCGGGCAAGACTGCTTCTGGAGGCTCGCCCGCTACGTCCTGCGCCAGCCGGCAGACGTGCAGAGCTCGCACTACGTGGGCGCGCGACCGATCCGCTTCGACGACTATTCCGGCGGCCTCGAGCACCCCTCGAAATCGTATCGACCCGTCGCCGGCCGCCCGCGGCTCGAGACCGGCCTCGCGGACCCGCTCGGCGACCTGCTCCGGCGCGGCGACGAAGGGCGCCCAGAGCCGCTCGCCGGCGGCGCCGTAGAGCGCGCCGAACACCTCGCCGCGGCGGGCGTCGATCAGCGCCAGCCGCGACTCCCCCTCGATCCCCTCGGCGAGCGCGGCGAGCGACGACACCGGCCGCAGCGCCAGCCCCGCGGCGCCCGCCAGCCCGCGCGCCGTGGCGATGCCGATGCGCAGGCCGGTGAACGTCCCCGGCCCGACCCCCACGGCGATCGCCTCGAGCTCGCCGAAGTCCACGCCGGCCTGCTCCATCACGCTCGCGATCGCCGGCATCAGCTCGCGGGCGTGGCCGGGGCCGTCGCTCAGGCGGGCGGGCGGCGGCTCCACCTCGAAGCTCGCGCCGTCGGCGCGCAGCACGCAGGCGGCGCTGGCGGGTGTCGAGGTGTCGATGCCGAGCAGGGTCAAGGCCCGAAGCGGCCGGCTCGGCCGGCCGCGCAGGGTTCGGCGTCAATCGTGACACGCCGGCGGTCGCCGCCGAGGTGCTCCAGCAGCACCCGCGCCGCCACGCGCTCGAAGGCGGGCTCGCCGACGGCGGGCCACTCCACGAACGCGACCCGCTCGGGGGTCAGGTAGTCGTCGAGCAGCGCGGGGTCCTCGCCCGCCAGCGAGCCGAGCCGGTACAGGTCGAGGTGGGCCACCTCGGGCGACCCGCCCAGGACGTGCCCGAGCGTGAACGTCGGGCTCGTGACCGGGCCCTCGACCCCGAGCGCCCTGCAGGCGCCGCGCACGAAGGTCGTCTTGCCGCTGCCGAGCTCGCCGCTCACGAGCACCACGTCGCCCGGCTTCAGCCGCCCCGCCAGCTCGGCCCCGGCGGCCTCGGTCTGCTCAGGCGATGCCGTCTCGTGCGAGGTCAGTCGAACAGGTTGATCTGGGGCGGCTCGGCGGCGGGCTCGGCCGCCACCGCGGCGACCGGCGCGACCGCCCCGACCGGCACCGGCGGCGGCTCCTCGAGCAGGGCCGGCAGGCGGGTGAAATCCTCGCGCAGCTCCTCGAGCGTGTTCGTGCTGCGCAGCGCCGCCGCCGGGTGGTAGATCGGGAACACGCGCACGGCCCGCCCGCCCAGCTCGTGCACCTGGGGACGGCCGTGGACGCTCGTGATGCCGCGCTGCGAGCGGGTCAGCAGCTTCGTGGCGAAGTTGCCGAGCGTGCAGATCACGCGTGGCTCGATCAGCTCGACCTGCTTGTGCAGGTACGGCTTGCAGGCGTCGATCTCCTCGAGCTGCGGGTCGCGGTTGCCCGGCGGGCGGCTCTTGAGCACGTTCGTGATGAACACGTCGGCCCGCTCCAGGCCGACCTCGCCCAGCAGCTGGTCGAGCAGCTTGCCCGCCCGGCCCACGAACGGGATGCCCTGGAGATCCTCCTGCTGGCCGGGCGCCTCTCCGACGAACATGAGGTCGGCGTCCGCGTTGCCGGCGCCGAATACGACCTGGGTTCGGCCCTGATGCAGCGGGCACCGTGTACAGGCGCGCGCCTCCTGGTACAGCTCGACCAGGGCCTCGCGACGCTCCTGTGCGCTGCGTGGCTGCATGAATTCAAGCCTAGGGGCCGGGGGCGACGGTATCCTTGTCGTGTCGGCCGCTACCCACCCAAAGTGCGGAGTGGACCGACCGAAGGATGCACTCGAACACTGACAATCGCCGCGTCGCCCGTGTGGGCGTCGTCGGAGCGGGTCGCCTGGGCACCAGCCTGAGCCGTGCGCTGCGCGCGGCCGGGGTCGACGTCGAGGGCCCGCTCGGCCGCGGCGAGGTCCCGCGCGGCCGCGACGCGGTGGTGCTGTGCGTCCCCGACGGGGAGATCGAGGCGGCCGCCGCGGCCGTGGCCGGCGCCGCCCCGCTCGTGGGCCACACCAGCGGCGCCACCCCGCTCACGGCGCTGGAGCCCGCCGGCGGCGCCGCATTCGGCCTGCACCCGCTCCAGGCGTTCACCGGCGCCGAGTCCGACACCTTCGCCGGCGCGGGCTGTGCGATCGCCGGCTCGACACCGGAGGCGCTCGCCTTCGCCGCCGACCTCGCCCGGACGCTGCGCATGACGCCGTTCGAGATCGACGACGAGGGCCGCGCCGCCTACCACGCGGCCGCCTCCGTCGCCTCCAACTTCCTGGTCACCCTGCAGGCCGCCGCCGAGCGGGTCGCCGCCGGCGCCGGGCTGGAGCCCGGCGAGGCGCGGCGGCTGCTGATGCCGCTCGTGCGGCAGACGGTCGAGAACGTCGCGGCGCACGGGCCCGAGCGCGCGCTGACGGGCCCGATCGCCCGGGGCGACGACACGACCGTCGCGGCGCAGCGCCGGGCGGTGGCCGAGGCGGCGCCCGAGCTGCTCGACCTGTTCGACGCGCTCGTCGCCCACACGCGCGAGCTCGCGGGGGCGCGGATATGAAGACCGTGCGGACGGTCGCCGAGCTGCGCGAGGCGCTCGCCCCGGAGCGGCGGGCGGGCCGCAGCATCGGGCTCGTCCCGACGATGGGCTCGCTGCACGAGGGCCACCTGTCGCTGCTGCGGCGCGCGCGCGAGGACTGCGACGTCGTCGTGATGTCGCTGTTCGTCAACCCGGCGCAGTTCGGCCCCGCCGAGGACCTCGACGCCTACCCCCGCGACGAGGCGCGCGACTCCGAGCTGGCGCAGGCCGAGGGCGTCGACATCCTGTTCGCGCCCCCGCTCGAGCAGGTCTACCCGCCGGGGTTCGACACCAGGGTCGCGGTCTCGGGGCTGACCGACGTGCTCGACGGGGACCCCGCCCGGCGCGGGCCGGGGCACTTCGAGGGCGTCACGACGGTCGTGACCAAGCTGTTCAACATGGCGGGCCCGGACGTCGCCTACTTCGGCCAGAAGGACGCCCAGCAGGCGCTCGTCATCCACAAGCTCGTGCGCGACCTCGACATCCCGGTCCGCATCGAGGTCTGCCCCACCGTGCGCGAGGCGGACGGCCTGGCGCTCTCGTCCCGCAACGCGTACCTCTCCCCCGCCGAGCGCGAGCGCGC
The DNA here is from genome assembly GCA_963848885.1 of uncultured Thermoleophilaceae bacterium. Classification (GTDB taxonomy): domain Bacteria; phylum Actinomycetota; class Thermoleophilia; order Solirubrobacterales; family Thermoleophilaceae; genus JACVRW01. The sequence continues at coordinate 480,745 of CAWKFR010000008.1, forward strand.
GCTCGGCCTGAGCCGCGCGCTGCGCGCCGCCGAGGCCGAGGTGGCCACCGGCCGCGTCGACGCCGAAGGCGTCCTGTCCGCCGCGCGCGCCGAGCTCGACGCCGCCGGGATCGAGCCCGAGTACCTCGAACTGCGTGCCGCCGCCGATCTCTCCCCCGCGGAGCGGGTCAACGGCTCAACCCTGCTCGCCGTGGCGGCCCGCGTGGGCCGCGCGCGGCTGATCGACAACACCATCCTCGGAGGAACGAAATGAGCACCCGTCCGACCCAGCGACCCGCCGTGACGTTGACCAAGCTCGCGGAGAAGAAGGCGCTCGGCGAGCCGATCGCGATGGTCACGGCCTACGACTTCCCGAGCGCCCAGGTGGCCGAGGAGGCGGGCGTCGACATCGTGCTCGTGGGCGACTCCGGCGCCATGACCGTGCTCGGCTACACGTCGACCGTGCCGGTCACGCTCGACGAGCTGCTCATGCTCGCCTCGGCCACGCGGCGCGGGCTGTCCACGCCGCTTGCTCGTCGGCGACATGCCGTTCGGCTCCTACGAGGTCTCCAACGAGCAGGCGATCACCAACGCACAGCGCTTCATCAAGGAGGCCGGCTGCGACGCGGTCAAGCTCGAGCGCGGCGGCAGCTCGGTCGAGCGCGCCCGCGCGATCGTCGCGGCGGGCATCCCGGTGATGGGGCACGTCGGGCTGACACCCCAGACCGCGACGGCCCTGGGCGGCTACCGCTCGCAGGGGCGGACCGCGGAGCGGGCGTTCGAGGTCATGAACGACGCGCTCGCCCTCCAGGAGGCGGGCTGCTTCTCGGTCGTGTTCGAGGCCGTCCCGGCCGCGCTCACGGAGCTGGTCATGCCACGCATGCAGATCCCGGTGATCGGCATCGGGGCCGGCGCGGCGACCGACGGCCAGGTGCTCGTCTTCCACGACCTGCTCGGCATCTACGACGGGCACGCGGCCCGCTTCGTGAAGCGCTACGCCGAGGTGCGCGAGGAGATGATCAAGGGCGTGACCGCCTACGTCGAGGACGTGCGGACGCGGCGCTACCCCGAGCCCGAGCACGGGTACACGATGGCGCCCGACGAGATCGACCGGCTGCACGAGCTCATGCGCGAAATGCGCGGCGAACCGTTCACGGGAGGCCTCAGCCTCTGAGTACCGAACCCTCCGGGTAGTCCGCGGGTTAGGGCGAACAGCCCACCCCTGCATGAAGGAGAGGTTCCGCTATGGGTCGCATCCGTCGTTTCCTGCCGTCCCCGGCCATGGTCGTGGCCGTCGTCGCCCTCTTGAGCTCGCTGGGCGGCTCCGCCTACGCGCTCGTCATCACGGGGAAGAGCATCAAGAACGGCTCCGTCACGACCAAGGACATCCGCAACCACTCGCTGACCGGCAGCGACGTGCGCAAGGACAAGCTCGGCGGCGGCGCGATCAAGGAGTCGACGCTCGGCGCGGTCCCGGTCTCGTTCCTCAGCAGCGGCGGCACCCGCTTCGCGGTGGTGAACTCCGGCGGCCAGGCCGTGCGCGGCCGTGACATCAGCTCGGTGGCCCGTACCTCCGAGGGGCGCTATCAGGTGATCTTCAACTCGAACGTCCGGAGCTGCGGCTACTTCGCCACGATCGGCGACGCGAGCGCCTCCGCCCCGCCCCAGAACTCCCAGATCAGCCGTGAGCTCGCTGGGCACGAACGTGAACGGCGTGGCCGTGCGGACGGAGAACGGGGCGAACGGCAACGAGCTCGACCGCTCGTTCCACCTGATCGTCATGTGCTGACGCGGTCCGGGTAGTCGATCGGCCGCAGCACGCGCGCGGGGATACCCGCCGCCACGGAGAACGCGGGGATGTCCCGCGTGACGACGCTGTTCGCGCCGATCACGCAGCGCTCGCCGATCGTCACTCCGCTGGTGACGACGACGTTGGCCCCGCACCAGACGTTGTCGCCGATGCGCGTCGGCCCCTTGCTCGTGAAGCCCTGCCAGGGCACGGGCAGCTCGGGGTCGTCGAAGCGGTGCGCGCCGTCGGTGATGAAGCAGCCGTTGGCGAACATGCAGTCGTCGCCGATCTCGACCAGCTCGACCGCGGCGACCATCACCCCGATGTTGAGGAAGGTGCCCGAGCCGATCCGGATGCGACCCGGGTCGGGCGCCGTAAGCCAGACGTGAGGCTCCAGCAGGGTGTGCTCGCCGACCTCTAGGCGACCGCCGGCGAAGGCCTCCAGCACGTTGCCGTGCACCGGCCAGCGCGCGAAGGCGCGCCGGCGCGCGAACTCGCGATGGATGCGAGCGCGATTCCAGGGCAGGGAGTTGCGCTCGTACCAGCGCCACTTCTGCCACCACAGCCAGGCGTTTCCCACGGGGCGACAGGATCTCAGGCTTTGAGCCAAACGGCCGATGAAGGAACCTATGGATCCGCTCGAGGACCTGCCCGGCGCGGACGAGTTCGCCGCGCTGCTGGCTCGCGAGGAGCTGCGGCGCGGCCGCACCACCGAGTCGCTGGCCGTGGCGGTGCTCGACCTGGACGGCCTCGGGTCGGTCAACAAGTTGCACGGAGCGGCCGTCGGGACGCAGCTGCTGCGCACCACCGCCGAGGTGCTGCATCAGACCTTGCGCGGCGTCGACGACGTCGCCCGCACCGGCCCGGACGAGTTCTCCGTGCTGCTGCACGCGACCGACGCCGAGCGCGCCGCGGTCTGGGAGGAGCGCTTCGAGGACATGCTGGACGCGTGCGGCCGCAACATGCCGTCGTCCCCGGTGACCTGCTCGATCGGTATCGCCGACACGGCCGAGGCCCCCACGCTGATGGAGGTCGCCGTGCGCGCCCGTCGCCGGATGGAGGTCATCCAGACCGTGCGCAAGCTGCGCCGCGCCCGCGAGAGCGGCGGCTCGACCTAGCCGGCGCTCGCCCCCCAGCGGGGCCTGGGCCCCGCCGCGAACTGCAGCAATAAGGGAAGGGACCTTGCCGCCGTGGCGCTCCCTGAGGGGGTCCCGGAAGAAACGTCCCGCATATGGTGGACCCGGAACTTCGGGAACCCTCCGGGCGAAGCGCCGCCAACCCTCGAAAACCCTCCCCTTATCGCTGCAGTTGGCCGGCGCCCAAGCGCACGCCACGGCCAAAGCCCCTCAGGCCGCGGCGGCCACCTTCGCCCGCGGGCGCCGCTCGCGCTTGCGCCGCGGTTCGACGATCGAGGCCAGGAAGCGGCCCGTGTGCGACTCCGCCGTGCCGGCCACCTGCTCCGGCGTTCCCTGCGCCACCAGCCGGCCGCCCTCCTCGCCGCCCTCGGGACCGAGGTCGATGATGCGGTCCGCCCACTTGATCACGTCGAGGTTGTGCTCGATCACGACCACGGTGTTGCCCTGCTCCACCAGCCGGTCGAGCATCTCCAGCAGCCGCTGCACGTCCGCGAAGTGCAGGCCGGTCGTCGGCTCGTCCAGGATGTAGAGCGTCCGGCCCGTCGCCACCTTGCTCAGCTCCGACGCCAGCTTGACCCGCTGCGCCTCGCCGCCCGACAGCGTCGTCGCCGGCTGGCCCAGGCGGATGTAGTCGAGCCCGACGTCGTGCAGCGCCTGCAGGCGCCGCTTGATCTTCGGGATGTGCTCGAAGAACCCGAGCGCCTCCTCGACCGTCATGTCGAGCACGTCGGCGATCGTCTTGCCCTTGAAGCGCACCTCGAGCGTCTCGCGGTTGTAGCGCTTGCCGTGGCACTGCTCGCACGGCACGTAGACGTCGGGCAGGAAGTGCATCTCGATCTTGATCTGGCCGTCGCCGCGGCAGACCTCGCAGCGCCCGCCCTTCACGTTGAACGAGAACCGGCCCGGCTTGTATCCGCGCGCCCGCGCCTCCTGCGTGCGCGAGTAGAGGTCGCGGATGTGGTCGAACAGGCCGATGTAGGTCGCCGGGTTGGACCGCGGGGTGCGGCCGATCGGGGACTGGTCGATGTTGATGATCTTGTCGATCGCGTCCAGGCCGCTGATCCGCTTGTGCGCCCCGGGCCGCTGCTTGGCGCGGTGCAGCCGGTTGGCGACGGCCTTGAACAGCACCTCGTTGACGAGCGTCGACTTGCCCGAGCCCGACACGCCGGTCACCGCGCAGAACACGCCCAGCGGCACCTTCACGTCGATGTCCCGGAGGTTGTGCTGCGCGGCGCCCTCGATCTGGATGTAGCCGTCGGGCTTGCGCCGCTTGCGCGGCACCGGGATCTCGCGCTGGCCCGACAGGAACTCGCCCGTCAGCGACCCCTTGGTGCGCATGACGCGGTCCGGCGTCCCCTGCGCCACCAGCTCGCCGCCGTGCTCGCCCGCGCCCGGGCCGAGGTCGATCAGGTGGTCGGCGGCGCGCATCGTGCCCTCGTCGTGCTCCACGACGATCACCGTGTTGCCGAGGTCGCGCAGCCGCTCCAGCGTGGCGATCAGCCGCTCGTTGTCGCGCTGGTGCAGGCCGATCGACGGCTCGTCGAGGATGTACAGCACGCCCACCAGCGACGACCCGATCTGCGTGGCCAGCCGGATCCGCTGCGCCTCGCCGCCCGACAGCGTGGCCGCGGCGCGCTCCAGCGACAGGTAGCCGACCCCGACGTTGTCGAGGAACCGCAGCCGCTCGTCGATCTCGCGCAGGATCAGCCGCGCGATCTGGCGCTCGGTCTCGGACAGCTCGAGCTCCGCCAGCCACTCGATCGCCCGGTGCGCGGACATGCGCGTGAACTCGTGGATGCCGAGCTCGCCGACCTTGACCGCCAGCGACTCGGGCCGCAGCCGCGCGCCGTCGCACTCCGGGCACGGCCGCAGCGTCATGTACTCCTCGATCTTCTCGCGCGACCAGTCCGAGTCGGTCTCGCGGTAGCGCCGCTCGAGGTTGCGCACGATGCCCTCGAACGTCGTCATGTACGAGCGCCGGCGCCCGTAGCGGTTGCGGTACGAGACGTAGATCTTGTCGCCGCTGGTCCCGTACAGGAAGCAGTGCCGGACGTCCTCCGGGAGGTCCTCCCAGGGGGTGTCCATGTCCACCTCCCACTTGTCGGCGATCGCCGACGTCATCTGCTCGTAGTAGTTGGACGCGCTCGTGGACCACGGCAGGATCGCCCCGTCGTTGAGCGACAGCGAGGGGTCCGGCACGATCAGCTCGGGATCGATCTTCATCTGCGACCCGAGCCCCGTGCAGCGCTGGCAGGCGCCGTGCGGCGAGTTGAACGAGAACATGCGCGGCTCGAGCTCGGGCATCGAGGTGCCGCAGTGCAGGCACATGAAGCGGTCGCTGTAGGTGACGACCTCACCGGTGTCGACGTGCTCGACGTCGACCAGGCCCTCGGCCCGCGCCACCGCGGTCTCGATCGAGTCGGCCAGCCGCTTGCGCAGGTCGGTCCGCATCACGAGCCGGTCGATCACGACCGCGATGTCGTGCTTGTACTTCTTGTCGAGGACGATCTCCTCCTCGAGCCGGCGCAGCTCGCCGTCGACCTTGACGCGCGTGAAGCCCTGCTCGCGCAGCTCCTCGAAGAGCTTGCCGTACTCGCCCTTGCGGCCGCGCACGATCGGCGCCAGCACCATGAACTTGGTGCCCTCGTCGAGCGTCATCACCTGGTCGATGATCTGCTCGGCCGACTGCGCCTCAATCGGCCGGCCGCAGTTGTAGCAGTGCGGATGCCCCACCCTGGCCCACAGCAGCCGCAGGTAGTCGTAGATCTCGGTGACCGTGCCGACCGTCGAGCGCGGGTTGCGGCTGGTCGTCTTCTGGTCGATCGAGATCGCCGGCGACAGGCCCTCGATCGAGTCGACGTCGGGCTTGTCCATCTGGCCGAGGAACTGCCGCGCGTAGGCCGACAGCGACTCGACGTAGCGGCGCTGCCCCTCGGCGTAGATCGTGTCGAAGGCAAGGCTCGACTTGCCCGAGCCGGACAGCCCGGTGATGACCACCAGGGCGTCGCGGGGCAGCCTCAGGTGAAGGTCCTTGAGGTTGTGCTCCCGGGCGCCCGAGACGACGATTTCGCCACTCTGGATCAACGGATAACGAGTGTAGAGCCGTCGTCGGCTCGAACAGGTGTTCGAGCTACCTCTTCACGCGGATGGTCATCTTCATCTCCTCGTGGATGGTGCAGATGACCACGTACTTGCCCGGCTTCTTCAGCGTGCGGGCGAAGCTGTAGCCGCTCGCCGCCAGCTGCGAGTGGAACTTCTTGACGCCCTTCGGCCCGCTGCGCAGCTTCACGTCGTGCACGTCGCCGGGGTTCTTCGGCCAGCGCCAGGTCACCTTGGTGTCCTTGGGCACCTTCAGCGAGTCGGGCGAGAAGAAGTTGTCGCCGATCTTGACGGTCTTCTTGACCACCTTGGAGCTGACGGCCTGCGACGCCGGCGCCACCACGAGTGCGCCGAGCACGACAGCCGCCGCTGCGATGTTCCGTCTCAAGTCCTGTCCTTTCGTGATACGGGCGGGGACGGGCCCGTGACCGGGCCCGTCCCCGACGAAGCTACCCGCCGTAGCGCTCGAGGGGCTTCAGTCCCTTGCGCGGCGGGTGCGGGTGCTTGATCCAGCTCTTCTCGAACGACGCGGGGTCGCCCGCTGTGCCGAGACCGAGCGAGAGCGCCTCGCCGAGCACGCTCGGATCCACGACGTTCGAGCCCGGGCAGGGCACGAAGGTGCCGTTGTTGGCGGGCAGGTTCGGGCTTCGCAGGGTGTTGTCCTCGAAGCAGTTCCCGCTGCCGCTGCCGTCGTAGACCATGTCGCGGCCGTTCAGGTCGCCGCCGGCGCCGAAGTTGTTCCGGCGCACGGTGTTGTCACGCAGGATCGAGGCCGCGTCCTTCTTCGCGTTGGAGTTGCCCGACAGCTGGACCGCCGGAACCTCGACGAATCCCGTCAGGTAGTTGCCCGAGATGCGGTTGCGCTCGACGACCGTCTTCTGGCTGCCGAACAACAGGATGCCGACCCCGATCGGGTACGGGATGTCGGCCGCCGACAGGTCCGGGATCTTGAACGGAGCTCCCCAGTAGAAGTTCCAGTTGTTCCAGAACACGTCGTTGTCCGAGAGCACGTTCTCGGTCGGCGGGTAGTACTTCTCCGAGTCGAGCGTGTTCGGGACGATCCCTGCGCCGTTGTTGTACCAGCGGCTCTTGGTGATCGTGGTGTAGCGCATGTTCGTGCCGGAGAACCCGAGCACGTTGCCCCACGCCGTCACGTTCTTGACCAGCGTGCGCTTCTTGCGGCCCTTCTGCGGCGGCGTCTGGCCGACGTAGAAGCCCGAGTCCGGGTTGTAGTAGGCCTCGGAGTTCGTCATCCGGCCGCCCTTGGAGTTGAACGCGTAGACGCCGTAGACGCCGCAGCGCTCCGCCACGAGCCGGTCCAGCACGTAGTCCGAGAGGTTGGTGGCGAAGAAGCAGTTGGCCCTGTAGTTGCGGGCGTGGAAGCCCTGCACCGTGACGTCGTCGGAGTTGTTGATCAGCACCGCGTTCTGCGCGTCACCGCCCTTGAGCCCCTTGCCGGTGAGGATCACGCGGTCGGGGTGCCGGCGGTCGCCGAGCAGCTTGAGTCCGTCGTAGCGCTTGCCGGCGATCTGGACGCCCTCGCGGTACTGGCCCTTCTTGACTCGGATCGTGTCCTTGCCGGTGGCCGCGTTGATCGCCTTCTGGATGCTCTTGTAGCGGCATCCCTTCTTGCAGACGGTCAACGTGTGCCCCTTGCCGCGCGTCTTGCCGGGGCTGTTGCCCGGGTCCGTCGGCGGCGGATAGTTCCCGGCCATGGCGGCCGTCGGAACGAGCAGCATGGCCGCCACGACGGCGACCACCACATGCGATCGATGCATCTCTCCCCTGTTCCTCCTGTTCATTGCTCCACCACGTACCAGCCGGCCATGCCGGCGTTCTGGTGCAGCGAGACATGGCAGTGGTAAAGCCACCGCCCCGGGTTGTCCTCCACGAAGCTCGCGGTGATCGACTCGTTGGGGCCGATCGTCGGACAGTCCACGTACGCGCCGGAGGCGTCGCGCCAGCGGTGGCCGTGGATGTGGAAGGTGTGGAAGTTCTGGTCCATGCCCATCACGTGGATGGCGACGCGCTGTCCGCGCCGTGCACGGATCGTAGGCGTGTTGCCGGCGAAGCTGCGCCCGTTGATCGCGTGGAACAGCTCCGGGAAGCCGGTCACCTGCGGCGGGAAGCTGTGCAGGAACAGGACCTGCTCGACGTCGGGCGCCGGCGCGCCCCGCTCGCGCACGATCACCGCCCCGAACAGGCCCCGCAGCGTGTTGAGGGTGTGGTTGGGGCCGTGGTCGTGGTAGGGCCAGACACCGACGGAGTCGGGTGTCGCCTCCCAGACGTAGGTGAACTCCTCGCCCGGCGCCACGAAGCCCCCGGCGCGCGTGAAGTCGGCGAGGTAGGCGCCGTCGTACTCGGGGTTGTAGCGGACCCCGTGCGGGTGCATCGTGACCGCCTGGCGCAGCTGGCGGTCGAGGTTGGAGAAGTGGACCACGATCACGTCGCCGACCTCGGCGTGGAGCGTCGGGCCGGGCATGCGGGGGCGGCCGAGCGGCTCGGCAAAGCCTGCGCTGAACGGCTGGTAGACGTAGGCGCGCAGCCTGCGCCGCCGGCGCGACGGGACGCGGTGCTTCATCCACTCGTCGCGCCCGGTCGGCGCGATGTCCCAGGCCACCGTGCGTGCCCCGATCCAGTACTCGCGGCGCCGGCCGCCGGGCTGGGGGTCCGGGGTCGGGAACTGGGCGCGGTCGATCGGGTCCCGGCGCGCGGCAGCCGGGCGCGGCAGCGAGGCGGCGACGGCGTCGACGCGGGCCACGTCCTCGGGCGAGCTGACCGGCACCGTGTCGCCTCCGATCGTGCACAGCAGGGCGCCTGCTCCCCCCGCGGCCAGGAAGCCGCGCCGGTCGAGCGAGGCGGGCTGGCTCATGTCAGCGGCCGGCCCTCGAGTAGACCTCGTCGAGCAGCGCCTCCGGGTCGTCCAGCTCGAAGTTCTCGCGCAGGTAGGCCGCCGTCTCCTCGCGCGGGCGGCCGTCGAGGGCCATCTTGAGCGCGAGCAGGCGGGCGCCCTCGGGGACCGCGGGCGCCTCGGGCTCGGGCTCCGGCTCGGGCTCCGGCTCCGGCTCGGGCTCCGGCTCGCGCGCCGCCACGGCCTCCGCCTCGGCGATCAGCTCGTCGCGCGGGGGCTCGTCGTTCGACGCGCGCAGGCCGTCGATCTCCTCCCTGAGCGCGGCCACGGCCGTCTCCACGGCCGCCGCCAGCTCGTCGAGCCGCGCGCGCAGCTCGTCCGCCCGCTGCGCCACCCGCTCCACCCCTGCCCTGGCCGCGCCGGCCTCCCGTTCGGCGTCGGCGCGGATGCGCTCCGCGGCCTCCACGAGCGCCTTCACCTGATCAGCAGCCGATCCCCTGTCCTCCGACATCGAGCCGAGAAGCGTAACTGGCGCGCTTACTTGACCCGGAAGGCGCCCCGCATGAACGGGTGGATCCGGCAGAAGTACGTGTAGGTGCCGGGCTTCAGGTTCGCGGGCGATTTGCGCGGGCGGTGCAAATAGAACGGCGTCAGGTGCAGCGGCGCTGCGGCTTCTCGCTGCCCGGAGGCAGGCACCGGTTGACGCGCTTGGGGAACTTCTTGGCGCGGATCGTGTAGCGCGTGTAGGACCCGATCATGCTCGGCTTGCGGACGAGGATCTCGACCTTGACGCCGGCGCGCAGGAAGCGCTCATACGTCTTGAAGCGCACCGAGGAGCCCTTGATCCGCTTGCGCCGGTGCGGCGCCGGGCAACTCTTGCCCTTGCAGCGGACCGTGACGAGCGCCTTGTTCGGCCCACGAACCCGGAGCAGCTTGATGCGGGAGCCGTTGCCCAGGATCTGGCCGTTGAGCGAGATCACCGGCGATGGGTTGAGGAAGCCGGCCCTCGCCCTCGGCTTCGCTTGGACGGTGACCGTCCGCTCTTTGACCGCCGCGGCGCCGCCCTCGTCCTCGACGCGGAGGCGCACCGTCTGCTCGCCGGGGCGAACGAACGTGTAGACGACGTCGTCGCCGCGGGCATCGTCGAACTGCCCGTCACCGTCCAGGTCCCACGTCTGGGAGCGCAGCTTGCCCTCCGGGTCAATTGCGCTCGAGGAGAACTCGACCGGATCGCCCACACGCGGGCTGCGCGGCCCGAAGACGAAGGTCGCAACGGGCGGCTGGTTGACCGGGATCGCGACGGGCAGCGCGCTGACGACCACTTCCTTTGTCTCCGTGTCGGTGGCGCCCCACGCGTCCGTCACGGTCAGCGTGACGGAATACTGACCGGGATTGGCGAATGGGTGAGCTGGATTGCGTTGCTCGCTCGTGACGCCGTCGTTGAAGTCCCAGTCGTACTCGGTGACTCCCCCGTCAGGATCGTCTGACTCCGAGCCGAAGCGGACGTCGGTGCCGACGAACGGGCTGAGCGGGTCCCAGCCGAACGCCGCCACCGGTGGCGCGTTGACGATCACGGGCTTCGTGGCGGCGACGGTCGGCGTGCTGCCGGCCTCGCGAGTTCGTCAAGATCATCGACACCTGGTACGTGCCCGGGCCGGCGTAGGCGTGGTTCGCTGCGGCTCCGGTTTGAAAATCGCCGTAGGACCACGTGATCGTGCCCGTGCCGCTGGCACCGTCGAACGTGACGTGTGGCGGGAGTGAACTGAACCGCCTGGTCTTACGTTCGCCCGGTTCGGCGCGGCGGGAGCGGTCGTGAAATCGCCGGTGGGCGCCGCGGCTGCGCTGGCAGCGCAGACGAAGGCGAGCATCAGGCCGAGAAAGCCGGCGGCGGAGCGAAGGGCGGTATTGGACATGTAGGCGGCGAGTCGGAGGGCTTGCGCGGCGAAGGTCTAGCAGAAACACGCCGATCAGGCGTTTGCTTCGGTCTCCGCCAGCTCTCTTCTGAGCGACTTGATCTCGTCGCGCAGCTTGGCCGCGTACTCGAAGCGGAGGTCGTCGGCGGCGGCCAGCATCTCCTCCTCCAGCTCCACGATGGTGCGGCGCAGCTCCTCGGCGGTCATGCCCTCGGTGTCTTGCCGGCGCCGGCCGCGGCCGGTCGGGACCTTCGACTCCTGCATCAGGAAGTCGCTGATGTCGGAGATGCCCTTCTGGATCGTCGCCGGCGTGATGCCGTGCTCCTCGTTGTAGGCGACCTGGATGGCGCGGCGGCGGTCGGTCTCCTTGATCGCGCTGCGCATCGCCGCCGTCTCCTTGTCGGCGTACATGATCACCTTGCCGCGGATGTTGCGGGCGGCGCGGCCGATCGTCTGGATCAGCGAGGTCTCGCCGCGCAGGAAGCCCTCCTTGTCCGCGTCGAGGATCGCCACCAGCGAGACCTCCGGCAGGTCGAGGCCCTCGCGCAGCAGGTTGACGCCGACGAGGATGTCGAACTCGCCCAGCCGCAGCTCGCGGATGATCTGGATGCGCTCGAGCGTGTCGATCTCGGAGTGCAGGTAGCGGACCTTGAACCCGTACTCGAGCAGGTAGTCGGTCAGGTCCTCGGCCATCTTCTTGGTCAGCGTCGTGACGAGCGTGCGCTCCTCGACCTCGACGCGCTGGCGGATCTCCTCCATCAGGTCGTCGATCTGGTTCTTGGTCTCGCGCACGTCGACCTCTGGGTCCACCACCCCGGTCGGGCGCACGATCTGCTCGACGATGCGGCTCGAGTGGTCGCGCTCGAAGTCGCTGGGGGTGGCCGACACGAACACGATCTGGGGCGTGCGCGCGAGGAACTCGTCGAAGGTCTGGGGCCGGTTGTCGAGCGCGCTCGGCAGGCGGAAGCCGTACTCGACCAGCGTCTGCTTGCGCGAGCGGTCGCCCTCGTACATCCCGCCGATCTGCGGGACGGTCTGGTGCGACTCGTCGATGAAGCAGACGAAGTCCTCGGGGAAGAAGTCGATCAGGCAGTAGGGACGCTCGCCGGGGGCGCGCCCGTCGAGGATGCGCGAGTAGTTCTCGATCCCGTTGCAGAAGCCGAGCTCGCGCAGCATCTCCATGTCGAACTGCGTGCGCTGGCGCAACCGGTGCGACTCGAGCAGCTTGCCCTGCTCCTCGAGCTCCTTGGTGCGCTGCTCGAGCTCGTCGCGGATCTCGACGACGGCCCGCTCGATCGTCTTGGTGTCGGTCGCGTAGTGGGTCGCCGGCCAGACCGCGGCGTAGCGCAGCTCCTTCAGCAGCTCGCCGGTGAGCGGGTCGAACTCGTGGACCGACTCGACCTCGTCGCCGAAGAAGACCGCGCGGTAGGCGGTCTCGGCGTAGGCCGGGAAGACCTCGAGCGTCTCGCCGCGGACCCGGAAGCCGCCGCGGGCGAGCACCGTGTCGTTGCGGCTGTACTGGATGTCGACGAGCTTGCGCAGGACGGCGTCGCGGTCGAGCATGTCGCCGCGCTTGAGCATCAGCATCAGGCGGTCGTACTTCTCCGGCGAGCCGAGGCCGAAGATGCAGGACACGCTGGCCACGACGATCGTGTCCCGGCGCCCGAACAGGCTGGCCGTGGCGGCGTGGCGCAGGCGCTCGATCTCCTGGTTGATCGACGAGTCCTTCTCGATGTAGAGGTCCGAGCTCGGGACGTAGGCCTCGGGCTGGTAGTAGTCGTAGTACGAGACGAAGTACTCGACCGCGTTGTCGGGGAAGAACTCGCGGAACTCGTTGCAGAGCTGGGCCGCCAGCGTCTTGTTGTGGGCGATCACGAGCGCGGGACGCTGGACCTGCTCGATCGTGAACGCCATCGTCGCCGTCTTGCCTGCGCCGGTGACGCCCAGCAGGGTCTGGAAGCGGTCGCCCGCGTCGATGCCCTCGCCGAGCGCCGAGCGCGCCTGCTGCTGGTCGGCCACGGGCGTGTAGGCGGGGTTGACCTTGAACTCGCGCACGACCTTCGAGACTAGCGCCGCCGCAGGATCGCCAGCACCTGGCGGGCCAGCGGCGCCGCCAGGTCGGGCCAGGTGACCCGGAGCGTCTGCACGCCCTCGACGGCGAGCGCGCGGTCGCGGCGGCGGTCGGCGTGGAAGGCCTGGCGGGTGTGGTGGGTCGCGGCGCCGTCGAACTCGAGCGCCAGCCTGGCCTCGGGCCAGTAGACGTCGACCTCGAAGCCGGCCACGCCGACGTTGAACTGCGGCTGCGGCAGGCCGTGGTCGCGACAGAGCCGCTTGAGCCGGCGCTCCGCCTCGCTGCGCAGGAAGTGAGGCTCCGGGCGGTAGGCGGCCAGGACGCGCCGGAGGCGATGGCGCCCGCGGCGGCCGGGCACGCGCGCCTGGACCGCCTCCAGCGCAGCCAGGTCGAAGACCCGCAGCTCCTCGGCGCGGGCGACGGCCCTGGCCAGCCGGCGCTCGCTCAGGACATCGGCGAGGTCGACCAGGGTCCTGGCGACCGTGGTGACCGGAACTGCGGCAATAAGGGTGCGGTCCCGGTCGGTCAGGGATCTGGAGCGGTGGAGGGTGATGCCGGGCTCGCTCCTTGCGGGGTCCGGGCGCGAGCGCGTGACTCGATCCGGACCCGCGGGAGCGAGACCGTGCACGCCGCCGGCGGCGCTGTGGCTGAGCGAGCGCGTCCGGGACCGCAGGCGAGGACGGCGGCGAGCAGGCGGCCGTCCGGCGTGAGGGCCGGTGCCCGACGGCGTAGACGCCGCGATGCGACGGTGAAGGCGCCCGCGCCGTGCGCGCGCCCTCTCACGCGCGCAGCGCGTCGGGCACCCGACGCGCGGAGCTGCCCGAGCGAGACGACCCCGTGCTGACGGCCGGCGAGCGCCGCGATCGCCGCGTCCCACGAGTGATGTAGAGCCTCGTTGCCGGGATATTGCCTCGGAAACCGGGACCACACGCCGAGGGTGCCGGGGCGCGTGTGACTCGTGTGCGACGTACGTGACAATTGGCCGCGTGGCGGTTGTGATCGCATCGGCGCTGGACAAGGACGTGGCGGGGGCTCCCCTGTTCCGCAGCGTGTCCTTCAAGCTCGAGCGCGGCGACCGCATGACGCTCGCGGGGCGCAACGGGGCCGGCAAGACGACGCTGTTGCGGATGCTCGCCGGCCAGAGCTCGGTCGACGCCGGCGACCTCGTCCTCGAGAAGGGCGCCCGCGTCGCCCTCCACGACCAGCGGCCGCCGCGCGAGCACGGCCTCACCTTGCGGGACTACGTGCTGGCGGGCTGCGCCGACCTCGTCGCGCTGGAGGAGCGGCTGCGCGACCTCGAGGCCCAGATGGCGGAGCGGCCGGAGGAGAGGGTGCTCGGAAGCTATGCCGTCGCCCAGGCGCGTCTCGAGCACGCGGGCGGCTGGGACTGGCGGACGAAGGCGATCGCGCCCCTGCACGGGCTTGGCTTCAGGGACGATCAGCTCGACCGGGAGCTCAGCACCTTCTCCGGCGGGGAGCTGACCCGCGCCTCGCTCGCGCGGGCGCTGGCGGGCGACCCCGACCTGCTGCTGCTCGACGAGCCCACCAACCACCTCGACATCTCCTCGCTCGAGTGGCTCGAGGGCTACCTCACCTCCCTCGACGCCGCCGTCATCCTCGTCGCCCACGACCGCTGGTTCCTCGAGGCGGTCGGGACCAGCGTGCTCGAGCTCGAGGCCGGCCGGGCCCGGTTCTTCCCGGGCCCCTGGCACGCCTGGCGCCGCGAGCTCGCCGCTCGCGAGATCGCCCTCGGCAAGGCGATCGAGAAGCAGCAGCGCGAGATCGCCCGCATGGAGCGCTTCGTCGAGCGCTTCCGCTACAAGGCGAGCAAGGCGCGCCAGGCCCAGTCGCGCGTCAAGGCGCTGGCGAAGATGGATCGGATCGAGCGCGACCCGCGCGACACGCGCTCGCTCGGCTTCAGCTTCGGCTCGGCCGAGCGCACCGGCCGCGTCGTGCTGGAGCTCGAGGACGGCCGCGTCGGCGTCCCCGGCCGCACCCTGCTCGAGGACGGCGAGCTGTGGCTCGAGCGCGGCGAGCACATCTCCCTGGTCGGCCCCAACGGGGTTGGCAAGACCACCCTGATCGAGGCCCTCGCGGGCCGCCGCCCGCTCGACGGGGGCCGCCTCAAGACGGGCCACAACGTCAACCTCGGCTACCTGTCCCAGCACACCCAGGAGCTCGGCTCGACCGGCACCGCGCTCGAGGCCGCGCAGCGAGCCACCGGCCTGACCCCCAACAAGGCGCGCGCCCTGCTCGGCAGCTTCCTCTTCTCGGGCGAGGAGGTCGAGAAGCCGATGGCGGGCCTGTCCGGCGGCGAGCGCCGGCGCCTGTCGCTGGCCGTCCTGGTGGCGTCGGACTCGAACGTGCTGATCCTGGACGAGCCGACGAACCACCTCGACCTCGACGCACGTGAAGCGCTCGAGGATGCGCTCGAGGCGTTCGAGGGCGCTCTGTTGCTCGTCTCACACGACCGCGCGCTGCTCGATGCGGTCGGGACAAGAACCGTGGCGTTCGAGGACGGGCGATTGAAGAGCTATCAGGGAGGCTGGGCGGAGTACGCGCGCGTCCGGGCGGAGCGCCAGGAGGAGCCGGCCAAGCGCAAGGAGCGCAAGGCCGCGGCGGAGCCCACCGCCCGCAGCGGCCCCTCCAAGAACGCCGTCAAGCACGCCCAGCAGCTCGAGCGCGAGGTCGAGCGCGCAGAGGCTACGCTCGCGCGGCTGGAGGACGAGCTCGCCGATCCCTCCATGTGGAGCAGCCCCACCGGGCGAGAGCGCGCGACCAGGCGCCACGCCGAGGCCAAGCGGGCGGTCGAGCAGGCCTACGCCGCCTGGGAACAGGCGACGCAGACTTAAAGCAGGCGCCGCCGGCCGGGCGGGGCGGCCCGGCCGGGGGACGGATGGCGCCTGAGCCTTAGTCGAGCAGGGACGGGTGCCCGCGCGTGATCTTGTACGAGAAGCGCTTGTCCGGCAGCGCCTCGCGCGAGGCCGTCTTGACCGTGCTGACCCGGCGCAGCTTGCAGCTGAAGCTCTGCTGGGTCGCCTCGACGAGCCCGTAGCCGTGGTGGTCGAACTCGGCGTCCACGGCCCACGGGTTGTTCGCCTTGAGCAGGTCGATGATCGACTCGGGCGTGTTCGGGTTGTACGGGTCGGCGCCCGGCAGGATGCCGCCCCCACCCTCGCCCAGCCCCGGCGAGGAGATCGAGCCGCCGACGAACTCGGTCGCCACCGGCCGCTTGTCGTCGTTGTCGACGCGCACGTCGCCCGCGACGAACGTGTGGATGTCGCCGGTGACGAAGACCACGTCCTCGATCTTCCTGCGGCGGATGTGCTGGAGCAGCTCGTGGCGCTCGCGCGGGTAGCCCTGCCACGAGTCGAAGCCGATGTAGTCGCCGCCCGGGTAGATCGTCGGCATCACCATCACCTGGTTGGCCATCACCTTCCAGGCGGCCTTCGACTCCGACAGGCGCTTCTTGACGAACTTCATCTGGCGCCGGCCGAGGAAGTTGCGCGGGGCGTCGAGGTCCGCGCAGGGCGGGCCGACCTGCGCGTCGCCGCAGGGCTGGTCGGCGCGGTACTGGCGCTGGTCCATCAGCACGAGGTCGACGGTCCGGCCGAAGCGCATGGCGCGGTAGATCCGGTTGTTGCCGGGACCCTTGGCGCCGTAGGTCGGCATGCTGTCGAAGAACGCCTGGTAGGCGGCGGCCTGGCGCGCCCGCGAGTAGCGCAGCTCGGGCGTCAGCCCGCCGGTCGGCCCCGCGCCGCCGGCGTAGTTGTCCTCCACCTCGTGGTCGTCCCAGATCGAGATCATCGGGAACAGCGAGTGCATCCGGCGCAGGGCGGGGTCGGTCCGGTAGAGCGCGTACTTGGCGCGGTACTGGTCGAGCGTCTCCGAGAACCCGATCGGGTCCGTGCGCACCCCGCCGCGGCCGTCGTTGGCCGCGTAGTAGGCCTCGGCATAGATGTAGTCGCCGAGGTTGACGACGAAGTCCACGTCGTCGGCCGCAAGCAGCCGGTGGGCGTTGAAGTGGCCGAACGTGTAGTCCTGGCACGACCAGAAGGCGAAGCGCACCGGCTGGCGCGAGTCGGGCGGCAGCGCGGTGCGGAAGCGCCCGACCGGGCTCTCCGACCCGCGCGTGGTGAAGCGGTACCAGTACTCCTCGTGCGGGCGCAGGTTCACGACCCGCGACTTGACCGAGTAGTTGAGCCCCGGCGACGTGCGGATCAGCCCGCGCGCCACCACCTTGCGGAAGCCGCGGTCGCGCGCGACCTCGAGCTCGACGGTGCCGCTGCCCTCGACGTCGCTGAGCCGCGTCCAGACGGTCGCGCCGTCTGGTGTCGGGTCGCCCGACGCAACGCCCTCGCCGAACCTGCCGCCGCGCAGGCTCGGAGGCTTGCGAGGCTTCGCCGCCAGGGCCTGTGGGCCGTTCAGCAGCGCGGCCGCGGTCAGTCCGCCGGCTCCGGCCAGGAAGCCACGGCGAGAGTGTGCGAGTCCCTCGGGCAAGGCCCGGCCCAGCCTATATCCGAACCGGCGGGCGCGCCAGCGGCTACAGGCCCAGCTCGCCCCCGTACTTGTCGCGGTACTGGCCGCGCCGCTCCTGGACGTTCTCCACGTAGGCGCGCGTCTCCGGGAACGGGATGTGGCGGGCGCTGTCGAAGCTGTCCGCGCCGCCGGCCCTCCGCACCCAGCGGTCGACGTTCGTCTGGCCGGCGTTGTAGGCCGCGATGGCGAGCGTCTCGTTGCCCTCGTAATGCCGGATCAGATAGCGCAGGTACCAGGCGCCGTAGGCGATGTTGACCTGGGGCGTCGACAGGTCGGACTGCTCGAACAGCACCCCTCCGGAGCGCCGCGCGATGAAGTCAGCGGTCTCCGGCGTGATCTGCATCAGGCCGCGCGCGCCCGCGTGCGAGGTCTGGTCGCGGAAGCGCGACTCCTCGTAGATGACCGCGGCGATCAGGGCCGGGTCGATCTGCTTGTCGGCGGCCTGCTGGCGGATGATGTCCTCGTGGTGCAGCGGCAGCGTGATCTCGCGCACCGCGTCCTCCAGCGGACCGGCGCCCTCGAACACGATCGCCGCGACCCCCGCCAGGCCGATGACCAGCGCGACGACCGTCAGGCGCCGCCGCCGGACGCGCGCTCGCGACGGGCGGCGGGCGAAACGTGCTGCCTGTGAGCTCACCGAGGTTCGAGTTTCTCAAGTACGTGGGACAGCGTCTGCTTCAACTCGTCAAGCGAGCCGTCGTTGCGCACCGTGAAGTCCGCTCTGTCCGCTTTTTGCGCCTGTGAGAGCTGGCGCCCGGCGCGCTCGGCGACCGCGGCGTGACCGCGCGCGGCGGCTCGCTGCTCGCGGGTCGCCTCGTCGGCGATCACGGCGATCGTCGCGTCGAAGACGGCCTCCATGCCCGACTCGAACAGCAGCGGGACCTCGACCACCGCGACCTGCTCGGCCTGAAGAGAGGAGCGCCACGCCGCCACACGCTTGCCCACGAGCGGCCACAGCAGACCCTCCAGCCAGGCCCGCTCGTCCTCGTCGCCGAAGACGCGCTCCGCGATCAGGGCGCGGTCGGACGCGACCTCGGCGCCGAAGCGCTCGGCCAATGCGCGCTGCACGTCGTCGGTCGCGAGCAGCTCGTGGACGACGGCGTCGGTGGACAGGGTCGACGCGCCCAGCTCGTCCAGGATTCGCAAGGCCTCGGACTTGCCGGCCCCGAGTCCGCCGGTCAGCCCCACGAACGGGGCCATGGCTACTCCTCCGGGGGCTTTTCCTCGGACTCGGGCTCGGCCTGCTCGGCCTCACCCTCCGGCTCCGGCGGCGGGACCTGCTCGGCCTCCGGGGCCTCACCCTCCGGGGCCTCACCCTGCGGCTCCGGCGGCGGCGGGACCTCCTCGGCCTCCGGGGCCTCCTCGGCCTCCGGAGCCTCCGGGGCTTCCGGAGCCTCGGGGGCCTCGGGAGCCTCCTCGGCCTCCTGCAGCGGCGGGGCCTCCTCGGCCTCGTCGGGGCTGCCGAAGTCGGCCACTGCGGCGCGCAGGTCGTCGACGCCGCTCACCTGCGGCCCGGCGAACACGTCCTCGGACAGGCCGAGGTCCGGCACGTCGCCGATCTCCTCGCTCACGCCCGCGGCGGCGGCGCCGGCGGCGGCCGCCGACTTGATGTGCGGCAGCTGCTCTGCCACCCGCTTGACGCTCAGCGACAGGCGGCGGCGCTCGGAGTCGATCTCGAGGATCTTCACGCGCACGTCCTGGCCCGGCTCGAGGATCTCGCGCGGGTTCTCGACGTGGTGGTGCGCGAGCTCGCTGATGTGCACCAGCCCCTCGACGCCCTCCATGATCTCGACGAAGGCGCCGAAGGTGACGACCTTGGTCACCTTGCCTTCGAGCTCGTCGCCGACGCGGTAAGTGTCGATGACCCGCTGCCACGGGTCCTCCTGGGTCTGCTTGAGGCCCAGCGAGATGCGCTGGCGGTCGCGGTCGATGTCGAGCACCTTGACCGGGACCACGTCGCCGATGGCGAGGATCTCGGACGGGTGGTTCACGTGCGACCAGGACAGCTCTGAGATGTGGATCAGGCCGTCGATCCCGTCCAGGTCCACGAAGGCGCCGAAGTCGACGATGTTGGAGATCGCGCCCTCGACGATCATGCCCGGCTGGAGGCGGTCCAGGATCTGCTGGCGGACCTCCTTGCGCTCCTCCTCGAGCACCGCGCGGCGCGACAGCACGACGTTGTTGCGCGAGCGGTTGAGCTCGATCACCTTGCACTCGATCTTGGTGCCGAGGAACTCGTCGAGGTTCTGGACGCGGCGGATGTCGACCAGCGAGGCGGGCAGGAAGCCGCGCACCCCGAGGTCGATGATCAGGCCGCCCTTGACGACCTCGATGACTGTGCCCTCGACCGGCTCGCCGGACTCGGCGGCCGCCTCGATCTTGCGCCAGGCCTTCTCGAAGCGGGCACGCTTCTTGGACAGCAGCAGGCGGCCGTCCTGGTCCTCCTTGGTGAGGACCAGCGCGTCGACCTCCTCGCCCATCTCGACCTCGTCGTGCGGGTCGACCGACTTGCGGATCGACAGCTCGGCGAGCGGGATGACGCCCTCGCTCTTGTAGCCGATGTCGACCAGAACCTCGTCCTGGTCGATCTGGACGACCCTGCCGGACACCACGTCGCCCTCGTCGAAGGGGACGATGGTGGCGTCGTAGTTGGGGACGATCTGGCCGTCGACTTCGAGCAGAAGTCCGTCCGAGCCCTCGACGACCTGGGGTTGAGTAAGCGTTTCCGTGTCTGGCACTGCGGCGACAAGGGTAGCTACATTGCCCGCATGCCGACCCGCCGCACCAAGCGTGGCTCCGAGCGCACCCCGCTGTCGGGCGACGTCGACGTCCTGATCTGCGGCGCCAGCTTCGCCGGGCTGGCAATCGCGCGCGAGCTCGCGGGCACGGGGGCGCGGGTAATGGTGCTGGACCGCTACGAGATCGGGGAGCGCCAGACGTCGGCCTGCGGGATCCCCACCGAGTGGCTGCGGGCGCTCGACCTGATGGGCTCGCACCGCCAGACGTTCGGCCGGCTCGTCGTCCACACGCCGCTCGGAACCTCGCGCTTCGAGCTGCCCTGGACCTTCTCGACCTTCGACTACCCCGAGCTCTGCTCCCTGCTCTGGGCGCAGTCCGACGCCGGCTTCGAGACCGCCAAGGTCAGCGGCCGCAGCGGCGACACCGTCCACACCGACCGGGGCGACCTGACCGCGCCGATCGTCGTCGACGCCCTCGGCTGGCGGCGGGTGCTGGGCTCGGGCTATCAGCCGCCGGACGCCCCGCTGTCGCGCGGGCTCGAGGTGCACCCCGGGGGGGCCGGCGAGGAGATGGAGATCTGGATCGACCGCCGCTACGTGCCCGCCGGGTACGGCTGGAGCTTCCCGGCCGGCCAGGAGCTGCGCATCGGCGTCGGCTCCTTCGACCCCCGCTTCCACGTCAAGGACACCACGGTGCTGCTGGCGGAGGACCTCGACGCCGACCCGGTCCGCTACCAGGGCAACTGGATCCCGCACCGGCTGCGCGACGCCACCGAGGACGGCATCTTCTTCGTCGGCGACTCGGCCGGGCACTGCCTGCCGCTGACCGCCGAGGGCATCCGCACGGCCCTCTACTTCGGCATCGCCTGCGGGCGTGAGCTGCGCGCCGTGATCGAGGGCCGGGCGACGATCGCGGAGGCGCTGGCCGGCTACGGCGACTTCTCCGCCTCGCACGCGTGGAAGTTCGACGCGCTGCTGCGCGCGCAGCGGCTCGTCCCGCGGGTCCCGCCGCGCCTGCTGGCGCCGGGCCTGCGGACGATGCAGTCGCGCCGCTTCCTCGACTGGTCGTTCGGGCACTACCTGGCGATCGCGCCGCCGGAGTTCGCCACGGCCGGGCCGCCGCCGCGGGCGGCCCGTCCTGCGCCCGCTCGAGCCGCCGCCTAGCCGGCGCCCGCTACTTGGCCTCGAGCCAGTTCGCGCCGACGCCCACGTCGACCTCGAGCGGCGGGTCCATCTCGAAGGCCCCGGCCATCTCGCGCCTGACTATCTCCGAGGCGCGCTCGACCTCGTCCGCGGGGCCCTCGAACAGCAGCTCGTCGTGGATCTGGAGCACCAGCCGCGTGGTCAGGCCGGCGGTGCGCAGCTCGTCGCGCGCGCGCACCATCGCCACCTTGATGATGTCGGCGGCCGTGCCCTGGATGACCATGTTCACGGCCAGCCGCTCGCCCAGGCTGCGCGTCTGGAACTGGCGCGAGCGCAGCTCCGGGACGCGCCGGATCCGCCCGAACAGCGTGGACACGTGGCCCTCGGTGGTCGCCTGCGCGATCGTGTCCTCGATGAACTGCTTGACCTTGGGGAAGCGCTCGAGGTAGGCGTCGATGAACTGCTGCGCCTCCTCCTTTTCGATCTGGAGCCGGTCGGCGAGGCCGAAGGCCGACAGCCCGTAGACGATCCCGTAGTTGACCATCTTGGCCTTCGAGCGCGTGCCCGGATCGGTCTTGCCGCCGAGGATCGCCTCGGCGGTCGCCGTGTGCACGTCCTCCCCGCGCCTGAAGATGTCCTTCAGCACGGGCTCGTCGGCGATGTGCGCCAGCAGCCGCAGCTCCACCTGCGAGTAGTCGGCCGAGATCAGCCGCGTCCCCTCCTCGGCCACGAAGCAGGCGCGGATCTCGCGCCCCTGCTCGGTGCGGATCGGGATGTTCTGGAGGTTGGGGTTCGTGCTCGACAGCCGGCCCGTGGTCGCCGCGGTCTGGTTGAAGGTCGTGTGCAGCCTGCCGTCCGGCCCGATCAGCTCCGGGAAGGCGTCCAGGTAGGTCGACTTGAGCTTCGTCACCTCGCGCCACTCCTCGATGGCCGGGACGATCTCGTGCTCGTGGCGGATCGCCTGGAGCACGCGCGCGTCCGTCGAGAAGCCGGTCTTGCCGCGCCGCTTGCGCGACAGGCCGAGCTTCTCGAACAGGATCGGCGCGAGCTGCTGCGGCGAGCCGATCGTGAACTCCTCCCCGGCCAGGTCCCAGACGCGCCGCTCCAGCTCCACCGCGCGCTCGTTGAAGCGCGAGCTGATCGCGCGCAGCCGCTCGACGTCGAGCGCGATGCCGACACGCTCCATCTCGACGAGCACGTCGACCAGCGGCAACTCGATCTCGTGGAAGAGGTCGGTCAGCCCGTCCTCCTCGAGCCGCACGCGCTGGCGTTCGGCCAGCAGTCGCGTCAGCACGGCGCGCTCCGCCACGCCGTCCGTGCTTGCAGCCCCGCTCGGCCGGATGCGCCCGTTCGCCCGTGCCCCAGGCCGGCCTCGGTCGCGAGCTCGTCGAGCGGGTAGCCCCGCCGGGCGGGGTCGATCAGGTACGCCGCGACCATCGTGTCGTGCTGGAGCGGCGGCGCCGCGCAGGCGTCGTCGGCCATCGCGATCGTCTTCCAGTCGTGCGCCACGACCGGCTGCTCGCCGCGCGCCATCGAGAACGCCGCCAGGGTCTCGGCCTCCGAGACGAGCACCTCGTCGCCAGCCCAGGCGGCCACGGTGAGCGGCCCGCGCGGGCCGGCGTCGAAGTCGAACGAGCCCTGGGCGGGGCCGCCGGCCGCTTCGACCGCGGCCACCGGGACCTCCTCCTCCACGGCCTCCGCGGCGGCCTCCTCCTCGGCCGCGAGCTCCGCGTCGGGATCCTCGGGCGCTGCGGTCGCGGCCTCGTCGGGGTCCTCTCCGGGCCGCAGCGCGGCGACCGCGACCAGCTCCCCCTCGAGCGAGCCGAGCTCGGCCAGCGGCACCTCGCGCGCGGCCACCTCGACCACCTCGTCCACCCGCTCGGCTGGCGCCGCGCCGTCCTCGCCGAGCGCCTCCTCGAGGCGCTCCAGCGGGGCGCGCAGCTCGAACTCCCGGAACGTCTCGCGCAGCTGCGAGCGGTCCGGCTCGCGTGCGAACACCTGGTCGAAGTCGACCTCCACCTCGACGTCGCGCACGGCAGTCGCGAGCTGCTTCGAGATGCGGGCGTCGTCGGCGTGCTCGGTCAGGTTCTGCTTGCGCTTGGCGCCCGAGATCGAGTCGACGTTGGCCAGCACGCCGTCGAGGTCGCCCCACTCCTGGAGCAGCTGCGAGGCGGTCTTGTCGCCGATGCCGGGCACGCCCGGGATGTTGTCCGAGGTGTCGCCCTTGAGCCCGTAGAAGTCGGGGATCCGCTCGGGCGGGATGCCGTAGCGGTCGATCACGGCGTCGCGGTCGTAGATCGTCGTGTCGGTGATCCCGCGGCCCGTGGCCATGATCCGGATGCGCGGCTCCACGAGCTGGAACATGTCCCGGTCG
The DNA here is from genome assembly GCA_963848885.1 of uncultured Thermoleophilaceae bacterium. Taxonomy (GTDB): domain Bacteria; phylum Actinomycetota; class Thermoleophilia; order Solirubrobacterales; family Thermoleophilaceae; genus JACVRW01. Next base: position 504,377 of record CAWKFR010000008.1, read on the forward strand.
CCGGTCACGACCGTCACGTCGATCCCGTCCGCCGCCGCGCGCGAGGCGAGCGTGGCGATCACGTCGTCGGCCTCGTAGCCGGACACCTTCACGTTCGTGTAGCCGAACGAGTCGACCAGCGGGTGCATGTAGGGCCACTGCTCGGACAGCAGGTCGGGGCGCTCGCGGCGGCCCGCCTTGTACTCCCCGTAGACCTCGTCGCGGCCCGACGTGCCCGCGTCCCACACGACCAGCGTCGGCTTGACGCCGTACTCGGAGATGATCTTCACGAGCATCGAGGCGAAGCCGAAGATCGCGTTCGTCGGCTGCCCCTTGGACGTCGCGATCGACTCGGGGAGGGCGAAGAAGGCGCGGTAGACGAGGCTGTTCCCGTCGATCAGGAACAGCTCACGGGGCGAATCGGCGGCCACGAGGGGTAACGGTATCGACGCCGTATGATCGCTACGTGCCGACGCCCTCCGCCCAGTTCTCGCTGACCCTCCGTGTCGAGCTGCCGCAGAAGCCCGGCGGCGTGCTCGGCAAGGTCACGGCCGCGATCACGCGCGCGGGCGGCGCGATCGTCGCGGTCGACACCGTCGAGGCGCGCGGCGAGCACACGCTGCGCGAGATCACGGTCGAGTGCTCGAGCGTCGAGCACCGCGGCGACGTCATCAGCGCCGTCCAGTCGATCCGGCCAGCCCGGATCGTGGAGATCACCGACCGCACCTTCGAGGTGCACCGGCGCGGCAAGATCCACACCGGCCTGAACATCCCGCTCAAGTCGCGCGACGACCTCTCGATGGCGTACACGCCCGGCGTCGCGCGCGTGTGCACGGCGATCGCCGAGAATCGCCAGAAGGCGTTCAAGTACACGATCAAGGCCAACACCGTGGCCGTCGTGTCCGACGGGACCGCCGTGCTCGGCCTCGGCGACATCGGCCCCGAGGCCGCGATGCCGGTGATGGAGGGCAAGGCGATGCTCTTCAAGGAGTTCGCCGACGTGGACGCCTTCCCGATCTGCCTCGACACCAAGGACACCGACGAGATCGTCGAGACGGTCATGCGGATCGCCCCGACGTTCGGCGGCATCAACCTCGAGGACATCTCCTCGCCGCGCTGCTTCGAGATCGAGCAGCGGCTCGTGGAGGCGCTCGACATCCCGGTCTTCCACGACGACCAGCACGGCACGGCGATCGTCACGCTCGCCGCGCTGATCAACGCCTGCCGGCTGACCGACCGCCGCATGGAGGATCTCGAGGTGCTGATGGTCGGGGCGGGCGCGGCGGGCCTCGCGGTGGCGAAGATCCTGATGGACGCGGGCGTGACGTCGATCGTCGCCTGCGACCGCTACGGGGCGATCCACACGGGGCGCGAGGACTACGAGGCGGGGTCGATGAACGCGCCCAAGCGCTGGCTGGCGGAGAACACCAACTCCGGGCACCGCGACGGCATGCCGCGCGAGGTGATCGAGGGGACCGACCTGTTCGTCGGGCTGTCCGGACCGGGGATCATCACCGCCGCCGACCTCCAGAAGATGAACCCGGACCCGTTCGTCTTCGCGATGGCCAACCCGAACCCCGAGGTGCGCCCCGAGGAGGCGGCGCCGTACGTGCGCGTGATGGCGACCGGCCGCTCCGACTTCCCCAACCAGATCAACAACGTGCTCGCCTTCCCGGGCGTGTTCCGCGGCGCGCTGGACGCGCGCGCGACCGCGATCACCGAGCGGATGAAGCTGGCCGCAGCGCGCGGCATCGCCAGCACGCGTGGACGACGACGAGCTCGACGAGGACTACATCATCCCGAGCGTCTTCAACCGCGACGTCGCGCGCGAGGTCGCCAATGCCGTCCGCGCCGAGGCCGAGCTGTCCGGCGACACGCTCGACGAGGCCGAGCAGCCCACGACCGAACGCGCGGCCGTCAGCTAGTGCGCGTCGCGGTAACCGGGGCCACCGGAACGATCGGGGGCGCGCTCGTCGCGGAGCTGCGCGAGCGCGGCGACGAGGTCACGGCGCTGTCGCGCGACGCCGAGCGCGCCTCGCAGAAGCTGGGCGTTCCGGCCGAGCAGTGGGCCGCCCCGACCCGCGAGGAGCCCCCGGCCGAGGCCCTGCGCGGCCGCGACGCCGTCGTCCACCTGCTGGGCGAGCCGATCGCGCAGCGCTGGAGCGACGAGGCCAAGGGCGAGATCATGGAGTCGCGCGTGCTCGGGACCCGCAACCTCGTGGCCGCCCTGCGGGCGCTGCCGGAGGGAGAGCGACCGGGCGTGCTCGTCTCGGGCGCCGGCACCGGCATCTACGGACCGCGCGGCGACGAGACGCTGGACGAATCGGCCCCGGCCGGCGACGACTTCGCCGCGCGCGTGGTCGTCGAGTGGGAGGCCGAGGCGCGGGCGGCGTCCGAGCTCGGCATGCGCGTGGTCACGACGCGCACCGGGCCGGTGCTGTCGGAGGGCGGCGCGCTCGGCAAGATGCTGCCGTTCTTCAAGCTGGGCGTGGGCGGGCCGGTGGCCGGCGGGGACCAGTACTTCTCCTGGATCCACCTGGACGACGTGGTCGGGGCGATCGCCTTCCTGCTCGACACAGAGGCCGCGGACGGGCCCGTCAACCTGACCGCGCCGGAGCCGGTGACCAACAAGGAGTTCTCGCACGCGCTGGGCCGCGTGCTGCACCGGCCCGCCTTCGCGCCGGTGCCCGGCCTCGCGGTGAAGCTGCTCTACGGCGAGATGGCGGTCATCGTCACCACCGGGCAGCGGGCGATCCCCGCGCGCCTGACCGAGCTGGGCTACAAGTTCCGGCGGCCGGAGCTCGAGGACGCGCTGCGCGAGGCGACCGAGCGGGGCTAGCCCCCGCAGGCCCGCGGCAGCGGGAGCTCCCGCTGGCGGGTGAACGAGCCCTCGCCCGGGTGGCCGCTCGTCTTGCAGATCGCGTAGCGGCCGGTGGCCGGGTCGACCGCCCCGCGGTAGGGGTAGCCGATCACGCTGCCCACGGTGCTGTCGTCCGGCGCGACCTTGTGCGTGAAGGCCGTGCAGGCCACCAGCACCCTGCCGTGCTCGCGCGCGGCCGCGTCGCAGTCGGTCCCCTGCGCGGGCGTGGGCAGCTCGCCGGTGGCGGCCCGGGCGCGCGCGTCGCGCGTGATCGCCCGCTCGACCCCGGCGATCGCCGTGGCCGCCCCACCCGCGGCGACCGTGCCGATGCGCGGCCGCTGCTCGCGGCGCAGGCGCGCCAGCTCGGCCACCTCGGCCTGGCGCGCCGCCTCGCGCGCGGCCGTCTCGCGATTGCGGTTGTTCTCGCGGATCACGGGCCCGTAGACGAGGAACGCGGCGATACCGGCCGCGATCAGCAGCCCGATCACGCCCAGCACGAGCCTGCGCATCGACGGGCGACAGCTTGCGCAGCAGATGGCCCGGGAGCGCGAACAGCCCCGGCAGCGGCTCGTGGCGGTCAGCCGGCTTCGCCGGCGAGGCCATCAGAGCTCGTCTGTGGTGACTCGCTTGCGGCGCGAGGCTCCGCGGCTGATCCGGCCGGTGAGTATCGAGAGGCCGAACAGGGCGATCAGGAGAATCGCGAAGAACACCACGATCACCAGGGTAATGATGAGGATGTCGCCGATGTCGTCGGGCTGGCTGATGAGTGCGAGCACGGTCAGGATGACCACCCAGACCCCACCCAGCGCGAGGATCAGGAAGGCGACGTCGCGCACCCGCTCCGCGCGCTCGTCGTTGCCCCGGCCCGCCATCACTCCGGCCGTCGCGGAGACGACCCCGTAGGCGATCGCGATCAGGATCAGCGGAAAGTAGAGCCCCCAGGTCAGGTCCATCTCAGCTCTCCCCTCCGCCCACCTCGCGCTCCGCGCGCGCCTCGGCGACGGTCTGGCCACCGCTGCCGAACGGCCCCTGGAGCTTCCAGCGCGAGTCCCGGCGGGCGGGCACGAGCAGCCAGATGATCGCGCCGATCAGGCTGAACAGCATTCCGAACGCGAGCCCGACCTTCTGCCCGTAGCCCTTGCGGTCCGACACGTACGAGGCCACGATCGCCGAGGCGAGCCACAGGTAGAGCAGGAAGAGCGCCTTCGCCCCCATTGCCGCGAGCACGGTCATGCGCCGAGGTACGCCTTCTGGACGTCGGGGTTGTCGCGCAGCTTGTCCGACTTGTCCGACAGCGCGATCGTGCCGGTCTCCAGCACGTAGGCGCGCACCGACACCTCCAGCGCGTAGTTCGCGTTCTGCTCGACCAGCAGGATCGTGGTGCCCTGGCGGTTGATCTCGACGATCGTCTCGTAGATGCGCTCCACCAGCACCGGCGCGATCCCCATCGACGGCTCGTCGAGCAGCAGCAGCTTCGGGTTCGCCATCAGGGCGCGCCCGATCGCGAGCATCTGCTGCTCGCCGCCGGACATCGTGCCGGCCTTCTGGCGCTCGCGCTCCTTGAGCCGCGGGAACAGCTCGTAGACCCGCTCGCGGTCGGTGTTGACCCCGTCGTCGCGACGCAGGTAGGCACCCAGGTCGAGGTTCTCGCGCACGGTCATCCGGGAGAAGCAGTGGCGCCCCTCCGGCGACTGCGAGATGCCCTTGCTCACGATGTCCTGGGCGGGCGTCTCGCCGATCTCGCGCCCCTCGAACTGGATCGAGCCCTCGCGCGGCGGGGTCAGCCCGGAGATCGAGCGCAGCGTGGTCGACTTGCCGGCGCCGTTGGAGCCGATCAGCGTGACGACCTCGCCCTCCTCCACGGTCAGCGAGATCCCCTTGAGGGCCTCGATGTTGCCGTAGTAGGTGTGGACGTCGTTGAGCTCGAGCATGGCCATCAGCTCTGCTGACCTCCCTCGCGCTTGCCCAGGTAGGCCTCGATCACGCGCTCGTTGGAGCGGATGTCCTCGGGCTGGCCCTCTGCGATCTTCGTGCCGTGGTCGAGCACCGTGATGTGCTCGGAGACGCCCATGACCACCTTCATGTCGTGCTCGATCAGCAGGATCGTGAGCGCGCGCTCCTCGCGCAGCTGCTCCATGAACGCGGTCAGCTGCGCCGACTCCTGCGGGTTCATGCCGGCGGTCGGCTCGTCGAGCAGCAACAGCGCCGGGTCGGACGCGAGCGCCCTGGCGATCTCGACGCGGCGCTGGTCCCCGTACGACAGGTTGCTGGCGAGCTGGCCGAAGTGGTTCTCCTGGAGGCCCGAGTAGCGCAGCATCTCGCGCGCCTTGTCGCGCACCTCGGCCTCCTCCCTGCGGACCGACGGGGGCCGCAGGATCGAGCCGAACAGCCCGGTCCGCATCCGGGCGTGCTGGCCGACCATCACGTTCTCCACCGCCGTCATCGAGTTGAACAGGCGGATGTTCTGGAACGTGCGGGCCACCCCGAGCGAGGTGATGATGTCCGGGCGGATGCCGGTGACGTCGGTGCCGCCGAAGCTGATGCGCCCGAGCGTGGGCTTGTACAGGCCCGTGAGCATGTTGAAGAACGTCGTCTTGCCCGCGCCGTTCGGTCCGATGATCGAGACGATCGAGCGCGGCTTCACCTCGAACGAGACGTCCTCCACGGCGACCAGGCCGCCGAACGACTTGGTGACGTGCTCGGTCGCGAGCAGCGCGTCCGCGGACCCGTTGCCGACGCTCATGACGAGCCGACCTCGTACAGGTGCGTCTGCCCCGGCTCGTCGAGCGAGCCCTCGCCCTTGCTGGTCAGCTCGAGCTGGCGCCTGCGTTCGGGCAGCAGGCCCTCTGGTCGCAAGCACCATCATCAGCACGAGCAGGAAGCCGAACACCCCGAAGGTGACCTCGGTGAACGAGAACTCGAGGCCGAGCGAGTCGAGCTTGTCCTTGACGAACTCGCCGTCGAGCACGTCGGGGATGAACCAGTGGTTGAGGAAGCCGAGCGCGACGGCGCCGAGCACCACGCCCCAGATGCTGCCGAGCCCGCCGAGGATGACCATGGCGAGGATGAAGATCGAGAAGCCGAACTGGAACTGGTTGGCGTTGACGCTGGTGTAGAAGGGACCCAGGAACGCTCCCGAGATGCCGCCGAACGCGCCGCCCGCGGCGTACGAGAGCAGCTTCGTCTTCACCAGCGGGACGCCCATGCTGGCGGCCGCCACCTCGTCCTCGCGCAGCGCGATCCACGCGCGCCCGAGCCGCGAGTCGCGCAGGCGGAAGTTCACGAACAGCACGACGAGCACGAGCGCGAAGACGGTCCAGTAGTAGGGCCGCAGGTTCAACGCGGAGTCGAACTCGCCGAAGAACGGCAGGTTGATCTGGTCGATCGGCGAGATCGACTGGCGCCCGTTCGAGAGCTTGTTGTCGCCGAAGATCGTGACCTCGTCGCCGTTGGCGAACACGCGGCCGATGATCTCCCCGAAGGCGAGCGTGACGATCGCGATGTAGTCGCCGCGCAGGCGCAGGGTGGGCAAGCCGATCAGCGCCCCCGCGATCGCGCAGATGATGATCGCGCCGATGATCAGCAGCAGGATGTTGAGGTGGATGCCCGGCAGGTTCGACACGAAGTCGCTCGTGCCGACGTGGATGCCCTTCTCGTCGTTGACCGACGAGTAGAAGTCCGACGCCCACCAGCCGGTGACCATCAGGCCGAACGCGTAGAACGCCACGTAGCCGAGGTCGAGCAGGCCCGCGAAGCCGACCACGAGGTTGAGCCCGAGCGCCATCACCACGTAGGCGAGCGCGAGGATCGCGTCGTTGGTGAGGCCGTCGAGCGGGGGCCGGAAGAGCGGGAACAGCGCGACCGCGATCGCGCCGAGCACCGCGATCGACGATGCCGGTGCGGCGGTCGTGGCGCAGCTGGGCGACGCGGCGTCATCCCGCCTCCCTGGTCTCCTCGCCGAGCAGGCCCTGGGGCCGGAAGACCATGATGATCACGAGGTAGACGAAGACGATCGCCGGCGTCCAGTCGTTACCGATGCGGTTGTCGGAGATGCCCTGGATGATCGCCGATGATCACCCCGCCGAGCACGGCGCCGCGGATGTTGCCGATGCCGCCCATGACGGCGGCGGTGAACGCGTAGAGGCCGGCCGAGAAGCCCTGGAAGTACCAGATCGAGGTCTGGTAGAGGTCGCTGATCAGCCCGGCGGCGCCGGCCATCAGGCCACCGAGCAGGAACGTCAGCGAGATCGTCGTGTCGACGTTGATGCCCATCAGGCGAGCCGCCTCCGGGTCCTGCGCGGTGGCTCGCATCGCCTTGCCGAGCCGGCTCTGCGAGACGAAGCTCGTCAGCAGGATCACGAGCGGGATCGTCACCGCGATGGCGAGCAGGTGGCCGCGCGTGACCGTGACGCCCCAGATGTCGAACAGGTGCTTCTGCGACCCGAGCAGGTCGGGGATCGCCTTCTGGGACGCGCCGATCCAGAGGATGCCGACGTTCTGGAGGATGAACGACATCCCGACCGCCGTGATCAGCGGCGCGAGCTTCGGCGCCGATCTGAGTGGTCGGTAGGCGACCCGCTCGATCATCACGTTGAGCGAGCCGCTGGTCAGCATCGCCAGGACCAGGATCGCGGCGAGCCCGAGGACCAAGCCCGCCGGTGCCCGTCTGCGGCGTGAGCCCGAACGGCTCGTAGAGGGCGGCCGCCGTGAGCGCGCCGAGCATGAACACCTCGCCGTGGGCGAAGTTGATCAGCTCGATGATCCCGTAGACGAGCGTGTAGCCGAGGGCGATCAGCGCGAGGATCGCGCCGTTCGAGAGGCCCTCGACGAGGTTGTTGCCGAGCCGGTTGAGGTTGCCGTCGTCGGACAGATCCTGGATCCCGTAGGCGATCGGGAGGATCAGCAGGATCAGGATCAGGCCGTAGCGAGAGATGAACTCCCGGACGACCTCCGATCGCCGACGAGACGGCGCGTCCGTGACAGATGCTGCTTCCAAGCTCCCTCTAGCGCGCGATCCTATACCGATGAGGGGCGGGTCTCGACGACCCGCCCCTCATCTTGCAACTGCCTATGCCTCCAACCGGTTAGTTGGAGCTCTGGGCCTTGATCACCTTGTTGAACGTCGGCAGCCCGTCCTTGATGGTGTAGAGCCCGTAGTCGGTGAGCGTGGTGTCACCGTTCTCGTCGATGGAGTAGACGCCGAGGGCCGACTGGCGGTCCTTGGTGTTCTCCAGCAGCTGGGCCCGGACGGCCTCGCGGTCGTTGGCCTTGTCGCCAACGGCCTTGAGGGAGGCCAGGGCCAGCGCCATCGTCTCGTATCCGTAGATGGCGTACGGGTCCGGCTGAGCCGTGCCGTACTTCTTCTTGTAGTCCGTGAAGAACTTCTCAGCTTCGGCGTTGTTCCGCTTCTTGAACTCCTCGAGGCCGAGCGTGGCGACGGTGATCTTGGTGCGCGCACCGACGTCGGCCGGGATGCCGCCCTTGGCCGGGTTGGTGAACGCCTCCTCGGCCACGCCGTCCGGTCCGTACAGCTTGACCGTCGGGTTGGCGGCGGCCACGTCCTTGAACACCTGGACGTAGTTCTCGCCGGTCACGCCCGAGCCGACGAAGCAGTCGGACTTGACCTTGGCCGCGAGCGACCGGTAGTTCGGGGCGTTGCGGTCGGTGCCGTCGTTGCCCTCGACCTTGAGGCTCTGCGCCTCAGCGGCCAGCTCGATGTTGCGCGCCAGACCAGCGCCGTACGTGGTCTTGTCGTTGAAGATGTGGACGGACTTGCAGCCGTCCTCCTTCATCGTCGTGACCAGCGCCGCGGCCTGGATGTCGTCCGCGGGGACGACGCGCGCGTAGGTGCGCTTCTGCGCCGGGTAGTACTTGTCCGGCTCGCCCGGCTCGGATCCCGGCTTGTCCGTCGTCAGACCCACGTAGGTGTTCGACGGCGAGATCTGCGGGATGCCGGCCTTGTTCAGGATCGGAAGCGAGATCTTCGTTCCGCCGGAGTTGAACTCTCCGAGGTAGAAGATCGTCGTCTCGTCCTGGACGGCCTTGCGCGCGTTCGACGCGGTCTGGGCCTCATCGGCCGTTCCCGGGTTCTGCGCGGTGGAGTCGTCGAGCGAGACGTACTTGATGTTGTACTTCCCGACCTTGTTGCCCGCGTTCTTGAGCGCGAGCTTCTCACCGGAGATAACGGCCTCGGACTGCCCCTTCGAGGTTCCCTGAAGCGGGAGGCTCGAATAGATCGTCAGGTCGGTCCCCGAGATCCCCTCGCCGCCGCTGCTGGCCGAATCGCCCTCGTCATCGTCACTGCCGCAGGCAGCGACGGTGAAGGCGAACAGGCCGAGCATGCAGCTGAGCAGTGCGAGCCAACGTACTCTTGACAATTTCCCTCCTAGGAGATGGTGGCTCCGAAACTGCCGGGGATCCTACGCGCGGTCCGGCTGGCTGCGCCAAATCGCAACTTTGCTTAACGCGGAGAAAATCTGCTCTCAGAAGAGGGTGCGGACGTACTCGAAGCGGTCCCCGCGCAGCTTGTAGAGCGCCATCGGGAGCCCCTCGACCGACCCGTTGCGCCGCACCTCGTAGGTCCCGATCGGCGATTTGCGCACGCGCGGCTCGAGCGCCGCTTGGATCACCCCGGCGCGGTTGGCGGGCCCCCCGTTGCGCTGCGCGGCCCTGATCGCGTCGAGCGTGACGCGGACCGACTCGTAGCCCCAGAGGGCGGCCGGCGTGGCGAGCTCGCGCCCCTGGTCGCGCGCGATCCGGTCGAGGATGCGCAGCGACGGGGCCGCGTCGGGCCCGCGCGGGGCCTGCGGCGCCACGGCCTCGAGCTCGGCCGGCTCGGAGCCCGGCGCGGCCAGCAGCGGCTGCCCCACGAGCACGCCGTCGCCCGTGAGCAGCGCGGCCTGCGGGAGCGCCTGCCGCAGGCCGGACAGCAGCTGCGACGTGTAGCGGTCGCGGGCGAGCGCCAGCACCACGGCGTCGGCCCTCGACTCGGCGGGCGCCCCGGCCAGGTCGCCCGCGGCCTCGAGCACGGTGTCGGGGTCGTCGCGCAGGTCCTCGGTGGCGACGATCGGGATGCCCGCCCGGCGCGCGTCGGCGGCGACCTCGGCCGCCAGTTCACGCGCGTAGACGCCGGCGCCCACGATCAGCGCCGGGCGCTCCACGCCGAGCGCCTCCATGCGGTCGACGATCATGCGCGCCTCGACCAGGTCGTCGGGCACGAGCCGCAGGAACGTGCGTCGTCCCGACGGGAAGTAGCGCTCCGGCCCGGCCGCCGAGCGCGGCGGCGCATCGGTCAGGCTGGCCAGGCCGTCCGCCGGCGACACCTGGAGCAGCCCGGCGTCGTTGGTCACGGGCACGGAGATCGCCGACGCGCCGAGGTTGAGCTCGCCCAGGTAGGCGATCGCGCGCGGATCGCTGGCGGCGCGGTCGGCGTTCTCCGCGACCTGGCCCGGGTCCCAGTTGCCCTCGCCCGGCTTGGACGCCGACAGGGCGACCAGCTTGAGCCGGTAGCGCCCGGCGCGCGAGCCGGCGTCCGCCAGCGCCTGCCGCTGCCCCGCGGCGACCGCCCTGGCGGTGGCGGCCGACGGGCCCTCGGTCGGCTGGCTCGCGTACAGCGTCAGCACGTGGGCTCGGATCGGGCGGCGCTCGGCGGCCTCGTCGTCGTTGCCCAGGCAGCCGCTGACGATCGCCACGCAGGCGAGCGCGGCGAGGGCCGCGGGCAGGGCGGGACGCAGGGTCACGCGGCTCGATTCTGACGAAGTCGCCTATCGTGGCGGCGGTGCGGATCGGGGTGCTGACCGGAGGCGGCGACTGCCCGGGGCTGAACGCCGTCATCCGGGCGGTGGTGCGCAAGGGCATCGACGGCCATGGGCACGCGATCGTCGGCTACCGGGACGGCTGGCGGGGGCCGCTCGAGAACGCCTACGAGGAGCTCACGATCGAGTCCACGCGCGGGATCCTGCCGCGCGGCGGGACGATCCTGCGCTCGTCGCGCACGAACCCGTTCGGGCGCGACGACGGGCCGCAGCGGATCGCCGAGAACATGCGCACGCTCAACGTCGAGGGGCTGATCGCGATCGGCGGTGAGGACACGCTCGGCGCGGCGGCCCGGCTCCACTCCGAGCACGGCCTGCCCGTCCTCGGCGTGCCGAAGACGATCGACAACGACCTCGGCGGCACCGACATGACGTTCGGGTTCGACACCGCCGTCCAGATCGCGACCGACGCGATCGACCGGCTGCACACGACGGCCGAGAGCCACAACCGCGTGATGATCGTCGAGGTCATGGGCCGTCACGCGGGCTGGATCGCGCTCCACTCCGGCCTGGCCGGCGGCGCGGACGTGATCCTGATCCCGGAGCGGCCCTTCGACATCGACGAGGTCGTGCGCCTGATCCGGCGCCGCCATTCGCGCGGCCGCTTCTTCTCGATCGTCGTGGTGGCGGAGGGCGCCACACCCGCCGAGGGCACGCTCGGAGACGCTCGGCGGCGACAAGGACGAGTTCGGCCACGAGCGGCTGGGCGGCGTCGGCCAGCAGCTCGAGCGCGAGATCGCGCAGCGAACGGGCTTCGAGGCGCGCGCGACGGTGCTCGGCCACATCCAGCGCGGCGGCACGCCGACGGCCTTCGACCGCGTGCTCGCCACGCGGCTCGGGCTGGCGGCCATCGACGCGGCGCACGAGAGCAAGTTCGGCACCATGCCGGCGCTGCGCGGGACCCGCATCGAGCTCGTGCCGCTGGGCGAGGCCGTCTCGCAGCTGCGCACCGTCCCCGCCGAGGACTACGCAGCGGCGGAGGCGTTCTTCGGCTAGAAGTGGGCGGCCTCTTGCTCGGTCGTCTCGACCTCGCGGCCGAGCGTCTGATCGAGGAACGGCTTGACGATCGTGTACGCGGCGGCGCCGACGACCAGCGCGACGGTCAGCAGGAAGGCGTCGAACGGCTTGATCCCGAACGCCCAGGCGGCGATCCACCAGACCAGCCCGACCACGAGCGCGACGTAGACCCTCACGCGGCCCTCCGCTGGGTGAACGCCTCGCGCCGCTCGACGAGCGCCTCGCGGCTGCCCGCGACGGCGCGGCGCACCTTGGTCGCGGCGTTGACCGCGCCCTTCATCGCGCGCTCGGCGCCGGAGTCCTGGGCGGGCAGCAGGCCCGCGCCGCGGGCGAACGCCATGCCGTCGTAGTAGGCGGTGTTGGTCACGTTCTTGCCGTCGGCGATCTCGATCAGGTCGATGCCGCGCAGCTCGACGGGGCGGCCGGTCGGCTCGACGCCCTGGAACGGCGCGCCGGTGAAGTGGGCGGTCATGCGCCATTCGACAGCGACGTGGCTCTGGTCGGCCGCCACGCGCATCACGGTGGTCTCCGCGTCGGGGAAGGCCGCGAACATCTCCCGGAAGAATGCCGCGATCTCGTCGTGGCCGCGCAGGATGCCGAGCGGCACCAGGTCGATGACCCCGTCCTCCTTCCAGTGCGCGACCACGCCGTCCACGTCGCGGCCGGCGATGGCCTCGAAGTAGCTGCGGGCGTGGGTCTCGTTGGCCTTGCGCTTGGTGATGCGCGTCCGCCGGGGCTTCGTGTCGGACGCCGCCTCCGACCCGCTGCCCTTGCTCGCGCTGATCGTCTCAGCCATGTGAAGCGGCACCCTACCAGCGGCTCAGGCGGTCACTTTCTCGCCCTTCGGATCGAGCGCCGGCCCGCCTCCAGGTGCTCCCTCAGCGCCTGTGGCCCGCTGCTCTCGAGGCCCTCGATCAGCTGCTCGTGCTGGGCCGCCATGCGGTCGAGCGTCCAGTGCGGCCGGATCGCGGTGACGAACAGGCGCAGCTCGGCCGCGAGCCCGTCGTAGGCGCGCGCGATCCGCTCGCTGCCGGCTCCGTCGACGATCGCCGCGTGCACGGCGTTGTGGGCGTCGGCGACGTCGCCCCAGGCCGGGTCGCGGCGGGCGCAGACGGCGCCGAGCTCCGCCACGGCGTCCCGGACGCCCTGCGGCAGCCGGCCGCCGTTGCGCTCGAGCGCCAGGTGCGCGGCCTCGAGCTCGAGCGCGGTGCGCAGCTCGAACAGGCTCTCGACGTCGGCCGCGTCCAGGCTCGCGACGCGCGCCCCGCGGTTCGGCTCGATCTCGACGAGCCCCTCCACCGCCAGCGCGCGCAGGGCGGCGCGCACGGTGTGGCGGGCGACCGCGTAGCGCTCGGTCAGGTCGCGCTCGGGCAGCCGCTCGCCGGCGGCGAGCTCGCCCTCGAAGATGCGCGAGCGCAAGGCGGCGGCGAGCGCGTCAACGGTCGAGACGCGGCCGAGCGGCTCGACCGCCTGGGCCTCAGCCATGCGCCTCGGCGGGGGTGGCCGTCGGGCGCGCCCGTACCGGGCGCAGGGCGAGCACCGCCAGACCGCCCAGGACGAGCGCGGCACCGGCCGCGGCGGTCACGCTGGGACGCTCGCCGAGCGCGATCACGCCGAGCAGCGCCGCGGTGAGCGGCTCCGCGAGCGTGAGCGTCGCGGTCTCCCCCGCCCCGATCTGCCTGAGCCCATGGGCGAACAGGATGTAGGCGAGCGCCGTCGGAACCGCGCCGAGGTAGAGCGCGAGCGCGAGGCCGCCGGGATGGAGCAGCCCGCCGGCCGGCACCAGCGCGAACACCGGCAGCAGCATCAGGGCGCCCGCCCCGAAGACGGTGGCCATGATCGCCTCGGGAGCCCCGCCGGCGGCGAGCATGCGCTTGGTCGCGACGGCGTAGCCCGCGTAGCCGGCGCCCGAGACGAGCGCGAGCCCGACTCCGGCGGTGGACACCTCCGCGCCCGCCGCGCCGCCCCCGCCCAGCACGAGCAGGCAGACGCCGGCGCAGGCGAGCCCGGTGGCCGCGGCCCAGCGCGCGCGCAGCGGCTCACCGGCGAAGGCGCGCGCGAGCAGGCCGGCGAACGCGGGCGCGGAGCCGATCGCGACAACCGTCCCGACGGCGACGCCGGTGCGGTCGAGCGCCGCGAAGAAGCTCGCCTGATAGACGGCGACGCAGGCGCCCGCGAGCAGGATCGCGCGCGGGCTCGCGCCGGTGCGGACCGCCCCGGCCGCGAGCGCGATCGCCCCGAGCAGGGCGGCGCCGACCACGATCCGGGCCGCGCCCACCGCGAGTGGCTCGAGCGCCGGCCCGATCGCCTGCGCGGTGCCCGTCGTGCCGAACAGGACGGCGGCGACGAGGACCTGGGTGCGAGCGGCGCTTGCTGCCATCGGTGGAATTGTTCCACAATAAGCCGCGGAGCACGCTCGACTTGCCCAGTGTGGGCCCCGAAAGCGGGGAATATCCCCGCAAGTAGGGCCCACACTCGGCCGGATCGGTTGCCGGATCGGTTGGCGGATCGGTTGGCGGAGCGCCTAGCGCAGCGCTTCGGCCAGCTCGGCCACGACGTCCGCGACCGCCTCCGGGCCGCCCTCGCCCACGGCGCGCACGATCCGGCTCCCGACGATCACGCCGTCCGCCAGCTCGGCCACGGCGCCCGCCTGGGCGCCGGTCGAGATGCCGAAGCCCACAGCGACCGGCACCGTCGTCGCGCCCCGCACCCGCTCGACCGTCTCGGCCAGCCGCGGCGGCAGCTCGTCGCGCTCGCCGGTGATCCCGGTCAACGACACCGTGTAGACGAAGCCGCGCGCGCTCGCCCCGATCTCGGCGACCCGCTCGGAGGTCGTCGTCGGCGCCACCAGCGGCACCAGCGCCAGGCCCTCGGCGTCGCAGGCCGCCCGCACCTCGTCGGCCTCGTCGTGCGGCAGGTCGGGCACGATCAGGCCCGACGCGCCGGCCGCGGCCGCCCGCAGCGCGAACGCCCGCGGCCCCGCGCTCAGGACCACGTTCACGTAGACCATCAGGACGACCGGCAGCTCGGCGGCGATCCGCTCGCACACGCGCAGCGCGCCGTGCGGGGTCGCCCCCGCCGCCAGCGCCTCCGTCCCGGCGGCGTGGATCAGCGGCCCGTCGGCCAGCGGGTCGGAGAACGGGATGCCCAGCTCGATCAGGTCCGCCCCGGCGGCCGCCGCGGCCAGCCCCGCCTCGGCGCTCGCGTCCAGCGACGGATAGCCGCCCATCAGGTACGGCATCAGCGCGGCGCGCTTGCCGTGCGAGGCAAACGCGGCCGCGATCCGGTCGGTGCCCGTCGTCGCGAGGCTCATGATTCGAGCGAGAGCACCTCGGCGAGGTCCTTGTCGCCGCGGCCCGACAGGGTGATCAGGTCGAGGCTCCCGGCCGCGCCGGGGTTGGCCAGCACCCACGCCACCGCGTGCGCCGGCTCCAGCGCCGGCAGGATCCCCTCGAGCTCCGCGACCCGGCGGAAGGCGGCCAGGGCGTCCACGTCCGGCACCGCCACGTAGCTGACCCGCCCGCTGTCGCGCAGGTGGGCGTGCTCGGGGCCGACGCCCGGGTAGTCGAGCCCGGCCGAGATCGAGTGCGCCTCGAGGATCTGCCCCTCCTCGTCCTGGAGGACCGCCGACAGCGCACCGTGCAGGACCCCGCGCGCGCCCGTGGTCAGCGGCGCCGAGTGGCGGCGCGTCTCGAGCCCCTCGCCCGCCGCCTCGACCCCGACGAGCGCCACCTCGGCGTCGTCGACGAAGGCCACGAAGGTGCCGATCGCGTTCGAGCCGCCGCCGACGCACGCGATCACGCGGTCCGGCAGCCGGCCGGCCGCCTCCAGCAGCTGGGCGCGCGCCTCGTCACCGATGCGGCGCTGGAGGTCGCGCACGAGCGCGGGGAACGGCGCCGGCCCGACCGCCGAGCCGATCACGTAGTGCGTGGTCTCGACGTTCCCGACCCAGTCGCGGATCGCCGCCGAGGCCGCCTCCTTGAGCGTGCGCGCGCCGGCCTCGACGCCGACCACCTCGGCCCCCAGCAGGCGCATGCGCTCGACGTTCGGGCGCTGGCGGCGCATGTCCTCGGTGCCCATGTAGACGACGCAGTCGAGGTCGAGCAGCGCGCAGGCCGTGGCCGCCGCGACGCCGTGCTGCCCGGCGCCCGTCTCGGCGATCACGCGCGGCTTGCCCATCCGCTGGGCCAGCAGCGACTGCCCGAGCGCGTTGTTGATCTTGTGCGAGCCCGTGTGGGTCAGGTCCTCCCGCTTGAGCCAGACCTCCGCGCCGGTCAGCTCGGACAGCCCGGCGGCCCGGTAGAGCGGCGTCGGCCGGCCGACGTAGTCGCGCAGCAGGCCCTCGAGCCGGTCGGTGAACTCCGGGTCGGCGCGCGCCTCCAGCCAGGCCCGCTCGAGCTCGTCGAGCGCGGGGATCAGCGTCTCGGGGACGTAGCGCCCGCCGTACGGGCCGAAGCGATGCGGCATCGCAGGAGCGCTCACGCGACGACCCCGAGCCGCGCGTCGGCCTGTTCGACCGCGCGCACGAACGCCGCCAGCTTGGCGGGGTCCTTGCGGCCCGGCGCAGCCTCGGTGCCGCTGGCGACGTCGACGGCGAACGGCCGCGCCAGCTCGATCGCCCGGCCGACGTTGTCGGCGTCGAGCCCGCCGGACAGCACCACCGGCGGCGTGTCCGGGTGCAGCCGCGCCAGCTCCCAGTCGAAGGTCTCGCCCGTCCCTCCCGGCGTGCGCGGCGAGTAGGTGTCGAGCAGGTGGAGGTCCGTGTAGAAGCGCTGGAGGTCATGCACGTGCGCGGCGTCGCGCACGCGCGCGGCCTTCATGACCTTGGCCCCCGTGCGGCGGGCGACCTCGCGGCAATAGGCGGGTCCCTCGTCGCCGTGCAGCTGGACCACGCTCAGGTGACAGCGGTCGACCTTGTCGGCGACCTCGTCGAGCGTGGCGTTCACGAACACGCCGACCAGCTCGAGCCGCCGCTGGAGCTCGGCGCCGATCTGCTCGGCGGCCTCGAGCGAGCACTGGCGCGGGCTTTGCGGCCAGAAGATCATCCCGAGCGCCCAGGCGCCCAGCTCGGCGACCCGGCGGGCATCCGCCGGGTCGCTCACGCCGCAGATCTTGACGCGGGTCACGCCCGCAATGGTCGCAGGCTCAGGGCAACTGGAACGGCAGGCCGCCACCGCCACCGCCGCCGCCCTGCTGCTGCTCCTGCGCCGAGGCGAGCTGCTTGGGCCGCTCGCCCAGCGTGACCCGGACCGTGTGCTTGTCCTGGCCGCGGTAGTACTGGAGCTCGACCGTGTCGCCGGGCTGCTTGTCGCCCACCGCGTTGACGACGTCGTCGGCGCCGTTGACCGTCTGGCCGTCGACGGCGACGATCACGTCGGCGCCGCGCCCGTTCGAGTCGCCGGCCTTGAGCCCGGCCTTCGCGGCGGGGCTGCCCGGCGTGATCTGGGCGACCAGCGCGCCGCTGTCGACGGGCAGGTTGAGCTGCTTGGCGAGCTCGGGCGTGACGTCGCCCATCCGCACGCCCAGGTAGGCGCGCTTGATCGTCTCGCCTGCGCTCAGCTGGGGCAGCTCCTGCTTGGCCGTGTTGATCGGGACCGCGAAGCCGATTCCGACCGAGCCCTGGCCGCCGCCGGTGGCGATCTGGCTGTTGATGCCGATCACCTGGCCGCGCGCGTTCAGCAGCGGGCCGCCGGAGTTGCCGGGGTTGATCGACGCGTCGGTCTGGATCACGTCGCTGATCGGGAAGCCGCTCGGGGCGTCGACCTGGCGCTGGAGCGCCGAGACGATGCCGGTCGTGACCGTGCGCTGCAGGCCGAACGGGTTGCCGATCGCGACGACCGGGTCGCCGACCTGTGCCTTCGAGGAGTCGCCCAGCGGGAGCACGGTCAGGTCGCGTCCCTCGGGGTTGATCTTCAGCACGGCGATGTCGCTGTCGGGGTCGATGCCCTTGACGTCGGCGTCGATCGCCTCGCCGCCCTCCTCGAAGCTCACGGTCACCTTCGAGGCGCCCTCGACGACGTGGGCGTTGGTGATGATCGTGCCGTCCTTGTCGACGACGAAGCCCGAGCCGGTGGCCGTGCCCTGCTGCTGCTGGCCGAACGCGCTCGTGCCCTCGCTCACCCCCTGCGACTGGATGAACACCACGCCGCGACCCTCCTGCTTGTAGATCTGCTGGACGGTCTTGCCGCCCTTCGTGGAGGCCGGGTTGGCGGCCGGCTGGGAGATCGGGGACTGCTCCACCACGTTGGTGGTGTCGCCGGTGTCGATCACGTCCGTCTCGATCAGGATCGCGCCGACGACGAGGACCACGAGTCCGCCGAGGACTCCGGCGATCAGGTTGGAGACAGTGGACCTCTGCTTGGTGGCGTTCATGCCACCTGTTGTAGGCCTGTTTCCTTAGAGCTGTCTAAAAGCGGCTGCCCGCCGGCCTCGGGCCGCCGGGCGGGATTGCGATCAGCCCGATCACGCGGCCCTTCAGGCCCGCGCGCGCCGTCAGGTCCCGGCGCAGGCCCCGGCGCTCCTGGAGAGTCGGGCCGTCCGGCCCCTCCGGGTCGTAGCGGTGCGCGCGCAGCGCGGCGGCGTAGCTGCCCGCGGCCGGGCCCGCGGTGCGACGGAGCCGGCGCTCGAGGCCGAGCAGCGTGGTCGCCGTCGGGACCTCCCAGTCGAGCCAGCGCAGCGCCCGGCGCAGCTCGGCGAGCTCGGCCTCGACCCGCTCCTCCGAGTCGAGCTGGCGCGAGCGGCGCAGCATCCGCCACCCGGCCAGCGCAGCGCCCACGAGCAGCAGCGCCGGCAGCAGCAGCCAGGCCGACACGCCGCCGCCGGAGTCCTCGCCGGGGGCGCGCGCGGCGCTGCGCCCGCGCAGCTCGGCCGCCACGCCGCCGCGGTCACCGTTGATCGGGCTGCTGTTCGGCGAGCTCGTGGCCACGTCGGCAGCCTGCAGCTCGGCCGGCGATGCCGCCGGCGTCGGGTCGAACGTGACCCAGCCGATGCCGTTGAAGTAGACCTCGACCCAGGAGTGGGCGTCCAGGTCGCGCACGCGGTACTCACCCGAGTCGCGGTTGTACGAGCCCGGCGCGAAGCCCGCCGCCACGCGGCTGGGGATGCCGGCCATGCGCAGCATCAGCGCCATCGCGCCCGAGAACTGCTGGCAGTAGCCGAACTTGTCGCGGAACAGGAACGCGTTGAGCGGGAACTCCGCGCCGCGCGGCTTCTCGCTGTAGCTCAAGTTGCGGTCGAGGTAGCGCTCGACGCGCTCGACGGCGTCGTACATGGTCGGCGCGCCGGAGGTGAGCTGGGTGGCGATCGCGTACATGCGGGCGTAGGCCGAGCTCTCGAGCTTCTCCCGCGGCGCCTCGGGATCGCCGAAGTTGGTGCTGCCCCAGAGCGGCACGAACACCTCCTGGCTGCCGGGGTCGGTGGCGTCCGCCGGCAGGACGCCGTCGGGCCCCTGGCGCGGGAGGTCGATCGCCGTGTAGGCGATCAGCGAGTTCGAGAAGTCGCCCGGCGCTTCGCGCATCTGGCGAGCGTTGGGGTTCGGCGCGTAGGTGCGGACCGTGTAGCTGTCGCCGTCCTGCAGCGGCGAGTTGGCGAGGCGCGTGGTGCCGTCGCCTGAGGTCGAGACCAGGCCGGCGCCGTCGATCAGGTAAGGGGTGCCCGCCGCGACGAGCAGGTCGGTGGACAGCGACCGGACGGTGAAGCGGAGCTCCTCGTCCCACTTGCGGTTCCACTCGAAGTAGTCCCAGCTGCGGTCGGCTGATTGCGGGTCGGGAACGCCCTGGAGCTCGTGCATGGAGTCGCTCGTGCCGCTGCGCACCCAGCGGATCCCGTCGAAGGTGTCGAGCGTCTCGGCCTTCCAGTAGTGCGGCCGGCCCGACTTGACGTTCAGCAGGGTCGTCCCGTCGCGCGGCCAGTCGAGCGGGCCGTAGCGGTGGGTCCAGTCGAAGGTGATCGCCCTGTCGTTCTCGAGCCAGGTCCAGGCGCCGTAGTTCCACCACGGATGGTCGCCGTCGAGCGCGGCGGCCACCGGCAGCGACAGCGCACCCAGCGACAGCACGAGGCCCGCGCCGGCGAGCGCCTCGCGCGGGCCGAGCCTCGGCAGCCACAGCCAGGCGCCGACGAGCACGAGCAGCGCGAGCCCGCGCAGCAGCGGCGCGCCGGGGTCCTTCTCGGTGACGGCGGAGCCGTACGCGAGCAGCAGCAGCACCAGGCCCGCCCAGCTCCGCGCGGCCATGCCGCGGCGGGCGGGGAAGAACGCGACCGCCGCCGCCAGGGCGATCAGCAGCGGGCCGCCCATCAGCGTGGTCAGGCGGACCCAGTAGTCGGAGCCGCGGTAGGGCCACTCCACCGTCTGCACCCCCGCGAGGCCGCGGTCGAGACCGTCGGCCAGCTCGTCCCAGTTGTTCGGTCCGACCAGGCGCAGCGGCATGCCGATCGCGCCCAGCGCGAGCACGATCCCGAGCAGGCTGATCGCCACCGCCGCCGCCACGATGACCGCGCCGTGCACGCGAGCGCGGACGGCCGGGGCTCCGAGCGCGAGCAGGAGGGCGCCGGTGCAGGTCGAGGCGACGACCACCAGGACGATGCGCCCGACGGGCGGCGACTGGACCAGCGCGACCCAATGGGCGCCTGCGAACAGGGCGAGCGCCGCGAACGTCGCCAGGCGCACCACAGCGACCCGCAGCGCGCTCGCGCCGGCGGTCTCCTGGGCGGCGCGCGGGAGCAGCGCGGCGGGGCGTGCGCTGATCGCGCTCACGCCGCGATCCCCCTGCGGACGCGCTCGACCAGGTAGCCGGTGCAGCCCGCCACCTCGAACAGCGCGCGGGCGCCCGCGACGGCCGCAGGCGAGACGAAGATGCGCGCCCCGGCAGGCATGCGCTCGAGCGCACGTGGCGCGCCCGCGGCGCCCGCGCCGGTGACCCAGATCACCGCGCCGCCCCGCGGGCCGAGCACCGACGCCGGTGGCGCCGGGCCCTCCTCGACGAGCGCCAGGCGGCCGTGCACGCCGGCCCACCCGGCCAGGTCGTGCCCGATCTCGATCGGGCGGCGCTCGCCGGGCAGCAGGATCGCGCAGCCGCCGCTCTGGCCGAGATGGACGCACAGCGAGGCGGCCGCGCGGACCGCCATGTCGAGCGCCTCCTCGCTGTCCGCACCGGCCGGATCCAGCACGATCAGGGGGGCGGAGTCGAGCTCGGCCACGAGGCGGCGCTCGACCATCTCGCCGCTCCGCGCGACCGTCGGCCAGTGGATGCGCGACGCCGAGGCGCCCTCGCGGTAGGGCCGCAGCCCGTCGATCTCGAGCTCGGCCATCGAGGCGTCCAGGCGGCGCCCCATCACTCCGGGATCGATGCCGCCGCCGCCGCGAGCGCCCGCACCGGCCCCGCCGCCGCCCGGCGTCGTGACCGGCTCCACGCGCGGGAGCACGAGCACCTCGTCGCCGCCGCGGCCGACCAGCTCGCGGCTGTACAGCCGCAGCGGGTCGCGCAGTGTCAGCCGGGCGGGCTCGAGCACCTTGCGGCCGCGGCGCGAGAAGCGGACGTTGATGCGCACCCGGCGCGACCAGCGCCCCGCCATCGGAACGGGCCAGCCCAGCAGCGGCTCGACCAGGTCGCCGCCGGGCGCCGGCAGCGCGCCGCAGCGAACCTCGATGCGCAGCGGGTAGGGCTCCTCCTCGGTGACCGTGTGGGGGCCCGCGTGGCGGTCGATCGTGGCCCCGCTGGCGGAGATCGCGACCCACGCGACCGCCGCCCCGGCCACGGCCATCAGGCCCAGCCCGGGCACGTACAACGAGGCCGCGTCGAAGGTCGCGCCCGTCAGACAGAGCGCCAGGCCGAACAGGGCGACGGCGAGCGGCCGCATCGGCTAGAGCGCGGGAACCCGCTCCAGAGCGTCGCGCACGACCGCCGCCCGCTCGTCTACGCCGGCGCCCGGCGCGAGCAGCAGCCGGTGGGCGAGCACGGAGTCGGCGAGCGCCTGCACGTCGTCGGGCAGCGCGTGGTTGCGGGCGTCGAGCGCCGCCATCGCCTTGGCCGCCCGGAACAGCATCAGGCCGGCGCGCGGCGAGGCGCCCAGGTCCACGCGCGGGTCGGCGCGGGTGGCCTCGAGGATCGCGACCACGTAGCGGCGCAGCGCCTCGCTGCCGTGCACGGCGGCGGCGGCGGTCTGGGCGGCCAGCACCTCGGCGACCTCGGTGACGTGCCCCAGGTCGAGCACGCGGTCGCGCTCGGCGTGGTCGAGCAGCATGTCGCTCTCCTGCTCGGAGGTCGGATAGCCGAGCGAGACGCGCACCATGAAGCGGTCGAGCTGCGCCTCGGGCAGCGGATAGGTGCCCTCGTACTCGACCGGGTTCTGCGTGGCGACGACCAGGAACGGCCGGGCCAGCTCGTGCGTGTGCTTGTCCACCGTCACGTGGCGCTCCTGCATGCACTCGAGCAGGCCGGACTGCGTCTTGGGCGAGGCGCGGTTGACCTCGTCGACGAGCACGACGTTCGCGAACACCGGACCGGGCCGGAACTCGAAGCGGTTCTCGCGCTGGTTGTAGACGTTGGTGCCGACCACGTCGGCGGGCAGCAGGTCGGCCGTGCACTGCACGCGCGCGTACTCCGCGTCGATCGAGCGCGCGAGCGCGCGGGCCAGCGCGGTCTTGCCGACACCGGGGTAGTCCTCGATCAGGACGTGTCCCTCGGCCATGAGGGCGACGAGCACGTCGCGCACCACTCGCTCCGGGGCCTTCACCGCGCGCGTGATGTTGTCGCGCAGCCGGGCGCCCAGCTCGGCCACCTTCGCCGGGTCGAGCTCAGGGACAGTCGACATTCCGCACCATGCTAGAGGTACGCCCGAACCGGGTCTCCGGGTCGGTTCGATGCGCATCCCGTGGAACGTCGGCCACGCGGCTCAGGCCTGGGTCGCCTGCTCGGGCTGGGTGAGCTCGCGGACGGCGGCCTCCGGGTCGGGCGAGCGCATCAGCGCCTCGCCGATCAGGACGGCGTCGACGCCCACCTGCTCGAGCTCCTCGATCTGCTCGCGGGTCTGGATCCCGGACTCGGAGACGACGACCTTCCCCGCCGGCACGTCGGACAGCAGGTCGAACGTGCGCTGGATGTCGACGCTGAAGTCCTCGAGGTCGCGGTTGTTGATCCCGAGCACGTCGGCGTCGACCTCGAGCGCCCGGTCCAGCTCCTCCTCGGCGTGGATCTCGACGATCGCGTCGAGGTCGAGCGCGTGCGCCTCGCGGTACAGCCGGGCCAGCTCGTCGGGGCGCATCGCCCCCACCACCAGCAGCACCGCGTCGGCGCCGGCGGCCTTCGCCTCGTAGAGCTGGTAGGGGTCGATCGTGAAGTCCTTGCGCAGCACGGGCAGCTCGCTCGCCGCGCGCGCCTCGAGCAGGTCATCGAGCGAGCCGCCGAAGTGCCTCTCCTCGGTCAGCACGGACAGCGCGGCGGCGCCGCCGCGCTCGTAGGCGCCGACCAGCTCGGCGCAGCTCGCGCCCTCGCGGATCGTCCCCGCCGACGGCGAGCGCCGCTTGTGCTCGGCGATCAGCGAGGTGCCGGGGCGCGACAGCGCCTCCGCGAAGGGGCGGCCCTCGGGCTGGGAGCCGGCCTCGCGCTCGAGCTCTGAGAGCGGGCGCTCGCGCTTGCGGCGGTCGACCGCCTGGCGGGTCGCCCCGACCAGCTCCTCGAGCCGCACGCTCACCTGGCCCGCTCCAGCCAGGCGTCCAGGACGCCTGACGCAGCGCCCGAGTCGATCGACTCCTGCGCGCGCTCCACGCCCGCGGCGATCGAGTCGCTCCGGCCGCCGACGTAGATCGCGGCGGCGGCGTTCATGACCGCGAGCGAGCGCTCGGTGCCCGGTGTCCCGGACAGCACGTCGCGCAGGACGCGCGCGTTCTGCTGCGGGTCGCCGGCCGCCACCGCACCGTCGCCGGCAGGCTCAAGGCCCACCTCGTCCGGCGAGACGTCGTAGCTCGACAGGTGGCCGTCCCTCAGCTCGACCACTCTCGTGCTGCCGGCGACCGAGAACTCGTCGAGGCCATCCGCGCTCGACACTACCAGGGCAGATTCGGTGCCGAGCTCCGCCAGCGCGGCCGCGAGCGTCTCGAGCTTGGAGGGGTCCGAGACGCCGATCACCTGGCGCCGCGCGCCCGCCGGGTTGGTCAGCGGGCCGAGGAAGTTGAAGATCGTCCGCACGCCGAGCGCCTTGCGCACGGGGACGACGAAGCGGGTCGCGGCGTGGTGCTTGGGGGCGAACATGAAGCCGAAGCCGACCTCCTCGATGCAGCCCGCCACCTCGTCAGGCTCGAGGTCGATGCGCGCCCCGAGCGCCTCCAGCACGTCGGCCGAGCCGGACTGGCTGGTCGCAGAGCGGTTGCCGTGCTTGGCGACCCGGCAGCCCGCGCCCGCGGCGATGAAGGCGGCGGTGGTCGAGACGTTGAAGGTGGGGCGCCCGCCGCCGGTGCCGGCGGTGTCGACGAGGTCGCCGGCGACGCGGACCGGCAGCGCGAGCTCGCGCATGGTCGCGGCCAGGCCGGCGATCTCGTGCACGGTCTCGCCCTTGGTGCGCAGCGCGATCAGGAACGCGGCGGTCTCGGCCTCCTCGGCGTTGCCCTCCATCACCTCGCGCAGGACGCGCGCGGCGTCCGCGGCGGGCAGGTCCTCCCCGCCCGCCAGGCGGTCGATCGCGTCCGTGAGTATCGGATTGCTCACGCGACGCGCGACGCGAGGAAATTTCGCAGCATCTGCTTGCCCTGCGGCGTGAGCACCGACTCGGGGTGGAACTGCACGCCCTCGACCGGCAGCTCGGCGTGGCGCAGGCCCATGATCACGTCGCCCGCCCGCGCCGACACGTGCAGGACGTCGGGCAGCCCCCCGGGCGCCACGACGAGCGAGTGGTAGCGACCGACCACGAGCGGGGATTCGAGCCCCTCGTAGATCGTCCTGCCGTCGTGCTCGGCCTCGGCGGTCTTGCCGTGCACCGGCTCCCCGCGCACGACGTCGCCGCCGAACTCCTGCGCGAGCGACTGGTGCCCGAGGCAGACGCCGAGCACCCGCGTGCCGCGCTCGCCGAAGTGGCGCACCGCGCGCATCGACAGCCCGGCCTCGTCCGGCGTGCACGGCCCTGGCGAGACGATCACGCGGTCGGGCTCGCGCTCCAGCAGCGCGTCGACGTCGTTGCGCAGCACCTCCACCTCGGACCCGAGCTCGCCCAGGTACTGGACGAGG
Source organism: uncultured Thermoleophilaceae bacterium (assembly GCA_963848885.1). GTDB lineage: Bacteria > Actinomycetota > Thermoleophilia > Solirubrobacterales > Thermoleophilaceae > JACVRW01. The sequence continues at coordinate 529,261 of CAWKFR010000008.1, forward strand.
TTGTAGGTGAACGAGTCGTAATTGTCGATGACCAGGACGTTCATGCCCAGTCGGCCTGCTCGCAGGCGAGCCTGATCGCGTCCATCACCGAGCCCGCCTTGGCCTCCGACTCGCGCGTCTCGTCGCCCGCGTCGGAGTCGGCGACGATCCCGCAGCCCGCCTGCAGGTAGGCGGTGCCGTCGCGCACGAAGGTCGAGCGGATGTTGATGCAGGTGTCGAGGTCGCCGGTGTAGGACAGGTAGCCGACCGCCCCGCCGTAGGGGCCGCGCTTGACGGACTCGAGCTCGTCGATGATCTGCATCGCGCGGATCTTGGGCGCTCCCGACAGCGTCCCGGCGGGCAGCGCGGCGCGCATCGCGTCCATCGGCGTGACCTCCGGCCGCATCGTCCCCGACACCGACGAGACGATGTGGATCACGTGCGAGTAGAGCTCGACGGCCATCAGCTCGTCGACCTGGACGCTGCCGTACTCGCACACCCGCCCCAGGTCGTTGCGGCCGAGGTCCACCAGCATCACGTGCTCGGCGCGCTCCTTCTCGTCGGCGAGCAGCTCGTCGGTCAGCTCGCTGTCGGAGCCCGTGCGCGGGCGCGTCCCTGCGATCGGCTTGAGCTCGACGCGCCGCCCGGTCACCTTGACCAGCGACTCCGGCGAGGCGCCGGCGATCTCGAAGTCCTCGAAGTCCAGGAAGTACATGTACGGGCTCGGGTTGATCGCGCGCAGGCCGCGGTAGATCGAGAACGCGTCCACCGGGCAATCGGCGGTCCAGCGCTGGCTGGGCACCACCTGGTAGGCGTCACCCGCGCGGATGAACTCCTTGGTGCGCTCGACGGCCTCCGCGAAGCCCTCCGGGCCCATGTTCGACGTGTACTCGGGCGGCTCGCGCTTGCCGCGCCCGATCTGCGGCACGGGGCCGGCCAGGCGCTCCTTGACCTCCGCGATCGCCGCCGCCGCCTGCCCGTAGGCGGACTCCAGGTCGTCGCCGGCGAGGACGTTCGCCAGGATCGTCACCTCGTGGCGCAGGTGGTCGAACGCGAGCAGCACGTCGGTGACCATCAGCGCGAGGTCGGGGATGCCGGCCTCGTCGGGGTTGGGCTCCCCCACCGTCGGCTCCGCGCTGCGCACCAGGTCGTAGCCGAACAGGCCGACGGCGCCGCCCGCGAACGGCGGCAGGCCCTCGAGCGGCGCGATCCGGTAGCGGCCGAGCTCCTCGGCGACGGCCGCGTAGGGGTCGGGATGGTCGCCGAGCGACATCCGGATCGTCGCGCGCGGGCGGCAGCCGAGGAACGACCAGCGCCCGATCCGCTGGCCCTGCTCGGCCGACTCGAGCAGGAAGGAGGGGCCGTCGCCGCGCAGCTTCAGGTAGGCCGACACGGGCGTCTCGCAGTCCGCGATGAACGTGTGCCGCAGCGGCACCAGGTTGTGCGTCCGGGCGAGCTCGCGCACCTCGTCGAGCCCGGGAGTGAGCTCGAGGTCAGCGACGACGCTCATTGAGCACCTCGAAGGCGTCCGCCAGCCCGAGGCCGCGGGCGGCCAGCAGCACGGTCAGGTGGTAGAGGACGTCGGCGGCCTCCTCGGCGACGCGCTCGTCGGACTCGCTCGCCGCGGCGCGCGAGACCTCCTCGGCCTCCTCGTTCACCTTGGCCCCGATCCGCTCGGGGTCGGCCAGCAGCGCCGCCGTGTAGCTGGCGCCGGGGTCGGCCGCGCGCCGCTCGTCCACCGTGCGCTCGAGCGCCGCCAGCGCCTCGGCCGGCTCGGGGTCCATGTCGCCCCGGTAGAAGCAGGTGCGCTCGCCGGTGTGGCAGGCCGGGCCGGCCGGCTCCACCAGCGCCAGCAGCGTGTCCTCGTCGCAGTCGTAGCGCAGCGCCCGCAGGCGCATCACGTTGCCCGAGGTCTCCCCCTTGTGCCACAGCTCCTGGCGCGAGCGCGACCAGAACCACAGCTCGCCGCTCTCGCGCGTGCGCCGCTGCGCCTCGTCGTTCATGTAGGCGAGCGTCAGCACCTCGCCGGTGCGGGCGTCCTGGACTATGCAGGGGGTCAGGTCCATCCGGCCCCTGATTATGTAGGGGACGGCTCCCGGTCAGCCCGAGCGCCGTCAGCCGCGCCCGCCGAGCGGCAGCTTGAGGAACTCGTAGAGCTGCCCGACCGGGCTGAAGCCGAGCCGTGCATAGAGCTGCTGGGGCCAGTCCGCGGCGTCGGTGAGCAGGAAGATCGGGTCCGCGCCCTCGGCGCGCGCCGCGTCGACCGCCGCCAGCACGGCGGCCGTGGCATGGCCCCGGCCGCGGCGGCGCTCGAGCGTGCCGACCTCGTCGATCTGGGCCAGGCCCTCTGCGGTGTAGAGCCGGCAGGCGGCGGCCGGCTCCTCGGGGGGCGACGCGAAGTCGCGCGCCCGCACGGCGCGCCCGTAGCGGTCGTCCATCGCCGCCAGCTGCTGCACGGCCTCCTCCTGCCAGCCGAAGGGCTGCTCGCGCCGGAAGGCCGCCAGCGCAGCCGCGCCCCTGGCGCGCTCGACCTCTCCCCCGGCGCCCGCCGGCGCCGTCCGCTCGGGCTCGCGGTCGCGCACCATCACGAGCAGGCGGTAGACGTTCCAGCCGTCGCGCGCCAGCAGCGGCGCGAGCCGGTCGCCCAGCTCCTCGTCGTGGACGACCAGCTTGCGGTGCGACGCGTGGCCGAGCGCCCGGTCCGCAGAGGCCTTCAGCTCCGCGACGTCCGCCTCGCGGTCCTCGACCCGAACCGCGTTGAGCTGCCAGACCAGCGGCAGGCTCGGGGTCAGCAGCGCGGTGACCTGGCCCATCGGCCGCACCTCGTCGACGATCCGCTCCTCGATCCGGCTCAGGTAGTCGACGATCCGCTCGAGCGTCATTCGATGCCGAGCCGGTCGAGCAGCGCCTCGTCGCGCCGCCAGCCCTTGCGCACGCGCACGCGCAGGTCGAGGTGCACGCGGCGGCCCAGCAGCCGCTCGATCTCCTTGCGCGCCCCGGTCCCGATCGCCTTGACCATGCGCCCGCCCGCGCCGATCAGGATGCCCTTCTGCGACTCGGTCTCCGCCCACACCCGCGCGCGCACCACGAGCAGCCCGTCCTCGCGCTCCTCCAGCTCGTCGATCTCCACCTCGACCGCGTGCGGCAGCTCCTCGCGGGCGCGCAGCAGCACCTGCTCGCGCACCAGCTCGGCGATGCGCAGCTGCTCCGGCTGGTCGCTCGCCTCGTCGCGCGGGTAGAGGAGCGGCCCCTCCGGGAGCAGGGCGACCAGGTGCTCGACGAGCGGCTCCACTCCCGCGCCGCTGCGAGCGCTGATCGGGAAGATCTCGCCCTCCACGCCCAGCCCGGCCGCGGCGTCCAGAGCGGTCACGGTGCGCCGGCGGTCGAGCCGGTCGACCTTGTTGAGCGCGGTCACGGCGCGGACCCCGACGTTGGCGATCGCCGCGGCGATGAAGCGGTCGCCCGGCCCGATCCGCTGCTCGCCGTTGAGCACGAACAGCACGGCGTCTGCGTCCGCGAGCACGCTCTCGACACGGCGCTGCATGCGCTCGGTGAGCGGGTCGCGCGGGCGCTGCACGCCCGGCAGGTCGACCAGCACGAGCTGCCAGTCGGCGCCCGTCGCGATCCCGCGGATCTCGCGCCGGGTGGTCTGGGGCTTGTCGGACACGATCGCGACCTTGTCGCCGACGATCCGGTTGACGAGCGTCGACTTGCCGGCGTTCGGCCGCCCGGCGAGCGCCACGAAGCCCGAGCGGGTCACAGGGCCTCCAGCACGCGCGCCTGGAGCGAGAGCATCTCGCCGTCGTCGGTCTCGTGGTCGTAGCCGCACAGGTGGAGCACCCCGTGCACGACCGCCTCGGTCAGGTCCTCGGTGTGCTCGGGGCAGATCAGGACGTCCCCCAGCTCGCGCGGCTCGGCCACAGGCCCGCTCTCATCGACAGGGAAGGACAGCACGTCCGTGGGGCTGTCGCGTCCCCGGTACACGCGGTTGAGCTCGCGGATGCGCGCCTCGTCGACGAGCTCGATCGCCAGATGTCCGTCGCGCACCCCGGCCGCCGCGAGCGCGGCGAGCGCCGCCGCGCGCAGCTCCTCCGGTGCCTCGAGCTGGATCAGCTCGTCAGCCCTGCTGCTTGCGCCGCTGGGCCCGCAGGGCGGGCGCCTGCTTCTCCGCGTACTCGCCGTACGCGGCCACGATGCGCTGCACGAGCTTGTGGCGCACGACGTCCTCGCCGCCGAAGCGCACGAACTCGATGCCCTCGACCTCCTTGAGGATGTCGCCGATCACGAGCAGCCCTGAGGCCTCGTCGCGCGGCAGGTCGATCTGGGTGACGTCGCCGGTCACGACCATCTTCGAGTTGAACCCGAGCCGCGTGAGGAACATCTTGATCTGCTCGGGGCTCGTGTTCTGGGCCTCGTCGAGGATGATGAAGCTGTCGTTGAGGGTGTTGTGCGTCACCAGGAAGTCGTCGGTGACGTAGAGGGAGTCCTCCGCCGCGACCTGGATGCAGACGGTCTCGGCCTCGCCCGCCCGCTCGATCTCCTCGATGAAGCGCATCGGCCGGCCACCGCCGTCCGCGCCGTAGGCGTCCCGCTTGCGCGCCAGTCGGAAGGGCTTCACGCCGGCCGGCAGCCGGATGTCCAGGACATGAGCATCCCAACGGTGATGGACCGCCCGGCCTCGCACCAAGCCCGGTGGGCGGCCCGCTGCCGCCCGCCGCCGTGCATACGCAACCCCTCCGAGTGAGCGGACCAAGAAGACGACGTCGTCGGCCAGCTGCTCAGAGCAGGTCGTGTACTGCACGCGGCAGGTGCGTCCGCGTTGCCTGACCGGACCTCCGTCGCTGTCCAGTAGCCCCTGGAGCAGCGCCAGCCGCGTCGCAGGGCTGTTGTAGAGGTAGTCGATCGGGCACGTACTTCGTGGAGGAGCGCGTGCCTGCCAACCCGAGCTCGCGCAGGATCTCGCTGACCGGATTGGCCACGATCACACCTCCGCGCCCGCCCTCGGCGTTGCGCAAGACGTAGTCGACCGCGCTCTTGCGGCGGAGCTCGATCCCAGGCAACGCAGCCTCGAGCGCCTCGGCGAGCTCGGAGTCGGTAGTCGCGAAGCTTGGAGTGGTCGAGGTCGTCAGGCAACCGTCGCCGAGCAGCAGGCCGAGCGCGTACGGCTCGATCGGCACGGGCGCTGGCAGCAGCTCGACAGGGGCGCTGACCAGTGGCAGCTCGTAGCGGTGCTGGTGCTTGCGACGCAGCCGACCGATCATCTCGCGCGTCTCGAGCACGCGGCCTGCCTTGCCGTGCCGGCGGTCGTCCGGGGTGGTGACGAACCACAGGTGCTCCGCGCAGCAGAGGGTCGACGCGCCGTCCTGTGTCCGGACGCGGAAGACCTCCTTCCGGCCTTGCGGGTACACGCCGAGCACCGGCGTCGCGCGGCCGTTCGCGCCGATCGACGAGGTCGCCGACGTCGAGCGACCCAATCGGGCGGAAGCCGCCGGGCGTGAGCACCTGTCGGCCGAGCGGTTGCGCGCGACCGCGCATGAATGCGAGCGGCGCGACCTCGATCACGCCGCGCTCGAGGTGCTGGTTGACGCGCTCGGGCTCGAGCATGTCGTAGAGCGCGTCGAACAGCGGGCGCAGGTAGGGGTCGACCTTGGCGGCGATGTCGCCGGGCAGGAAGCCGAGCCGCTCGCCGGCCTCGACCGCCGGGCGGGTCAGCACGATCCGGTTGACCTCGCGCCGCGACAGCGCCGCGACCGCCATCGCCACCGCGAGGAAGGACTTGCCGGTGCCGGCAGGACCGATCCCGACGGTGATCGTCTGGCCGCGGATCGCGTCGACGTAGCGCTTCTGATTGACGGTCTTGGGAGCGACCTTGAGGCCGCGGTGGCGCCACACGACGTCCTCGAGGATCCGGCTCGGGCTCTCGTGGCGGTCGAGCGCGCCGGCGATCGCCTCGATCGTCCCGGGAGCGATCTCGTGGCCGGCGCGCACCAGGTCGGTCAGCTCGCGGATCACCGTCCGCCCCATCCCCACGGCCTCGTCGTCGCCGTCGAGCGTGAGCACGTTGCCGCGCAGGTAGACCTCGCAGTCGAGGTGCTCCTCGAGCGTCTTCATGACCTGGTCCCCGGGCCCGGCCAGCTCGGCGGCCACTTCGTTCGGAAGCTCCAGCTGCGTGCGCACTAGACGGAGAGCTTCTCCCTGACGGCGGCGCTCACGCGCTTGCCGTCCGCGCGGCCCTTCACCTGCGGCATCACCAGCGACATCACCTGGCCCATCTCCTTGGGCGAGCTGGCGCCGGACTGGGCGATCGCGTCGCCCACGATCGCCGACAGCTCGTCGTCGGAGATCGGCTCGGGCATGTAGGAGCCGATGATCTCGGCCTCGCGCTCCTCGGCCTCGGCGCGGTCGGCGCGCCCGCCCTCGCGATAGGCCTCGGCCGCCTCCATGCGCCGCTTGCGCTCGCGCTGGAGCACCTCGACCTCGTCGGCGCCGTTCTCCTTGGCGGCCTTCTGGAGCTCGTTGACGATCAGCCGCAGCGCGTGCACGCGGTCGCGCTCGCCGGCCTTCATGGCGCCCTTCACGTCGTCCTGGATCTGATCGAGCAGCGACATCCGCTCCTAGTGTAGGACTCACGAATGAGCTCAACCCGGGTCGCGACGTTCGATTGCTACGGCACGCTGATCGACTGGGAGGGCGGCGTCGGATCGTTCCTGTACGAGCTGGCGCGCCGCCACGAGCCCGACCCGCCGCCGGCGCGCGAGCTGCGCGAGCGCTGGGAGGCGCTCCAGTTCGAGCGCATCCAGGGCGACTGGCGCTGCTACCGCGACGTCCTGGCCGACAGCCTGGCCGCCTGGGCCGGCGAGCGCGGCTACCGGCTCGACGAGCAGGAGGGCGAGCAGCTCGCCCGCGCGATGGAGAGCTGGCAGCCGTTCCCTGACACCGTCCCGGCCCTGCGCGCGGCGCGCGAGGCGGGCCTGCGGCTGTGGATCATCTCCAACACCGACCGCGCGATCATCGAGCACAGCCTGCGCCACCTCGAGGTCGACTTCGCCGGCGTGACCGTGGCGGAGGACTGCCGCGCCTACAAGCCGTCGACGCTCCCCTTCGACACGGCGCTGCGCGAGATCGACGTGCCGCGCGAGCAGATCCTGCACGTGGCCTTCGGGTTCAAGTACGACATCAGCCCGGCGCAGGAGGTCGGCCTGCGCACCGTCTGGGTCAACCGCAAGCAGGAGCGGGCGCCCGGCCCGGAGCGGCCCGATCACGAGTGGACCGATCTGTGGCCATTGGCTAACCTTAGCTAAGTCATGAAGCAGGTCAACGTGCACGAGGCGAAGACGCGTCTCTCCCGACTTCTCCAAGAGGTGGAGGACGGCGAGGACATCGTGATCGCGCGCAACGGCGAGCCCGTCGCGCGGCTGGTGCGCGTCGAGCCGGAGCGCAAGCCGCGCGAGCCGGGCTGGGCGAAAGGCAAGGGCTGGATGGAGATCGCCGCGGCTTCGACGAGTACGACGAGCGAGATGGCGCGCGACTTCGGCATGCTCGATTGAGGCTGCTGCTCGACACGCACGTGCTGCATCTGGTGGGCCGACGGCAGCGCGACTCGCGGATCGCCGCCGCGAGCGCGATCGCGTCGCCCGAGAATCCGAGGTCCTGGTGAGCGCGGCGAGCGTCTGGGAGACGGAGATCAAGGTGGCCAGCGGAAAGTCTGCGGCTCGGCTTCGAGCTCGCCGACGTGCCGCGGTCGAGCACGGCTTCGCCCCGCTCGACGATCACCGTCGCGCACGCCGTGCGCCGCCGGCGCGCTTGCCGCGCCACCATGGCGACCCCTGCGACCGCATGCTGGTCGCCCAGGCCCAGCTCGAGGGCCTCACGATCGTGACGCGCGACCCGGTCTTCAGCCGCTACCAGGTCGCGGTCCTGGCCGCCTAGTCCGCCAGGACCGCCACGACGCGCGCGGGCGCGGCGCTGCCGCCCACGAGGCGCAGCGGGAAGCAGGCCACCTTGAAGCCGGTCGGCGGCAGCTGGTCGAGGTTGACCAGCCGCTCGATCTGCGAGTAGGGCAGGTCGGCCTGGTGCGCGGCCCAGAACACGCCCGGCTCGTCGCGCTCGATCGCCTGCTGGGCCTGTACGTGGAGCGGCTGGTCCCAGCCCCAGGCGTCGATGCCCATCACGCGCACGCCGCGCTCGAACAGCCAGCGCGTCGCGGCCACCGTGACCCCCGGCCCGAGCCCCATGTAGCCCGGCTCGGCGATGTATGCGTCGCGGCCGGTTCGCACGAGCACGATGTCGAGCTCGGCCAGCTCGTGCCCGATCCGCTCGAGCTCGGCCTGCACGTCCGGCACGTCAACCGCGTCGCCGTCCTCCTTGGCCGTCATGTCGAGCACGACGCCGTCGGAGAAGAACCACTCGAGCGGCAGCTCGTCGATCGTCTCCCCCGGCTCGCCGCCGATCCGCGAGTTGTAGTGGTAGGGCGCGTCGACGTGCGTCGAGTTGTGCGTGCCGAAGCGCGTGAAGGTCTCGGTCGCCCAGCCCTCGCCGTCGCGCAGCAGCCGCGCCGGGACGCCCAGCAGCGCCTCGATCTGGCGCGCGCCCTCGGAGTGGTCGTGGAACTCGATGTCGGTGCGCAGCGGGTCGGGCAGCTCGGCCGGGCTCTGCGTGATCGGCGCGCTCAGGTCCACGAACCGCATGCGGCGACCCTACCTCAGCAGCAGCGCCGCCCAGCCGCCCTCGACCAGCCGGCGGCGCTCGCGGAGGTCGAACGCCGCGGCGAACTCGTCGGCCTCGTCCTCCAGCAGGCCGGACAGGATCGCCGCGCGCGGGCGGCCCGCCAGCTCGAGCTCCCTGAGCAGGGGCCGCACCAGGTTCGCGGCGACCGTGTCGGCGGCCGGCGCCGGTCCCTCGCGCAGGTTGACCCGCTCGACGGCGTCGAGCTCGACGCCGTTGGCGGCGGCGTTCGCGCGCGTCGCGTCCAGGGCGGCGAGCTCGTTGTCCACCGCGACCAGCGGCGCGAAGCCGAGCTTCGCCGCTGCGATCGCCAGCACGCCGGAGCCGCAGCCGAGGTCGGCGAACGAGCCGCCCGGGTCGAGCTCGAGCATCAGCTCGAGCGACAGCTTCGTGGTCGGGTGTGCGCCCGTGCCGAACGCCTGACCGGGGTCGACGACGACGTCGAGCGCCCCGGGGCGCGGCGGCGCCCAGGGCGGGCGCACCCACAGCCGCCCGCCCACGAGCACGGGCTCGTGGAACTCCTTCCAGCGCTCGCCCCAGTCGTCGGCGACGGGCTCGCCGCGCACGCTCACGCGGATACCGGCCACGTCGGCCTCGCCGTCCGGGTACGAGGGCAGCTCGCCGGGCGCGCCGTAGAGCGCGTACTCGACCCAGCCGTCGCCGTCGACCTGCTCGACCCCGCCGGGAGCCAGCTCGAGCAGCGCGGCCAGCACCTGCTCGGCCGCGTCCGCGGGCGCGCGGAAGGCCAGCCGGATCAGCGGAACGCGCGGCGCAGCTTGCCGACGATCGACTCGTCGGCCTGCTCGCGCAGGTTGTCGTCGCCGAGCGAGTCGCGCAGCTCCGTCAGCAGCTCGCGCTGGCGATCGCTCAGGTTGCGCGGGACCACGACGTTCAGCACGACCTGCTGGTCGCCGCGGCCGCGGCGGCCGATGGCGGGCATGCCCTTGCCGCGCAGCGTCACGACCGTGCCCGGCTGGGTGCCCGGCTTGACGTCGACCTGCTCGTCCCCGTCGAGCGTCGGCACGCTCACCGTCGTCCCGAGCGCCGCGGCGGGAGCCGGGACGTCGACGACGCTGACGAGGTCGTTGCCGTCGCGCACGAAGCGCTCGTCCGCCGCGACCCGCACCAGCACGTACAGGTCGCCGGGCGGTCCGCCGCGCTCCCCGGCGTGCCCGCGGCCGGTCAGGCGGATGCGCTGCTCGTCGGCGATGCCGGCCGGGACCTCGACCTCGAGCGTCTTGCGCACCGCCTTGCGCCCGCGGCCCGAGCAGGCGGTGCAGGGCCGGGCCGGCACGCGTCCCTCGCCGCCGCAGACCTCGCAGACCTGCTCGCGCACGAGCTGGCCGAAGGCGGTGCGCGTCACCGCGCGGATGCGGCCGGCGCCCTCGCAGTTGCCGCAGACGTGCACGTCCGAGCCGGGCTCGGCGCGGCTGCCCCCGCAGCGCTCGCAGGCGTCGACCAGGTCGTAGGCGACCTGGACGCCGGCGCCGGTCGCGGCCTGGGCGAGCGAGATCTCGACCTCGACGCCGACGTCGCCGCCCTGGACGCGGCCGGCGGCGGCGCGGCCGCCGAACGCGCCGAACGGATCGCCGCCGAAGAACGCGTCGAAGATGTCGGCGAACGAGCCGAAGCCGTGCGCCGCGGACGCGAACCCGCGCGAGTCGAGGCCGTCGAAGCCGTAGCGGTCATAGGTGGCGCGCCGCTCGGAGTCGGACAGGATCTCGTAGGCCTCGGCGGCCTCCTTGAACTTCTCCTCGGCCTCGGGGTCGTGCTTGTTGACGTCGGGGTGCAGCTCGCGGGCGAGCGCGCGAAACGCCTTCTTCACCGCGCCGTCGGAGGCGTCGCGGGCGACGCCCAGCACGTCGTAGGGGTCGCGCCTCACTCGTCGTACACCTCGGCCACGAAGCGCGACAGCTCACGCGCCGCGTCGCGAACGGCGCCGATCACGCCGGGATAGTCCATCCGCACGGGTCCGATCACCGACACGGCGCCGAGGTTGCGCCGGGCGAGGCCGTAGTTGGCGGCCACGATCGAGACGGACTGGAGCGCCGGCGTCGGGTTCTCCTCGCCGATGCGCAGGTAGACGCTCGGCTCCGCCAGCGAGGCGCGCAGCACGCCGAGCAGCGCCCGCCGGTGCTCGAGCACCTCCATCAGGCCGGCGATCTGCGACAGCTCCTGGAAGCGGTGCTCCGCCAGCAGCCGGGCGGCGCCCTCCATGAACAGGTTGTTCTCGGCCGTCTGCTCGAGCTCGGTGAAGGCGGGCGTGAGCGTGGCGAGGAAGTCGCGCTCGGCGGGCGTGAGCGCGGGATCCGTCAGGCGCTGGAGCAGCACGCGGGAGCCGACGTCGAGGTTGCCGAGCGCCTCGTTGAGGTAGCTGGCCGCCCAGGCCACGAGCCCGAGGTCGACCGGCTCCTCGTAGGAGATCACGCGCTTGGTGACGCCGCCCGTCGAGGTGATCACGACGACCATCGCCACCTGCGGCTGGAGCAGCAGCACCTCGACGCGATGGATCGTGGCCGTCTCGATCGGCGGTGCCGTGACCAGCGCCAGCAGGTTGGTCACCTGCGAGAGCTGCTCGGTGGTGGCGCGCATCGCCTCGTCGACCTCGCGGCGCATGGCGCTGAGCTCGACCTTGCGGTGCGGCACCGGCAGCGGGCCCTCGGCGAGCAGCTCGTCCACGTAGAAGCGGTAGCCGCGGTCGGTCGGCACGCGGCCCGCCGAGGTGTGCGGGTGCTCGAGCAGCCCGACCTCCTCCAGCCGGGCCAGCTCGGCGCGCACCGTGGACGGTCCCCAGGGCACGTCGATCTGCTCGGCGATCCACTTGGAGCCGACGGGCTGGTCGAGCTCGACGTGAGCCTGGACGAGCCGGCGCAGGATGAAGCGTTGGCGGGAGTTGATCTCCACGCCGTCTAATTTAGTGCCGCTAGGCGCCGGCCAGCTCGGCTTGGGCGTTCTTGATGATCTTGCTGTCGCCCTGGGCGGCCTCGAGCTCGACGACGCCCTGGTCGTTGGCGGACCCGCTGACCACGATCTCCTGCTCGGGCATTCCCATGCCGCGGAACTGGACCGACAGGCGCCGCAGCGAGCGCGGATCGCCGCCGGCGGCCTGGGTGCAGGCGCGCGCCACCTGCGCCATCGAGTAGAGCCCGTGCAGGATGTTCGACGGCAGGCCGACCTGCTGGGCGAACTCCCTGTCGATGTGGATCGGGTTGAAGTCCCCGGACGCGCCGGCGTAGCGATGCGGCAGGTACTTGTCCGGCGTCACCTTCAGCTCGACCTCCACGTCAGACCCCCCTCACGATGTTCGTCCAGGTGCCGCGCACGACCTCCTGGCCGTCCTGGTTGCGCGACACCGACTCGAAGACGTAGAAGCCCATCCCGCCGCGCTCGTAGATGTCCTTGACGCTGGTGTCGGTGGTGATGGTGTCGCCGGCGCAGACGGGCTCGCCCCAGACGAACTCCTGGCCGCCGTGGACCATCATCGCGAAGTTGATGCCGACGTCCGGGTCCAGCACGGCCGGCCCGACCGCCCCGCCGGAGTAGACCACGGCGAACATCGGAGGGGCCGCGACGTCGCGGAAGCCGGCCGCCTTGGCCTGCTCGCGGTCGAAGTACACCGGGTTGTCCTCGCCGACGGCCCAGGCGTACTCCTTGATCTTCTCCTTGCCCACCTCGTACTCGTAGGGCGGGTAGGTCTTGCCCTTGGCTTGCTCGTTGACTGGCATGCGAGGCGGCAGCCTACCCGCCGGCCGCGACTCGCAGCCGCAGCGGCACCGCCACCCGGGTCTCCTGCTCGCGCCCGCGCAGCAGCACCGAGTCGTGCAGCTCCCAGAGCTCGGCCTCGTCGGCGTCGGCCCGCCGCAGCACCGCCTCGGAGGCGAGCACGGGCTCCGAGCGCCGCTTGGCCAGCTCGCACAGCCGCGCCGCCTCGTTGGCCGGGTCGCCGATCACCGTGTACTCGAAGCGCTCCTCGGTGCCGACGTTGCCGGCCACCGCCGGCCCGGCCGACACGCCGATGCCGGCCGCCGCGCCCTCGAGCTCGCCCGTGAGCCGGCGGTTGATGGCGCGCGCCGCGCGCAGCGCCGCGCCCGCGGAGTCGGTCAGCGCGGTCGGCGCGCCGAACACGCACAGGGCGGCGTCGCCCTCGAACTTGTTCACCCAGCCGCACTGCGCCTCCACCTCCTCGACAACGATCGAGAAGAAGCGGTTCAGGAGCGCCACGACCTCGTGCGGCGGGCGGCGGATCGCCAGCCGGGTCGAGCCGATCACGTCGACGAAGACGACGGCCACCTCGCGCAGCTCACCGCCCAGCTCGACGTCGCCGTCGCGCTCGAGTGCCGCCTGGGCGACCTCGCGGCCGACGTGGCGCCCGAACAGGTCGCGCAGCCGCTCGCGCTCGTGCAGGCCCGCCGCCATGGAGTTGAAGCCGGCCTCGAGCAGGCCGACCTCGCTGCCGTCGTCCACGGGCACGCGGGAGTCGTAGTCGCCCTCCTCCACGCGCGCCATCGCCCGCCGCACGGCCGCGATCGGCTCGGCGACCGAGCGCGACGCGATCGAGATGGCGAACGAGCCGACCATCACGCCGATCACGGCCAGGAACGCGATCGCCCCGGCCAGCCGCGCGGGATCCTGGCCGGGGTCGACCATGCCCGCGGTGGCTGCGGTCAGGATCCCGATCAGGGGGATCCCGGTGCCGAGCGACCAGGCCATCGCCAGCCGGCCGGAGACCCCGGGGCCCGTCCGCTCGGGCGCGGGAGCGCCGGCCAGGGCGAGCACGGTCACGGGCCGGATGATCCGCTCGTGCAGCAGGTACGTGACAGCGCAGGTGGTCTCGCCGCCGAGCAGCATCGAGCCGCCCACGACGAGCGCCGCCCAGCCGTCGGCCGGCACGTTGATCGCCGTGAAGATGATCGCGGCGATCGTCCAGAAGCCGGCGGAGATGGCCACGATCTCGGCCGGCGACCTGAGCACGCGGCGGCGGTCCTCGGGGGTCGGCGGCAGCCCCGAGTCGAGCCAGCGCTCGATCGCCTTCCCGCGCCGCAGGGCGAAGACCGTGCCGGCCCAGAGCGACACCGGGAGGTAGATGCCCGCGACAATCGCGTTCACCGCGAGGTGGCGATCCGCGCCCTCGGGCGCGAACGGGACGAGGAAGCCGAGCAGCAGGAACATCAAGAGGCCGCCCAGGCCGTTGGCGACGGCCACCGACCAGGTCAGCCGGCGGACGGTCCTGCGCCACAGCTTGGCGCCTTCGGACATCGCCCCTGGTTGTTTCCCAGCCTTAGGGCACGGCAAGTGTGAGATCCGTCACACTCGGCAGGCGATGTCGGAGGCGAACGTCGAGCTCGTCCGCCAGGGCTACGAGCTCTTCGCGGCCGGAGAGTACGAGGCGGTGGCGGCGCTGATGGCGCCGGAAGCCGAGGTGGGCGACTCTGGCGGGCTCGCCCTCCGGGCAGCGCTGCCGGCAGCCGCCAGGGACCCGAGGGCTTCCTGCGGTCGGCCGAGGAGGGGCCGGAGGCGTTCGAGGACTACACCGTCGAGCCGGAGCAGTTCATCGACGCGGGCGACGCGATCGTCGTTGCGGTGCGGATCTCAGGCCGCGGGCGCACGAGCGGCGTGCCGCTCGACACGCGCCTGGTTCACCTGTGGGTGCTCAGGGACGGACAGGTGATCCGCGGCGAGGTCTACCGCAGCACCGAGGAAGCGCTGCAGGCGGCGCGGCCCTAGGCGACGTCGCGCAGCGCCTGTGCCTCGGCGAGCGTCGACAGCTTGCGCAGCGCCGCGTCCTCGATCTGGCGGGTGCGCTCGCGCGTGAGGCCGAACAGCTTGGCCACCTGGTCGAGCGTCTGCGGCTGCTCGCTGCCGAGGCCGTAGCGCAGCTCGACGATGCGGCGGTCGCGGTAGGACAGGTGCTCGAGCACCTCGGACAGGCGCTGGCGCATGAGCGACTCGGCCGCAGCCTCGTACGGGCTGGGCGTCGACTCGTCCGGGATCAGGTCGCCGAACTGGGCCGCGTCGCCGTCGTCGCCGACGGGCTTGTCGAGCGAGACGAGCTGCTGGGCGGCGCGCATGATCACGTCGGCCTCGACGGGGTCGACGCCGGCGAGCGCGGCGATCTCCTCGATCGTCGGGTCGCGGTCGCCCTGGGCCTCGAGCTTGCGCTGCGCGCCGTCGAGCTTCTTCAGCACGTTGTCGATGTGAATCGGGATCCGGATCGTCCGGCCCTTGTCGGCGATCGCACGCGAGATCGCCTGGCGGATCCACCAGGTCGCGTAGGTCGAGAACTTCCAGCCCTTGCGCCAGTCGAACTTCTCGACGGCGCGCACGAGGCCGATCGTCCCCTCCTGGATCAGGTCGAGGAACGGAAGCCCCTGGTTGCGGTAGCGCTTGGCGATCGAGACCACGAGGCGCAGGTTGGCGCGCATCATGTGGTCCTTCGCCTCGAGGTCGCCGCGCTCGATGCGCTTCGACAGCTCGACCTCCTCCTCGCGGGTCAGCAGCGGGGTCGCCGCGATGCCGTCGAGGAACTGCTGGAGCGAATCGAGAGTCGGGTCCGGCGCGGGTTGCGCGGAGGAGTAAGGGTTTCCGTTGTCACGGCCGCCAAGCTACGACGGCGTCTTAAGGGAGAGCTAAATCCTTGAAATCGCGATCAGATGGCCGGATCCGAGCGCATACGGAGTCCCGTCGGCCGCATCCGAGAGCAGCGTCTCCACCTCGAAGCCCGCGTTTTCCAGCATTCGGACCACCTCGCCGGCGGTGTAGACGTGGTGGATCACCTCCGCCCGCTCGACCCGCCCGGAGGCGTCCTCGAAGGTGAAATCGCCGATCACACGGCTCTGGCGCGGGTCGTACTCGTTGACCGCGCGCATCGTTATCCCGCCTGCCTCGTAGGTCAGCTCGGGGCGGTAGCCGGGCAGCAGCGACTCGGCGACGGTGGCGCTCTCCAGGAGCAGGCGCCCGCCGGGCTTCAGGGCGCGCGCGGCGCTGTGCAGCGCCTCGAGCGTGCCCGCGTAGGGCATGTAGCCGAAGCTGTTGCCCCACTGGACGACGGCGTCGAAGGCGCCCTCGGGGAGCTCGCGCAGGTCGCCGACCTCGAAGGTTGCGCTCGATCCGCGCGCCCGGGCCGCCTCGATCTCCTGCGGCGAGATGTCGACGCCGGTCACGTCGAGGCCGCGCTCGGCGAGCCGGACCGCGATGCGGCCCGAGCCACAGGGGGCGTCGAGCACGCGCGCCCCGCTCGGGAGGTCGAGCAGGGCGGCGATGGCGGCCGCGTCAGCGTCGGCCCACGGCTCGGCGGCGGCGCGCCAGAAGTCTGCCTTCAACCCGGTCTGGAAGCCGACGAACCAGTCGCCGCTCACCCGAGGAACTCCCTGACGATGCGGGCCGTGTGCTCCGGGCGGTCGAGCGAGGGCAGGTGGCCGGCGCCCTCGATCACGACGTGCTCCGTGTCCGGGATCTCGGCCGTCAGCCGCGCCGCCATCTCGTGGAAGTCCCGCTTGTCGAGCTCGCCGACGGCGACCAGGGTGCGGGCGGTGATCGCGCCCAGGTCGACCGACTCGGCCTGGACCGGCTCGGCCTCCGACTCCGCGTCGAGCTGGAACGCGCGCTCCTGCATCTCGATGACGCGCTCGCGCGGCTCGTCGCTCTCGAGCCAGAAGTCGGCGTTGAGGACCGCCGCGCCGTGCAGGTCGCCCTGCTCGAGCAGGCTCTCCTCCTCGCGACCGAAGGCCTCGACCTCATCGGACCAGCTCTCGGTGTCGAACAACGGGGCACCGAGCAGGACCAGGTCGGTGACGAGCTCGGGGCTCCGCGCCGCCACCTCGAGGCAGACCCAGCCGCCGTAGGACGAGCCCACGAGCACGGCCGGCTCGCCGCCGAGCGCCTCCTCCAGGTCGTCGGCATGGGAGAACTCGCCGGTCGGCGGCGGGGGCGTCTGGCCGAAGCCGCGCAGCTCGTGGGGGGTGGCGCCGGGGAGGTCGAAGCCGTCCCACATGCGGGCGTCGCAGACGCCCGCGTGAACGAGGACGATCACGCGTCGCCCGACAGCTCGAGGACCGCGAGGAACGCCTCCTGGGGCACCTCGACGCGACCGACCTGCTTCATCCGCTTCTTGCCCTCCTTCTGCTTCTCGAGCAGCTTGCGCTTGCGCGAGATGTCGCCGCCGTAGCACTTGGCGATCACGTCCTTGCGCATCGGCTTGACCGACTCGCGGGCGATGATCTTCGATCCGATCGCGGCCTGGATGGCGACCTCGAACTGCTGGCGCGGGATCTGCTTGCGCAGGCGCTCCGTCAGGGCGCGGCCTGCCGGATAGGCCTTGTCGCGGTGCACGACCATCGAGAGCGCGTCGACCTTGTCGCCGGCGAGCATGATGTCGAGCTTCACGAGGTCGGACTCGCGCATGCCGAGCAGCTCGTAGTCGAGCGAGGCGTAGCCCTTCGTGCGCGACTTGAGCTGGTCGAAGAAGTCGAGCACGATCTCGGCGAGCGGCAGGTCGTAGTGGACCTGGACGCGCTCGGTCGACAGGAAGGTCATGTCGACGTGGGTGCCGCGGCGCTCCTGGCAGAGCTCCATCACGGCGCCGACGTGCTCCTTCGGGCACAGGATCGTCGCCCTGATGTAGGGCTCGCGGATCGCCTCGATCGTGGCCCGGTCGGGCATCTCGCTCGGCGAGTGGACGGTCAGCTCCGTGCCGTCGGTGAGCGTGACCTCGTACTCGACGTTGGGCGTCGTGGCGAGCAGCTCCAGGTCGTACTCGCGCTCGAGCCGCTCGCGCACGATGTCCATGTGGAGCAGGCCGAGGAAGCCGCAGCGGAAGCCGAAGCCGAGCGCCTGGCTGGTCTCGGGCTCCCAGGACAGCGCGGCGTCGTTGAGCGACAGCTTCTCGAGCGCGTCGCGCAGGTCGGGGAACTGGTCGGTGTCGACCGGGAAGAGGCCGCAGAAGACCATCGGCTTGACCTCGCGGTAGCCGGGCAGCGGCTCGGCTGCGGGGCGCGCCTTGGCGGTGAGCGTGTCGCCCACGCGCAGCAGCGAGACGTCCTTGATGCCGGTGATCAGGTAGCCGACCTCGCCGGCGTGGAGCGTCTCGACCGGGGTCATCGAGGGGCCGAAGTAGCCGATCTCGTCGGCGTCGGCCTCGGTGCCGGTCTGCATCGCGAGCAGGCGGTCGCTCTTGCGCAGCGCGCCGTCGACCACCCGGAGGTACGCGACGACGCCGCGGTAGGGGTCGAACTCCGAGTCGAAGATGAGGGCGCGGGCGGGGGCGTCGAGGTCGCCCTCGGGCGAGGGGACGCGCTGGACGACCGCCTCGAGCAGCTCGGTGACCCCGTCGCCCGACTTGGCCGAGATCCGGATCACCTCCTCGTCGCCGAGCAGCTCGTGGATCTCGCCGGCCACGCGCTCGGGCTCGGCGCCCGGCAGGTCGATCTTGTTGAGCGCCGGGATCAGCTCGAGCCCCGCGTCGATCGCCAGGTAGGTGTTGGCGACGGTCTGGGCCTCGACCCCCTGGCTGGCGTCGACGAGCAGCAGCGCGCCGTCGCAGGCGGCCAGCGAGCGCGACACCTCGTAGGTGAAGTCGACGTGCCCTGGCGTGTCGATCAGGTGGAGGCGGTAGAGCTTGCCGTCGCGCGCCGTGTATTCGACACGCACCGCCTGGGCCTTGATAGTGATGCCGCGCTCGCGCTCGAGGTCCATCGAGTCGAGCAGCTGCGGCCGGTGGTCGCGCGGGTCGACGGCGCCGGTGATCTCGAGGATGCGATCGGCCAGGGTGGATTTCCCATGGTCGATGTGGGCGATGATCGAGAAGTTGCGGATGTTGGCGGCGGGAGCGGCCACGGATTCGAGTATGGCGATGGAGAGCGACATGGACGTGGTGAGGGCGGTCTTCGCGGCTTTCGCGGAGCGCGACGTCGAGCGCGTGCTCGCCCACTCGAGCCCCGACGTCGAGTTCAGCGCCGTCACCGGCGAGCACGCGGGCCGGACCGAGCCCTACCAGGGCCACGACGGCGTGCGCCAGTACTTCCGCGACCTGGCCGAGGTCTGGGACGAGCTGCGCATCGTCCCGCGCGACTACCGCCAGGACGGCGACAGGATCCTCGTGACCGGCCGGGTCAGCGCCCGCTCCCCGGCGCGGATCGTGGCCGGCTCGACCGGATGGATCTGGCGGGTCGAGGACGGCCTGGTCGTCCACGCGCGGGTCTATCCGTCGGCGGCCGAGGCAACGGAAGCGTTCGAGGACGTTGTCACAGGCGTAACGAAGCGAGGGCCACTGGTCGGTCGAGGTTGGCGACGATCGACGGGTGGCAGTCGAAAGTCGCGCATATGCCGCGACCAAGCTCAACCACGCGGCCCTGGCGGCGCTGGCGACCAGGCAGCACGGCGTCGTTTCCTCGGCGCAGCTGCGCGAGCTCGGGCTGTCGAAGCATGCGGTGCGGTCGCGCGTGGAGCGGCACGCTCTGCAGCGCGTTTACCCGGGGGTGTACGCCGTCGGCCACACCGCGCTGACGCTCGACGCGCGCCGCATGGCCGCCGTGCTCGCCTGCGGCCCGGGCGCCCTGCTCAGCCACCGGGCGGCAGGCGCGGCCGAGGGGCTGCTCTCGTCCTCGTCACGCTTCGAGGTGACCGTGCCCACGCCACGCAGGTCGAGGGCCGGCATCCTCGTCCACCGCTCGCGCCTGATCCACGCCGAGGACCGCTCGAGCGTGCGGGGCATTCCGGTGACCAGCGTCGCGCGCACGCTCGTCGACCTGGCGGAGGTGCTGCCGGAGCAGCGGCTCGCCCGCGCCGTGCACGAGGCGGAGGTCCTGCGCGTCTTCGACCTGCACGCGATCGAGCGCACGCTCGCCCGCCTGCCGGGCCGCCGTGGCGCGAAGCGCCTGCGCGGCGTGCTCGCCGCCTACCGCCCCGAGCCGCAGTTCCTGCGCAGCGACGCCGAACGCGCGCTCAAGCGGCTCTGCGAGACCCAGGCCCTTCCGATGCCGCAGTTCAACGTGAACCTCGCCGGCTTCGAGGTCGACGCCTACTGGGAGGACGTCGACGTGGTGATCGAGGTCGACGGCGCGACGGCGCACCACACGCGCCGCGCGTTCCGCAACGACCGCGCCAGGGATCGCCGCCTCGCGAGCC
Source organism: uncultured Thermoleophilaceae bacterium (assembly GCA_963848885.1). Lineage (GTDB taxonomy): Bacteria > Actinomycetota > Thermoleophilia > Solirubrobacterales > Thermoleophilaceae > JACVRW01. The sequence continues at coordinate 549,085 of CAWKFR010000008.1, forward strand.
GAGGGACGCGCGTGGTGCGGATCACCTGGTGGGACCTCCGCGACGAGGCGGCCCTCGCCGCCGAGCTGCGGGCGATCAGGGCCGCCGCTGCGCGCGCAGCAGGTAGTCGACCTGCTCCTGCTTGCGCATGATCATGTGCTCCAGCCTGTGCTCGACCGCCTCCGAGGCCGCCTCGCGCCCGGTCGGCTCAATCGCCGCCTGGAGCGCCTCGAGCGTCTCGCCCTCCTCGTCGATCAAGCGCTGGAGGGCCTCCGCCGGCTGCTCGGTGAACTTCAGGGGCGCCACCTCGGTGGTCGGCTCCCCGCCCAGCGCCGCGACCTTCTCGACCAGCCTGATCGCGTCCTCCAGCTCGGAGGTCGCGTGCTCGCGCATCTTGTCGGCGTGGGCCTGGTACTCCAGCCCGATCACGCTCCCCGACACGAGCGCGTACTGGAGCACCGAACGCAGCTGGAGCCGCAGCGCGCGGTTCAGGCACTCGACCTGCTTCTCGACATCCATCGTCTCCTCGGGCATGGGGGGTTCCCTTCCCGCTACGAGCGGCCGCGACTCATCAACAGCCGCCTGATCTGGTGCGCCTCTGGCACCCGCATGACCCAGACGGCCGCGGCGTAGACCGCGAAGCCGGCCGCCAGCGCGGTCAGGACCGAGACCGCCTGCGCGATGAAGCTGCGCCCCAGCGCCGAGTCGAGCCCGTACCAGATCGCGTACGACACGCCGCCGAGCAGCGCGGACGCGACCAGCATCCGCAGCGCCGCCGCCAAGGTGGGCCCGCCCTCGATCCCGCCCAGCTCGCGCCGCAGCAGCAGCCCCTGCGACACGCACATCACGATCGTCCCGACCACGGTGCCGAGCACGATCCCGGCGATCTCGAAGGGCCCGTAGAGCGCTGCCGACAGCCCCGCGTTGACGAGCAGGTTGACCCCTGCCAGCACGGTCGTCGCGCGCGGCTGCTGCAGGCTGAAGAAGGTCCGCGAGAACAGCAGGCTGACGCCCTGGAAGGGCAGCGAGATCGACCACCAGACCAGCGCCGTCGACGTCAGGTCGGTCGCCTCCGGGCCGAAGGCGCCGCGCTGGTAGACGAGCCGGATGATCGGCTCGGCCAGGACCGCCATCGCGACCGCGCTCGGGATCAGCAGCAGGAGGATCTGGCGCATCCCGTTGCCCATCGTGCGGCGCAGGTCGTCGTGGGCGCCGCGCGCGGCGAAGCGCGACAGCGTCGGGAACAGGATCGTCGCGATCGAGATCGAGAACAGGCCCTGGGGCAGCTGGTAGACGCGGAAGGCCTTGTCGATGGCGGCCGGCGCCGAGTCGGAGACGAGCGTCGCGAACAGCGAGTTGATCAGCAGGCTGAGGTTGATCAGGCCGAGCGCGATCGTGACCGGCACCATCAGCTTGAGGACGCGGCGGACGTTCTCGTCGCGCCAGTCGAGCCGCAGCGTCAGCCGCCCTCCCCTCCCGCGCAGCCACGGCAGCGGCAGCAGGAACTGCACGACCGTCCCGGCCAGGACGCCGATCGCATAGGCGTAGATCTCGTCGCCGTCCGGCAGCACGGGGACGAGGCCGACGAGCGCGCCGATGATCACCAGGTTCCAGGCGACCGGCGCGAGCGCGGGCACGGCGAAGTGCTCGAACGAGTTGAGCATCCCGACTACGACGCCCGACAGCGCCAGCAGCATCACGATCGGGAACATCAGCCGCGAGAGCTGGACGGTCAGGTCCTGGAGCGCGGGCTGGTCGTCGAAGCCCGGCGTGAACACGCTCATGATCGGCTGCGCGAAGACGACGAACAGCAGCGTCACCGCGCCGAGCACGAGCATGATCAGGCAGAACAGGCTCGAGGCGACCCTGAACGCCTCGCGGCGCTGGCCCTTCTCGAGCAGCTCCGTGAAGACCGGCACGAACGCCCCCTGGAGCGCCGAGTCGGCGAACAGCGCCCGGACCAGGTTCGGAACCTGGAACGCGATCGTGAACGCCGACATCGCCGCCGTCACGCCGAAGTACTTCGCGGCCACGACCTCGCGCGCCAGCCCGAGCAGGCGCGACAGCCCGGTGGCGACCGAGAAGAACGCTGTGTTGCGCGCGAGCCGGCGGGAATGACCCGGCCGGTCGGGGGCGTTGGTCGCCACTCGCTAGACTCGGCGACGCTTCGAAATGGCCAACATCCCTTCACAAGAAAAGCGGATCCACCGGGCGGAGCGCGAGCGCCTCGAGAACCGGCGCCGCACCTCGCAGGTCAAGACCTGGTTCCGGCGCCTCGAGACGGCCGTCGGATCCGGTGACGCCTCGGCTGCCGACGACGAGCACCGTAGCCTCGTCTCGCGCATCGACCGGGCCGTGAAGTCCGGCGCGCTGCACCGTAACAACGGCGCCCGCAAGAAGGCCCGCGCCGCGCGTATCCGTTCGCGCCTTTCTTAACCGGACTGCCACACGGCGGGTGCCCGGCGTTATAGGGTCGCAGCCGGGATGGAGAGCGACCTCTCTCGGCGGGAATTCCTGGAGCGCACGGCCCTCGCGGCGGGCATCGCCGGAACCGCCGCTGTCCCCGCCTCCACCATCCTCGCCGAGGCCGCCGGCGCCCACGCCTGGCGCAACCCGCTGCCGTCGCCGCGCAACACGCCGATCGACCACGTCGTGATCCTGATGATGGAGAACCGGTCGTTCGACCACTACTTCGGCTGGCTCAAGGACGCCGACGGCCGCCAGCGCCAGAGCTACCCGGACGCCACCGGGCAGCGCATCCCGACCCGCCACTTCTCGACGCTGGGCACCGGCGGCACCCAGTACAAGGGCTGCGGCCACCCCGACCCGGGCCACGGCTGGGACTCCGGGCGCGCGCAGCTCAACGGCGGCTTCCTCGCGCCCGGCTCGCAAAACGACGAGTTCGCCCTCACCTACTTCAACCAGGGCGACCTCGCCTACATCCACGAGGCGGCTCGCAACTACACCACCTACGACCGCTACTTCTGCTCGATCCTGGCCTCCACCTGGCCGAACCGCTTCTACAAGTGGTCGGCCCAGTCCGGCGGGCTGAAGACCAACTCGCTCGCGCCGGGCGGCAACAACTGGGAGACGATCTTCGACCGCGCCATCGGCCGCGGCGTGACGGCGCGCTACTACGCCTCAGACCTCCCCTTCGCCGCCCTCTTCGGCAGCCGCTCGGCCGCCTGGATCAACCCGATCACGCGCTACTACGAGGACTGCTTCAACGGCACGCTGCCGAACATCACCATCGTCGACCCGCCGTTCAAGGACGGCAGCGGGGGCGACGGGCTGTCCGCCGACGAGCACCCGCTCGGCGACGTCAGGCTCGGTCAGGCGTTCATGGCCGACGTCGTCAACGCCTTCGTCAACTCGAAGAACTACCAGCGCGGCGCGCTGTTCGTGATCTACGACGAGTGGGGCGGGTTCTTCGACCACGTGCGCCCGCCGCGCGTCCCCGACGACCGCGCCAGCAACAACCCGGAGAACGACTTCGGCCAGATGGGCTTCCGCGTGCCGGCGGTCGCCGTCTCCCCGTACGCGCGCCGCGGCAAGAAGAAGTGGCCGTGGGAGCGCGACCGCTACGGCTGGCACCGCAACCACTTCGAGGTCGACCACGGTCTCTACGGCCACGAGTCGATCCTGAAGTTCATCTCCTACCGGTTCGGCCTCGGCGACCTCAACACGCGCATGAAGTTCGCCAACAACATCGGGCGCAGCTTCGACTTCTGGCGGCCCGACTTCGAGCGTCCCCAGCTGCCGGACCCGCCCGAGATCGTGACGCAGCCCTGCGCGGCGGGCGGCGGCGACGTGCTCGACAGCCAGCAGGCGCACGCGAGCGACCTCGCCGACATCGAGCACGTGGCCGAGCGCTACAGGCTGCCCGTCTACGACGGCAAGCTCGGCGACATCTTCACGCTGCCGGACTCGGTCAAGAAGGGCATCCTCTCCGCGCCCAGGTAGGCCCGCCGGGCGGACGGGTTAGGGTCCGCGCCCATGGAGACGAGACTGCTGATCCGCGGCGAGCAGGTCGCGGGTGAGGGACCCGGGCTTGAGATCGAGAACCCGGCGACCGAGGAGACGCTGACGGAGCTTGCGACGGCGTCGCCGGAGCAGCTCGACGCGGCGATCGCCGGCGCGCGCGAGGCCGCGCCCGGCTGGGGGGCGACCCCGGCGGTCGAGCGCGCCGAGCTGCTGCACGAGGTCGCGAACCGGATGCGCGCGCTGACCGACGAGCTCGCCAGGGCGATGACGCTCGAGGGCGGCAAGCCGCTCGTCGAGAACTCGGACGAGGTCGGCTGGACGGCCGCCGCCTTCGACTACTACGCGGAGATGGGCCGCAACTTCGCGGGGCGCGTGATCCCGTCGATCGAGGCCACGCAGCTGGCGCTCGTCGTCAAGGAGCCGCTGGGCGTGTGGGGCGCGATCGTGCCGTGGAACTACCCGCTGCTGCTGCTGGGCTGGAAGCTCGCGCCGGCGCTGGCCGCCGGCAACGCGGTCGTCGCCAAGCCGTCCGAGCTGACCCCGGTCTCGACCCTGATGCTCGCCGAGTGCTTCGCGGACCTGCCGCCTGGCGCAGTCAGCCTGGTCGCGGGCGCCGGTGACGTGGGCGCGGCACTCGTCGAGGACCCGCGCATCGACGGCGTGGCGTTCACCGGCTCGGTGGCGACGGGCAAGAAGGTCGCGGCGGCCTGCGCCCAGCGCGTGGCGCGGATGAACCTCGAGATGGGCGGCAAGGACCCGTTCATCGTCTGCGCCGACGTGGCCGGCGACATCGAGGTCGCGGCCCGCGGCGGCGCCTGGGCCGCCTATCTCAACGCGGGGCAGGTGTGCACGTCGGCCGAGCGCTTCTACGTGCAGCGCGAGGTCTACGACGACTTCGTCGAGCGCGTTCGCCGACCACGCGCGGGAGCTGCGCGTGGGCGACCCGCTCGACGAGACGACCGACGTCGGTCCGATGGTGTCGGCCCCGCAGCGCGCCAAGGTCGAGGCCCAGGTCGCGGCGGCGGTGGCGGCCGGCGCGGAGCTGGTCGTGGGCGGCGACCGCGCCGGGCTCGACCGCGGGCACTACTACGCGCCGGCGGTCGTCACCGGCGCCCCCGCCTCGACCGACCTGCTGCGCGAGGAGACCTTCGGCCCGGTCGCGCCGATCGTGCCGGTCGCGTCGCTCGACGAGGCGATCGAGCTGGCCAACTCCACGCCGTTCGGGCTCGGCGCGAACGTCTACACGCGCGACCTCGAGACGGCCGTGCGCTGCATGCGCGAGATCCGCGCGGGCACGGTGTGGATCAACGACCCGCTCACCGACAACGACGCGGGGCCGTTCGGCGGCTTCAAGCAGTCGGGCTTCGGGCGCGAGCTCGGCCAGGAGGGGCTCGAGGCCTTCCAGGAGACCAAGCACGTCCACATCGAGACGAAGATCGCGCCGAAGGAGTGGTGGTACCCCTACGCGCCCTAGAGCGCGCGCTCGACGAGCAGGACGTCGCGCCACTCCCCGTCGAGGCGGGCATGCCGCTCGTGCAGGCCGACGTCGCGCCAGCCGCAGCGGCGCACCATCGCCTCGCTGGCGGCGTTGCCGGGGAACAGCTTGCCGAGCAGCTTCCAGTAGCCGAGCTGCGTGGCGCCGTCCTGCAGGGCCTCGAGCAGGGCCGTGCCGAGGCCCCGGCCGCGCGCCCGCTCGGTGACGTACACCGACACCTCCCCCACGCCCGCGTACACCGGCCGCTCGCTGTAGGCCGAGATGCGGGCGAAGCCGAGCACCTCGCCGCCGTCCTCGGCCACGATCAGCGGGAGGCGCTCGCCGGCGACGAGCCAGGCCTGGACGTCCTGCGCCGAGCGCGGATCGGTCTCGAAGGTGGCGAGCCGCGTGGCGATGCCCTCGTTGTAGATGTCGGCGATCGCCTGCGTGTCGGCGCCGGTCGCGGAGCGGATCGTCGCCACGCTCAGCCCGCGGCGCGGGCCAGGGCGAGCGAGAACGCGGTGTCCTCGTCGAGCTGGACGTCGCCGCCGCCGCGCGTGTCGATCTCGAGGTCGGCGAAGACGCAGATGGCGCGCTCGAGGGCGGCGCGGTCGGCCTTCTTGGCGCGCGCCACGGTCTTCTTGACCAGCCAGGGCGGCGCCTTCAGCGCCTCGCCGACCTTCGACTCGGGCACGCCCTGGTCGAGCAGCGACGCCGCCCGGTGCACCTCGCGCAGGCGCCGCACGACCGGATAGACGAGGCGCCCGGGCCGCTCGCCGTGCGACTCGAGCTGCTCGGCGAGCGCGAGCGTGGCCTTGAGGTCGCCGGCCACGAGGGCGTCGGCGAGGTCGTAGACCTGCGGAGCGGTGTCGCCGGCGGCCGAGGCCTCGACGTCGGCGGTGGTGACGCTCGTGCTCGGGTGAACCGCGAGAGCGAGCTTCTCGAGCTCGCGCGAGAGGCGCTGCTGGCCGGTCCCGACCAGCGCCACGAGCTCCTTGGCGGCCTCGCCGTCGACCTGGAGGCCGAGCTCGCGTCCGCGCTCGAGGATCCACTTGGGCAGCTCCCACGGCTTGGGCGCCGTGTACTCGCGCACCTCGCCGCCGGCCTTGTCGATCGCCTTGCAGAGCTGCTTGACGACCTTGCCCCGGGCGATCGCCACGAGGATGGTGTCGGGCGGCATGTCGGCGAGGATCGCCTCGAGCGGGCCGAGCTCGCCGGCCTTCCAGGCGCCGGCGTCGTCGACCAGCACGTAGCGGGTGCCGGGGTCGAAGGTGAGCGCCGCCAGCGCCGCCACCACCTCCGACGGATCGCTGGCGCGGGCGTCGAAGACCTCCAGCCCGCCCGGCCCGCGCTCCTGCTCGGCGCGCTTGCGCACGCGGGCGCGCCAGGCGTCGATCTTGGCGTCGTCGTCGCCGTGGATCAGGTAGGCGGGCTTCAGGTCGGCCACGGTGGAGGAGTCTAGGCGCGGGCGCGGAGGGGTCAGCGCTCCGTGTCGACGTGCATGCCGTCGTCCTCGACGGTGAGGGTGACGGTGCCGTCGCGGTCGGTGCGATAGGTCGCCACCCGCGCGCGCCGCAGCGCCTCGACGGTCCCCGGCGCCGGGTGGCCGTAGGTGTTGTGGAGGCCGACCTCGATGCCGGCGACCTCGGGTCGCAGGCGCGCGAGCACCTCGGGCAGGCCGGGGTCGGAGCTGCCGTGGTGAGGGACCTTCATGGCGTCGACGTCGGGCAGGTCGAGCGGAAGCAGGGCGACGCTCTCGGCGTCGGCGGAGAGCATCAGGTCGAAACGCGCCGGAGCTGACGATCGCGACCACCCCACGCGGGTTGGGGTCCTCGGGCGCGGGCCCGGGCGGCCGCGGCGGCGGCGACAGGACGCGGATGCGGAGGTCGCCGCCGGCCAGCGTCAGGGTCTGGGGCGCGATCGCGGGCACGCGCGGGATGCCGCGCCGGTCGGCGAGCCGCTCGAGCGCGCGGAAGGTCGGGTCGGGCGTGCCGTCGCCGCCGTCGAGCAGCGCATCGACGGGAAAGCGGCGCAGGACGGCCGCGAGGCCGCCGTGGTGATCGCGCGACGGATGGGTGGCGACCACCAGCGCCAGCCGGCCCACGCCCGCCCTGCGCAGCAGGCGGGTGACGCCGGCCTCCGGAGGGCCGCCGTCGAAGAGGACCGCGGTGCCGTCGGGATGCTGGATGAGGGTGGCGTCGCCCTGGCCGACGTCGAGGAAGCGGACCGTTAGGTGGCCGGGCGGGCCGGGCGGCGCGAGCAGGGCGGCCGCGGCGGCGCCGAGCGCGGCGAGCGCCGCGACCAGGACGGCGGCGCGGCGGGCGCGCGGGAGGGCGCGCCAGCGCGAGGCGAGCCACGGGAGGCGGGCGGCGGCCCTGGCGGCGCGGTCGCGCGCGAGCAGCGCTCCCGCCGCGAGGGCGGCGTAGGCGGCGCCGACGGCCGCCGGCGACCGGAGCGGCACCGCGAGCTTGCCGCCGGGCATGTCGGCGAAGCGCCGGCCGAGCGCTGAGAGGTAGGCGACGGGGAGGTCGGCCAGCACGCCGAGGGCGGAGGCGACGGCGGACGCGCCCCGCAGCGGCCCGGGCCCGGCGGCGAGCTGGCCGAGGGCGGCCTTGAGCATGCCGAGCCACATGGCCGGAGCGACCGCCGGCAGGGCGAGCAGGTTGGCGGGCAGGCCGGCGAGCGGCACCGCAGCCGAAGTGATGGGCGACCAGAGGTGCGGTCGAGAGCGTGGCGGCGACCGTGAGCGCGACGCCGTCGGCGAGAGCGGCGGCGAAGCGCGCCGCCGCCCAGCTCGTCTACACCCTTGCGCAGGACCGCGCCGAGCGGCACGCCGATCGCCAGGATCCCGGCGACCGCCGCGAACGAGAGCTGCCAGCCGGGGTCCTCCCAGGCGCGCGGGTTCCAGGCGAGCGTCGCGGTGGCGGCCAGCACGAGCGCGTAGGAGCGCGAGGCCGGGCGCGAGGACGCCATGGCGACGATCCCGGCGAGCCCCATGATCCCGGCGCGCTGGAGCGACGGGCCCGCGCCGGCGAGCGGCACGTAGACGGCGATCAGCAGGGTGACCACGAGGAAGCGGGCGCGCAGACCGACGCCCGCGAGCGTCAGCAGCGGCAGGGCGAGCGCGGACAGCAGCATCACGTTCTGCCCGCTCACGGCGAGCAGGTGGGCGAGGCCGGCGTCGCGCCAGTCCTGGCGGGTGGCGTCGTCGATTAGGTCGTCCTCGCCGAGGACCATGCCGCGCAGCAGGGCCGCGGAGTCCACGCCCATCCCGGCGGCCACCGCCCGCTCGGCCCGTCCGCGCATGCGGTCGAGCGCGCCGGCCAGGCCGCCGCGACGACGGCCGGTCGGGCGCGCGCGGTCGAGCAGCAACTCGGCCGCGATGCCGCGCCGGCGCAGGTATGCCGAGTAGTCGAACGGTGGGCCGCGCGAACGCGCCGGGGACGGCTCGCCGCCGGGCCGAAGGACGCGCAGGGTGCCGGCGAGGGCCAGCTCGTCGCCCACCGAGAGCGAGCGCGGCAGGGGCGACCAGCGGGCCGCGCGGGCGAGCAGACGCGCGCCGCGCAACGGCCCACCGGCGATCTGAACCTCGGCCGAGGAGCCGAAGGGGCTCGGGCGGGGCGGCGTGAGGAGGTGGGCGCGGGCGGCGAGCGGGTCGCCGTCGCGAATCCGCTCGGCCGGGCGATCGAGGGCCGACAGGCGAAGGTCGCCCGCCGCGACCCCGGCGAGGAGCAGCACGGCGGCGAAGGCGGCGAGCCGAGGCGCACCCGCCCAGGCCAGCAGGGCGGCGGCCGCGGCTGCGGCAAGCAGGGCGACCGCCGGCCGCGCCTCGGCGAGCGCCAGCCCGGCGCCGAGGGCCGAGACCGAGACGTGCCAGGGGCGCCGGGCGAGCAGGCGGAGCGGGCCGGCGAGGTGCGGCGGGGACGGCGGCAGCGGGCCGAGCGCGGCGGCGCCGCAGCGGCGCGCGGTCGAGCGCGGCGCGGCTCCGTCGGCCACTCCGTCACGGCTGCAGCGCCTCGCGCAGGCCCTCGAAGCGCTTCTCGCCGATCCCCTCCACCTCGCGCAGCTGCGCGAGCGAGCGGAACCCTCCGTGCTCCGTGCGGTACTGGATGATTCGCTTCGCCAGGGTCGGGCCGATGCCGTCGATCTGGTCGAGCTGCTCGACCGTTGCCGCTCCCAGGCTCGGCTTCGGCACGCCGGCCGCGCCCGGCGGCGCGGCTCCGCCGGCTCCGCCGGGCGCCGCAGGCACGGGCGCCGCTGCTCCGGCGCCTCGGACCGGCACGATCACCTGCTGCCCGTCCTCCAGCCGCGCCGCCAGGTTCACGCCCGCGAGCTCCGCTCGCGGACCTGGGCCGCCGGCCCGCTCGAGCGCCTCCGCTACGCGCGCGCCGTCGTCGAGGTGGACGAGCCCGGGCTGCCGCACGGCCCCCGCGACGTGCACGTAGATGCCGCCGCCGCCCGGCGAGCCGCGTGCGCCGGCGGGCGCCGGCGCCCGGTCGATCCGGACCGGCGCGCCACCCTCAGACCCGCGCCCACCGGCCAGGTGCAGCAGCGCGAAGCCGCCCAGCAGGGCCGCCGCCACCCAGATCGCCACCGTCGCCCTTGATGCCTCGCCGCCGAGCACACGAGCGAGGCTCCCAAGGGGCCACCGACACGTGGGTTACGTACGTAACGAAAGCAGCGACTTCTACGCGACGGCGCCGGCCCGCCGACGCGCCGCACATTGCGCAATGGATGTCGAATGTGCGGAGGGACGGCGCGCGGCGCCGGCGCCCGCCCCCCTACCGCACCTCGAAGCCCCGCAGCCCCTCGGGCGGCTCGTCGCGCACGTCCACCGCGGCGACCGCGGCGCCCCGGGGGCCGCGGGAGCAGAACTCGACCAGCGTGCCGACCGCGTCCGCGGGCCCCTCGAACACGGCCTCGACCGCTCCGTCGCGCCGGTTGCACACCCAGCCCGACACGCCCAGGCGCCCGCGCCTCCCGCCGCGTCGTGTCGCGGAAGAAGACCCCCTGCACCTGGCCCGTCACCACCACGCGTTGGCGTATCAAGTCACTCATCTACGATGCCGCGATGCCTGCCGAGCCCGACTGGGGCGTCGACTCCGAGTATGGCCGCCTGCTCGACGTCCTGCTCTGTCCCCCCGACCACTTCCACTGGCTGCCCACCAGCGCCATCTCGCGCGCCACGCTCGCCTCGGATCTCGTGTTCAGCCGCGAGGACGCCGTCAAGCAGCACGCCGAGATGGTCTCCGTCTACGAGGACAACGGGGTCAACGTCCACCTCCTCGAGCCCGACCCCCACCTGCCCTACCAGGTCTTCGCGCGCGACTCGAGCATCAACGTCCCGCGCGGCCCGATCATCACCCAGCCCGCCCAGTACTGGCGCCGGGGCGAGTACGCGCCCACGATCCGCTTCTACGAGAGCGAGGGCATCCCGATCGCCGAGATGGTCACCGCGGGCTCCTTCGAGGGCGGCGACTTCATGATCGTCGAGCCCGGCGTCGCCGCCATCGGCACCGGCGAGGAGCGCACCCAGGAGCAGGCCGCCCGCCAGGTCGCGCAGTGGCTGGAGAACGACGGCTGGGAGGTCCGGGTCGAGCGCATCCCGCCCCACTTCCTCCACATCGACGTGCTCGCCTGCATGCTCGGCGAGAAGCTGGCCGCGGTCTGCGTCGAGCAGGCGTCGAACGGCTTCGTGAAGTGGCTCGAGTCCAAGGGCGTCCAGATCGTCCCCGTCACGCTCGAGGCCGCCCTCAAGCTCGGCGTCAACGGCGTCTGCCTCGGCGGCGACCGGGTGCTGTCGACGGCCGAGTCCAAGGAACTCAACGAGCGCCTGCGCGCCCTCGGCCTGACCGTCTACGACCCCGAGCTGTCCTCGTTCACGCTCGGCGGAGGCGGCGCCCACTGCCTGATGCAGGCGATCCGCCGCGAACGCGTAGCCGCGCCTAGCCTCGGCCACGACCCGCAGCGTGCGCAGCTCGCGGTCGCTCGCCCCGCGCAGCGAGCCGCCGTGCTCCAGCGCCTGCTGGATGTAGGCGAGCGTCTCCACGGTCAGCCGCTCGCCCGGCAGCACGTTCGGGATCCCCGGCGGATACGCCGCCAGCGACTCCGCAGCCACCCGGCCGACGGCCTCGCGCACCGGCACGACCTCCTGGCGGCCCAGGAACGCCTCGCGCGGCGTCATCACCAGCTCGCCCCACGGCGGCGGCGGCGCGAACGCCTCCGGCTCCGGATCCCGCTCTCCGGCGCTCAGCGTCTCGACCGCGCGGTGCAGCGCCGCCACCAGCCGCTCGCCGGCCCGCGCCGTGTCCTCGCCCATCCCGAACACCGCCACCATCACGTTCTCGCCGGCCAGCTCCACGTGCACGTCCTGGTCGCGCAGCAGCCGCGCCAGCTCGTATCCGCTCGACAGCGTCCCGCGCACGTCGATCGTCAGCCGCAGCGGGTCGTAGGCGAACACCCCCGCCGCCCCCACCAGCCGCTCGTCGAGCACGTCGAGCCCCGGCACCTCGCGCACGGCCTCGCGGGTGAGCGCCAGCCCGCGCAGCGACTCGTGCAGGAGCGCCCGCCCGTCCACGGCCGCCGCGTGGCGGGCGCTGTCGAGCGACGCCGCCAGCAGCGCGCTCGGGCTGGTCGACTCGACGAGCGTCACGCAGCGGTCGACCACGTCCTCGTCGATCCGGTCGCCGTGTCCCGAGGTGCACCATCGCCGACTGGGTCAGGCTGCCCACGATCTTGTGGGTGCTCGAGATGACGAGGTCGGCGCCCTGTGACAGCGCGGCCGCCGGCAGCTCGTCGCTGAAGGCCAGGTGGGCGCCCCAGGCCTCGTCCACGACCAGCGGCACGCCGTGGCCGTGCGCCACCTCGGCCAGGGCGGCCACGTCGGCCACCGCGCCGAAGTAGGTCGGCGAGACGATCGCCGCGCCGACCGCGTCGGGCGTCTCCGACAGCGCGGCGTCGAGCGTCTCCGGTCGCAGGCAGTGCGCCACGTGCAGGTCGGGGTCGAGCTCCGGCGCCGCGAAGGTCGGGCGCAGGCCCGAGAGCACCAGCGCGTCGACGGTGCTCGAGTGCGCGTTGCGCTGGAGCACCACGCGACTGCCCGCGTGCGCGAGCGTCATCAGCGCGACGTGGTTGCCCTGCGACGCCCCGTTGACCAGGAACCACGTGCGCCGCGCCCCCCACGCCTCGGCGGCGAGCCGCTGCGACTCGGCGAACGGGGTCGGCTCCACGCCCACGTCGATGCCGAACATGAGCGCGGGGATGTCGAGCGCCAGCGCCCGCTCCCCGATCGCGTCCATCAGGCGCGAGTCGGCGCCCGCTCCGCCCTTGTGCCCGGGCACGTGCAGGCGCGCCGGGCCGCGCTGCGCGAAGTCGCGCAGGGCGTCCAGGTAAGGCGTGTCGGACTGGGAGGCCGGCATGGCGGGCGAGTCTAGGACAGCGCCTCGGCGACGGCCGCCTCGGGACCGTCCGCAGCCACCACGCCGTCGATCTCCCAGCTGCCGAGCCCAACCACCCGCTTGCCCGCCTTGAGCGCGAGCGCGATCTCCGACAACGTCCCGTAGCCGCCGCCCACGGCCACCACCACGTCGGCCGCGCGCACGACGAGCGCGTTGCGCGCCTCGCCCAGGCCGGTCGGGATCGCCACGTCCACGAACGGGTTGGCGTCGGACCGCGACCCGCCCGGCAGCAACCCGACCGTCGTCCCGCCCGCCTGCTTGGCGCCGCGGCAGGCCGCCTCCATCGTCCCGCCGAGGCCGCCGCAGACGAGCACCGCGCCGCGCTCTGCGAGCAGCCGGCCCACCTCCGCCGCGGCCTCGATCGGCTCGTCGCCCGGGCCGATGACCGCGACGTACGTCAGCGTCGCCGCGTCTCCACGTTCAGCGAGATGCGGGCGTACGAGAGCAAAGCGCCGGCGACCATCAGCACCGACCCGCCCAGCGCCAGCCAGATGCCGATGTCCTTGCCGGGCCCGACCGCCCCGGCGACCGCCGGCGGGTCGTTGACCAGCTGCGACGCCACGACGGACACCGTGAAGATCGACACCGCGAGCGCGATCCCCGGCGCCCGCGCGGGCTGCACCACGCCGAGCCCGCCGACCAGGGAGGCGATCGTGGCCAGCGCCAGCAGGACGAGCAGCAGGTCGAGGAACTCGTAGACGGTGAAGCCGGTCACCCCGTGGTACCAGTCGAGGAACAGGCTCACGATCAGCATCACCGCGCCGATCGACGCCACCAGCACTCCGACCGGCAGGGGCGTCGAGCGCGGCTCGGGGGTGCTCATCGGACCACGAAGTTGACCAGCTTGCCGGGCACGACCACCGCCTTCACGATCTGCTTGCCGTTCAGCCGCGCCGCCAGCTTCCCGGACGCGCGCGCGATCTCCTCGAGCTGCTCGCGCGAGGCCTCCGCCGGCGCCGCGACCCGGTCGACGAGCTTGCCGTTGAGCTGGACGACGAGCTGGATCTCCTCGCTGGCCAGCAGCGCCGGGTCGGCCTGCGGCCACGGGACCTCCCAGACGCGCTCGCCGGTCATCCGCTCGTAGACCTCCGCGCCCAGGTGGGGCGCGAACGGGAAGATCAGCGACCCGGCCGTCGCGATCGCGAAGCGCACGTGCGCAGCGGGCACCGACTCGCGCTGGCGGTAGATCTCGTTGACGAGCTCCATCACGGCGGCGATCGCCGTGTTGAACGCGAAGCGGTCCTGCATGTCGCGCGTGACCTTGGCGATCGCCCAGTGCGCCTTGCGCAGCAGGGCGGTCGGATCGCCGTCCGGCTCGGTGGAGCCGTCGGGCGCCTCGGCCGCCGCCGTCCAGAGCCGCGACAGGAAGCGGTGCACGCCGCCGACGCCCTCCTCGGCCCAGTCCGCGTCCTGGCTCGGCGGGCCCAGGAAGAGGATGTAGGTGCGGGCGGTGTCGGCGCCGTAGCGGTCGATCACGAGCTGCGGCGAGACCACGTTGCCCTTCGACTTGGACATCTTCTCGCCGTCGCGCAGGATCATCCCCTGCGTGAACAGCCGCGCGAACGGCTCCTGCACGCCGAGGTACCCCATGTCCGCGAGCGCCTTGACGAAGAAGCGCGCGTACATCAGGTGCAGGATCGCGTGCTCCACGCCGCCGATGTACTGGTCGACCGGCATCCAGTAGTCGACGACCTCGCGGTCGAAGGGCGCCTGGTCGTTGTCCGGGTCGCAGTAGCGCAGGAAGTACCAGGACGAGTCGACGAAGGTGTCCATCGTGTCGGTCTCGCGCCGCGCCGGCTTGCCGCACACCGGGCAGGTCGTGTTGACCCAGTCCTCGGCTGCGGCCAGCGGCGACTTGCCCTTGGGCGCGTAGTCCTCGACGTCGGGCAGCTCGACCGGCAGCTGGTCGTCGGGCACGGGCACGATGCCGTGCTCCTCGCAGTAGACGACCGGGATCGGGCAGCCCCAGTAGCGCTGGCGCGAGAGCAGCCAGTCGCGCAGGCGGTAGTTGATCGACGCCTCGCCGATCCCCTCTCGCTCCAGCCAGTCGATGATCGCGCGCTTGCCCTCGGAGGCCGGCATGCCCGAGAAGTCGCCCGAGTTGACGAGCGGGCCCTCGCCGGTGCAGGGCAGGTCGCCGCAGTCGACCACGCGGCGGATCTCCAGCCCGAACTTCTCGGCGAAGGCGTAGTCGCGCTCGTCGTGCGCCGGCACGGCCATGATCGCGCCGGTGCCGTACTCCATCAGCACGTAGTCGGCCACGAACATCGGGATCTGCTCGCCGGTCACGGGGTTGGTGACCGTGCGGCCGAGCGCGACGCCCGTCTTCTCCTTGCTCTCCGCGCCGCGCTCCTCGACCGACTCGTTGAGCGCGCGGTTGACGTACGAGTGCACCTCGGGCGAGTCGTTCAGCTTGAACACGTCCGGATGCTCGGGCGCCATCACGAAGAAGGTGGCGCCGAAGAGCGTGTCGGGGCGGGTCGTGAAGACCGGGTAGTCGATCCCCAGCTCCTCGCAGCGGAAGGTCACCTCCGCGCCCTCGGAGCGGCCGATCCAGTTCTCCTGCATCGACACGACGTGGCGCGGCCAGTCGATCGTCTTCATGTCCTCGAGCAGGCGGTCGGCGTAGTCGGTGATGCGGAAGAACCACTGCTCGAGCTGGCGCACCTCGACCTCGTGGCCGCAGCGCTCGCAGCGGCCGTCGATCACCTGCTCGTTGGCGAGCACGGTGGCGTCGTTGGGGCACCACTTGACCGCCGCCTCCTTGCGGTAGGCGAGGCCGCGCTCGAGCAGGCGCAGGAAGATCCACTGGGTCCAGCGGTAGACGCGCGGCTCGTGGGTGCCGAACTCGCGCGTCCAGTCGATCGAGACGCCCCAGTCGCGCAGCTGGCGCTGGAACTCTCCGATCGAAGCCTCGGTCGACTCGCGCGGGTGCTGACCCGTGTTGATCGCGTGGTTCTCGGCCGGCAGGCCGAAGGCGTCGTAGCCCATCGGGTGCAGCACGCGATAGCCGCCGCGGCGCCAGAAGTGAGCGACCGCGTCACCGAGCGCGTAGTTCTTGAGGTGACCGATGTGCGGCTCGCCCGAGGGGTACGGGAGCATCTCGAGCACGTAGCCCTTGGGGCGCTCGTCGGGCTCGTTGCTCACCTCCCAGGTGTGCTCGTCGGCCCAGACGCGCTGCCATTTGGCCTCGATCGTCCTGGGGTCGTAGCGGTCCGCCATGCGGCTGCAAGGGTACAGTCGCGCCCGATGAGCTCGCTGGCCTACGACCGCGCGGGCGAGGGCGGCAAGCCGCTGCTGCTGATCCACGGCTGGCCCGAGACGCGCCGCATCTGGGAGCGCAACGTCGAGCCGCTCGCCGCAGCCGGCTTCGAGGTGATCGCTCCCGACCTGCGCGGGTTCGGCGACTCGGCGCTGGCGCCCGACGACCGCTACGACGTGGCCGCCCACTCGCAGGACATGGCGGAGCTGCTGGCCGAGCTCGGGCACGAGCGCGTGGTGGCCTGTGCCGGCGACCTCGGCGGCGTGGTCGCCCAGGACCTGTCGCTGCGCTACGACGGGCTCGTCGAGCGCCTCTGCCTGTTCAACACGATCCCCCCGCTGCTCGCCGACGGGCCGCCGCCGATCCCGCGCGCCACGCGGATGGCCGCGGACTACTTCATCCGACAGTCGAAGGACGCGGACGGGCTGGCGGCCGAGCTCGACACGCCCGAGAGGCGGCGCCGCTACATCGCGACCTTCTACGGCTCGCGCTTCTGGGCCGCTCCCGGCTCGTTCGCGCGCGAGGACGTCGAGCGCATGACCGAGCCGTTCGCCGACGCCGACCGCTTCCGCGCCTCGATCGCCAACTACGAGTACGCCGGCGGGCCGCGCCAGGCGCCGGAGCCGCCGCGCCTGCTCGAGCCCAACCCCACCCCCACGCTGATCCTCTACGGGCCCGAGGACCACGTGATCATGGCCGACTTCCCCGAGCGCATGGAGGCGGCCTTCCCGAACCGGGCGGGGCCGTTCGTCGTGCCCGGGGCCGGGCACTTCCTCCAGTGGGAGCGGGCCGACGTGCTCAACGGCGCGCTGCGCTGGCTCTGCCTTTAGAGCGCGACCAGCCGCGTGGCCGACGCCTTCCAGGCCGCCGTCACGCGCGTGCCCGGGCTCAGCCCGAGCGCCTCCGCGGCCGGGCCCGTGATCTCCGCGGCCAGCGGCTGCGGCCCGATCAGCCCCAGCCGCACGCGGTTGCCCACGACCGTGACGCTCACGACCTCGGCCTCGAGCCGATTCTGGGTCGAGCCGTGCGGGGCCTCCCCGGCGGGCTCGATCGCGATCTCCCACGGGTAGACGCTGACCGCCACCTCGCCGTCGGCGCGGTCCGTGCTGGTGACGTCCCCTCCCCCGTCGAGCGCGACGCGCGTGAGGCCGCCCGGACCGGCGCTCGCCATCCCGGTGAGCACGACGGCGCCGGTGAAGTCGGCCACGAACGCCGAGCGGGGAGCAGCCGCGAGCTCGCTCGGGGTGCCCTCCTGGAGCACGCGGCCGGCGTCGATGATCCCGACCCGGTCGCCGAGCTGCGCGGCCTCGGAGAAGTCGTGCGTCACGAGCAGGGCGGGCACCTCGGCCACACGCAGCACCGCCGCCAGCTCGCGAGCCGCGCTCGCCCGGGTGCGCGCGTCGAGCGCCGACAGCGGCTCGTCCAGCAGCAGCACCTCGGGCTCGCGCGCGAGAGCGCGCGCGACCGCGACGCGCTGACGCTCGCCGCCCGACAGCGTGCCCGGCCGGGCGTCGGCCAGCTCGGCCAGCCCGAACCGCTCCAGCAGCGCCAGCGCGCGCTCGCGCCGGCCCGAGCCGCTCAGCGGGTAGGCGACGTTCTGCCACGCGCTCATCTGCGGGAACAGCGCGTACTCCTGGAACACGTAGCCGCAGCTGCGCCGCTCCGGCGGCAGGTCGACCCCGCCCGACGTGTCGAGCCAGGTCTCGCCGTCCGCCTCGACGAGCCCGTGCTCGGGCCGCACCAGCCCGGCGACCACGCGCAGCACGCTGGTCTTGCCCGCGCCGGACTGGCCCGCGAGCGCCAGGCACTCCCCGGCCGCCACCTCCAGCGCTACGTCGAGCTCGAGAGCGCCGAGGCGGGTGCGCGCCTCAACGCGGAGCACCGCCGAGCACCTCGCTGCCGTGGACGAGCTTCACGGACAGGAGGATGGCGCCCGAGACGGCGACGAGCACCGCCGACAGTGCCAGCGCGCTCTGGAAGTCGGTGCTGAAACGGTCGTAGATGGCGAGCGGAACGGTCTGCGTGATGCCCTGGAACGACCCGGCGAACATCAGCGTGGCGCCGAACTCGCCGAGCGCGCGGCCCAGCGCGAGCGCGCCGCCCGCGACCAGGCCCGGCATCGCGGCCGGGATCATCACGCGCGCGAAGCCGCGAGCCTCCGAGGCGCCGAGCGTGCGGGACGCGTCGAGCAGCGTCCGGTCCACAGACGCGAAGGCCGCCATCGCCTGGCGCAGGTAGAACGGCGACGCAACGAACGTCAGGGCCACGACCACCCCGGCCGTGGTCAGCGACAGCTCGATCCCCGCCGCTTCGATCGGCCCGCCGAGGATGCCCTTCGGGCCCACCGCGGCCAGCAGCGCGATGCCCGGCGACCGCCGGCGGCAGCACCAGCGGCAGCTCGACCAGCGTCACGAGCAGCGCCTTGCCCCGGAAGGAGCGCGTGGCGAGCATGTAGGCGGCGGGCGTGCCGACCACCACGATGACCGCCAGCGCGGTCGCGGTCGTGCGCAGGCTCAGCCAGAGCGCGTCGAGCGCGCCCTGCTCGCCGAGGCTGTCGATCAGCTCGCCGGGGCTCGAGTCGACGAAGATCGCGACGATCGGCAGCGTCAGGAACGTCAGCGCCGCAGCGAGCGCCAGCGCCAGCGCCGCGGGGAACCAGCGCATCAGGACGGCGGCGGGCCGAAGCCGGCTTCCTTCAGCGCGTCGGCGCAGGCGCCGTCGGTGAGGCCGTCCACGTACGCCTGGGCCGGGTCGGGCTGCTTCGCGCCCTTCACGACGGCGGCCTCGTAGGTGACCTCGGGCTCCACCTCGGCGGGCAGGTCGATCGCCGTCAGCTCACCGTTCGTGGCGTTCACGTCGGTGACGTAGACGAAGCCCGCGTCGACGGCGCCCTGCGTCAGCTTGCCGATGATGCCCTTCACGTCCGGCTCGTTCGAGCGCACGTTCGCGAGAATCGCCTTCTCCTGGGCGGGAGGCAGCTTCGCCAGCGCCTCCCGGGTGTAGGAGCCGATCGGCACGTCCTCCGACCCGATCGCGATCTTCACGCCGTCCGCCGTCAGGTCGTCCACGGACTTGATGTCCGAGTCCTTGGGCACGGCCAGCACGAAGGTGTTGGTCGCGAACTTGACCGGCTGCTCGAGCAGCCCGTCGTCGTAGAGCTGGTCGGGGAGCTTGGTGTTGGCGGCCGCGTAGACGTCCGGCTTCACGCCCTGCTGGATCTGGGCCGCGAGCTCGTCAGAGCCGCCGAAGGACAGCTTGACGTCGGCGTCGGCGAAGTCGGGGCTGCAGGCGGTCAGCGCCTCGGTCATCGAGGCGGCCGCCGACACGACCAGGCGGGGCTTGCTGTCCCCGCTGCTGCTCGACCCGCCGTTGTCGTCGTCGCCGCAGGCGCCGAGCGTCAGCGCCAGCAGTGCCGCCATCGCAAGCGCTCTCTTCATCGCCGGTCCACCATCACCGAAGTCGCCTTCACGGTCGCCGTCGCCGGGACGCCCGGCGACAGGCCGAGCTCCTCGACGGCGTCGCGGGTCACCGCCGCCGTCACGAGGTGCGGGCCCGCCTCGATCTCCACGAGGGCCATCACGCCGTCGATCTCGACCGAGCGCACGACCCCGGGGAAGCGGTTGCGCGCCGACAGGCGGTCGCCGGCGCTGTGGCGGACGGGGCGGCGCGCGAGGCGCTCGATCTCGCGCCGCGTGACGCGGCGGCGGTTGGCGGTGTCGCGCGTGGTGCGCAGCTTGCCTGCGCGCTCCCAGCGCCTCAGCGTGTCGGGGCTGACGTCGAGCGCGCGGGCCGCGTCGCCGAGCAGCATGCCCTCGTCGGACTGGGTCATTGCCTAAGCATTACATATGCAGAACGCCTGCTTAAGTAGGCCGGCGATGAGCGTCGTGGCCGAGCAGACCGAGAAGCGGGTCGAGCCGCTCGAGCTGTTCTTCGACCTGGTCTTCGTCTTCGCGGTCACCCAGGTGACGGCGCTGATGTCCCACGACCCGACCTGGGAGGGCCTCGGTCAGGGGCTGCTCGTGCTGGCCGCGCTCTGGTGGGCGTGGGGCGCGTACGCGTGGCTGACCAACTACATCGCCGCCGACGAGGGGGTCGAGCGCCTGCTCATGTTCGCTGCGATGGGCGCCATGCTGATCGCCGCGCTGGCGGTCCCGCACGCGTTCGACGACGACGCGCTCATCTTCGGCCTCGCCTACGCCGCGGCGCGCTGGCTGCACATCTTCATCTGGGCCGAGGCCAACGAGGACGCCACGGTCGGCAACGCGGTCGTCCGGCTGGGCCTGACCGCGCTACCGGGAACCTCGCTGCTGATCGTCGCCGGCCTCGTGGACGACGAAACGCTGCGCGCCGCGCTCTGGATCGTCGGGCTGAGCATCGACTACGCCGGGCCGTACGTGTTCGGCGTGAGCGGGTTCCGCGTCTCGCCCGGCCACTTCGCCGAGCGCTTCTCGCTGATCGTGATCATCGCGCTGGGCGAGTCGATCGTCGCGATCGGCGCCGGCGTGACGGGCGAGCTCGACGCCGGCCTGCTGGTGGCCGCCCTGCTGGGCCTGACCGTCGCCTGCGGGCTCTGGTGGGCCTACTTCGACGTGGTCGCCGTCGTCGCCGAGCGGCGCTTCCGGCAGATGCCCCCGGACCTGCGCGTCCGCATCGCGCGCGACTCGTACAGCTACCTGCACCTGCCGATGATCGCCGGCATCGTGCTGGTCGCGCTTGGAGCCAAGAAGACGGTCGGCCACGTCGACAAGCCACTCGACACCGTGCCCGCGGTCGCCCTGCTCGGCGGCATCGCGCTCTACTACGCCGCCCACGTCGCGTTCCGCCTGCGCAACGTGGGCACGCTCAACCGCCAGCGCCTCGCGGCGGTCTTCATCGCGCTCGCGCTGATCCCGCTAGCGCTCGAGGTGGACGCGCTGATCGCGCTCGCCTGCGCGGCGGCGCTGACCTCCGGGCTGATCGGCTACGAGACGATCCACTTGCGCGAGGCTCGTGAGCGCATCCGCCACCAGCAGGGAAGCATGTGACGTTCACCATTTAGTCACGAACAGCAGGGGATTTGCTGCTTGATTTGTCCCCATGGCAAGCTCGCTGGCCAAGCTCGTCGGCCGCGCGCCGGACTACGCGGAGCTCAACGGGATGCTCGCCCAGGCCGGGCGCAACGTGGAGCTCGCCGGCGCCCTGCTCAGCCAGCTCATGCGCGCCTGGCCCGACGGGCGCGAGAAGCGGGTCGAGCTCGTGGACCTCGAGCACGCGAACGACGCCGTCACCCACGACATCTACCACCACCTGCACCTGCGCCCGACGGTCCCCTTCGAGCGCAGCGACGTGCTGGCGCTCGCCTCGGGCCTCGACGACGTGGTCGACTACGCCGAGGAGGTCTCGGACTTCCTCGGGCTCTACCGCGTCGACGCCCCGATGGACCAGGCGATCGCCCTCACCGACACGCTCGCCGCGGCCGGCCGCGAGGTGGCCGCGGCGCTCGGCCGCCTGGGCGACCTGCGCGAGGCGACACCCCACCTGGTCGAGATCAAGCGGCTCGAGAACGAGGGCGACCGGCTGCTGCGCGACGGCCTGACCGCGCTCTTCGAGGGCGGGGTCGACCCGATGGTCGTGATCCGCTGGAAGGACATCTTCGAGCGGGTCGAGGAGGGCATCGACGCCTGCGACCACGTCGCGCACCTGCTGCGCGGGATCGCGGTCAAGGCCGCCTAGCCGCAAGCGGCCGGCTCGGCCGGCCGCGCGCGGGGCGGCTTCCCGGGGTCAGCTCCGGCCGCTCTGCGTGCAGCTCCGGGGCGATCACGAGGAACGCCTCGACGAGCTGCGGGTCGAAGTGCGCGCCGGCCTGCGACGCGATCTCGGCGATCGCCTGTCTGTACGGCCACGGGTGCTTGTAGGGGCGCGCCGACAGGAGGGCGTCGAAGACGTCGCAGATCGCGCAGATGCGCCCGGCCAGCGGGATCTGCTCCCCGCTCAGCCCGCGCGGATAGCCGCTGCCGTCCCAGCGCTCGTGGTGGGTGAGCGCGATCGTCTCCGACAGCTGGACGAGCGGCGAGGCCGAGCCCGACAGGATGCTCGCGCCGATCGTCGTGTGCGTCTTCATCGTCTCCCACTCGTCGTCGTCGAGCGGTCCCGGCTTGGACAGGATCTCGTCGGGGATGCCCACCTTGCCCACGTCGTGCAGCGCGCTCGCGTGGCGCAGCAGCTCGGCGTCGGCCTGCGTCATGCCGGACTGGAGGGCGAGCCGCTCGCAGAAGCGGCCGATGCGCTCGATGTGCATCCCGGTCTCGGCGTCGCGCCACTCGACGGCCACGCCGAGCCGCTGCAGCACCTCGATCTGGGTCTCCCAGAGCTCCTGCGTGCGCTCGCGGACGCGGCGCTCGAGCACCTCGTTGTCCCGGCTGACGACCAGCTGGCTCCAGGCGATCGTGCCCACGCCGCCGACGAACAGCGCGCCGAGCGGGCCGACCACGTCGAGGATCAGCCCGGCGTCGAACGCGAGCTGCGCGCCGACCAGGAACAGGCCCCCGGCGACCGGCACCGCGAGCCCGACGGCCCAGGCCGGCAGGCGCAGGCCGACCAGCGGGGCGACCAGGGCGAGCAGCGCGACCAGCACCAGGCCGACCAGCGTCGACGGCTCGTGCAGCGGCGCTCCGTGGAGCGCGGTCCAGATCGCGTTCGCCTGGACCTCGGGGCCGGCCATCGGGGCGTCGCCGCCGACGGGGGTCGAGTGCACGTCGCGCAGCGTGGGCGCCGAGGCGCCGACCACGACGATGCGGCCGCGGAACAGGCTCGGGTCGGCCTGGCCGCGCACCACGTCGGAGAACGAGACGGTGCGGATGCTGCCGGGCGGCCCGCGGTAGTCGATCCACGCGCCGTCGTCCCCGAAGGCGCTCGCGGGCAGCTCGGGCGCGCCGGCGCGCCTGGCCGCCACGACCGGGAGCGTCTCGAGGCCGCCGACGCTGCGCTCGAAGCGGGTGACCGCCCCGGCGTCGTCGTTGGACAGGTCGGAGGCGGCGGCCCGGGCGTGGACGCGCCGCAGGTTGGCGTCGCCGCCGAGGACGTCGGTGTGGCCGCGCCCGTCGCTCTCGCTGGTGGCGAGCACGGCGCCGCCGGCGTCGCCGATCGCCTCGTAGAGGGCCAGGTCCTCGCGCGGGGTGGTGGGCTCGGTGAACTGGACGTCGTAGACGATCTCGCGCGCCCCGGCCGCGTGCAGGCGGCGAACCGCCCGCGCGTGCAGGGAGCGCGGGAACGGCCACGACTCACGCAGGACGTCGAAGCTCTTGGCGTCGACGGCGACCACCACGACGTCGTCGGTCGGCTCGGCTCCGCGGACGTCGTAGCGCGCCTTCAGGGTCTCGCGCTCGAGCCCGTCGAGGGCCCCCGTCCCCTGGATCGCGATGCCGATCGCGAACGCCAGCAGCGCTACGCAGGCGAGGGGACGGACACGGCCTGAGACCGAGCGCATCGGCCTGGGTCAGCGGTGGCGCTTGTGGCGGGGGCGCGCGAGGTAGCGCTCGCCCGCGTCGAGCACGATGCTCTTCCCTCGGACCGTGTCGCGCACGACCACCTGACCGCTGCTCACGCGGGTGAGGGTCCCGGCGCAGGTGTCGCCGACCACCCAGCGGGTGCCGCGCACGGTCGCGTGGCTGTTCTTGCCGTGGGTGCGGAACCGACCGCCGTGGTCCGCCCCCCAGAGACGGCGCTTGGGCTTGCGGCGCGCCGCGCTGGCGACCGTGAGCGAGTGCTTGGCCTTGGAGCGCTGGCAGACGGGGCCGCGCAGGTACAGGTCGACGTAGCCGGCGCGGCCCTGGCGGATCACGAAGCGCCCGCCGCCGAACTTGCCGGTCTGGACGTCGCCGCCCGGCAGCGCGGAGGTCAGCGCGATCGAGCCGTTGGAGGCGTCGACCTCGGTCCCCATCGGGAGCTGCGAGCCGCTCTCGAGCGCCTTGAACGACGAGCTTCCTGGCTTGCGCACGAACAGCTCGCCGTCGCCGGGGGCGACGAGCACGCTCTTGCCGAGCTTGGGCTCGACCACCGCGCCGGACTGCCCGTCCGTGGCGGGGCTGCCCGGATCGCTCGAGCCGGGGGTGCCGGGGTCGCTGCCCGGGTCGGTGCCGGGATCGGTGCCGGGGCCGGGGTCTCCGCCGGGCGGCGGACGCGACCGTCGTGAATGCCTGGTCGTCGCTGCGCGTGGTGCCCTTGTCGCTCGTGGCGACGACTCGGAAGTGGTAGGTCGCGCCCTCGGCGAGGCCGGTCAGCGTCGCCGCAGACCGCGGTCCAGTCAGCGTCCTTGTTGACCTTCTTCTGCGTGGTCTTGGTGCCGTACGCGACCGTCGGGCCGTACTCGAAGAAGTACTTGGTGTCGCGATCGTTGGGATGGACCATCCCGTTCAGCTGGGCGCCGGACACGGTGACGTTGGTCGCCGGCTGGGCCGCGGCTCCCGGCGCCCTGGCCGGCAGCAGCAGGTCGAGGATCGGAAGCGCGGAGGCACTCGTGGCGAACGCGAGAGCTACTGCAGCTGTGATTGCGACGGCAAGGCGGCGAATGCCGGTCATGAAAGACCAGATCGGCCAAGTGCAGGGATTCTTTAGCCGGCCGGCGCTGTTTTCCGCGCGGCGGCCACGTCGGCGCTGATCTTCGTCATGGCCGAGACGAGCGGCGCCGCGAGGATCAGTCCGACCGCGCCGAACAGGCAACCGCCTCCGATCGTGACCACCAGCACCGCCAGCGGGTGGATCCCGAGGGCGGCTCCGTAGGCGATCGGCTGGACGAGCTGCTGCAGGATCCCGTTGGCGAGCAGCTGGATGACGATCATCCCGATCGCCGCGTCGGTGCCGGCGCCGCCCAGCGCGAGCAGCACCGAGAACGCGCCCGCGCTCCACGCGCCGAGATAGGGGATGTAGGCGCCGAGGAAGGTGATCAGGGCGATCGTCCCCGGGCGCGGCACGCCCAGCACGAGCGCACCGCCTCCGACCACGACCGCGTTGAACAGGGCCACGATCGTGACGCCGAAGAAGTAGCCCCGCAGCGACTGCAGCACGCGCTCGACGATCGTGTGGGCCATCCCGAAGGGGACTCCCAGGTGCCGTTCCCCCCACTCGCGGATCTGGGGCCCGTCCTTGAGCATGAAGAACAGGCTCAGCGCGGTCAGGACGAGGAAGAAGACCAGGGAGGACAGCGTCTCGAGCCCCTGCGCGACGCCCTTGAGCAGCGTGTCGACCGCGGCGGTGCTGGACGAGCTGGCGCTGTCCTTGGCGTTCTTCGCGGTGCTCGGATCGATGCCGACGTCCTTGAGCCAGCCCTCGATCGTGCTCTTCGCGTCGTTCAGCTGCCCGGACAGACCCGAGGTCTCGTTCGTGATGCCGCCCACGATCAGCAGGACCATTCCCATGCCCAGCGCGATCGCGGCGAGCATCAGCAGCGCGGCCCCGAGCCCGCGCGGCAGGCCGCGGCGCTGCAGCCAGGCGATCACGGGCGAAGCCACCGCGGCCACGACCGCGGCGGTGATCACCGGCATCACGATCGTGTCGGTGAGCGACAGCAGCCAGACGAGGCCGACCACCAGCAGGGTCAGGCCGACCAGCAGCCAGGCGCTGCGGCCCATGTCGCGCAGCCAGAGCGGCGTGGCCACCACCCGGTTCAGCGCCGCCGGGTCGATCCCGGGCTCCGCGCCCTCCTTCATCAGTAGCCCGTGCCGGTCTTCACCCGCTGGCGGTCGAGCTCGTGCAGCCCGCCCTTGGCCTCGAGCGTTGCGCAGGCCTCGACGATGTCGTCGGCGAGCGTGGTCACGAGCGAGTGACCGAGTGTCAGCTTGACGAGTGCGCGCATGATCTTCACGTGGTCCGCGTTCGGCGGAAGGGTGTACGCCGGCACCATCCAACCACGCTCGGCGGACAGCTGAGAGGCGATGTCGAACTCGTCGTAGTCCTTCTCCTCGGCGAGCTGGAACGCCACCAGCGGCAGCTGCTCGGCCCCCTCGTCGCCGACCAGCCGGAACGGGCCGGCCGAGGCGATCCGCTCGGCCAGCGTGCGCGTGTTCGCCTGCATCGTCTCCATGATGTAGCGGTAGCCGGTGTGTCCGAAGCGGACGAAGTTGTAGTACTGCGCGAGCACCATCGCCGACCCGGTCGAGAAGTTCAGCGTGAAGGTCGCGTCCGTCTTGCCCAGGTAGTTCTCGTAGAAGACGAGGTCCTCCGCGAGGTCGCTCTTCTCCCTGAAGATGAGCCAGCCGATGCCGGGGTAGACCAGGCCGAACTTGTGGCCGGACACGTTGATCGAGCGAACCTGCTCGAGCCGGAAGTCCCACTCGGAGTGCGGGTAGAGGAACGGCCAGACGAAGCCGCCGCTGGCGGCATCGACGTGCAGCGGGACGTCCAGCCCCTGCTTGTCCTTCAGGCCGAGCAGCATCTGGTTGATGCCGACGATGTCGTCCGCGTGGCCGGTGAACGTCGTGCCGAGCACGGCGGCGACCCCGATCGTGTTCTCGTCGACTTGCGGCTCCACGTCGTCGGGCCCGATCGTGTACTTGTCGCGCTGGAGCGGGATGATGCGCGGCTCGACGTCGAAGTAGCGGCAGAACTTCTCCCACACGACGTGCACGTCCCCGCCGAAGATCAGGTTGGGCCGCGACGTGTCCTTGCCCGCCTGCTCGCGGCGCTCGCGCCACTTCCACTTGAGCGACAGCGCGCCCAGCATGATCGCCTCGGAGGAGCCCTGCGTGCGGGCGCCGGTCGTCTCGCCCGGCGCGTTGAACAGGTCGGCGAACATCCGGATGCAGCGCTGCTCGATCTCCGCCGTCTGCGGGTACTCGGCGTGGTCGATGAAGTTCCGATGCAGGTTCTCGGCGATGATGCGCTGGGCCTCGGGCTCCATCCAGGTCGTCACGAAGGTGGCCAGGTTGCGCATCGGGATCCCGTCGAGCACCAGTTCCTCGCCGATCAGCCGCATCGCGTCCACGGCACGCATGCCGTGCTCCGGCACCTTGTCGTCCGGCGCGGGTTGAAGCAGAAACCGGTTGCCGTACTCCCTCGCGAGCGTGTCCAGCTGCTCGCTGAGCGCCTGGTCGTGGTTGTCGGCGGTCGAATCTGCGTGCATTTCAGGTCTCCTTGGATGACCGGAGCAGCATCAGCGCTCCGATGAGGAAGCAGAGCGCCCCGAGCGCCGTCGCCCAGTTGACGGCGGCCAGGTCGAGCATCGACCCGCTCGAGGGAACGACATACGAAGCGATCGCGGAGATGCCGAACAGGACGCTGCCCGCGAGGTTCACGACGGCCATCCGCAGGGCGGGCCCGGACGCGACGCGGTAGGCGAGCACGCTCGACACGAGGAAGCAGGCCGAGCCGATCAGGTCCGGGGCGAAGACGAGCTTGTTCTGCTGGGTCGTCGTCAGGCCGGTCTGCATGGCGTCGAAGGTGTTGACGTTGAACAGCAGCGTGCCGACCCACTGGATCGAGGCGCTCCACCAGGACGGGTCTTCGCCGAAGCGGCGGCCGCGCGCGACCGTCGCCTCACGCAGCTCGAGGGTGGCCGCCAGCGTGAAGAAGATCGAGCCGGCGAAGAAGACGACGGCGTCGGCCCCGACGCCGACCAGCTCGACGAAGCCGGGGAAGGGCCCGATGAAGAAGCACAGCGAGCCGACGGCGAAGCCGAGCGCGATCGCCCGGTCCCAGGCCACCCTGGTGGCGGGCCGAGGGCCGATTGCCAGCGCATGGCCGATCAGGCGATTCCTCGCGCACCGGCCCACGGTATGGACGCGCAGGGCGAGCACGCATCACCCGCGGCGGATGATCTGGGCCCTCAGCGACACCGAGGGGAGATGGAGCTGAGGGGACTCGAACCCCTGACCTACGCGCTGCCAGCGCGTCGCTCTTCCAGCTGAGCTACAGCCCCGGCGGCCCGCAATCTTAGGGGCGCGTCAGCCCACCGACCGCGCGGGGGCCTCGCCCCAGAGCTGCTCCAGGCGGTAGTACTCGCGCGCCTCGGGCGTGAAGATGTGGGCGATCACGTCGAGGTAGTCGAGCAGGATCCAGCGCGCCTCGCGCTGCGCCCTCGGTGCGGCGCGGCAGCAGGCGGTCGTCGGCGTGCTTGAGCTCCTCGTAGATGGCGTCGTGGATCGCCTTGGTCTGGCGCTCCGTGTTGCCCGAGCAGATCACGAAGAAGTCGGTGTAGGCGACGATGTCGCGCAGGTCGATCACGCGGATGTCGGCCGCCTTGCGGTCGGACGCGATCTCCGCGATCCGCTCGGCCAGCGCCGGCCGAGTCGAGCTCGGCTCATGCCGGCGCTCCGCTCCGCGACGCCGCCGATGCCCCGTACAGCCCGTGCTCCTCGACGTACGCGGCCACCGTGTCCGGCACCAGGTAGCGGATCGGCTGCCCCGCGGCCACCGGCGGCGGATCGCGCTCGAGGAGATCTGGATCAGCGGCATGTCGAGGTAGCGGATCTCTCGCCCGCCCTTCAGCCGGCCCACCTTGATCCCGATCGCGTTGCGCGACCAGCTCGACCCGCTCCACCACCGCCACGGTCGCGAGCGCCAGCACCTCCTCGGGCTCGTGCCAGGCCGGCAGCGCGGCCGCCTGGTCGCCGCCCAGGATCAGGAACAGCTCGTCGTCCGGCCGCGACTCGCGCAGCGCCCGCAGCGTGTCGGACGTGTAGGACGGCCCCTCGCGGTCGACCTCCAGCCGCGACACCTCGAAGCGCTCGTCGTCCGCCGATCGCCAGCTCGACCATCTCGAGCCGCTCCTCGGCGCCCGGGTCGCCCTCGAGCTCGCGGTGCGGCGCCTGCCCGACCGGCATGAACAGCACCCTGTCCAGCTCGAGCTGGACGACCGCCTCCTGCGCGCACACCAGGTGGCCGATGTGCGGCGGGTTGAAGGCTCCTCCGAGGATCCCTACGCGCAAAGCGGCGCACCTACTCGCGGACCTGCCCCGAGCCCTCGGCGACGAACTTGTAGGTGGTCAGCTCGCGCAGCCCGATCGGCCCGCGCGCGTGCAGCTTCTGCGTCGAGTTGCCGATCTCCGCGCCCATGCCGAAGACGGCGCCGTCCGTGAAGCGCGTCGAGGCGTTGACGTACACGCACGCCGCGTCGACCCCGGCGGTGAACGCCCGCGCCGACTCGGTCGAGCCGGTCACGATCGCCTCGGAGTGCCCGGAGCCGTAGCGGTTGACGTGCTCGATCGCCTCCTCGGCGGAGTCCACCGTCTTCACCGCGAGGATCAGCGCGTGGTACTCCGTCTCCCAGTCCTCCTCGGTCGCGTCCGCGAGCGAGTCGGCCAGGTCGCCCGCCAGCGCCCGCGTGCGGCCGTCGACGCGCAGCTCCACCCCGCGCTCGCGCAGCTCGCGCAGCGCGCGCGGCAGGAACTCGGCGGCGGCGTCGGCGTGCACGAGCAGCGTCTCGGCCGCGTTGCAGACCGACGGCCGCTGGACCTTCGCGTTGAGCGCGATCGCGACCGCGTCGTCGAGGTCGGCGGTCGCGTCGACGAAGACGTGGCAGTTGCCCGCCGCCGCGTAGATGACCGGGACGGTCGCGTGCTCCTTGAGCGCGTTCTTCAGGCCCTCGCCCCCGCGCGGGATGATCAGGTCGACGACGCCGTCCTGCGTCGCCAGCTCGCGCAGCTCGTCGCGCTCGCCGCCGGCGACGATCGAGATCGCCCCCTCGGGCACCCCCGCGCCGGCGGCCGCCTCGGAGGCGACCTGGGCGAGCACGGCGTTCGAGTGGAGCGCCGTCGACGACCCGCGCAGCACGATCGCGTTGCCGGACTTGAGGCAGAGCGCCGAGCAGTCGACGGTCACGTTCGGGCGCGCCTCGTAGACCACGGCCACCACGCCGAGCGGCACGCGCACGCGCCGCACGTCCACCCCGTTGGCGAGCCGGAAGCCCTCGATCGTCTCGCCCGACCGGGTCGGGCAGCGCCGCGATCGCGCGCACGTCCGACGCGATCCCCGCGAGCCGCTGCTCGGTCGAGCGCCAGCCGGTCGAGCAGGCCCGAGTGCAGGCCGGCCTGCTCGCCCGCCTCCATGTCGCGCGCGTTGGCCTCGAGGATCTCCGGCGCGCGCCGCTCGAGCGCGTCCGCCATGGCGGTCAGCGCGGCGTTCTTGGTGGCGGTGTCGAGCTGCGCCAGCGCGCGCGCTGCGCGGCGGGCGGCCGCGCAGACCTCGGCGACCGACTGGGCGGTGGTGGCCATCGAGGCAAGGGTACCGGGCTAACGCGCCGTCGCCGCTACGGCGCGTGGCGCCACGACGCGCGACGCGCCCCGAGTCACGGCCCACCGCCGTCCTCTGAAGCGCCACAGGCAGGTCGCCAGCCGCACGCCGATCAGGCGCAGCAGCCCGCACCAGACGCCGACGATCCCCCAGTCGAACGCCAGCGAGGCGAGCGCGATCGGGATGAAGGTCAGCGAGGCGGCGAGCATGCCCCACATCAGAAAGCGCGTGTCGCCGGCGCCGATCAGGATGCCGTCGAGGGCGAACACCGCGCCGTTGGCCGGCTGCATCAGCGCGAACAGCGGCCAGATCTTGCTGGAGCTGGTCGATCACGGCGTCGTCGGAGGTGAACGCCTCCGGCAGCACGTCGGTGAGCGCGAGCAGCACCACCGCGAACAGCGCGCCGGCGCAGACGGCCAGCTCGATCATCCGCCTGGCGGCGCGGTAGGCCTCCTCGGCGTCGCCGGCGCCGAGCGAGCGGCCGACGATCACCTGCCCCGCGATCGCCACCGCGTCGAGCACGAGCGCGAGGAAGACGAACAGCTGGAAGCAGATCTGGTGGGCGGCGAGCGCGTCGTCGGAGACGCGCGCGAGCACCGCGCTCGCGACCAGGAACGACCCGTACAGCGCCGCCGTGCGGACGAAGATCTCGCCACCGATGCGCGCCAGCGGGCGCATCGCCGCCGAGCGACGGGCGCCGCGAGGCGGCCGGGGCGCGCAGCAGCGCGGCGACGAAGGCCGCTCCCATGCCGAGCTGCGCCACCACCGTCGCCCAGGCCGAGCCCGCCAGGCCCCAGCCGAAGCCGTAGATGAACAGCAGGTTCAGCGCGACGTTGACGGCGTTCGCGACCACCACGATCACGAGCGGCGTGCGCATGTTGGACACGCCGCGCAGGAAGCCCTGCCCGGCGAGCGCGATCAGCGCGAACGGCAGGCCGAGCGAGCCGATGCGCAGGTAGAGCACGGCCAGCTCGCCGGTGTGGCCGTCGCCGCCCATCAGGTGCACCAGCGGGACCGCGAGCGCGCCGAGCGCGACGGTCAGGCAGAGCCCGATGCCGGTCGCGAGCCAGAGCGCCTGGGCCGCCAGCCCGCCGGCGCCGGCGTGCTCGCCCGCACCCGACAGCCGCGCGACCTGCGCCGTGGTGCCGTAGGTGAGGAAGTTGAAGAGGGTGAAGGCCCCGGTCAGCAGGGTCGCCGCGATCGCGAGCGCCGCCAGCTCCTCGGTGCCGAGGTGGCCCACCATCGCCGTGTCGGCGAGCAGGTAGAGCGGCTCGGCGGCTAGCGCTCCGAGGGCGGGGACGGCGAGCGTGAGGATCTCCCTGTCGTAGGGGGACCGCAGCGTCAATCCAGCACGAAGTAGTCGCGGTGCACGGCCTCCTCGGTCGCCCGCGGCAGCAGCTTCTGCACCTCGTCGGTCTTGAGGCCCTTGATCTCGCGCAGCTCGGTCGCCGAGTAGCCGACGATGCCCTTGCCGACGGGGCGGCCGCCGCAGCGGACCTCGACCGCGTCACCGGCCTCGAAGTCGCCCTCGACCTCGACCACGCCGACCGGCAGCAGGCTCGTCCCGCGCTCGCGCAGGGCCCGCTCGGCGCCGTCGTCGATGGTCACGCGCCCGCGGGCCGGCTTGGCGTAGCGCAGCCACAGCTTGAAGCTGGACACGCGCCCGGCCTGGGGCACGAAGCGGGTGCCCGTCTGGTCTCCGGCGAGCGCCTTCGCCACCTCGTCGCGGTCGGTGCCGTCGGCGATCGTCACGGGTATCCCGGCCGCGGTCGCCATCTCGGCCGCCACCACCTTCGAGCGCATCCCGCCGGAGCCGAGCGGCGACGTCGAGACGCCGATGTCGAGCTCGTCGAGCGCCTCGACGGCGCTGACCTCCTCCACGAGCCGCGCCGAGGGGTCGCGGCGCGGGTCGGCCGAGTAGAGCCCGCCGATGTCCGTCAGCAGGACGAGCCGGTCGGCGCCGATCAGGATCGCCACCTGGGCGGCGAGGAAGTCGTTGTCCCCGAAGGAGATCTCGTCGGTCGTGGTCGTGTCGTTCTCGTTGATGACCGGCACGACGCGCCAGTCGAGCAGCTTGCCGAGCGTGTGGCGCGCGTTCAGGTAGTGCGTGCGCGCCGACATGTCGAAGAACGTCAGCAGCACCTGGGCCGACTTCACGCCGCGCGCCTGGAGCAGCTCGTCGTAGGTGCGGTAGAGCTTGCCCTGGCCGACCGCGGAGGCGGCCTGGAGCTCCTCCATGCCGCTCGGCCGCACCGGCAGGTCCATCAGCCGCATGCCGCGCGCGATCGCGCCCGACGTCACGACGACCACGTCGTCGCCCGCGGCGTGGCGGGCCGCGACCTCGTCGCACACCGTGGCGAGCACGTCGGTGCGGACCTCGCCCGCGTCGTCGGCGACGATGCTCGAGCCCAGCTTCACCGCCACGGTCGCCATCAGGAGCCCCCGACCAGCTTCCAGCTGCCGCTCTCCTTGGCGAGCTGGAAGCTGCGGCTCTGGCGCTGGCCGCCGGTGACGATCGTGGCGCGCACGGTGGCGCGGTCGCCGTCGACCTCGGCGCCGCCGACCGCGACCAGCCGCAGCTTCAGCCCCTTGATCAGGCTGAGCTGCTGCTTGCAGGCGTCCTGCGCCTTGTCGCCGCTCGCGCCGGTCGCCTTCTCCATGTACTCCTGGGAGAGCAGGTCGCCGCAGAGGCGGTCGCCGTCGCGCTCGTTGGTGGCCTGGACGAAGTCGCGCACGGTCTGCTTGGCGTCGTCCGCGTCGTCGCCGCCCCCGCACGCGCTCAGCGCGAGGGTCAGCATCAGGGCTACGCAGGCGAGGCGGGCCATCGCTGGATTGTTATCAACCGGGGTCGAGCTCGAAGACGACCCCGGCGATCTCCACGTCGTCGCCCGGCTCGAAGCCGGCCGCCTCGAGCGCCCTGATCACGCCGAGCGCGCGCAGGCGCTCCTCGACGTAGCGCATCGCCTCGGCGTTCCCGATGTCGTGGCGGGCGATCAGCCGGTCGATGCGGCCACCGTCGACGCGGAAGGCGCCCGGGCCGAGGCGCTCGACGCTGAACGAGTCGCCCGCTCCGGGGCGGTAGACGCGGTGGGTGGCGGGCTGCTCGCCGCCGGCGGGCTCGGGCTCCGGCTCCGGCACGTGCTCGAAGATCGCGTCGCGCAGCTCGCCGACGCCGGTCCCGGTGGCCGCGGAGGTCACCAGCACGGGAGCGCCGACAGCGCTCGCGCCACTCGCGCAGCGGCGTGCCTGCGCCCGCTCGGGCGGGACCAGGTCCGCCTTGCTCAGGCAGAGGACGCGCGGCAGGGCCGCGAGCCCGTGGCCGTGCTCGCGCAGCTCGGCCTCGACGGTCGCGTGGTTTTCGACCGGGTCGGACCCGTCGAGGGGGTCCAGGTCGAGCACGTGCACGAGCAGGCGGCAGCGCTCGACGTGGGCGAGGAACTCGTGGCCAAGGCCGGCGCCCGCGCTGGCGCCCTCGATCAGCCCGGGGATGTCGGCGAGCACGAGCTGGCGGTCGTCGCGCTCGAGCGTGCCGAGCACGGGCTCGATCGTCGTGAAGGGGTAGTCGGCCACCTTGGGCCGCGCGCGCGTGAGCGCGGCCAGCAGCGAGGACTTGCCGGCATTGGGCAGGCCGACCAGCCCCGCGTCGGCGCGCAGCTTGAGCTCGAGCGTGAGCCAGCGCTCCTCGCCGGGCAGCCCCTGCTCGGCGAAGCGCGGGGCCTGACGCGTCGCCGTCGCGAAGTGGCGGTTGCCGCGGCCGCCGGAGCCGCCGCGCGCGACGACCGCGTGCTGGCCGGCCTCCGCGAGATCCCAGCGGTCGCCGCGCTCGGGATCGAGCACGACCGTCCCGGGCGGCACGCGCACGTCGAGCCGGGCCGGCGTGGCGCCGTGCTTGTTGGCGCCCTGGCCGTGGCCGCCGCGGGGCGCCTTGAAGTGGGAGCCGCGCCGGAACGCGGCCAGGTCGCGCTGCGACGGGTCGACCACGAGCGCGACGTCGCCGCCGCGGCCGCCGTCGCCGCCGTCGGGACCGCCCTTCGGCACGTGCGCCTCGCGCCGGAACGAGACGACCCCGTTGCCGCCGGCGCCGCCGAGGACGTAGATCTTCGCCCTGTCGTGGAACATCCGGTCAGCTCGCCGGCGGTGAGGAGCGCTGCCAATCTTCCGCGGGGGTCCGGGCGAGCCCCCGGCTGTCATCCGATCCAGCAAAGCTGGATCGTCTGGGAACAGCCCGGCCGCGGGCAGCCGCCGCAGCAGCTCGCGCCAGCCCTCCCGGTCGGCGTAGGCGCGCTCGAGCAGCTCCCGCCCCTCGGCCTCGCGCCCGTTCGCCGCCAACGCCGCGCCGTGCCAGAAGGCCAGCTCGGGGTTGTCGGGCTGCAGGGCGTGCGCGGCCTCGTACTCGGCCAGCGCGCCGTCGAGGTCGCCGGCGCCCGCCAGCTCGTCGCCGGCCTCGACGTGCTGGTAGGAGCGGTGGACGTCGAGCAGGCGGCCCAGCTCGACAACCGGGTCGGGGTGGTCGTCCACGCGCAGGTCGACGGGACGGTCCTGCATCGGCGCTCCCGTCGCGCGCGGCGCCACGACGGCGAGCGCGGCCGACTGGCGCCCGCGGATGTCGCCGCCCTCGCGCTCGGCTGCCTCGAGGGCCGCGAGCAGGCGGGCGCTCAGCTCGCCGTCGGCGCCGCGGTAGGCCTCGATCATCGCGTCGGGGACCGTCGAGCGCTCCATCATGTTCGCCTGCGCCGACACGCCGTCGGCCAGGCGATGACCCGCCTCGGCGATGCAGCGCGGGCCGGTGTGCACGGCGACGCGGCCGTGCTTGTCGACGATCGCGACCTGGCGCACCTCGCTCTGCTCGTCGTCGGAGAGCAGCCGGCGCAGCGCGTCGGGCGCGGAAGCGCCGCGGCGCAGCTGGCCCAGGCCGCGCGGCCCGTAGGCGGGCTCGACGAGCGACTGGGTGGCCACGGCGCCGACGCCGGGCTCGGCCCAGCTGACGATCGATCCCACGGAGAAGTAGTGCGACTGCACGGCCACTCCCAGCTGGCCGCTGCTCTCGTCGCGGGCGACGATCGAGTAGGTCGTCGACTACTCCTCGGCCTGCGGCTCGACCGAGATGACCCGGCCGCGCCGACCGCTGCTGAACTCCACGACGCCCGGCCGGGTGGCGAAGATCGTGTCGTCGCGGCCGAGGCCGACGCCGTCGCCCGGCCTGAAGCGGGTGCCGCGCTGGCGCACGATGATCTCGCCGCCGCTGACCGTCTCGCCCGCGAACACCTTCACGCCGAGGCGCTTGGCGTTCGAGTCGCGGCCGTTGCGGCTGGATCCAAGACCCTTCTTATGAGCCATCCGCCCCGTCCTCCTTCTTGGCAGCGCGGCGCGCGGCGCCGACCTTGATGTCGGCGATCTCGAGGCGCGTCAGGTCCTGGCGGTGGCCGTAGCGGCGCTTGTAGCCGCGCTTGGGCTTGAACTTGAGCCCGTGGATCTTCTTGCCGCGCTCGTGGCCCGTGACGGTCGCCTGGACCTTGATCTTGCCCAGGTCGCCCGGGTCGAGCACCGACTTGTCGCCGTCGGCGTACAGCAGCGGCTCGAGGTCGACCTTGTCGCCCTCGTCCGCGGACATGCGGTCGACGACGAGCGAGTCGCCCTTCTCGACGCGGTATTGCTTGCCGCCCACTCTGACGATCGCGTAGCTCATGACAGAAAAACGGCGCCCGTTCGCTGCCGGCGCCGCAGGCGAGTGTAGCGGGTCCAGGGCGGCCGTTCGCCGGGAGGCTAGCGTTGACACTCGATACATAACGATATATCGTTGACTGTCATATGCACTCGCTTACACCACATCTCTGGAGGGGCCCGGCGCTGCGCCGCATGAGCCCACGCGGCCGCCACGGCCACGGACACTTCGACCCGCGTGCCCTCTGGCACGGCCCCTGGGGCGGCATGGGCTTCGGCCCCGGCGGCCGGCGCTCGCGCGCCCGCCGCGGCGACGTCCGCGCCGCCGTGCTGCTGCTGCTCGAAGAGGAGCCCCGCAACGGCTACGGGCTGATGGAGGAGATCGAGCGCCGCAGCGACGGCGCCTGGCGCCCCAGCCCTGGCTCGGTCTACCCCGCGCTCGCCCAGCTCGAGGACGAGGGCCTGATCCGTGCGGACGAGAGCTCCGGGCCGCCGGACCTTCGAACTGACCGACGAGGGCCGCGCCTACGTCGAGGAGAACCGCGAGGCGCTCGGCAGCCCGTGGGACGAGGCCGGCGAGGGCGTGCCCAGCCAGTTCGTCGAGCTGCGCGCGCTGGTCGGGCAGCTCGCCGCGGCGACGATTCAGGTCGCGCAGGCGGGGACGCCTGAGCAGGCCGAGCAGGCCAAGGAGGTCCTGACCGAGGCGCGCAAGTCGCTCTACCGGATCCTGGCCGAGGCGGAGTAGGCAGGCTCCCCCGCCGGCTCGGCCGCGCGCTCGCGCCGGGAGCCCTGCGCGATCAGCAGGCCGCCCGCCACCAGCGCGGCGCCCCCGAGCGCGCGGCCGGTGATCGACTCGTCGTAGAGGACCGCCCCGAAGGCCAGCGCCCCGAACGGCAGCAGCATGGCGAGGAACGACATCGCCTGGGCGGTGATGTGACGCAGCAGGATCGTCAGCCCCACGAACGGGACGGCCGAGCCGATCAGGGCCAGGTAGGCGATCGAGCCGATCGACTTGCCGGTCCAGGCCGCGTCGCCCCAGCTCTCCCCCACGGCCGAGACCGCCAGCAGCGCCAGCCCGGCGCCGAGCATCGCCCAGCCGTTGAGCACCACGGCGTCGAGCGCGCCGGCGCGCAGCTTGATCGAGATGTTCCCGACCGCAGCCCCCGTCGGCGCGATCGCGAGCGCCGCGGCGCCCGCCAGCGCGAGGTCCTCGTCGCCGAGGTCGATGCTCTCGACGAAGGCCAGCACGAGGCCGGCGATCGCGACCAGCACGCCCACGACCACACGCGCCCGCAGCGGCTGGTCGGGCAGCAGCGCCGCGCCGAGCAGCGCGACGTAGAGCGGCAGCACGCCGAACAGCACGGCGGCCAGGCCGGACGGGATGTACTGCTCGCCCCAGTAGACGAGCCCGTAGGTGAGCGCGAACGGGAACGCCGCCAGCACGGCCGCCAGCCGGAAGTCGGTGCGCAGCGTGTGCCGGCTCGCGGCGGTGATGAGCAGCAGCACCAGCCCGGCCGCTGCGAAGCGGATCCCCGCGCCCAGCAGCGGCGGACAGTCCTCGAGCCCGATCTTGATCGAGACCCAGGTGCTCGACCAGATCACGACCAGCAGCGCGTACAGGCCCCAGACGGCGGAACGGCTCACGCGAATCGAGGCTACCGACACGAGGCCAGATTCCGGGCGCGCCGCTCATCCCGTCGGCGCCTGCGGACGACAAGGCCAGCATGGCCGCCGTCGACACGTTGCACGCCTCGCTGTGCGAGCTGCTCGGCGCGATGATGGCCGAGGTCTCAGGGCACGCGCCGCCGCGCGCGCACTCGAGCTTCCTGGCCCTTGGCGGCGGCGAGGCCGAGGCCGCAGAGCTGACCCACATGGTCAACGCCCTGTTCGGGCTCGACCTCCCGGCGGACGCGGTGCTGCGGTCGCCGACCCCGGACTCGCTGGCCCGCACGATCGAGTCGTCCTGGGGCGCAAGCCCCGGGGACCTGGTCGCGCTGGTCGCCGCGATCGCGGACGACGACTAGGCGTCAGCCGTCGTCGCGGTGCACCGTCTCCGGCGAGAACGCCGGCAGGCAGACCGCCACGTACTCGGCGCCCTCTGGCGTCGAGTAGCGCACCCACTCGCCGGCGCGCACGAGCACGCCCTGGCCGGCCGCCACGTCGAGGCTCGAGTCCTCGCCCTCGACGCGCAGCGTGCCGCCGAGCACGACCGTGTACTCGTCGAACTCGGGTCGCTGGCCGGGCTCGCTCCAGCCGGCGGGCGAGCGCATGCGCGCGATGCTCACGCGCTGCTCGCCGCCGGACGCGCGGCCGGCGAACTCGTCGATCAGCTTGGGCGGCTCGCCGGCGGCCTCGACCCGGACCGGGGCGTCGATCAGCTCGGCCATCAGGCGGATGCCTCCGACCGGCCAGGCATCAGCGGGGGTCCGGGGGCGTGAGCCCCTGGGCTGTCTCTGCGGCCGCGGGGCGCTTGCGCCCGCGCCCGCCACGCCGGCCGCGCCGCCGGCGCGGGCGGTCGTTCGAGGCGGAGTCGCCGTCCTTCGAGCTGGCGGGAGGGTCGACCAGCGACGCCTGGGCCGCCGAGCGCCCCACCTGCTCGATCCGGACGAGCGTCCGGTCGCCGACCAGCGAGGCCGCACCCGTCACCGAGATGACGTAGCCGTCGAGCTTGGCGACGGCGTCGTCGTCGTTGTACATGTGCGGCTCCTCGATCAGGACGAGCACCTCCTCGCCCTCGCGGAACGGCAGCGCGCGCTCCTCGACCTCCTCGCGGCTGCCCTCGAGGACCACCTCGAAGTGGTCGATCGGCAGCGCCTCGGTCCCCTCGAAGTGGAAGTGGCGGCCCGTCTCCTGCTCGATCTCGACGATCGGCCCGGGCACGCCCTGGCCGCCGACCAGGATCGACGACACCTTCGGGTGCACGCGGATCAGGAACGCCGGCGAGGGCCGCTCCGCCGTCACCTCGCGCAGCCAGCGGTCGACCTCGATCGACACGGTCTCCTCGGACAGCACCACGCCCTCGCCGGCGCAGGTCGGGCAGGGCTTGGTCATGATCTCGCGCACGCCGTCGGTGACGTTCTGGCGCGTCATCTCGACCAGCCCGAGCGGCGAGATCTCGACCACGTAGGTCTTCGTGCGGTCCTCGTCGAGCGACTTGCGCAGCGTCTTCAGCACCGCGTCGCGGTTGCGCGCCCGCGACATGTCGATGAAGTCGATGACGATGATCCCGCCGATGTCGCGCAGCCGCAGCTGGCGCACGACCTCCTCGGCCGACTCGAGGTTGGTCCTGGTGATCGTGTCCTCGAGCTTGGCGCCCCGGCCGCGGCCGGTGAACGAGCCCGAGTTGACGTCGATCACCGTCATCGCCTCGGCGTAGTCGATCATCAGGTAGCCGCCGCTGGGCAGGTCGACCCGGCGCCGCAGCACCGACTGCAGCGCGTCCTCGACGTCGTAGCGCTCGAACAGCGGCTCGTCGTCCTCGTAGAAGTCGAGCCGCTCGAGCAGCTCCGGGGCGGTCCGGTTGAAGAAGGACTCGAGCCGGTGGTGCTGCTTGCGGTCGTCCACGATCGCCTTCTCGAACTCGCCAGAGAAGATGTCGCGCGCCACGCGCACCGACAGGTCGGCCTCCTGGAAGACCATCTCCGGCGCCGAGGTCTCCGCGGCGCGCTGCTGGAGGACGTCGTGCAGCTTGTGCAGGTACTTGATCTCGCGCTCGAAGTCCTCGCGCTTGGCTCCCTGCGCGGCCGTGCGGACGATCACGCCGCCGTCGCCGAGGTCGGCCTTGCCGGCCGCGCGGCGCAGGCGGTCGCGCTCCTTGTCGTCGAGCCGGCGCGAGACGCCGACGCCCTCGCCCTGCGGCACGTACACGAGGTAGCGGCCGGCGATCGAGAGCTGCATCGACAGGCGCGGCCCCTTGGTCTTGAGCGGGTCCTTGATCGCCTGGACGAGGATCTCCTGGCCGGGCTTGAGCAGCTCGGTGATGCGCTTCCCCTTGCCGCCGCGGCCGCCACGGCCGCGCCGGGCCACGTCGACGCCGGGGAAGACCACGTCGTCGGCGTGCAGGAAGCCGTTCTTCTCGAGGCCGATGTCCACGAAGGCGGCCTCGAGGCCGGGCAGGACGTTGTCGACCTTGCCCTTGTAGATGTTTCCGACGATCGATCGCGAGCCGCGGCGCTCGATGTAGAGCTCCGCGACGCGCCAGTCGTCGCTCTTCTTCTTGCCGCGCCCGCTAGCGCCGGAGGGTGAACCCTCCGACTCGAGGATCGCGACCCTTGTTTCGCCACGGTCGACCGTGACGAGCAACTGCTTTCTCAAAACGAATACACCTCATAAGAGTCAGAGGCCCTTGGCGACAGCCGTCTCGCGCCCTTGCGCGTAAATCGACTGCAGCAAGCCAATGGCCAGCAATGTCGTTATCACCGACGAGCCGCCGTAGGACATCAGCGGCAATGGGATACCGGTGATCGGCATGATCCCGATGGTCATGCCCACGTTGACGAACACCTGGAACATCAGCATCGCGGTGATGCCGCCGGCGACCAATGCGCCGTAGAAGTTCTTTGACATTGTCAGGATTCTCAACGCTCTCCAGATTAGGAGGGCAAACAGCGAAAGCACGAGCGCCGCTCCCACGAACCCGAATTCCTCCCCCACCACAGAGAAGATGAAGTCTGTGTGGTGCTCCGGGAGGAAGTTGAGCTTCGTCTGGGTGGATTGATCCCCGCGGCCCGTCTTCCCCCCTGAGCCTAT
This sequence comes from uncultured Thermoleophilaceae bacterium, assembly GCA_963848885.1. Taxonomy (GTDB): domain Bacteria; phylum Actinomycetota; class Thermoleophilia; order Solirubrobacterales; family Thermoleophilaceae; genus JACVRW01. Next base: position 589,853 of record CAWKFR010000008.1, read on the forward strand.
CGCGGTCAGGGACTGATTGATCTGATAGCCCTCATCGGCGGGGTCGGTCGAGGGATTTAGGAATGCAGTGAGTCGATCGACCTGGTACGGCTTGATCACCTCCACTCCAGCCATCGGCGCCGCCAGCACGACGACCACGACGGCGACCGTCCCGAGCCCCGCCAGCGCGGCGAAGTGCGTCCATTTGGTGCCGGCGACGAACAGCACGGCCAGCACGATCGCGATGTAGACCAGACCCGATCCGAGGTCCGGCTGCGCGACCACGAGCATCGCCGGGAGCAGCGCGAGCAGGACGATCCGGCTGGTCGTCTCGCGTTCGTCGAGGCGTCTGGCGCGATCCACCACGAAGCCGGCCAGGGCGACCACGAGCAGCACCTTGCCGAGCTCCGAGGCCTGGAAGTTGACGAAGCCGAACTGGATCGCCCTGCGCGAGCCGCGCGCCGAGAAGCCGAACGCGTAGACGAGCAGGATCGCCCCGATCATGAAGCCGTACACGCCGAGCTTCCACTCGCGCAGCCGCGAGTAGTCGAAGCGGGCGACCACGAACATCAGCACCAGGCCCACGCCCAGGTAGACGAGCTGCCGCTTGAGGTAGAAGTTGGGATCGCCGTCGATGTCGCCGAGGGTCGCCCGGCGGACGGTGTAGGCGCTGGCGGCGACCAGCGCGAACGTGGCCAGCAGCAGCAGCGGGTCGAGCCGGAACAGGCGCGGGCCCGTGTCGCGGAAGTCCTGGACCGCCGTTGAGGAGAGCCATCAGTCCGAGGGCCCCCCGCCCTGCACCAGCTGTTCCTCGTGGACGTTGAAGAGCTCGGCCAGGATCCGGCGTGCCATCGGCGCGGCCGTGTCGGCGCCGAAGCCGCCGGCCTCGTCGGTCACGGCAACCACGTACTTGGGGTCGGGCCACGGCGCGAGCGCGACGTACCAGGACTGGTCGGCGCGGCCCGCGCCCTTCTCCGCGGTGCCGGTCTTGCCGGCGATGGCCACGGGGAAGGTCGCGAACACCGGCGTCGAGGTGCCGCCCGGGGCGCTCGCGGCGCCGCGCAGGCCGTCGAGGATCGCCGAGCGGTACTCGGGCGCGATCTTGAGCTTGCGGGCGGTCGGCGCCTCCAGGTCCTGCTCGGCCTGGCCGAGCGAGTTCTCGATCCGCTGGCCGAGCCGCGGCCGCAGCACGCGCCCGCCGTTGGCGATCGTCGCGTAGGCGACGGCCATCTGGAGCGGGTTCGCGGCCAGGTCGCCCTGGCCCACCGACAGGTTCACGTTGTCGCCCACCGACCAGGGCCGGTCCTGCCAGCCGCACTTGCCCAGCGAGATCTCCGTGGGCGTCGGGTTCGTGCGCTCCTTGCACTTCAGGAACTTGGCGTACTCGCGGTCGCGCCACTTCGGCCCCGGCACGAAGCCCGGGCCCTCCTCCGGCAGGTCGATGCCGGTCTTGCGGCCGATCCCCAGCTCGCGCGCCCAGTGCTGGAGCGGCATGCCCTTCTCGTTCATGTCGCGGCCGAGCTGGTAGAAGAAGACGTCGCTCGAGACGGTCAGCGCCTGGCGCAGCGAGAGCACCCCGTGCGCGACGTGGCCCGCGTTCTCGAAGACCTGGTCGCCAACCGTCAGCTCACCCGGGTCGTTGAGCGGAGTGTCGGGGGTGATCAGCCCGGACTGGAGCGCGGCGGTGGCGGTGATCAGCTTGAAGGTCGAGCCCGTCGGGTAGCCCGAGGCGATCGCCCGGTTGGTGAGCGGGTCGCCGTTCTCCTTGTCGGTCAGGCGGTCGTAGTCGGACTGGCGGACCACCTTCGCGAACAGGTTGGGGTCGTACGACGGCTCGGAGCCGAGCCCGAGCACCTCGCCGTTGTGGATGTTCATCACGGCGAACGCGCCCTTGCCGGTGCCGCCGGCGAGCGCCTCCTGGCCGGCACGCTGGACGTCGAGGTCGAGCGACAGGCGCAGCTGGCTGCCCTGCCTGGGCGCCTTGCGCTTGAGGTAGCCGCGCAGGTTGCCGAGCGCGTCGACGCGCACGCGGGTGGCGCCGCTCCTGCCCCGCAGGAAGCTGTCGTACTCGGCCTCGAGGCCGGCCTGCCCGACGCGGTCGCCGCTCTCTACGCCGCGGTAGCGCGGATCCTTGAGGTCGTCGGCCGTGACCTCGCCGACGTAGCCGAACAGGTGGGCGCCGAGCTCCTTGTGCGGGTACTCGCGCAGGAACACCGGGTCGACCTCGACCCCGCGGAACTTCTCCTCGCGCTCCTCGATGTACATGACGACGTCGCGCGGGACGTCCGTCTTGACGGTCGCCTTGGAGAACGGCAGCTCCTTGAACTGCGCCTTCACCCGGCGCTGGATCGCGCGCGGGCGCATCTCGAGCACGCGGCCGAGACGGCGGTAGAGCGCCATGCGCTCGCCTCGGTCGTGGGGCAGCTTCTCGGGCGTCAGCTCGACCGCCAGGCCGACGCGGTTGGTGACCAGCACGCGGCCCTCGCGGTCGACGATGGCGCCGCGCGGCGGCTGCACGCGGATCTCGCGCAGCTGGTTGCCGCGAGCCTCCTTCACGTACGCGTCGCTGGACAGCACCTGCAGGAACCAGAGCCGGAAGAAGATGACGGCGAACGCGGCCAGGGCGATCCCGCCGAACAGCGCGACGCGGACCGCGAGCTGCGGCGTGAGCGTCGGGCGGCGATCGTTGTCGAGGTACATCAGATCTCGAGGCCTCGCAGGCCGATCGGGCCGGCCTCGCGCGGCGGGCGCCGGCGCCGGCGCAGCTCGAGCGGGTCGACGGCGAGCGCCGGGCGCAGCAGCTTGCGGCAGCCGGTGAAGACCGGCAGCGCCAGCACCGCGTTGAGCAGGATCGTCATCACCATGTCGCGCAGCACCAGCGGGCTGACGCGGGCGCCGATGTCGAGCATCAGCGCCACCGCGGCGAACGCGACCACCCAGGCTGCGGTGGCGAGCGTGCCGACCACCAGCGGCAGCAGCCCGTGGCTCGGGTCGCGCACCTCGCGGAAGCGCCCCACGCCGTATCCGACGGCGGTCAGCACCAGCGAGGACGCGCCCATCGTGGTGCCGGTCAGCAGGTCGAGCAGCAGGCCGGCGCTGAAGCCGGTCGCCGAGCCCGCCACGCTGCCGCCGTAGTAGGCGACCGCCGCCACCACGAGCACGACGACGTCGGCGTAGCCGTCGAAGATCGGCAGCTGGTTGAGCGTCGACACCTGCAGGATCACCGCCACCAGCAGCAGCCCGCCGACGCGGATGAAGGCACCTGGCGAGAGGATCATCCGCCGGCCCCCGGGACCGAGGCGGCCTGCTGGGCCACGCCTCTCCGGGTCAGCACCTGGACCAGGTCGATCCGGCGCACGTCGGCGAACGGCTTGACGTGCACGCGCTGGTAGGTCTCGAGCTCGTCGAGGTCGACCTTGGTCACGCGCCCGATCGGGATGCCGCGCGGGAACAGCGACTCGGTCCGCGACGACGTGAAGCCCGACGTGACCACGAGCGTGTTCTCGGTCACCCGGCGGCCGCTCTCGACGTGCTCGAGCAGCAGGTCCTCCGGATCGCCGACCTCTGGCCGCACGACGCCGGTCACCCCGGCCGGGAAGACCTGGGCCGAGACGCCGCTCTGGCCGTCGGTGATCAGCCGCACCTCGGAGGTGCCGCCCGTGACGCTGGTGAGCTTGCCGATCAGGCCGCCGGCGGAGATCACCGGCTGGTTGGCCCGCAGGCCGTCGCTCGACCCCTTGTCGATCTTCAGCTTCGAGTACCACACCGTCGACGACCGGGCGATCACCCGCGCGGTGACCGGCGCGGTGGACTGCGGGAAGTAGTTCTCCTGGTGGAGGCTCGCCAGCGCCTTGAGCTGGTTCGCGTCGCGCAGGTCGGTCTCGGCCTTGGCGAGCCGGCCGCGCAGATCCTGGACCTCATGCTTGAGGTCGGCGTTCTGGTCCTTGGCGTCGACCGTGTCGCCGATCCAGCCGACGAAGTCGCGCGCGGGCTTGAGCGCGCGGCTGGCTCCGGTCTCGATCGGCGCGACCGCCTCCTGGGCCCCGCGCTGGAGGGTGTGGAAGAAGCCGCCGCCCGACTCGCCGAAGTACGCCGTCAGGATCGCGATCGACAGGACGACGAAGACGGCGAGCACCGCCCGCCGCCTGCGGACCACCTTGCTGTCGTACATCGCGAGGCCTCGGCCAGGCCCAGCGGCCCTCTACCGCCGCCGGCTCGTTCGGGAATTCTTGTTGGCGCGGTGAATCGCCTCGAACTCCTCGAGGCTGCGGCCGGACCCGACCGCGACGCAGGTGAGCGGCGACTCGGCCAGATGCGCAGGCATCTGCGTCTCGTCGCGCAGCCGCTCGTCGAGGCCCTGCAGGAGCGCGCCGCCGCCGGCGAGCATGATTCCGCGGTCCATGATGTCCGAGGCCAGCTCCGGCGGCGTGCGGTCGAGCGTCTCCTTGACCGCGTCGATGATCGCCTGGAGCGGCTCCTCGAGCGCCATGCGGACCTCTTCGCTGGTCAGCACGATCGTCTTCGGCAGGCCCGAGACGAGGTCGCGGCCGCGGATCTCGGCCTGCACCTCCTCGCCGAGCGGGAAGGCCGAGCCGATCTCGAGCTTGACCTCCTCGGCCGTCTGCTGGCCGATCATGAGCTTGTACTCGCGCTTGACGTAGTTGATGATCGCCTCGTCGAGCTCGTCGCCGCCGATCCGGATCGACTGCGACACGACGATCCCGCCGAGCGAGATCACCGCCACCTCGCTCGTGCCTCCGCCGATGTCGACGACCATGTTCCCGGTCGGCTCGCCGACGGGCAGCCCGGCGCCGATCGCGGCGGCCATGGGCTCCTCGATCAGGTAGGCCTGGCGCGCGCCGGCGCTCAGGCAGGCCTCCTCGACCGCCCGCTTCTCCACCCCGGTCACCCCGCTAGGCACGCAGACCACCACGCGCGGGTGCGCCCAGCGGTTCTGGTGCACCTTCTGGATGAAGTGGCGGAGCATCTGCTCGGTCACGTCGAAGTCGGCGATCACGCCGTCCTTGAGCGGGCGGATCGCCTGGATCGTCCCGGGGGTGCGGCCGAGCATGCGCTTCGCCTCGATCCCGACCGCGTGCACCTCAGCGGTGCGCGAGTCGATCGCCACCACGGACGGCTCCGAGAGCACGATCCCGCGGCCGCGGACGTAGACGAGCGTATTGGCGGTCCCCAGGTCCACGGCCATGTCGCGGCCGCCCATGCCGGTGAGGTAGGAGAAGAAGCCCATTTTCGCGCGTTGAGAGGGGAGGATAGGCGCCGGAGCGGCAGCACGCGAGGGCCCCGGGCCGTGCAGCAGTCTAGCGACCCCGGTCGGGCCGTCTAGCCACGCAAGAGGTCGGGCAGAAGCCGCAGCAGGGCTGGCACCGGCAGGCCGACCACGTTGGTGTAGTCGCCCTCGATCGACTCGACCAGGGCGGCCCCCCGGAGCTGGATCGCGTAGCCGCCGGCGCGGCCGCGCCATTCGCCGGTCGAGAGGTACCAGCGCAGGTCGTCCTCGCCCAGCTCGCGGAAGCGGACCCGCGTCACGGCCACGTCGCTGCGCTCCCCGTCGGCGTCGACCACCGCGATGCCGGTCAGGACCTCGTGAACCCGCCCGGAGAGCGCCCTCAGGAAGCGCTCGGCGGCGTGCTCGTCGGCCGGCTTGGCGAGGTCGCGCCCGTCGAGCACGACCGCCGTGTCCGCCCCCACGACCCGCTCGCCGTCCACCGCGCGCGCCTTCATGAGCGCGTTCTCGCGCACCAGCTCGTGCGGCTCGCCGTCGACGATCTCCTCCACCACGGGCACCTCTACCCGGAAGTCCACCCCGAGCTGCTCGAGGATGGCCCTCCTTTGCGGCGAGCCCGAGGAAAGGATCACTCCGGTGCGGGCCAAGCCCGCCCCCTCGTGCACCGCAGGATCAGCTCCGGGAAGAACAGCCCGATCTCGCGCGCCGCCGACTCGGCCGAGTCGGATCCGTGGACGAGGTTCGTCTGGACCTCGAGCCCGAACTCGCCGCGGAGCGACCCCGGGGCGGCCTCGAGCGGGTTGGTGGCGCCGATCACCTGGCGCGCCGCCGTGACTGCCTCGTAGCCCTCGAGCACCAGCGCGACCAGCGGGCCGCCGGTGATGAAGTCGACGAGGTCGCCGAAGAACGGCTTCTCGGCGTGCTCGGCGTAGTGCTGCTCGGCCAGGGCGCGGTCGACGGTCATGTGCTTCATCGCGGCGATCGTGAGGCCCTTGCGCTCGAAGCGGGCGAGGATCTCGCCGGTCAGGCGCCGCTCGAAGGCGTCGGGCTTCACCAGGATCAGGGTCCGGTCCATAGGTCTCCTCTTCGGGTGCGTGCGGGCGGAGAGCTATGCAATCCCCTGCGCGTCCGGCCGAGCCGGCCGCTCGGCCCTAGCCCGCCGAGGGCGGCCGCTCGCGCGAGGCGCGCGCGGCGCGCGGGCGCTCGGCCGTCACGGGCTGCTCGGAGCGCTCGTTGCCCTGCTCTGACTGGCGCGCCGCCCTGGCGGCGCGCTGCGAGCTCTGGCGCGGCGCCGGCGCGGGCGCCGCGGCGGCTGCGGCGGCACGCCGGGTGCGGCGCGGACGCGGCTCCGGCGCCGCCTGGCCGACCTCGGCCTCGCAGTAGGGGCAGAGCTTCCAGCGCGGGTCGAGCGGCTTGTTGCAGACGTTGCACGGCTCGCGCAGGCGGCGCAGGCAGCTCGGGCAGCGCAGGAAGTCCTTCTCGACCTCGAAGCCGCAGTACTGGCAGTGCAGGTGCTCCAGGCTCGACAGGCGCGCCTCGGCGGCCTGGATCTCGAGCTCGCGCTCGCGCACGTCCTCCAGGTACTCGGGCGGGCGCACGATCAGGTAGACGATCGTGCCGACGAAGGGGAACACCGAGGCCGCGGTCGCACAGCCCACCAGCAGCGGGTCCGCGATGCGGCGGCGGGCATCGGCGAACGTCCAGTAGATCAGCGCTAGCCAGATGACGACCAGGAACAGGAGCAGCAGGTTGACCGCGAGCTCCAGCCCGTCGTTCTCGATGCCGAAGACGGCAAGGGCGCCCATAGGAGGGGCGAGTGTAGCTTGACCCCCCACCGGAAAGGAGGAGGAAGCGTGCTCGAGAACGCCCGCATAGCCACCAGAATCCCGGCCCAGGACCTGGAACGCGCCCGCCGGTTCTATTCCGAGAAGCTGGGCCTGGAGCCCGTCGAGGAGCGTCCCGGAGGCCTCCTCTACCGGTGTGCGAGCGGTGACTTCGCGCTCTTCGAGTCCGCCGGCGCCTCGCCGGGCACGTTCACCCAGATGGCCTTCGAGGTGGACGACCTCGACGCGGTCGTCGCCGACCTGCGGGCGCGCGGGCTCGAGTTCGAGTACGAGGGCATCGCCGAGGTCGAGGGCCACTACCCGAGCAAGGGCGGGCGGGGCGAGCGAGCCGTCTGGTTCCGCGACAGCGAGAACAACATCATGGGCATCGGGCAGGCCCTATAGGAACAGCCGGCCCAGCGCGTAGCCGATCCCGAAGAAGACCAGGATCACGGTGGCGACCACGATCGCCACGAGAGCGATCATCGCGCCGAAGCGGGGGCCGTCGCCGTCCATGGGCGGGAAGGCTAGACGGGCAGGCAGCTGGGACGGTAACCCGGGTCCGCCGGACCGGGGCGACCAAGTGCGTTGCGAATCCAGCGCAGGGCGACGGCGTCGTAGATGATCGACAGGTGCTCAGCCACGTCCAGCGGGCAGCGCGACTGGAGCAGCACGTTGGTGGTGTTCGCGCCGGACAAGAAGGCCGACGTGTACGGGATGACCACCTCGTCGTAGCGGGTCTCGACCTGCGTGTAGGAGACGTTGCCGGGCGTCTCGTCGCCTGCATTGAGGTTCGTGATGAACGCGGAGCCGGCCGCCTGCTGGCCGCAGCTGTCGCAGACGCCGACCCCGTCGAGCAGCAGCGCGCCCGGGTTGGTCGTCCCGTGGTTTGACGGCGCGAGGCCGATCAGGTCGTCCACCTTGGCGGCGCCGCCGAGGAACTTGAGGTAGTAGCGCGGCATCATCCCGCCCTGCGAGTGGCCCACCATGGAGACCTTGCGGGCGCCGGTTGCCGCCAGGACGCGGTCGACGAAGTCGCGCAGCTGTCCCGCCGAGCCCTCGATCGGCGCGGTCGCCCGGTTGCCGTAGTCGAGCGCGAAGACGCAGTAGCCGTCCTGCTTGAGCCTCGGCGAGATCAGGTTCCAAGAGACCGTCATGTCGCCGAACGTGCCGTGCACGAGCACGACGGGATATGGGTGCGCCGCGGTCGGCTTGCAGCTCCAGTCGTTGGCCCCCGGCGGGTTCGCAGCGGCGGCCGGCGCGGCACAGGCGAGCGTCAGCGCCAGCGCGGCGAGCATCCCCCGGAGCCTCATGCGCGGGTTCCTACCCGCTAGAGCGTCGAAGCACGCCTGTCCGGGTCGGCCCGCACGAGGTCGGCGATCAGGTAGATCGAGCCGGTGGCGAGGACGGCGCCGCCGGGGCCGGCCAGCTCGCGCGCCCGGGCGACCGCGGCGCGCGGATCGGAGATCGCCTCCGAGGGCGGGCCGTCGAGCTTCTCGGCGAGCGACCCGAGCGTGCCCTGGCGACAGCGAGCGGGGGTTCTGGGAGCGCGTGTACACGGCGTGGTCGACGCGCGGCAGCAGCTCCCCGAGCATGCTCGCGGCGTCCTTGTCCTCGAGCACCCCGATCACCGCGACGCGCGGACGGCGGGCGCCGAACACGTCGTCGAGCGACTCCGCCAGCGCGCGGGCGCCCGCGGGGTTGTGGGCTCCGTCGTAGACGGTCAGCGGGCTCTCGCCGACGACCTCGACCCGCCCCCGGATCGTCGTCTCGGCCGCGGCGGCGGCGATCGTCTCCGCCTCCAGCTCGCCGGAGCCGAGGAAGGCGTCGGCGGCCGCGAGGGCGAGCGCGAAGTTCTGACGCTGGAAGCCACCCGGCGCCAGCAGCGGCACGCCGGCGTGGGCTGCGGCGCGGACCAGCGTCGCGTGGCGCTCGGCCGCGACGCGCTCCGCGACCGCCTCCGACGCCGGGTCGAGCGGTCCGACCACGAGCGTGCCGTGGTCGCGCACCACCGCCAGCTTCTCCTCGGCGATGTCGGTCAGCGTCGGGCCGAGCCAGCGCGTGTGCTCGAGCCCCACCGAGGTGAGCGCCTGGACCTTCGACGGGATCACGTTGGTGGCGTCGTAGCGCCCGCCCAGCCCGGCCTCGATGACCGCGACCTCCACCCCGCGCCGGGCCAGCTCGTGGTAGGCGGCGGCGGTCAGCGCCTCGAACTGGGTCACGCGGTCGTCCGGCTCCTCGGTGCGGTTGACGAGCTCGGCGGCCTGGGCGGCGCGCTCGACGGCCGCGGCGAAGTCGGCCTCCGGGACGGGCTCCTCCCCCACCTCGATGCGCTCGCGAAACGAGCTCAGGTGCGGCGACGTGTAGCTGCCCGTGCGCAGGCCGTGGCGCTCGAGGATCGCCGCGCAGAAGCGCACCGTCGAGGACTTGCCGTTGGTGCCGACGACGTGGATCGAGGCGAAGCGGCGCTGGGGCAGCCCGAGCACGGTCATCAGCCGGTGCATCCGGTCCAGCCCGAACCGCATCCCGAACAGCTCGAGCGAGAGCAGGTACTCCTCGGCCTCGCGGAAGGTCACTCGGTCTCCAGCCGGCGCAGCGCCTCGCGGTACTCCTCGAGCTTGCGGCGCTCCTCCTCCACGACCTCGGCCGGCGCGCGCTCCACGAACTTGTCGTTGGCGAGCTTGCGCTCGGCGCGCTCGATCTCCCCGGCCAGCTGCTCGCGCCGGGCGGCGCGCCTGCGCTCGGCCTCGGCGGGGTCGAAGGCGTCCGACGGCAGCACCTGGAGGCCCCCGCCCGGCACCGACACCGTGGCCAGCACGTCGCCGTTGGACGCGTCGTCGCCGACCAGCTCGATCCGCGCCAGCCGGGTCAGGTGCTCGCTCAGCCCCTCGTAGCCCTCCGCCGCCAGCCGGCCGCGCAGCACGGCCGAGGGCCTCGCGGCGACCTCCTCGCGGTAGCGGCGCACGGCGGTGACGGCCTCGATCAGCCGCCCGAGCTCTGTCTCGGCGGTCTCGTCGAGCAGCGCGGCGTCGGTGGAGGGCCAGTCGGCGACCGCGAGCAGACGCGCTCGCCCCGGACGCCATCCCCGCTTCGGGCATCAGCGACCAGATCTCCTCCGTCACGAACGGCATCACCGGGTGCAGCAGCCGCAGTGTGCGCTCGAGCGCCCACAGCAGGACGCCGGACACCGCGCGGTTGTCCTCCTCGTACAGGCGCGGCTTGGCCAGCTCGAGGTACCAGTCGCACAGCTCCGACCAGAACGCGCCGTACAGCTCGAGCGCCGCGTGCGAGAACCGGTAGTCGTCGTAGAGCTCGTCGACGCGCCCGGTGAGCCGCTCCAGGCGCGACACGATCCAGCGGTCCTCGACGGCTTCGGCGGCCCGCGCGTCGGGCTCGACCTCGGCCACGCGCAGCAGGATCAGCCGCGAGGCGTTCCAGAGCTTGTTGGCGAGGTCGCGGCCCTGCTTGACGCGCTCCTCGTTGAACTTGACGTCCTGGGCGGAGGACATCGCGAGCAGGCCGAAGCGCAGGGCGTCGGCGCCGTGCACGTCGATCAGCTCGAGCGGGTCCATGCCGGTGCCGAGCGACTTCGACATGCGCCGGCCGTCGGGCGCCTGGATGACCGAGTGGATGTTCACGTCGCGGAAGGGCAGCTCGCCGGTGACCTCGACGCCGAACATCACCATGCGCGCGACCCAGAGGAAGATGATGTCCCGCGCCGTCGAGTTGAGGTCGGTGGGATAGAAGGCGCGCAGCTGGGGCGTCTGCTCGGGCCAGCCGAGCGTGGCGAACGGCCACAGCCCGGACGAGAACCAGGTGTCGAGCACGTCCGGGTCGCGCTCCCAGCCGTCGCCCTGCGGCGGCTCGACGCCGACGTGCGTCTCGTCGCCGCGGTACCAGACGGGCAGCTGGTGCCCCCACCAGAGCTGGCGCGAGATGCACCAGGGGCGGATGTTCTCGAGCCACTCGAGGTAGACCTTCTCGTGCGGCACCGCCGGGTGGAAGCGCAGCCGCCCCTCGCGCACGGCGTCGATCGCCGGACGCGCCAGGTCGGTCATGTCGCAGAACCACTGGAGCGAGATCAGCGGCTCGATGCGGCGGCCGGAGCGGTGCGAGTGCGGCACGTCGTGCACGTACGCGTCGGTGCTGGAGATCAGGCCCTCCTCGCGCAGCTGGGCGACCACGGCGGCGCGCGCGTCGTCGACGTCCATGCCGCGGAAGCGCTCCGGGGCCGAGTCGGTGATGCGGCCGTCCTCCCCGATCACGGTGACCTCGTCGAGGCCGTTGCGGCGGCCGATCTCGAAGTCGGCGGGGTCGTGCCCGGGCGTGATCTTGAGCGCGCCGGTGCCGAACTCGGGATCGACGTGCTCGTCGGCGATGATCGGCAGGAGCCGGCCGACCAGCGGCAGGACCGCCGACTCGCCGATCAGCCGCGAGTAGCGCTCGTCGTCCGGGTTCACGGCGATGGCCGTGTCGGCCAGCATCGTCTCGGGGCGCACCGTCGCCACCGTGATCGACCCCGATCCCGACTCGAGCGGGTAGTCGATCGAGTAGAGCTTGTCCTCGACCCTGCGCTGCTCGACCTCGAGGTCCGAGATCGCGGTGCGCAGCCCCGGATCCCAGTTGACCATGTAGTTGTCGCGGTAGACGAGGCCCTTCTCGTGCAGGTGGACGAACACGACCGCGACCGCGCGCTGGTACTCGTCGTCCATCGTGAAGCGCTCGTCCTCGTAGTCGAGCGAGGCGCCCAGCCGCTTGAACTGCTCGGTGATCGTCGAGCCGTGCACGCGGCGCCACTCCCAGACGCGCTCGATGAACGCCTCGCGGCCGAGCTCCTCCTTCGTCCTGCCCTCCTCGGCCAGCGCCTTCTCGACCTGGCGCTGGGTGGCGATCCCGGCGTGGTCTGTCCCGTAGATCCACTTGGCCCGCCTGCCGCGCATGCGGGCGAGGCGAATGCAGAGATCCTGGATCGAGCCGTTGAGCGCGTGGCCCATGTGCAGCGAGCCGGTCACGTTCGGGGGCGGGACCGCGATCGAGTAGTTGTCCGCGGCGCTGCCCTCGGGCTCGGGATGGAAGACGCCGGAGTCCCACCAGCGCGCGAAGACGCGCCGCTCCACGTCGGCGGGCTCGTAGCGCGTTCGCTCCTCGAGCGTCTTGTGACGGTCGGCGGCCATGCCCGACCAAGTCTGCCAGCGCTGGCCGTCGTCGCCTAGTCCGGGCAGCGCGTTCACGAAGTCCACGAACTTGCGCGTGTCGCGCAGCGGCGCCCCGTGGCCGAACATCACGAGCTTGGGCTCGAGCTGCGCGAGCCGCTTCGCCGAGCGCCGGTTCAGGGCCGGGTCGTTCGTGAAGTAGGGCTTCGGGTCGCGCAGGCCGGGCAGGCCCGTCACCACGTCCATGTTGTTGAGCACGTCGCCGAGGATCAGGACGCGGTCGGACTCGCGCCAGTAGGCGATGTGCCCTGGCGAGTGCCCCGGCACGTCGAGGACCTTGAAGCCCGCCACCTCGTCGCCCTCGTGGAGGTGACGGTCGACGTGGCGGGCCGGCCCGCACCAGTACTTCATGATCATCCGGTTGAGGGGGTGCGGGGCCTGGCTGGCGCGCATCCTGTCGAGGTCCTCGGCGAGCGGGACGTCGTTCGCTCCCACCCAATAGGGGATCCCGAGCCGGTCGCAGATGGCCGCTGAGCCGCCCTGGTGATCGGGGTGCGCGTGCGTCAGTGCGTGCGCGCTGACGGTGTGTCCCTCGATCTGCTTGAGGATGCGCCGAGGCGATCGCCGGGTGGCGGCGTCGATCAGCACGTCCTCGACCAGGTAGACGTTGATGGCGTTCGGTGGCAGACCGCTCAACTGCCACACGCCTGCGGCCAGCTGCTTCACGGCCGGGATCCTATGGCGTCATCGTCCCTCACTCCTGTTGCCGCTTCGGCGGCCTGCGGTAGCCGGCCGCGGACTGCACGCTCGAGGGCCGCCACATCGCCCCTCCGCGCAGGGTCGGCACGCCCTCGCTGTTGAGGACGTCCGCGATCGCCTGGAGGGTCATCCCGGCGGTCCGCATCGTCTGGATGCGCTCCTTCACCGCCCCGACGTCCTGCACGGGCGGCGGCTCCACGGTCGGCGTCGGCGTCCGCGTCGCCGCGGCAGCCGCGAGGCCCTTGCGGGAGCGCTCGTGCTCCCAGGAGCTCACCGACGCCAGCGCCTGGGCGGCCATCTGGCCGCCGGGGGACGCCGTGTCGAGCCCGATGTCGAGCGCCACCAACCGGCCGTGGCTGCGTCTCAGCCGGTCCAGGATGCCGCCCAGGTCCGCCGCCGAGCCGCTCAGACGGGCCAGGTCGGAGACGACGATGCAGTTGGCCTCGCCGCGCCCGATCTTCTCGAGCGCGTACAGGAGACCCTGTCGCTCCTGGTCGCCCCCAGCGGACCCGACGTCGCGCACCACCTCGACGAGGTCCCAGCCCTGTTCGTCGCAGTGCCGGTCGATCGCGTCGACCTGGCTGTCGAACTCGGGGTTGGGCGACCCGCCGTTGGCGGTCACGCTGACGTAGCCGAGAGCGCGCACGCGCGCACCCTGGACCCGCTCGAACCGACGTGCCTGTGCCGGCGGCACGATGTTGGACACCTCGTCCTGGGACACCCAGAACGGGTCGTGCTTGTTCGGGTCTGAGACCAGGTAGCGGGCCTCGGGCGACCGGCGCAGGCCGCGCCGTCCGAGCACGAGAGCGTGGACGGTCCCCCTGAAGCGGCCGACCGAGCTCGCGTTGGAGGTTCCCTCCGCCACGACTCCCTGAGCGAGCGGCACCGCGGTCCCGCTCACAACCCTGTTGCGCCGGCCGAGCAGCGCGCCGGCCAACAGGCCGAGCGCCATCGCCAGCAGGCCGATCAGAACGACGATCGGAATCGATACGTCACCCGAGTCGCTCCGCTGGACCGTGTCCTCCCCGGTCGTGCTGGAGGCGTTGCTGCGGTCCTCCGGCCGGCCGTTGTCGACTTGATCACGTGGGGCCTGGGTGCCGCCGGCGGCCGTCTGCCCGGTGTCGGGCTTGGCCGGCTCGTCCGGCGTGTTGGCGGCAGGCTGGTCCGGCGCCGTGCCGGCGTCGGCCAGGAGCTGCCTGGTGCGCTCGGTGGCGACGCCACTCACCGGGATCCCGCCGGAGCGCTGGAGGCGTTGGACCGCCGCCTGCGTCCGCGGCCCGAAGAGGCCGTCCACCGGGCCGGGGCGAAGTCCCCGGCTGCGCAACTTGACCTGGAGCGCCCGCACCTTGGGCGATCCGTTCGGCTGCACGAAGCCAACTCCCCGCCGGAGCGGCTCGCTTCTCGCCTGCGTCAGTGCCTGCCGCGTCTGCGGACCGACTATGCCGTCGGTCCCGACTCGTGAGGCTGATTGGAAGCGGGTGACAGCGGCCTCTGTGCGAGGCCCGTACAACCCGTCCACCGGGCCGGGCTGCCAGCCCAGCCTGTGCAGCGTGCGCTGAACGTCGCGCACCTGCACGGCGCCGTCGGCCTTGCCATAGCCGGCTCCGTACTGGAGCAGGGTCTGGCGGGCCTGGGATGCCGAGGACGTGTCGGACGCGCCACCCGCGATGCTTGTGCCCGGCAGGCAGAGCAGGACGAGTGCGGCCATGAGGCCCACCAATCCGGCCCTGCTGAAGGGCACGCGATATGTCCTTCGCATCGTCGTCTCCTGAAATTCGAGCGGTGTGCGCGGGCGCGAAGATGCGCCCGCCCGGGCGCTAGGAGCGCCCGGAGGTCCTGGTCAGGTCCTCGCTGGGACTAACCAGGCCGCTCGAGAACGGCGACGTACGCCAGTCGCCGCCACTGCGCCGGCGGGAGGCGCAGGCGGCTGTAGTGATGCAGCGCGAAGGCTGCAAACGAGAAGAGGAGTGCCAGCAGCACGCTGAACGCGACGCCGGAGCCGGCGCCGGCGCCCGCGGAGCCGCCGGGCGAGGCGGGCTCGGGGACGGCCGGCGGCTGCGGGCTGCCGTGCAGCGCGGGCGCGCCCGCGCGGGGCGCGTCGGAGGCGGCGGCCGTGGTCGCGAGGGCGGCCTGGGCGATGGCGGCGAGCGGAGCCCAGGGGCCGTCCGCGATCGACGGGCCGGTGCTGGGGCCGCCGGCGGCGCCGAAGCGCCGGCGCGTCGGCGGTGTGGGTGGGCAGCGCGAGGTCCGCGGGTGTGGGCAGCGTCGGGCTTGGCGGGGTGGCGGACGGAGGCGTGGGCGTGGAGAGCGGCGCCGGGGGATCGATCCGGCTGGTCGGGCCGACGGGGTTGGCGGGCGGGGTGAGCGAGTTGGTGACGGGGGCCACCAGGCCGCCCAGGCCGCCGCCGTCGCTCGGCGGGGTCACGAGGTCGGTCACCGGAGTCAGCAGACCACCCAGGCCACCGCCGTCGCTCGGCGGGGTCAGGACGTCGGTGACCGGAGTCAGCAGACCACCGAGGCCGCCGCCGTCGCTCGGCGGGGTCACGATGTCCGTCACCGGAGTCAGCAGACCACCCAGGCCGCCGCCGTCGCTCGGCGGGGTCACGACGTCCGTCACCGGAGTCAGCAGACCACCCAGGCCACCGCCGTCGCTCGGCGGGGTCACGACGTCCGTCACCGGAGTCAGCAGACCACCCAGGCCACCGCCGTCGCTCGGCGGGGTCACGATGTCCGTCACCGGAGTCAGCAGACCACCGAGGCCACCGCCGTCGCTCGGCGGGGTCACGATGTCCGTCACCGGAGTCAGCAGACCACCCAGGCCACCGCCGTCGCTCGGCGGGGTCACGATGTCCGTCACCGGAGTCAGCAGACCACCGAGGCCGCCGTCGTCGCTCGGCGGGCGTCACCAGAGATCCGTCACCGGAGTCAGCAGGCCGCCGCCGGAATCGTCACCCGAGGTCGGCGCCAGCAGATCCGTGACCGGCGCGAGCGGGCCGTCGCCGGAATCGTCACCCGAGGTCGGCGCCAGCAGATCCGTGACCGGCGCGAGCAGGCCGTCGCCGGAATCGTCACCCGAGATCGGCGTCAGCAGATCCGTGACCGGCGCGAGCGGGCCGTCGCCGGAATCGTCACCGAGTCGGCGCCAGCAGATCCGTGACCGGCGCGAGCGGGCCGTCGCCGGAATCGTCACCCGAGACCGGCGCCAGCAGATCCGTGACCGGCGCGAGCGGGCCGTCGCCGGAATCGTCACCCGAGACCGGCGCCAGCAGATCCGTGACCGGCGCGAGCGGGCCGTCGCCGGAATCGTCACCCGAGACCGGCGCCAGCAGATCCGTGACCGGCGCGAGCGGGCCGTCGCCGGAATCGTCACCCGAGACCGGCGGCCAGCAGATCCGTGACCGGGGCGAGCGGGCTGTCGTCGGTCGAGCGGAGCGTGTCGGTCAGGGGGCTCAGCGGGGCGCTCGGCGTCGGGTTGGTGGGCTCGGTCAGGCCTGTCCCCAATTCGGGTACATCGGTGTTCGGCGTGTCGATGGCCTGGCCGGCCTGGTCGAGGGCGCCGGACACGCCGTCGAGGATCGCGGTCGGGGCGTCGGTGGAGGGGACGCTCGGCGGCGGTGTCGCGGAGCCGTCGCCGGTCGACGGCGCGGCGGGACCCGTGACTTCCGAGACGGCGTCGCCGACCGTGTCGGTCACGTCGTCGAGCGCGGGCGCCGGCGTCGGGTTGTCGGCCGGCTGAGTCGGTGCGTTTGTGTCGGGCGCGGACGGGGGGTCGTCGGCGGGCGGTGCGGGCACCGACACCTCGGCCGGCGCGTCGACGCTCGGCGCGGGGGTCGGGTCCGCGGCGGGCGGATCGAGGGGCGCCGGCAGGTCGACCGGCAGCGCGGCGCGCAGGTTGGTCGCCGGCGCCTCCGCCGGGGTCGTCTCAGCGGGGGCGGCGGGGGCGGGATCCGAGGCGACCGGCTCGGCGGGTGCGGGAGCGGCCGGGGCGGGATCGGAGGCGACCGGCTCGGCGGGAGCGGGCGCCGGCTCGACGGGAGCGGGATCGGACGCGGCCGGCTGCGCGGGCGCGGGCGCAGGCGTGGGCGCGGGTGCGGGCGCCGGGGCGGCGGGCTCGGCCGGGGCGGCGGGCTGCGCGCTGGGAGCGGCCGGCACCACCGAGGTCGGGTCGGGCAGCTGGACCGGCAGCTGGGCGAAGCTCGAGGCGGGCAGGACCGCGAGGAGCGCAAGCGCAACGAGGAACGCGCAGCGCACGACACGTGCTGCCCGCCCTCCGATGCTCCCTGCCGCTCCCACTTGCCTCACTCTTTGCACCCTTCCGAACTGGAAATTGCCCGGATCCCGTGCAGAAGCGGTACCCACATGCGGTCCGCCCCTTGACCTCTCCGAACGTCGCCTCGACGACAAATTCCCGCAAATTGCGAGCTTTTTCGCGTACGAGGTCTACCCCAAGCGGGCATTCGGAGCACCCAGCCGCCATGCCGACCGCCCCGCCAAAAGGGCACTCTCGAGGTGAAGTCGAGACTTTTCGAGCTATCGCCCGCTCAGGGCACGCTGTCCCCGATACGGGCACACGTATCGACACGAATGGGGACACCACGCTCACGACGCGTTCGGCGCCGAACCGACCTCCCCCAGCCTCAGGAACCACCTTCCGACGGCCTCGTCTCCCTCGAGCTCGAAGACGTCCACCGAGATGAAGCTGAACCACAACGCACCGAACCCCCAGCCCGGTTCGTGCGGAACGATCCGCAGCCATCGCTCGGGCCGATCCGGCGAGCGCAGGAACAGCACCGCGTCGCCCTCGCGGACCTCCGTGATCGTCCCCGCGACCACCTCCGTCTCGTCGGCCCCGGGCATGCCCTGCACCCACACCCGGACCGGCCGGCCCTCGGGCGAGAATCCGATCGCCCGGCCGACGCGTTCGAGGACCCTCAGCCGCGTCACGCGAGCGTCGCGAGCTCGCGTGCCGCGAGCTCCGCGAACGACTCCACGGTGCGCCGGTTGTCGCGCGTCGACCTGGCCCTTCATCAGCGAGGCGAAGATCGCCCCCAGCGGCCCGTAGGCGGGCTCCCCGCGGAGCGTGATCGTGACCTCGCTCGCGTCGCCCTCGCCGGCCACCTCCATGACCACCTCGAACTCGCGCGAGAGGGGGATGTCGCCCGTCCTGTGGACCGTCCGCCAGGGCGGCTCGTGCTCCACGACGCGCCAGTGCGTGCTCGCCCTCCACGGCCCCAGGATCGGGTTGACCTCGTCGTAGGTGGAGCCCTCGGAGGCCGGTCCGTCGGTGCGCGTGACGGCGTCCGTGCCTGTCACCCATTCGGGGTACCGGGCCGTATCGCACAGAAGCTCGAAAACTCGTCCCGCCGGGGCGGCCACCGGCGCCGAGGCGGAGACCTCCAGGGCCATCGGCTCAGGCCGACTCGGCGGCCTGCGTGCCCGTGTCCTCCTCGGGCGCGGCCTCGGTCACCAGGGTGGGCTTGAGGCCCTTCTCGATCGTCTCCTTGGTGACCACGCACTTCTTCACGTCGCGGCGCGAGGGCAGCTCGAACTGAACGTCGAGCAGCGTCTCCTCGAGGATCGAGCGGAGGCCGCGGGCCCCGGTCTCGCGGTCGAGCGCCCGGTCGGCGATCGCCTGCAGCGAGTCGTCGGCGAAGACGAGCTCGATGCCGTCGAACTGGAAGAAGCGCTGGAACTGCTTGACGAGCGCGTTGCGCGGCTCGGTCAGGATCGTGACGAGGTCGTCGCGCGTCAGCTGGTGGATCACCGACGCGACCGGCAGGCGGCCGATGAACTCGGGGATCAGGCCGTACTCGACCAGGTCCTCCGGCAGCACCTGCTCGAACAGCTGGCCGGTGTCCTTGTTGTGCTTGGACGACACCGACGCGCCGAAGCCGACGCCCTTGTGCCCGATGCGCCGCTCGACGACCCGGTCGAGGTCCGCGAACGCGCCGCCGCAGATGAACAGGATGTTCGTCGTGTCGATCGTGAGGAACTCCTGGTGCGGGTGCTTGCGCCCGCCCTGCGGGGGCACCGAGGCGACGGTGCCCTCGAGGATCTTCAGGAGCGCCTGCTGCACGCCCTCGCCCGACACGTCGCGCGTGATCGACGGGTTGTCCGCCTTGCGCGCGATCTTGTCGACCTCGTCGATGTAGATGATCCCCGTCTCGGCCTTCTTGACGTCGAAGTCGGCGGCCTGGATCAGCTTGAGCAGGATGTTCTCGACGTCCTCGCCGACGTAGCCGGCCTCTGTCAGCGCGGTGGCGTCCGCGATCGCGAACGGCACGTTGAGGATCTTCGCGAGCGTCTGCGCCAGCAGCGTCTTGCCGCAGCCGGTGGGGCCGAGCAGGAGGATGTTCGACTTCTGCAGCTCGAGGTCGTTCTCGCCCTCGGACTGCATCATCTGCACGCGCTTGTAGTGGTTGTAGACGGCGACCGAGAGCGTGCGCTTGGCGGGCTCCTGGCCCACGACGTACTCCTGCAGGACGGAGTTGATCTCCATCGGCTTCGGCAGGTTCTCGAGGTCGAACGTCGGCGCCCCGGTCAGCTCCTCGTCGATGATCTCGTTGCAGAGATCGATGCACTCGTCGCAGATGTACACGCCGGGGCCGGCGATGAGCTTCTTCACCTGGCGCTGCGATTTCCCGCAGAAGCTGCACAGGAGCTGCTCGTTGGAGTCTGTCGGTCGGGCCACGCTGGTCAGATCTCCTCGGTCGGACGAGGGTACCGCAGAAATACGCCCCCGAGCACCCGGTCCCTTCCCTGCGCAGGATGAATGCTCATTCCCGCGCAGCCGGCCGGGCCGGGTGCAACCCGTGGTAAAGGGGCCCCCGGCGCAGCCGGCCGAGCCGGCTGCTTGGGCTAGTGCTTCGAGATCACGCGGTCGATGAGGCTGTACTCCTGCGCCTCGTCCGCGCTCATGAAGTAGTCGCGCTCGGTGTCGCGAGCGACCTTCTCGATGTCCTGGCCCGTGTGCTTCGCGAGGATCTCGTCGAGGCGCCGGCGCACGTCGATGATCTCCTTGGCATGGATCTCGATGTCGGTGGCCTGGCCCTGGAAGGCGGAGCTGACCTGGTGGATCAGGATCTTCGCGTTGGGCAGCGCCATGCGCTTGCCATGCGCCCCGCCGGCCAGCAGCAGCGCGCCCATCGACATGGCGATCCCGACGCAGATCGTCTGCACGTCGGGCTTGATGAACTGCATCGTGTCGTAGATCGCCAGCCCGGCGTATACGGAGCCGCCCGGCGAGTTGACGTAGAGGGAGATGTCCTTGTCAGGGTCCTCCGACTCGAGGTGGAGGAGCTGGGCCACGATCAGGTTGGCGATCTCGTCCGTGACGGGGGTGCCGAGGAAGACGATTCGCTCGTTGAGCAGGCGCGAGTAGATGTCGAAGGCGCGCTCCCCGCGGGAGGTCTGCTCGACGACCATCGGAACGAGTGGACTCATAGGGCGGGCCAGTCTAGCGAGGGGTGACCCCGGAGTCCAGATCTGCCCAGCGCCCTCTTCCTTGTCCTCCTTGTCGGGCGTCCAGAGCTTCTCGCGCGCGGCGGCCTGCTCGACGGGGATCGACTTGGCGCTCTCGACGAGCAGATCCACGGCCTTGCGCATCGCGATGTCCTCGCGCAGGGCCTCGTCGGCACCCTGCGAGCGGGCGCGCTTCATGGCGCGCTTGAGCTGCTTGTCGCTGGCGTCGGGCCCGGCGGCCTCGCGCAGCGCGTCGGAGATCTCGTCGTCGGAGACCTCGATGGCCTCGGCCTCGACGATCGCGCTGAGGACGGCCTCGCGCTTCAGGGCCAGCTCGGCGTCGGGCTCGGCCTCGGTGACGAGCTCTTCCTCGGTCTTGCCGGTCATCTGGAGGTACTGCTGCGGGTTGACGCCCTGCGCGGCCAGCCGGCGCGAGGTGCGGTGCCACATCTCGTGCGCCTTGGCGTGCACGAGGTCGTGCGAGATCGGCACGTCGGCGGCCGCGACGGCCGCGTCGACGGCCGCCTCGCGGAACTCGCCCTCGATCTCACGCGTCTGCGCCTCGCCGATGCGCTGCTCGAGCTCGGCGCGCAGCTCCTCGAGCGAGTCGTAGCCGCCCGCCTCGACGGCGAAGTCGTCGTCCAGCTCGGGCAGGCGCTTCTCCTTGACCTCCTTGACCTCCACGTCGAAGGTGGCGTCCTTGCCGGCCAGGTGGTCGGCGGGATAGTCGCCGGGGAAGGTGACGCTGACCGTGCGCTCGTCGCCGGCGGCGATTCCCTCGAGCTGCTCCTCGAAGCCCGGGATCAGGCGCCCGGCGCCCAGCTCGACCAGGTGACCGCGGGCCTCGCCGCCCTCGAACTGCTCGCCCTCGACCTTGCCCACGAAGTCGATCACCGCGAAGTCGCCCTGGCCGGCTGCGCGATCGACGGTCTCGAGCGACGCGAGCGACTCGCGCAGGCGCTCGAGCTCCGCCTGCACCTCGTCGGAGCTGACGTCGGGCTCGCGGCGGCCGACCTCGAGCCCCTTGTAGTCGCCCAGCTTGGCGGGCGGGACGACACCCACCTCGATCGTGAAGGACAGCGGCGTGCCGGGCTCGGGCAGGTCGGTCAGGTCGAGCTGGGGATCGCCGACAGCGCTGATGCCCGCTTCCGCGACCGCCTGCTCGTACCAGCCGGGCAGCCCGCGGCGGACGGCCTCGTCCATCACGGCTTCCCGGCCGACCTGGCGCAGCACGACCTCGGCGGGCACCTTGCCGCTGCGGAAGCCGGGCACGCGCATCTCGCGGCCGAGCTCGGCGGCCGCGTCGCGCAGCTCGCTCTCGAGCGCCTCGCTCGGGACCTCCACCTCCACCCGCACGCGCGAGTCGCCGAGCTCCGTTGTCTTGGTCTTGACGGCGGTTGCCATGGGAGCCCGTGACTGTACCTTGCGGAATCGTGAGAGCCCGGGATCGCTTTGCCGCGTGGCTGGTCACCGGTCCGCTCGGCCACCTCTGGAGCGTCGTCGCCGACCTGGCGGTGCTGTTCGCGCGCTACGGCTGGCAGCGCCTGCGATCGGCGCGGCGCTGAGCCATGCTCGAGGCACTCGGATACGGAGCGCTGGCGGCCTGCTCGCTGCTGATCGGCGCGTTCCTGGGGCTGGCGCGCGACCTGCCGCAGCGAGTGGTCGGCCTCGTGCTCGGCTTCGGCGCCGGCGCGTTGATCAGCTCGGTCGCCTTCGAGCTGGCCGAGGACGGGGTGAGGATCGGCGGCGGCGCCGCGGTCGGCGTCGGGCTGGCGGCGGGGGCGCTCACCTACTACGCCTGCGACAGCCTGGTCGAGAGCCGCAGCGGCGGCGCGGGCGGCGCGCTCGCGCTCGGCGCCTTCCTCGACGGGATCCCCGAGCAGCTCGTGCTCGGCATCGGCATCGCGACCGGCGAGGGCGTCAGCGTCGGCCTGCTGGGCGCGATCTTCGTGTCGAACCTGCCGGAGGCGATCGGCGCCTCGAACGGCATGCGCGCCGCGGGCCGCCGGCGCCCCACGATCCTGCGGCTCTGGCTCGCGGTGACGATCGTGCTCACGCTCGCCACGGTCGCTCGGCTTCGGGATCGCCGACAACGCGTCGGACGAGCTGCTCGGCGGCGTGAACGGCTTCGCGGCGGGGGCGCTGCTCGTGATGCTGGTCGACTCGATGATCCCGGAGGCGGCCCAGAAAGCCGGGCGCCCCGCCGGCCTCGTCACGGCCCTCGGCTTCGCCGTGGCGGCCGGGATGTCTGGCATAGGCTGACGCCAATGGACCCCTCGGCCAGGCGCCGCTTCCTCGCTCCGCTCGCGCTCGCCCAGTTCATCTGCAGCTTCGCGGGCTCGAACATGAACGTGATGATCAACGACATCAGCGAGGACCTGGACACGACCGTCACCGGCGTTCAGGTCACGATCACGCTGTTCCTGCTGATCATGGCCGTCCTGATGATCCCGTGCAGCAAGCTGACCGACCGCTGGGGTCGCAAGCGCTGCTTCACGGCCGGGCTGATCCTCTATGGCGTCGGCGCGCTGCTGAGCGCGGTCTCCCCCGGCCTCGGCATCCTGATCCTCGGAAACTCGGTGTTCGAGGGCGTCGGCACCGCGCTGCTGATCCCGCCCGTCTACATCCTCACGACACTGGCCTTCAAGGACGTCACCTCGCGGGCCCGGGCGTTCGGCGTGATCAGCGGGCTCGGCGGGATCGGGGCGGCGGCCGGGCCTCTGATCGGCGGTGTGATCACCTCGGCCATCAGCTGGAGGGCGGCGTTCGTGTTCCAGGCGCTCGTGATCGCGCTGATCGTGCTGCTCAGCAGGCGCGTCACGGACCCGATCCCGGCGGACCCGGAGCGGCCCTTCGACACCGCCGGAGCGGTCCTGTCCGCGGTCGGGATGTTCTGCGTGGTGTTCGGGATCCTCCAGGCCGACAACGACGCGCTGCTGATGGCGGCCTTCCTCGTGGTCGGCACGGCGCTCCTGGTCTGGTTCTTCCTCTACATCCGCGCGCGAGAGCGCCAGGGCAGGGAGCCGCTGCTGTCCACCGCACTGTTCCTCAATCGCACCTCCAACATCGCCCTCGTGACGCAGAACCTCCAGTGGCTGGTCCTGATGGGCACGTCGTTCGTCGTGGCGGTCTTCCTGCAGACCGTGCGCGGCTATGACGCGATCGAGACCGGGGTGATCTTCACGGCGGCGACGCTCGGCGTGCTCGTCTCGTCGCTGGCCGCCGAGCGCTTCGCGAAGCGGCGCGCGCAGAGGACGCTGATCGCGGCCGGGTTCGTGATGGTCGTGGTCGGGGTCGGGCTGCTGCTCGCGCTGGTCGGGGCGTCGTCGCGCGCCGTCGCCTTCGGGCCTGGCCTGCTCGTGATCGGGCTGGGTGTGGGAGTGATGCTCACCCCATCGGTCAACGTCGTCCAGTCCAGCTTCCCCGAGGAGCAGCAGGGCGAGATCTCGGGCCTGTCGCGCAGCGTGTCGAACCTCGGCTCATCCTTCGGCACGGCGATCGCCGGGACGATCCTGGTCTCCGACCTCGGCTCCGGCAACACCTCGTACGTGGTCGCGATGGCGGTGATCGGGGTCCTGGCGCTCGTCGGCCTCGCCGCGGCGTTGCGGCTGCCCTCGCGCTCGGCGGAGCCCGCTACGGCTGGATGATGATGATCGCGAGCGTGCCGAGCGCGAGCACGAGCGCGACGACGGTGAGCCCCCAGACCACGCCCTCCCCCACCTCCTGGAACTCGCCCCGCTCGAGCGCTCGGGTGACGCTCACGCGCCGCAGCCCGGCGGCGACGAACATCGCGGCCGCCAGTAGCGCGTAGCCGCAGCCGAGCACGACGTACGGCGTGCGCGAGCCGTCGATCAGCTGCGGCACCACACCCCCGACCGCAACCGCGGCCGTGGACGCGGCGATGCCCGAGCGCCACCAGGCCAGCCAGGTGCGCTCGGCGGCCAGCCGGGTGCGGCGCGTGACGTCGACGTCGCTCGCGTCAGCCATGCGCGGTCCTGAAGGCGGCGACGCGCTCGACGACGGTCGCGCCGATCACCGCGCCGATCACGATCACGAACCCGGCGACGAGCAGCCACGACTGCAGCGCGAAGGCGATCCCGATCAGGCCGTACTTCTCGGCGGACCAGTCCATTGCGATTGGAACGTAGATGCTCGAGGCGACGCCCAGCAGCGCGCCCAGGAGCCCGGACACGAGCGCGCCGGGCGCGAGGAAGCGCCAGTCGCGCTCGCCGAGCAGCAGCATCGGCGTGCCGAGCCAGAGCAGGAACCCGCTCGCGGTCGCGACCAGAACCGCGAACACGATGCCGCCCAGGTGCTCCAGCGACTCGTGCAGCGGCGACAGCAGCGTGACCCAGATCCCCAGGCAGACGAGCCAGGCGAGCCCGCGCTGCTGGTCCTTGATCATGTCGGGCTTGCGCGCGTACGCGCGCTGGAAGACGCGCTGCAGCGCGCGCGTGAACGAGAGCGCGCTGAGCATCAGGATCACGATGCTGATCCAGGTGATCGTGCTCTGCGTCGTGCCGGCGCTGGCGAACAGCTGCTGCATGCTCCTGGCCGAGTCGCCGTGGAGCCCGAACCGCTCGACGATCCGGTCGGCGAGATCCTCGCTGCCCGGGGAGGCCGCGGCGGCCACGACCATCAGCGGGATCAGCGAGGTGAACGCCTGCGCGGCCAGCACGATCGCCTGCTGCGCGCCCTCGATGGCGATGAACCTGCGCAGCGCGACGAAGGCGAACTCGAACGCCGCCCGCAGCGGACGCGGGGCCTCGTCGAAGTTGACGGCGTCGAGATAGCGTCGCCAGCGAGCTGCGCTGCGGTCTGTGGACACGGCCGGCGGATGATCTCACCGCACTGGGGCGGTGGCGGCCTAGCCCTCGCCGATCCCGGGGCTGAGCAGCCGCAGCTCGCGCCCGCGGCGCACGCAGTCGCGCCGGTCGGACACGTCGAGCTTGCGGTAGACGTGCTTGAGGTGGGTCTTGACCGTGTTGACCGAGACGAACATCTCGGCCGCGATCTCGGCGTTCGACATCATCGTCGGCAGGTAGCGCAGCACGGTCAGCTCGCGGTCGGAGAGCGGCTCGAGCAACGGCCCCGGCGACACGCGCTCCGCCTCCTGGCGCGCGCCCAGCGCCGTCAGCAGGTCCCCGGCCATCGCCCGATGGCGCGTCCCGCGCGCGATCAGACGGCGCAGCAGGGAGCGCATCGGCGCGCCGTAGCGAACGATGACCACCGAGCAGCCGCGCGGCTCGGCCATGTCGAGGCCGCGCTCCAGCGCGGCGAGGGCCTCCGGCTCGTCGCGCAGGGCGTCGTGTGCGATCGCCTCGAGCACGCGCGCCTCGACGCGCGCGAAGGGGACGAGCGCCTCACGGTCGTCCGCGAGGAACGACTCGGTCGTGTCCAGGGCGGCGGCGGGATTGCCCTCGGCCAGCTGAAGCGGGGCCATGGCCAGCGCGCCGTCGGGCGACTGGGTCTCGAGCTCCGCGAGCAGGCGACGCGTGCGCTCGGGCTCCCCCAGCGCCAGCCACAGCTGGGCCTCGAGCAGTCCCGCCGAGACGGTCAGCAGGCGCGGCAGCGGTCCGTGAGCGGCCGCGCCGCGGACGACGTCGAGCGCACGCGCGACCTCTCCCTGCAGCGCGAGCACGGCCGCGCGCAGGACGGCGACACCGGGGCGCAGCAGCGGCTCGGTGGCGCCGGCCAGGGCGGCCTCCGCGCGGTCGACGGAGCGGGCGGCCTCCGCCGGGCTGCCCTGCCAGAGGTGCACGGATCCGAGCGCCGCGTGGGCCATCGCCACGTGGGCCACACGCGTCCAGCCATGGCGATCGGCGAGCTCGATCGCCGCCTGGGCGCGCGTGGAGGCCTCGCTCAGCCGCCCGACCTGGGCGGCCACGGCGGCCGCGTAGCTCTGTGCCAGGAACAGCACGAAGTCGTTGCCCGCCTCCGCCGCGAGGCCGACGGCCTGCTGGAGATGGTCGCCGGCGTCCTCGCGGGCGCCGGCCCACAGCTCGGCGATGCCGAGGTTCGCCAGCGTCAACGCCCGCACCTCGATCGCGAGATCGGCGTCCCAGTCCTCGCCCAGCGCGACCTGCGCCGCGCTCACGGCCTCGTCCACGTCCCCGCGCAGCCGGGCGCGGTAGAGCGCGGTGGCGGTGGACGTCACGGCGAACCGGCGCGCGCGCCGCTCCGGCAGCCGCGCGGCGAGCGCGTAGGCGTCGACCAGCAGGTCGTCCGCGGCGGCGTCGTCCGCGGCCTCGAAGAGCAGCCCGGCCACCCCCAGGGCGAGCTCGGCGTCCGCGCGGATGACCTCGTCCGGGATCCGGCGGGCCAGCTCGAGCAGATCCGGCGCGGCCCCGCGCGTCAGGAAGACCATCCACTGATCCCCGATCAGATCGCCGGCGAGCTCCCAGTCGGCGGCCTCGACCGCATGGCGGACGCCGTCGAGGGCGTTGCCGTGAGCCGCGTGCCAGCGCGCGGCCAGTCCGTGCAGGCGCCGCTGCTCGCCGGGCAGGCGGTGGCGTGACTCCGCCCGCAGCACCTCCAGCAGCAGCGGGGGGTAGCGGTACCAGCGCCCGTGGGCGTCGACCGCCTTGGCGAGGCCGTAGCGGCGCTCCAGCAGCCTGAGCCGCTGCCCGCCGTCGTGGCGCTCGGTCAGCGCGTCGGCCAGCTCGGCGGTGAGGCGATCGGCCACGCACGTGCGCAGCAGGAAGTCGAGCGTGTCGGCCGGCTGGCGCTCGATCACCTCCGACGTGAGGTAGTCGCTGACCGCGCGGTCGTCGCCGGCGAAGCTGGTGACGAAGCCATGGGCGTCGGAGCTGCCGTCGAGCGACAGCTGTGCCAGGCGCAGGCCACCGACCCATCCCTCGGTGCGGCGCCAGAGCAGGCCGAGGTCGGACTCCGACAGCTCCTGGTCACCCAGCAGCTCGCCGGCCTCGGCAAGCGTGAACGCGAGCTCCGCGGCCCGGACCTCGGTCAGCCGGCCCGACATCCGCAGGCGCTCGAGCCGGAAGGGCGGGTCGCTGCGCGTCGCCAGGAGCAGGTGCACGCGGTCGTCGCCGTGCTCGAGCAGCCAGTCGAGGTCCTCGGCGACCTCGGGCGAGCGCACGAGGTGGAAGTCGTCGATGGCGATCACCAGCGGCTCGTCACGCGCCCTCGAGCGCCTCGAGCAGCCGGGCCGCGTTGCCCCCTGGGGTTCGACGCGCAGGGAGCCGCGCGAGCTCGGGAACCGCCGCGCGCACGCCCTTCCAGAACGCCCGCGAGCGATCCGACTCGGCGCTCGGCGAGAGCCGGATGAC
This sequence comes from uncultured Thermoleophilaceae bacterium, assembly GCA_963848885.1. Lineage (GTDB taxonomy): Bacteria > Actinomycetota > Thermoleophilia > Solirubrobacterales > Thermoleophilaceae > JACVRW01. The sequence goes on from CAWKFR010000008.1 coordinate 617,562, forward strand.
GTCCCCGGGCGGATCCCCTACCGCCAGCCACTCGACCAGCAGCGACGTCTTGCCGGAGCCCGCCGGAGCGGAGATCAGCGTGAGCGGATTACGGATCCCGCGATCGACCCGCTGGACCAGTCGCGGGCGGCTGACCTGACTCGGCTGTGGTGTTGTCGGCGTCGTGCGAGTCCCTTTGCCATCCAACCCCGCCTCGGCCGCGAGTCTAACCCTTGTCCCCCATCCGGGGACGCGCGATAGTGCTCTGCATGGCCGCCACGAAGACACCCCCGAAGCTGCTGACCCCCGAGCTGGAGGACATGCTCAAGCTGGTCGGCAAGTCGGACAGCGTCGAGCTGAAGCTCACCGTCCCCGACGAGGACCGCCAGTCGGCCGCCGCGGCGCTCGGCGTCGATCCGCTCAACGCGCGCATCCGCCAGGTCTTCTTCCTCGACACGCCCGACCTCCAGCTCGACGGCGCCGGGGTCGTCGTGCGTGCGCGCCGCACGCAGGGCGCGCCGGACGACACGGTGGTCAAGCTGCGGCCGGTCGTCCCCGACCAGCTGCCCGCCGACCTGCGCGCCCGCAAGGACTTCAAGGTCGAGGTCGACGCGATGCCCGGCAGCTACGTCTGCTCGGGCTCCTTCAGGGGCGAGCCCAAGGGCGCCTCGGTCCGCGACACGATCGAGGGCGGCCTGCCGCTGCGCAAGCTGTTCTCGAAGGCGCAGCGGGCGTTCTTCGCCGAGCACGCGCCGAAGGGCATCGCCCTCGACGACCTGTCCGTGCTCGGGCCGGTGATCGCCTTCAAGCTGAAGGTGCTGCCGGAGGGCCTTGACCGCAAGCTCGCCGTGGAGCTGTGGATGTACCCCGACGGCTCGCGCATCGTCGAGCTGTCGACCAAGTGCCTCCCGGCCGACTGGTTCGAGGCGACCACGCAGTCGCGCGACTACCTGGAGGGGCGCGGCATCAGCCTGACGGCAGAGCAGGCGGCGAAGACGCGCCGCGCGCTGGAGTACTTCGCGGGACTTCAGGGCTAGCGCCGACCACCACAGTCCCCGCCAGCATGTCCTGGAGTCCGCGGCGGCGGGCGTCGAACAGGATCGGCAGGAAGCCGGCACACAGCGGCAGCGCCGCGAGCATCAGGGCGCCGAAGCGCACGACCGCCCGGCGCGGCGTCAACGGCCCGCCGTCGTCGGCGGAGCAGACGCGGATGCGCATCAGCCGGTTGCCGGGCGTCTGACCGGTCGTCGACCAGAACGTCACGAAGTACGCGACCGACCAGATCACGAACGCGGCTCCGCCGATCGCGAGCAGCACGACCTCGGCGTCGTGGCCGACGTTGAGGATCGACAGCGCGAGCCCGACCCCCACGCCCACGAGCAACGCGACGACGTCGATGATGGCCGCGTCGATGGCGAAGGCGATCGCGCGCGTCACGAGCCCCTCGTAGGTCGGCGCCGCCACCGGCGGCGGCTGGTTCACGGGTTCTCCGGACCCGGGCCGGCGCGGCGCCGGAGCACGCGACGCGCGGCGCGCTCGAGCCGGGCGTCGGCGTTGCGCGACCGGTCGCGCACCTGGCCGGCGACCTGGTCGGCGAAGCTCAGGCTCTGGCGCCCGATCGCCTCGGTGACGGCCGGGCTCGTCGCGATCTCGTCCACGACCAGCCAGAGCTCCTCGCCGTCGAGCACGCGCTGCACCGCCTCGTCGACGAGCCGGCTCTCGAGCACGCGCACGAGCAGCCGCTCCGTGGCCTCGCTGTCCAGCGCCCGCCCCAGCAGCTGCTCGAGCTGCGGATCTTCCAACAGGCCGTCCGCGAGGCGCTCGAGCACGGCGTAGCGGACCACGTCGCGCGAGACCGCCTCCACCAGCGGCCCCTCGAGCGCGCGCGACACCGCGCGGCTCGCCAGCTCGCTGGCGAGCACGCGGTCGACGGCCTCGGCCCCGAGCCGCGAGGCCAGCAGGGCGTCGAGGCTCGCCAGGGCGGCGTCCTCGGCGCGACGGCCCAGCGCGCGCGCCGGCCACAGAGCGGTCCGCCAGATCACCGAGGCCATCCTCGCTCAGATCCGGGCGCCGCGCCAGGACTGCCAGGCCGCTGTCAGGTCTCCATCACTCCCGGCCGCGTCAGCGACCAGATCACCCAGACGTCGAGCGCGATCACGAGGATCGCCCAGAACGGGTAGTAGGGGATGAAGAAGAAGTTGGCCACGGCGCTGAGCCCCGCGAGCATGATCGCCGCCACCCCGGCCCAGGGGCTGCGGTTGAACAGGCCGAACGCCACGATCACGAGCAGGATCCCGATCAGCAGGTGGATCCAGCCGAACGCGGTCACGTCCAGGTCGAACGTGTAGTTGCGCGTGACGACGTAGAAGTCGTCGTCGAAGATCGCGACCAGGCCGGCGATCGCCTGGAAGACGCCGACCAGCATCAGGACGCAGGCGGCGAAGACGGTCCCGCCCACGGCCCAGCCCGATGGCTCCGCCGGACGGCGGCCCGAGCCGTACTGAGGATCTACTGACACGTTGGACTCCTTTCGTTCGCTACGCCGCCGGCTCGGCGGCGCGACGTGGCCAGCGCAGCCGTGGTGGCGGCTCGTCAGGGAACTCCTCGAGCGTGCGCCGCCTGATCCAGGCCAGCCAGCCGACGGCGAGCAGGATGAAGATCAGCACCGTGATCGGCCGCTGCGTCCAGGGCACCGGGCCCCAGATCACGAGCAGCAGGATCAGCACCCCCAGGCCGCCCCAGACCGCGCCGGCGTGGTTGCGCAGCGAGTGAGCCGAGAAGCGGCGGGTAGCGGTCGCGCGCCGGCCCTGCCCCGCCAGCCACGCGCCGAGCACCACGAACAGGCCGAACAGGAACGTCCCCTGCGCCACGTCGACGAGCAGCGAGGTGCCGATCGACCACACGTCCCCCGCGATCGCGTGTGCGTTGGGGGCATCGGCGAGCGCGTTCTCGAGCTGCTTGCCCGAGACGCTCCGGATCGCGACCAGCGCGACGCCCGCGAACATCATGCAGCCGCCCACGTTGAGGACCATCCGGCGCCGTTCCCGGGAAAGCGCGATCGCACCGGCGAAGCAGGCGAGGGCCAGGCCCAGCAGCACCCAGACGATCGTCTGGAACAGGTCGAGCCAGTCGCGCACCTGCCCGATCTCGTCGGCCGAGGCCAGCTGCATGTTGGAGATGTTGGGCGGGATCTTGTCGACCGCTTCCGTCGGCAGCCCGGTCCCCGCCGCGACCTCCTTGAAGAGGTCCCCCAGGTCGAGCGTCACGGCCTTCTCGCCGACGTCGCCGTCCACGATCGCGAGCACGGTCTCGTGCGCCTTGCGGTTGGCCGCCTCCCAGGCGGTCAGGGCGGCCGAGGTGCCGAGCAGGCGGGGCGCGTTGCGCCGGGCGATCTCCTTGAGGCCGGCGGACGCCGGCCCCGCCAGCCGCGACAGCTCGGGCGGGAGCACCTGCTCCAGGCGCTGCTCGGCGGCCTGGCTGTTGTAGAGCTCGTCGACGACGAAGTAGGCCGAGCGTCGTGCGGATGTTCTCGTTCTCGAGCAGCTGGCCGCTCGTGTCGACCCAGTTGTCGGTGTCGAGCGCCTGGCGCTTGGCCCAGATCCCGAACCCGAAGGCGATCCAGAGGATGGTCCCGAGGACGAGCAAGGTCGCGGCTGCGATTCGACGCGTGCGCACGGGCCGATTGTCAGAGTCAACGGGGTGACCGGGAATCACCCCGCTCGGGTGATGCGTCATCGCCCCGCCCGGCGAAACCATGCGCTCATGTCGAATCTTGTTGCAATCGCATATGACGACGTCGATCAGGCCCAGGAAGTCACCAACACGCTCGGCCGGCTCATGAAGGAGCACTCGATCGAGCTCGAGGACGCGGTCATCGTCGAGCACCGTGCCGGCGGCAAGATCAAGCTGCACCAGCCCTCGATGGCCGGCTTCGGCGCCGCCAGCGGGGCACTCTGGGGCGGGCTGATCGGGCTGATCTTCTTCATGCCGCTGTTCGGCATGGCGATCGGGGCGGCGAGCGGCGCGGCGGCCGGCGCGCTCAGCGACCACGGCGTCGACGACAACTTCATGAAGGAGCTCGGCAACAAGCTGCCCGAGGGCGGCGCCGCGGTGTTCGTGCTCGTGCGCGAGGCGACCGCGGACAAGGTCGTCCCGGAGCTCTCCAAGTTCGGCGGTCACGTGATCCAGAGCTCGCTCTCGAACGAGCAGGAGACCGCGCTCCAGGAGGCGCTCGACAAGCGAGGCGCCGCGGCCTGAACTCGCCCACGGCGGAACCCAAGCCGCTCGAGGGCGCGGCCTACCTGCGCCTGGTCCTGATCGGCGCCGCGCTGGGGGTGCCGGCGGCCCTGCTGGCCGCCGGCTTCCTGGCGCTGGTGCACCAGCTCGAGAACGTCCTCTGGGACGACCTCCCAGACGCGCTCGGCTACTCCAGCGCGCCCTGGTTCTTGATCCTCGCGATCCCGCTCGCCGGCGCGGTGATCGTGATCGTCGCGCGGCGCTTCCTGCCCGGCGACGGCGGCCACGAGCCACTGGGCGGGCTGAGCATGGCGCCGACGGCGCTGGCGGCCGGACCCGGCGTGGCGCTGGCCGCCGCTCGGCACGCTCTCCTTCGGGCTCGTGCTCGGCCCGGAGGGGCCCCTGATCGCGCTCGGCTCGGTGGTCGGCGTGGCGGCGGCCAGGATCGTGAAGCTGGGCGAGCGGGAGAACGCGGTGCTCGCGACCGCCGGCTCGTTCTCGGCCATCTCCGCGCTGTTCGGAGGTCCGCTGCCGGCGAGCGTGCTGATGGTCGAGGCGGGCGTCGGCATGGGGGCCGCCCTGATCCCGTTGATGCTGCCCGGGCTGGTGGCGGCCGCCTGCGGCTACGTGGTCTTCATCGGCCTGGGCGACTGGGCCGGCCTCGAGAGCACCAAGCTGGTCGTGCCGGACCTGCCCGCCTACGACGGAACGAGCATCCCCGACCTGCTGCTCGGGATCGGGGTGGGGATCGGCGCGGGCGTGCTGGTGGTCGGCGCGCGCAAGCTCGGCCAGCGCGTCCACGGCCTGCGCGATCGCGGCGTCGGCATGCCCGCGCTGCTCGTGGCCGGCGCGCTCGCGGTCGGCTGCCTGACCCTGATCGTCGACGCGCTCGGCGGCGAGGCACCCGAGGTGCTGTTCTCCGGTCAGTCGGCGCTGCCCGACATCCTCGCCGAGGGCTCCGCCGGCGTGCTGATCGCCATCCTGCTGGCGAAGGTGATCGCCTACGGGATCTGTCTCGGCTGCGGGTTCCGCGGCGGCCCCGTGTTCCCGGCGATCTTCACGGGCGTCGCCCTGGCAACGCTCGCCGTCGTGGCGTTCGACACCTCGCCCACGCTCGCCGTGGCCGTCGGCACGGCCGCGGGAATGGCGGCGGCCACGCGCCTCCTGATCGCCTCGCTCGTGATCGCGGCGCTGCTGGTCGGCACCGACGGGTTCGACGCGATCCCCGCCGCCGTGCTGGCCGCGGCCGCGGCCTGGCTCGTCGCCCACGTGCTGGACCCGCCGCCGCCGCCCAGCCCCGGCGCCCGCGTGACGCCTCCGAGCCTGACCTGGCTCGGCCACTCGACGGTCCTGCTCGAGCTCGGTGGGGCGCGCCTGATGACCGACCCCGTGCTGCGCTCGCGCATCGTCCACCTGCTGCGCCGCGCCCCGAGGCCGCAGCCGCCCCCCGACGTCGACGCGGTGCTCGTCTCGCACCTCCACTACGACCACCTCGACCTCCCCTCGCTGCGCATGCTCGAGCCGAAGCCGCGCGGGATCTGCCCACGCGGCGCGGGCGCGTTCCTGACCCGGGCCGGCTTCTCCGAGATCGACGAGCTCGCGCCCGGCGAGTCCGTCGAGCTGGCCGGGGCGCGCGTCGAGGCGACACACGCGGTGCACGGCGGCAGGCGCCACCCGCGCGGACCGCGGGCTCCGGCGCTCGGCTTCGTCGTGCGCGCCGAGCGCTCGGCGTACTTCGCCGGCGACACCGACCTGTTCGACGAGATGGCCGCGCTCGGCCCCGTCGACGTCGCGCTGCTCCCCGTGGCCGGCTACGGCCCCAAGCTCGGCCCCGGCCACCTGGACGAGCGCCGCGCAGCCGAGGCCGCGGCGCTGCTCCGCGCGCGCCTGGCCGTCCCGATCCACTGGGGGACGTTCCGCGCGTTCAGCCAGCGCGGCGGCGACTGGTTCAACGGCGCGGGCGAGCGGTTCGCGGCCTACGCGGCCGAGCTCGCCTCCGACGTGGACGTGCGCGTGCTCTCCCCCGGCGAGTCGCTCGGCCTGTAGCCGTCTCCCAGTCGCCAGCCGCGCAGCAGGCCGTGGATCGCCTCGGCCCCGACGAGCGGCTCGGCGGGCACCGGCAGGTCGACCGGATGGAGCAGGAACGGCTTCGTCTGGAGCCCGCCCATGCCGCCGTGGAAGGAGATCAGCTCCTCGAAGGCGCAGCCCTCCTCGGTCACCGGGTCGTAGAAGCTGTTGACCATGATGTCGGCGACGTGCTCGAAGCCGTCCGTGCGGAGCAGGTGGCGCGCGGCGTTCGGCGAGAAGCCGGCCAGCGGGTCCTCGCCGGTCACGGCGCCGTCGGCGAGCCTGCGCCGGCCGCGCGCCCCGATGGCGAGCGCGCCGTCGGCGGCGCTGCGCACGAGCAGGAAGCCGACGTGCGGGTGCGACGACAGCGCCGGCATCAGCGCCGGATGCAGCTCCTCGATCTCCTCGAGCGTGAGCCGGTGCGTGCGCTCCATCAGGTAGATCAGGCCGAGGTTGCCTGACCCCAGCACGACCGCCTCGTCGGCGGGAGCGTCGGTGTGCTCCGTGTTGGCGGCCTTGTCGCCGCGGCCGGTCGCCTCGTCCACGGCGCGCCCCATCCCCGTGGCGTTCTCGTCGCCGGCGTCGAGCTCCGTGACCCCGCGGTTCGACAGCGACCGCTCCACCAGCTCCGCGAGCGAGTACCCGTTGCGCTGCTTGAAGGTCGCGCCCTGGGTCTGCCCGTGGTCCGACAGCACGACGATCTCGTAGGGTCGCGGCGCGTAGCGGCGCGCCCCGTCGATCATGCCGAAGCGCTGGTCGAGCTTGCGCAGCGCCTCGAGGGTGTCGGCGCGCTCGAGGCCCGAGTGGTGCGCCACCTCGTCGTAGCTCGCGAACGTCGCGTACACCGCCGGCACCCCGCGGAACATGTCCTGCAGGACCGAGAAGGCGACCAGGTCCCGCACGAAGACGCACATGCCGGCGCGCAGGAAGGGGTACGAGCCGCCGCGGTGGCCGCGCGGCTGCACGTCGCGCCGGCGCTGCCGCGCCGCGGCGATCAGCTCCAGCAGCACCTCCCAGAAGAACAGCACGAGCGTGCGGGTGGCATTCGAGGCGTTGGCGAGAAACGCGCGGTAGCCGGGGTTGGCGCGCTTCTCGTCGGCCACGCGGCTGGCGGTCAGGAGCGCCTCCTCCGCCTCCCCCGACAGGAGGTTGCCGCGGCTGGTCCCGCCGTCCGTCAGCAGGCCGATCCCGGACGAGTGGGCGCGCTCGATCTCGGTGCAGTCGCCGGGGTTGGAGCAGCTGACCACCCGGCCCGACGCCTTGTCGACCCACCGGAACGCCGGGATGTTGGCGTTGCTGCCGAGCAGGATCCCGGCCTGGCTGGCTCCGGTCTGGGACGACAGGTCCGTCTCCCACTCGCGCAGCGTGTGGGTTCCCTCGGCGAGCCAGCGCGCCATGTTCGGCGTGTTGCCGTCGCGGATCGCGCGGCGCAGCACGGGCAGCGCCAGGCCGTCGATCTCCAGGAACAGGAAGCCGGTGGTGTCGGTGACGGTCGGGCGATCCGTGCGACGCCCGATCCGCCGCGCGACGGAGAGCGTGTACGCGTCGTCGTCGTCGATGCCGGTGATCACCCCGATCGGCGTGCTGATCGCGGACGCGATCACGGCGACCAGCAGCGCGTCGGCAAGCCCGTCGACGCGCAGCAGGTCCGGGACGATCTCCGCCGCCGCCAGCAGGATGGCGGCGTCCAGGGCGAGCGCGAGCAGGAAGCCGATCGCCACCGTGAACGGCAGCCGCAGCGAGGCGACGAGCGGCGGCAGCACCGCGTTGAGGATGCCGACGATCGCGGCCACGGCGACGGCGCCGCCGAAGCCCTTCAGCTCGGCGCCGGGCGCGATCCCGGCGGCGAGCAGCAGCGCGAGCGCCGACCCGAGCCACGCGATCAGGAGGCGCAGCGGATGGATGCGCGGCCGCTCGGGATTCCAGCTCGACAAGGTCGATCCAGCCTAACCCGCCCGTGCCCGCCCGGGCAGGCCGCGCGTGAACCACAACGACAGGAACGCGAAGGCGCCCACCGCGCCGATCGCCCGCTTGAGCCCCTGCAGCTGGGCGTCGCCGTAGTCGTCCGCCACCGCCTGCGCCTGCTCCGGGGGCAATCCCTCCTCGGTGGCGACCTCCTCCACCTGGTCGACCGGCACGACCGGGATGCCCTGCTCGGCCGCGCGCTCGATCCGCTGGTGCACCGACTCCGGCAGGGCGGGGTTCTGCTCGACGCGCTCGACGAACCCGCTGGTCAGCGCGGAGATCAGCACGGCGCCGATCAGCGCGGTGCCGAGCGACGCGCCGAGGTTCTGCGCGGTCCCCTGCAGCCCGCCCGCCTCGTTGGTCTTGTCCTCGTCGACCGAGGACATGATCACGTTGCCCAGCTGGGAGAGCAGGAGGCCCGCTCCGACGCCGAACAGCGCCAGCGCGACGGCGAACTCCGCCTCGTTCAGCTCGACGTCGACCGTCGCGAGCAGGACGAGTGAAGCCGCCATCAGCGCGACCAGGCCGGCCTGCGCGACGCGCTTCGGTGCGAAGCCCGCCGCGAAACGCGGGCCCAGCATCGCCGCGATGAACATGGCGACCGACATCGGGAACAGCCGCTTGCCGGTATCGAAGGCGTCGAGGCCGAGGACGACCTGGAGGTAGACGGGCAGGACGAAGAACGTCCCGAGCAGGAGCAGCTGCTGCATCATCAGCGTGGTCAGGCCCGCGCGCAGCGTGCCGATCTTCAGCAGCGAGCGGTCGAGCAGGGTGTCGCGCCCGGCGCGCTCGCGGCGCTCCTCCCAGAGCACGAAGGCCCCCAGGCAGCCGAGCCCGGCCAGGATCAGGAACGGCACCACCGAGAACCCGAACGGGGTGACCTCCGTGCCGCCGATCGTGAGCGCCCCGCGCGGCTGGATCAGGCCCCAGGAGCTGCTCTTGAGGATCCCGAAGACGACGAGGCCCAGGCCGGCCGCCGAGATCGCCACGCCCACGACGTCGAGCTTGGGGCGTCTCGCTATCGCGGGCGGTGCCGGCAGCCGGCGGCGCAACAGGAGGATCGCGACCACGATCACGACCTCGCCGGCGAACACGTAGCGCCAGCTGAACTCCGTCGTGACCCACCCGCCGATCAGCGGGCCCGCCGCGATGGCGGCCCCGGCGACGCCGCCGACGATGCCGAACGCGAGCGCGCGCTGCTTGCCGCTGTAGGTGACGGCGATCAGGGACACGATCGCCGGCATCACCAGCGCGGCTCCGATCCCCTCCACCCCGGACCAGCCGATCAGCAGCACGCCGAGGTTGGGACTGAGCGCGGTCGTCAGCGAGCCGGCGCCGTAGATCGCCAGCCCGAGGGCGAAGGTCTTGTCGCGCCCGATGATGTCGCCGAGCTTGGCCCCCGCGAGCATCAGGGCGGCCATCACGAGCGTGTACGCGGTGATCGCGAGCTGGACGCCCGCGATGGTCGTGTCGAGGTCCGCGACGATCTGCGAGATCGACACGTTCATGACGCTGCTGTCGAGCACCATCACGAACTGCGCCGAGGCGAAGATGGCGATCGGCAGCCCGAGCCCGCCCTGGGCCTGCTCGTCCTCGCGCGCGGCGCTCATGTCGCGTCCGGGGGGTCGATAACTGCGGTCCGGGCCTAGCCGTCCTCGATCCGCCGCACCTCGATCAGCTCGAGGCCGAGCGACTGGATGCGGTCCAGCACGCCGTGCAGCTCCGACTGGTCGCGCACGTTGCCGCGCATCACGGTTTCGGCGGGCCTGACCGCCGCGTTGAATTCCGCGAACGCGCCGCAGAGCGAGTCGCTCAGCCTGCCTTTGATGCGGATCTCGTAGTCCGTCGGGACCACCCGCCGAAGACTTGCGCCCCGAGGGGTGATCCGGCGTCACCCGGCTCGGGTGACCGTCAGCGCAGGCTGGCCGGCGCGGGCAGGCGCGCGAGCCGCCGCCGGTAGGGGTCCATGGCCCGCTTGGGGAAGTCGCCGTGGGTCTGGGTGCGCAGCCGCGGGACCAGCTCGCGGTGGTAGGGGCTCGAGAGGCTCTCGTTGTGCCCGATCACGTTGCGCGTGCCGATCCGGTAGCGGCCCTGGAGCATGCGCGTGAGCCGCAGCGAGGCGGCCAGCTGGCGGCGGTTGCCGAGCACCTGGGCGTCGCTGCGCCCGACGTGCTCGATCCCGATCGCCGTGTAGTTGAGCCCGACGGTGTGGCGGCACATGATCGTGGTCGGGACGAGCTGGTAGATCGTGCCGTCGCGGTCGACGACGAAGTGGCTGCAGACGCCGGGCAGCTCGTGCAGCTCGACGTCGGGCACGTTCGGCGCGAAGGTGTCGAAGACCGGCTGGAAGGTGTCGGTCACCGTGTAGTGCTCGACGATCACCTTGGGCTTGCGCAGGCGGTAGTCGTCGATGCCGTAGTGGCGGCGGGCGTAGGCGCGCATGTCGGCCTTGCGCTCGGCGCCGTACGGGATCGGCTTGCGCGTGACGCGCGGCGGCGCGACCGCCCGGGCCAGGCTCAGCAGGGCGTTGGCGTGCCGCCTGACGCCCGCGGCGGGCAGCGGCCCCGCCGGCAGCTCCACGACGAAGGCGGTGTCGCCCGGGAAGGTCGAGTTCTGCCACGAGCTGACGGTGCCGCGGTACTCGAGCGGCTTGAGCGGCAGCCCGCTGAGGCGGGAGTAGAGCCGCTGGAGGCGCGGGTCGCCGGCGCGAGCGGACGACGATGCGCAGCGCCTGGTGGTACCAGACGGTCACGCGCGGGCGCACGCGCGTCACGAAGTGCTGGATCGCCTGGGTCTCGGGCTCGGACGCCGGCCCCGGACCCGACTCGTAGACCCCGTCCTGCGGCTGCCAGCGGTAGGGGAAGTTGCGGTTGAGGTCCACGCCGTGGGCGTTGTGGCGGCCGTTGGCGGCGGCCCCGTCGGGATTGGCGTCCTCGATCAGCCAGATCGCCGTGCCGCGCGGGGGGTGGGCCCGCCGCAGCCGGGCGATCACGGCCTTGCCGGCGGGCTCGTTGCCGTGGATCGAGCCGACCACGAGCAGCTTGCGCTGCGCGCTCGCGGGCCCGACCCGGAGCGCCCGGATCGGGCGGCCCTCGACCGAGTGGCCGATCACGGTCTGCGCGGGAGCGGCGGGCTGCCCGGGCGCGAGCGCGGCCGTCACGCCGAGTGCTGTGGCCAACAGGGACACGTGCGTGAGTATGGTGGCGATCTTGACCGCAGAGCTCGCCGAGAAGGCAGCCGCGCACGGACGGGTCGCGATCGACACGGAGTTCGTGTCGGAGCGGCGCTACCAGGCGCTGCTCTGCCTCGCCCAGGTGGCCGTGCCCGATCCCGATGCGCCGGACGGGGTGCACACCGAGGTGCTCGACCCGCTCGGCGACGACCCGCCCGACCCCGGGCCGCTCGCGCGCGTGCTGGCCGACCCGGACGTCGAGGTCGTGGTCCACGCGGGGCGCCAGGACATCGCGATCCTGCGCCGCAGCTGGGACACCGAGGTGACGCGGGTGTTCGACACGCAGCTGGCGGCGGGCTTCATCGGCTACGGCAACCAGGAGGGCTACGAGTCGCTCGTGCGCAAGGTCCTGGGCGTGCGGCTCAAGGGCGCCGAGGGGTTCACGAAGTGGGACCGCCGGCCGCTGACCGCGCAGCAGCTCGAGTACGCGGCCGACGACGCGCGACTGCTGCTCGCGCTCGGCGACTCGATCGAGCGGCGGCTCGAGGAGCGCGGGCGCCTCGACTGGGCGCGCGAGGAGTGCCGGGCCCTGGAGGAGTCGAGCGACGAGCGCGACCCCGACCGGGTGTTCGAGCGACTGCCGCGGCTGGGCCGGCTGGGCGAGGCCGCGCGGGCCGTGGCGCGCGAGCTGGTCGAGTGGCGCGAGGAGACTGCGCGGTCGGTCGACAGACCGGCCGGCTACGTGATCCCCGACCACGCGCTGATCGAGCTCGCGCGGCGAGCGCCGTCCGACCGCGCCGGCCTGGAGCAGATCCGCGGGCTCCCCGCCCAGACCCTGCACCGGCGCGGCGGACCAGCTGCTCAGCGCGATCGAGCGCGGCCGCCAGCCGGCCCGCGCCGCCGGCGCCGCCCGACCCCGGCTCGCGCGAGCCCGCCGATGCGCCGCTGGTGTCGCTCGCGCAGGCGCTGGTGCGCCACCGGTCGATGGAGTCCGACGTGGCGGTGGAGCTGGTCGCGACCCAGTCCGAGCTGAGCGCCCTGGTATCCGCGCTGCGGCGCGGGGAGAACGGCGACAACATCCGCACGGCGCACGGCTGGCGCCGCGAGCTGGTCGGCGCAGAGCTGCGCGACCTCGTGGCGGGCCGCGTGGCGCTCAGCGCGGGGCCGAACGGCGGCCTCAGCGTGGTGCGGTCCGACTAGCGCTCGAGCTCCGCCGGCAGCACGCCCTCGTCGATCAGCCTCCGGATCTCCCCCGCCCGGCGCGCGTTGAGGTACACGTGGCGCTGCCCCACGCTCGGCTTCTGCTCCAGCAGGCCCGCGTCGAGCAGCTCCTCGCCGACCTCGTAGGCGAGCGCCCGCTCGTTGCCGGCGAAGCCTCGCGCGAGGTGGTCGAAGGCCGTGTGGTAGCCGCCCCACTTGCCCATCCCGTCCAGCCGCTGCAGGATCCGCCGCATCACGCGCCGGCGCGGGTCGGGGTCGTCGTGCGCCCGCACGACCGACCCGGACGGGGCCAGCACCGCCAGCAGCTGCGGCTCGAGCGCCTCCAGCGCGTCCTCGTCGAGCGACGAGGCTCCCAGCCGGGCCGCGGCCTCCGCCACGCGCAGCGGGTGCGTCGCCCCGATCGGCGTCCGCAGGTCCGACACCGCCAGCACGTGGCCGGGCAGCACCAGCGTGGCGGCGCGCAGCCGGTCGATCGCCTCGACCGCGTCGTCGAGCGCGTCCCGCGCGTAGTCCGCTGACCACGCCGGGTCGGCCGCCGGGTACGACAGCGCCAGGTAGCCGGCGTGCTCGCCCGAGCTCCAGCGCGAGCGACTCCGGCCCCCGCGGCGGGCCCGGCTCGGCCGCCTCGACCAGCCGCTCCACGGCCACGGCCGCCAGTTGCGCGCCACGGTCGCTCACCGCGGCCGGGTCCGCGCGCAGCTCCGGGGCCAGCGGCAGCACGGCGACGACCGAGTCCTCGGCGCCCGCCACCGCCAGCACGATCGGCCGCTCGCGCCCGGTGCGCTTCTCCTCGAGCTCGCGAGCCCCCCGCTCGCAGCTCCGCTGCGCAGCAGCTCCCGCAGGCGCGCCGACAGCTCGCGCGGCGCCAGCGCGCCGCCGCCGTCGGCCAGCGCCCGCTCGAGCTCGCCGCTCGCCTCCATGCGCTCAGCTTGTCAGGAGCGGGGACGGGTAGGTTCACCCCATGCTCGAGCGCAAGCGGCTGTCCATCTACCTCAACGACCACCTGGCTGGATCGACGGGCGGGCTGGAGCTGGCCAAGCGCACGCGCGGCGCGAACGAGGGCACCGAGTACGGCGAGCCGCTCGAGCGCATCGCGCACGAGATCGAGCAGGATCGCGACGCGCTGATCCGCCTGATGGAGTCGCTCGAGATCAAGCGCGACCACCCCAAGGTGGCCGCCGGCTGGGTGGCCGAGAAGCTCGGCAGGCTCAAGCCCAACGGCCAGCTGACCGGCTACTCGCCGCTGAGCCGGTTGATCGAGCTGGAGGGCCTGGCGATCGGGATCACCGGCAAGCAGTCGCTCTGGGACGCCCTGCTCGAGGTGGCCGGCGAGGATGCGCGGCTCGACGCCGAGGAGCTGCGCCGCCTGTCCACGCGGGCGGAGGAGCAGCGCGAGGAGGTCTGGAAGCTGCGCCAGCGCGCTGCCGGCGATCGCGTTCTCCGCGTAGGGTCCGCAGCCGTGAGCTGGGAGCCCGAGCTCGAGGAGCTCCGCCGCCGTGAGGAGCTGGCCCGCCGCATGGGCGGCGAGGAGCGGGTCGCGCGCCAGCACGCCTCCGGCCGCCTGACCGTCCGCGAGCGCGTCGAGCGGCTGTTCGACCCGGGCACGTTCCACGAGACCGGGGCGCTCGCCGGCCGCGGCAGCTACGACGCCGACGGCAACCTGACCGACTTCCTGCCCGCGAACACGATCGTCGGCCAGGGCCGCGTCGACGGCCGGCGCGCCGTCGTGCAGGGCGACGACTTCACGGTGCGCGGCGGCGCTGCCGACGCCGCCATCTGGGAGAAGGCCGTCCACGCCGAGCGGCTCGCGCACGACCTGCGCATCCCGCTCGTGCGACTCGTCGACGGCACCGGCGGCGGCGGGTCCGTCAAGTCGCTCGAGCAGATGGGCTTCTCCTACGTGCCGCCGCTGCCGGGCTTCGACCTGGTCGTGGAGAACCTGTCGCGCGTGCCGGTCGTCGCGGCCGCGCTCGGCCCGGTGGCGGGCCTCGGCGCCGCCCGCGTGGTGTGCTCGCACTTCTCGGTGATCGTGCGCGGCAGCGCCCAGCTGTTCGTCGCGGGCCCGCCGGTCGTCGCCATGGCGGGCATGGGCGAGGCGCCCGACAAGGAGCAGCTCGGCGGCGCCCGCATGCAGGCCCGCGCCGGCGCCGTCGACAACGTCGCGGCCGACGAGGACGACGCGCTCGACCAGCTCAAGCGCTTCCTCGCCTACCTCCCGCCGAGCGTCTGGGAGCCGCCGCCGGCGACCGCCGCCGCCGACCCCGCCGACCGGCGCGAGCAGGAGCTGCTCTCGATCGTCCCGCGCGACCCGCGCAAGCCCTACAAGATGCGGCAGGTGCTCGAGGCCGTGCTCGACCGGGGCTCGATCTTCGAGCTGGGCGCCGCGTTCGGCCGGCCCACGATCACCTGCCTCGCCCGGCTCGAGGGACGCCCGCTCGGAGTGCTCGCCTCCGACCCCGAGCATTACGGCGGCGGCGTGACCGCGGACGCGGCGGAGAAGACCGCGCGCTTCGTCGACATGTGCGACCAGTTCCGCCTGCCGGTGGCGAACTTCGTCGACGTGCCCGGCTTCGTGATCGGCACCGACGCCGAGCGCGCCGGCACGATCCGGCGCGGCGCCCGCGGCCTCTACTCGGTCGTGCAGGCGAGCGTGCCTTGGGTGTCGGTGCTGGTGCGCAAGGTCTACGGCGTGGCGGGCGCGGGGCACGGCGACGGGTCGCGTCTCAACCTGCGCTTCGCCTGGCCCTCGGGCAACTGGGGCTCGCTCCCGATGGCGGGCGGGCTCGAGGCCGCCTACCGCCGCGAGCTGGAGGCCGCCGAGGACCCGGACGCCCTGCGCGCGGAGATCGCGGCGCGGCTCGAGGCGGTCACCTCGCCCTTCCGAACGGCCGAGCGCTTCTCGGTCGAGGAGATCATCGATCCGCGCGACACCCGCCCGATCCTGTGCGACTGGTCCGAGCGCGCGCACGAAATCGTGCGCCACGAGCTCGGAACCGGTCCACGCGCGCGCGGTCTGCGTCCCTGAACCTGTGCAATATCCGGGCAGGCCCCGGGGCGCTGGAATCATCGGCCGGTGCCACGCGGGCGGGCTCACCGAGGCTGGACCGAAGCGCACGTCCGGCGGGTGTTCTGGCGGGCGGGCTTCGGCGCGACTCCGCGCGAGGCGCGCCACTGGGCGCGCCGCGGCAAGGGCGCGACGATCCGCTGGCTTCTGAACGGCGGCCCCTCCCCCGCGCCGCGCATCAAGGCCGCGCGCGTGGACGGCCACCGGCTCAACCCGGAGAACGAGTGGGGCCACGACGTGCTCTGGTGGCTCGACCGGATGATCCGCTCGCGCCACCCGCTCCAGGAGAAGCTGACCCTCTTCTGGCACGACCACTTCGCGACCACGGATCAGGACACGCCGATGATGCTGGCCCAGAACCGCACGCTGCGCCGGCACGCCCTGGGCCGCTTCCCCGACCTGCTCCAGGCCGTCACGCATGACCCGGCGATGCTGCTCTTCCTGTCGCTCGCGAACTCCGACAAGGAGGCGCCCAACGAGAACTACGCGCGCGAGCTGATGGAGCTGTTCACGCTCGGCCGCGGCTACTCCGAGCGCGACATCCGCCAGGCCGCCCGCGCGCTGACCGGCTTCCGCGCCGACTGGCACGACGACGGCACCGTGCGCACCTCGTACGACCGCGAGTGGCACGACGGCGGCCCCAAGCGCGTGCTCGGCAAGGTGGGCCGCTTCGACTGGCGCGACGTGCTCCACCTGTGCGTCCACCACCCCGCCCACGCGCCGTTCATGGTCGGCAAGCTGTGGGACTTCTTCGCCGGGGTCCCGCTGCGCGGCTCGACGCGCGCCCACCTCGTGCGCGTCTACCGCCGCTCCGGCTTCCGCATCCGCCCGGTCGTCGGCGCGATCCTCTCGGAGCCCGGCGCTCTACCGGCACCTGGACGCGCCCAACATGGTCAAGTCGCCGGTCGTCTACGTGGTCGGCGCGCTGCGCAGCTCCGGCCAGGGAATCGAGCGCGACGACTGGACCTGGCTGCTCGAGGCGATGGGCCAGTACCCGTTCCGGCCGCCCTCGGTGGCGGGCTGGGAGTGGGGCACGAGCTGGCTCTCCTCGAACTCGATGCGCGTGCGCTTCGACTTCGCCAACTACATGCTCGACACGCCGCCGCGTCGGGGTGAAGGACGGCTCGACGCCCAACCAGCTGTCGCCGCGCAAGGCGGTCGCGCGCGCGAAGCGGGCGGTCGGCGACCCCTGGACCTCGGCGCACACCGACCGCGAGCTGCTGCGCATCGCCCGGCGCGTGCTCGCCGACGAGGACTTCGACGAGCGCGGCGACATGTGCCAGCGCGCGCTGCGCCACCTGCTGATCTCCGGCCCGGACGCGCAGGTGCACTGATGAACCCGCATCGCGCCTGCGACGACTTCCACCGCACCAGGCAGCTGCGCCCGATGACGCGGCGCCAGGTGATCGGCCTCGGCGTGGGCGGCGGCCTGTCCCTGTATCTCGCGCGCGCGATGCCCGTGCAGCGCGTGCTCGAGGCGGCCGCCGCGGACGCCGCCGCCGCTCCCAACGCGCCGGTGCTGGTGTCCGTCTTCCTGCCGGGCGGCGTGGACCTGCTCGACACGGTCGTGCCCCTGCACGACTACGGCCGCTACGCCGACCTGCGCCCCAAGCTGAAGGTGCAGGGGGTGCCGCTCGCGGGCACGAGCCTCGGGCTCAACCCGTCGCTGTCGCGCGGCGTCGGCGGCGGCATCAAGGGGCTGTACGAGCGCGGCAAGCTCGGCCTGCTGCCCGGCATCGACTACTCCAACCCGGACCTGTCCCACTTCCACTCGCGCCACTTCTGGGAGACGGGCCTGATCACCGACCGCTTCGCGACTGGCTGGCTGGGGCGCTGGCTCGACCGCGCCGGCGGGCGCGACAACCCGCTCCAGGGCGTGTCGATGGGCTACGGCCTGTCGCCGGTGATGCGCTCCGGGCGCGCGCCGGTCGCGGCGGTCGGCTCGCCCGGCGACGCCGGATTCTGGATCCGCGGCGTCTGGGGCGACGCCTTCGACGAGACGATGGCCGCCTACGCGCGCCTGGGCCGCCGCGGCGGCGGCGGTCACGCGCTGGGCGCGTCGCGGGAGGCCGCCCGGCTGGCCAAGCTGGTCGCCGACCGGCTCGAGCCCTACGCCGAGCACGACGGCGTCGACCCGCTCGCCTCGAGCATCCCCTACCCGCAGGAGAGCGACTTCGGCACGCGGCTGCGCTACCTGGCGGCGATGATCTCCAAGCCGCTCGGGATCCGCGTGGCGAACGTCGAGGCCGGCGCCGACTTCGACACCCACGACAACCAGGGTGAGCTGACCGGCCTGCTGGGAGAGGTGAGCGAGTGCCTGGCCGCCTTCCAGGCCGACCTGGAGGCGCGCGGCCTGTCGAACCGGGTGCTGACGTTCGTCTGGTCGGAGTTCGGCCGCCGGCCGGAGGAGAACGACAGCGGCACCGACCACGGCGCCGGGGGCCTCGCGTGGGTCCAGGGCGACAGGGCGCGGCCCGGCATCCTCAGCGAGTATCCCGACCTCAACCGGCTCGACCGCGAGGACAACCTCCAGGTCACGATCGACTTCCGGCGCGTGTACTCGAGCCTGCTCGAGCAGCACCTCGGCACCGACGCGGGCTCGGTGATCCCGCGCGCCGGCGCCTTCGGCCGCGTCTCGCTCGTGAAGTGATGTTCGCCGACCTGCCTCCGCAGCCGGTCGCCTCGCAGCCCGCCACGGCCGTCGGGGTCGGCGAGCGCGAGTGGCGCATCGCGCTCTATCGCAGCAGGGTCCCGACCGGCCGCGTCACGTTCAACGTGCGCAACTTCGGCGAGGACGGCCACGACCTCGCGGTCCGCAGCGCGTCCGGCCGCGTGCTCGGCGCGCTCGGCGAGATCAGCCCCGGCGACACCGCCCGGCTGTCGGTGCGCCTGCGCAAGCCGGGGCGCTACCGGATCTTCTGCTCGCTCGCCGGGCCACGAGGCCAAGGGCATGCGCGCGCTGCTGCGCGTCAAGCAGCGGCAGCGTCAGTAGCGCTCGAGCAGCCAGGCGTGCGCGTCGCCGATGCGCCGCTGCTCGATGCTGAGGTGTCCGTCGTCCTCGCTGAGCCGGGCGTCGACGCCGGGGATGTGCTGCGCCAGCCACTCGCCGTGCGCGGGCGGCACCATCAGGTCCTGGCGGCCCTGCCAGAGACCGACCGGCACCGAGATCGACTCGAGCTCGAAGCCCCACGGCTTGGCGAAGGCGAGGTCGTCGTCGAGCCAGCCGGCCCGGCTGGCGCGGATGCCCTCGCCCGTCGCGGCGATCAGCTCGGCGGCGAGGCCGTCGTTGACGACCGCCACGTCGGGCGGGCTGAGCAGCGAGCGCAGCGCCTCGACCAGCTCGGCGGCGTCCGCGTCGAGCAGCTTCGGGGCGATCTCCTCGAGCAGCGGGCCCGAGCCGCTCGGGCCCCTCGAGCGCCGCCCCGAACTCGATCACGTTGTCCTCGCCCATGCCCGCCAGGAAGTCGAGCCCCTCGACGCCGTAGGGGGCGACGCCGCAGAGCGTCGCGGCGGCGGCCACGCGGTCGCCGAGCAGCGCGGCGCAGGCGAGCGCGTGCGGCCCGCCGCCCGACCGGCCGGTGACCAGGATGCGGCCGAGCCCGAGGCCGTCGGCGATCGCCTCGACGTCGCCGGCTGCAGCGGCGACCGCGCGGCCCTCGTCGCGGTCGGAGCCGCCGTAGCCCGGGCGGTCGTAGGCGATCAGGCGGATGCCGCGCGCGGCGGCGTCGGCGACCCAGTGGCTGTAGAGCAGGCGCGACCCGGGCGTGCCGTGGTGCGCGATCAGCGGGATGCCGTCCGGGTCACCGTCCTCGCGTACGCGCAGGCTCCGCCCGCCGGGAGCGTCGATCGTGTGGTCTCGCACGGCGACGGAGGGTACGCTGCGCGCATGTCGCGCATCGTGAGGCTCGCCTTGCAGGCGCTGCTCGCCCTGATGCTGCTCGTGCTGGTGGTCGCCCTGTTCTCGCCAGAGACCGGCGGCGCCGAGAAGGCGGTGCTGGCGCTGCTGGCGGCCGGCCTGCTGTGGGCCGCCGCGCGGGTGCAGCGCATCGGGGCGCGCCCGGCCTAGGGATCGAGCGGGCGCTTGTCGGTGCTGAGCCGCTTGCCGGACGAGTCGTATGCGCTGACGGCGATCGGGCTGTGCTCCGCCCGCGCCGGCACGAACGCCACGAAGAACCCGAACGGGCCGTCCGCGCCCATGCGCTCGCCCAGCGCCCGGTCCACCTGCGTCAGCTCGACCGGCACCTCGGACGTGCGTCCGTCGCGGGCCTCGAACGCGACCCCCACGCGGCTCACATTCGGGCGGGCGTAGCCGCTGACCATCAGATACCTGGTCGCCGGGCGCGCCGGCTGCACGAAGCCGTACGCGCGCGCGAAGATGTGCTCGGGCTCG
Source organism: uncultured Thermoleophilaceae bacterium (assembly GCA_963848885.1). GTDB lineage: Bacteria > Actinomycetota > Thermoleophilia > Solirubrobacterales > Thermoleophilaceae > JACVRW01. Next base: position 637,656 of record CAWKFR010000008.1, read on the forward strand.
CGCCTGCCGTAGGCGGTCGAGGGCGGCAAGCCGGGCCCACACGAACCCGGGCCGGGCTGGCCTTGCCTGGGCCACCACTGCTCGGTGCAGGTCCCGTAGACCTTGCCGTCGTCGTTCTCGAAGCGCTCGGTGTAGAACTCGTAGGCGGCGCCGTCGGGCGCCCGTCCCGTGGCCAGCACGATCGGCTTGCCGGCCGCGTCCGGGTCGACCGGCCGCTCGCTCAGCCGGGGCATGTCCGGCGGCTGGCCAGGCTTCGACGTGACGAAGAGCGGCTCCGCCTCGCGGCCGAGCTCGCGCCCGTTCTCGTCGTAGGCGATCACCTGGACGGGGCCGCGCGGCATGTGCTGCTCCATGCACCTGCGGTAGGGAGCGAACAGCCGCTCCTGCTCCTTGGTGTCGGGCGGCTCGTTGGGGTTGATCGTGATCGTCCCGAGGTCCGGCTGCAGCGGGGCGCAGCGGCTCTGAGCCGCGCGGACCCGGCTTCGGTCCCGACGCACGAGCGGACCGGCCTCGAGCTTGCCGGTGCCCTGCAGCGCGCGCAGGTCGAGCCGGTTCTCCAGGTCGTCGCGCGCGGCCCACGCGCCGGGGATGAAGGCGACGAAGTGCCCCCCAGCTCGCGGCTCGCTGTGATCTTCCCGCGCAGCTTCGGCCCGATTCGCTCGAAGTCGACGGGCCGGCTGTGCCGCCCGCCGCGGGCATCGGTATAGACCACCCGGACCTCGTGCACGCTCGGGGTGGTCTCTCCCGACACGACCAGGTCGGGTGCCGCCACGCCCTTGAACTGGGACGGCACGATCTGGGTGCCGAAGGACCCGAAGTAGTGCCCCGCGCGCTCGCTGGCGTCGCCCTCGCCCTCGGCGCAGCTGCCGCCGCCGGCGCCGCCGTCCTGAGCCGAGCCGGGCCACTCGAACGAGACCCCGAAGCCCTCGAAGCGCTCCGGGAGCCCCTCCTTGCGCAGGTCGATCTTGCAGGGGTAGGCCACCCACTCGTACCTGCTCCCGTCGGGCGCGAACCCGTTGTTGATCACGATCGCCGCCCCGGTGGCGGGGAAGCCGCGGTGCTCGTTGGTGGGACTCCCGCCGACGTCGCCGATGCCCACGACGCCGCCCAGCCAGTCGGCCGCGGCGCGGCCCGGGGGCGTCAGGAGCAGGCAGGCGAGCGCGATGGCCGCCGCCGCCAGCTGCAGGGCGGGCCGCCGCCACCGCCGCGTTCCGCGTCCCGCCCCTCGCCGGGAGCGCACCCGGGCGCGGGCGGACGCGACCGTCCGCTCGCGTGCCTCGTCTGCGTCCGGCAGGGGAGCCTCGCTCAGCACGCGCTCCAGCGTCTCGATCGTCATCGGGCCTCCTTGTCCGCTTCGACGAGTGCCTCGAGGCGGCTCAGCGCCCGCGCCAGCCGCGTCCTCACGGTCCCGGCAGGCAGCTCGAGCATGCGCGCCAGCTCCGACGACCGGTAGCCGTGCAGGTGGCGCAGCACGATCAGTGCACGCTGCTCGGGCTCGAGCTCGCCGAGCGCCGCCATCACGTCCGTGGACGGGTCCTCGTCCGCGGACGCCTGTGCCGGCAGCTCCTCCAGGTGCACCTCAGGGCGAGTGCGGCGGGAGCGCAGCCAGTCGAGTGACCGGTTCACGACGATCCTGTGCAGCCAGGGCCCCAGCGAGCGGCGGCGATCGAAGTCGTCGATGTGCTGCACGGCGGCCAGCAGCGACTCCTGGGCGATGTCCTCGGCGGCGGCCGCGTCCCTGACGATCAGGTATGCGGTCCGGTGCGCTCCGTCCCAGTGCCTGCGCACAAGCGCCTCGATCGCGTCCTGCGAGCCGCGCTTGGCGGCGCGGATCAGGGCCGGCTCGCCCGCGCCGAGCGACGCCTTCGGCCTCTCCACCGGCATCGCCACCTGGAGCTCGGTACGTGCCCTCGACCCGTGCACACCTCCACTACGGGCACGAGCCGAGACATGTTTCACCTCGGTGATATAGTTGTGTGTACAACTATGAAGCTAGACGGCATACACCACATCACTGCGATCACCGCGGACGCGCAGCGCAACGTCGACTTCTACGTGGGCGTGCTCGGGCTGCGGCTCGTCAAGAAGTCCGTCAACCAGGACGACCCGACCGTCTACCACCTCTTCTACGGCGACGAGGACGCGCACCCCGGCCTCGACCTCACCTTCTTCGAGTACCCGGGCGCGGCGCCCGGACGCGCCGGCGACGGGATGATCCACCGCGTCGTCTGGCGGGTCGCCGACCCGGCGGCGATCGACTTCTGGGCCGAGCGGCTCGCCGGCGCCGGCATCGAGACCCAGCGCAACGGCGACAACCTGCTGTTCGCCGACCCCGAGGGCCTCGACCACGAGCTGCTCGTGGCCGACGTGAGCGACGCGCCGCTGGTCGCCGAGCACCCCGAGATCCCCTCCGAGCACGCGCTTCAGGGATTCCACGCCGTGCGCGCCTTCGCCTCGCAGCCCGACCGCAGCGACGGCCTGCTCGACACGCTCGGCTTCAGCCGCGGCGATGGTCGCTGGGAGGCGCGCGGCGACAGCCGCGGCTCGCTCTACTTCTATGACGAGCCGCCTGCCGGCCGCGGCATCCAGGGCGCGGGCACGGTCCACCACGTGGCCTGGACCTCCGACGACGATGACCACGAGGCCTGGCGCGAGCGCGTGCAGCAGGGCGGTGGCCACCCGACGCCGGTGATCGACCGCCACTACTTCCGCTCGGTCTACTTCCGCGAGCCGAGCGGCGTGCTGTTCGAGATCGCCACCCGCTCGCCCGGCTTCACCGTCGACGAGCCGCTCGAGCACCTCGGCGAGAAGCTCTCGATCCCGCCGTTCCTGGAGGGTCGCCGGCCGGAGATCGAGGCGACCGTGCGGCCGCTCGAGAACCCGCGCGTGGCGGCGCGCAGCTAGGGCGAAGCCCTACCCGGGCGCGACGAGCGAGTCCGGACCCTCGTGGTCCGGGTGGTTCATGGCCGGGTTGGCCGGCGCCATCCGCATGGCGTCGGCCGGCGCGGCGACGAGCAGCGGCGAGACGGCGGCCGCGTCGAGGTCGGGATCGAGCCACGCCTCGCACGCGGCCGGCTCGGTGAGCAGCACCGGCATGCGGTCGTGGACGGGGGCGACCAGCTCGTTGGCCTCGGTGGTCACCACGGTGCAGCTGCGCACCGAGCCGCGCCAGGTCGTCCAGAGGCCCGCGAAGCAGAAGCTCTCTCCACCGGCCAGCGTGAAGCGCACCGGCAGCCGCGGCTGCCTGGGGTCCTCTGACGCGATCCACTCGTAGAAGCCGTCGGCGAGCACTAGGCAGCGGTGCGACGGCCGCTCCACGAGGCCGCCGAAGGCGCGGCTCTCGGCGAGCGTCTCTGCGCGCGCGTTGATCAGCGTCAGCCCGGTGTTGAGGTCCTTCGCCCACCGCGGCACGAGCCCCCAGCGCAGCAGCTCGGAGCGCCGGCCGTGGCGGTCCTGCACGACCGCGGGCACGTCCTGGGTCGGGGCGACGTTGAAGCGCTCGTACATGTCCGCACCGCCGCGCAGGCGCACGCGCAGCCGCGACGCGAGCTCCCGCTCGACGTCCTTGCGGCGCTTGGTGATCGAATAGCGGCCGATGCGTCCCATCCTCCTCGAAGGCGGAACGATCCGCACCCTCGACCCGGCCACCCCCGTCGTGGAGCGGCTGTCGATCGTCAACGGCCGCATCGCCGCCGACCCGGCGCCGGACGCGCTGCGTGTCGACCTCCAGGGCCGCTGCGTGCTGCCCGGCCTCAACGACTCGCACGTCCACTTCCCCACCTGGTCGCTGGCGCAGCGCCAGGTCCGGCTCGAGGGCGCCCGCTCGCTCGACGAGGCGGTCGGCCTGGTCGCGGAGGCCCTGCCGGCGAGCGGGTGGGTGCGCGGGCTCGGCTGGCGCGACGCCGACTGGACCGAGCCGCCGACCCGGGCGGCGCTCGACGCGATCGCCCCCGACGCGCCGGTGATCCTGACCTCGAAGGACTACCACTCGCTCTGGCTCAACTCGGCCGCGCTCGCCCGCGCCGGCGGCGACCTGGACGCTCCCGGCGGGGTCGTCGAGCGCGACGCCGCCGGCGAGCCGACCGGCGTGCTGCGCGAGAGCGCCGCCTGGCGGTTCCGCGACCGCCACGCCACCCCGTCCACGGACGAGCTGCTCGACGCCTGCCGTGCGGGCCTGCGCCTGGCCGCCTCACGCGGGGTGACCGCGATCCACGACAAGGACGGCTGGATGGGCGCGCTCGAGCTGTTCCAGCGCCTGCGCGACGAGGGGCTGCTGACCCTGCGCGTGTGGCAGTCGATCCCCGCCGACCGGCTGCCGCACCTGCGCGAGCTCGGGCTGCGCTCGGGCTTCGGCGACGACCTGCTGCGCGCCGGCTACCTCAAGGTGTTCATGGACGGGACGCTCGGGTCGGCGACGGCGAAGCTGCTCGACGGCTCGGGCGTCGAGATCACCTCGGGCGAGCGGCTGGCCGAGATCGTGCGCGAGGCGGCCGCGGCCGGCTGGCCGGTCGGCGTGCACGCGATCGGCGACGCCGCCAACCGGGCCGCGCTCGACGCGTTCGAGGCCACCGCCGACGCCTGGCGGCCGCTCGGCCTGCGCCAGCGCATCGAGCACGCCCAGCTGCTCGACCCCGCCGAGCTGCCGCGCTTCGCGGAGATCGGCGTGGCGGCCTCCGTGCAGTTCAGCCATGCCCCCTCCGACAGAGACCTCGCCGACCGCGTCTGGGAGGGACACGCGGGCGCCTACGCGTACCGCTCGCTCGAGGACGCGGGCGCCCGGCTCGCCAATGGATCGGACGCGCCGGTCGAGGAGCTCGACCCGCTGCGCGGGATCGCCGCGGGCGTCCTGCGCACGCTCGACGAGCGCCCCGGCTGGCGGCCCGAGCAGGCGCTCACGGTCGAGCAGGCCCTGCGGGCGACGTGCCTGACGCCGGCCTGGCTCGCGCGCGACGAGGCCCGGCGCGGGACGCTCGGGCCCGGGATGCTGGCGGACCTCGTCGTCCTGGACGGGGACCCGGTCGCCTGCGCCCCGGCCGAGCTACCCCATCTCCAGGTGGAGGCCACCTTGCTCGGTGGACGCATCACCCATGCGCACCCTGACGGTCCTTTGGCTTCCCTACGCCGTGCTGAGTTGCTCTGAGTTCGTCTGGACGTAACGCAGCGTGGTCTAGAGCGGAAGCACACCTCGGACAGTGGCAGCGTCGCGGCGCGCAGCAGCAGGTTGACCTCGCGGCCCAGGCCGCCGCTGTCGGCCGGTCATCAGCCGAAGGCGGGACAACGGCAGCGGGGGTAAGTCAGGCCTTGGCCTTGCCGCGGCTCGGCGAGCTCTTGCTGCGGCTCGAGGAGCTCTTGCGCTTGGAGTCCGCCGCCGTCCGGTGCGATGCCTGCCCGTTGATCTCCGAGACTGGGATCTCGTCATGGGCGACGTCCACAGAAAGTTGGGGTAGCAGTTCGGCAAGGAACTGCTGCATCCGCTCCTCTTGGCGCAGGATGTCGCGGGCGAGCTTGGCGGTCTGCGTGTCGCCGACCGCGGTGGCAAGAGAGTCGATGACCGTGTAGGTCGCGATCTCGTGAGCCTCCTCCTCGTACTCGGTGCGGGCGTTGCGGAGCATCTTGTCCTGCTCGCCCGATCCGCGTACGGCGTGCAATGGGCCCTGGGCCGCCGCTTTGGCCTTCCCGACCACGTCCGACACGCTCTCCGCGGCTTTGGTGAGGCCTTCGGGTCCTGGGAGCGAGACCGTCTCGGGGTTGCCCCCCAGCTGCTTGATGCGCCTGGATACCTGGGTTGCGTGGGACTTGGTCTCCTTCAGGTGATCCTTGAGCCGTTTCGCGTAGTCGTCGCGCGTCGTCACCTGGACGTGGGCCTGCAGCGCGGTCTCGAGTTGCTTCTCCTTCGTGTATGCCTCGTTGAGGAGCTGAACGAGTTTGGCGTCGCGGGTTGGTGTCTCAGACATTGCGGTCTCCTTCCTGGGTCGCGTTCGCGTACCGAGCAGCTACCCGGACGCGGACGCATCCACCAGACATCTGCAGATTGGGTTGGTTGCGTATACAGAGGGGTATCCGGCCGGCGAGCCCCAATTCACCGAGTTCGTAACTAAGTGACCGCGGACGGGGCCTCGAGCGCCAGACGGGCTCTCGCAAGAAGGTCCTCGCCGCGATCCCCGGGCCGCCAGAAGGCGACACCCACGCGGAGGCGAGGGCCCGAGCAATCCACGCCCTCCAGCTCTTTGACCATCTGGACCCCACGCTCGGCAGCCCGCGGGTCGCCGGCGCCCGGGAACACCACGGCCAACCGACGGCCGCTGTAGCGACCAATCGTCGCCGGAGCGCCGGCCATCGTACGTTCGAGCGTGCGGGCGGCTGCCTGCAGGGCCATGTCGCCCGCCGCGTAACCCTCCCTCCGGTTGATCGCCGACAGCTCGGACAGCTCCACCATCGCGACCGCGAACGGCCGGCCGCTGCGGGCGGAGCGGCCGGCGTCGAGGGCGGCCACCTCCTGCAGATAGCGGTGTGAATGCAGAAGTGTCACGTTGTCGCTCGCCGCCGCGAAGGCGGCTCCGAGCCGTCCTGTGACGAGCGCATCCTCTGCAGGAGGTACCGCCGCCGGCGAGGATCCCACGGCCTCCGGCGGCTGGCGGCGCACCTCCTCGACGAACAGCGCCGTGATCTCAGGATCGAACTGGCTTCCCGAGCAACGTTCGATCTCCATACAAGCCCCTGCGGGGGTCAGCCGAGTTCGATAGGGGCGCGTCGAGATCAGGGCGCTGTAGCAATCGACGAGTGCCGCCACGCGAGCCTCGACCGGGATCTCGGTCCCGCGCAGGCCGTCCGGGTATCCCTGCCCGTCCCAGCGCTCGTGGTGATGGCGGATCCCGTGGGCGAGCCCGGCCAGCCCGGGAACACGCTCGACGATGCGTGCGCCGATCTCCGGGTGCAGCTCGATCACGCGGCGCTCATCGGCCGTCAGGCCGCCGGGCTTCAGCAGGATGCGCTCGCTTATGCCGAGCTTCCCGATGTCGCGCAGCAGCCCTGTGAACACCAGCTGCTCGCGCCGGGCCGGATCCAAGTCGAGTCGTCGTGCGAGGTGCTCCACGCAATGGCTGAGCGCGGTGGCGTGCGAGTCCGAGAGAGGATCCGTGCCCTCGACGGCGTCCGCAAACATGCCGACGACGGACAGGTAGGACGAGCGCACGCGACCCTGCAGACGGTGGTTCTCGAGTACTGCGCCGGAGTGATCCCCGAGGGCGAGCAGCACGTCGTCATCGAGTTCCTCGAAGCCGCCGGGGCGGTTCGCGCACACGACGACCCCCTCGAACCCGTCGTTCATGAAGACGGGGATCGCCACGAGCGACTTGATCTCGGCATCGGCCGCGGACACCCCTTCGCCCGGCGCGTCCTCACGGACGACCTCGTCCCGCTCGAGCACCGCCTCCGCGAACCGCTGCGCGACGGAGCTGTCGGTCGGATCGTTGCGGAAGCCGCGGTGGCAGACGAGGTCGAGCCGGCCATCGCCGTCCGCGTCGCGTTTCGACAGGAGCAGCCCGCACTCCGCCTGGGAGAGGCGTGTCGCCACCTCGAGCACGAGCTCGTGCAGATCGCCGCTTCCTGCGCCGCTGCGGTAGGTGCGCAGCACCTGCTCGCGTAGCTCGCGAGCCCACTCGCGCTCAGCCTGGCGGGCCCTCTCGACACGTAGGCGGAGGCGCTGCTCGTGGCGCAGCGCTTCCCGCTGCTCGCGCAGCTGGCGCTTGAGCAGCTCGCCACGCTCGTCGTTCGCGCGTGCCGTCTCCTCCAGCGCGCGGGTGTGCTCATACATACGGCCGCGCCGCTGCTCGTCGAGCGCCGCGCGCGTCGCGGCGGAACGTCGCTCGTGGGCCCAGCCGACCAACGCCACCACCGCCGCCAGCGCAAGCAGGATCGTGACCAGGTCGTCGAGGGCGTCCGTGAGATCGCCGCCGCCGAGCGCGATGCCGAGCACGAGCAGACCTGCTGCGCCAAGCAGGGCGGCGGACACTCTGATCAGCATCCTGCCCTTCGCCGGGCTTGCTCCCTCCATTCTGGACGCGCATACCCCGAGATCGTGCCGCGACACAGGATGGCCTCAGGACTGCCTGCCAGCTACGGCAGGGCTACGGCGGCAGCCGCTCGCCCGGCCGGCGCAAGCGGAACCAATGGGCGCCGTACGGAGGCAGCTCGAGCGTGACCTCCCCCGCCTGCAGCTCGTGGTCCCGATCGTGGAAGAGATCGACAAGGGTGCCGTCTTCTCCGAGGTCCAGGCCCGCGCGCCGATCCTGTCCGGAGAGGTTGTGGACCGCGACCACGGTCGAGCCCTGCCAGTCGCTGCGTTGGGCGAAGATGGCCGCGTCGCCGGGATCGAGCAGCGCCCACTCGCCCCAGCCGAGCTCCGGGCATTCGCGGCGACGGCGAATCAGGCGCTCCATCCAGTTGAGCAGCGACTGCGGATCCCGGCGCTGGCGGGCCACGTTGACCTCGTGAAAGCCGAACGGCCCCTCCGTGACGACTGGACGGAGGGCGTCGGGGGCGGTGGTGAAGCCCGCCTGCCGGTCGCCCGACCACTGCATCGGCGCCCGGACGCTGTAGCGCCCGTCGATGGCGAGGTTCTCGGCCATCCCGATCTCCTCGCCGTAGAACAGGACTGGTGTTCCCGGCAGCGAGAAAGCGAGGGAGTAGACCATCCGTATGCGCCGCTGGTCGCCCGCCAGCATGGTCGGCAGCCGCCGCCGCAGCCCCCGTCCGTAGAGCTGAAGCTCCTGGTCGGGGCCAAAGGCGGCGAACACCTCCTGGCGCTCGTCTTCGCCCAGCTTGTCGAGGGTCAGCTCGTCATGGTTTCGCACGAAGTTGGCCCACTGGCAATCCTCCGGGATCGGCGGCAGAGCCTCGAGGGCTCGCGCGAGCGGGGTCGCGTCCTCGCGCGCAAGAGCGAGGAACATCGCCTGGTTCAGGGTGAAGGAGAAGACGAGTTGCAGCTCGTCGCCGTCCTCGTCGCCGAAGAACTCGCGCTGCTGCGCCGGTGCCAGGTTGACCTCACCCAGCAGCACCGCCTGGCCGCTACGCCGGCCGATGAAGCGCCGCAGGTCGCGCAGCAGCTCGTGCGGATCCTGTCGGCTTCGCTCGGGCGCGCCCGGCGGCTCGATCAGGAACGGGACCGCGTCAACGCGAAACCCGCTCAGTCCCTGCTCGAGCCAGAAGCCCACCACCTGGGCGATCTCGTCGCGGACCTCCGGGTTTGCGACGTTCAGGTCCGGCTGATGGGAGTAGAAACGGTGCATGTACCACCGGCCCGCGTGTCGGTCGAACGCCCAGTTGGACCGCTCTTCGTCGGGGAACACGACGTCGCCCGGCTTCTCATCGGGTTTCTCGTCGCTCCACACGTAGAAGTCGTGGAAGGGCGATTCCGGTCCCTTCCGCGCGTCCCTGAACCAGGGGTGGTGGTCGGAGGTGTGGTTGACGACGAGATCCGCGATCACCCGCATTCCGCCGCCGCGTGCGGTGCGGAGGACCTCGAGCAGGTCCCCGTGAGTGCCGAGGCGCGGATCGACGCCGTAGAAATCGGTGATGTCGTAGCCGTCGTCGCGCTGGCAGGAAGGCATGAACGGCATCAGCCACAGACAGTCGATTCCGAGGCCGCTCAGGTAGTCCACCCGCTCGCATAGGCCGGGCAGGTCACCGCAGCCGTCGCCGTCGCTGTCCAGGAAGGTCTCCACGTCGAGGCAGTAGAAGACGGCGTTCTTCCACCAAACGTCGCTGGTGGCCTTGCGCCTCACGGCGTCAGCCTCGGGAGGACGTGCTCGCCGAACGCATCGATGAACGGACGCAGGTCCTGGCCGACGTGGTGCAGGTGAATCTCCTCGAAGCCGAGCTCGGCGAGCTCGCACAGCCACTCGGCGTGTTGGCCAGGGTCGGCCGACACCAGCACCGTCTCTCGCACGTCCTCGGGACGCACATGAGCCGCGGCGAGGTCGAATTGCTCGACCGTCTCGAGGTCCCAGCACAGCGGCGGCTCGAAGACGTTGGTTCGCCACTGGTCGTGTGCGATGCGGAGCGCCTCCCCCTCGCTCCCCGCCCAGCTGAGATGGACCTGCAGGTAGATCGGCCGTCCGTCGCCGCCGCCCTCACGGAAGGCCTCGATCACGCGTTCGAGCCTCTCACGAGGCTGGTTGATGGTCACGAGCCCATCGGCCCAGCCGCCGCACCAGCGCGCCGTCTCCACGCTCACGGCTGCGCCGATTAGGCTCGGCGGCGTGGAGGGAAGGGTCCACAGCCGCACCCGGTCGACCCGCACGAGGCCGTCGTGGTCAACCGTCTCGCCGGCGAACAACGCGCGAATGACGTTCACGCACTCATGCAGCCGAGCAGTGCGCGTCGCCTTCGGCGGCCAGCGTTCGCCGGTGATGTGCTCGTTCGACGCCTCGCCCGTGCCCAGTGCGACCCACAGACGTCCAGGGAACAGGTCGCACAGGGTCGCTGCCGCCTGGGCGACGATCGCGGGGTGGTAGCGCTGACCCGGCGCGTTGACCACGCCAAACGGCAAGCCGGTGGCCTGGAGAGCCGCGCCGAGAAAGGACCAGGCGAAGCCGGACTCTCCCTGACGCTCGCTCCAGGGGGAGAAGTGGTCCGAGGACATGGCGGCGCCGAACCCGGCGGCTTCGGCCTCCCGCACGTGCGCCAAGAGGCGGCTCGGAGGGATCTGCTCATGCGAGCAATGCAAGCCGATGACGGGCATGGCGGTGGATTGCTTGCCCGTCCCTCCGCCGGATCAATCGGCGCGGCCTAGGCCGGACTCTCGCTCGAGGGAGGCGAGGTCGCGGCCGTATGCGGGTCGGGGGCGGCGTGGGTCGCGGTGTCGGGGCCGGAGCCGGACTTCCTGCGCCGCTTCGCGGCCACCGCCGCGCCCGCGGCGCCGGCGCCCAGCAGGCCGACGAGCGCCGGCTTGCGCCCACGCTGGGCGCTCGCGCCGTGCTTGCCTCCAAGCAGTCCGCCCACCAGCGGTATGGAGCTGCCCGTCCGCTTCCCCCCGGAGTCGCCGCCAGGAAGCGCGCGCCGGACGAGCCCGATCAGCTTGTCGGCAGGGCCCGGCGCGGGCTGCCGGCGCCCCCGTGACGTTCGTCCAGGTGCCGGGCCGCTTCTGGTGAAGCGCCTGCCGGGCGCGGCCTGCCGGTGTGGTCGCCGCTGTTGAGTCTTGATGGGTGCCATACGGTGCTTCCCTCCCTGGGCTCACCTGTCGGGTCCCGTTCCGCCTGCCCCGGTCACGCCCGTTCAAACCGCCAGCGGCGCCCCGCGCGAAGCCGCTACACCCTGCGATAGCGGGCGTCCGCAACCGAATAGGCGGCGAAGCCGATCAGGCCGGCCGCAACCACGCCGAGGAGCACCGGCCCGTAGGACGCGCGGCCGAGCGCCGTGAGGGCTCCGTCGAGGCTCACGGCCTTGTGCGGGTTGTAGTCCAGGGCGGCGCGGATGAAGAAGTAGCCGACCAGGGTGAACACCACCATTCGCGCTGGTGGCCGAAGCCGCCGAGCGCCGTGAACGCCCGTTCGACGCTCTCGCTCATCTCCTCGGTCTTCGAGTCCTCGAGGAACTTCCTCCTGATCCCCTTGTAGCCCTGCTCGAGGCCTGCACCGATCCCGATCAACCCCGCGATCACGACGAGCACCTGCCCCCCCGGCCAGCCGAGAACGCCGCCGGTGGTCTGATCGGGGCTGCCCGAACTGCCTCCCGATCCGATCAGGATCGACACCGCGGCCACGCACAGCAGCGCGTAGGAGATCCCGCTCCAAGCGCCGTCGAGCCGGTCCTTCGTGTCATCGCTCGACTCGGGGCCGTGACCGATCGCGGCGCGCAGGAGCCGCCAGATCGCATAGCCGGCCAGCCCGATGGTGACGACGATGAGGAGCGCCTTTCCGAACGGCTGCTTGGCAATCGTCTGCAACGCGCCGTTCTGATCCGTCGTCTTCCCACCGTCGCCAAGCGCGAGCTTGATGGCGAGGATCCCGATCACGGCGTAGATCACTCCGCGGGCGACCAGACCGGCACGCGCCAGCCATTCGAACGTTTCGCTATATGCGAAGCCCTCGCCCTTCTCACGGGCCTGGTCGACGGGTCCAACTCCCTGAACGCTCTGCGCCATCTACATCCTCTCCTCATCCGGCCACGGGACGCACACCTTCAGCGCGCGTTCCTCGACCTCGACCCTGAAGGACTTGACCTTGCTGCGATCGCCGCCGTCCAACTGGTAGCGCACCTTCCGATCAAGCGCGACCTGTACCGAGCTCGCCTTCGTGGTTCGGACGAAGGGCGACCGGTTCGGGTCCCCGATCGCCGTGCGTGCGAGCGTGCGCGTCCACTGAAGCAGCCCCTCAGCGGTCACGATCCCGAGCTCGAGCACGCCGTCGTCAGGACGCGCGTCGGGGAACACCCTGACACCGCCGACGACCCGGCCCAGGTTGCCGAGCAGGATGCAAGTGGTCCTCCCCTCGTACCAATCGGTCCCGTCGACCTGGATCTCGGCCCCAAAGCCGTCGCCGCTGAGGTTGCGCGACCCGCTCCAGAGATATGCGGCGCGGCCCATACGCTCCTTGAGCTCGTCGGCTCCGCGGATCATGGCCGCGTCGAAGCCGGCTCCGGCCATCACGCCGAAGCGCTCCTGCTCGAAGCGCCCGACGTCGAGCCGGCGGCGATGTCCGCGCAGGCCAACCGCGACCGCACCCTCGATATCGGTTGGTATCCCGAGGTTCGTCGCGAAGAGGTTTGCCGTCCCCGCTGGAACGACGGCGAGACTCATGTCGGTGCCAGCCAGCGTGTCGACGCAGCGCCGGACCGTCCCGTCACCGCCCCAGGCGAAGACGAGCTCAGCACCTTCGTCCAAGGCGCGCTGAACCTGCTCGGACGCCTTCTTCGCCTTCGGGACCTCATACCAGAGCGGCTTGTCGACACCCTCCGTTGCGAGTACGCGACGGAGCTCCGGCAGCCCGCCGTCGAGCTTCTTTGCCGCGTGGGCGACGACGGCGACCTTCATGCGACCGCCTGGCGCCCACGAGTCCCGATGGGCTTGGTCGCCCTGGCGTCGCGCGTCGCACTGGCCACGCCAGCCGCGCGGGTGGCAAACAGCAGCACGAGCAGTGCCCCGATCCCGATGACGAGTCCTCCGGCTGTGTCGAGCGGATGGTGCATCCCGCGGTACATGCGGGCGAAGGCGACCGACGACAGGGATCACGATCGCCCACGCCCAGGCGCATACGCGCAGAGCGCGGGTCGGAAACCGCGAGGTCAGCAGCACCACGAGTCCCGCGTAGACCGCGATCGCCGCGGCGGTATGACCAGACGGGTAGCTGGCGTTGGCCGGGAGGTCCTCGAGTCTGTGCACGTGAGGTCGGTCGCGCGGCACCGCCAGCGAGGTGACCCGGTAGGTGGCCGATTCGACGATCAACGCGAAGGCTGCGAAGGCTGCGACCCGCCATTGACGCAGAACGGCCGCAACGAGCGCGATCAGGCCCACCAAGATCGGAAGGAGCGGCGCTCCGCCGACGGTCGAGAAGACCTCGGACGTATCGGTGAGGAAGGGTGTGCGCTCCTCGACGAGCGAGCTGACGAAGCTGTTGTCCGCGCGACGGAGCCCGCCGACGTCGAGCAGGACGTCGGTCACGAGGAAACCGAGCGCGATCGAGATGAGGGCGAGCGCCGCGAATCCGGTGAGCAGCGCCGCGACGAAGACGGCGGCTGGGTGCCGGCCACGCAGCCGGCCCGCGAAGCGCTCCGCCGGACCGCCTGCCTTCGCGCCCAAGACGGGCACGACGCGATCCCTGGACCTTGAGTGCTCTCGCCCGTCCATGGCGCTTCCCCCCTGAGTGGCTGGGTACAAGTCCCCCGAGTTGACCTCTGTGCCGCTGACCTCTTACCCATGACCTTGGCCGTTTTACTCCTGGTGGCGACGGTGACCGCGGGGGTGGTGACCGCGGTGATGTGGCGCTGGTCGGGCGTGACGGGCGCGACCGTGCCGTCTGCACTGGACACGGCGCGCAAGGCCGGCAGCGCTATGCGACGCCACCCGAGATTCGGCACGGCGCTGGCCAAGAGGCTTGATCCGCGGGCCGCAACCGGCCTCGCGCTGACCCTTGCACTGCTCGTGACCGTGGGCGGCGGCGTGCTCCTCGGAGTGTTGACCTATCTAGTCCGCGGTAGTGGCGATCTCGTGCAGCTGGACGAGAGCGTGGCGAATTGGGGCGATCGGCACGCGTCCGCGTTCTCGACGGGCGGCCTCGACGTCATCTCGCATCTCGGCGAGCCGGTCGTGGTCGTCGCGCTCGCGGTCGTCGTGGCCGTGGCGGAGACCGTGCGTACGCGGAGCGTGTGGGTCGTGCCCTTCCTCCTGATCGTGGTGGCCGGGAACGGCATCCTGACGACGACCGTCAAGGAGCTGGTCGATCGCGTGCGGCCGGCGCTCAACCCGATCGCCGAGACGCTCGGTCCGTCGTTTCCGAGCGGCCACTCATCGTGGTCCGCGGCCTTCTTCGCCGCCGCGGCGCTGCTGCTCACGCGCGGTCGCGGGCGGGCCGTTCGGGCAGCCATCGGCGGGGTCGCAGCCTGGCTCGTCGTCGTGGTGGCCGGCAGCCGCGTGATGCTCGACGTGCACTGGCTCAGCGACGTGATCGCGGGCCTGGCCCTCGGCTGTGCATGGTTCTCGATGTGCGCCGTCGCATTCGGTGGACGCCTGCTCGAGTTCGGGTCGACCGCCGACGAGGTCGCCCGCGTTGCGACGCGGCGCGACATCGGCGCGGGCCCGGCGGCTTCGCCGGCAGGCTCGGGTCGCTGAGAGACGCATGGCGATCCGCGGTGCCCGTGACCCCGTCAGCGCCGCGACGGCATCGTCCGCCTGGCAGGCGTGTATCGACCACGACAACCCGCAGGTCGAGTTGTGGAGCTGCACTTCGGGATGGGCATCGACCCCGAGGTATGGCTCGTGAGCGGAGCTGCTGGCCTAGCGCGGCAAGGTTCGATTTTTCGACAACCCCGCAACGACATGGCGGTCGTTCTCGCTTGAAAGGTTCCGAAGATTCGGAAGCGTTGGAGGTTGGCTGGGCCCCCCAACAACGCTCGGTAGCCCAGCCTTCCCCCGCGCAGAGACCGGCGCCAGGATGGCGCATCGCCGGCGTGTAACTCCCTCTCACCACCGACAAGCTCCCTACGCCTGCCGTTCGTACCCCCGACACGCACACGTAGAACACCCCGACTGCGCACACACTTCGCAGCGGCCAATGACGCCTAAGCGGCGGCTCCGAGACCACCAACGCTGCCGCGTCTCCGGGTCGTCTCCCCGGTCGAGCTCCTCCCGTTGCAGCTCCTCAAACGTGACCCTCGCTCGGCGTTCGAGCGTTGGTCGTGGACCATCGACCGGCTGGTCGATGCCGACGGCCGCGTCGCGGTCAGAGGCGACTTCGTCGGCTACGGCCGCGGCAGCGGCGTGAAGACCGAGGTGACATCTGGCGAAACGGCGATGGAGCTTTCCTCGCGGGGCAAGATCGCGCGCCAAGAGTGGTTCGTCGAGCAGAACGGCTGGCAGCGGGTCCTCGAAGCCGCGGGGCTGTCCGAATAGGCGATGTCGCAGGGGAACGTCCGCGGTGGCACTGCGATCCCCCCGATTGGCGGGTGGAACGGCCCTCTGTAGGGGGGTACCGTCGGATGCCGTAAGGCCCATCGAGCAGCATGGATGCGACAGGCTCGGCGCACCGCGTCGGGCCTGTCCCCGTTCTCCGGTCATGCCGCACTCGCCGTGCATGAAGCGGGGCGGCTCTTAAGCGGGGCAACATAGGACACCCGTGTCCCATTTCAAGCATGCTCGACTCGCAGGTTGTCTCACTTGCGGATCTGGCTTCGGGCCCAGGCGGCAGCCGAGCCTCCCGAGCCCACGAGTGGGTATCGGAGAGCTTCGGATGCCGACGCTTCAATGCACCTCCTGCGGCGCGACCTACCACACCGCCGTGACCGGCCCGCACCTCGCGCTCGCGCCGCTGATGTTCCGCTGCGATGCCTGCGGCTCCCGCGAGCCCCTGCACATCGGCGTGACTTCGGGTTCCGCGCACGAGATGGACGGGCGGAAGTCGGGTGCGGCGACTGTTCCCGATCACGCGGCCCCGCGGGACAGTCGTCCACCCGGCTCTGCTTGACCAATTCCCATTAACTCGACGCGATCCTGATCGCCGGCCTAGTGCGCTCGACGCCGTCTCGGTTGGCGCTGCGATACCCCCGATTGGCGGGTAGAACGGCCCTCGCTGTGGGAGTACGGTCGACGTGGCCAGAGACCCCTCGTACGCGGGAACTGCGCGGGGTTGGTTGCGACAGGCTCGGGGTACCGCGTCGGGCCTGTCCTCGTTCTCCAGTCAGGCCCGCGGTCAGCCTCCGCCAACCGGGCGCCAAAAGCGGAACGCGGTCCCACGTATCCCGTAGCCCTGAGATGCGTGATCCCGCGTTCCTGGAAGTACCCGGCCGGGCAAACCGAATGCCCTAAAGGCTGGGGCTTCTTCGCCACCCGATCCCCGGCCGCGCGGCTCCACAAACCCTGTGCTGAGAAGGAAAACGGGGTCCGTGGGAAACGCCGTAGACTCGGTCTCAATGCTCAAGCTGAAGAACTGGCTGATCAAGACGCTGCCGTTCCTTGCTCGCTGGGGACAGAACACCACGCCTAACCCGTAGCGGCCCGCGCTTCCGGCCCTGCTCGGCCCTCAGCAAGGGAAGAGGATGTGGCCTTGATGACAAGGCGTCCTGAAGCGACGGCGGACGCATTACCCATGTGTCAGAGCCGGGGTTACCGGGCATACACTCCGAGTCATGAAGCGGGAGTCATGGCTACCTGCGGCGCCTGAAAGCGCCCCGATAGCTCGTGCGATCGTGCGCGATGCGGCCGCCGAGTTCGGGCTCGACGGTGCTACCACCTGGGATCTCGTGCTCGCCACCAGCGAGGCCGTGGCGAACGCCGTGCTCCACGGATCGTCCTGCGGCCACGGCGTCAAGCTGATCATCGAGATCGACGAGACCTCGATCTCGATCGAGGTCTGCGACTGCGGCTTCTTCGACGCCGACCTCAAGCCCGCCGCGCAGGACGACATCGGCGGCCGCGGCATCCCGATCATCGCCGCGCTGGCCGACTCGTTCGAGCTGATCCCGGAGCCCGCCCAGACGCGCGTGCGCTTCGGCAAGCGCCTTCCGATAGCGGTCTAGGCCGCAGCGGCCAGCTCGAACCAGACCCGAGTGCGCTCGTCGCGCTCGACGCCCCAGCTCGCCGCCAGCTGCTCGACCAGCACGAGCCCCCAGCCGCCCGGCTCGTCGATCTCGCGGTCGCGCCCACCCGGTGCGAAGCCCTCGCCCGGGTCGGTCACCTGCGCGCGCATGCCGGTCTGCGTGGCGCGCAGCTCGACCTCGATCACGTCCTGCTCGCCCGCCTCGCCGTGGAGGACGCTGTTGTTCACGAGCTCCGAGGTGAGCAGCAGCAGATTGCTCTCGAGGTCGTCCGGCAGCCACTCGGTGGCCGACTGAATCCAGGCGCGCACGCGCTCCGGCGCGTGCGGGCCGCCGATCGTCCGCAACCTGCGCACGCTGCGCTGCCGCCAGTCGGCAGGTGGGGTGAGACCGACACCTGGAGAGCTGTGTACGGACATGGGCGCGGGGCGGTACCCGGTTCTCGCTCGGCCCGGCGGCCTGGCCGCGTGAGACGCCCTGAGCGGTCTGGACGAATGACCGAGCCGGAACGGGCCGATCTGGGCGCCCGCTTGCAGGATCGCGTCCGGACGCGGCGAAGGCGCTCCGGATGCGGGCAAAAGCACTCGGCTACGGCGTGGTGCTCGTGCTCGTCATCGCATCGATCGCCGTCCAGATGAGCTTCCCGGCGACGTCCCTGACGCGCTTCGCGTCGATCGTGCATCCAGGCGGCGACGCTCGTCGCGGCGGTGCGTGTCGCGGACGTCCGCGGGGGTACGAGGGTCGCAGCGCTGGTCGCCATCGTCGCGGTCATCGCATCGGCCCTCACTTGGTTCATCCACGGCGACATCACCCCCGCCCCCTCGGCGATCGTCAACCTGCTGCTGGTGGCGGTTGCGCCGGTCGCGATCGCGCGCGGCCTGCTGCGCGACCTCCGGCGCGACCACGAGGTCACGCTCGCCACGCTCCAGGGCGTCCTGGCGATCTACCTGCTGCTGGGCATGTTCTTCTCGTTCGATCTACGGCGTGATCGGGGCGACCGACGCCAGCAAGCTGTTCGCGGAGGTCGCGGACCCCACCCGCGAGGACGAGCTCTACTTCAGCTTCGTGACGCTCTGCACGGTCGGCTACGGCGACCTGACGCCCGCCGGCAACCTCGCCCGCTCGTTCTCGGTCGCCGAGATGCTGTTCGGCCAGATCTACCTGGTGACGATCGTGTCGCTGATCGTCGGCAACCTGACCTCGCGGCGGCGCGCCTAGAGCTGCTGCGTCGGCTGCGCCTGCGACGCGGCGTGCTGCGCGCGGTCGACGGCCTCGACCACCCGAGTCGGGCTGCCGACGCCGTCGAAGGTGAAGTCGGAGTCGTCGGTGCCGGCCGTGTCGAAGTCGACGGTGCCCGACGCGCAGCAGGCGCTCGATCACGCTCTGGTCGGTGTTCACGTTCTGCACGCGGTCGATGCGCGTCTGCTGGATCTTCTTGGAGAGGATGCCGCGCTTGATGCGCAGGCGCTGGTTGGTGATCGTGTAGACGGTCGCCATGCGCTTGACGAAGCCGCCCAGGATCACCAGCGCGATGCCGGCCGCGATGATCCCGGCGCCCAGGCCGGTCGAGCTGACGAGCAGGGCGATCACGCCCACGACCAGCACGGCGAGCACGCCCTGGATGTAGAAGGCCAGCGTGGCGCGCCAGGAGGGGTGGCCCTCGAAGATGATCTGTTCCCCGGTGTGCAGGTCGATGGAGCGCACGATACCTGCAGTCATCCGCTTCGTGGGGTCGTTCGTATACACGTCCAATGACGCGTATCGCGATCGTCGGCGCCGGCATCTCCGGACTCACCTGCGCGCACCTGCTCCACCCCGCGCACGAGATCACCGTGTTCGAGGCAGACGCGCAGCCCGGCGGGCACACTCGCACGATCGACGTCGAGACCGACACCGCGCTGCACCGCGTGGACACCGGCTTCATCGTCTACAACGACCGCAACTACCCCGGCTTCGAGCGCCTGCTGGAGCGGCTCGGGGTCGAGTCGCAGCCCTCCGACATGGGCTTCTCGGTCAGCGACGACCGCGGCGAGTTCGAGTACAACGGCGCGTCGGCGAACGGCCTGTTCGCCCGCCGCTCGAGCCTGCTGCGGCCCTCGTTCCACCGCATGGTGCGCGACCTGCTGCGCTTCAACCGCGAGGCTCCGGCGCTGATCGGCCTCAACGGCTCCGGCCCGACGCTGCTCGACTTCCTCGAGGACGGGGGCTACTCGCGCGAGTTCGTCGAGCGGCTGATCGTGCCGCAGGCCTCGGCGGTCTGGTCGGCCGACCCGCACGACCTGCGCCACTTCCCCGCGAGCGTGCTCGCCGAGTTCTTCGACAACCACGGCATGTTCGGCCTCCGCGGGCGTCCGCAACTGGCGCGCCGTGGCCGGCGGCTCGTCCCGCTACGTCGAGCGGCTGACCGCGCCGATGCGCGACCGGCTGCGGCTGGCCACCCCGGTCGTCGCGCGTGCGAGCGCTTCGAGGACCGCGTCGAGCTGACGCCCGCCGGCGGCGGGCCCGAGCCGTTCGACGAGGTGATCCTGGCCGTCCACTCCGACCAGGCGCTGCGGATGCTCGCCGACCCGAGCGCCGCCGAGGCCGAGGTGCTCGGCGCGATCCCCTACCAGCCCAACGAGGTCGCCCTGCACACCGACGCGTCGCTGCTGCCGCGCCGCCGGCGGGCCTGGGCGAGCTGGAACTTCCACCTCACCGACGAGCCGGTCGACCGCACGACCGTCACCTACCACATGAACCGCCTCCAGTCGCTGACCGCCGAGCGCGAGTACTGCGTGACGCTCAACCGCACCGCCGCGATCGACCCCGAGCGGGTGCTGAGCGTGCGCGAGTTCTCCCACCCCGTCTTCACCCATCGCGCGCTGGTGGCCCAGCGGCGCTGGGAGGAGGTCAGCGGCAGGCGGCGCACGCACTTCTGCGGCGCCTACTGGGGCTACGGCTTCCACGAGGACGGCGTGCACAGCGCGCGCCGCGTCTGCCGCGGCTTCGGGGCCGAGCTGTGACCGAGCTGTACGAGGGCTGGGTGCAGCCACCGCCGCTACGGCGACGTGCCGAGCCGCTTCCGCCACCGGCTCTACATGACGCTCAGCGACGGCGGGCACGCTCGAGATGCCGCGCTCGCTCGGCGTCGGCTTCAACCCGGTGCGCTTCCACTACCACCCCGACGGCTCGCGTCGCGGCCGAGGTGACCAACACGCCCTGGGGCGAGCGGCGCACCTACGAGTTCGACGGCCGCGCCGGCAGCGCGGGCAAGGCGATGCACGTGTCGCCGTTCCTCGGCATGGATCACGAGTACTCGATCCACGCGGGCCGCCCCGGCGAGCACCTGACCGTCCACATCGAGAACCGCCGCGACGGCGAGCGCGTCTTCGACGCCACGCTCTCGCTGGAGCGCCGGCCGGCGCGCGACCTGCGCCGCCTGCGGCTGCGCTATCTCGGCCAGCCGCTGCGCGTGCTCGCGCTGATCTACGGCCACGCGGCGCTGCTGGCGCTGCGCGGCGCGCGCTACCACCCGCACCCTCGGCGCACCGCTTAGTCATTCTGTTGTAGCTTTAGGCCGCCCTAAGTTAGGGATGCCTAATGACGACTGCGACGGAGGTCCGCAGCCCATGACCCGCCCCGCCCTCGCGGCCGCCGCCTGCGCGCTCGCCCTGGCCCTCGCCGCCTGCGGCGACGACGACTCGTCGAGCGACGGATCCGACGACGGCGGCACGGCCGCGGCCCAGGGCACCGACCTGGCGGCGATCAAGGACTACCTGCTCTCGCACACCGAGCAGCTGGTCGGCCGACAGCGGCGCCGTGCGCGAGAACGCCGAGGCCTACTACCGGCTCGCCAAGTCGGAGGACTTCGACTACCAGCGCGCTGCTGGACGAGCACCGCGCCGAGGTGCGCCGGCTGATCACGCAGGCCCAGCGCGACTTCGCCAAGGCCAACCCGGCCTACGAGCAGATGGAGGGCGTGGTCGCCGGCGTGCCCAGCCTGGCCGACTACGACGTGATCATCGACGCCGGCAGCGACGCCTCCGACCCCGAGACCGCCGTCCCGTTCGACCTCGAGACGCCGGCCGGGCAAGACGTTCAAGCAGCCGGGCAACTTCAACTACCTGATCGAGACATCGGTCTTCGGCACCGAGCCCAAGTTCGCCGCCAAGGGCGTCGAGCCCGACCTCGACGGCGACGGCAAGGTCGAGTTCGGCGAGGCCGTGCCGGACGCCGACTTCTACGTGGCCGCGGCGCGCGGCTTCGAGAAGTACGCCAAGGAGCTCGACGCGTCGGCGCGCGAGTGGGAGCCCACGCCGAGCGACGCGCTGACCGCGCTCGTGGTCATGACGCCGACGATGTCGGAGTACTTCGAGGCCTGGAAGAACTCGCGCTTCATCGCCGGCGACAAGGCGACCGAGAAGGCCTTCGTGGTGGCGTCGCGCCTCCAGGACATCGCTGACATCCTCGGCGGCCTCGTGCTCGTCTACGACAACGTCGAGCCGCTCGTCGCCAAGGCCGACGACCAGCAGGCCGAGCAGACCGACGAGAGCCTCGACAAGCTGCACGCGTTCGCGGCCAAGCTGCGCGACACCGAGGCCGGCGGGCGCAAGTACACCGCCGAGGAGGCCGACACGCTCGGATCCCAGGCGCAGGAGCGCGCCGAGGCGATCGCCGGCCAGATCACCCAGGCCGCGGCCAAGCTCGACATCCAGATCGACGAGGGCTGAGCGGGGGTGCTGCGCCGCGCCGCGTGCCTGGCGGGCCTGGCCGCCGCCCTGCTGCTCGGCGGGCAGGCGGCGGCCGCCCCCGCGGCGAGCCCGCCCTGGCAGGCGGCGCAGCGCATGCAGGACTCCGTCTTCGACGCGCAGAGCGCGCTGCTGCTCGACGAGCCGCGCTCGGCCGTCGGGCTGGTGCGGCGCGCCGAGCGCCAGCTGCGCGGGCCGCTGGCCCGCGGGCTGCGCCGCGACGCGCCCCTCCGCCTACCGCGCCGTCAGGCGCGCGCTGGCGGACGCCGAGCGCTCGGCGCGCGCGCGCGACGAGATCGCGCTCGGCGCTGCGCGCGGGCGCCTGCGCGCCGCGCTGATGCAGCGGCAGCTACGCGGTCACGATGGCGTCCGTACGCGACCGGCGACGCCCGCCGGGCCGGGAGCTGGCTGCTGCTGCGCGAGTTCCGCAAGGCCACGCGCTTCACCCGGCCGGGCGTGGACGCGCACGCTCGCGGTGCGCGAGCTCGCCCGCGGGCGCAGCAGCCCGCGGCACGCCGCGCTCGGGGTCAAGAAGGACCTGCTCGACGCCTACCAGGCGAGCCTCGTCGGACCACCTCGGCGAGGCCGCAGGACGCCGCCGAGCGCGGCTTCCGGCGCGCGCTGGGCCCAGACGGCCGCGCTCGCCGCGGGGCTCTGGCGGATCCTCGCGCCCGAGTACGAGAAGACGCGCGGCGCGGCCGCGCGCGAGCGCGCCGACGCCGCCTTCGCGCGCCTGGCCGCGCACCGCGCTGCGCGGCGACCGCGCCGGCTTCGCGGCCGCGCGGCGCGCAGGTCGGCGCAGGCGCTCGACGGCTTCACCGCCGCGCCCTTCACCGCCGAGGAGCAGGCCCGCCGCGCCGGCCAGCTGATCCGCTTCGTCGAGCTGATCCCGGTCGACTACGACCACGGCACCGAGGACGGCAAGGTCACGATCCCGTTCGAGCTGCAGGAGTCGATGGCGTTCACGGAGGCGTCGATCTCGGCCTTCTCCGACCTCGAGGAGGACCTCAAGCAGCGCGACGCCGCGCGCGACCGAGCGGGTCTCGGACACGCTCGAGCGGCTGCAAGGGCTACGTCGAGGACGCCCAGGACGGCAAGCGGGTCGTCTCGCAGGACACGATCGAGTCGACCCAGCAGCGGGCCAGCGACGAGATCGACGCGCTGCTGCCCGGACGAGTGGAAGCAGGACGACGCCCAGGCCGACTTCGACCTGATCGAGATCGCGCTCGACCGGATGGAGGCCGCGGTCGGCGCCGGCGAGTACGCGCAGGCCGAGCAGTCGCGCCTGGAGGCCTACGCGTTCTTCGAGTTCGGCCCCGAGCTGAGCCTGCGCACGATCGCGCCCGGACGTGACCGCGCGCGTCGAGGGCCTGATCTGGTTCGGCGCCGAGGGCAAGGAGGGGCTCGCCAACCTGATCGCGCGCAAGCAGCCGCGCCGCGACGTGCACGAGACCCGGCTCGCGCTCGACGAGGCGCTCGCAGGACGGCGCCGGCTCGCTCGGCCAGGGCGCGACGGCGGCGACCGCGGTGACCAACGCCGCGGTGATCGTCTTCCGCGAGGGCCTCGAGGCGGTGCTGATCCTGGCCGCGGTGATGGCGAGCCTGACCGGCGCGGCGCGCGGCCAGCGGCGCCCGATGCTGATCGGGGCGGCGCTCGCGCTGCTCGCGAGCGTGGTCACGTTCATCCTCGCCCGCACGGTCCTGACCGAGCTGTCGCGCTACGGCGAGAAGCTCGAGGCGATCGTGGGGCTGATCGCGATCGCGGTGCTGCTGCTGGTCCTCAACTGGTTCTTCCACAAGGTCTACTGGACCGACCACATCAAGAAGTTCAACAAGCGCCGCAAGGCGCTGCTCGGCATCACCGCCGGCGGGCTGATCTCCGCCCAGGTGGTCGGCTTCGTCCTGCTCGGCTTCTCGACCGTCTACCGCGAGGGCTTCGAGACCGTGCTGTTCCTCCAGGCGCTCGAGCTCAACTCGGGCCTGGCCGTGGTGCTCGAGGGCGTGGCGCTCGGCGCGCTGCTGGTCGGAGCCGTCGCCGTGGCGACGTTCGTGCTCGAGCGCAAGCTGCCCTACAAGAAGATGCTGATCGTCACCGGCGTGCTGCTGACCGTCGTGCTGATGATCATGATGGGCAAGACGGTCCGCACGATGCAGGGCGTCGGCTGGGTGCCGATCACCCCGATCGACATGGAGATCCCCTACTGGGCGGGCATCTGGCTGGGGATCTTCCCGACCGTCGAGACGCTGCGTCGCGCAGGCCGCCGGCGGCGTCTTCGTGATCGGCAGCTACATCCTGGCCGAGCGCCTCAAGCACCGCGGCCGGCCGCGCTCAGCGAACCGAGACGCTGCGGTAGCGCATCACCGCCAGCGGCGCGAAAACGGCGATCAGGCCGAAGATCCAGACGAACGCCATCCAGACGTCGGTGTGGGCGGGCGTGCCCAGCCAGAGCGAGCGCAGGGCGTCGGTGATCGTGGTGAACGGGTTGGCCTCGGCGAACTGCCGCAGCCCGTCGGGCATCGAGTCGGCCGGGACGAACATCGAGGACGCGAAGGTGAGCGGGAAGATCAGCGTGAAGCCGATCGCGTTCGCGGTCTCGGGCGATGACGAGTAGAGCCCGATCAGCGCGAAGATCCACGAGAAGGCGTAGCCGAGCAGCAGCAGCAGGACGATGCCGAGCGCGATCTCGCCCGCGCTCGCGTCGGTGAAGTTGAAGCCGGCGATGAAGCCGACCGAGAACAGCACGACCAGCGACACGCAGTTGAGCAGGACGTCGGAGAACGTGCGGCCGGCGAGCACCGCCGCGCGCGACATCGGCAGCGAGCGGAAGCGGTCGATCAGCCCCTTGTGGACGTCCTCCGACAGCCCGAGCGCGGTCACGAACCCGCCGAAGGCGATCGACTGGGCGATGATGCCCGGCATCAGGAAGTCGACGTAGTCGAAGCCCGGCGTCTGGATCGCGCCGCCGAACACGAAGACGAACAGCAGCACGAACATGACCGGCTGGATCGTGTAGCGCGACCAGCAGGTCGGGCTGGCGCGGGAATCCGCTTCAGGTTGCGGCCCGCGAGCACCAGCGTGTCCGAGGCCGTCGTGGCGAGCGCGCTCATGCCGCCGCCTCCTCTCGCTCTTCGATCTGCTCTGGCTGCGCTTCGGCCTCGCCGTTCTCGTGCTCGGCGGCGTGTCCGGTCAGGACCATGAACACGTCGTCGAGCGTCGGGCGGCGGACCGCGATGTCCGCGATCCCGACGCCCGGCGCCGTCGAGCCGGCGCACCGCCTCGGCGATGCCGCCGCGCTCGCGCCGCATCGGCATGCGGACGATCGGGCCGTCGCAGGTCGGCGGCTCGTCGCCGGAGATCGGGGTGAGCGTCTCGATCGCCAGCCGGCGCTGGTCGGGATCCTCGAGCGTGACCTCGAGCTTCTCGCCGCCGACGCGGTCCTTGAGCTCGTCGGAGGTGCCCTCGGCGATCACCTCGCCGTGGTCGATCACGGCGATCGAGTCGGCCAGGCGGTCCGCCTCGTCGAGGTACTGGGTGGTGAGCAGCACGGTCGTCCCCGACGCGACGCGGTCCTCGATCGTCTCCCACAGCGCGAGCCGGCTGACGCGGGTCGAGGCCGGTGGTGGGCTCGTCGAGGAAGATCACCGACGGGCGAGCCACGAGCGCCGCCGCCAGGTCGAGCCGGCGCCGCATGCCGCCCGAGTAGGTCTTGGCGACCCGGTTCGCGGCGTCGGTGAGGCCGAACCGCTCGAGCAGCTCGTCGGCGCGGTCCTGCGACGGCTTGCGGCCGAGGTGGTAGAGCCGCCCGACCATCACGAGGTTCTCGCGCCCGGTCAGGTTCTCGTCGACGGCCGCGTACTGGCCGGCCAGGCCGATCTCGGCGCGCAGCGCCGCGGCGTCCTTGCACGACGTCGTAGCCGGCCACGCGCGCGCTGCCGCCGTCGGGCGGCAGCAGCGTGGTCAGGATGCGGACGGCGGTGGTCTTGCCGGCGCCGTTGGGGCCGAGGATGCCGAGCACGGTCCCGGCCGGGACGTCGAGGTCGATTCCGCGCAGCGCCTGCGACGTCGCCGTAGGACTTGCGCAGGTCCGCGTACTTCGATGGCGGGGTCTGACATGCCCCGCACGATAGGTGAGAAGTTTCAGTCCCTCTGTACGGCCAACCGTACTCCTAGCCCGACCAGCACCGTGCCCGTCAGAGCGTCCAGCGCGCGCCGCAGGCGCGAGCCCTTGAACGCCTCGATCGCGCGCGACGAGCAGCCAGGCGTAGAGCGTCAGCCAGGCGATGCCGAAGCGCGATGTGCACGCAGGCGAGCAGCATCGAGACCGCCAGCGCCGGGTCGCCCGGAGCCGATGAACTGCGGCAGGAAGGTCGAGTAGAAGACGGCGATCTTCGGGTTGAACAGGTTGGTCAGCAGGCCCTGGCGGAACGGGTGGCCCCCGGCGGGCAGCGTCGCCCGGCGCCGGGGCGCGCCCGCTGCGCGCCGCCAGCAGGCTCTGCACGCCCGAGCCAGATCAGGTAGACCGCGCCGACCAGGCGCAGCGCGTCGTAGGCGGTCTGCGACGCGGCCAGCACGGCCGCCACGCCGAGCGCCGACGCGCAGGCCCAGGCGAAGCAGCCGGCGCGAGATCCCGAGCGTGGTCGCGAAGCGCCGCCCGGCGCCCGCCCGTGAACACGCTGCGCGCCACCATCGCCATGTCGGCGCCCGGGCGTGATCGTCAGCAGCGCGACGATCCCGATGAACACGAGCGCGTGCTCGGGCATCAGCGGTCCGGCGATGCCCACCGTCCCGCCGAGCACGCCCGCGTAGAGCACGCCGCTGGGGCTGATCGTGAGGCCGGCGTAGTGCACGTTGAACAGCGGCGCCGGTGCCGATCAGCCGGCGCCAGACGGTCTTGCCGGTGCGGAAGTCGACGGCGGTCAGGTACCAGCGGTCGGGCAGGCCCTTCGGCTTGGTGTAGAGGTAGATCAGGCCGTTGGCGAGCGACAGCTTGGGCACCGTGCTGGGCGAGATCTCGGAGCTGTTCCAGACGGTGCGGCAGCCCTTGCCGTTGCGCTTGATGTCCACGCGCGCGACGCCCGGCTTGGTGGTCTTGCCGTCCGCGGTCGCGTCGGGCGGCGGCGAGTAGCCGTAGTTGTTCTCGACGATCATGGACCGGCCGGTGGCGATGATCGAGTTCTCGGTGGCGCCCGCGCCCCTTGCGGAAGACGGGCTGCTCGCAGACGAGCCGGCGCTGGCCGCGCTTGAGGCGCTTGTCGCGCCGCAGCACCACGACCTGCATGCGGGCCGCGTTGTCGGCGATCGACAGGTAGTGCTTGCCCATCAGCGTGGGCGTGGTGCCGGAGCCGGCGTCGAACTGGCCCGGCTTCTGCCTGCCGACGTTGTCGTAGCGGTAGCGCCAGGTGACCTTGGGCTTGCCGCCGCGGCCGGTGTCGAAGCGGTACTGGGCCGTGTCGGTGACGATGAAGACGCCGCCGGTCTCGTCCATCGCGAACGAGTTGCCGATCGCCTCGTTCGGTGCGCCGGGTGCCGAGCACGCGTGCCGCTGGCGGGGTCGAGCGCGCCGACGATGCCGTGCCGGCGGGTGACGAACCAGAGCCGGCCGCTCCAGTCCGGCAGGGCCGAGTTGAGCTGGTCGTCGGCCGGGATCACCGAGCTGAGGTCGTAGGTGCGGACGCGCTCGAGCGTGTCGCCCTTGATCGCGACGACGAAGATCTGGCGGCCGATCGAGACGACGGCGCGGTCCTTGTTGTCGACGTAGAAGTAGGCGCCGCCGGGTGACTGGAGCGGGTTGACGCCCGGCGGGATGATGCGCGGCGGCAGCATGTGGCTGGCGACCGTGTTGAGGTCGCGGTCCATCAGGCGCAGCTCGACCGTCGTGGCGGAGATGCAGGTGGTGATCAGGCGGCCGCGCTTGTCGAAGGCGATCGTGATGCCGCACGAGCCGAGGCCGCCGAGGCCGTCGATCGACTGCGAGAAGACGCGCAGGTCGTCGCCGAGCGGCCCCGAGTTGCGGTAGGTGTCGCTCTGGTAGGCGTCGTTGTGCACGGCGTTGCGCCCGTTGGCCGCCATGAACGGATGGCGCGGGATGCGCGGCGCGTGGACGCGGTGCGGCTTGGCCTTGTGGCCGGTGAACGTCTTCAGCCCGGCGAGCTCGCCCTGGTTCTGCGGGATCGGGACTGCGGCGAGCGCCGGCGGCGGAGAGCGGTCAGCAGGGCGGCGAGGGCCAGCAGGGCGAGCTTCATGTGCGATTCGTATCAGGTCGGCGCATGGACCCGCTGGGCCCGACGCTCCGCACATTGAGCATCAAATAGATGTCGAATGTGCGGCAGGACCGAGCTCGAAGCGCACGCCGGTCATCTCCTCGGAGACCTCCCACAGGCGGCGGGCCACGTCCTCGTCGCGCGCCGCCCGGTTCGGCGAGACCGGCTTGGGGTGGCCGCGCTGCTCGCCGATGCCGTCCGGGCCCGACGTAGGTGCCGCCGGCCAGGCCGGGCTCGGTCGCCGCGTAGAGCGTCGGCAGCGCGCCCATCTCCTCGCTCTGGGCGATCACCGCGTTGCCGACCTTCATGACCAGCCGGTCGAGCAGCGGCGGCGCGGCGAACTGCAGGTTGGTCGCCGCGTAGCCGGGGTGGGCCGCCATGCTCTTGATCGATCGAGCCGGCGGCGCGCAGGCGGCGCTCGAGCTCCAGCGCGAACAGCAGGTTGGCGAGCTTCGACTGGCCGTAGGCGCGCCAGCGGAAGTAGTGGCGGTCGCCGCCGAGGTTGTCGAAGGCGATCCGGCCCGTCCGGTGCGCCGTGCTCGAGAGGGTCACCACGCGCGCGTCGTCGCGGCCCTCCATCGTCCCGATCAGCAGCCCGGTCAGCGCGAAGTGGCCGAGGTGGTTGGTGCCGAACTGGAGCTCGAACCCGTCGGCCGTCTGCGCGCGCGGCGGGGCCATCACCCCGGCGTTGTTGATCAGCAGGTCGAGCCCGTCGTGCGCCGCCGCGGTAGCGCTCGCGCGAACGCGCGCACCGAGTCGAGGCTCGACAGGTCGAGCTCCTCCAGCTCGAGCTGGCGCTCCCGGCACGGCGCGCCGCGATCGCGACGCCGCGCCTGCCTCGCCCTTGCCGAGGTTGCGGCAGGCCAGCACCACGCGCGCGCCCGCGCGCGCGAGCTCGCGCGCGGTCGCCAGGCCGAGCCCGCTGTTGGCCCCGGTCACGACGGCGGTGCGGCCGCCCTGGTCGGGGATCCGCTCGGCGGTCCACTTCGCGCTCAAGGCCGTGACGCTACTACCCACGCACCGGCGCCCACACCGAGGTGCGGGCGCCGGTGCTCGGAGAGAGGAACGTGCGCGCCTCAGGTTCGCGCAGCCGCCGCCGCGAGTCATCGGACCGGCGGTCGGAAATTCAGCGCGCCCGGCTCGACCGCGTGTCTAGTCGATCAGCCGCTTCGACATCCGCGCGCACCGCCACCCGCCAGAGCGCCAGCGCGAACACGACCAGCCCGGCCAGCCGCAGCAGGTCGGTCGCCTCGAAGCCGAAGGCCGGCGTGGCGCACCAGCTCCACGAGCTGGTGCAGCGGGTTGAACTGCGCCGGCCACCTGCAGCGCCCTCCGGCAGCTGGTCGATCGGGAAGAACGTGCCCGCCACCAGGAACAGCGGCGTGATCACGAGCGTGGTCACGTAGCTGAACTGGTCGATCTTGGCGACGCGTCGCCGCCGTGGCGATCCCGAACGCCGCGAAGCCCAGCGCGGTGATGAAGCAGAACAGCGGCACGAGCAGCATGCCCGGACGAGGGGTCGAGCCCGAACAGCATCGACACGATCAGCGGGAAGCAGCCGTAGACGCCCGGAGCGCAGCCCGATCCAGAGCATCTCCGCGGTGACCAGCTCCTCGACGTCGACCGGCGCCGCCAGGATCGCGTCGTAGGTGCGCTGGAAGCGCTCCTTGACGAACGACGCCGAACATCGCCGGCAGCGCGCTCGAGAAGATCACCGCCGTCGCGACCATGCCGGTGCCGACGAACTCGACGTAGTCGAGCCCGTCGACCTTCTCGACGATCGTCGAGCCCAGCCCCAGCCCGAACGCCAGCAGGTAGATGACCGGCTCGAGCACGCTCGAGAACGTGGTCGACTTCCAGTAGCTGCGGAAGTTGGCCACCTCGCGGCTCATGACTCCCGTGATCGCCGCGGGCTCGAGGCGCCTCACTCGGCCTCCTCCCCGGTCAGCAGCACGAACACGTCCTCCAGCGACGCCGCGCGCCGGACCGCCTCCGGCGGGATCGCCCCGTCGGTGGCGCGCTCGGCGCCGACGATCGCGATCGCCGGGCCCGGCCGGGCCGCACCGCAAGCCCGTGCGCCTCCGCGGCCGCGCGCACCTCGGCGAGCCGCTCGGGCGGCGCGTAGACCTCGGCCGTCTCGCGGCCGGCGTGCTCGGCGATCAGCTCGGACGGGCGGCCGCGCGCGATGATCTTGCCCGTTCGTCATGACGGCCACCTCGTCCGCGAGCCGCTCGGCCTCCTCGATGTAGTGCGTGGACATCAGGATCGTCACGCCCTCGGAGCGCAGCAGGTCGATCAGCGACCACAGCTGCGTGCGGATCTGCGGGTCGAGGCCGACGGTCGGCTCGTCGAGCAGCATCAGCCGCGGCCCGTGCATCAGGCCGCGCGCCAGCAGCAGCCGCCGGCGCATGCCGCCCGAGAGCCGGTCGACCGAGTCGGTGCGCCGCTCGGTCAGCCGGGCGAGCTCGAGGCCGCGATCCACGGCGCCGCGCACGTCCTTGACCCGGTAGAGGCGCGCGAACACGGCCAGGTTGTCCTGCACCGACACGTCGACGTCGAGGTTGTCGAGCTGCGGGACGACGCCCATCTCGGCGCGCGCCTCCTTGGCCTCGGCGGGCAGCTCGTGGCCGAGCACGCGCAGCGAGCCCTCGGTCGCGATCGCCTGGCCGGTGAGCATGCCGCATCGTCGTCGACTTGCCGGCGCCGTTGGGGCCGAGCAGCCCGAGGCAGATCCCTCCGGCACCTCGAGGTCGAGCCCGTCCACCGCGGTGATGGGGCCGAAGCGCTTGACGACTCCGCTGAGCTCGATCGCCGGCATCGAATCCTCGACCCTAGAGCAGCGTCCCGCTCTACCTGCGGGCGAAGCAAAGTGCGCGATCTTTATCCACGCGTACAAGGACCTCCACCGGCTCCCCAGCTACCTTGGCGGTGGCCACCTCCCGGAGAGAGAACTATCTATGCCCAGAGTCCGTCAGACCAACGTAACCGCCGCTCGCTGGAGCCCCAACGGAGGGGCCCTGGGAGCGGTCGACCTCACCGAGCCCGTCCAGCTACCCGCACGGGGAGAACGTCTTCTCGCTGGCCGTGCAGCGCCACCGGCTGCCCAAGGAGACCTACAAGCGGCTCCAGCTCGTGCTCGAGAAGGGCGAGGCGCTCGACACGTCGCTCGCCGACGCCGTCGCGCTCGCGATGAAGGAGTGGGCGCTCGAGCGGGGCGCCACCCACTACACGCACGTCTTCCAGCCGCTGACCGGGCTGACCGCCGAGAAGCACGACTCGTTCTTCGGCCCCGCCGGCGACGGCGTCGCGCTGGCCGAGTTCTCCGGCAAGGAGCTGATCCAGGGCGAGCCGGACGCCTCGTCGTTCCCGACCGGCGGCGTGCGCGCGACCTTCGAGGCGCGCGGCTACACCGCCTGGGACCCGACCAGCCCGGCGTTCATCCTCGAGAACCCCAACGGCGCGCTGCTGTGCATCCCGACGGCGTTCGCGTCGTGGACGGGTGAGGCGCTCGACGACAAGATCCCGCTGCTGCGCTCGATGGACGCGCTGTCGCGCTCGGCGATCCGCGCGCTGCGGCTGCTCGGCGACGACGCAGGCCACGCGCGTGTTCACGACCGTCGGGCCCGAGCAGGAGTACTTCCTGATCGACGAGCAGTACTACTTCGAGCGCCCCGACCTGATCAACACCGGGCGCACGCTGTTCGGCGCCAAGCCGCCCAAGGGCCACGAGCTGGACGACCACTACTTCGGGTCGATCCCGGAGCGCGTGCTGGCGTGCATGATGGACACGGAGCTCGAGCTGGCCAAGCTCGGGGTGCCCGTCAAGACGCGCCACAACGAGGTCGCGCCGGCGCAGTACGAGATCGCGCCGGTGTTCGAGAACTCGAACGTGGGCTCGGACCACCAGCAGCTGACCATGCAGGTGATGCAGCGGATGGCGCGCAAGTACGGGCTCGTCTGCCTGCTGCACGAGAAGCCGTTCGCCGGCGTGAACGGATCGGGCAAGCACAACAACTGGTCGATGGGGACCGACACCGGGCACAACCTGCTCGAGCCGGGCGACACGCCGGCCGACAACCTCAGCTTCCTGTTCTTCTGCGCCGCCGTGATCCAGGCCGTGGACAAGCACCAGGGCCTGCTGCGGGCGTCGGTGGCGAACATCGGCCAGGACCACCGGCTGGGCGCCAACGAGGCGCCGCCCGGCGATCATCTCGATCTTCCTCGGCGCGGAGCTGGAGAAGGTCTTCGAGGCGATCGCCTCCGGCGAGGGCGACCCGCACACGCCGGCCGCGGTGCTGGGGCTCGGCACGCCGGTGCTGCCGCCGCTGCCGATGCACGGCGGCGACCGCAACCGGACCTCGCCGTTCGCCTTCACCGGCAACAAGTTCGAGTTCCGCGCGCTCGGGTCGAGCATGTCGCTGTCGTTCCCGAACACCGTGCTGAACACGATCGCGGCCGAGGCGATCGACGAGCTCGCCGACAAGCTCGAGGCCCAGATCGAGGCCGGCACCGACCTCGACGAGGCGCTGGCCGCGGTGGTCAAGGACTCCTACGCGCGAGCACAGGCGGGTCATCTTCGCCGGCGACAACTACGCCGACGAGTGGCACGCCGAGGCGGAGTCGCGCGGGCTGAAGAACCTGCGCACCACGCCGGACGCCCTGCCCGAGGTGCTCGCCGAGCCCACCGTGGCGGCGTTCGAGCAGTACCAGGTGCTCTCGCAACGCGAGCTCGAGTCGCGCTACGAGGTCTGGCTCGAGCAGTACATCATCAGGGCGAACATCGAGGCCGAAACCGGCGCGATGATCGCCAAGACGATGCTGCTGCCGGCGGCCCTGCGCCACATCGCGATCGTCGAGGCGGCGGGGATGGAAGAGCTCGCCGCCGAGGCGCGCTCGCTGACCGCCTCGTTCGTCGAGGCGATCGGCGCGCTCGAGGAGGCCAACTCCTACCCCGACGGGGTCGAGGGCCTGGAGCTGGCGGAGTACGCCCGCGACAGCCAGCTGGCCGCGCTGGCGCGCGTCCGCGAGATCGGCGACGAGCTGGAGAAGATCGTGGCGGACGACCTCTGGCCGCTGCCGAAGTACTCGGAGATCCTCTTCATCAAGTAATCGACCACTGGAAACCAGGACGCGGGCCCGGTTAGGGTCGCGCAGAGCCGGACTCGCGTTTCGTCTCTCCCACCAACGAAGGAGGAGCAAGATGATCCTGGCCACCACGACGGTCGAGGACTTCGACCGCTTTCTGAGCATCTTCTCGACCAAGGGCGCCGACAAGCGCCGCGAGCACGGGTCGAACGGCGCGCATGTCTTCCGCGACCCCAACCAGGAAGACCGCGTCTGGGTGCTCTTCGACTGGGATGACGAGGGCTGGCAGAGCTTCGTCTCCGACCCCGAGGTCCCGCCGATCATGAAAGAGGCGGGGCACAAGGGCCCGCCCCAGCCGGCGCAGCCCGGCGGCGACTTCAGCGCCTAGCCGCGACTTCAGCGCCCAGTGAAGTAGGTTGCCCAACCTCATGCGGGCGCTTCAGATCACCGAGCTGAGCGGTCCGCGGTCGGCCCTGTCGGCCGCGGACCTGCCCGACCCGCCGGCGGAGCATCCGCTTACGCCGGGCTCCGGTGTGCTGATCGACGTGCACGCGGCCGGCGTCGCCTTCCCGGAGGTCCTCCAGACGCGCGGCGAGTACCAGTACAAGCCCGACCTGCCGTTCGTGCCGGGGACCGACATCGCGGGCGTCGTGCGCAGCGCGCCCGACGGCTCGGGCCTGTCCGAGGGCGACCGGGTCGCGGCCTGCTGCATGACCGGCGGGTTTGCCGAGGTGGCCGTGGCGCCCGCGTTCCTGACCTTCCCGCTGCCGGACGCGCTCGACTTCGCCCAGGGCGCGAGCCTCGTCATGAACTACCACACCGCCTACTTCGCGCTGAAGCTGCGCGGGCGGCTGGCGGAGGGCGAGACCGTGCTCGTGCACGGCGCGGCCGGCGGCGTCGGCACCGCGACGCTCCAGGTCGCCAAGGGGCTCGGCGCCCGCACGATCGCCGTCGTCTCGAGCGACGACAAGGAGCGCGTGGCCCGCGCAGCCGGCGCCGACGAGACCGTGCGCTCCGACGGGCCCTGGAAGGACGAGGCCAAGCAGCTCTCAGGCGGCGGCGTCGACGTGGTCGTCGACCCCGTCGGCGGCGACCGCTTCACCGACAGCCTGCGCTCGCTGCGCGAGGGCGGGCGCGTGGTCGTGGTCGGCTTCACCGGCGGCTCGATCCCCGAGGTGAGGGTCAACCGGCTGCTGCTGAACAACGTCGACGTCGTCGGCGCCGGGTGGGGCGCCTTCGTGATGGGCAAGCCCGACATCAACGCCGAGATCGGCAGGGAGATCAACCGGCTGGTCGAGCAGGGCCACGTGCGGCCGATCGTCGGCGCGCGCTTCCCGCTCGACCAGGTGGCCGACGCGCTGGAGCTGATCGACGGCCGCGGCGCGACCGGCAAGGTCGTGCTGGACGTTCGAAGCTAGCGCCGCGTCCGTGGAGCGGCGGCGCCCGCGTCCGCCGTGCGTCCGCCCGCCCGCCGTGCTCATGCCGCTCCGGGCGAACTGGTCGTGGAGGCGCAGATCGGCAGCGATCCGGCCCACGACCTGGCTCTGCTCGCCGGTCACCAGCGTGATGCCGGTTCCGTGGCGCCCCGCGCGGCCGGTGCGACCCACGCGGTGAACGTAGGTGTCGCGGTCCTCGGGGGCGTCGAAGTTGATGACGTGCGTGACGTCGTTCACGTCGATTCCGCGTGCCGCCACGTCGGTGGCGACCAGCGTGTCGATCGTGCCGGAGTGGAAGCGCGCGAGCGCCTTCTCACGCTGGGACTGCGAGCGATTGCCGTGGATCGCCAGGGCGTCCACGCCGTGACGGGACAGGCGCTTCACGAGCCGGTCGGCGCCGCGCTTGGTGCGCACGAAGACGAGCGTGCGACCGCGGTCGCCAGTGCCGAGCTCGGTCACGAGCGAGTCCAGCTTCGACTCGTGGGCCACCGCCAGGAAGCGGTGCTCCACGCGCCCTCGGGCGCGCTCGCTCGCCCGCTGCTCGTGGCGGCGGGCGTCGTTGGTGAAGGCGGCGGCGACCTGGCCGGCGGCGCCTTCGAGCGTGGCCGAGAAGAACAGCGTCTGGCGGTCCCGCGGGGTCAGCCCCACGATCCGGTCGACCGCCGGGCGGAAGCCCATGTCGAGCATCCGATCCGCCTCGTCGAGAACGAGGAACCGGATGGAGTCGAGTCGGATGGCGCCGCGCTGCACGAGGTCCTCGAGGCGACCGGGTGTGGCCACCAGGATGTGCGCCCTGCGGGCAAGCTTCGCCTGCCGCTCGATGCCGGCGCCCCCGTAGACGGCTGCGAGCGACAGCGCCCGCGCCTTGGCGAGCTCGCGCAGGTCGTCCGCGACCTGGCTCGCGAGCTCCCGCGTCGGCACCAGGACGAGGGCGGCCGCCCTCCGATCCTCGGCCTCTACGAGGTCCACGAGCGGCACGCCGAAGGCCAGCGTCTTGCCGGACCCTGTCGGTGACTGCACGAGCACGTCGTGTCCGGCGAGCACGTCGGGAATGACGGATCGCTGGACGTCGAAGGGGGCGGTTACGTGGCGCGCCGCTAGGGCGCGCACGACCGCATCTGACACGCCGAGATCGGCGAAGGACTGCGTAGACATCTTGCTCCTTGCTCGCGGCCGCTTGGCAGCCGCATGAGATCTGGGAGATTCAACTGACCCAGATCGCTTGAGCGTTCGGAGACGAGAACCTCGCGGGCGACGACGCCACCCGCGTCACTGACGCTAGCAGGCGCGCCGAACGGTCAGGCGTCGCGGGTGGCCGCCTGCAGCGCGGCGGGCTGTGTCCGGCGCTGCTCCTGGCGCTCGGGCGCGATGCGGATCACGTTGCGCGCGAGGCCCAGCTTCTCGAGGCTCTTGATCACGAGCGCCGACGGGTCGAGCGCGTGCTCCCAGCGGCGCAGGCCGTGCGCGGCCGAGCGCGGGAAGGCGTGGTGGTTGTGGTGCCAGGACTCGCCGAACGAGAGCACCGACAGCCAGGCCACGTTGGTGGACTGGTCGTCGGTCTCGAAGCGGCGCGTGCCGAGGAAGTGGCAGACCGAGTTGACGCTCCAGGTCACGTGGTGGACGAAGAAGATCCGCACGAGGCCGCCCCAGAGCAGGCCGGTGGCGGCGCCGGCGATCGAGCCGGTCAGCAGATAGCCGGCCAGTGCGGGCAGCAGGAGGCTGGCGAGGACGAGCTGCGGGAAGCCGCGGCTGATCACGCGCAGGCCCCGGTCCTCGTAGACGTCCGGCGCGTACTTGCGCGCGCTCGCCTGGCCCTGGTCGGACAGCAGCCAGCCGACGTGCGCGTGCCAGAGCCCGCGCAGGACGCCCATCGTCCCGTCGCCGTGGCCCACGTGGGGGCTGTGCGGGTCGCCCTCGTGGTCGGCGTGCGCGTGGTGCTTGCGGTGGTCGGCGACCCAGTCCAGCAGCGGCCCCTGGACCGCCATCGAGCCGAGCACGGCGAAGGTGTACTCGACCGGCTTCGGGGCCTGGAAGGCGCGGTGGGTGAGCATCCTGTGGTAGCCGACGGTCACGCCGAGGCCGGTCAGGACGTACATGACCGCGAGGATCGCCAGGTCGGTCGCGCTCACGACGCTGTTCCAGAACAGGAAGATCGCGGCGATCGTTCCCGCGAACGGCAGCGCCACGGCGAGCAGGTTCACGCGCTTCTCCAGGGTGCTCATGTACGGGAAGCCTGTCATCATCCAGCAGCGTCAAGTAGAGACGGATCCACCAATCTTGCCGATGATTTTGCTCACTTAGATGACAACTTCTGAGCCCTGGCGCTCTCTGCCGCCCGATATCGCCGACGTGATGGAGGGCGAGCTCGAGGCCACCACCGACGAGATCCTGGCCACGATCGCCCGCGAGGTGCCCGAGTACGCGCGCCCACTCGAGGGGTCGTTCGGGCGCGGCGTGCGCACGGGCGTCAGCGAGGCGCTCAGCCAGTTCGTGGAGCTGGTCCGCAGCCCCTCCGGGCGCGCGCGGCCCCGGGCGCGAGGTCTACGTCGCGCTCGGGCGCGGCGAGCTGCGCCAGGGACGGACGCTCGACGCGCTCCAGTCGGCCTACCGCGTCGGCGCGCGAGTCGCCTGGCGCCGCGCAGCGGAGGCGGCGCGGCGGGCCGGCTTCGAGGCCGAGACCCTGAGCCTGCTGGCCGAGTCGATGTTCGCCTACATCGAGCAGCTGTCGGCCGACTCCGTCGAGGGCTACGCGGAGGCGCGCTCGCGCCTGGAGAGCGAGCGCCGCCGCCGCCAGCGCGAGCTGCTGCTGCTGCTCCTGCGCGACCCGCCCGCCGACGAGGCGGACCTGCGCGCGGCGGCAGCCGCCGGCGACTGGCGCCTGCCCCGCTCGGCGGCCGCCGTCGCCTGCTCCGAGGAGGAGCTCGAGCGACTGGCCGCGCGGCTACCCGCCGACGCGCTGACCGCCACGCTGCCCGACGGCGGCTGCGCGGTCGTCCCCGACCCCGACGGCCCCGGCCGCCCGGCGAGCATCGAGCCCGCCCTGAGTGGCCGCCGGGCGGCGCTCGGCCCCACCGTCGCGCTGCCGGAGCTGGCCTCGTCCTGGTCGCTCGCGCGCGCCGCGCTGGGCGCAGGGGACGCCGGCGAGGACGGGGTGCTGCGCGCCGACGAGGTGCTCGTCGACCTGCTCCTGCTCGACGGCCGCCTGCCCGTCGAGCGGATGGCCGCGCGCCGGCTCGGCCCCTTCGAGCAGCTGACGCCGAAGGCGAGGCGGCGGATGCAGGAGACGGCGCTCGCCTACGTGCGCGAGCGCGGCAACGCCGCCGCGATGGCGCGCTCGCTGGGCCTGCACCCACAGACGGTGCGCTACCGGCTCGGCCAGCTGCGCGAGCTGCTCGGCGACCAGCTCGACGACCCCGACGCGCGGCTCGAGCTCGAGCTCGCGCTCAGCGCTCAGGAGCGGCTGGCGCGCCGCGAGCTGCCGCCGACGTAGGACATCACGTCGATGACGAACGCGAGCCCCACGATGAACCACTCGAACCCGCGCACCTCGTTCGTGCCGGACGACCACAGGCCGGCGTAGGCGAGCGTCGTCCACGGCAGCAGGAAGAAGCCGAGCAGCGGCACGATCCAGCTGTCGAACGCACGGCTGAGGATGTCGCTGAAGATCCAGACGCAGAAGATCGCCAGCCGCGGCGAGATGAGGGCGAGCAGGATGACGAGGCAGGGCATCTGCGCGGGAGCCTACCCCGCTGCGCCATGCGCCGTCAGGCTGCACATAGGCACCTAATCGATGTCTTGCTAATTTTTGCGCGATGGCGCACGGGACGGCCGCCGACTCCGCCGCGACAGCATCCCTGAGCGAGGCGCTCGCCGAGTTCTTCCGCGCCACCAGGCGCGCACGGGGGCGCGCCGCCAGCCAGACCCCGGGCGACGGCATCTCGCTCGCGCAGTTCCACGTGCTCGAGCCGCTCGCCGAAGGGGCGTGCACAAACCGCCAGCTGGCCGAGGCGGCCGGGATCACCTCCCCCACCGCGACCCGCATGATCGACGGGCTGGTCGGGCGCGGCGTGGTCACTCGCGTCGAGGACCCGGCCGACCGGCGCGCCGTGCTGATCTCGCTGACCCACGCGGGACGCGAGGCGCTCACGGCCAAGCTCGAGGAGTACGGCCGGGTGCGCGAGCAGCTCGCCCAGACCCTCGAGCCGGAGGAGCGGCTCGCCGCCGCCGACCTGCTCAACCGGCTCGCCGTCGTGATCGAGGAGCTGTGAGCGAGGTCCCGGAGCGCCAGCACTACGGCATCACCCTGGGCGTGCTCGCCCTGGCGGCGCTCTCCTACGCGCTGCTCCAGACGATGGTCGCGCCCGCGCTGCCCGCCATCCAGCGCGAGCTCGGGGCGACGACCACTCAGGTCACCTGGGTGCTGACCGTCTACCTGCTCTCCGCTTCGGTGGCGACGCCGATCCTGGGCCGCGTCGGCGACATGTTCGGCAAGGAGCGCACCCTCGTGGCGGTGCTCATCCTGTTCGCGATCGGCTCGCTGATCTCCGCCCTGTCGCAGGGCATCGGGCTGCTCGTCGCCGGGCGAGCGGTCCAGGGCGCGGCCGGCGCCGTGTTCCCGCTCGCCTTCGGGATCATCAGGGACGAGTTCCCGCGCGAGCGGGTGGCGACCGGGATCGGCCTGATCTCGGCCACCTTCGGGATCGGCGGCGGGGCCGGGCTGGTGCTCAGCGGGCTGATCGTCGACCACCTCTCGTACGAGTGGATCTTCTGGTTCGGACTGGCGGTGGTGCTGGTCGCGATCGTCGCGACGCACCTGTTCATCCCCGAGTCGCCGGTGAAGTCGCCCGCGCGGATCGACTGGGCCGGGGCGGGCCTGCTGTCGGCCGGGCTGGTCGCGCTGCTGCTCGCGGTGAGCGAGGGCGCGAACTGGGGCTGGGGCTCGCCGCGGATCGTCGGGCTGTTCGTGGCGGCCGCCGTGATGCTCGCCGGCTGGGTGCGCTTCGAACAGCGCGTGCGCGAGCCGCTCGTCGACGTCGTCCTGCTGCGCGTGCGCGGGGTCTGGACGGTGAACCTGACCGGCTTCCTGATCGGCTTCGGGATGTTCGGCTCGTTCATCCTGATCCCCCAGTTCGTGCAGGCGCCGCCCGCCGCCGGCTACGGCTTCGACGCCGACGTCACCGAGGCCGGCCTGTTCATGCTGCCGTCGGCCGCGATCATGCTGGTCGCCGGGCCGCTCGCCGGCTCGCTGGCCGGGCGGGTGGGCTCGAAGGTGCCGTTGCTGGCCGGCACCGCCTGCGCGACGCTCAGCTTCCTGCTGCTCGCGGTGGCGCACTCCGAGGCGTGGCAGATCGTCGTCGCCGTGGCGTTTCTCGGGCTCGGCATCGGGCTCTCCTTCGCCTCGATGGCGAACCTGATCGTCGACGCGGTGCCGCAGCGCCAGACGGGCGAGGCCACCGGCATGAACACGATCATGCGGACGATCGGCGGCGCCTTCGGCGGCCAGATCGCGGCGGCGATCGTCGCCGGGCACGCGGTCGCGGGGACCGACTACTCGAGCGAGTCCGGCTTCACCGCGGCGTTCGCGATGGGCGCGGTCGCGGTCGCGCTTGCCTGCGGCGCCGCGCTGCTGATCCCCGGGCGGGTCGCGCCCGAGGCGGCCCTCGCCGCTGCCACCGGCGCGCGCGAGCCCGGCGCTACTTGAGCGCCGGCTGTGCCGGCTCGCGCACGGGCGTCCCGAACGAGACGCGCAGCAGCGCACCGCCGTCCGCGGCGTTGCCGGCGTCGACGAACCCCCCGTGGGCCTCGGCCGCCTGCTTGACGATCGCCAGCCCCAGGCCCGAGCCCGGCAGGCCGCGCGCGCTCTCGGCGCGGTAGAAGCGCTCGAACACGTGCGGCAGGTCCGACTCCGCGAAGCCGGGGCCGTGGTCGCGCACGCTCAGCTCGCCGTTGCGGAGCTCCAGCTCCACCGCGCCGCCGGGCGGGCTCCACTTGACGGCGTTGTCGACGAGGTTCGCGACGGCGCGCTGGATGCGCTGCGGCGCGCCGCGGACGACCGTCGGCTCGGTCACGACGCGGAAGCTGACCGGCTCCCCCGAGCGCACCCGCGCGCGCTCGGCGACGGCGTCCACGATCCGGTCGAGCCTGACGTCGTCCGCCAGCTCGTCGGGCTTGGAGCCGCGCGCCAGCTCGACGATGTCGGCGACCAGCGCGGTCAGCTCGTCCAGCTCCTCGACGATGTCCGCGCGCAGCGACTCGACCTCGTGGCCGGGGAGGCGCCCGGCTTCCTGGAGCGTCTGGATGTTGGCCCGCAGGCTGGAGATCGGCGTGCGCAGCTCGTGGCTGGCGTCGGCGACCAGGTGGCGCTGCGCCTCGACCGAGCGCTCGAGCGCGTCGAGCGTCGTGTTGAAGCTGCGCGCGAGGCGGGTCAGCTCGTCGCTGCCGGTGACCTCCATGCGCGCGGTCGGGTCGGGGTCGGCGGCCAGCTCCTCGGTGCGGCGCGTGAAGCTGGCGATCGGCGCGAGCGCCGTCCGCGCCACGAGCGCGCCGAGGCCGGCGCCGAGGGCCACGCCAGCCGCGCCCACGAAGATCAGCACGAGGATGATGCGGTCGAGCTGGCGGTCGACCTCGTCGAGCGGCCGCGCGACCTGGATCGCGCCCGCATCGCCGAACCCGCGCGTGAGCACGCGCAGGTGGAGGCCGTTGACCGTGGTGTCGATCAGCTCCTCGCCCTTGCCGCTGCGCGCGATGGCGCGGGCGCGCCCGTCGAGTGGCAGCGCCTCGCCGCCGGCCGGCGGATGCGCCAGCCGGCCGTCGGGCCGGACCAGCTGGACGTACCCCTCGGGCCCGCCGAACGGCTGCGGCGGGAGCTTCGGGACAGCGGTAGGCGAGAGCTGGGCGACCGAGCCGGCGCGATCGTGGAGCGAGGAGTCGACCTCGTCGCGCAGCTCCCCGCGCACGCCCAGGTAGACCGCCAGCGCGACAACGATCACGGCGATCGCGACCGCCAGGCCGGCCGCGGCCGCGATGCGCACGCGCAGGGTCATGGCTCGCGCAGGACGTAGCCGACCCCGCGCACGGTGTGCAGCAGCGGCCGCGCGCCCGCGTCCTGGAGCTTGCGGCGCAGGTAGCCGATGTAGACGCGCAGCGCGTTCGAGGCCGGTCCGAAGTCGTATCCCCAGACCCGCTCGTAGATCAGGTTGTGGGTCAGCACGCGGCGCGGGTTGCGCATCAGCAGCTCGAGCAGCTGATACTCGGTGCGCGTCAGCTCGGCGAACCGGTCGCCCACCCTCACGCCGTGACGCGCCGGGTCGAGCTGGAGCTCGTCGAACGACAGCGCCGCCGGCGCGTCGTCGTTGCCGCTGCGGCGCAGCAGCGCGCGCAGCCTGGCCTTCAGCTCGCCTACGTCGAACGGCTTCACGAGGTAGTCATCGGCACCGGCGTCGAGGCCGTCGATCCGGTCCGCGATCGCGTCGCGCGCGGTGAGCATCAAGACGGGCACGCGATTGCCCTGGGCGCGCAGGCGGCGGCACACCTCGAGGCCGTCGAGCCCGGGCAGGCCGAGGTCGAGCACGAGCGCGTCGGGCACCGCCCTGTCCACCTGGATGAGGGCGTCCTCCCCGGTGGCGACCGAGACCGTGTCGTAGCCGCCCAGCATCAGCGCCCGCCGCAGCGCCTCGCGCAGGGACCGGTCGTCGTCCACGATCAGCACCCTCATCCGGACGCATTGTGGCGGCCGGGGCGGCCGGGCTCGGGAGCGCTCGCTCAGTCAACTCTCAGGCTGGGCTCAGCGTGCTCTCGCGGCCCAGCCCGATCGTGGCCGCATGAGCTTCGCCACCCGCACGCCGACAGCCCCCGCGGCAGCGGCGTCGCTGCCTTCAGTCGACGTCGTCGTGCCCGTCCACAACGAGCAGGCGATCCTGCCGGCCTCGATCCGGCGCCTGCACGAGTACCTGTCCGCCGAGCTGCCGCTCGACTGGCGGATCGTGATCGCGGACAACGCGAGCTCCGACGAGACGCTGCGGATCGGGCTGGCGCTGGCGGCCGACCTGCCCGGCGTCGAGCTGATCGCGCTGACCGAGAAGGGCCGCGGCCGCGCGCTGCGGGCTGCCTGGGAGCGCAGCGACGCCGACGTGGTCTGCTACATGGACGCCGACCTGTCGACCGACCTGCGCGCGCTCGCGCCGCTGCTCGCCCCGCTGCTGTCCGGGCACAGCGACGTGGCGATCGGGACGCGTCTCGCGCCCGGCTCGCGGGTGGTGCGCGGCGCCAAGCGCGAGCTGATCTCGCGCGGCTACAACCGGCTGCTGCACACAGTGCTGGGCGCGCGCTTCTCCGACGCGCAGTGCGGGTTCAAGGCGGTCCGCACCGACGCCGCCCGGCGGCTGCTGCCGTGCGTGCGCGACGAGGGGTGGTTCTTCGACACCGAGCTGCTCGTGCTCGCGCAGCGCGAGGGGATGCGCATCCACGAGGTCCCGGTCGACTGGGTCGACGACCCGGACTCGCGCGTGGACCTGGTGCGCACCGCCATCGACGACCTGCGCGGCATCGCGCGCCTGCTGTCAGAGGCGCGGCTGATCCGCTTCCTCGCCGTCGGCCTCGGCTCGACCGTCGCCTACGCGCTGCTGTTCCTGGCGCTGCGCGGCGCGCTCGGCGCCGAGGGAGCCAACGCGCTCGCGCTGGCGGTCACCGCCGTCGCGAACACGCAGGCCAACCGGCGGCTGACCTTCCGCATCTCCGGGCGACGCGACCTGATCCGCCAGCACGCGATGGGCGCGATCGTCTACGCGCTCACGCTCGGGCTGACGAGCGGCGCCCTGGCGGTGCTGCACGGGCTCGACCCCGGCGCGAGCCGGATCCTCGAGCTGACCGTGCTGGTCGCGGCCGGAGTCGGCGCGACCGTCACGCGCTACATGGCGCTGCGGAGCTGGGTCTTCGCACGCCGCGGCGAGCGCGCCTCCCTGCAACCCGTCGTCTGAAAGGAACCCCATGTCGACCTCCTCCATCTCCCTGCCCACCTCCGTCGGCCGGCGCGCTCGTGCTCGCGGGCGCGCGCTCGCCTGGCCGCCGCCAGAGCTGGCCGCGCTGCTGGTGCTGGCGGCGGTGCTCTACCTGTGGGGTCTCAACCGCAACGGCCTCGCCAACGAGTACTACAGCGCGGCCGTCCGGTCGATGACCGAGAGCTGGCACGCGTTCATCTACGGCTCGTTCGACACGGGCGGTGTGATGACGGTCGACAAGCCGCCGCTCGCGCTGTGGGTCCAGGCGCTGTCGGCGCGCGTGTTCGGCTTCAGCTCGTGGAGCATGCTGGTGCCGCAGGCGCTGATGGGGATGGGCAGCGTGGCGCTCGTCTACGACCTGACGCGACGGCAGTTCGGCCGCGCGGCCGGCCTCTCGGCCGGGCTGGTCCTGGCGCTCACGCCGACGACGGTCGCGATCTCGCGCCACAACAACCCGGACGCGCTGCTCGTGCTGTGCGTGACGGCGGCGGTCTGGTTCCTCGTGCGCGGGCTGTCCGACGGGCGGACGCGCTGGCTGGTCCTGTCGGGCGTCTGCGTGGGGCTGGGCTTCGAGGCGAAGATGGGCGCGGCGCTGCTGGTGGTGCCGGCGATCGCGGCGGCCTGGCTCTGGGTCGCGCCGCGCGGCCGCGTGGCCGCCCTGCGCCAGCTCGGGCTGGGCGGTGTCGCGATGGCGGCGGTCGGGCTGGCCTG
Organism: uncultured Thermoleophilaceae bacterium; assembly: GCA_963848885.1. Classification (GTDB taxonomy): domain Bacteria; phylum Actinomycetota; class Thermoleophilia; order Solirubrobacterales; family Thermoleophilaceae; genus JACVRW01. The sequence continues at coordinate 682,116 of CAWKFR010000008.1, forward strand.
GCCGGTGCTCGTGTGGCTGACTCCCGCGTCGGATCGACCCTGGATCTCGGGGACGAGCGACAACAGCATCTGGTCGCTGATCTTCGGCTACAACGGGCTGGGCCGGCTGACCGGCCAGCAGGGAGCGCCGGGCGGCGCCGGACCCGGTGGGGGCGGCGGCGGAGGCGCCTTCGGGGGCGACCCGGGCGTGCTGCGGCTGCTGAACGAGAGCCTGGGCGGGCAGGGCGGCTGGCTGCTGGGCTTCGCGGCGGTGGCCGGCGTGGGGCTGGTGGTCCTGACGCGGCTGCGGCGCGGCGACGCACGGACCGGCTTCGCGATCGCGATCGGCGGGGCGTTCCTGACGACCGCTGTGGCCTTCAGCCAGGCGTCGGGCATCTTCCACCCGTACTACGTGTCGCAGCTGGCGCCGTTCACGGCGGCGCTGGTGGGTGTCGGGGTCGGAGTGATCATGCAGGGCGGCACGCCGGCGCGGGTGATCGGCCCGCTGGCGATCGCCGCGGGGATCGTGACCGAGCTGGTGGTGCTGGGGCGCTACCCCGGCGAGCTCGGGTGGGTGCCGATGCTGCTGATCGTGGTCGGCGGGATGGCGGCGACGACGCTGGCGCTGGGGCGCGGAGTGACCCGCGACCTGCGCATCGCGGCCGTGATCGCGGCGATGACCGTGCTGCTGATGGCGCCGGGCGCCTGGGCCTTCGAGACGCTCGGGCACGCCACGAGCGGGACGTTCCCGGCCGGCGGGCCGCAGAGCGCGAGCTTCGGCGGGCCGGGCGGCCGCGGATTCGCGGGCGGTCCCCCGCAGGGGGGCGGCGGCGGTCAGGGCGGCGCTCCGGGCGGAGCGCTTCCGCAGGGCGGCTTCGGCCAGAACGGCGGCAGCCAGGGCGGCTTCGCTCCCGGCGGGGCGCCGCCGCAGGGCGGCCTCGGCCAGAATGGCGGCACCCAGGGCGGCTTCGCTCCCGGCGGGACGCTTCCGCAGGGCGGCTCGGCCCAGAACGGCGGCACCCAGGGCGGCGCCCAGCAGGGCCTCGCACAGGGCGGCCCGTTCGGCGGCAACACGCAGTCCCTCACCGAGGCGCTCGCCTACACCCGGCGCCACGGCGGCGGCACGCTCGCCGTCTCGAGCCAGTCGGGGGCCGCGAGCCAGGTGATCAGCGCCGGCCAGGACGTGGCGGCGATCGGCGGCTTCTCGGGTCGCGAGACCCAGGTCAGCGTCGACTGGCTCGCCGACGCGGTCGCCGACGGCCGCATCCGCTGGGTGCTGACCGACGGCAGCGGCGGCGGCCTGCCCCAGGACGGGCGGGTCGGGTCACGCGACGTGATGGCGGCGGCGGCCGAGGTCGGCACGCAGACCTCGGTCGACGGGCTCTACGACCTGCGCGGGCACGCACAGGACCTGCGCGCGCTGGCCGGCTGACATAACGTCCGCAGCATGGACACCGACGCGGCGCGCGACCTGGCGGACCGGTTCGGCGAGTACGCCCAGTCCGTCTGGACGGACGAGGTCAGCGACGTGGAGTGGGACCAGGACCTCGACGGCAACATCCGCACCTCGATCCAGCGGGTGCTCGAGGCCCTGGTCCCCGACGGCGAGCCGGGCCTCGTGAAGTCGTCCGACGGCCCGCTCGCCGCCGTGCTGACCGACGACGCGCTCTACGTCGTCGGCCTCAAGCGGATCACCCCGGACAACGTCAACCACAGCCTGACGCCGAGCGCCCGCCGCATCCGTCTCGACCAGCCCGGCAGGACGATCTCGGCGAGCGTCGAGATCGGCAGCACCCGCGGCGAGATCCGCGAGACGCTGTGGCGCTTCGAGTTCGCCCACGAGACGCTGACCGCCCGCGCCGGCGAGGGCCCGGACATCGGGTTCCTGCGGGCGATCGCCGGCCGCCTGGGCTGGCAGTTCCAGTGAGTGTGGGCCCCGAAACCGGGTCATATCCCCGCTAAGGGGGCCCACACTCGGAAGTCAGCCGGCCAGCGGCAGCGAAACCACGAACGTCGCTCCCCCGCCCGGGGCGTTCGCGGCGCTCACGCGGCCGTTGTGCGCCGCGACTATGCCCGCCACGATCGCCAGCCCGAGGCCCGCCCCTCCCCCTTCCGCCCGCGGCCGGTCGGCGCGCGAGCGCCAGAAGCGCTCGAACAGGTCGTCGGGCGAATCGGTCGGCAGCCCCGGCCCGTGGTCGCGCACCTCGAGCTCGACCTCCCGCCCGTTGCGCCGCACGGCGACCTCCACCGGCGTCCCGGCGGGCGTGTGCACCACCGCGTTGCGCAGCAGGTTCGCCAGCACCTGGCGCAGCTGGTTCTCGTCGCCGAGCACGATCGCCTCGCCGGGAGCCTCGACCTCGATCGTGCGCGAGGGATCGACCGCGCGCGCGTCGCCGGCGGCGTCCTCGGCGAGCTGAGCCACGTCGACGGCCTCGGCGGGCCGGTCGCGCACCTCGTCGAGCCGCGCCAGCGTGAGCAGGTCCTCGACCAGCACGCCCATGCGCGCCGCCTCCTCCTCGATCCGCGTCATCGCCCGGTCGGCGTCCTCCGGCTCGCGCGCCGCCCCGATCCGGAACAGCTCCGAGTAGCCGCGGATCGACGCCAGCGGCGTGCGCAGCTCGTGCGAGACGTCCGCCAGGAACCGCCGCAGCCGCCCCTCGCTCACCTCGCGCTGGCGGAAGGCCTCCTCCAGGCGCTCCAGCATCGCGTTGAACGCCAGGCCGAGCCGGCCGACCTCGGTCCTGCGCTCGGTCACCTCGACGCGCCGGGACAGGTCGCCCGCGGCGATCGCGTCCGCCGTCTCGCCGATGCGGTCGAGCGGGCGCAGGCCGACCCGCACCAGAACCCATGAGATCGCCGCCAGCAGCAGCAGGACTCCCGCGATCACCAGCCCCTCGACCAGCAGCAGCCGGTCGAGCCGCTCGTCGACCCCGTTGAGCGGGATCGCCACGATCGTCAGCCCCACGCTCTCGTGGCTCGGCGCCGCACGGGCGCGATAGCGCAGGCTGCCGTCCTGCGAGTCGACGGTGATCTCCTGGCCCGCCGTCATCTGCGCCGGCAGCGCGGGCGGGGACAGCGCCGCCTGCCCGTAGGTCAGCGCCACGTGGTCGGTCACCCTCCCGCTCGGCGACCGCAGCTGCCCGTAGGTGCCCGGGGGGAGATTTGCCTCGGGCCCGACCGCGGCCCGGCCCGCCCGGCTCGGGCCGGCCGAAGAACTCGTCCTTCATCGCGTGCTCGAGCACGGGCTCGGCGGCGCGCGCCTGGTCGTCGATGCGGTCCTCCTCGAAGGAGCGCTGCGACGCGTAGGTGATCGCCCCCAGCACGAGCAGCGCCGCCGCCGACAGGGCGAGCAGCGTCGCGACCAGCCGCGCCCGCAGCGACACGGTCAGCGCCGCGGCGCGCGCAGCGCGTACCCGACCCCGCGCACCGTGTGGATCAGCGAGGGCCCGTGCCGGTCGAGCTTCTTGCGCAGGTAGCTGACGTACGTCTCGAGCACGCGCGCGTCGCCGCCGAAGTCGTAGCTCCAGACGTGGTCGAGGATCTGCGCCCGCGTCAGCACCCGGCGCGGGTTCAGCATCAGGTAGTGCAGCAGCCGGTACTCGGTCGCGGTCAGGTCGATGTACTCGCCCGCGCGCGTGACCTCGCGCGTGTCCTCGTCGAGCTCGACGTCCTCGAAGCTGACCCGGCTGTCCTGCGCCGCGCCGCTGGTGCGGCGCAGGATCACGCGGATGCGCGCGACCAGCTCCTCGAGGCTGAACGGCTTGGTCATGTAGTCGTCGCCGCCCGTGGTCAGGCCGCGCAGCTTGTCCTCGGTGGCGTCGCGCGCCGTCAGGAAGATGATCGGCACGTGCCCGCGCTCGGCGCCGAGGCGCTCCGCCACCTCGAAGCCCTCCATGTCGGGCAGCATCACGTCGAGGATCATCACCTGGGGCCGGAAGCTCTCGACGGCGGCGAGCGCCTCGCGCCCGGTGGCGGCCGAAGCGGCCTCGAAGCCCTGGTAGCGCAGCGCCATCGTGATCACGTCGACGATGTTGGGCTCGTCGTCGACGACGAGGACCCGCGGCTGCGCCACCTCTGCCTGCATGCCGACCATTCTCGCGATCGAAGCTTGGAGAAACCTGGGAGCACCCTGGGCGGGCTCTCAGGAAGCTCTCGGCGATCTCCCAGCGCGCCCTCCTAGCGTCGGCGGGGTCCATTCCCCGAAAGCAGGAGGATCCGATGGACGAGACACAGCCGGCCGGAGGCCGGCGCCGCACGACGGCGATCATCGCCGCAGCGGGTCTCGCCTGCCTGGCGATAGCCATCCCCGTCAGCGGCGCGTTCGGCGCCGGTGAGGGCAAGGACGGCGCGGCGACGCAGTCGCAGCAGCAGCGCGGGCAGGGCTACGGCCCGCAGGGCTACGGCGGTCCGCCGCCCGGGGACCACGGTCGCCGGCGGCGACTGCCCGAAGCACCGGAACGGCAGTCAGCCGCAGGGCGGCGGTCAGAACCAGGGCACCTACGCCCCCGGCACGCCCGGGGACTCCGTCGAGCTGTAGGGACCAAGGAGCCGGCCGACTTCGGGGGTCGGCCGGCTCCTTCGCCCTACGAGGCGCGCGACGCCGACCGTGATCGTCCCGATCACGCCCTTGCGGAAGCTGTCGGCCTTGCGCCGCCGCAGGCGCACCAGGGAGCCCGAGCCCGCCTGCCCGTAGATGTCGTCCTCGCGGTTGCGCAGGCGCGTGCCGCGGTGGCGGTTGTAGGGCGACAGGCGCACCACCCGGTCGTTGGCCGACTCGTGGAAGAACAGCTGGCCGGTGTGCACCGTCCGCCCGCCCACGTGCACCTTCAGGTGGATGTGGATCGCGCGGCCCTGGTACCAGCCCGGGTAGACCGTGCGGAACTGCGCGACGCCCCGCTCGCCCGTCATCTGCACGCCGCGCAGGTAGGTCTTGCCCTGCGGTCCCCTCCTGGGCGAAGCCCGAGTAGGTCCCGCCCGCGTCGGCGTGCCAGATCTCGACGGCGACGTCGTCGAGCGGCTTGCACGTCCGCGCGTTCACGACCTTGATGCGCAGGTCGAGCCGCAGGCCGGGCTTGCCCTCGGTCACGTCGCGCCTGACCTTGTCGAGGTCGAGGTAGAAGGGGCCCTCGGTGAGCTCGGGCGTGAGCGTGCAGGAGGGCGTCGCCGCGTCGGCGCGCCTGCTCCTCGTCGCCGCAGGCGATCAGGCCGGCGCCCGCCAGCGCCCACGCCCGCGCCGCCGAGGTCGCGCAGCAGCCGGCGCCTGGTCGGTTCGTAGCGATCGGTCATGACCCGGCAGCTTCACGCGCCGCCCTGCGCCGCAGGCTCGGAGGAAGCTGGGAGCTTGCTGGGAGCGCCGCCGACCGCGTCGACCAGCGGCTGCACGCGCGGGCGAATCGGCCGGCTCAGGACGACGTAGCTGGTCGAGTGGCGGATCGCGTCGGTGGCCAGCAGCCGGTTGACGATCTCCTGGAGGTGCTCCGGGTCGCGCGCCGCCACGCGGCAGATCAGGTCCTCGGGGCCGCTGACGGCGTCGACCTCGAGCACCTCGGGCGTCGCCTCGAGCGCGTCGACCGCCTCCGCCAGCCGGCCCTGGGTGAGCGCCAGCATCACGAACGCCTGGATCGCATGGCCGAGCTCGGTGGGATCGATCTCGGGGCCGAACCCCGTCACCACGCCGCGCCGCTCGAGCTTGGCCGAGACGGGCCTGCACGGTGCCCCGCGCGACTCCCAGCCGGCGCGAGATCTCGAGCAGGCCGAGGCGCGGGTTGTCGCGCAGCTCGGCTATCAGCCGGGCGTCAAGCTCGTCGATCTGACTGGTCAATATGACCACAATCTAGCCGGTCTTGCTGACAGAAGTGGGCAGATTGACTGTTCGAGCTATGCACCCTTGCAAGTGCGCTCCTACGGTGCTGCACTGCTGGCATGTTCGAGGAGGGACAGCTCTACTCGCCCGTCAGCGCCGGCAAGGACGGCCAGGTGACCGTCCACCTCGCGGATGACCACCCCGGCGCCGGCGATCCGGACTACCAGGCTCGCCGGAACGACATAGCCGCCCTGGCGCTTGCCTGGAAGCCCGGGCAGCCGGCGCCCCCGGTCCGCTACAACGCTGCCGAGCAGGAGGTCTGGCGCACCGTCGCGCGCGAGCTCGCGCCCAAGCACGACCGCCTGGCGATCGACGAGTTCCTCGACGCCAAGGCCGCCCTCGACCTGCCGGTCGACGGCGTGCCGAGCCTCGACCTGGTCAGCGAGCGGCTGCGCCCGCTGACGGGCTTCCACTACGCGCCGGCCGCGGGCCTGGTGCCGCTGCGCGAGTTCTACGGGTCGCTCTCGCACCGGCTGTTCCACTCGACCCAGTACGTCCGTCACCCGGCCAGCCCGCTCTACACGCCCGAGCCGGACATCATCCACGAGGTGGTCGGCCACGGGCACCTGCTCGCGACCCCGACGTTCTCCGAGCTGCACCGGCTGACCGGCGAGGCGACCCACCGCCTGCGCGACGAGGACAACCTGCGCTTCCTCTCGCGCGTGTTCTGGTTCACGGTCGAGTTCGGCGTCGTGGTCGAGCGCGGCGAGCTGAAGGCCTACGGCGCCGGCATCCTGTCGTCGTACGGCGAGATCGACGAGTTCCGCGACATGGAGCACCGCCCGCTCGACCTGGTCGAGATGGGCACCGCCGACTACGACATCACCCACTACCAGCCGGTCCTCTACCGGGCCGAGTCGCTGGACGAGGTGCGCGAGGTCGTCGGCGGCTTCTTCTCGACCTGCACCGACGAGTCGATCTCGGAGCTGCGGGCGCGCGGCGCTCGGGCCGCGGCCTAGGAGCTGTCACAGCCGCGTTCGCCCGCTCGTCTCTAGGCACAAAGAGACGAAAGGAGCGGTCATGAAGATCTTCGTCGCAGGTGCCACCGGGGCGCTCGGCCAGCACCTCGTCCCCTCGCTCGCGGCAAACGGGCACGAGGTCGTGGGGATGACGAGCAAGCCGGAGAAGCAGGACCTCGTGCGCAGCCTCGGCGCGCGCCCCGTCGTCGCCGACGCGCTCGACCCCGAGGCGGTCGCGCAGGCCGTCGCCGAGGCCGAGCCGCACGTGATCGTGCACGAGCTGACGGGACTGTCGGGCAACTTCGACCTGCGCAACTACGAGGGCACCTTCGCCCTGACCAACCGGCTGCGCACCGAGGGCACCGACCACCTGCTCGCCGCCGGCCGCGCCGTCGGGGTCGAGCGCTTCGTCGCGCAGAGCTACGCGGGCTGGCCGTTCGCGCGCACGGGCGCGATGGTCAAGAGCGAGGACGACCCGCTCGACCCGACCCCCGCCGAGCCGATGCGCACCTCGCTGGAGGCGATCCGGCTACGTCGAGGAGACCGTGATCGGCGCGGCGTGGACCGAGGGCATCGTCCTGCGCTACGGCGGCTTCTACGGCCCCGCCACCGGGTTCAGCCTGCACCCCGACGGCGACATGGTCGAGCTGCTGCGCAAGCGCAAGTTCCCCGTCGTGGGGCGCGGGACCGGCGTCTGGTCGTTCGTGCACATCGAGGACGCCGCGTCCGCCACGGTCGCGGCCATCGAGCACGGCGAGCGCGGCATCTACAACGTCGTCGACGACGACCCCGCCCCCGTCAGCGAGTGGCTGCCCGACGCCGCCTCCGCCGTCGGCGCGCGCAAGCCGATGCGCCTGCCGCGCTGGCTCGGCCGGCTGGCCGCGGGCGAGGCCGCGGTCGTCATGATGAACGAGGTGCGCGGCGCGTCCAACGCGAAGGCGAAGCGCGAGCTCGGCTGGAAGCCGCGCTACACGAGCTGGCGCCAGGGATTCGCGGACGGGCTCGGATGAGCGAGCTCGAGGAGCTGCGCCCGCGGGCATTCGCGATCGCCTACCGGATGCTCGGCAGCGTCAGCGAGGCGGAGGACGTGGTGCAGGAGGCCCTCCTCCGCCTCTACCGCGCCGAGCAGGAGGGCGAGCGGATCGAGTCGCCGCGCGCCTACGTCTCGACCGTGGTCACGCGGCTCGCGATCGACCAGCTGCGCTCCGCGCGCGTGCGCCGCGAGACCTACGTCGGCGAGTGGCTGCCCGAGCCGCTGGTGGACGACCCCGAGTCCGACCCGGCCCGGCACGCGGAGATGGCCGACTCGCTCTCGCTGGCCTTCCTGGTCCTGCTCGAGAGCCTGTCGCCGGAGCAGCGCGCCGTCTTCCTGCTGCGCGAGGTGTTCGACTACCCCTACGACCGGATCGCCGAGATCGTCGACAAGAGCGAGCCCAACGTGCGGCAGCTCGCCGTCGCGGGCGCGCCAGCACGTGGAGGGCGGGCGCGTGCGCTACGACGCCTCGCGCGAGCAGCGCGAGCAGCTCGCCGACCGCTTCTTCGCCGCCGCCCAGGAGGGCGACATGCAGGCGCTCGAGGCGCTGCTCGCCGAGGACGTCGAGCTGCACGGCGACGGCGGCGGCAAGGCACCGGCGCTGGCGCGGGCGTTGTTCGGGCGCTCGCGGGTGGCGCGCACGCTGCGCAACTGGGCGCGCGTGGCGCCGCGGTTCGGCGCGATCGGGCTGCGCCGCGTGGACGTCAACGGCCAGCCCGGCGCGATGATGCTGACGGGCGACGGCCGCATCATCAGCGTGATGGCGCTCGACATCGCCGACGGCCAGGTCCAGGGCATCCGCTCGGTGGTCAACCCGGACAAGCTCGCCCACCTCGGCGAGGTCGCGAACGCGCGCGAGCTGCTGGAGCGCGGGGGCGCGAGCCCCCGGGTGTCATAGCGCTTCGATGTTGTGCGCGATGGCGCGCCAGCGCGCCGGTCACGGTGCGCTGCTCGGCCTCGCTCAGCCCGTCGAAGATCTCGCGCTGACGCGCCTTCACCCAGGTGCGCTTCTCCTCCAGCACGGCGCGGCCGCCGGGAGTGAGCGCGACGGTCACCAGGCGACGGTCCTCCGAGTCGTTGCGCTCGCGATCGACGAACCCGCGCTGCTCGAGCGCCCGCAGCGCCCGGGTGGCGGTCGGCACGGCCACGCGGGCCGCCCGCGCCACCTCGCTCACGGTCAGCGCCTCGTCGGCCATCGCGTCCATCACGAAGTACTGCGAGAGCGTCAGCTCGGTCTCCCCGCCGGGCACCCCACGGCCGCTCGCCTTGAGCACCGCGCGGATCAGCTCCTCGAGCGTCTCGCCGAATCGCTCGTAGGTCTGGGATTCGTGATGTACTTCCACAACTGCCACGGGGGAGAAGTTTAGCGTGCTAACGACTCTGCTAGACTCATTAGCGCGCTAAGGAAGAGGAGCCTGCCAAGGATGTTCCACCGCATTCTCGTTGGGGTCGATGACAGCCCGGCCGCCCGCGCCGCCCTGGCGCACGCGGTGGAGCTGGTCGAGGCGGGCCACGGCCGGCTCGGCCTCCTCAGCAGCGCCCCCGGCGCCCCGCCGATGGTCTGCGCGGGACCCGGCATCCTCCCGGTCAGCCGCTCGCGAGCTGGAGCAGCAGCTGGTCGAGTGGGCGCAGCGCAACGTCGAGGACGCCGCCCGGCTCGTGCCCGAGGAGATACCCGTCACGAAGCTGGTCTGCCACGGCTCGCCCTGCCGCGCGCTGCTGCGCGAGGCGCGCAGGGGCAACTGGGACCTGGTCATCGTCGGCCAGGCCCACCGCGCCCGGCGGCCGCTGCTCGAGCGCGTCGGCGAGCGCCTCAACAGGCGCAGCCCCACCCCCGTGCTGGTCGTGCACGAGCAGCCGCAGGACGAGCCGCTCCGCTCCCGCCGCCGCTGGTGGCGCCGGCGCCCGCGCACCCAGGTGCGGACGGCCTAAGTCCTTAGCCTGGCCGTATGACCATTCGCCGGGTTGTTCCCAACGTCTTCGACGCCGAGCCCGAGGCGACGCGGGGGTTCTACTCCGACGTTCTCGGCTTCGAGGTGGCCATGGACATGGGCTGGATCGTGACCCTGGCCTCGCCGGCCAACCACAGCGCCCAGATCAGCGTCTTCGAGGCCGACGCCGAGGAGTGATCGGCGCCCCTTCGTCTCGATCGAGGTCGAGGATGTCGACGCCGTCCACGCCCAGGCCGTCGAGCTCGGCCACGAGGTGGTCTACTCGCTGCGAGACGAGGACTGGGGGGTGCGGCGGTTCATGCTCCGCGACCCGGGCGGCCGCGTGGTCAACGTCCTCACCCACCAGGATCGCTAGCCACAGATCGCGACGTTCACCAGCTGCCAGTTGCCGGTGGCCGCCGTCGCGTAGGCCGCGGCCACCCAGGCGGTCCCGTCGGGACCGTTGGCGGACAGCGCGACCGGCACCGGCAGCCCCGCCACCACGCGCGCGCCGCCGCCGATCAGCCGCTTGCCCTGCGGGCACCTGGCCGGCGGCGCCACCTTGGGCGTGACCGCGTTGGTCGCCGTGCGGGTCTCCACGCGCTCCACGTTCTTGACGTACCGGGTCGCGCTCGACGCCGCCGAGCCGGTTGAGGTCGAGCTGGGTTTCGTCGATCTGGCGGTCGCCGAGCGTGTCGGTCGCCAGGTCGGCCCCTGCGAGCGAACCGTCGCGCACGTCGGCCCCGCTCAGCACCCCGTCCTTGACGTCGCGCCCCAGCAGCGTGCCGTTCCCGAGGTCACGCCCCTTGAGCGACCCGTCGCGCACGTCACGGCTCTGCACGGCCCCGTTCTTGATGTCGCGGCTGTCGATCGTTCCCCGCGCGACCCCGTAGGACACGCCGCCCAGCGAGACGAACAACGCGATTCCCGCCAGCGCGGTCGCGGGTGATATGCGTGCCATGCAGGTCACCTACCCGGGGGCACCGCGATAATCCGCGCGTGGCCGACACGCTCGTCTTCATCCCCGCCTGGAACGAGGAGCAGTCGCTCCCCGACGTGCTGGCCGACGCGCGGCGCGAGCTGCCGGACGCCGACGTGCTCGTGATCGACGACGGCTCGACGGACTCGACGGCGGAGGTGGCGCGCGAGGGCGGTGCGCTCGTCGTCAGCTTCCCCGAGAACCGGGGCCTGCGGCACGGCATCGCCGAGGGCTACCAGCGCGCGATGGACGGCGACTACGACTACTGCGGGCGCCTCGACGCCGACGGGCAGCACCCCGCCGCCGAGCTCGCGCGCATGCTCGTGCTCGTGCGCGCCGGCGAGTGCGACGTGGCGGTCGGCTCGCGCTTCCTGCCCGAGTCGGGGCAGGACGGCGAGCGCTACCGGCCCACGCCCGACCGCGTGTTCGGCACCTCGCTGCTGCGCCTGCTGATGCGCCTGCGGCTCGGCCAGCCGATCTCGGACGGGACGAGCGGCCTGTACGCGGTCAACCACCGCGCGCTCGAGCTGCTCGCCGACCCGTACGTCTGCGAGGCGCCCGAGGTCGAGGCGCTCGTGCGCATCACCGACGCCAAGCTCCGGCTGCTCGAGGTCCCGGTGCACATGCGCCAGCGCGAGCACGGCGAGTCGTCGTTCCGCGGCCGCCGCGCCGTCGAGCTGGTGGTGACGATCGGGCTCACGCTGTTCGCGGGCGAGCTGCTGCGCCGCCGCCACCAACGCAAGCATCGGAAATCCGTGCTTCCGTTTTGAAATTCATCGACTTCGCCTTGCCGGTCGGGCGAACGTCGAATTCACTGGATCCATGACATCGGTGAGGCTGCACCGCAGCGAGCTCTGCGTCCCCGGGCGCGAACGTCCGGATGATCGAGAAGGCGCCGGGGCTCGGGGCGGACGTGGTCATGCTCGACCTCGAGGACGCCGTCGCGCCGGACGACAAGCCCCAGGCGCGCGAGAACGTGATCGCGGCGCTGCGCGAGCTCGACTGGAGCGGCTGCTCGGTGTCGCTGCGCATCAACGGGCTCGACACGCACTACTGCTACCGCGACATCGTCGACGTGATCGAGCAGAGCGGCGCCTGGCTCGACACGGTGCTCGTCCCCAAGGCGAGCTGCGCCGGCGACATCCACCTGGTCGCCACGCTGCTGACCCAGATCGAGGACGCGATCGGGCTCGAGCGCCGCATCGGCATCTCGGCGCTGATCGAGACGGCGCACGGGCATGCTCAACGTCGAGGAGATCGCCGCGGCCTGCCCCGAGCGCATGGAGGCGCTGATCTTCGGCGTGGCCGACTACGCCGCGTCGATGCAGAGCCACACGACCTCGATCGGCGGGTCGGAGAGCGGCTACGCCGTGCTGACCGACCCCTCCGAGGACGGCAGCGCGGGACCTGCACTGGGGCGACCAGTGGCACTACGCGCTGGCCCGCATCGCGGTCGCCTGCCGCGCCAACGGGCTGCGCCCCGTGGACGGCCCGTTCGGCGACTTCAACGACGCCGACGGCTACCTCGCCGCGGCCCGGCGAGCCGCCGTGCTCGGGTTCGAGGGCAAGTGGGCGATCCACCCCAACCAGGTCGAGCTGGCCCACCGGGTCTTCTCGCCGGACGAGCAGCTGATCACGCGGACGCGCCGGATCGTCGAGGCGATGAAGGAGGCCGCCCGCGACGGCAAGGGCGCGGTCTCGCTCGACGGGCGCCTGATCGACGCGGCCTCGCTGCGCATGGCGGAGCACCTGCTGCAGAAGATCGCCCTGATCGAGGAGCGGGACTGTGGGATCCTCGGAGGCGTGGCCCGCCCGATCGTCCTCGGCGTCGTAGGCGACTCCGGCGCCGGCAAGACCACGCTCACGCGCGGGCTCGCCCGCGTGCTGGGCGAGCCCAACGTGTCGTACGTCAGCGGCGACGACTACCACCGCTACGAGCGCTCCAACCGCGCCGAGCTCGGGATCACGCCGCTCTCTGCCCGCCGCCAACCACCTCGACATCATGGGCCAGCACCTCGGGCACCTGCGGCGCTGGGAGCCGATCCTCAAGCCGGTCTACAGCCACCGCACGGGCACGCTCGAGGCGCCCAGGCACGTGCGACCGCGGCAGTTCGTGCTCGTCGAGGGCGTGCTCAACTTCCACACCGACCGGCTGCGCGAGGCGCACGACATCCGCGTCTTCCTGGCCCCGCCGGAGAGCATGCGGCGCGCCTGGAAGCTCACGCGCGACTGCACGCGGCGCGGCTACACGACCCACCAGGTGCTCGAGGAGCTCGACCTGCGCGAGCGCGACGTCGACGCGTTCCTGCGTCCGCAGCGCGCGCACGCGGACATCGTCGTGTCGTTCCGCCCCGGCCCCGGCGACAGCCCTGAGCACCTCGACGCCGAGGTCGTGCTGCGCGACACGCTGCGCCACCCCGACCTGTCGCCGCTGGTCGGACCCGAGGGGCGCGGTCCGACGCTTCGCAGGCGCGAGCACGAGTCCGTGCTGCGCATCCCCGGGACCACGCATCCCGAGCTGGCCGCAGAGCTCGAGGAGGCGGTCTGGGCGCGGATGCAGTACGCGAGCCACCTGCGCGTGCAGCGGCTGGGCGAGTTCATGGTGGGCACCGAGCTGCGCCACTCGGAGTCCCTGGCGCTCGTCCAGGCGCTACTGCTCTACCACCTGGTATCGACGCGCGCGGCGATCGGAGCGGGCATCGACCCGCACGTGCTGCACGCGCCGGGCGCGAGCGGGTCCGACTCCGCGCTGCATGCCTGACGTCGTCCGCAAGCCGCTCAGCGTCCGCCCGGCCTCGCAGCGCACGCTCGACCAGCGGATCGCGATCCGCTTCCCGCGGCTGAGCGCGGCCAACGCGCGGATGTTGACCAGGCTGCCGCCGCGCTCGCGGGTCCGGCAGGCGCTCCTGTGGAGGTCCGTCCGCCTCGCGATCGAGGCCTACAACCGCCGGGACCTGGTCGCCGCGTCCAGCTCCTTCCACCCCGACCTCGAGTACTACCCCTACCGGGAGTTCGTCGAGGCCGGGCTCGCCGAGCCGTGCTATCGCGGGCCGGCCGGGTACCGCGCCTACATCGAGGCCACCTACGACGTCTGGGGCACCGAGGTGCGGCTGTACCCGACCGAGCTGATCGACCTCGGCGACAGGCTGGTGCTGCTCGCCGACATGCCGATGCGGGCACAGGGCAGCGGGGTGCCGCTGGCAGAGTCCTACGCGATGATCGCCACGGTCAAGGACGGCGCGGTAATCCGCCAGCAGGACTACCTCAGCCAGGCCGAGGCGCTCGCCGAGGCCGGGCTCTCGCCGTGACCGGCACTGAGCACCTGCGCGACCTCGCGCGACTGCGCCGCGTACGCGACCGGATGGACCGGGAGTACGCGCAGCCGCTGGACGTCGAGGCGCTCGCCCGCGACGCGCACATGTCGCCCGGGCACTTCAGCCGCCAGTTCAAGCTCGCCTACGGCGAGTCGCCGTACAGCTACCTCATGACGCGCCGCATCGAGCGCGCGATGGCGCTGCTGCGTCGCGACGAGCTCAGCGTCACCGAGATCTGCTTCGAGGTCGGCTGCGCGTCGCTGGGCACCTTCAGCAGCCGCTTCACCGAGCTGGTCGGCATGCCGCCCAGCGTCTACCGGCGCGAAGCGGGGCCGGCGACCGCGGGGATGCCGCCCTGCGTGGCCAAGCAGGTGACCAAACCGATCAGGAATCGAGAAGCCCAGGTCACGAGCCGCATCTAACGTGCCCGCCATGGACATCACGATTCACGCGAGCTTCCTCCCCCACGACGACCCGGACGCCTCCCTCGCCTTCTATCGCGACACGCTCGGCTTCGAGGTCCGCAACGACGTCGAATACGGCGGGCTGCACTGGATCACGATCGGTCCGGCAGACCAGCCCGACACGTCGATCGTCCTGTATCCGCCGACCGCCGCCCCCGGCGTGACCGACGACGAGCGCAGCACGATCGCCGAGATGATGGCCAAGGGCACCTACGCCAGCATCAACCTGGCCACCCCCGACCTCGACGGCACCTTCGAGCGGCTGCAGGCCGGCGAGGCCGAGGTCGTCCAGGAGCCGACCGAGCAGCCGTACGGGCTGCGCGACTGCGCCTTCCGCGATCCCTCGGGCAACCTGCTCCGCATCCAGGAACTCCGCTGAGCAGCCCCGGCATGGCCGCACCGCAAGCTGCCGACAGCCACGATCTGATCCGCGTGCACGGCGCGCGCGTGAACAACCTCAAGGACGTGAGCGTCGAGCTCCCGAAGCGCCGGCTGACGGTGTTCACCGGCGTCTCCGGCTCTGGCAAGAGCTCGCTGGTGTTCGGCACCATCGCGGCGGAGTCGCAGCGGCTCATCAACGAGACGTACAGCACCTTCGTGCAGGGCTTCATGCCGACGCTGGCGCGTCCGGAGGTCGACGTGCTCGACGGGCTGACGACGGCGATCCTCGTCGACCAGGAGCGGATGGGCGCCGACCCCCGCTCCACGGTCGGCACCGCCACCGACACCGGCGCGATGCTGCGCATCCTGTTCAGCCGCCTCGGGCAGCCGCAGATCGGCCCGCCCGGGGCGTTCGCCTTCAACGTTCCCTCGGCTCGGGGGAGCGGTGGGATCACGGTCGAACGCGGCGCCAAGACGAAGACCGTAAAGGCGAGCTTCAACCGCACCGGCGGCATGTGCCCGCGCTGCGAGGGCCGGGGCTCGGTCACCGACTTCGACCTGTCCTCGCTCTACGACGAGGACAAGTCGCTCAACGAGGGCGCGCTCACGATCCCCGGCTACAGCATGGACGGCTGGTACGGCCGCATCTTCAGGGGCTGCGGCTTCTTCGACCCGGACAAGCCGATCCGCAAGTTCAACAAAAGGGAGCTGCACGACCTGCTCCACAGGGAGCCGACCAAGATCAAGGTCGACGGCATCAACCTGACCTACGCCGGTCTGATCCCGCAGATCCAGAAGTCGTTCCTGTCCAAGGACGTCGAGGCCATGCAGCCGCACGTGCGCGCCTTCGTCGATCGGGCGGTGGTGTTCACCACCTGCCCCGACTGCGACGGCACACGGCTCAGCGAGGCGGCTCGATCTTCGAAGATCGACGGGGTCAACATCGCCGACGCCTGCGCGATGCAGATCAGCGACCTGGCCGACTGGGTCGGCGGCCTCGACGAGCCGTCGGTGGCGCCGCTGCTCGAGGCGCTGCGCCACACGCTCGACTCGTTCGTCGAGATCGGGCTCGGCTACCTCTCGCTCGACCGCCCGTCGGGCACGCTCTCCGGCGGCGAGGCACAGCGCACCAAGATGATCCGCCACCTCGGGTCGTCGCTCACCGACGTCACCTACGTCTTCGACGAGCCCACGATCGGGCTGCACCCCCACGACATCGAGCGGATGAACGAGCTGCTGCGGCAGCTGCGCGACAAGGGCAACACCGTGCTCGTCGTGGAGCACGAGCCGGAGGCGATCGCGATCGCCGACCACGTCGTCGACCTCGGCCCCGGCGCCGGCGGCGGGGGCGGCGAGGTGGTCTTCGAGGGCACCGTCGACGGGCTGCGGGCGAGCGGCACGCTCACCGGCCGGCACCTGGACGACCGCGCGTCGGTGAAGCCGTCGCCGCGGTCGCCGGCGGGGACGCTCGAGGTGCGCGGCGCGAGCACCCACAACCTGCAGGACGTCGACGTCGACATCCCGCTGGGCGTGCTGGTCGTCGTCACCGGCGTGGCGGGCTCGGGCAAGAGCTCGCTGATCGACGGCTCGGTGGCCGGGCGCGAAGGCGTGGTGTCCGTCGACCAGACCGCGATCCGCGGCTCCCGCCGCAGCAACCCGGCGACCTACACCAAGCTGCTCGACCCGATCCGCAAGGCGTTCGCGAAGGCCAACGGCGTGAAGCCGGCGCTGTTCAGCGCCAACTCCGAGGGCGCCTGCCCCAACTGCAACGGCGCCGGCGTCATCTACACCGACCTGGCGATGATGGCGGGCGTCGCCACCGTCTGCGAGGAGTGCGAGGGCAAGCGGTTCCAGGCATCGGTGCTGGACCACCAGCTCGGCGGCCGCGACATCAGCGAGGTGCTCGCGATGTCGGTGACCGACGCCGGGGAGTTCTTCGGCGACGGCGAGGCGAGCACGCCGGCCGCGCACAAGATCCTCGAGCGGCTCGCCGACGTCGGGCTCGGCTACCTCACGCTCGGCCAGCCGCTCACGACGCTGTCCGGCGGCGAGCGGCAGCGGCTCAAGCTGGCCACCCACCTGGCCCGGACCGGAGCGATGTCTGTCTACGTCCTCGACGAGCCGACGACCGGCCTGCACCTCGCCGACGTCGAGCAGCTGCTCGGCCTGCTCGACCGGCTCGTCGACTCGGGCAAGTCGGTGATCGTCATCGAGCACAACCAGGCCGTCATGGCGCACGCCGACTGGATCGTCGACCTGGGCCCCGGCGCCGGCCACGACGGCGGCCGGATCGTCTTCGAGGGCACGCCCGCCGACCTCGTCGCCGACCGCTCCACCCTGACCGGCGAGCATCTCGCGGCCTACGTCGGCAGCTAGGCCGTCAACGCGCGCGCCGCGGCGGCCGACTGCACGTACTCGGTGAACGCCTCGACGGGCTCGCGAGGTAGGGCCGGCGCCCGACCAGACGACGAACCAGGAGCGCTCGGGCAGGCCGCCGCGCGGGCGGATCGAGTCGAGCAGGCCCAGCTCGAGCTCGAGCTGGACGGCGACGCGCGACTGGAGCGCGAGCCCGAGCCCGATCCGCGCGGCGTTCTTGATGGCGCCGTTGGAGCCGAGCGTGAGCAGCGCTCGGCCGCAGCTGGTTGGCGGCCAGGTACTCGTCGCTGAGGCGGCGCGTGCCCGAGCCGGGCTCGCGCACGAGCCACGGGCGGTCGCCGAGCTCCTCGACGGCGAACGTGGGAGCGCCTCGCGAGCGGGTCGCCGGGGGCGGTGACGAGCGCGAAGTCGTTGTCGGCGAAGGCCACGGCCTCGAAGTCGCCCTCGTCAGGGGCGCGGCCGCTGACGACCAGGTCGGTCTCGTGCGCGGCCAGCGGCGCGGAAGACCTCCTGGCGGTTGGCGACGCTGAGCAGATGTTGAGCTCGGGCCGGTGCTCGCGGAAGTTCTGGATCAGCGCGGGCATGAGGTGCTCGCCGGCGGTCAGCACGGCGCCGAGCCGCAGCTGCTGCTCGGCGCCCTCGGCCACGCGGCCGGCGACCTCGGCGCCCTCCTTGAGCAGGCCGACGACGTGGGTGGCGTAGCGGGCGTACGTCGCGCCCGGCGGCGGTCGGCCGGACGCTGCGCCCGGCGCGCTCGGTCAGCTCGACGCCCAGCTCGCGCTCGAGCGCGGCGACGGCGGCGCTGACGCTGGGCTGGGTCACGTACAGCTCCTGCGCGGCGGCCGTCACCGACCCGTGCCGCACGACCGCGAGAAACGCGGTCAGCTGGGTGTGAGTAACGGCCATGGAAGGCCGAAAAGCATATAACGGCAGCTATGGATAGCGCTGGAGCGGCGGCGCTAGCGTCACGCGCGCGCGGCGTGCGTGTACACGTTCACGCGCCCGCCGCGGGCGAAGCCCGCGAGCGTGATGCCGCGGTCCTCCGCGAGCTCCACCGCCAGCGACGTCGGGGCGCCCACGCCGACCAGGATCGGCGCGCCGGCCCGGGCCGTCTTCTGCACCAGCTCGAACGCCAGCCGCCCGCTCACGCACAGCACGCGCTCGCGTCAGCGGCAGCGCGCCCGCCAGCAGCGCCCGCCCGATCACCTTGTCCATCGCGTTGTGGCGGCCCACGTCCTCGCGCACCTCGAGCAGCTCGCCCGCCGCGGAGAACAGCCCCGTCGCGTGCAGCCCGCCGGTGCGCTCGAAGGTCGGCTGGCGCAGCCGGTCGGGCAGCTCGGCCAGCAGCGCGCGCGGGATCGACGGCCCGCCGGAGACGACCGGCGCGATCGCCTCGACCTCCTCCAGCGCGCCCTTGCCGCAGATCCCGCAGGACGAGGTCGTGTAGAAGCGCCGCGTCGCCGGCGCCAGGGCGTCAGCCGCGACGGCGTCCACGATGTTCGCCGCCAGGTCCTCGGGCAGCGTCATCTCCGGCGCCGCCGAGACGATCCCCTCGCCGTACAGGAAGCCCGCCGCCAGCTCGAAGTCGTGGCCGGGCGTGCGCATCGTCACCGCCACCGGCGCCCCGTTCAGCCGGATCTCCAGCGGCAGCTCGACGGCCACCTCGTCGGTGCCGCCGTCGAGCGAGACCTGCTTGAGCACTAGGTCGGCGACGGCGGGCTCGGCCGCGAGCGGCTCCGAGGCCCGGTCGCCGGCGGGCTCGATCGCCACCGCCACCACCTTGTACTCGGGGCACGAGGTGTTGACGTCGGACGACTGCCCGATCAGCAGGTTGGTGCGCACCTCGGGGAAGTGGAACGCGGTGAAGACGTGCCCCGGCTCGATGCGCGGCGTGACCTGCACCGGCAGCTCGATCTGACCCGCGGCGGCTGCGCACCGTGACGGTCTCGCCGTCGCGCAGCCCGAGCGCGGTCGCGTCGTCGGGGTGCACCTCGAGCCAGTCGGAGCTCATCAGCGCGCAGGTTGCCCGTGCGGCGCGTCATCGTGCCCGCGTTGTAGTGCTCCAGCCGGCGGCCGGTGACGAGGATCAGCGGGAACTCGTCGTCGGCGGAGTCGCCGGGCGGCTTGTACGGGAGCGCCGCGAACTGGCCGCGACCGCCGGGCAGCGAGAACTCGTCCTCGTACAGGATCGGCGTGTCGGTGCCGTCGGGCGCGACCGGCCACTGCAGGCCGCCGCGGCCCGACCCGCTCGTGGCTGATCCCGGCGTAGCGGGGCGTCATCTCGGCGATCTCGTCCATCACGTCGGTGGGCGTCTCGTAGCCCATGTCGTAGCCGAGCGCCTTCGACACCGTCGTCAGGATCTCGAAGTCCGTCTTGGCCGCCCCGGGCGGGTCGTTGGCCGCCTCGCACGAGCTGCACGCGCCGCTCCGCGTTGGTGAACGTGCCGGTCTTCTCGAGGAACGAGGAGGCCGGCAGGATCACGTCCGCGTACTTGGTCGTCTCGTTCTCGAAGATGTCCTGGCAGACCAGGAAGTCGAGCGACTCGAGCGCGTGCTCGACGTGCGCCGTGTCCGGATCGGTCTGGGCGACGTCCTCGCCGAAGATGTACATCGCCTTCAGCCGGCCCTCGACCGCGGCGTCGAACATCTCGGGGATCTTCATCCCGGGCTCGCGCTTCATCTCCACGCCCCAGCGCTCCTCGAACTGCGAGGCGACCGCCTCGTCGGACACGTGCCGGTAGTCCGTGAAGGTGTCCGGCAGCGCGCCGTGGTCCGACGAGCCCTGCACGTTGTTCTGCCCGCGCAGCGGCAGCAGCGCGGCGCCCGGGCGGCCGACGTTGCCGGTCAGCAGCGCCAGGTTGCAGATCAGCCGCACGCACTCGGAGCCGTAGCGGTGCTCGGTGACGCCGAGCCCCCAGAGGATGCAGGCGCGCTCGGCGGTCGCGTACATGTGAGCCGCCGCGACGAGGTCGGCGGCGGGCACGCTCGTGATCTCCTCGACGGCCTCGGGCGTGTAGGCCTCGACCAGGTCGGCGAGGTCCTCGTAGCCCTCGGTGCGCGCCTCGACGAAGTCGCGCGTTCACGAGCCCGTCGCGGATGACCACGTGCGCCAGCCCGTTCAGCAGCGCGGCGTTCGTGCCGGGCCGCATGCCGAGGTGCAGCTGGCCGTAGTCGGCCAGCTCGATCCGGCGCGGGTCGGCGGTGACGAGCTTCAGGCCCTTGATCGCCGCCTGCTTGATGCGCGCGCCGACGACCGGGTGGCCCTGGGTCGGGTTGACGCCGATCAGCAGCGCCGCCTCGGCCTGCCTCGATGTCGTCGAAGGAGCCGGTCGCGCCCGACATGCCGAACGACTTGCGCAGCGCGAACGAGGTCGGCGAATGGCAGACGCGCGAGCAGTTGTCGATGTTGTGCGTGCCGATCGCCGCGCGCATCAGTCGCTGCATCACGTAGCAGTCCTCGTTGGTCGCGCGCGAGGAGGCCAGCCCGGCGATCGCGTCGGGGCCGTGCTCGGACTTGATCCGGCCGAGGGCGTCGGCGATGCGGGCGATCGCCTCGTCCCAGGAGGCGAGGCGGAAGCCGCCGCTCTCGCGGATCAGCGGCGCGGTGAGGCGGTCGCGCGAGCGCGCGAACTGGTGCGCGAAGCGCCCCTTGACGCAGGTGTGGCCCTTGTTGGCCGGGCCGTCCATGGCAGGGCTGATCGAGGCGATCCGCCCGTCGGAGCGGTGGGCCTCGAGCCTGCACCCGACGCCGCAGTAGCCGCAGGTCGTGGTCGTGGTTGCGTCGAAGCGGGAAGTCACGCAGTGCCTCCTCCGTCAGTGTACGCAGAGGCCATGTCGAGCAGGGTGTGCTCGGTGATGGCGTCTGTAGGGCAGGTATCCGCGCACGCGCCGCAGGAAACGCATGTCGAGTCCTCGAAGCCGCTGTCCAGGCCGGCCGTGATGCCGGAGTGGAAGCCGCGGCCGGTGGCGGTCAGGGCGAAGGCGCCCTGGATCTCGTCGCAGGCGCGCACGCAGCGCCCGCACGAGATGCACAGCTCGTGCTGGAGCGCCAGGTAGGGGTGGCGCTGGTCGTGCGCGGGGCGGCGCTGCTCGCCCTGCCAGCGCAGCTCGCCGATGCCGAAGTGGCGCGCCACCACGGCCAGCTCGGTGTGCTCGCCGGGCGGCTCGGGCAGCTCGGACAGGACCAGCTCGACGGTCGCCGCGGCGATCCGGCGCGAGGTCTCGTCGGTCGTGTCGACCTTCATGTCCTCGCGGCACGGGGTCGTGCACGCGGCCAGCGGCGCTGGCGCGCCCTCGGCGGCGACCATGCAGACGCGGCAGGCCCCGAACGGCGCCATGCGGTCGTCGAAGCAGAGCGTCGGGACGTAGCTGCCCGCCAGCTCGGCGGCCTCGAGGATGGTCGCGCCCGGCTCGACCTCGACGCTGCGGCCGTCGATCTCGACGTTCACGCGCCCCGCCCTCCCGGGTCGTCCTCGCGCCGTTCCTCGGGGCGGCGGTTGTAGGCGTCGTCGGTGGGCTCGGGCGCGGGTGGCACGCCCAGCTCCTCGGCGAAATGGGCGAGCAGCGAGCGGATCGGCGCGGGCATGCCGCCGCCGTGCGCGCAGAGCGAGCCGAGCTCGAGCGTCTCGAGCAGCGCCTCGAGCCTGTCGCGGTCGACGTCGCCGGGGCGCTCGACCATCTCGAAGGCGCGCTGGAGCCCGATCCGGCAGGGGAAGCACTTGCCGCAGCTCTCGTGCGCGCCGAACTCGAGCAGGTGGCTCGCCAGCGCGCGCATGTCGGTGCGCTCGTCGAAGGCGAGGATCCCGCCGTGGCCGACCATGCAGCCCTCGGCCGCGAGCTCGTCGAAGTCGAACGGCGTGTCGAGCTTCCAGCCGGGCAGGATGCCGCCGAGCGGGCCCCCGATCTGGATCGCCTTGATCGAGTGGCCGTCGCGCAGGCCGCCGCCGAGCTGCTCGCAGATCTCGGCCATCGGCGTGCCGAAGCGGACCTCGTACATGCCGGGCCGCTCGAAGCGGTCGTTGAGGCAGACGAGCTTGGTGCCCGGCGTCGCGTCCGGGCTCAGCTGCGCGTAGGCCTCCGCGCCGTGCAGCGCGACGAAGGGGATGTTGCAGAGCGTCTCGACGTTGTGGACCACGGTCGGCTTGCCGTGCCAGCCGCGCTCGGCGGGGAACGGCGGCCGCGCCGAGACGGTCCCGCGGAAGCCCTGGAGCGACGCGAGCAGCGCGGTCTCCTCGCCGACCACGTACGAGCCGGCGCCCTCGACCACCTCGATCGTAAAGTCGCCCAGCTCGTCCCGGCAGCGCTCGACCGCGTCGCGCAGGATGCGCGTCGAGTGCGGATACTCGGAGCGGACCAGGACGTGGCCCTGGCCGGCGCCGACCGCGTGCCCCGCCAGCGCCATGCCCTCCAGCAGCAGCTCGGGGTTGCGCTCCATCAGCAGCTTGTCGATGTAGGAGCCGGGGTCGCCCTCGTCGGCGTTGACGACGATCACGCGCTCGGGGTCTGCCGCGCGCGCGGCGAACTCCCACTTGGTGCCGGCCGGGAAGCCGGCGCCGCCGCGGCCGCGCACGTTGGCGTCCTTGACCGTCGCGAGCAGCTCCTCGGGGGCGAGCGACTCGCGCGCGTGGCGCAGCCCGTCGAACGTGCCCCGCTGGAGCAGGACCGGCTCGTCGAGCACGCTGCGGCTCTCGGGCTCCTCGGCCTGGCGCAGCTCGCCGGCGAGCGCGCGCTCGACCACGCCCTCCCCGGCGTCGACGACGTCGCCCTCGCGCACCGACCCGGCGCTGTGGCAGAAGCCGAGGCAGACCGTCTGTGCGAGCGACAGCGAGCCGTCCTCCGAGCGCTCGCCGAGCCCGAGCCCGAGCCCGTCGCAGACCGCGTCGACGTGGGCGCCGAAGTCGGCGGCCCAGCAGGCGGTGCCGGTGCAGACCGCGACGTGGCGCTCGCCGCGCGGCTGTACGAGGTCGTCGTAGAAGCTCGAGACGCCGTACACGGCCGCCTCGGGCAGGCCCGACAGCGCGGCCGCGCGGCGGCGGTCGTCGTCGGTGATCTCGCCGCGCTCGTCCATCGCCTCCTTGAGCACGGCGAGGGCGGTGGGCCGCGTCCTCGCCCTCGTGCGCCCGCAGGATGTCGGTCAGGTTGCGCGACATCAGAACAGCCCGACGGTCCTCCCCTCGCCGTCGATGTCGACGTTGAGCGCCGCCGGGGCCTTGCCCAGCCCCGGCATCTGCTGGATGTCGCCGCAGAGCGGCACCAGCCAGCCGGCGCCGGTGTAGGCGCGCATGTCGCGCACCGGCAGCGTGAAGTCCTCCGGCGCGTTGATCAGGGCCGGGTCGGCCGACAGCGACAGGTGCGTCTTCGCCATGCAGATCGGCAGCTTGTCGAGCCCGTCCTCGGTGTACTGGCGGATCTTGCGCTCGGCGTCGAGGTAGAAGACGACGTCGGAGGCGCCGTAGACCTGCTTGGCGACCTTCTCGACCTTCACGGCGATCGGATCGTCGTCGTCGTAGGCGAACTTGAAGTCCGACGGCTCCTCGCACGCGTCGGCGACCGCCTGGGCCAGCTCGGCCGCGCCCTCGCCGCCGCGCGCGAAGGCGTCGTTGACCTCGGCCGCGAGCGCGCCGCCCTCGAGCGCGAGCGAGCGCACCAGCTCGACCTCCTCGTCGGTGTCGCCCGGGCGCCGGTTGACCGCGACCACGCAGGGCAGGCCGAAGCTGCGCACGATGCCGAGGTGGCGGTGCAGGTTGGCCGCGCCGGTCGCGATCGCCGCCAGGCCGCGCACGTGCTCGACGCGCGGGTCGTCCTCGATCCCGCCGTGGTGCTTGAGCGCGCGCACCGTCGCCACCAGCACCACCGCGTTCGGGCGCAGGCCGCCGCCGCGGCAGACGATGTCGAAGAACTTCTCCATGCCCATGTCGGAGCCGAAGCCCGACTCGGTGATCACGTAGTCGCCCAGCTTGAGCCCGATCAGATCGGCCACGAGCGAGGAGTTCCCGTGCGCGATGTTCGCGAACGGGCCCGCGTGCATCAGGCAGGGCTGGCCCTCGAGCGTCTGGATCAGGTTCGGCTTGAGCGCGTCCTTGAGCAGCACGGTCATCGCCCCCGCCGCGCCGAGGTCCTCGGCGGTGACCGGCTTGCCGCCGTCGTAGGAGTGCGCCACGGTGATCGCGCCGAGCCGCTTGCGCAGGTCGTGCAGGTCGCGCGAGACGGCGAGGATCGCCATCACCTCGGAGGCGGCGGTGATGTCGAAGCCGGACTCGCGCGGGTAGCCGTTGGCGCGGCCGCCCTGGCCGAGCGTGATCGCGCGCAGGGCGCGGTCGTTCATGTCGAGCGCCCGCTTCCAGCCGACCCGCAGCGCGTCGATCTTGTGCGGGTTGCCGTGCAGGATCGAGGCGTCGAGCAGCGCGGCGAGCAGGTTGTTGGCCGCGCCGATCGCGTGGATGTCGCCGGTGAAGTGGAGGTTGAGGTCCTCCATCGGCACGACCTGGGCCATGCCGCCGCCGGCGGCGCCGCCCTTGATGCCGAACACCGGGCCGAGCGACGGCTCGCGCAGGCACAGCAGCGGGTCCTTGCCGATGTGGCCGAGGCCCTCGGTGAGCGAGACGGCGGTGGTCGTCTTGCCCTCGCCCGCCTTCGTCGGCGTCACGCCGGCGACGCAGACGAGCTTGCCGTCGGGCGCGTCCTTGAGGCGGTCGAGCGCGCCCAGCGAGATCTTCGCCTTGTAGCGGCCGTAGGGGTCGACCTCCTCCGGCAGCAGCCCGGCCTCCTCGGCGATCGACTCGATCGGCCTGAGCTCCGCCTCCTGCGCGATCTCCAAGCTGCTCTTCATCTCTCTCTCCTCTCCTAGTGGCTGACGGCGGCGGCCGCGAGCTCCGACACGAGCTTGTCCTCGTAGAAGCGCTCCAGCGCGAACGGCGCGATCAGGTCGGGTGTTCTCGGTGGCGACCAGCTCGGCGAGCGTCTTGCCGACGATCGGCGCCGCCTTGAAGCCGTAGGTG
Organism: uncultured Thermoleophilaceae bacterium; assembly: GCA_963848885.1. GTDB lineage: Bacteria > Actinomycetota > Thermoleophilia > Solirubrobacterales > Thermoleophilaceae > JACVRW01. Next base: position 707,392 of record CAWKFR010000008.1, read on the forward strand.
CCCCAGCCGGCGCTGACGTGGAAGCCCTCGACCTCGGTCTTGCCGAGGATCGGGCTGTAGTCCGGGCTGAGGTCGCACAGCCCGGCCCAGCTGCGCAGCAGCCGCGCGCGCTCCAGCTGCGGGAACAGCTCGAGCGTGTGGCGCGTGACCTCCTGCAGGAAGTTGAGCGTGCCCTGCATGCGGTAGGTCGTCCAGGGCTCGATCTCGGCGCCCATCAGCACCTCGCCGCGGTCGGTCTGCGAGATGTAGACGTGCATCTGCGACGACACGATCACCACGTCGAGGAACGGCTTCAGCGGCTCGGTCACGCAGGCCTGCAGGATGTGCGTGGTGATCGGCAGGCGCACGCCCGCCATGTCCGAGATCAGCGAGCTCCAGCCGGCGGTGCAGTTGAGCACCGTGCCGGCCTTGATCGGGCCGCGGTTGGTCTGCACGCCGGTCACCCGCCCGTTCGAGCGATCGATGCCGGTGACCTCGGTGTAGGGGTGGATCTCGGCGCCGCCGCGGTCGGCGCCGCGCGCGAGCCCCCACACGACGGCGTCGTGGCGGATCACGCCGCCGGGCGGGTGGTAGAGCGCGCCCTGGATCGGATAGACGGCGTCCGGGTTCTTGACCTG